>JBGTLG010000042.1:0-5500 GCA_041744215.1 Fimbriimonadales bacterium | reverse complement strand
AACCAGGCGCGGACCACGATGAGCTACGACGGTGAGAATCGCCTCAAGGTTCACGAGCATTGGGACAACGGCATGATGAACCCACAAGTGGCGACCTACCTGTACGAAGGCGGAGGCCTGAAGCGGGTCGAAAACGTCGATTATGAGGTTACGACGATCGTTTGGGACGGAGACGAGCATCTGGGAGAGGTGCAGTAGATGGCTCTGTCTAAACGCTACTTCACGGTTCAGGGAGAGATAATCGGCGAGAAGGCCAGCGGCGGTTCTCGTGTCGACTATCTGACCGATGCGCTCGGTTCCGTCACTGCAACGGTTGACCAAAACGCACAGGTCATCAACAATTACAGGTACAAGCCGTACGGCGCGCAACTTGCGAAAACAGGAGCAGGCGCAGATCCGAGGTTTAGGTGGGTGGGAGGGCGAGGATATCGTCTGTCAGGCATGCGATTCTCAGATGTTTATGTGAGGGCGCGGCACTACGCGTCTCTCGAGGGCCGATGGGCTACCATGGATCCTTCACGTCACGGCCAACGAGATTACTTATACTCGAGCGCATCACCGTGTACGCACACAGACTCGTCTGGTAGGTGGATTGATTTCTTGTGCGGAGGTGACGATAAACAGAGAATCAGCGATTGTTGCTCTAAGCTGCCTCGAACTGATGTGCCCGCTGACTCGGAATCAGTTGCCAAGATAATAAGGTGTATGGCCAAGAAAGGCTGGGAAGACCCGTTCACTAATGAAGCCGACATTGTTTGGTTCTTAAGGAAAATGTCGGGGTTCTGCGACTCTCCAGGCTCCAGAGTCTGTGTGCGATGCTTCGATCGGAATGACAACTACCCAGGCTGGCCAACGGATTGTTGGAACCCGTGCAAGGACAGGAATCACATATATTACGGCTATACATCCGCTGACGCGCCCAGTGTTCCCGCCGGCCTTTTGGAGAGATGCGACTTGCGCCTAATCCTTGAGGATCGTTGCGAAAAGCTCATGCAAGATGATGCGGGTAAGCCATGTGACTGCGGCATTATCCTTTGCAGCCGCGGAATATGGGGATCGGACCCAGGCCCATGTGCCGTGCTTTGGCACGAACTCATGCACTGCACGGGAATCGGCCACTTGAAGGGAGGCGAAGTTGATCCGAGGATTAGAATCTCACGCAAACTGGATTTCATATACAAGCTCTCCTGCTGCATCTGCGTGGCAGCTGAAGGACAGGATAAGTGTGGTGAAGAGTGCAAGCGATTTGTCTAATTCTTTGCGCGATGGAAGTACTCAGTTACTCCAGCCAACTGGAGCGATGGCTCGAGACAGAAGATATTGGTCGATTTGTCTGGTCAAGTAGGCCTGCAACATTTGCCCTCCTGCGAACGGACGGCGAATTGACTTTAGTAGATGTGCCCTCGAAGAAGCTAGTGTGGAGCCGCAAGTTACCGGCATTATTTGAGCCACTCCTTGTGTTGAATTCCGGTACTCCACTGCTGTACGGTCCGTCCGAATTCTTGTTCACCTTGAGCGAAAAAGAACCGGTTCCAATAGGCGATCGAACGCGTGCGTTCAGCCAACACGGTTACCACATTTGGATAACGCGTGACGGGTTCTTGGTGGAGCGGTCGATTGAAGAAGCATCGCCCAGAGGACTATTCATCTCTTGTAGCCCTCGATATTCGTCCATTGGAGTAAGCCCGAGTCGAAGACGGGTCGCGACACTAATCGGCACCGTGAATTCAACGTTTCTAAACCTCTACGAATGGGATGGCGGGCAGTGGAATCAAAAACAGACAGCCGCAGTGCCAGAAGTCCCTGGCTTGGGGAAGGTCTTTCTTGTCCAGTCTTACAATGACTTGGTTTTCATTGACGATGAGCATATCGTATACTTTGCAGCCTTCGATGAGCGGCATCCCAAAGCGACGGAAGCGCCGAGAATCGTTCTCGACCCGAACGATACTCCGTCGAGCATGACTCGAGTCTTCCTGGTAAGGTCAAGAGTTTCGGATGGTTTGAGTAACGTGATCGCAGAAGTTACAATCCAAGCCTCGGTGGAGGCAGCAGCGTTTCAGCAAGGTCGACTATTTGTCGTCGATGCGGAGTCGAATTCACTGTTTGTCGCGGGTGCCCGGACTATTTGGAAGCTGACACTAAGAACCATGGATGGCGAGAGTAAGCCCGACAGGTAACAGGGGTGCGCAGATGCGACTGAGAACTTGAGTCGCAAGCAGAACTCTTCTTGAACTTTGGCTATGGTCTGCCCTCCAAATCTGAAGACGTTTTCAGAATAGGCTTTCCGAAGGAGAAAGCTATGAAGAAGTCGAAGTTTTCAGAAGAGCAGATCGTCAGGATCCTCGAGGAGGCGGCGCAACTACGCTCTTGTGGTCTGCTCCCCACGTCCGAAGGCTTTTAAACAGTAGTCCTTCCGTTTGGAGATAACGGTCAAGTCATATGGATCAACAGGTACAAGCGGATTCCGTTGCCGTCGTGATCGTGACCTACAATTCGAGCGCGACAATGTCTATCCTCCTAAGTACGTTGCTTCGAACGATTCGGAAGAGTGACTGCATCTTGTTCGCCGACAACGCATCAACCGACAACTCGGTCAGTCTTCTGCGCGAGTTCGCGGAGGATGATGTGCGAGTTCAGGTGATCAAGAACACTACGAATCTCGGCTATTCCAAAGCTGCCAATCAAGGCATCCGAGCGATTGACGCTGAGTTCGTCGTCCTTCTTAATCCCGACACCGCAGTCGCACCTGGCTGGATCGAACGAATGCTATCCCACTTCGAGCCGGGAGTCGCCGCGGTCGGCCCGACATCCGACTGCGTTGCAGGATTGCAATTCGTGAGATTCCACCTTCCGCCGGAGCACCAAGCCATCGGCACCGAGGAGATACCGGAAGCTCTCTACAGGCTCAATAAAGGCAAGTCCCTCGACGTCCGACTCCTCATCGGCTTTTGCGTCATGCTCCGCAGGTCAGCGCTTGAAGACGTCGGGCTTCTCGACGAAGCGATGTTTCTCGGCTCCGACGACCTCGACCTTTGCTGGCGACTCCAACTCGCTGGCTACCGCCTGAAGATCGCCACAGACGTCTTCGTCCACCATGTCGGCCAAGCCAGCTTCCGGAGCCTCTCAGACGACGACAGACGCCGCCTCCTATCGGAAAGCAGCGCCGTTCTCAGACGAAAGCTAGAGGGCTACTACGGCCCAAAAAACGTACCCTCTCCCATCGACCTCTGGGGCATCGATCTAGCGGAGGACTGACGTCAGCCTTGGACGGAACTCGGATAGCGAAAACCGGTCCCTGGGGACCGGTTTGGGTATTGGATTTCAGCGCCCGAGCCGCGAGAGCATGAACTCCCCGGCTACCGCTTCTGTTTCGACCCTTTGGGTCGGCGGCAGACGCTGAGCAGCCAGGGTCAGAAGGTTGGTCAGGTCGTAGAGCGAAGTCCACGAACTCGGGCTAACGTCGGCCATCTCCCGGATCTCCTTGAGGTAGGAACCGGGCAGCGGGTAGCGCGCCTCGAGTTCGTCGATTTCTTCGGCGACGTTGCCGATATCGAACCTCGTCGATTCCTGCATCACATTGAGCCCGGATTCGGCTTGCACGATCGCCGTCTCGACAGCTTCGGAGAGTTCGGTGCGGAACTGGTGGCCGACGGTGAAGACATGCCGTTTCCGAAGCAGCTCCCGTTCACCGACCGAGCACATGAGGCCGTTGGTGCAAACCAGCCGATACAGAACCGCGCGAATCGTGATCGCTGAGCGGCCGACTTCGCTGTTGATGACGTGCATGCCACCGACGACGAAGTCTCCAGTGCGAACTTCTCGCATGGAGGCTGGACGGGTCAGGCGCAGGTGGAGAATGTCTTGGTCGAAGGCGTACCAGGTCGTTTCCCAGCCTTCCGAAAGGTACGGCGTCAGGTGCTCGACAATGTCTTTGTTGTCGAAGCGGTTGTAGCGGGTGCTGAGCGCCGCTCTGAGCGTCTCGCCCTTGCCTCGAAGCAGGAGCTTGACGGCTTTGGACTCGTGCGGCAGTTCGCCGTTGGAGCTTTGCTCACTTGATTCGACCAGGCGCGCCAGCCAGTAGTTGAATTGTCTGTCCTGAAGCTCCGGCTGGCAGTTGCCGAAGTAGTTGCTGGGTATCCCCAGCAGAGTGCAAAGTTGCGACCGTGACCACGGGGTCAGGTCCAGGCCCGTTTCTCCAAGCGGCCCGCCGCCCTCGAAACAGAGCTTTCCCTCGACAAGACGGAGAGTCTTTGTAGGGACAACCCGGTCCCATTTGCCGTGATCGTCATTGGCGATCGCTTGTCTGAGGCCGTCGAACGTGCAGGCAGTATCCATGTTGTTCTCCTTGAGATGTGCTCAGCCGCCGAAGTCAATCGGAGACTGTCACCTCATCAACGCAGCCAAGAACGGACCGCGCAAAAGCAGTTGCTTCAAGTGAACGCAATCTGACTCTGCCCTCGCGCGGGTACATGCGAATTTGACAAACGCACTCCGCTGCCTGAAGCTTTGGACACCCGGCTGCGGCGCTTTCTAGCGTTGCAGCTGGGCCGAACCTTGAGACTTGAGAAAAAGGAGGAGCACAGATGCTCAAACTTGGCAGCGGCATTCTCACCTGGGATCCGTGCGAACGGATCTCTGATCGCTACGGCACGGTGTATGTCATGGATTCTGAAATGCGAAATGCCAACTCTCTTGACACAACCCTGGCAGGTCGGTGTGGCACGCTCGTGGCCATCGTCTTGGCCACAAGGACGTCCCGTCACATCGGCGATCTGTTCCACGGCGTGTATCCATCGACGCCGAGAGTCGGCGAACGGATTACGCTTGGATCTGGGCGGCTTTTCTTCGATGGCCAGCGTGTCGGCTTGCAGCCCGACGACGATCGCGAGAGTTGGTGGCTCGGCATCGAGGCGCTCTACAGAGCCCATGAACAGACCGTGGAGCTGTACTTCGAGCCGGAAGAGTTCCACTAGGACTAGTCATTCGACGAAGGAGGCGACGATGCTCTTTGATCTCGGGCGCGTCGTCATCACGGCGAACGCGCTGGGCAAACTTTGCGAAGCGGACGTCCTCATCGCTTTGGCGATGCACGCTAACGGCTACTGGGGAGAGGTTGGCGAAGAGGATTGGCAGGAAAACCAACTCGCGCTTGACCACGGCTGGCGGTTGGTCTCGGTCTACACCGACCGGAAGGACACCAAGTTTTGGATCATCACCGAATCCGACCGCTCCTCGACAACCGTTCTTCTACCCGAAGACTACTGATAAGTGAATAGCGAGTCAATATACGAATCGACTTGCAATAGTATTGAGTTTCATGTACTCTCTTGACAGACTCGTGACTAGTCCCCATTTTCGCGCCAGGTCATTTTGTTAGGATCTCGTCGTTGGTCGTTTCGAACAGCCTTTCCTTGAACCGTGCAGGGGTTTGACCAGACAGGCCGAGGTGCGGGCGTTCGGTGTTGTAGTATTCCTGAAACTCGCTGAGCTTCGTTTGCAG
>JBGTLG010000041.1:0-241125 GCA_041744215.1 Fimbriimonadales bacterium | reverse complement strand
GCGATTGGCAGGTCGGCCGCCTCGGAAAAGACCGTCCGGATACCCGACGAGGATGCCCTCATTCTTCATGTTGAGCAGCGCCTCGTAGGCCCAGTGGTATTCAGGTGCGTCGGGGAAGTTTTGCGCCACGGCGCCACCCATAAGGGCGGTTCCGAGCACAGCTCCGAAGGCAATTTTCAGCATTCGGTTCATTTTTTACTCCTCCTTGAGGGTCTTGCCACCAATTTCCCCGGCAGACGGAGTCCGGTTTGCTGAAGATATCCAATGTTGCCCTTCAACGTTCCAACCCCGCCACCATAGGGTGGCAGCAGACTATGATGCCAGGCCACATGGCCTGAAGCACCCATTATACATCGGTGGAAACCTCCTGTCAATAGAGCCGGGAATTCCCCCCGCGAGTACAATCCCGCCGTGAGTGCGCCTGAAATCCTACTCGGCAGAAGCCGGAAAGAGCTCGCCCTTCTTTTGGAGGGTGAGCCCCAGGCGCGCCTAAGAGCCGCTCAACTGGCGACTTGGATGTACCAGAAAGCGGCGACCACGTTTGAGGAGATGTCCGATCTTCCCGCCCAACTAAGGGAAAACTTGGCCTCCAGGTTCGCTGTTGGACCCCTGCAGATCCTACGGAAGCAGGAGTCGGTGGACGGTGTTCAGAAGCTGCTCGTCCACGGAGGCGACGGCCAGGGCTTCGAGTGTGTACTCCTGCCTTACACCTCTCGGGTCAGCTGCTGCATCAGCTCTCAGGTGGGGTGCGCGCTCGGCTGCCGATTTTGCGCCACCGGGCTTGGAGGCTTCGACCGGAACCTCACTCCAGGGGAGATAGTCGGTCAGTACCTCCTCTTGCAGACCCTCACGACACGCCGCATTTCCCACGTGGTCTACATGGGCATGGGTGAGCCGCTTCACAACTACGATTCGGTGCTGGCTTCCCTCCGGCTGTTCCATGATGAGGTCGGAATCGGCTACCGCCGCCTCACCGTTTCGACCGTGGGCATCGTGCCGGAAATGCATCGTCTTGCCGAAGCGGGGCTGCCCATCCACCTCGCAGTCTCCCTGCACTCGCCCCTCGATACGGTTCGAAGCAAGCTCATACCGGTGAATCGCCGCTGGCCAATCGCCGAGCTGATCTCTGCCTGCAGGGCATTCGTTGCGTCAAGTGGCCGAAAGATAACGTTTGAATACTTACTGATCGATGAAGTAACAGATACTGAGGACCAGGCTGTGGCACTGGCCAAACTGATCAAAGGGCTACCCTGTCTTGTGAACCTAATACCTTTCAATTATGTAGATACGGAACAAGGCTTTCGGCGACCAAGTCGGAACCGAGTTCGCCACTTTCGCTCGATCCTCGAAGGGGCGGGCGTTAATGTGTCGCAACGCATGGAGCGCGGTCACGACATAGCGGCAGCTTGCGGCCAACTGGCCGGGCAACATGCCGGACAATTCGCGAAACGGAGGTCGTTGTGTTCCGCACCCTCCCAATCCTAATCGCGATTTTGGCGATCGGTTGCGTGTCACGCGCGCCAAAAGAAAACGTCGCATCGGATCAAGTGGATCCAGCGGACGAAACCTCAATCGGAATTGTCGCCGGCGGAGTCTCTATCACATCTCATGCCGAGAGCGGCGAACGGAGATGGCAGGTGGAAGCCGCAAAAGCGGATGCAGAGTTGCGAACCGGTGAGTTCGTCGGCGGCCTCGAGAACGTCAAGCTAACGCTATTTCAAGGAAACGTGCCTTATGCAACGGTTATGGCAAACAAAGGGCAAGCGAACGAAGCTGAGCAGTCGTACCGGTTAGAGGGAGACGTCAAGGCAAAGTCAGCAGACGGCCGCACTTCGCTGAGTGCGAACGCAGTATCGAACACAACACGAGAGGGAGAGCTTCACGCCGTTGGCGGCGTGAGCGGGATCACGAACGGCATGCGCATCGACCGAGCAAACTCGGCAAAAGCGCTTTTCACTCAGGTCGGCCGGCCAGGCGAAAGCGCAACGTTAAAAACCATTTCAATCCAAGGCGACGACGTGTGGTTTCGGTCGTCCGACAACGACCTTGTGATCTCAGGCGTGCTCGATGGCGAAATGGAGTTCGTCAATGATAACCGCGACATCCGCTTTAAGCTGCGAGGGTCACCAGTAAAAATGGTGTGGCGGCAACACGGGCTAACCGTGAGCGGTACATCACTCGACGCAACCGCCACGCGAGTGGGGGAGCGATATCTGTTAAAGTCCGGCGCATTCAGCGGAAGTGTCAACGTGCAAATCACAGGGTCCGAAGGCGGGGCTTCCTGGACCGCGAACGTTTCCGCACCAACAGCTGTTTTCAACGGCCAAGTCGCTGAGCTTCGGTTGAGCGGGGGTGTTCGCGCGAACAGCAAGCACCCGTCACTCTCGGGCACTTTGACCGCGCCGAGCGCGACTGTGCGCTTCGACAAGTCTGCCCTTGAATCGCGTAGCGCATTCGACCCGATAGCGATAACTGCTTCTGGCGGCAACGTCCGTTTTGAAGACGAGCGCACGGATGTGTTGGTGACAAACTTGGACAGCATCACCCTTACGCGAGGGGCGCAACAGAATCGCACTCGATTCGATGCGACGGGTGCACCGTTCCAGCTCCGTCAGCCGCGGGTGGACGGCGTAGAGAAGATCGCAATCTCTGCGCGTGCGATGCAGGGCGAGGTCGGTCCTGGACTCGACAATGGGAAGAATGCGACCGTGCTGCTGTGGCTCAAGTGTCAGCGAGGAATAATCGCAAATATGTCGGGCCCGCTTCCGCCTGAACAGCGCACTGCGTCGGTCACAAGCTGGTCTGTCGAAGGCAAGTGCGAATCGCTGGACTACAATCGAAGCAATTCAAAGATGACGCTGCTCGGTGTCTCGGAATTGCAAGGACGTCATCCTGCCATGATCTCCGGATCAGGAACAATCTACTCGCCACAAATCGACATCACGTTCAGGCCCAATACCTACCAACCCCAAAAGATCGCATTTTCCAAATCAGCTTCCCAATGAGAATTAGCGCAACTGACCTCGTCAAAAAGTATCGTGCGCGCCGCGTCGTCGACGGAGTGTCGATCGAAATGCAGACCGGAGAAGTTGTCGGCCTGCTCGGCCCCAATGGTGCGGGAAAAACGACAACGTTTTACATGATCACCGGGCTCGTCAAGCCGGGGCAAGGGAGAGTCTTCCTTGATGACTCTGAGATAACTAACTGGCCGATGTACAAACGCGCTCGGTCGGGGATCGGTTATCTGCCGCAAGAAGCGTCAATCTTCCGGCGTCTGACCGTCGAAGAAAACCTTCGCCTCGTTCTCGAATTGCGCGGAGTCAAGCGCAAGCAGCAGCGAGAGACGATCGACCGACTGCTATCCGAGCTTGGGATGGAAGGCCTCCGGCGAAGCCGCGGAGGTGTGTTGTCTGGCGGCGAACGACGACGCGTGGAAATCGCGCGCGCGCTCGCGAGTGAACCGAAGTTCATACTGCTCGATGAACCCTTCACCGGCATCGATCCCAGAACCATCGAGGAGTTGCAGTCAATCATCCTAAGCTTGAAGACGAGAGGCATCGGAATCCTGATTACCGACCATAACGTCGGTGCAACGCTTGGGATAACCGATCGCAATTACATTCTCGTAGCTGGAAAAATCATCAAGGAGGGCGATAGCGACACGATTAAGAACGATCCCGAAGTGCGAAAGCACTACTTGGGAGAGCAATTCGAATGAGATTGCTCGACAAGCTGATTCTGCGTGAACTAATTGGCCCATGGCTGTATGGGGTCTGCATGTTCAGTGTGCTGCTGATTGCAGCCACATACTTGATGAGGGTTACAAACCTCTTTGTCGAAGGTATCGACTTTAAGACAGTGTTCACGCTGACAAGCTATTACATGCCAAGTTTGATCGTAAAGACTTTTCCTATGGCGATGCTTTTGGCATCGCTTCTTTCATTTGCAAAACTTTCGAACGACTCCGAGATTGTGGCTGCAATGGCGGGGGGGGCTAGTCTCCCTACTTTGATGCGCCCTGTCGTTCTGTTCGGCCTCTTTGTAAGCTTAGTGACCTTCATCTTCGGCGAGACAATAGTCCCCGCTGCGAGCAATCGAGCGAACGCCTTGCAAGGCGAGATATCGAAGCAACTCAAGGGCATTGGTGGCACACCTTTCTATCAGCCGCTCTTCGTTAACGGCAAGCTCCGTGGCGGGCTTTTTGCTAGCGACGTCGCCCCAGCTAACAATGCGATGTACAACGTATCCGGTATCTGGTACACGAAGGACTTTACGCCTGCATGGCTACTCTATGCGCGCAGGGTCTACTACACACCGCTCAAAGACTGGCGAATCGAGGACGCCGAGATCTATTACATTCAAGAAGACTCCGTGAGTGTCGTTCGTTCGCCTGAGATGGGCCCGCCGGAGGGATCCAGTTTTGACTTCTCGCCGACGGACATCTTGTCGCGAAGAAAGCTCGACTTCGACACGATGTCGATGGCGGAACTTGGCGATCAGATCGAAAAGCGACAGCAAGAGCTCGATGCCGTCGATGGAAAGGACAGGACATTGTTTGTCAAATTGCGGGAGCTCGAGACTGCGTACTGGAGCAAGATCAGTATCGCTCTGACGGCTCTTGTGTTCGCGCTCGTTGGCGCACCTGCTGCGATCCGACGCACACGACAGACATTTGGCGTCGGCCTTGTGCTCTGCATTGCAATCATTTTTGGATTCTATATGGCTCAAACCTATCTGACAATTCTCGCTAAGGGCGGAGTGATCAGCCCGTTCCTCGCCGCTTTTCTCCCAGTCATAATTGGACTTGGACTCGCCTGCGCTCTTCTGTGGAGCAAAGGCAGGTAGGTGTCAACATGCAGATACCAACGCTAGTACTTGTAGTCGTCGGCCTCGCGGTGCTTGGTGGGTTCTTGGCATACATCGGCGATCTTCTGGGTCGCAAGATGGGCAAGAAACGACTGAGACTTGGAAAGCTCAGGCCCAAACACACAGCGGTCGCGTTCACCGTTTTCACGGGCGCAATCATTCCAGTCGTTACAACCGCTGCAATCATGATTGCAAGCAAACCGGTTCGCGATTGGGTGGTAGAAGGGCCACAAGTGGTCCAGGCAAGAAACCGGTTGCAAGATGAGTTGCGAACCATACAGCGCGAGCTGACGTTGATCGGAACAGAGAAGAGCGCGGCAGAAAAGACGCTTGGAGATCAGAAGTTGCAGCTCGCCTCGCTCGAACAACAGCGCGAGGCATCGGAGAGCGTCCAGCAAACATTGAGCGCGAGAGTTGACGAACTGGCTTTGCGCGAGCGTGGGCTCCAAGCGAAAGTCACATCGGCGGAAAGCCGAGTTAGAAAGGCGGACGCCGATCTAAAAGTGATTACAGAGAAACTTGAAGATGCGAACGAGTTGTACCAAGAGACCCAAACGAACTACCAGGTCGAACTTCAGCGGTCGGTAGAGCAGGAACTCCGGCTTATCGCCTTAGAAAAGCAAGTCGCCGAGGCCGAAGTGCAAGCGAACGCTGCGAGAGAAACATTAGTTGGCCTTGAAGCAGAAATCGATGAGCTCGAGTCCGAGCAGCGAACACTGCAATCAAGAAACTTCGATCTTCGACAGGAGATCTTTGAAAGGCAGCAGGAGCGAGCGAGATTAGTTGACGATCTGCGTCAAATGATCCTGAGCGCGCAGATTTACCGAGCAAGCCCCGTCATCGTTGGCAAGGGCGATGAGTTGACTCGAATGGTCGTACAAGGCGGTTTGCCTGTTGAATCAGCGAAAGAACAATTGATGAATGTCGTTAGGAGGGCGAGTCGTCAGGCAGAAGAGTTCGGCGCAAAGCCTGCGTCCGACGGCCTCGCTGCCTCCATTCAAGAACGACAGCGTTTTGTTGGTGAAAACACGATCATTACCATAACCCCCGAAGATCAGATAAACGCGTGGGCTGATGCGATAACACGATCCGATGGTGAGCTCTTCGTTATCGCGACAGCGTTCTATAACTTCTTCGAAGGCGACGTAGCGGCAGGTCGCGTCGTGCCACTCGACTTGGGCATCTTCCGCAATCGCTTGGTATATTCTCAAGGACAAGAAATCGGGAAACTCTCTATCGCCGGCGGGCAGCCTGAAAGCGAAATCTTGATTTCATTAACTGAGTTCGTGCGGGTTTCGTTAAGCAAGCTCGTACTCTCTGATGGCATTGTGCCTGCCATCGGTGGCGATGTGCCGATAGATCTGCCGGGAGTACGGCAACTCGCGAGGGTGATCGAACAAGTACAGCGAGCGCGGGGTCAGGTTGAACTCACCGTTATCACAACGAAGGACACGAGGGCATCAGACCGAGTAGCGATCGATTTCAAGGTGCGGACCTAATCTATGCGTTGCGTCGTCGGCGTAGATCCCGGAACCTCAAAGATCGGTCTCGCCGTGGTTTGTAAGGTTGATGGCAAAACTCACATTGAAGAACGCGATGTCGTTGAGTTCGGGGAGTTCGTGCAGCGCATTCGCACGATGATGGATGCGCATGATCTCGAGCTGATCGTCGTTGGAAACGGGACGAATTCCAAGCGCACGCTCGACGCAATCAGGGCAGAGCTGCCGTCTATGGCAACGTTAGTCGTTGACGAGCGGGACACCTCTATCCGTGCGCGAGAGCGTTACTGGGAGTACACACCGCGACGAGGATGGAGAAGGCTGCTGCCAAGCAGCTTGCTCGTTCCGAGCGCGCCCATCGATGACTTTGCGGCAGCAATCCTCGCGGAGCGAGTGCTTAGCGTCGATTAGCTGCTTCGGACACAAATGCGGCAAACAAGCGTACTGACGCGGGCGCCTCGAGAGTTCGTTCTGGATGCCATTGCACGCCAACGCGCCACGCTGGAGAAGCGCATTCGATGGCTTCAACAACGCCGTCGTCGCCCCGCGCGACTACGCTCCAGTCGTCGGCTACTTCGCCGATGGCTTGGTGATGAAAGCACCTCGCCTCGAAAGTGTCAGGCAGTCCAGCGATTGCCAATCTTGAAGAAGGCATTAGATGAATTTGGGTCGTTCCATTCTTTCTCTCATCATTGCCTAAGACATCCGGCAAGTGCTGAATGAGCCCGCCGCCAGCCATTACATTCAAGAATTGCGCTCCCATGCAGATTCCCAAAACAGGCTTCGAAGAATTCATGAACCGCTCGTAGAGTCGCTTCTCGTTGTCAAAGCGAAGCGGATCGACGTCTACGTTGGCGGAGTGCCGCTCTTGTCCATACAGAGACGACTGCAAATCGTCGCCGCCAGTGATCATCCATCCGTCGGCGAGTCCCACGAGCGCGTCCGCGTCTGCATACGGAGACGCCTCGATCGGAATTCCTCCCGCTGCTGCGATCGCTTGCTGATAATCGAGCCCGAGGGCGGTTTTCTTGCGAGGGATTTCGCCATGGGTGACTACGTCAGGAGAGATAAGGATCTTCGGTCGCCACACCGTGCAAGTCTACCGGGCGTATACTCCTGATTATAATGCTGAAATCCGTCCGCATCATGATTCTCTTCGCGTTCTTCTTGATCGCGTGCGGCATCGGCGCTTGGGCTGTTGAGGACTTCTCGGCTAAAGCGAGAACCGCTGTGTTTGCCGGTGGCGGAGGCGGCGCATTGATGCTGCTGATGGCGTTCTTCGCGGCGAGCAAGAGCAAAGCGATCCACATGATCGGGATTCACCTCGGGATGATCCTCGCGCTTGCGCTCGGAGCGCTGTATGGGTGGCGAGCAGTCGTTGCCTGGCAGGCAGTTGGCGCAGGCGAACCGAAAGCCGCCTTGGCGGTGCTTCTAACTGCGATGGCCGCCTCGGGTCTTCTCGCGTTCGTCGCAATCCTGCGCAATAGGCCGCGGCCCCAAGACAGAACCTGAGACGGTATCATCTCCGCGCCGGGCGGTTAGCTCAGTGGTAGAGCACTTCGTTCACACCGAAGGGGTCACTGGTTCAAGTCCAGTACCGCCCACCACAACTTCGCAAGTCCCGCGCAGTCACTGCTTCTCCTCTTTCTCCAAGCCTTGAAGTCGAGCGCTCCAAGTCGCGATCATTTCTGTCCAAGGAGTAATCGACTGACCAGGCATTGCTGGCGGCCAACCTGTTATTCCCAACTGCTCCAGTCGCTCTCGATCTGCTTGAATTCCTCGCAATCGAGCTTCGAGGGCCGATCTCGTGGTCAGCGGTTGCCCCTTGTTGTGGACGTACTCCACATTCCATGCCTCGATCAGTAAGTTGAAGAGCCCGATCCTCCCGCCGGAATCTGTTGCCCATGCCGCCGTCGAGATTTCAAACTCAACGCCGCCTCCGGTTCGCATCAGCATCGATGCCACACCCTGGTGTTCGCCGGGCTGTACGTAGGACTCCGGTGGCTTCACCTGCTTTACGTCTTGAAACCTCGGCCGAATCAACGACTGCCACAAGATGCGGTACTTCTCCTTTGTCAATCCAACAGACTCCCGCTGAAACTCATGCGTGTACGAATACGCTATGTCCGGATCGTCATCCACCAGCGCAGTAAGGATCGAGGATGCCTGCTCGTCCAATGTCGGTCGGGACGACATCCAATAGATGGCGGCAAGCAGAATGGCGCACGCGCCTATCACGTAGAAAAGTCCTCGCCACGGTAAGCGACCTGAGGCGACTTCGTTCGACTTCTTCAACGACTAGCCTCCTGGCGGATCATCGAGCGGTAAGCACTCCCACTTGTCGGTTTTGCAGTGGCAACTGAGATTGCGATTGCCCCGAGCAAGAGTTTCACCTCAGCTACTTTCATAGCCTTACCTCATGTCCTTCGTTTCGTCCTTTACTGCCCCTCGTTCCACCAAAGTCTAAGTGTTGGGTCACCCGCCTTCCTGAGCACCCGGACGTTCCCCCCAAGATGCAGCCCAGCCGCTCGGCGAGTTTTGTACGGCGACATAACATGTCCGGCCTCCCAATTGTGGTTCAAATCGGCGATGATGATCGCGTCTTCCAAGTACCGCTTCGCATAGTCCGGCCATCGGGGGGTTTGCGAATCCATCTCCTCAGAGTGGAACAACAGGAGGTATGCGCCGAAACCCGGAGGAACATGTCCTGCTGAGCATTTGAACGCATCTTGCGAATCGATGAACTCAGGATGCAGCGGCTTGAGGCTGCGAGGCATGCCCATCTCTGCCAACGATCCATATCGCCCGTCACCATCGTAGACGCCTCTGTACAACTCAATCGCCAGATGGATCTGCTTCAAGTTCGACGCACATACCGTTTCCTTCGATCGCTGGGATGCGCGAACCAATACTGGGAAGAGCAGCGCAGCGAGTAACAAGACGACGCCCACAGCCAAGAGCAGCTCGGCTATCGTGTAAGCGAGGCTCCGTCGATCCGATCTCATTCGGATACTCCAGAAAGTAGCGCGTTGAGTGGCTGACCCTCACGCACCAAGAAAAACGCGGTCATCGGCCAGGTAACAACGCGCCGATTCGTCTCTTCCTCTACCCCTGTGGCTTTCACTAAGTCAGCCATTATCTTCTTACAATAACAAATGATGCCCAGGAAAAGCAACAAAAAAAAGTCTGGTATTTTTACCTGCTCTGCTCAAACAGCCGATGCATGGATTCCCCGGGTAGGTTGAGGAACTCACAAACAAAAAAAGCCCCTCCGGCCCAAGAGCCGAAGGGGCTTCGTTCTCGGTATCTACTGATACACGATTGTCCAGCGCAACTGATCAGTTCTCGTGACCCAGCCGAACGAGAACAGTGTGCCGGGATCGAACCACTCCATGCGCGCGCGCAGTTCGCCTGTCGCCGCATTCATGAACCGTCCCGCGTTCGAGTTGATCACAACGTCATACGTCGAGTCGCTCGCCGTGGCGCTTCGCGTATCAACGGCTTCGTACGAGTTAGTGTTCCAGTTCCACAAGAGCAAGCGCTGCGACAGCGCTCCCGCGGGAACAGCCGACGTCGAAGCTTCGACTCGCACCGTCACGGTGTTGATCGCGGCATTCGCTCGACCAAATGACGTGGCCGACCAGCGAATGGAAGGCAACCCAAGCGCCAGCGGCGGAACCTCGCGCATGATGAACCTGTCGTCATCGCTGTTCGCCAGCGATGCGACGTTGCCACCGATGACAACACCTGTATTCGGAGTCAAGCTCATAGGAGCATACGCCTCAGTGAGCGGAGCGAGGTTGAACAGTATGCGGTAACGCTGGATGTCGCTCAGTGTGCCTGAGACTGCGTCGACCAGTATGAACACCTCATTACTGAAAGGAGGAACGATGTTCGAGAGTGTCTCTGCTGACCCGGCGCCAGTGTTATTCGCCGTTCCGAGCAGAGTCGTTCCATCAGAAAGATACGCGCGAATGCGAAGGTCGTGAACTGCATTCGCGTTTCTCGTCGACGTAGATCCACCCTGCGGTCCTTGCTGATACACGCCGCCTTCAGGCGTTACTGTAATGGATAGCGTCTTCCCGGGTGGAACAATGACGCGATACCAATCGAGATCTGTGCGCTTATCGGTCGACATGAATGAAATCGTCTGGTTGTTGAAAACCGTTCCGATGTCACTCCGTGTCGCCGCGGTGTCGTTGTTCTCACGCGGATCGCCGTACAAGTACTGAATCGCTTGAATGTCGTCGCTCTGCGCATGATCGAAATTCGTGCTCAGGAACGGCTCCATCAGTTTGGTTTCGTTGACGGGATCAACGTGGTTCACTCCAAAACCGTGACCATGCTCGTGACCAATGGTGTTGCGGAAAAACCTGTAATTGGCGGACGAGTTGCCAAAGCTGCTCAGGAAGCGGGAGTTCAACACCATATCGCCGTTGTTCGGAAAGAAGTTGTAGGCGATTACGCCCGTGCTGTTCATCTGAAACATCGAGATGCGGACATCGCCTCGAATCGGCGCGGTGTTACGTCCGGCCGAGCCGTGCAGCGAAGCCCCATCGTCAGAAACCTGACTGTAGGAAACTCCTGACAATTGGCCCCAGCGATCGAACGCCTCTGCAATCTTCGTGATCCAGAGCGTGCCCCCGAACTGCCCGTTCATCGACGCGTGCAAAGTGTTCGCCCCGCTGCCTAGGCCTTGGTTCGGAACGATGACACCATCTGGCACGAGGCTCCATGTGAGACTGATCGGATCTCCCGTGGTGCCTGTCGTGGGGTTGGTTGCGGTTTGAGACCATCTGCCGCCGACTTGGTAATACGTCTGGTTCCCTTGCGCGGCAAGCGCGCTCTGGGCAACTCTCCGCTTTTCGAATTCGCTTGTACCTGCAGCGAACATGATGGCGACGCTTCCGATGATGCGGCACTCAGGACGGTTCGTAGTCGACGAGCCTCCTGGAATCTGCGCAAATAAGTCGGTGCGCTTCATTAGGTCTTGGAGAGCGACTTCATTGGCCATGGTCTCCAATGCGGCGAGCGGGCTTTGATGGCCCCCGTGCGCGATGGCAGGCCACGCCAGGGCGGCGACAATGACCGCGACGAAACACCTGCGGCTGGAACTAAATCTACGAAACATTGATATTGACTCCTGGTTGGAATTTAGCGTGGTTGGATGCGGACAAGTTCTGCCTAAGCAAGAGGCAGGCCAGTTAACGTAGACGAAGCCTGTACACGATTCGTTCAATAGCGGGTGCTGGGAGTCGGCCTGTAAGCCGGGTTCTGTCTTTGTACGGCGATCTATCTAGGTTTCGGTTCGCACCGAAACTCAAGCGGCCAACCCGAAGGGTCCGCGGGCAGCATCATTCCCTTCCTATTAGGCCTTGCTCCGAGCGGGGTTTGCCCGGCCGCCCCGTCTCCGAGACGCCGGTGGGCTCTTACCCCACCATTTCACCCTTACCCCGACGAATCGAGGCGGTATGTTTCTGTTGCACTTTCCGTCGGATTGCTCCGCCCAGGCGTTACCTGGCGCTCTGCCCTGTGGAGCCCGGACTTTCCTCCCCGACTTTCATCGGGGCCGCCGTCCGGCCGACTCCCAATCAATATGATAAACGGAATTCCGTCGAAAAAGTTGCCGCCTAAAAGCGCCAAGCCCGGCCGAGGCCGGGCTTGGCGTCAGTAGCGGTAGAACCGGGCGATTACTCGACAGGCGTGATATTCACCGAGGAAGCCTCGGGGGTTCCATCAGCAGCCCCGGGTGGTTTGACCGTGCCTTCGGGCAGATTCGTCGGCGTCTGCTGAGGACCCGTGTCTTCGTCCCCGCCGCAGCCAACAGTGACAGCGAGGCCAGCTGCAAGCAACAGGCCGATCGCAATTGTTTTCCAACGTAGTTGCATTGTATACAACACCTCCAGAATAGTTGCGCACGGCCCACTTTCGCAAGCCGTGCGCATATCATGACAGACGACGGCAGCTTAGATGCTGAAGTCGTAGTCCGGACGGAACAGCCAGGCGTGGCCAGCGGCGTCGCCCCAGTAGCATGCCGGCACACCGTTAGTTGCGTAGCCCGTGTACGGGTCAACGCGCCAGTCGGTGAAAGGCGGGCCACAGGAAGCCGACGGAGGAGGTCCAACCGTCTGAGCGCCGAGCCGGCGCCACTTAGCATGGCTGTCAGCGAACGTTGCGTTAACGCCGCGATTGTGGATGTAGAGCGTACCGTTGAGCGCGAACATCACGCCGGTAGGAGTGGTTCCTGGACGGTAGATACAAGGAATCGGGTCGGTCGTCGCCTGGGTGCACATCAGTGTCGGGTTCGACAGAGCGAAACCGAGCGAGTTGGCCTTGCCTCGGCCTTCCCAGAGAGCGACGAGCTCGGACGGGGAGACGACGCCCGAAGCGTTGTACGAGTGCAACAGTCCGTTGTACGAGTAGCCAACGCGGCGGGGTCGAGGGCCAGTGAGGCCGGTGTAGGTCACCGTGTGGCGGAACTCAGGGCCAGACGGGCATTCGTAAATGCCGTAGTTCTGGATGTAGCTCTGCATGGCGTTTGACCAGTGAATACGCATTTCCTCAGCGTACTGGACGCCTTGGTCGGTGCGCCAATCAGCCGGGACGGCGTGATTGAAGTTCCACCGGTAGGTGGTACCAGTCGTCGACATAGCCAAAGGATATGTGTCGTCATGGTCACCAAGATAGAGTTGGAAGGCGGTACCCCACTGCCGCGTGTTGCTCAGACAAGACGTCTGCTTCGCCTTTTCTTTGGCGGTTGCGAACACGGGGAACAGGATAGCCGCAAGAATCGCGATGATCGCAATGACCACCAACAATTCGATGAGCGTGAATGCTCTTCGTCGCATCATTTCGTTTCCTCCTATAGGACTTGTATGAGTGCAGGCAATCAACAAGGCAATGAATTAGCGGATGGTGAGGTAGGAACACTATGTGGCCTACGGCCAAATCGCAAGACAGGCATTATTACACACGATTCGTGCCAGGAAGGCAGGGTCACGACCGAGTGTGCTTCTAAGTGACGGTCTTTTTGAGGATTTGGTTCCCTGAATCTTCGGTTCGCAGCGCCACAGCCGAGCCAAAAAACGGACGTGCGCGGCTTGCCGAAGCAGGCCGCGCACATCTTCTTCAGACGACAGCAGCTTAGAGGCTGAAGTCGTAGGCCGGTCTGAATAGCCACGCGTGGAAGCCATCAAACCAGTAGCATGCCGGGATACCGTTCGTCGCGTAGCCCGTGTACGGGTCGACGCGCCAGTCGGTGAACGGCGGGCCACAGGAGACCGACGGAGGCGGTCCAACCGTCTGAGCGCCGAGCCGGCGCCACTTGGCATGGCTGTCAGCGAACGTGCCATTGACACCCCTGTTGTGGATGTACAGCGTGCCGTTGAGCACGAACATCGCACCAGCCGGAGCTGCGCCTGGCCGGTAAATACAGGGGATCGGGTCGGTCGTAGCCTGGGTGCACGCCAGCGTCGGGTTCGATAGGGCGAAGCCGAGCGAGTTGGCCTTGCCTCGGCCTTCCCAAAGAACAAGTAGTTCCGACGGGGAGACGACGCCAGACGCGTTGTACGAGTGCAACAGTCCGTTGTACGAGTAGCCAACGCGGCGAGGTCGAGGGCCAGTGAGACCGGTGTAGGTCACGCCGTGGCGGAACTCAGGGCCAGACGGGCATTCGTAAATGCCGTAGTTCTGGATGTAGCTCTGCATTGCGTTTGACCAGTGAACACGCATTTCCTCGGCGTACTGGGGACCCTGGTCGGAGCGCCAGTCAGCTGGGACTGCGTGGTTGAAGTTCCACCGGTAGGTGGTGCCAGTGGTCGACATAGCCAGAGGCCAGGTGTCGTCATGGTCACCAAGATAGAGTTGGAATGAGGCACCCCACTGCCGGTTGTTGCTCAGACAAGAAGTCTGCTTCGCCTTTTCTTTGGCGGTTGCGAACACCGGGAACAGGATCGCCGCAAGAATCGCGATGATCGCAATGACCACCAGCAATTCGATGAGCGTGAATGCTCTTCGTCGCATCATTTCATTTCCTCCTATAGGAATTATCAATCCAGGCAATCAAACCAAAGATGCTGCTACGCATCAAACACTGCAGACACTAAGCATAATGCCTGCCAACATTACGTCAAATGGCAGTATATCATGGTTTTTCAACAGATCCAAGAGCTTTTTTAACAAATGATTCGCACAGCGGCTACTACCCGAAGTTCAGTCAGGCTCAGTTGAGGAGGCGCAGCAACGGCGAAACCCAGTACCCGGCCTCAGATCACCCGAAGGCGAACCCACGGTTAGGCAGCTCAGAGCTGCCCCACCGACCGCTTAGGCGAATCTCTCACACCCCGGCGAGCCGCGCGTTGACCGCCTCCCAGTCTATAACCTGGAGGAACGCGTCGATGTAGCCGGCTCTGGCGGTCGCAAAATCGAGGTAGTAGGCGTGCTCGTAGACGTCGAGCGCGAGGATTGGCGTGCAGCCCCACATTGGGAAGGTGTTCTGCGTATCGCCGATGTAGTTGAAGAGGGTCTTCTCCTCGTGGTCGTAAGCGGTCCAAACCCAGCCTCGACCACCGATCCCCGTGGCTTTGAGGTCGGCCTTCCAGTTGTCGAAGGACCCGAAATCCCTTTCGATCATCGCCAGGGCATCGCCCGTGGGCTCGCCATCGCCGCCAAGGATGTCGAAGTAGATCGCGTGGTTGACGAACCCGCCGTAAGCGAACGTGTAATCGACCTTCAGCGCCCGGATCTGACTGAAGATCTGGTTCGCCTTGCTCGGATCTGCGCCGAGATCAGCGAGCGCCTGCCTGATCTCGTTGGTTTTGTTGGCGTAGCCCTGGAACAGCTTGAAGTGCTCTTCATGGGTTTTCCTGCTGATGCCTACGCGTTCGGTCGTGAAGACCTTGTCGGCTAACGGGGTTGGCGTGACTACCTTAACTTCTGGCATGAAACTCTCTCCTTGGAACCCGGAAAATGCCCGGGCTTCGATGCATGAGAATACCATGCCTCGGCTGGGTGTCGGCCCCGAGCTCCGAGGTTATCCCCCGGACCCGACGGTCGTCCACGCACTCATTGAGCGAAGGGTCTCGATGGCCCGTTTGACGACCAAATCATCCTTGCCGAGGTCGGGCAGATCGATCGGCGTCGAAGGCTCGACACCTGCGGCCTCAAGGCGTTTTCCGCTCGTGGTGACGTACTCCATCATCGGAATCTGCATCGACCACCCGTCCGGGAGCCGCGCGAAACGGCTCGCCAAAACTGCCCCCGCGGTACGGGCTCCAAGCACCTTGCCGCGGGCGTGGTCGAGGACCGTAGCCGCGAAGATTTCCGAAGCGCTCGCCGAGGCCGGGCTGGTCAGAACGACGACCTTGCCGGTGTAGACCGGAGTCTTCGGGCCCATGGCGGAAAGGGTAAGGCCGAACTCCTTTGCAACATCGACGGGGTTGGCCGTCTTGTCGGGGTACTTCTGAGTCCACGAGTTCGCGTGGCCCCTGGTGACGAACTTGCCCATCGGCGTGCCACCGGGGAGGATTTTTCCGCCGAGGTGGAAGAGGTTGAGAGTGCTTCCTCCGCCGTTTGATCGAAGATCGATGATGAGGTTTTCTGCGCCCTTGGTCTTGATCTCTTCGAAAAATCCGTCGATTTCCTGCCGTTTGTAGCCGACGGCAAACGTGTTGACTACGATCATCGCGGTCTTGTCGTCGATCCACCGAAGCTCATCTTCCATCAGAACGCTGAAAGTGTCCCGAATGATGGTGACCTTGTACTCGGTTCCGTCCGCTCTGCGGATCTCCAGTTCGACGACGGTGCCTTTGTCCCCCCGGATGTTTTCAGGGCCCTTCACGGGCTTTCCATCGGCGAGAAAGATCAGTTCGCCCACTAGCAGACCCGCCTTACTGGCTGGCCCGCCCTGGAGGACTCGGGAGATGCGCACGCCTTCAGGGAGTGTTTCGGCGAGGATGCCGATGCCCACGCTTTGACCGGTCATCTGGGTCGTGGTGGCCCTGGGTGTCAGGAGTGACATGTGCGAAAACCCGAACTTGGCGAACGCGCGGTTGACCGCTGCGGCGAACTGTTCGCCGTTTTCTGCGACGTCGATGTCGGCCCGGTGGCCTTCGAGGTACTCGTCCCATTTCGCCAGGTCGACTCCGCCTACATACACCTCGTTGGCCATCAACTTGGAGATTTCGGCGAGAATCTTCTCCTTCGTTTCGGGTGTAACAGGCTGAGCGAATGCGGCTGGGATGGCCAAGGCGAGCGCGGCTGTGAAGAGGGCTTTAATGTTCATCTTGTTATTAGTGGGTTTGACGTTGTGAAACCCTATACCGTTCTCATCGGCATTTGGTGCCCGGGACGAAAGGGAACAATGGCCTGGACAGCAAACTTCTGCCCAGGCCATCCGGTTTCCGGAATCAGTCAGTGGCAACGTCGTCGGGAGTTCGGAAAACAAACCTCCAGACTAGAGCGGCCAACAAGCCACCTAGCAACGGCCCCGCAAAGTAGACCCACAATTGACTGAGATGACCGCTAACGACGGCAGTCCCGAAGTATCTCGCAGGATTCATCGCCGCACCCGTCACGGGTCCACCCACGATAATCAAGGCGGTGACGACCAATCCGATACAGACTCCAAACATCTGTCTTCCCTTGCGCGCACCATCGACGGCGACCATAAACACGGTCAACGCCAGCATAAAGGTGAGCAGCGCCTCAATGAGCATTGCCTTGCCGGGCGTTAGTGCGAACTCACTCAGTTCGCTCGCGTCGAAGCGGGGAGTACCGAGGTATGGGATGGCGTCGCGAGGGACGAGCCGCCCGAAGAGCGCTAAAACACCGAGCCCACCTGCGACAGCGCCAACGAGCTGGAAGACCCAGTAGGCGAGCGCGCGGCCCCAATCGATCACCCCTGCAACCGCCATCCCGAAGGTAACCGCCGGGTTGATGTGCGCCCCAGACAGCCCCGCCGTCATGTACACGGCAACCATAAGAGCGAGTCCGTGAGCGAAGGCGATGCCTAAGAGGCCGATGCCAGGCTGCCTCAGGCTCTCAGTCAAGAAGATGTCTACGCAAATCGCAGATCCGCCGACGAACACCAAAAAGAAGACGCCGAGCGCCTCCGCCATGCCAGCTTTGAACACGCCTTTTCCCATATTCCTCCATTTGCGGCTCATATTCGTCGCCGCTTCCTTGAATTGGGACGCCAAAACAAGGCAAAATGCTTTCTCCCAATTGGAATTACGCCCTGTGACGCAGGCGTCCTGTCCTGACCTTACCAAAAAGCGGAGACTCTATTGCCATTTCAACCTAACAGGCTCATCATCGAGAGCGGGCATCGGCTCGTCGTCGACTGCTTTTCAAACGTGCCCGGCACGCGGCTCGCGCTGAGACCCGCCCGGAAACGTCTCTTTCAAGAAGACCCTGACATTTCAACTCTCGCAGTTGAACTGAACAAGCCAGCATTCGCAGCGCTCGTCCGGGAAGACGACCCGGACGCTATGCCCATCGTCGTGTTCGAGACAGACTCGATTAGCGCAGGTATTCGGGACCTCTACCGTCGAATTGAGCTGCCCTACATTGAGGCCGACCAATCTGGAGGTCGGGGCGTGTTCAGGCTGGAACTCCCTGGATTCGCCGCGAAACTGACATTTGACGATCGTGGCGCGAAGATCGCCGTAGACTCCATCTTGAGTTGGCTTGAAGGGCACAGCGCGGAAGAGCGCGCTCCCCTCGTGAAGTCGCCTGTCGAGCAGGCAGTGCTTCGCGCAGTCGACGACTTCGGAAGCGACCTCGGTCTCTCGGTCCACCATCAGGTTCCGTTTGGATATGTAGCTGGCTACCGCCCAGACCTTCCGAGAGCGACCGCAAGGCACACGATCGAAGTTTCTCTTGCGATGAACTATGCGTCGGATCCAGACTCGTCGGTTGTGCTTCCAATTCGAATCGAGCTTGTGCCCGACGATGAGCGAGAACCGGGCGGACTCGAACGCGACCTTCAAGTTGCCGAATTCGTATGCAATGTAGGAATGCCGATGGCGGCGATACAGCCAGCCGGTAACGGGACATTCCGTATCACCTACAGCTTGGACGGAATTGACGACGTTGAGATAGAATTGGCAGAGCAGGATAGGTGGAGCGAAGTCCTGCGGGCCATAGCCGAACACGCCATGGAGGCAACAGGCAAGGCCACGAAGTAGTTCACCGGCACGGATGCCGGTTGATACAATCTAAAAAGGAACAAGGACGTTCTATGTTAAGGCGAACAGCCATTGTAATGCTGTCGGTCGTCGCCGCAATCGCGGCGGCGCAAGATGGTCGACGAGATGCGACCGTCGTTTTTTCGGGTCAACCGATCGTGTTCTCTTCCTCCGCAGAGCGTCACGGCGACGAGTGCTTCATTCCGTTGGCTGAAGCTGGCAAGCTCGGCTGGAACGCATCGATCCGAGGAACTCAAGCCCGTGTCGTCGTTGCGGGAAAGTCGGTGGACACATTCACGCGAAAGGGCGGGGCGACAACGTTCATCCCGGTGCGAGCGGTCATCGCTTCCGCCGGAGGTTTCACCGAGTGGACAACGGACACGACGCTCACGATCTACTCTGAGGTCAAGCGAATCGCCGTAACGCTCTCTGGAGTTGAAGTGGATTTAGCAGGACCTGCGGGCATCAAAGTCTTCACGCTCGACTCGCCGCCTCGCGTGGTTGTAGATGTTTTGGGCGCCCGGATGCACCCGGATCGAAAGCCCGCGGCGACAGGCGATATGAGGATGTCGCAGTTCGATCCCAACACAGTGAGAATCGTCGCGCAGACTTCCTCTCTCATCATCCCGCAAGGCGGAATGACCCCCGAGGGATCGATCCGAGTCTTTTGGACCGGAGCCCGCTCGGTGCCGCCAGAACCGTACAAGCCCGGCCCAGCGGTGGTCGTTCCGATGACGGTCGGCACACCTGTGGTTGCGACGGATGAGGATGACGAGACGCTGATTCGGATACCGTTTCAGGGCGGAACCCCAGGTTCGTTTGCTGTGCGGCGAGACCCCGCGGGCATCCATTGGGTGAACCTGCCGACCGCGCGTCTCGCTCCGAACGCCCAGATGGCCGAGCTCACCGCGAGGTCACTCAAGAGCGGCCGCCTCATCGACCGGCCTGGTGGTGGGCTGGCGCTCCGATTCGAACTGCAGCGACCCATGGGGATTCATGTCGCCGCCAACGGTCCGGACCTCGTGGTTCGCATCTCTCGACCGAAGAATTCGGGTGGCGGACTCGCGGAGAAGATTATCGTGGTCGACGCAGGGCACGGCGGTAAAGACCCCGGAGCCAATTGGGGGACGCTGCTCGAAAAGGACATCAATCTGGACATCGCCCGGCACGTGGGGCGCCTGCTCGCCGAAGAGGGCGCAACCGTCGTGATGACCCGAGAAGACGACACATTCATCGAGTTGAACGACCGCCCTGGAATGGCGAACGCAGGCGGCGCGCACCTGTTCATCAGCATCCATTCGAACTCGAATCGTGTGGTTAATTCAACTTCTGGGACCTTCACCTACTATCACATGCAGGATCCCGACAGCAGGGCTTTGGCGGAGTGCATTCAGGCGGAGGTCGTGAAGGTTACTGGTTTGCCGGATCATGGTGCCCGGAGCGATTCGGAGGTCTACAAGCAGGGTGGGTTTGCGGTGCTAAGGCACAGCAGGATGCCAGCAATATTGCTGGAGGTGGCGTATATCAACCATGAGATTGACCGCGCAAAGCTCATGGATCCGGAGTTCCGACGCCGAGTCGCCCAAGGAGTGGTTCGCGGAATCGAGGTGTACATAGGCAATGAAGCAAAACGAAGAGGGTAGAGCGACCTGGACGATCGTTGGCGTTGTCGCGGCGGTGGCGGTGGTCGTCGGGTTGGCTTACTACGTCGCAACGGGGCCGCCGAAGGATGTTCGAGGACACGAGGATGGCGGGCCGGGCGTGGGAGGTCCGGAGGCGCCGCCTGTGGGCGAGGTCAAAGTGTCCGTTCCCTTTGAGCAAGGCGGGAAGGTGGAGTGGCGGGAAGAGACAAAACCTGCGACGAGCAAGGATCCTGTCGTCGATGCGGTCAATCGTTTTTTTGTTGCGAGCAACATCGCTCCTGATGCGCGGCTTGTGAAGACGACCCGCGATGGCGCGAATTTGCGGCTCGATTTTTCCAACCTCTTCACGCGAGGCTATGGGACTGACGACGAGCAGGTTCTGCTCGAAGGCATCTTCAGAGCGGTCCGCGATAACAGCGATGCAGAAACCGTTGAGTTTTTCGAAGACGGCAGTCCTGCGCAGGGATTGGGGAACCTTGAGCTCGAAGGTCCTCAGACCGTGCCGCGATAGATTCTCAATCGGGTCAAGCTATCATCCCACTTCTCGATCGTCTGCCTTGTGAACCGAATGCGGTCTTTTTTCATTGCTTGGTTGACGACCGAATGTTAACGGCTCATCGGACTCATTGGAGTCCTCGGAGTCATCGAACTCATCACGTTTTAACATTGTTAACGAGGTCCCTTGAGTTCATCGACTCAGATTAGTTTGCGCTTTGTGAGTCGCTGGCCTCATCTTTCTGGTGCAGGGTCTCTGCCGGTTAAGTCTTGAGAGCGCAGAGAGTCAACCTGTTCCTCCGCCGCCGGGTGAGAATGTTGCCGACCGTGCGATCCGCGGCGCCCAGAATTGCAGTCCTGAACGATCGCCTATCCACCTCGACATCGAAGTATGATTTGGCTATGGTCACTGAGCCATTAGTCTTTCCAAAGGGTGTGCGCTTTCCTCGAGACGATGAATGGCCCGCAGGTTATCAGGCGGAGCTAGCCGAACTCGAAAACGTAACAATCACAACAGGCTACGTGGCGCACGAACAAGGCGGCGAAGGGTTTTCTGCGTATTTCGAGGCGAACGCCCACGCGCCAGAAGTCTTCAAGGTGTTCCGAGCGCTTGCCGTCGCCTTGTTACCAGACATCGCCGCTCCGATTGTTGGCATTAAGGGCGAACAACCTGTTTTTGGCCACTACACCGATCGAGATGCAGCACTGGGTGTTTTCGAGCCCTATGTCTATGAGTTGGAAAACGACGGCTTCTTAGAATTTGGCGTGATGTTCCAAGTTGGAGGCATTACGGAAGAGGTCTTCGTCCATCAAACAAAATACTTGAAGGTCTGGACAAACAAACCCGACGCCGTACGCGGAGTCTTCAAGGAGCACGGTATTGTCCAAGCGGTCGAGTTGAGGTTCATCGACAGCTTCCCGCATGTAAGCGAAACGTTGCCGACCCAAGACGACGAACCCTCGTGGGACTACGTTTTCAGCCGTCTAACCGCAGCTTTTGAGCTGCTGCCGGCACGATAAATGTGGCTGGCGTAGCCTCCGTTCGCGAACATATGTATACCGTCCGCTCGGCAAACAGTTCGTCCTATCCCGCTTTCTTTTGCGTTCGCTTTTCGATGAGGAGGATGGCAGCGCAGATGATCGAGGCAGCGGTGATTCCGGCGGTCCATCCGAAGAGGACCTGCGACGGATAGTGGGCACCCACATAGATTCGCGAGAGGCCGGTGAGAAATGCAACCACGGCCCAAGGAATCCCCCATTTTGGACCGAGCCTCCACCAGAAGACGACGGCGACTGCAGCCATGTTGGCGGAGTGCGCGCTGATCGTCCCGGAGCTTGTCAACGCTGCGCCAAGAATGCGAACGTCTGGTAGGTCTGCCGACGGTCTCCATCCGAAGTGGGCCCATTTAGCGAGGTCGCACATTTCGTTTGCGAGACCCGCTGCGGCGATTGCTGCGAGCGCGGCGATGCGGTGGGCATGACCCCGAACGAGCAAGAAGACGGCGAGCCCGATGAGAAAAATCCTCAACGGCCAACCCTTTATTCCGAGGCTGAAGAACCAGAAGATGGGATCGAGCGCGGGCGACGCCCAGCCGTCGTTGATCCAGCGGAAGATTGCGACGTCCCAGCCACCCAGCATTTTTATGCCGCCTGATCGCCCCGGCGCAGCGGCAACCTAACGCGAAACATCGAGCCGACGTTGAGTTCGCTTTCGACCTCGATCGTTCCACCATGGGCGCTGACGATGTGCTTTACGATGGAAAGCCCGAGGCCGGTACCTCCGGTCTCGCGGGAACGCGCACGATCCGCGCGATAGAACCGTTCGAAAATTCGGGGCGCGTGCTCGCTCGAGATTCCGAGGCCCGTATCCTTGACCTCGAGGATCGATTCATTGCCGTCGGTGCGAAGTGATACATCGATTCTTCCTTCTTGTGTATATCGGACGGCGTTGCTCATGAGATTCTGTACCACTTGGACCAGTTGACCTTCGTCGCCATAAAGGAGGAGCGTTTCCGGGGCTTCGACTTCGAACTGTATTCCCTTGTCTTTGGCGCGGACTATGAAGTCTTGCGCTACATAGCGGACGACGTCTGCGAAATCGAGCGATTCGACTGCCGACTTTTGCGACTCTGCTGCTGAGAGGACGAGCAGGTCTTCTGAGAGCGCGGTTAGGCGGTCGACCTCGAAGATGATCCGGCTAAGAAAGCGCTGGCGTGTTTCTTCCGGCAGTTCGTCGTCCTGGAGAATTGTCTCCGCCATGGACCTGATGGAGGCCATGGGGGTTCGCAGTTCGTGGCTTGCGTTGGCGACGAAGTCTGTTCGGACGCGTTCGAGGCGGCGAAGCTCGGTGATATCGTTAGCGACGACAAACAGGAGTTCTGGATCATCCGCGGCGGGGTAGGCCTTTGTTTCGACGATGCGCTCTTGCGGGTGGCTCAGCTGGATCTCGCCCCTGACGAGCGCGTCCTCTTGGGCTGCGCGGATGCCGAGCTGTTGAAGATCGACGCTGAGGGAGACCTCGAGAAGGGTGCGCCCGATGAGGTCTTCGAAGTTGAAGAACCTCTTTGCGGCTTCGTTCGCCCAGCGAATCGCGCCTTCGCGGCTGCACACAAAAACGGGCGCGTCGAGTCCGTCGGCGAGGTTTTGCATCCTGCGTTCGGAAGCGTCGATTTCCGCTGTGAGAGCGCGCAATTCCGATTTGGCGGATCGCAGTTCCCTGATCCAGTCCTGGGCGGCGGAGCGCATCCGGGTGAGGGCACCGATCATCGCGAGGGATGCTGCGAGGGCGCCGAATCCGAGCCACCAGACGCCTCCTGGGAATGCGCCTGTTAGGCTGAAGGCCATCGCCGCGAGAATAACGATCGCGGCAACGACCGCGACGAGCCACTGGGGTCTTAGATCGGTGTGCCTTAGCACGCGGGGATTCTGGCACTAACCGACTCCACTCCCGTCTGGCGAGCGTATCGGTAAACTCCGTGAGATGATTCGTTCGACGACAGTAATCGGCGTGATGCGAGATGGGAAGGTTGCGGTTGGCGCTGACGGGCAGGTGACGCTTGGCGATCAGGGTGTCGCGATCAAGCATACGGCGAAGAAGGTGCGGCGGATAGGGCCAGGTGGAAATGTCATCGCCGGTTTCGCTGGGAGCGTCGCAGACGCTCAGGCTTTGACGGAGCGATTCGAGGCGAAGCTCGAGCAGTACGCTGGGAACGTGCGGCGCGCGGCTGTGGAGTTTGCCAAGGATTGGCGGACGGACAAGATTCTCCGGCAACTGAACGCGATGATGATCGTTGCGTCGTCGGATGCGCTGTTGCTGGTTTCTGGTGATGGCAACGTGATCGAGCCTGACGAAGGGGTTGCGGGAATTGGATCGGGTGGGCCTTTCGCTTTGGCGGCTGCTCGTGCTCTGATGGCTCACACGACTTTGTCTGTCGAGGATATTGCGCGAGAGGCGCTTCTGATCTCAGCGGATATCTGTGTTTATTCGAACGACAAGATAACGGTCGAATCAGTTTGATCGGTCGCTTCCCCCGAATGCCCGCCGCACATCTTCAGGCAAGTCACGAAACACGAGTGCCTCAGTTGTAGGCAAGAACTCGCCGCGTATGCCTAAATGCCGTACTATTCCTGTTCGAGCAGTTATCGTGATCCTGACAAACTGTTGATGGCCGACAACATATCTACCGTTCATGGCTAGGGTCACGTCCAATTCTGGCCACGAACCGAACGACCGCCAAACTTCTTCAATCGTGTTCGGCGAATTCAGTAGGCCCTTCATAGCATCGAAACTCATGGTTTGGTTTACGATTGCCTTCGCTGATGTCAGGTCTGACCGCAACACCGCTCCTCTGAGGGAGACTTCTGGCACGGCTTCGCTACCGGTCAATAACCAGTCGGGGCCGTCCGAGCTTGGATCCCTCCTCAAGAGTAGGTGCCGGTAACCTAGAATCTCACGCATCCACGTACGCTGATCGATCCGCAAGCCCCCTAGATCGAAACTGGCTCGTCCGTGCATCAGTGCTTCGTACTCCGCTTCCGAGAGCGACCCTAAAAACATCAGCACCGGTAGCGGATAGTCGTCGCCTTCGAATGAATCAACGACAGGATACGAACGTTGCCAAAGATGGTTTATAAACGAGCGGTATGTGCGCGCGATCGGATTACGATGCGCCGCAACTTTGCTCTCGTAATGGTGCAACGCCCACGCGCGGAGGGAGAGGTGCTTCTGGTCGTTTGCCTGCATCATCAGCTTCTCTAACGCGGCACGCGGAATGCGGCTACGTTCCGATTCGAGCGAGTTTTTGGGCCTCACTAACAACCAATTGTCTTGCACGATGATTTCGTGCTCGTCCGACAATGCGGCTAGAAAGTCGAGGAAATCGACAACCTGTCTCTTGACGCAGTCGCGAAATGCGTCCAATGCGGAATCCTGGACACACGCCATTACCCTCAGCCCAGCCCGCCTTCCGATGGCCAAAAGCACATCATTTACGCCGAAGCCCAATGGATCGTTTTTGGTCGGACGAAACATCCGCTCTTGAAACTCGAAACTCGGTCGGAGCTGCTCGATTCCTATTGGAGTCGTTGGGAGGCCAAGGCCGGAGATTAGATGGAACTCCTGGTTCGCGCCTGAGAGTGGGAGAGTGCCGTCTACGTCAGGAATGTCTGGCGCGACTCGCATGCCACGAGGCTGGATGGGGATTCGCAGCACCGCACGACCGGCAATGCCCAACTCCTCTCCTCGGCTTCCATACAACATCAGAAGACAGGTGATTTCATCCGCTCTCCGAGTAAGAAAAAGGTGGATTCGCGCAATGCCGCCTTGGTTTACGGACTGGACAAGCCTCTCAGTTGACAGAACGATGCCATCGGTTATGGCTTCGCCCGGGGGACGGTCGCGAACTGCTTCCGCGCCAAGCGGAGCGAGTTGCGCAATCCAACTCTTCAGTTGCGCCGCATCGGGCATCGCACGTTGGACGGCCGTGGGGCGATCTGAAAAAACGACGGTTTCATAGCGAGGCAGGTCTGCCAGCGTCTCCGAGCCGAGCGCAGTAAGAACTCTGGCAAGTGTTACTCGTGCTGGCGTTTGAACATGGTCCCACGCTGGGACCCGTAGCGCCGAGTTCGGCTGTGTGACCGAGGTGTACCCATTTCGGATAAGCTCTTCAGCTGAGTCAAGCGACGCGCGAAACGCGCTCGCGTAGGCATTCACGTTGTTGGTGTCTGGAAGGACAGTCACCTCTTTCAGGAATGCAGTTATTGTCCTTATCCGTGCATCTCGATCCAAAGATTGCAACGCCTGAACTGCCTCTGAATCCCGACGGAGTTCTTTGTCTTTCCAAGTTGCACGCAACACGAACGCCAGCCTGTCGAGTATCTCCTGCGTCGACGCATCACCCGGGTCGAGGATGACAATTTCGTTCGCGAGAGGATTAGCTGCCTGCAAAGGCCGCTTTGGATCATCCGATAAACTTAGTAGATGGGCGCGGACGGACTCGCATGGCGTCGCAAGGCCGTCGAGCGCCGGCCAAGTCACGAGCACAAATGCGACCGCGAATCGCGCCCATCTTCCACTCATTGTTAGCTCCAGTTGCAAGTGCAGTTACCAGGGCTCGAAGGCCTGTGACAAACGTTACCGTTGTCACAGGTCCCAACGCAAGTCGCCCCTGGGCCGTTACTGCACGGAACAGGAGGGAGAGGATCCTCGTCCAGCGCAAGAGGAGCAGCGAGGGCGGCGACCGCCGCCAAGAGCGCCCCAACACACACAAGAGCGTGGATTTTCGCTCTTGATGATCGGTTGCGGCCGATTTTTTCATTTGGTTTCATCATTGGTTTTACCTCCGGTGTTGTCTGTCACAAAATCTAGTATTCTGCTGCCCTCGTCGGAGAAGCGACGGATTTCTCACCCACCAGCTCAACGAGTTGTTCCATGGAAACTTCTTGCCTAAAAGAGTCACCGGGGCCAATCAGGATCATCCAGGGTGTTCCAGGCACTTTGAGATCTGCCGCGAGCGCGCGGTCGCGCATGACACGCTGCTGACCCGCAACGCTCAACAGTCGTTCGCTTCCGTCGCCACATATACTTCTTAACGCGGTGCCGAAGTCCTCCGAGCTATGCAGCCCATTCCGAGCCGCAGTCCACAGGAACCGCCAGAATTCTGCATCTGAGCAATCAGACTCTGCGGCCACAGCCGCAGAAAATGCCGGAGAATTCAGACGCAATGGCAAATGACGCAGCACGACGGCGAGCCTATCGGTTTCCTCTGTTACTCGCACCACATGCGGCCAGTAGTAATGACAGGCGGGGCATCCGAGGTCGCTAAAGACGATCAGGGTGTATGGAGCACCAGGGGCCCAAAGCGACGCGAGTCTGTCGTTATCAGATCGGAGAGAGGAATGTTTGATAAAACGGACTGATCAACTCCACGATCACCCCCATGGGGGAGAGTGAAGGCTCGCCATACGAGGGCACCCAGCACTATGACTGGAAGAGCGGTAACAGTAAACACACTCCCGCGAGGTTTCAGCCCCCCCCCGATTTTGTCCCGTAAAATCACTCGATATTGCACTCAAGTAATGGTACCGTCCCATACAAAAGAGCAACAGACACATTATGACTGCGGAAGCCAAGCACCAGGTGCACACTTGGCGGACTACACCAACCGAGTACGCGGTCATCGTGAGGCTTACTACGGCACCGAATCCTGCAAGAAGGTAGGCGAGGGTATCCGGGGTCCCCAGCCTGCCTCTAAAGAGTTGAACTCCGAGCAGCGTAGATATCAGACCATAAGCGAATAGACCGTAAACTGCCACTGGAACCCCCAGAACCGAGGACGAGGGGTGGTTCAATATGGTTTGGCAGCCAGAACCAACACCGCACGGAAGCGGAGCGTGCCAGACATGAGACAGCGAAAGTGTCCCCGCTACGAAAATCCCGGCGAGGCCCAAAATGTATGCCGCGAGCCGATACCGCCACCAGCGACCTATGTGGGCATCAATGAAGGGAGTAGTGGTGTACCTTTCAAGGCGATTTATCAAGCCCATCTCTCCTGCTGGTACTGAGAGTCTATCATACTTTGTACCCTCCGTCAAGGGATGACATTTGCCAACGCCGGACGGAAGCCAGCACCAAGGTCTGAAACTGCCGCGAGGGCATCGGCGACGACTCCGACGTACCAGTGCTCAACATCGTGCCGGCCCATTGGAACCTCATGCCAGTCGTATTGGTAGCCTGTGATCAGTCCTTCTTCGAGCAGGCGCTCGGCCAATTTGTATTTGGGAAGCCAGACCTCTTTGACCACGGGATACATGTGCGAAGGCATCGGGTCGAGCATATGGCGGTAGTCCTCACTTACGTCCACGATCGTGATCTTCGCCATGTTGTGTTTCCACAGTTCGCCGTCTATGTCTGCCATGCGCACCTCCGTATGCGGCTTCCGTTGGAAGGGACGAGGAGGGGGGATAAAAGGCGTCAGCGGAAGGCCTCAAATCCTCAAGCGTTTACATTTGCATAGGCTCACTTTATGAGACTTGACAAAGAAATGTAGCATGCGATACACTTGTGGCCTGAAGGTGGCATCATGAGAGGATCGATTGCTGTTGTTTTGACGTTTCTGGCGGTAATTGCAGGCGCGATTCCGCAATTCGCCCGCGAGTATAAGATGGCCTGTGCGGACTGTCACACGCAGCCGCCAAAACTGAATCTGAAGGGGCAGCTTTTTGCGGATTCAAACTACTCTCCGCCGCGGACTAAGATCCGGGACGTCCTACCCATTTCGTTTTGGTTGAGTGCAATGGCTCAAACGGTCCCGAACGATCCTAAGACGGTTCGGGGAGTAGCCAATCGGATCGAGTTGATTTCGGCAGGGCAGTCGAATAGGTGGTCTTACTTTGTTGAGTGGCGCGCGCTGAGCAAGGAGGTGCTTTCCTCTGGCAGCAAGCGTGACCGCAGCGGTCGGTTTGAAGATTTGTTTTTCACCTACGACGTCAACAAATCCACTCAACTACAATTCGGGCAGTATCGCGCGCTGTCGCAGTTGGACGTTTCACTCCGACTGAATCTTGGCGAGCCTACAAGCTTTTCGGCCTCTCTTCCCGGCACTTCGGGAAGCAACTCGCGCAAGACATCGTTGCGAGGCTTTTCGCTTTCTGGTCGATCCCCTTCGATAAGAGCGATGCACCAATTTGCGGGCACGTGGAATGCTGCCTTGACCATTCCGTTTCCTGGTGAATTCAGCATTCCGCTTACTAGTGAAGCTCGCTCAACTGCAAGTTTCGAATTCGAGCCGAATCCAAAGGGCGCATTTTTAGAGTTATACGAGGCCCGTGGGCTGCAATCAGTTGGAGTTCATGCATTCGTGGGCAACAACGAACGATTTTTGATTGGCACTGCAGCGCAGTACAATTGTGGAGATCTTTTCTTTGACGGCGGCTTTTCGCACGCGACGACACAGGGAGCGTCGGAGTGGCGGCTTAGCGCGGGCATCGATTGGATTCCTTCTTTCTCTACTGCATTCGGAGCGAGGCTCGACTATCGCGATGCGCCAGGTTTTCGGCCGATGATTTCGCCGTATACGAGTTTTGTGCTTCCCTTCGGAGATTCTGCGGTCAAGCTGATTCTCGAGGGTCGGTTTCAGGAGCGAAGGTATCCGCAATTCCTGTTGGAAGTCGGTTGGATGTTCTAACTGTTTCGGGTTTTCGCCATTCGCAGCTTATCGGAAGATTTAGTTTCGATCTGCGCCACCGAGGGGCGAGCCGCCGAACGGGCGAAACGGAGAATTGTAATCGCGATTATCTGCGATACCGACTCCATCGACGGTGTATGGAATGATGAGCAGCATCATTTCGTCGGTCGTTTGTTCGCCCCATCGCACTTCGCGGGGGGGGTCGCTGGGCTGTCTCGGATTATCCGAAGAATTGTCGTAGCCTGCTTCGACATGAATCACGCTTCCACGAGGAAGTTTGATCGGTTTGGCGAACTGGTATTGCAGCTGCCAATTGAAGTCCCAATCTTCGACCCACACCAGCGGAACTTCCTTGCCATCGGGAGTTATCGCATGAGATTTCATCCACGTGCCGAGAAGGTGCATGTGCGGCATTGCGCCATAAAGCGTTACGTCGGCGGGGATTCTCATTTGCCACTTAGCAACATGATCTTCCTTTCCGGCAGGGATGCGCAAACCAATGTTTGCGAGCCATGCGAGATTCATTTTTTGCTTCGGCGGTTCTTTTGCGAAATAGAGTCCGATTTGCGTTTGATCGACTTCTTCTTTTCCTGTCTTGTTGTAGTGGATCTGCAAGACGATCGTCGTGCCCGGTTTTAGCTCGAAAGCAGCGTAATCGGGTGTTTCGTTTGGCCGAAGCCCTGGCGCCCATCCGCCGAGCGCGCCGCTGGGCACCACTCCTACGCCACCAAATGTCGAGTATCCAGGCTGCCCGTCGTTTTGCCTTTTCTCGAATTCTATTGCGCGCCCGGAATCGTCCAGAAACGCAATGACGTGGTGGACCACGCGTTTGTTGTCTGGCCGTACCGCCATCGCACGAATCCACTTCGTTTCTTTGTAGTCGGTCTTGATGACGAAGTTGCGGTAATCGTCGCGGCCTTCAGCGCTAATCTTGTAGGGCTTTGGCGAAGAGAGGATCGCGTCGGGTTCCCCGAGCGCCCATGCCGAGGAGAATTCGGGCGGCTTCGGCAGTTTAGATTTATCTCCCATCGGCGCGCCGGCATCTGCCCAAGCTCGCAGTGCGGCGACTTTGTCCTGCGACAAAACGTTCGCGTCGTGGAATTCGTTGTATCCCTGCTTTGCTTTCCACGGCGGCATGAGTTTTGATTCGACCGAGTATGCGATCAGGGGTGCGCGCTTCATCGCGTCTTCGTAGGTCAATAGTGAGAAGGGCGCGACTTCCCCAGGGCGGTGGCACTCGACGCAGTGCTCGAAGAGGATCTCTGCGACGTCGCCTGCGTAGGTGATTGCGCGGGGCGCGGCTGGGGTGTGCTGGGAACCGCCCTGCGCTGTAGCCGCCCACAATGCGAGTGCGAACGTTGCTCCAGCCAGCGAAATCGTTATCGGTACTGCTTTTGTCATGATCAACCCTCTCCGGAAATGCCGAGCTTAAGAGGATACAACAAACGCACTTGAATCGCGACCGAAGGCTGGCGTTTTGGGGCCAATTGCCCGGCCAGGATTCGAGCGATTGGGTGATTCGGCACAGCGTGTGCCGACTGGGCAAACCGCTCGCGGCGGACCGGCGTAGTAGAATTCATCGCTCCTGCCGGCAGGAGCGCATTTCAGATGTCAACGAGCATTTACAAACGCTTCCGCGGGGGCATCCTCTTCGGTCTGGTGATCGGCGCGCTCTTCGGCGCGTACTTCGCCGGGAACTGGGCGTGCTACCGTTTTTCCGTGGGCGACAAGGTGTTCGCGGCGATCCCTCCGCAAAACGTGAACCTGCTGGGAATTCGGTTGGCGGGCGAGAGAATCGTCGTCTCGAACGGGATCGCTCAGCTGGTCCAGGACGACTCTGCGGGGTTCGGAAGAGCGGAGACAGGCGGCGAGCCCGTTGGGGCGTCGGGCGCAAAGATTCCGATGGCAGCGCTGGTCGGGTCGCTCCAGGGCAACCCGGATGGCGTCGAAGAGCTTGTGATGTCACTCAATCGCATCGAGCACCAGATTCTTCCTGATGAGTCGCTGACATGGAATGCGAGCGACATTCGGCGCGCGCTTGACGGCGACGCGGCGATGAGGAAGAGGCTCGAGTCAGACCTGAACACCACTCTCGAAGGCGAACCCGCCGACACGATCAGCCGCCAACTGACGTTTACGGGCATCTGGATCCGCCTGCCGATCGCCGTCGAGGTGCCGTCGGCTGAGGGCTCAAAAAGGGTGGAGTCGTCGATCACTCTGCCATATGTTACGGAGCTTGTCCGCAAGGTGCAGGCTCACCCGCTGGTTCGCGAGAAGTTTGAAGTGGACCCGCGAACTCTGGCCCTGGTGTACGAGGAGGTCTGGCAAGAGTCGGCTGGCGGCTTCAAGGTTCGTCAGTCGCTCGAATCGTTCATCGCGCCCGATCGGCTGGACGCGCTGTCGGGGTCGGCGACGCGCCTGCTGTCGCGAGTGACCGTCCTCGTGACGGAGGATCTCTTGCAGGGCGCAGGGCTGGAGGTTGTTGCGAAAGCTGACGGAAAGGGTGACAGCTACACCATCAACCTCAACCTGGAGCGAGACGGCCGTGACCGACTCTGGCAGTACACGCGCCGCAATCCCGGGTGCCAGCTTCTCTTCACTGTGGACGGGATCGCCATCGCGGCCCCGGTCGTCCAGCACGAAATGATGTACTATACAGCGGCCATCACAAACATCCAAGAAGAGGATCTAGCGCGTCAGGCCGTCGACCTGATCAACCGAACCCACGCGTCCAAACCATGATAATCAGAACTCTCTTATCAACGTCTCTTGCTCTCGCTGTCCTCTCTGGTTGCGGCCCTGCTCCAACCCCGGGGCGAACGGGGGATAAGAAGGAAGTAAAGGCCACCGAAGCAACCGGACCTGCCGATCTTTTCCCGCTCACCGTAGGCAACGCTTGGACCTACCTCGTGAACGTCGAGACCGAGCAGCAGGGCCGTATAGTCGACAACAAAGCGTTCGAGCGCACGTTCAAAGTTGAAAAGGTCGAGGACACAGCGGAGGGGACGGTAGGGTCCGTGACGATTTACGACGAAAAGCAGACGGCGGTCGCAGCGTTGAAACTTCTCGTCAACAAGGAAGGGATCTTCCAAACAACGATCGGCCTACCAGCAAACGAGCGGGCGTACGCAGATCCGCTACCTTGGGCGAACTGGGGCGGCGAAGTCGACTCGGAGCTGAAGTACAACTCGAGGGGACCTCTGCCAGGAACAGATGTAATGGGGTCGATCGAGGGGGCGAACTTCTATCGCGGGGTCCTCGAGGCGGATGCCGCGACTGAGCGGTTCGCCTCTCACTGCTTTGACAGCACTCAGAAGTACCTACGCGATGACGGTTCCGGGATGATTGCGAGCCAGAGAAGCTGGTTCGCACCAAAAATCGGGCTCGTTCGTCTCGTAGAGGCGCTGACGAACGGTACCGATGTCCAGCGAAGCACGTGGCGCCTCAAGAGCCATACCGTGAAATGATGGAGGAAAGATGAACCGCAATCTTTTGATCCTGCTCGGCATTTCGCTCCTGTTCGGAGCGTGCGCTAGGAAGCCGACCGAAACGGAGGAACCGTCTGTTCGGCCTTCTACAAGCGCACCTGACGAACCCGCGAAGGTCACGATTCCCGAAGAGCTTATGTCTGCGCCCCTCCGCGCTCTTGGCGCGCCTTTCGACAAACCGATCACCTATAAGGCGACTGGATTCGACGGAGGCGACATCGAGATTACGCGGACGTTCACGGTTAAAGCCGTGGAGGGCGATAAGGTTACCGTCGGCGGCGAGTGGAAGGGCAGCAGTCAATTCGGCCCGGAATCGTACGAAGTAACGCCGGAGGGAATCCGAGTGAGCCAACTGCTTGGAAACGTGATAGATCCGCCGGTGCTATATATGCCGTCCGACTTGTCAGCAGGGAAGCAGTGGACCTATGAGTACACAATTTCAAACATGGGCCAGCAGATCAAGGTATCCACGACGGCCAAGGTGATTGGGACCGAGAAGGTTTCCGTGCCTCTCGGCGATTTCGACGCCATCCTCATCGAGGAAACCGGAACGCTGTCCGCAGAAGCGTTGAACCTGACAGCGACTGGGAAGACTTGGCTTGTGAACGGAGTTGGCGTTGTTAAGATGACCGGCCGACAACGAGGCAAGACGGGAGATCAGCAAGTCGACCGCGAGGTCGAAATGTTGGCCATCAAGTAGGAGAAACACGATGATCCTTGCGCTCACCGCCGCCCTCGTAACCGCCCCCGCGGGCAACTACTTCCCGCTTACACCTGGCGCGGAATGGGAATACTCGATTCAGGGTGCCGCGCTGATGGCCCCCTCGAGGTTTGTCGTCAAGACGAAGGCGCCGGTCGACATTGGGGGGAAGCTTGTGTCCCCAATGGAGACGTGGATCGATGGAGAGCTCGACGCGGTTTCGTACTATGGCGAGCATGAGGGATTTCACGCTGTGATGGGGAGCCAGGACGGCAAGCTGTTACCCCGGCCGATGCCATTTCTCCCGATCGATCCGAAGCGCAATCAAAAATGGGAGTTCGCAGGAGAGACGGTGCTGCTGGGCGGGAGGGCTGCCGAGAAGTCGACATACGTCGTGAACGGGATTGAGAAGGTCGAAGCGCTCGGCAAGAAGGTCGACGCTATCAAAATCACGCGGCAGGGCGAGGCGCACATCGAGGGCGCCGGGATGATCAAGACGAAAATCACCGACTGGTACGCCGAGGGAATCGGGCGCGTGCGCTCGGAGCAGTCAATGGAAGTTCGAGATGGAGCGAAGGTTGTGTTCATTTTGATTCGCGCCGAGGGCCTGACGCCGTGAAGTACTCACCGCCGGTCGTCGCCATTGCGCTGATCCTATTCGCGACGGGCTGCGTCTGTTCGCGCGGATCGGGCGGATCCCCGATCGGCGCAGGCGCCGAGCTGTTTCCGGCGACTCTGGAATCACAGCCCATCACCATGAACCTTGGTGGAATCGTTCTTGCTGAAGCGCACTTGGACTTTGAAGCCAAGAACGGAGAGAGGACGCTTCTTATTCGAAACGAGGAGGTCGTGATCGAGAAAGAGGTCTATCAGGTCGATGATCAAGGTATCGCTTTGGCGCGGATCGGGCCGGGCGAAGGAGATCAGTTCGATCCCCCGCTCACCTTGATCCGATTCCCTGCGAAAGAGGGCGATAAGGTTGAGTGGAAGGGCTCTCAGCGATTCGGGGCGACGCGTGGCGTGAATGCAACCGCCGTCAGCACCACCCAAACCGAGGTGGTGTCGTTAGCGACTGGATCTGCGCAAGCGATTCGGGTGGATGTCGAGATCACTTTGGATGACGGTTCGCCCCAAAAGTCAAAACGCAGATTGGAGTTTTGGTTCGTCAACGGATCCGGCCCTGTAAAACGCGACTTTGGCGCAAGCCAGGTGCGAGAGCCCAGGTTGCCGGGCAAGCCCGCAGACCCTCCAAGTGAAGGTTAGGGATATACTTCGCCGCCAAGGATGAGAGTCGAAGAAGCAGCGGCGCAAGTCAGAACGGAAGTCTCCAAGGCCGTCGTCGGCCAGGGGCGGCTTGTCGAACACGTTCTCGTCACCCTCTTTGCCGACGGTCACGCGCTCATCGAAGGTGTGCCGGGCGTCGCAAAAACGCTCCTCATTCGAACGATCGCGAAGACCCTGGATCTTCAGTTCACACGAATCCAATTCACCCCGGACTTGATGCCGAGCGATGTGATCGGTACCAACGTGTTCGACCAGAAGGCCGGCGAGTTCCAATTGCGCAAGGGCCCCATCTTCACTCAAATCCTTCTTGCTGACGAGATCAATCGAACGCCGCCCAAGACCCAGGCTGCTCTGCTTGAGGCGATGGAAGAGCGACGCGTGACGATTGACGGGGCCCCTTATCCTTTGCCGCCTCCGTACATCGTTTTCGCGACTCAGAATCCGATCGAGTTTGAAGGCACGTATCCGCTGCCCGAAGCTCAGCTGGACCGATTCCTGATGAAGATCGTCGTTCCGTATCCGGACGAGCAAGACGAGATCACGGTCCTCCAGAGGTATTCGCAAGGCTTCCGGGCACAGAAGCTGGAGCAGGCAGGAGTTCAGTCGGTGCTCGATGCCGGCGGATTGGAGACCCTTCGCGAAGAGGTAAGCCGGGTGCGGGTCGACGATCAGATCATCGACTACATCAACAAGCTGGTTCGATCCACTCGGAACAATGATCTCGTGGCCGTTGGCGGGTCTCCCCGTGCGGGCATCGCGATTCTTCTCTGCTCCAAAGGACTTGCCGCGATTCGCGGCCGGGACTTTGTCACGCCCGATGACGTGAAGGACGTTTCGCTTCCTGTGTTGCGCCACCGAATCCTTCTGAGACCGGAAGCGGAGATCGAAGGGCTGACTCCCGACCAAATCGTCCTTGGGTTGTTTGAGAACCTGCCTGTGCCGAGGTAGGAGGCGCGACCCAGAACCGTGCGCGCCGCTGAGGCGTCTACAAAACCGCCACCACAGGAGAACTCTAAATCATGAACGCTGTTATCTGGGCCGCCGCAGTCTTCCAAGCCGTCAGCCTATCGGGGCTGGTCCCGGAATCAAAGATGCAAAAACCTCCCTCCGGGAATGACGTGATCGCGACGGTGAATGGGAGGCCAATCCACGCGTCGGAGGTTGAGAAAGTACTCTGGGATTGGGTCGGCTATCCGCTCACTCAGCAAGTGATCGGCATGGTGATGGTCGAGGAAGCCGCGAAAACAGCGGGCGTTTCGGTCACCTATGAGGAGGTAGAAGCCGAGGTCGAAAAGCAGGTAGCGCAGTACCGCGCCAGTGTGCCTGAGGGGCGCACATTCGAGCAGCATCTTCGCGCAATGGGGATGCCGTACTCGCAAGTATGGGTGCAGGTTCGCCAGGGATTGCTCTTCGATAAGATTGCGATGAAGGATTTCGATCCGGCCACGCTGCGCAAGATTTCGCACATAGTTTTGAAGCCGAAAGACTTCAGCGAACAAGCGAGAGATGAAGCGAAACTTCGCGCGCGAAACATCATTTCTTGGGCGAGGGGAGGCGAGACCTGGGCGTCTCTCGTCGATGCATATAGCGAAGATCAGTCCACGAAACCGCTCAACGGCAATCTGGGTTGGATTGCGCCACAAGACATGACGCCAGACATGGCAAAAGCCGCCGGCGAAGCGAAATCGGGCGATGTCATTGGTCCGTTTGAGACTGCGTCGGGAGTCGTCGTCGTTCTCGTCGAGAATGCTGGGCCACCGCCGCCAAACGAGCTTGAGGCGGCGAAGAACATCTTTCTTCAGCGGGCGCAAGTGCGATTGCAACAGAAGCTGCGCGATGATTTCAAGTATGAAAACAAACTCATGCCTCCAGCCAAGTCGAATGGTGGCAGCGAATAGGCCGATGCTTCAAGTGGGCGACCGGGTTCCAGCATTCTCGCTTGCGGATCAGGACGGGAACGTCGTTTCTTCGAGTGATCTGATTGGCAAGCGGTTCGTTGTCTACTTTTATCCGAAGGACGATACGCCAGGGTGCACGAAACAGGCTTGCGCATTTCGCGATTCGTTCTCGCGATTCGAAGGAGTTCGGGTGCTCGGAGTTAGTCCAGACAGCGTGAAGTCGCACAAGAAGTTCGCAGAGAAGTATTCGCTGCCGTTCACTTTGCTATCGGACGAAGGGCACAAGGTCGCGGAGATGTTCGGTGTGTGGGTGGAAAAGAGCTTGTACGGGAAGAAGTATTGGGGCAATCAGCGGTCGACGTTTCTGTTTGACGAGCACGGGATCGTGAGAGCGGCTTGGGAGAAGGCAAGCCCCGATCAGAACTCAGAAGAAGTGCTGGCTGCACTTTCCTGAGTCACGGCAAACAGTAGCGGGCATTACTGCCCCCCCAACAGAAGCTCGCTGGGAACTATCACCGATGTGACGTTGCCGTCGAGTCCTACTTCTCCGGCAGCTTGTGCACAACAGCGGTCTTTGGCGTGACCGACGACGCATATTTCGCGGGATCTTTCGAAAATGCCGTTCCGCATCCCGCGCAGCAGAAGTAATAGCGCACGCCTTCATGATCGACGTAATCTGGAAGTTTCGCGATATTGATCGCTTCGCCCATCACAGGGCACCTGTCGATCACTTCTTTCTCAGGAACCGCTGACAGCTTCTTGGGATCGGCATCGAAAGTTTTCTTGCTCGCTTCGGTCACAAAGTAATAGCGGACGCCGTTGTAATCGCTGTGCGCTGTCGCCTTCTTGTAGTCGATTCGTTTTTTTGAGATCACGTCGAATTGCGCGACACCGATGATGCCTTCGTCCTTCCACTCCTTCGTGTACTTGATCGGATCAGCATTGAACTTTGGAATGCATCCTTCACAACAAAGCGTGTACTGCACGCCTCGATAGAAGTAATCGAGTCCCATGCCTGTGGAATCGTGCTGCCCGACTGGGCAGATCGTCTGAGGCGCAGTTCCCTGGACAGACAAAGCGGCCATGGCAAGAATCGTCGTAATCATCAAAATCTCCTTCGTTCCAATTCACCTCATTTTACGCTACCGGGCCAGTCGCCGCGGCTTATATCCTCATATCAGGATATAATGGAGTTCTCTGTGACGCTACAGAAGGTTTGCAAGGCTCTCTCTGACGAGACTCGGCTACGGATAACCCGGTGCTTGGTCAAGTCGGACCTTTGCGTCTGCGAGCTTGCCGATGCCCTCGACCTGCCCCAATCGACACTCTCGAATCACCTCGCCAAGCTCCGGGATCTTGGGATCGTAGACACGCGCCGGGTTGGGACGTGGGTTTACTATCGGATCGCCCCGAATACGCAGGATAACATCGCGCGGCTTTTCGAGTTCTTCGACCACGACAACGAATGGACTGCTAACGATCGGGACCGGCTGCAAAAAAGGCTCGGTATGCGAATCGATGGTCAATGCGCCAGGAGCTATGGTCAACTTTAGCGATTCACAGCGGACATCAACTATGAACACACTCACCTATTCCTCCAACGACATCCATTGCGACGGCTGCGCTGCCAGCATAGTCCGCGCCGTTTCCCCGCTGCCTGGCGTTCACGACGTTCGCGTAGACGTTGACGCGAAGACGATCCAAGTCGATATCGAAGAGACGACCGATCCAGAACAGATCAAGGCCGCGATCGACGAAGCCGGCTTCGAGATCGCGTGATGCTGAAATGACGTTCGTCGTCATAGCCTCAGCGCTTGCGGCAATCGGGTTCATCGCTTGGTTTTTCTTTGGACCTCGCAAGGTGGTAACGGCTGACTCCAAGGGCGGAGTGCAAGAGGTCTTAATCACCGTTAGCGGAGCGTATTCGCCGAGCAAAGTCTCCGTTGTCGCTGGGCGTCCGGTCAGGCTGATCTTCGACCGCCAGGAGACCGAGACCTGTTCCGATCAGGTTTCGTTTCCCGACTTTGGGATTACCCGATCATTGCCTGCGTTCGAGAAGACTCTCATCGAGTTCACGCCCGATAAGAGTGGGGAGTTTGCGTTCACCTGCTCGATGGGGATGTATCGGGGAACGCTCGTCGTCGAATCCAGCGCACCTCAGACTACGACCGAACTCGACATCGGCGGAATGACGTGCGCGGCTTGCGTCAGTCGCGTCGAAAAGGGGCTGCGCCGGATTCCCGGCGTTATCGATTGCAGCGTCAATCTTGCGACCGAAACCGCGCGTGTTCGTACTGCCGATGGCATCGAGGTGGACACTCTGATAGGAGCCGTTGGGAAAACCGGCTACACGGCGAGCGAACGAAAGGCGGACAGCGACGCCAAGCGCGACGCGGAGCGCGCGAAAGAGGCGAAACTCCTCGGAGCGAAGTTCTGGACTGCGCTTATTCTAACGGCGCCAGTTGTCGCGACATCGATGCACGTACCTGGCGTCCCGATGATGCCTCCATGGGTTCAGTTGATTCTCGTGACGCCTGTGTTGTTTTGGGCCGGCGGTCATTTTTTTGTTCAGGCTGCGAAAGCGCTACGTTATCGCAGCGCGGACATGAACGTGTTGATAGCGCTTGGCACAGGCGCTGCGTACGCGTATAGCCTCACAAAGACGTTTCCGCTCAGACATCACGCCGACGTTTACTATGAAGTAGCTGCTGCGATCATAGCGCTGATTCTTTTGGGTCGATGGCTGGAGGCGAGAGCGAAAGGTCGGACGGGTGACGCGATCAGAAAACTGCTCGAGTTGCAATCGAAGACGGCGCGAGTCGTCCGTGACAATGAGGAAAAGCAGGTTCCTGTAGAGAACGTCGACGCCGACGATCTGATTGTCGTTCGGCCCGGAGAGCGCCTACCTGTCGACGGCGTAATGGTCGATGGGGCAAGCGCAATCGATGAAAGCATGCTGACCGGCGAGAGCATCCCCGCTGACAAAGCGGTAGGAGACAAAGTTTATGGCGGCACTCTCAATCGGGAGGGCGCGTTTAGGTATCGGGCGACGGCGATCGGCAAGGATTCTGCTCTTGCGCGGATCGTACGATTGGTTCAAGAAGCGCAAGGATCGCGCGCTCCGATCCAAAAGCTCGCCGACCAGATCACCGCGATCTTCGTACCGATTGTACTGATGATCGCAGCGTCGACGTTCGCTATCTGGTTTGGATTTGTCACCCCGGGCTCAATCGTTGGGGCGATGGTTCCGTCGGTGGCAGTTCTGATCATCGCGTGTCCATGCGCGCTCGGCTTGGCAACGCCTGTCGCTGTGATGGTCGGTACGGGTCGATCAGCGCAGCTGGGCGTACTGGTTCGGGACGCTGAAGCGCTTGAGAGGCTTGCTAAAGTGGACACGGTGGTTTTAGACAAAACGGGGACAGTTACGTTGGGTAAGCCTGTCGTCACTGCGGTCGAGACACAGCACGGAAACGAAAACGAAATGCTTACGCTTGCAGCGTCGCTGGAGAACTTAAGCGGACACCCGCTTGCCGAAGCGGTGGTGGCTGAAGCGCGCTCGCGCGGTCTTCAGTTAAAGCAGGTCGATCATTTCCGATCAGTTGCAGGAAATGGCCTTGAAGGCGTGATCGACGGTCACCGGGTTATTGTTGGGACTCGCGCATTTCTGGAACGCTCTGGCTGCGCGATGAACGGTTTTGTCGAGCGTGCGAACCAACTTGCAAGCAAGGGGCAGACAGCTGTGTACTTCGGCTTGGACGACCGCGCCGTTGCTGTGATCGCGCTGGCGGACACGCCTAAAGAAGAGGCGCGGGGCGCAATCGTGAGACTGAAAGCACTTGTAACCGACATTTGGATGATCACTGGGGACAATCGCCCCACTGCTGACGCGATTGGCCAAGGCGTGGGAATCACCAACGTGATGGCAGAAGTGCTGCCGGAGGACAAGTCGAATGCGATCAAGGGGCTCCAGTCGGAACGCAGAGTCGTCGCTATGGTCGGAGATGGCATCAACGATGCGCCCGCGCTCGCGCAAGCTGACGTGGGGATTGCCATGGGCAGCGGCGCGGACATCGCGCTTGAGACAGCAGATGTCGCACTGATGCGGAGCAACCTGAACGGCGTTCCCGATGCGCTCCTATTGAGCCGCGCGACCATGGCCACGATCCGGGGCAACTTGTTCTTTGCATTCATATACAACACGCTGGGCATCCCACTGGCGGCATTCGGTCTTCTTAGCCCGATCCTCGCCTCCGCGGCAATGGCGCTATCGAGCGTCTCGGTGGTCACCAACGCTCTGCGGCTCCGCAAGTACCGCCCGAAGTAAACTCGCACCGATGCTTCGACTCGGCTGCGCTGCGGGGGCACTGCTCGGCTTCACCGCCCTCTGGGCGCAATCGCCGCACGTGACGATCTCCGCTGACTTCAATCCTCAACTCAGCTTCACGCCCGAGGGGGCCGGCCGGTTTCGCATGTACAACGACGAGGGCCAATTCTCGCGAGTTAGGTTAGGGGTGATGCTGGAGAACGGCTGGGTCGCACGCATCTACCAGAAGATTGGGCAGATTGATGACGACCCCGACGAGTCCGGCACCGAGGAAGCATTTCTCGAGCGGCCCGGCTGGTGGAAGGTTGGGAAAATTTACGTTCCGTTCGGCGGCGGTCGGTTGCTGAGGGAGTCCGGGCTGGGCGCGGTGGCCGACACGACGCTGCTTCTGGGCGATCTGCCGGTAGTTGTAGGCTACATTCACAATGGGTCGGGAAAACAGCAAGGGCTTGTAGGACGAGCAGGCGCGTCGTTCGGGCTGTCGGCTGCGATTGGAAAGCATTTCGGAATCGGCGGAACCGCTTTCACACAGATCCGGCCCCCGGAGGAAAGCCCGGGCATCGGTCGTGGCCACGGACTGGTGCTGGGGGCGGATGTCGAACACTCGTTCGGGGGTCTCGCCACCTCCATCGAGTACCTGTGGCTTCGAAACGGCGAAACAGTCGCCGACTTCGATGAAGAAATTTTGAATATGCGCGCACAGTATCAGTTTCCCTTCGGCCCGCAGATTGAAGGCGAGGTTACTTACGCGTTTCGCGACCCTTCCGTAAACCTTCGGCTGGCGGCGCAACTTGCTGCAGCTGAGAAAGTCTTCTTTGTTCCTAGCGTTCGCTATTACGAGAACTACGGCTGGCGAATCGGTTTGGGTTTGAGGATTCGATTGTGAGGGGCGGGCTTTATGCGCTCGCACTGGGATTCGTCGTTGGCGGACTCGTTGGCCTCATAGCAGGCCCCGCCTTTGGGATCGTTGCTGGCTTGGGCGCCTTCGCTCTGTTTGGCATTGCATCACTCGCGAGGAACAGCTCTGCAGGAGACCCGATGCGAACTGGGCTGGATCAGGTCGATGACCTGCATCCGAACCTTCGGCAGCGGCTGAGGCCCCTTCTCAAGTCCCAAGAGGAGATTCGGGGTTTATTGCAGAAAAATACGGGCAACCCTATACTTTCCGTGCTGTCGATCGACATCGAATCGGAAGTAATGCAAGTGATTTCTCGGGCAGGAGACCTGCTTGCGGCGAGAGGCAAGCTGAGAAAGCTGATGTTTGGAGTTGGGATGGCAAAGTCACAGTTATCGTCACTCGAAGCAAAGCGTGCGACTGCGAGCGACCCGCAGATTGCGGATTCGCTCAACGAGGCCATCGCTGCACGTCGCAGCGAGGTAGAGAACTACAATCGATTGCAGCTGCTTGACGAAAGGATCGAGGCGTCTATCGTTAGCGCAGAGTCGACACTGTCCGAGTTGAAGTCGCGCGTGATCAAAACGATTGCCGACTCTGCCGATGCAGAGAGGGAGTACGATCGACAAGAATTGATGGAGATGGCGCAGCGATTAGAGACGCTTAGCCGTACCATGGAAGAGTCTACAAAGGCATTGAATCTGGAGGGTTTTGAAAGTTGAGTACTGGACGACGCGCTTACGATATGCTTCGCGCCTACATCGGACATCACTGGGATCGGCTGGAAACAATTTTTGAAGCAGACGCACGCAAGGAACTGACCGATTACCTGCGTGGGCCGCAGCTTCCGGGTGAACCGCCACCGATACCCGACGATGCAAAGGTCACAGCGGAAGCCGATGATCCAACGATGCCGATGACGGTTGCGACGGCGTACGAGGTGCTTGATCTATCTTCCGACGCGACGCTGAGCGAGCTCAAATCCGCATATAACCGCCTGTTCGAGCGGAGTCTGCCGACGAACTTCCCGGCGGGCAGCGAGGAGCGGAGGAAGGCCGCCGCGGTTCACTTGCGGGTACAAGAGGCATACGAAGTGCTGCTTCCAAGGTTAGATGCGCGATTGAAGCGGTTTCAGTCGCTGGACATCGATTGAGGTGACAGGTGGGACACAAGACCCGCATCTCGGTGCTGCAGAGCCCCAAAGTTAATGACCAAATCTTGGCACGACGTACACTTAAACGCTATCCCTGAATGGAACCTCTGAACTTCGGATATGCAGATCGCGCTGCGGATACGGAATTTCAATGCCTTGTTCGCGAAATTCGTTAAGGACTTGCGAGTAGACATTGCTTTTGAGCCTTGTCGGTTTTCGCAAATGTGAGCTTGTGAAGACCGTCAAACCAAACTCTATGCTCGAGTCCCTAAAACCCATGAGCAGCACATAAGGCTCCGGATCTTCAAGAACGCCTTCCGCACGGAGCGCAGCGGCAATGAGCGCTTTTATGACCTGGTCGGGATCGCTCTGGTAACTAACTCCAATATTGAGACGCAATCGGCGAACGGTTCCGGTTAACGACCAGTTGATAAGGTTGCTCGAAAGCAGCCACGAGTTAGGAACTACAATTGCCGCCTGATCTCTTGTTATCAGCACAGTAGAGTGGCCACCGATTTTGCTCACGTCAGCCTCTAAGTCCCCAACCTCGATCCGGTCTCCCGGACGAACGGTTCTACCCAACAACAGCACGATTCCGCTGACAAAGTTCTTTGCGACTTCTTGCAGCCCAATACCAATGCCCAGTCCAAGCGCACCCGAAAACAGCGCGATACTTGTAAGGTCGAGGCCAATGTAAGAAATGGTCGCCGATAGCCCTACAACAATGAGGATGTAGTAGGTTAGGGTCGACACGGCATTCTGGACACCCTGGTCTATCGTCGACTTTTTAAACAGTCTCGCTTGAAGCAAACGTCGAACGACTCTCGCAACAACGAAGGTCAGAAGAATGGCAAGGATGACCGTTAGGATCCGAGCGACTGAGAACTCCAGGTCTCCGAACCTGAATCTCGGCTCATTGATCCACTCTATCGCTTCGTAGAACCAACCCATCTTCAATTCACTAGTCTGGCACAGGTCGTAAGTCTTTACGGAATCAGCCTCTTCCGGGTTAGTAGGCGGAACTTCGAACATACCAATCCGCGTCTTCAACTTGTAATCATGCTAAAGGCCTACATTGCGATTTGTTCGGTTCTGCTCTCCGTAGGATGCGGAAGCACGGCAGCGGAACAGCCGCAATCAACTGCCGATTTCAAGGTCGAAACCGTCGTCGAAAACGTCGAAGTTCCGTGGTCGATCGTGTTCACCTCGAAAGACAGGATGCTCTTTACTGAGCGCGCAGGAAGAGTTCGGCTCTATGAGAATGGGCGACTTAGGGGCGAGCCGATGATCGTGCTGGACGATGTTCGCGCTCGAAGTGAAGCGGGCCTTATGGGCATGTGCTTGCACCCAAACTATGCGACGAACAAGCTTGTTTATCTTGCGTACACCTCCGCGAGAGAAAACGGAACGGTTCGCGTCGTTCGCTATCGCGACAACGGGACTCTGCTCGTCGATCCGGAAGTGATCATCTCGCGCATTCCTGCGGCGCAAAACCACGCGGGATGTCGAATCAGATTCGGACCGGACAACAAGCTCTACATTACAACCGGCGATGCGCTCGATATGAACATCGCGCAGAGTTTAGATTCGCTTGGCGGGAAGATCTTGCGGCTTAATGACGACGGAACCCCGCCGTCTGACAACCCGTTCGTCAATCAATCGAACGCGCGCCCTGAGATTTGGTCTTATGGACACCGAAACCCTCAGGGGATTGACTGGCAACCCGGTACGAATCTTCTCTTCTCGACTGAACATGGGCCCTCAGGATTCGAAGGAAAGGGAGGAGGAGGCGACGAGGTGAACATCGTTGAGAAAGGGAAGAACTACGGTTGGCCGATCATTCACCACCGCATGACGCGTGAAGGAATGGAAGCGCCCTTGCTCGAGTATTCGCCCGCCGAGGCGCCAGCGAGCGGAGCGTTTTATCGAGGCGATCTCCTCCCAAAATTCAAAAACAATTTCTTTTTCGGGTGTCTGGTAGGCACCGGCATCATCCGTGTCGAACTCGACGGGCGGCGCGTGGTCACTCAGGAGAAGATCCTCAAGGAACTCGGGAGAATCCGTGAAGTTGCTGAAGGGCCAGATGGAGCGATCTACTTCTCGACTTCGAACAGGGATGGGCGTGGGCGTCCCGCAGGAAACGACGACCGAATCATGCGAATCGTGCCGCAAGAATAGGCGGGTATGCTGGGTGATCGATTAGGAGGTTCCTGATGACTTTTACCAAGTTGATAGCGCTACTGGCCGTGATGCTGCCTACCGTCTGCCTCACCCAGGCCGAAGACCCTGCGTTGCGCAAAGAGATCGAGGCAGTCTACAAGAAGTTTGACGCGCTCGTTGCAAAAGGCGACACCAAAAGCATCTTCGAAATGGTTCACGACTCGTTCATCCAAGTCGACGCAGAAGGCAAAACGATGAATAAGGAACAAATGAAGAACGAGCACAAGCAGGTACTGGAGTCCACGAGGGACGCGAAGTCAAAGTGCGTCGTAAATGTGATCCACGATCACGGAACCGAAGTCGTCGCCTGGATTACGATGCGCGTGGACTTCAAGGTAAAGGACGGCAACAAATGGGTTCCGGTGTCTTTCACCGGCAAGTTTGCAGAGACGCTTGTGCGGACGCCGCAAGGTTGGAAGTTCACACACTCACAGATGCTGCCTGACTAGAGCGCTCTGAGCAGCACGTCAACCAACCAGCCGTAATCGGTTGGTCGCTCTTTCGAGCGCGGCAGTCGCTCGGTCCAAGTTCAAATCGCTCGACTTCTCCAGCAGCCTTTGTTTGGCGCGTTCAGCTGCTTGAAGCGCACGAGCACGGTCGATCTCTCCGCTGCGCTCGGCTGCATCGGCAAGCACGATCACGTGCTCGCCATCGGTCTCAAGGAACCCGCCAGCGATCGCAACTTTTTGCATCGTGCCGCCTGCGTCTCTAAACTCCAAAACCCCGACGCTCAGCTGTGTGATCAGCGGCTCGTGGTTCGCCTGCACGCCGAGGTATCCGGTCACGCCGGGTGCGACGACCGTGTCTGTAAACTCATCGACGACGGTCTTGTCTGGCGAAACGACTGATAGCTGGAACGTGGATGCCATTCGCTATACCGCCGCGAGTTGCTTCGCCTTTGCATGGACGTCATCGAGTCCGCCGCACATATAGAACGCCTGCTCCGGATAGTGATCGAGATTCCCAGCGAGGATCTCTTTGAAGGCAGTGACCGTTTCGTCAACGCTGACATACCGGCCTGGGTTGCCAGTGAACTGTTCGGCAACGAAGTTCGGCTGCGAAAGGAAACGTTCGATTCTTCGCGCGCGAGCGACAACCGTTTTGTCTTCGTCTGAAAGCTCGTCGATACCGAGGATCGCGATGATGTCTTGCAGTTCGCGATAGCGTTGAAGGATTTGCTGCACCGATCGCGCAATTTCGTAATGCTCGGTGCCCACAACTCTTGGGTCGAGGTTCTTGGATGTGGAAGCAAGCGGGTCAACCGCAGGATAGATCGCTTTCTCAGCAATTCGCCGTTCCAGATAGACGTAAGCGTCGAGGTGGCTGAACGTCGTAGCGGGTGCGGGGTCGGTCGGGTCGTCGGCGGGAACGTAGATCGCTTGCACTGACGTAACCGAGCCTTTGGTCGTTGAGGTGATTCGCTCCTGAAGTGCGCCCATCTCGGTACCCAGCGTGGGCTGGTATCCGACTGCGCTCGGCATACGGCCAAGCAGCGCAGAAACTTCAGAGCCCGCCTGGACGAATCTGAAGATGTTGTCCACGAAGATCAAAACGTCCTGGCCGGATTCATCGCGGAAGTATTCCGCCATCGAGAGCGCCGACAGCGCGACTCGAAGGCGCGCGCCGGGTGGCTCGTTCATCTGTCCGAACACCATCGCCATTTTGTCGATAACGCGCAGCTCGTTTCCGGCTTTATCCTTGAACGTCGTTTCCTTCATTTCTCGCCAAAGGTCATTCCCCTCGCGAGTCCTCTCTCCGACACCTGCGAACATTGATACGCCTTCGGCTTCAACGGCGATGTTTCGGATCAATTCCTGGATCAACACGGTCTTCCCGAGTCCGGCGCCGCCAAACAGTCCGATCTTTCCACCCTTGTTGAACGGCACCAGGAGGTCGATGACCTTGAGGCCGGTCGGTAGGATCTCGACGCGGACGTTTTGCTCCTCGAAGCTTGGCGCTGGGCGGTGAATGGGAAGGCGTGGCGCGTCCGCTGGGATTGGATCACCCTGGTCGATCGGCTCGCCGAGAAGGTTGAACACTCTGCCGAGCGTAATGTCGCCGACGGGGACGGTGATCGGACCGCCCGTGTCTTCCGCGCTCATTCCTCTTTTGAGGCCGTCGGTGCTCGCGAGCGCAACGGTTCTAACCATGTCGTCGCCGAGGTGCTGGGCGACTTCGCAGGTGACCTTGAGGTCACGTTCTGCGTCGGCAATGAGGATGGCGTTGTAGATTTCCGGCAACTCGCCGGACGGAAAACGGATGTCTACGACTGGACCGAGGACTTGAACGACTGTGCCGCTAACTGGCATGGAACACTACTCTCCGGGCGAAAAATTAGGAGCGGGGTCTACCCCTGCTCCATGGGCGGAGTTTACCCCCAAATACCTGGAGCCGGCGACAGGATTTGAACCCGCGACCCGCTGTTTACAAAACAGCCGCTCTACCACTGAGCTACGCCGGCGACCTCTCCATTTTAGCTTCTCGCGGAGCGGTGCTTCAAATCCTCTCACCCGAAACCGAAGATTAGAGATGGATGCGAGGTTTTCGAACGTTCGGTCATCTTTGCCAGGGAAGGCGCGGCGGCGGTGCGGCATTGACCGAAGTGGAGTACCGTATGAAACGCAAAAACAGAGGCTTCACGATAATCGACTCTATGATCGGAGTGATGGTGCTGCTCATGGGAGCACTGAGCTTTACAGCGGCCCTTCCCGTCGTAAGCAGATCGCAGAAGGTGGCCGACGACCAGTCTAAGGCGGTACAGATCGCGCAGTGGCAAGTCGAGCAGGTCCGCCAGGCAGGATTCCTCAACTTGTCATTCGAAAGGCTCTACCCTTTGGGCCTCGTCGACGACTGGAACGGAAGCGGCCCGATGACTTTCACGACCGCGCCCAATGTTGAATCAGGTCGATTCTCTCCTTCTCTACAATTGAGAGACGGCGTTGGGGAACTAGTGATCGAAGACGCAAGCGACTCAATACGCGAGGTTCGCGTGACCGTCAAGTGGAAGTCGCCCGCAGGCAATGACCGGTCAGTGATGCTGTCAACTCTCGTTGGGAGAGATTAATGAAGCGCCGTGGATCGACTCTCGTTGAAGTGATGACGGCAACGGTGCTTGTTTCAATGCTGATCATCTCCGCACTCGCGCTGCTATCGACTTCGCTACGCTCATTCAACAAGACGGATAAGCGAATCGAGATGAGTGACGAAGGCGCCATCGCCCTCCGAAAGATCTCCGAGGAACTCCGTTCCGCAGTCGTCGTGGATATCCTCTCCTCCGGACGCGAAGTCGCCTTTGAATTGCCACTTCGCAATACCCACGTTGACCCAGTAACAGGGGAATACGAATATGCGACACCTGTCGTTACCGATGGGATCGACAGACGCTACTACGTGTCGAGTGACGGAGACCTAATGTACAAAGTCGGTACCTCCGCTCCGCGGAGAATCATGGCTGGCGTTATGGATCTCGATCCTGATCCCGAGTCGGCCCACTACAATCAGCCGTATCCAGTCTTCAGCTTGGAAAAGCTTTCAAATCGGCAATCGTTGCGGATCACTGTCATCGCCGAGCGGGAAACCGTTAGTGGCACTCAGAGAAACCGCATGTCCACAGAGGCCCTGCTAAGGAATGTGCAATGAGAAAACATCACCAAACCCGAGGGGCGGCATCCACACTCTTGCTTTTTGTCATGATGCTCGTGCTGCTCTCGATGTTGGCTGTCAGCCAGCTTGCTGGAGGTAGCATCTTGCGCAGCAAGAGCGAAGCCGATGCAGCGCAATCGTTTCAGATAGCGCAAGCAGGAGCGGACTTCGCTTATCAACTTGTCATCGAGGACGCTGAAAAAAACCGCGGCACGATCTACGAAAAGTATATCGATGTGGCAGATATGCCAATGGAACTCCCTGAGGGAGTTGAAGGCACGGTCCATATTCAACCGGTCGACGGCGGAACCGCGGCGTGGATCACGGCAGATGCCAGCAAAGGCAGAGTCGGTCGAAGTGTCCGTGTTCTCGTGAACGCTAGAGATGTAGGCATCTGGAACAACGCGATCTTCGCTGGCACTGGTGCGTCTGGACAGGCGATAAACGGCAACGTAGATATTCGTGGCTCAGTGCACCTGCTTGGAGATGGCGAAGCTTTCGAGGACTTGAATGGGAACGGTGTCCGCGACGCTGCAGAGCCGTTCACAGACCTAAATGGGAATGGCCGTTGGGATCCGGGCGAACCCTTCGTCGACGTAAACGGCGATGGTGTCTACACTCAAGAAGAACCGTACAACGACAGCAATGGCAACGGAATGTACGATCCACCGCTGACGGTCACCGAACTCAACTCTGCTTTCAGTGGCACAGCGCATATCGGAAACAACTACAACGGTATGCCGAGCTTGCTCACAAATCGGATTCCGACCATCCCGATGGACAACGGTCTTCGCTCGCTCAGCACCGAAGTGCGAGTGAAACACGGGCTGATCCGTCTGCAAGGCGCAGCGACTATAGGACAAACGAGCCCAGCGACCGGAGATAAGGGCTCGATCCTGGGTTCCTATGTCAACGACGGATACACAGGCAGCCCGGGAGCAGGCGGCGTCACATCGGACAATGGAACGGGTGACAAGTACGACTTGGGAGACCGTGTGAGGTTCCCGCTGATCGAAGGTATAGGCTCACAACCGTATCGATACCCAGGCAACAACGTCCTGTATGCAAATCACAAAGCGTTCCTGGAGGCCAATTCGTTGACAGTAGCGGTCAGTTCGATCAAGAGCACAACAGCCGCTTTCAGCTATTCTGATTTGGACGGGAATTCCATTTCTTGGACGCCTCCAGGCGATGGTCAGCCGGGTAAACTAATCGTAAATGGAATCGTGAAGATCGCTGGCGACCTAGATCTCGGCGAGAAGAACATGGACATCCGTTTTGACGGCCGAGGATCTCTCTACGCGACCGGAAGCATCGATGTTCATTCGAACATTCTGCCCGTAGACGGCAAACTGTTCCCAACGCAAACTGCACTCGGGTTCATAGCCTTGCGAAACATCAATTTGGCGACTGGTCCGGGCGACGCACAATTGTCGATGATGGGAGCCTACTACGCCCAAGGGACAGTAACGAGTCGAAAGCAAAACCAAATCGCGGGAACATTTGTCGCGAACTACTACGACATGGGAACAAACGTTCCCAACATCTACCAAGTGCCTTCACTAGCGAAAAACCTTCCTCCTGGGATGCCTGGAGACGAGTCGATAGTGTCGCTCAAGCGGCGCAGCTGGCGCGAGCGAGTTCCCGATTAGTGAAGTTGCGATTCGCCTGAAAGTTTCGTAGCGTTCTCGCCTTCATAGTGGCAGATGAAGGATCTGCGAAAGCGATCCTTTGTACGATTCGGATAGCTTCCGTGAATGACGAGTCCGCCGAAAAACATAACATCACCTGGGTCAAGCACGGTCGGCGTCAGATTTGCGCCGACCGGCATTTTTGTCGCATCGCTGGTGAAGCTCCAATCAGTATCCGCCTCTTCCCTTTCGAGCAGGCCAAGCTTGTGGCTTCCATCCGCCATAAGCATCGACCCATTCTCCTCGTCTGCGCGGTCGAGCGCCACCCAAGCGGCGGCAATCGGAGTCGTTCGCAGGTACAGGTTGTCCTGGTGAAATGACTGTCCCCTTGCGCCGGGCGGTTTGAAGTACAGCATCGTTTGAATCAGCACCGCTCTTTGCCCCATTAACTCGCCAACGGGCGAGGTAAGCCTGGGGTCGTTCATCCATTCTTCTGTTTTCTTGTCGTAGTGGTGCATCTGGATCAGTCGCGGATACTGCTCGAGCGGATCGGGTTCGTCAGACTTCGATTTGCGCGGAACTCCGGCAAAATCGCCAGGATGCGATCCGGCAGCATTGATCGCCATGTAATGTTCGATCATGTCTGCGACTTCTTGCGCAGCAAAGACTTTTCGGCGTACGAAGTATCCGTTGGCGTCGGCGAACTTTCGTTCCGATTCTGTCAGCCGATTAGCGATACGAGTAGTCTCCATTGTGTGCATCCTCGATGTACGCAGAAAGAATTTTTACGCTGGCGTCTACGTCGTCCGAATGGACGGTTTCATTGACCGTGTGAACGTAGCGTGTCGGGATTGAAAGTGTGAATGAGGGAATGCCGCCGTGCAATCGCTGTACCCCACCAGCGTCCGTTCCTCCAAACGGGAGAACCTCCATCTGATGTTTGATCTTGTGTTTCTCCGCAAGCTCTCGGAAGTGGTCCACCATGCGCGGGTGACAGATGAGCGAGGAATCCATGATCTTTATCGCGGTGCCTTCACCCAGTTTTGTGACGTGATCGGTTTCAGGTATGCCGGGAATGTCGTTTGCAAGTGTTATGTCAATCGCGACGGCGATGTCAGGCTTAATCGCCCAGCCCGACGCTGTGGCGCCTCTGAGTCCGATCTCTTCCTGAACGGTCGCCACCGCATAGACATCGACTGAATGCTTCTTTACAGATTTGACTGCTTCGATCATCGTGTAGACCGCAGCGCGATCGTCCATGGACTTGCAAGTGCAAAGCTTGCCCATCTGTTGAAATTTCCGATTCATCGTCACCATATCGCCGAGTCGGACATTCTTCTTCGCTGCACCGCCATCCATGCCGATATCTACGAAGTAGCTGTCCGTTGTTACCGGCTTGTTTGCCTCTTCAGGCGTAAGCATGTGCTTTGGCTTCGTTTGGAGCCCCAATAAGCCGTTAATCGCGCCTTTCTTGGTATGGACAATTACGCGCTGTGATGCCATCTGTCTTGGGTCCCAACCTCCCAGCGGCTGGAGCCTCAGAAAACCTTTGTCGTCGATGAACTTGACCATGAATCCGATCTCATCCATATGCGCGGCGAGCATGAGCTTCTTGGGGTCGCCCTTCTTTGGCTTCTCTGTGGCAGACTTGACGCAAACCATGTTGCCCATCGTGTCAATGGAGATTTCGCAGATCTTATCAAGCTCTTCGCGGACTATCTCGCGAATAGCATCTTCTTGTCCGGGCACGCCGTGGGCTTCAGTTAGCTTTTGCAGCAGCTTCGCGTTCATAGACCAGGGTTTTACCCGGGCGGAGGACGCGCCTCCGCCCGGAATTGCCTCACGCATGCCCTAACTTGAGCAAGCCCGCTTGGATAGTCGCCACCGGCACGGCTGTTCGATACGCGCGAACGCGCTTGCCAATCGCTTTCGATATCTCATCGAGTAGGAACCCGTCTTGAGGGTTCTCGAGCGCGACTGTAACCGACCTCGAGCAATCGATCGGCAGTGCGCTCCACTTCTCCCACTGCTCCAGCGACGCGAGCTGAAGCGCGGAAGGATCTGGTTCGATCGAACGAGCCTCCGTCACGCTGCGCGCGCGAAGGCCCGCCAGTATCTCGGCGTCCTCACGAACGAGTCCGAACGCCCTCGTCGACTCGAGGAAATTGTGAGCGTATTGCGCGCCCCGCTTGCGCTGATACACAGCGAAGCCTTCGTCGTACTCGCGTTCGAGTTGTTCCATTGCGACGATCAGCTGATCCATCCTTTCGATGACCGCCTGGGCTGGCGTGGTTTCCGAAAGAGGATGGTTGAGGAGCGATAGCTGCAAGTCGCGAGCGCGCTGGCGAACTGCGCCAGCGTGTTCAGAACTGTGAACTCCCGCCACTTCATCTTCGATCTCCGCCGCGATCGAGAAAGAGTACTCAAGCGTAACCTCGTCGTTCTTGCCGAACTCGGTCGGGAACGCCGGGAGAAGCAGCAATTCTTCATCGGACCCGGCGAGCGTGTAGCGTACGAGAATCGGCACAGGAGCGTCTGTCTCAACGGGGATTACAATCGTCTTCGTTTCTCCAGACCAAAAGTGACCCAGCGGACGTTCCTCACCCGCGACAGTAGCCGTGACGTGCTCGATGACGATCTCGCCGATGTTCATTCTCTCCTGAGAAAATGCAGCCATGATCGACTCGACATCCGTGGCGAAGTAGTGGGAGCCTCCTCCTTGCCTCGCCATGCCAGCCATCAGCGACTCGTCGTAGTTGACTCCGACTCCGATAGTCGTGGTCGTGACCTTGTACTTTGAGTAAGCGCGGCTAGCTTGGCGAGCGAGCGCCTCGGCGTCAACGTGAGCGCCTGCGTTCGCGTGTCCGTCTGAAAGCAGAATCACGCGCCCACCACGGCCGACCGACTTCGAGCCGGCAAGCCAACCACCGTGGAGATTGGTGCTTCCTCTCACTTCGATACGCTCGACCAACTTGGCCAGGCCCTCCGACGGAGCAGCCATCGGGGCAAGCTGCTCCACGATGTGGTCGAAAGCGACCGCGGCGACCCTATCTTGCTTGTCCAGCGACCTGATCAGACGCGCTGCCGCTGATCGAGCGACCGTTATCGGGCCACCAGACATAGAACCGCTCCTGTCAAGGACGATAGCTACACGAGCGGGAGGGCGTGTCTCGCTCTCGATCTCTGCGGCAGACACGCGAATCATAAGTAAGCGGCAAGCCTCGTCCTTGTGGGCGATGACCTCCGCAGAAAGGGGGACTTCTTGGTGCTTCATGTGCGACCTCCTCGCATTTTGAATTGCCGTACAGTTGCACGACAGCTATAGTGTACCGCAACTGTCGTGAACTGTCAAGAGGTCAATCGACTTTTCTTCTAAGTTCTGCTAGTGCCGCACGAAGCTCCGATCGGAGGTCGGCGCCCGCATCGACCTCGAGCGTCGTATGCCGAGTCAGTTCGATCCGAAGGACGAGCTTCCCAAAGGCAGGGCCCGGCGAAGCGTATTCGAGCGCAGGCTCCATGACCATGCCGGCTGCGAATGAGGATTCGAATGCCTTGTGTTGTTCGCTGTGCTCCCCCCTTAGCCATCTAGCCGCCTCGGCCTCGAGGGCTTCGTCCGGAGCGCTTTCAAGGTCAGCAAGGTTCTTCGCGATGAGCTCTAAACGGTGGCCGTGGTCGAGCGAGGCGCGCACGATTAGAAGCAGGAGGAGGTGCTGATAGGTGTACCTCGCGAACTTGGATGGACCTAGCGGTGGGGGGATCAATCCCTGGGACACGTAGTAGCGCACGGTCCGTTTTGTCAACTCCCTCCCGCGACCGGTGCGGAGCAAGCGGTTTGCCGCGTCCACCAACTCCTCGGCTGTGAAAGGAGCGAGACTTCGATACCGCCTGATCACTGCCACGCGACAATCTTACTCGACAGTTGGGCGACAGCAACATTGGAAGGTACAGTTTCCCGTCATGAGAATGCTGCTTTCGGCGCTGACTATCGCTGTTTCGGTGGGTTGCGGAGCGTCGCTCGAATCGGATGCTCCGGCCAGCGACACCACGCCGCGCCAAAGAAAGCTGCCGACGATGTACACGCCTACAGTCACGGAGCAGGATCTGGGCGCGCCGATCTTCCCAGGCTCTGACGTCATATCATTCACAACCGAGATTAAAGGCCCCGGAACCCTCAAGCGCGCTGAGTTCGCGACGAAGTCAATCGCGAAGGAAGTCGAAGCGTTCTACCGGGAAAAGCTGGGCGAGCCGGACATTGAGGTCGCCAGACCGAAATCACTCACCTTTGAGCGCGCAGGAGGCTACATCAAGGTCGAGATCTCGGCAGACGAGCAGGTAACACGTATCCTCATTGTCAATTCGCCGGTGAAGGACTGATGGATCGGCTCTGGGCCCCCTGGAGATACGCTTACATCAAAGCCGCCAAAGACGGGGGGGGCGAGTGCATCTTCGTCGACTTGCCCGCTGAATCGGACGACCGCAAAAACCTCATCATCTTTCGCGGCACAACTGCGTTCGTTATCATGAACGCATTTCCTTATAACAATGGCCACCTCATGGTCGCGCCTTATAAACACACATCTGACATGGCTGACCTCGATGATAGTGAGTTGCTTGAGGTACAGCAGCTCGTCCGCGACTGCATCCGTTGGCTGTCGGCGGCATATCACCCAGAGGGCTTCAATGTAGGAGCGAATCTCGGCCGAGCCGCAGGGGCAGGCATAGAGGATCATCTCCACTGGCACATCGTGCCAAGGTGGTCGGGCGATACCAACTTTATGCCGGTTGTCGGTGAGGTGCGGGTCCTGCCGCAGAGCCTCGAAGAGTCTTACGACGCGATCAAGACCGTCATCGATTCTGAAAGGTAAACTTCCGCCAGCTTTCGCGACAGGAAGGTGAAATCGAATGACGGATTCGACGCTTTCCACCCGCTACGATCCGAAGCAGGTGGAAGAAAAATGGTATCGCAATTGGGAGTTTGCCGGGCTTTTCCGGCCAGAGTATCGCCGGTCTGACCGGCGGTATTGCATCACGATCCCGCCGCCCAACGTCACTGGCAGCCTTCATATGGGGCATGCCCTCTGTTACTCCATTCAAGACGTCTTAGGGCGATGGAAAAGAATGCAAGGCTTTGAAGTGCTTGTTCTTCCTGGCACCGATCACGCGGGAATCGCAACGCAAAAAGTTGTCGAAGCGCAACTCAAAGCGGAAGGAAAAACGCGATTCGATTTGGGCCGTGAACTGTTTGTCGATCGCGTGTGGAAGTGGAAAGACGAATCAGGCGGAACCATTCTCAAGCAGTTCAAACGATTGGGATTCGCTTACGATTGGAGCCGCGAGCGATTCACGATGGATCCCGCTTACCACGACGCAGTTCTGAAAGTGTTCATCGACTGGTACGAACGGGGCCTCATCTACCGAGGAAAGCGCATCGTGAATTGGGATCCAGGCCTAAAGACCAGCGTAAGCGATATCGAAGTATATGATGAAGTTAGGCGAGGAAAGTTATACCATTTCAAGTATCCGCTCGCCGACGGATCCGGCCATGTGGTCATCGCGACGACCCGGCCCGAGACGATGCTCGCCGACGTTGCAGTCGCAGTAAATCCAAAGGATGCGCGATACAAAAACCTCACCGGCAAAATGTTGCGCTTACCGTTGACGGATCGCGAGATACCGCTGATTCTGGATGAATACCCAGACCCAGAGTTTGGAAGCGGTGCAGTCAAGATAACACCGGCTCACGATCCCAACGACTATGAAGTTGGAATGCGAATGGGAATCGACATCAACACAGTTCCTGTTTGCATCGACGAAAACGCAAAGGTGATAGCGGAGGGCACTCCATTTCACGGATTGGATCGCTACGAAGCGCGAAAGCGCATCGTTGCCGAAATGGAGGCGCAGGGCCTTGTCGAGAAGATCGAGGACTACGACATTCCTCTGAAGATCAGTGACCGCAGCGGGCAGGTGATTGAGCCGCTGCTAAGCGAGCAGTGGTTCTGCAGGATGAAAGCACTCGCAGCACCGGCGATCGAGGCCGTTCGATCTGGAAATGTAAAGTTTACGCCGGAACGTTATACTGATGTGTATCTGAGCTGGATGGAGAACATCCGAGACTGGTGCCTGAGCAGGCAACTCTGGTGGGGCCACCGAGTACCTGTCTACTACACAGATGACGGCACGGCCGTCGCGGCTATGAACGAGCGCGAGGCCGAAGTGAAGGCCGGAAAGCCAGTAACGGCGGACCCGGACGTGCTCGACACGTGGTTTTCGAGCGCGCTATGGCCATTCGCAACGCTCGGTTGGCCAGAGGAAACCGATACGCTGCGTGACTACTATCCGACGAACGTTCTTGTGACAGCACGCGACATCATTTATCTCTGGGTTGCAAGAATGATCATGGACGGACTCGATCAGATGAAAGAAGTGCCGTTCCGCGACGTATATGTTTACGCGACCGTGCTTACCGACGACGGGAAGCGCATGAGCAAGTCCCTCGGAACAGGGGTGGATCCGCTTGCCTACATCGACAACTTCGGCGCAGACGCAATGCGCTTCTCGTTGCTTGTTCAAACCGGACACAACCAAGAGATACGATTTGGTGATAAGCGCATCGAGGAGGCCCGAAACTTCTGCAACAAGATTTGGAACGCATCCCGGTTCGTGCTAATGAATCTTGAAGGCTATGAGCACGGTGAACTAACCGATCTAAAACTTGAGGACAAATGGATTCTTTCAAGGCTCTACGGGTGTTCTAAGGCGGTTAATGACGCCCTAAAGAATTACAACATGATGGACGCCTGCAAAGCGCTCAATGAATTCTTTTGGAGCGATTTCTGCGACTGGTACATCGAGATTGTGAAGTCCCGACTTGCAGATAACGCAAGTCGGGTGACGCCACAGCGAGTGCTTTACACGTGCATGGATTCGTTCTGCAGGCTCATGCACCCGTTTATGCCGCACATCACAGAGGAAATCTGGCACAAGCTCCCAGGCGTCGACGACGGAGCTTTCCTCGACTACGTAGATTGGCCAGAAGCGCCAGAGGAATGGCATGACAGCCCTGCGGAAGCGGAAATGGCCATAAGGCAAGAGATCGTTCGTTCGGCAAGAAACCTGCGACAAGAGTTCGGACTATCTCCCGGTCTGGTTTTGCCAACGCTGCACGTCGTCGGTTTTGACGGCGACACAGAAATGATCCGTACGCAGGCGAGGTTTGAAAAGATAGAAGAGTCCACTCCGCACGCAGTGCACGTCAGTTCGACCGTCGAAGGCGTGGATATCCACCTCCCGGTCGAGGGCCTCGTGGATCCGGCGAAAGAGTTGGCGCGGCTGGAAAAGGAGATGACCAAGCTGCAAGAAGAACTGAAACCGATTCGCGCGCGGCTCGATAACCCAAGCTTCGTCGAGCGGGCAAAGCCCGAAATCGTTGAGCGCGACCAGCAAGCGGTGGGAAGCCTCGAAGCGCAAATTGACAAAATGAACACGCGCATCTCTCAGTTTCGAGCTATGTAGCCTGCTTACGTTCTGCGCCGCAAATACGTATGAATGCAAGATGACCCGCAGAAGGTTTCTTCTCGGAACAGGGTTCGCGCTTCTTCTCCTGGGTATGGCGGCGCTTGCCATCGCGCGCATCATTGCCAACGGGGGGGCAGCCGGTCCGCTGGAGGACGCTCTGTCCGAGGCGAAATCAATGGGTCTCGTCACCGATCTTGAGGAAATGGTAGCCGCCCTCCCGGGGCCGAACCTTCGCGCCGAGGAGGCGTGGGCAAGGGCTCGAGCTGCACCGGCGTTCGGCGCACTCCCCGAGGGCATCCGACCCGCGGAGGTGGTGCGCGGGCTGCGAGTGCGCCAGCACACAGACCTCCGCACAGCAAAGATCGTGATGGCTGCCGCGAGCGACAAGATTAAGCTCTACAAGGAGGCGGCAGCGCTGGGCCCATTTGTCCAAGAGAAGAAGTGGAGCGGTCCGTACTCCGAGCTGTTTCCTGAACTAGGAGACTTTCGTGATGCGATCTTGCTCATCTCCGCTCGAGCGGTTTTGTGCGCCCGACTTGACGATGCTGACGGAGCGATCGACGACTTTGAGTCCTGCCTCCAAATCATCAAGATCATGGACGCGCAACCGTTTCTCGCCGGCACAACTGCGACAGCTTCCACGTTGCATTCGCTGTCGTATACAATCGCTGCTGCAACAGTTGGATTACAGCAGAACGCAGAGGGGCTCTCAAAGTTACAGAGCGTGGCGAACCAACTTAACATTGACATTTCGCCGAATGTCCTTGGCGAAGAACTGGCGGGCCTCCGTCACGCAACTCAAGAGATTCGTAACTCTGAGCGGCCAGCGTCTTCGTACATGCATCGAAGCGGAGGCGTTCATGATTGGTATTACGTGAGGGGCGGCGGAGGCGCAGAGGAGGCTCTGGCTGTGTACACGGTCGAAAGTGCGTGCGTTTGGCCGGATCCGGAAGCGCTGACCGAAGTTCGACGCAAGCTCCGCGCCACGAGTGCGTTCCTCGATCCGGGCATGGGCCTCGCAAAGTGGTTAGCGCCGCGGTTCCACCGGGTCGCCGAGCAAGTTCTCCTGGCGAGCGCGGCCTGTAAAGTCACGCGCATCGGGGTCGCTGCGGTCCGGCTCCGGCAGGAAGCAGGCGCGTGGCCAACGTTATCGGAGGCCGCGGACCTCGCGGGTGTCGACCCCGCAGATCCACTCAGCGATGATCCGCTGAAGTTCCTCGTTACTGGCAACAGATTGGTCGTCCACAGCGCGGGCGTGAGCCTTTCGTCTTCCGATGCGAGAACCGGGCGGCGGTCAGGCTACGAGAGCTATGCGCGCTTCGTCGTCGAACTGCAGCCTTAAGTTCTGGAATGACGCGGCGCAACTCAGCATATTGAGTTTTCAGTGTCATAGAGAATGTGGGGGGATCGGTAACGGGCAGGGCGAGTCGGTGTTGTAAATCGCGATCGTCGCCTTAGCGAGTGGTCTGTAATCCTGCTTTCGTCCAACTCCGCCAGCCGCCGGACAAACTGACTGCATCCGCAAATCCCATCTCTTTCAGAACCTTTGCGGCAAGGAGGCTACGATAGCCACCGCCGCAGTAACATACAATCCGAAGTGCCCGATCTTGCAGCTTAGGGTCGCGCTTACGGTGTTCGTGGTCCGCTCGCACCTCAAGCATTCCTCTTGGCACATTGTATGCGCCTTCGATGTGTCCTTCGCTGAACTCATCCGGTTCGCGAACATCCAGCAGAATCCATCCCTCAGAAACGAAGCGTTCGACGTCAACGGGTTGGATTTCGGAAACCGTCTCACGAGCTGCGTTGGCGTAGTCTTCAAGCGACTACGGCATTGAATCACAGTATATCTTCGTCGACCATTTCATCCGGTCTCACAACGTAGGGCCGGCTCGACAAGAGGAAAATGCCCACCAAAGTCGCGGCCGCCCAGCCCGGAATGGGCTCGAACTCAAGAAACGACCATGCGGGCGAGCCGAGCGCGGAGTTGATCCACTCGATCCAGGAGCATGCGACACCCGCAACACCGAAATCAAAGCCGTACGACACCGAATCGTGAACGTAGGAGAACAGCTGCCCAAGCCCGACCCCAGCGTAGACAAAGGGAACCGTCGCAGCGGTGAGCAGATTTGCGATCGGCGCAACGATCGAGATTCCGCCGAAGTGATACGCGAGGATTGGAGCGGATCCGAGCTGAGCGATTACCGTCACGATAAGCGAAGCTCCGACTAACCGCGCCACCATCTTAGCAACGCCGCTCCGAACGCTCGCCGTTCTCTTGACTAGGGCCCGGTTAGCAGGCGGGAAAAACAGTATTAGCGCCGCAACGGCAAGGAAGCTCAGCTGATATCCAGCGTCGAGAACCGCTGCGGGCTCGAGCAGGGCGAACCCGATTGCTGCGAGCGCGAGGAGTGAGAGCGTGTCTGGCGTCCGCCGAAAGGCTTGAATCGCAAAGAACGTGCTCGCCATGGCCGTCGCCCTGAGAACAGGGGGTTTTGAGCCAACTGCGAAGCAATAAATCAGAAGTAGTGCGATTGCTAACGCGCACTGTACAGGTTTCGGAACTGGGAGATGGGCAATCAAAAACATCAACGCACCTGCCAGTAGCAGCACGTTGAAGCCACTAGTGGCGAGGAGGTGCAATGTTCCGGCGCGCTTCATATTCTCGTGTGTCTGAGGGGGAACGAGACCTTGCTGACCTGCGACTATTCCCATTGCCAAGCCAGCACGCTCCTTCGGTAGGTGCGTGACTAATCGCGACCATGTCCTTGTGCGCCACTCCGAGCCGATCGCTGCTAGCCCTCTGCCTGGCGTTATCAACTCGACAGAGCCTCCAAACACCACGAACATGGACTGCGACACGCCCCTGCGTATCCAGTACGCACGCGATTCGCTTTTGATTGGCAATACCGTGCCAGTAACCTTCACGCAGTCACCCGCCATAACCCACTGCGATGCCCGCGCCGTGATCAGTAACTTCCTTTCTTCAGAACGGATGACAAACGATTGTGTGTTGAGCCTTAGGTTTGGTGTCTGCGTCACTATGCCCGTCACTTCATATTCGCCAGGTACTAGCGCAGGGCCAGGGATAGGGGCAAACACACTCCGCAGAAAACCCAGCGCAAAAAGCGAGGCGGCAAGCAGCAAGTATCGTCGAGCAAACAAGCAAGATATCGGAACGAGCAACAGGAACCAGAACGAATAGATTGCCAATAAACCCGCAAAGAACGACGGTAAACAGGCTACTGTTGGCCTATGGCAAAAGTGAGGATAGCGATTCTCAACTCTCTTCCACATTGCGCTTGCGCGACAACGCCTTCATCTTTCCGAGAACACGTCGCCCGACCTCTTCAAACTCCGCTACTTTGAATTGCACATCGACTTCTTCCGGTTCAATCGGCTCGTGAACAGCATCGCTCTCAACAACTTGCGCATCGACTGAGCCGACCTCAAATCGCAGATCCTCAAAAACGTTTTCGATTGCATTGAGCTTTGCAAGTAAAAGCTTCTTTTGCATTCGCATCTCTTGCGCCCACGATGCGCCAGACACCTTTATCCATAACGTGCCTGTCGCAAAACGACTCGGCGCGCACTTCGTAGCGAGCGCCTCGCCGACTACCTCGCTCCAGCGAGCCCACACGCGCCTTGCCCTGACAAGCCGCACGATCTCCGGCCGGCCGAAACCCGACATCATCAGGTTTTGAATGCTGTTTGGTTCTCGCCTCAAGCCCCTGAGACCTTCCCCTGGGATATGTTGAAGATTGAGGCTGAACCTGATACACTATCGCTGACGGATTGGAGGTCCGTCGCAGTAACAAAGACTTGCCCTAGTGATCCGGACACGCTCAATACCTGGCGACGTCGAGCGGCGTCGAGGTCGCTGAGAATGTCATCAAGGAGCAGGGCTGGTATCCGTCCCTCGCGCGCGCGCCAGTAGTCGACTTGAGCTAACTTGATCGCGAGAAGTGCGGTTCTTTGCTGGCCTTGACTCCCAAACGCAGAAGCGCCAAGGCTCTCTATCTCGATCACTAGGTCATCACGATGCGGGCCTACCGAGGTAGATCCAATAACGATGTCCGTCTTCCGTTTCTCCTCGAGTTTCTGACGCAGTTCTGCTTCCGTCTCGCTTTCGTCCTGACTTGCGTACCGAACAGTCAACCTCTCTTCGATCCCTGACAGGTCCCCGTGCCTCGTTGCCGCAAGCGATGAGAGCGACTCGACGAATGCTCGCCTGTGAAGGCGCATTAAAGCGCCCGCGACAGCCAGCTTGTGGTCCCAAACGTCCAATGTAGCTGGCTCTTCCCAACCCTCACGTATCTGCTTAAGCAATGCATTGCGCTGGTCGAGAGCTCGCCGGTAATCCGAGAACGCGACCAGATACTTCGGGCTGAGCTGCGATAACTCGAGGTCAAGGAACCGTCTCCGTGCGGATGGCTCTCCAGTAATCAGCTCGATGTCCGATGACGAGAAACTGATGGTGGGCAATCGGCCAATCAAATCTTGCACACGCGGGATCGCCGACCCGCCTATAGCTGCCGACCTCCTGCCTTGCCTTGGGATCCGGATCGAAACCTCCCCTGCCTCGGTTTCGGATCCAACCAGAGCCACCTCGCAACCGCTGCGCACCATCGACCGATCTTTCGCACCACGGAAGGAGCGGGTCACCGAGATGACAGACAACGCCTCAAGGAGGTTCGACTTGCCTTGTGCGTTCGGTCCAATAATGAGGTTGACCGTGTCGCCGAACTCAATCTTAAGGGACTCGTAGTTCCGGAAGTCCCTGAGCTGAAGTGTCTTGAACCGAGTCGGTTCTCCACATTCCCGGAATGATTCAAGAAGCACTTAACTGCTCCTCGTTGTGATTGTTAAGAGCCGGCCTAATGTGGACAAGTCGGCAACTCGAATAAGAAGCTGGCCTCTTGTGCATGGGAAAAGTACCGGGTTTGATGTGGATAACGCAGGCGGAATCGGGCCAGTTATCCCCAGTCCCTGGAGGCGTAGCAGCCGACCACACCCGAACACCAAAGTTTCCAACACGATTATTCACAGAAGTCCGTTCCTGCGGGCGTACTTCATCACCGTCGCCTCCATGAGGTACACCGGATGAACGTCGTAGTACGCTCCGACTCCGTGGCGGTTCGCGACCGGCAGCCACACTTCTCGCACAAGTTTCTGCTGGACCTCTCTGGGCAAGTCCGGATACCGATCGCACAACGTCTTCACCGCGAGGTACTCCTCGATAGTCATGCCGCGGAGGTCGCCAACGAGTTCCTCCAAGGGGTGCTCCTCTTCGGTCAAGGGGCTGCTGAGGGGGATCGGATCCACGTTGCGTCGCTCCTTCACGACGATGGTGTTCGCTGCGACGTCCCCAAGTCGCTGGCTCTTTTCGGTGAAGAACATCGCCATCAGCCCTACTGTATAGAAACTTGGCAGGAAGTCCCCGAGCCGAAGCACATTCCGCAGGAATGCCGCGCCCGGCGTTACCGGCGATCCATCCGCCATCCTCACCCGGACGCCCAGCGCCTTCTTTCCGAGCGTCTGTCCGTTCCAAAAAGCTTCGAGTACTATGTGATAGCCGACGACCACTGATAGGCCCAAAATCGCCATCGCGAACATCGCGAAACCCTGCGACAATACTCCTAACAGTGCGACCCCGACGGCGACTGCTTGAAGGAGGATCATTATCACGACAAAGTCGATGAGGTACGCAAAAACCCGCGACCCGATCCCAGCGAGCGGATACTTTACGGCGACCTTCTCAGGTGTCAGGACTGCGTATTCAATCGGCACCGATTCGAGGGTACCTCAGGGGGTATCTGGGTGATTCTCCGATGGAAATTCTTTGCGCTCTTAGCTGGCGGCGTGCTGATCGCGGTGCTTGGATCAATCGACCCCTCGCTTTTCGCTTTTGTCTGGCCATTCAACCTCGCTGTGTTCGGCTTGGCTTTTCTTGCTTACGCGATGGCTCCAAGCGGGCGGGATGTTCGGATCGATCGCCGGATGGACCGGGTGCTAAGCGTGCGTACCGAGAACTTGGTTCGACTGCGCGTTACGAACGAAGGGACCTCGCGACTTCAGTTCCGGCTTCGCGATGAGCCTCCGCCAGAATTTGTAGCTGATCAACAGGAATTCGATGTCGACTTGCTCCCAGGCCAAACTAAGGAGTACCGGTATCACGTCTCGCCGTCGGAGCGAGGAGACTACTTCTTTCGAGATTCGTTCGTTCGCGCGGATGGTCCTCTTGGACTGGTCGCCCGCCAGTCGCGAATCCCGACACGGCAGATTGTAAGGGTGTATCCGAACATTCTCGCTCTCCGCAAATTCGACCTCCTAAAACAGCGCGGGCACTTGCGCCAGATCGGCATCCGCCGATCGCGATTGAAGGGGGTTGGAACGGACTTCGATGCGCTACGCGACTACGCGAGCGGCGACGACTATAGGAAGATGGACTGGAAAGCCACAGCGAGGCGCGGAAAGCTGATCGTTAGGGAGTTTGAAGCAGAGCGCAACCAGCCAGTGCTGTTGGTCATCGACTACGGACGGCTGATGATGGCGGAGGTCGGCTCTATCGAGAAACTCGATTACGTGCTGGATGCGGCCCTTATGCTCGGAAACGCGGCCTCAACGGCAAACGATCAGATTGGCCTCTTGGTTTATGCTGACCGAGTAGAGCGCTGGATCGCGCCGAAGCGCGGAAGAGGGCAACTCGGCCACATCATTGAGGCACTGCATGCCCTAAGAGCGGAGCCGATCGAGGCAAACGCCAGGGATTCGTTCAACTACCTCGCGACCCGTTGGAAACGACGGAGTCTTATGGTGGTCTTTACGGAGATCGAGGATCCGGACGAGGCACGCAAACTGCTGTCAGTGCTCGGTCCCCTGGCTCGCCGACACATTTGCCTGGTGGTGAGCGTCGCAGACCCTGGCCTGCAATCACAACGTCAGGCAGACCTGGACGATCCCGTCGGTCCCTATCTGCGAACATCAGCGAATCTGTTTCATGAGGAAAGAGAAAAGGCCCAGCGTTTGCTCAACGCCGCGGGTGTTAGAACCCTCGACTCAGAGCCGGATACGCTGGGCACCAATCTCGTGAACTACTATTTGGACGTCAAAGCAACGCAACAACTCTGAACTGACCGAGTCAGTGCTTATGTGAATGCGGCGCGTTTTTGTCAGCCCAGCTACGTACTCGCCAAACAAGCGCCACCGCAAGCATCGCACAACCTAATCCGACGACTGGTAGTAGCCACGGCTTACGCCGATTGGGCGACGATACGGTGCGCTCTGCCGCCGCAAGGGCCTGCTGTCCATTGATGTTCGACTTCGCGATCGCGTCCGCGCCTCCAGAATCGTTTGATATGGAGGGCGCTGTCGGCCGCGAGAGGGAGTCTGACGAACCACTGGACGGAATCACAGGGGTCTCTGTTTGCTGGGCAGCTGCGTCCTCGTCGTTGAAACGCGGGTTGTGCGGCGCAGGCTCTGTCGCCTGAATCCAGTCGGCGGACGCGCCGGCGAATACGCCGACGAGTCCGCAAACCACAAGTAGTCTGAGAGGCTTCATTGTCTTTTGTCCTTCTTAGTAGCCGAAGCTCATTCCTCGATCTTGCCATGTGCTTCTCAAGAGGGCTGGCGTTCGCGGAAGGTTGAGGTCGATCAACGGTTCTTTGCTGATCCTCCTCTCGCGAATGCGATGATCGTAGTTCATTCTCATGGGAAGTGAATAGATGACCATCGCTTCGTCCTTCGAAATGATCGAGCCGTTGAACGCGACGCCTCCGCCGCCAACTCCAAGTTGACCGCCTCCGAGGTAGTTCGTGTACAGCACAGCGTCCATTTGGTTCACAGACGATGAGATGCTGTTGATGTAGTCGTCGCTAAACGTACTCTGGTATCGGCGCCTTCCTGTGTAGTCGAACTGCATCGCGTCAAACGGTGGAATCCAGTTGCCCCAGTCGTCGTAACGCCCCTTCGTGAAGGGTGGCGTCATGTACTTGAGGGGATATGGATTCTTGAACTGTTTTACGTTGCCGATGATCACGCTGCCCCGCGCCGCTAACGCTAGCAGGTCCTTTGAGCTGTTCGCATTATCGATCGCTTGCGGATCTGATCCTCGGAAGTCGGGTGGGTTCTTGTACTTGATGTCACCAACGATGTGAACGTTGCGACCCGTGTACAACGTACCTTGGCCTTCGACAAAGCCCTTGATGACGCAGTCATCGAGAAATGTCACCGGGCCGTGAATTCGAATCGGTTTGTCAGAAGTGCCAATCAGGGCTGCAGATCCCGGGACGACTCCATTCACGTCGACGCGCACGTACTCACCGAGAACGGCGTTCCACACCTCGACATACGCTCCCAGTCCGTAGTTGGGGTTCGTCGTGCCGTCTTCGAAAGTTTGCTTTTGGTCTACATAGGATGTGCTCAGCGAAACATATCGGGTGATGTCGCTCAAGTCAGGCATCGTGATTTCATGCGTCGGTGTCGAGTCAAGCAGGACGCCAGGATACGTTTTGTATCCTCGCGAGTCGCCGACTACCGAGCCGCTGATGCGGTTGTTTACGATCTGTCCAGACTGGTCGTAGATGAAGTCACGCCAATTCTCGTACTCATCGGAGCCTTTGGCTCCGTGAACAAGCGGGTCATAACCTTGCCGCCTTCGTGGGTCACTGACTCCGTTGTAAGCAGAGTTGGTTTGTTGTGTTGGCGTAATGTTGACGAGTCCTTGCGCTGGAGGAACGAGCCGATCATTTGCTGAAGCATAGACCGATCCGTTAATAGTGGGAGAACCGCCGCTGAAATCAAAGTTGCCGTTAGCGCGCATATCGCCGTTAACGATAAGCTGGGCTGCACTGAATCCGCTCATCCAACCGTAATTGTTGACGAAGTACGTGTAGTCGAACACTTGGCTTCGAGTTAGGCTGAAGACCGTCGAGACGTCTACGACCTTTTGCGTTTCGTTGGCGTCGAGGGCGCCGTTGTTGTTGGTGTCTTGCCATGCGACGACTCTGATTGTCACGATACGGTTGTACGTATCGGGGTCCGTGTAGCCAATGACGCCTGCGGAGTAGACGTTATTGTCATGCGTTGATCCCGTAGTGGTTCCTTTGGGAGAACCGGGGCTGGCGCCCGTGAGGGCGAAGTCCAAGTCATTGAAAGCCTGGTAGTTTCGGAATGGCTTCCAAAGCGAGAGGAGCAGATCCTGGATTCCCGCCTCACAGACATTCGTAAGTCGCACTTCGAGTTCATTCGAACGCGCAATCCTTATCGTTTGAGTCGCACTATTGACATAAGCGGTGGTTCCAATCGCGACAACGGTTAAAACACCGAATATCGAGATTAGCGCCATGCCACGTTGTTTGCGGTTTCTTCGTTTCACTCTTACTCACCTCCAGGTGATTGAAAGCCGATGTGAGTATGGGTCAGGATCAGTTGATGAGGGTGGGCGTGTTTCGCAGAATGATCGTCTCACGATTGCGTCCGTACGCCTTCGTCCCTTCTCGGTGAATCTGCCGCTCCGTCACGATTTGAACAACCACTTGTCTCACAATCGCTCCCGGACCAGGTTGGAATGGATGGTAAGGGGCGGGGTTCCCATTCCGAGGGTCGAGAACAGCTACGCCTTTTACGAGCGTCCGCTCGACTCCGTCGTTGACTGCAACGAGTTCGCCGGTATCTCTCACCTCGAATCGGCGTGTTATCCCGTCCCAAGCTGCGGGTTGCTGGTAGTCGCCGTCGCCATCGCGCAAAGGAAGTCTATAGGTCATCCCTTTTCCATCAATGTCAACCTGAATGACCATCGCCTCGCGCAAAGTATCCCGGAGGTGGCGCATCGCTTGCGTCGCCTCCAGCTCGGCTTCGATCTTCGATTGTCCTCGACTCCAGCCACCGAGAGTGCTCACGAGCGCGATCATTCCGCCGAAGATCACAATCGCGCTGACAGAGATTCCAAAAACGACTTCCACCAACGTGGCGCCGCGTACTTTACGTCGTGGCATAAGCACCTCCATGCTACAGATTCGCGATCATGGTTGACAAAACTGTGTGACGCGGCTTGCCGCGATCGGTCCATTCGACACGCACTGTGACGAGCCGCAAATCAAGACCCACTTGCTCGATCTTGAGATAGCCCTTTCCGCTCGGCAAGACGAGCGCTGGGGCGTCGAATGCGGCGGAATCGACGTTGGTGAAATGAAATCTTCCATTGCCGTCGGCGGTCGAAGATTCGACTAAGCCCGCCGCGAGCAGTTGAGGACCGTTTAGATTCGGATAACCGACACCTCTCACGTTCTCCACTTGCTTCTGCGCAATGCTCACGGCCTTGTTCAGCATATCGGCACGCGCTCGACTGTTGTTGGCAAGAGGCATCGTTGCGGCAATGATCGTTGCCACGATCGCGACAAGAAACACCGCAAACAGCGATTCGATCAGCAATGCGCCTCGTACTCTGCGTTGCTTCGCCTGGGTCATTGGAAGCTCCTATGAAATGGTCAAGAAGAGGAGGGCAGCCCTTCGGCCGCCTTCCTCTTCGATCAAGCCGCTACGCCCTTAGAGCGTGTGGCCCGCCTCGCTGCAAACTGGCGGTGTGCCAACGTTGTTCTCGGTGTACGTGCCGCCACTCGGGCACTCGGGAACCGTGCGGATGTAATCCGGCACGATGTCGCCGAAGCCAACAGCAGCGCCGTCAGCGGCCTTCGTGTCCATCGCCCACTGCTCTTTCGCAGCGTCGATCTGTCGAAGGTTGCTCTGACAGGACTTAGTTCGCGACGTTTCGCGAGCCTTGATAAAGTTAGGGACTGCGATCGCCAGCAAAATGCCGATGATCAGTACGACGATCATGATTTCGACGAGGGTGAAACCCTTCTTGCGTCGGTTCTTCATAAAGCGGTTCATCTATTCGATCCTCCGGTGCTTTCAGAAATTGACACGGGTTTCCCCGGCTCAAAGGCTGTGATTCCACTTACACCGCATCCCCCATCCAGGCAATATTGCTGGTTTGCCGGCACTTATCCCAAATGGCTTGTGGAAAACTCGTGTCCGGTAGGTGCTTTCCACGCTGGAGAGCCGGTCACCTCATCACTTTCACTAGGTACCAACTCGCTAAACTACCAGCCACTTAGTTCCTGAATCGATTGAAAGATACGCGCGCTTACCTAACTGCGCCCAGCCGGAAAGGCTCAATCTCGACTGAATGGGTACTTCCTCCTCCAGTGTTGAAAACCTCATTCAACTTTGTCAACGGACCGTGAACAACGAGGAAAACAGGCAAAAAACTGAGAAAGAGCGAGGATGCGTGACTTCATTTGCGCTCAGGCAGCCTTGCCTTCGCTTTCCCCGTGCGCGGATACTGGCCCCGGCTGACCCACAGGGTCTTTCAGAGCAGAGAGGGGACATTGATGGCTGTTGGAAATTCGCGTAATTCGAGTGATATGTCGCAGAGTGTGAGCTTCGAGGTGTTGCCATGCAACAGTGGCGCCCACAGGTTATCCATGGATTTTGCACATGGAGAGGAGCGCTTTGGCGCGATCTCCGGACCTCACGGCTGCGGGAAGTCTCACCTTCTCCGCGAGGCGGCACAGGAGGCGCACTCCAATCTCGGTGCCAGCGTGGGGCTGGTTTCCGCGTCTGACCTGGATCGGCCGTCATATGGCTTCGGTCGGCCAGACATTCTCATCGTCGATGACATCGAAGCCAACTCGGCAACACCGAAGTGCCGACACAGGTTGGCGATCGAGCTTGAGAGGCGGGTGCGGTCTGGACGCCCGACCCTGTGTGCTGCCTCAAGCGCACCGAAGCGAGTCTGGTCGCTGCTCCCGTTTCCTCGCCGTTGGCGTCACGAGGAGATTCGTGAGCCTTCGCTCGAAGAGCGCGAGGGCATTATCCGCGCGGTGGCGCGCGACGAGGACCTCAAGCTGGCGGACGACGTCGTACGTGCGATCTCGAAGCTAATTCGTGGAGATGGCCGAACTCTCCGAGGGGCTATCAAGCTGCTGAAGTTCGCTTGCCGCCGTGAAACGGGTGAGATCTCTCCGATTCGGGCAGTTGGCGTCCTAGATCCGCTGATTGCCAAGGACATAGGATTTGACCTGCGCGATGTGGTGGTCGACTGTGTCTGCCAATCGCTATCGAGGCGCGAGCGGCAAAGAGACGGCGCGTTTCAGGACCAGCTGACGACCTTCGTTTTGAGAAGTGAAGCTCTCCTCGCTGAGGCTAACGTCGCGAAATACTTGGGAATAACCCCTGGCCAGACATTTAGGCTTCTGCGCGATGCTCGTGAGCGTCTTATAAACGATGACGCGTACTTTGGACGAAAACTCGAAGCGTCCAAACGGATGATCTGCCGAAGGCTGGGTGATGTTTAACTCACAAGAACCCGACTCGCACTTCTACCTGGCTGAGGAAAACCTAGCAGATGTATCGTCGTATCCTGCGACTGCAGGGGATAGAGTACGCACCGAGGGCACCCTGCCGGGAATGAAGCAGGTCAAAGACTTACCCCTTTGGCCCATCTGGGTAAATCCGGAACATTTGGTTCGCACCGCGTTGGTTCTCATGCGAGGCCACGGGGTGGCGGGCCTGGGCGTAATAGAGGGCAAAGAGTTCGCCGGTGTCTTGTACATCGAGGACTTAGCCGGTGTGTCAGAAGACACGCCGGTGTCTCAGTTCGTCCGAACCGACCTCGAGGCTGTTGACCCGAACACGACGCTGAGGCGAGTGGCCGAACTCATGACTGGCCAGAACCTCCCTCGCATTCCTGTCGTCGAGGATGGTCAGTTTCTTGGAATCGTCTCGGCGCACGATTTACTCCGTGACATCGGAAGGAACTTTGACCCGCTGACTCAGCTGCCATGGAGCGATGCGCTTCGGGAGTGGGGGCTAAAGAACTTTGAGGCCGGGCACGAGATCACGATCCTTTTCTTCGACCTCGACGAGTTTGGTCCTTTTAACAAGAGGTTCGGTCACATGGTCGGGGACCAAGTGCTTCGGCGTGTTGCCGATGAATTGCGAAGCAACGTTGCTCCTGCTATGGACCTCCTTTGCCGCTATGGCGGGGATGAGTTCGCAATCGGCACGCTGCGCCCACGCGGCGAGGCCGAGTACCTCGCCTCATCGATAGGGTCGAAGATCACGGGGCTCGAAATCGAAGGAGCGCTGCTGCCGATAAGCATCTCCCACGGCGTCTTTGGGGGCCGCCGCACGAAAGAGCGAGAGGGAACCCACTTTGCGGCAACACTTGATAATCTCATCAACGAGGCAAGCAGACTCTCCACGGCGATGAAGGAGTCCCGATCGGCGCAGGAGCCGGTGCCAAGTGGTTGCGTAAGCCTGGATTCCGCTACAGTCGACCTGGTGAGCGCGACTTCAGAACAGTTCGCGGGCGGCTACCGGGGCGTTGCAGTCCTCTCAGTCGATGGCGAACTCTTTACAGGTGTCAGCGAGCCCTCAAGATCGCCCCGCGTCGCGGTCGCGGAGGCAACGGCAAAAGCGCTCGAGCTCGCAACTGGCGCCAAGCTTCAGGTTCTCAACGTGATCGAGTCGGAAGCCGAAGGCGCCCAAGCGGTGACCGTCGTCGGGCTTCGCGATGGCGAAGCAGTAGCGTCTTCGTCACTGTCGCTCGGCGAATTGCCAACAGAAATCGCAAGGATCACATTGAGTGCATTCTTGCCTTCCAGATAAGAAAGCCGCGACCTATCCATAGGTTTCGCGCGTAGATACGGGTGATCCATGGAAAATGAACGCCAGTCGCTTCGGATATTGGCCGAAGCGATCGAGATGATTCCCGAAGAAAACCAGCGCCTTCGGAACTATCTGTTCGCCCTCGAAAAAGCCCTGCAGGAGGACGAGACGAGGCGGATGGAAGCTGAGCGGCTCGTGGCCGAGTACGAAGAAGCCTACGAGAAACTGACCGCCCCGGCAAACCGAACGGCCGTCTACCTCAGTGATGTCGACGAAGGCCTCGGACTTATAGCGCTCGGAGAAACCGAGTTCGTGGTCTCGGTCGATCCTAAGATCGACCAGGCAGAGCTGTGCACTGGCGTGCGCGTCAAGGTGAATGACGCTTACGCCATTGTGGGCTACTTGCCACCCCACGGTGGCGGTCAGGTCATGAAGGTGTCCGAGAGCTACGACGACGGACGCATCCGAGTGAGCCAGGACTCTACCGGTACGGTCGGCCGGATCGTGTACCGCAGTCAACCGCTTCGCTCCGTGGACATCAAAGCGGGCGACGAGGTGAGGATCGAGCCGAACTTCAAAGTCGCCATCGAGCACTTCCCGCAATCAGAGGGAACAGAGTACTTCTTCGAGGACGTTCCGGAGATCGCCTGGGAGAGCATTGGCGGGCAGGCGGAAGCGATCCGGCTAATCAAGGACACCATCGAGCATCCGCTTCTCTATCCCGAAATCTACGAGCGATTTGAAAAGAAGCCGATCAAAGGCATCCTGCTCTTTGGCCCCCCGGGATGCGGAAAGACGCTAATCGGAAAGGCAACGGCGTATAACCTGACCAAAGAGTATTCGAAGCGCGTGGGTCATGAGGTCAAGGAGTACTTCATGTACATCTCCGGGCCGAAAATCCTCAATATGTGGCTCGGGGAGACTGAGCGGATGGTACGCGAAATCTTCCAAACCGCCAGGGAGAAGGCGAAGGAGGGCAGACTCGTATTCATCTTCTTCGATGAGGCCGAAAGCGTCCTCCGCACACGGTCGAATTCAAGGTGGCTCAACATTTCGAACACCGTGGTGCCGCAGTTTTGCGCGGAACTCGACGGACTCGTTTCGCTTGAGAACGTGGTGCTCATTCTCACCAGTAACCGGCCCGACTACATTGATCCTGCAATCCTCCGCCCCGAGCGAATCGACCGGAAGGTCAAGATAAACCGCCCAACTCGCGAGGCCACGCGTGACATCTTTGGCATCTATCTCCACCCAAACATCCCCCTCGATCCGGACGCGCTGGCTGCGGAAGGAGGCGACATCGATTCTCTTCGAGATTGCATGCTCGACACGATCACAGCGTACATCTGGCGCGATAGTCGCGAGTCTGAGTATCTGCGTGTCCACTTCCGAAACGGTGGAAGCGAGTCATTGTATTGGAAGGATCTAATCAGCGGCGCACTGATACGATCCGTTGTGGATCGAGCGAAAGATTACGCCATAAAGCGCGCAATTGCGGATCCCAAGAAAGGCCATGGAATACGCCTAGAAGACCTTAGAGAGGCTATTCGGGCCGAATACCAGGAAAACGAGATATTCCCCCAAAACGATTCCGTTGAAGACTGGTTGAAGCTCCTCGACTACGATGAAGAGAACGTCATTTCATTGAAGCCTATTCGCGACAATACGAACCAACTTTCAAGCGATACCATCATCTAAGAGAAGTTTGCGTGCATCCACGCCAGCGCAATGTCTTCGACCAGGAGTGAGTATCCGCCATCGCTTCGTTGTCCACGCTGGCGGAGGATGTAAGCTGGGTGAAGGGTTGCGATGGCGACCGGAGCAAACTCGCATGAGAAAATCTGGCCGCGCTCCTTGGTTATCTGGAACCCCTTCCTGATGAGTTTGTTCGCGCTCGGCGACCCTATGCAAAGGAGCACTTTTGGACGAATTGCGCCCAATTGCGCATGTAGCCATTTGGCGCATGATTCCGTTTCTTGTGGGGTTGGAGGGCGGTTGTAAGCGGTTTTTCCCTTCCAGTCGCATGCACGGCATTTTACGATATTGCAGATGTAAACATCGTCACGATTGAGGCCGTTGTCAAGCAGCGCGCGATCGAGAACTTGGCCGGCGAGGCCCACAAACGGCCGCCCGGTCTTGTCTTCGTTTTCGCCAGGTCCCTCGCCGACCAGAACAAGCGGCGCATTAGGATTTCCTTCCCCAAAAACCACATGGGTTCGGCGCACAGCGAGGCCGCAAGCGGAGCACTGGCTCGCCTGCTCCCGGATTTGATCAAGTGTCGGGGCTTCACTCATGTCTGTTTGCATCCTCAATGGTTTTACCAGGCTCGGGTCCCCCGCCCAACATCACCTCCTGAGCGATCTTTGGGGGAAGTGACAATCACCGAGCACCGGGAAATGTACAAGTAGTAGCAAAAAACAATAACATACTTCTTTTTACGGGCGAGTCCGATTCTTAGTAAAAACATCGCGAATGACGTCCTCGATGTCTGGCTCGTCGATCGAGATGTCCTGGACGGGGAGGCTGTTTAGGGCGCGAGCGGCGACTTGCGTTGAATCTGCGCGGCTCACCTCGATCACCGCTTGATTCGGGTCTTGAGAGACGATGCGCCCGTACTCCGATAGGTCTGCGTCCACAGGCGACGAAAACGTAAGGCGCAACTGCCTGGTCGGATCGAATCTCGCGGTGAGCGAAGACAGCGATCCATCGAAAATCAACTTTCCCTCATTGATAACAATAACTCGTTCGCACAATTCAACAACGTCTTGCATGTAATGGCTTGTCAAAAGAATTGTTGTCTTGTAACGCTTGTTGTAGTCTTTCAAAAACTCACGTATTCGTTTCTGTGAAATCACATCGAGACCAAGAGTGGGTTCGTCGAGAAACAGCACGCGCGGATTGTGCAAAAGCGCTGCAGCCAGCTCGCACTTCATGCGCTCGCCAAGTGACAGCTTCCGGACCTGGATCCGTATCTTCTCCTTCAGATCCAGCAGCTCGATCAGCTCCTCGATTCGAGGTCGAAACTCGGCTTCAGGGACCTCGTAAATGTCCCTCAGAACCTCGAATCCGTCCCATGCCGGAAGGTCCCACCACAGCTGCATCTTGTTGCCCATTACGAGCGACATTCGACGCTGCATTTCGCGATCACGTTTGCTCGAATCGTAACCGAGTACAAGCCCTCTTCCACTTGTCGGAAAGAGTATGCCTGTCAGCATCTTAAGTGTCGTCGTCTTTCCTGCGCCGTTTGGACCAAGAAATCCGACGAGCTCGCCTTCTGCGATCTCAAATGAAACATCAACAACTGCATCGACGCGCGTTTTCTGCGGTCTGAACAATGCACGCACTGCGCCGCGCACGCCGGGTTCGCGTTTAGCCGTGAAGTATGTCTTCGTGAGGTTCTCGGCAACAACAGCTGCCATTCGGCGCAATATACCTATCGCATTCAAGGGTTTCATTTGCCCCGTGTCGAAGCAGAGAAGGTGCTGTCAGCGCGATGGATCTGGGACTCAGCGGATTCGAGGCGCGAATGGAACCACTGGTGCGCGTTTCGGAGGGATTTTGAGGTCAACTTGGTTCCGGATGATGCGGCGCTTCTCATCTCAGCTGACGCGGAGTACGCCGTGTGGGTCAACGGCGAATGGGTTGGCCAGGGCCCATCGCGAGGATTTCCGGATAATTATAAGTACGATAGATATATAGTTCATCAATTCCTTCGAACTGGAGCGAACTCAATTGCGATTCTAGCGAAGGCCAATGGCATCTCGACGTTTCGATACGTACTCGGTGACGCGGGGGTGATCGCGGAGATTGTTGGAGGCGGAACGGTTGTCATCTCCACCGATGAGACGTGGAGTTGCCTGCCGGATCCGTTCGGCCCGCCGAAGGACCTACGCATGTCCTGTCAGCTTGGCTGGCTTGAGCCTGCGGCCTTGGGACCCGATCTGTCCTGGACCCTGCCCGGCTTCGGGGAAGAAGGCTGGGTGAAGTGTGTTGCGGTTGAAGACGCACGTCGTCTGTCGCAATCTGAGGTCCAATGCGAGGTCGTCGACAGCGTGAAGCCAGTCGGGGTTGTGTGTAGTCGCGTTGTTCGAGCCCCAGCTACGATTTGGACGCTAGCCCTCCGCCGTGCGCTCTTGCCGGGCCACGTGGAAGCTGGCCCAAAGGAGATCTTTGCCCTCGTTACTCTAGTGTTTCACGTGAAACAAAGTGGCCAGGTCATCTTCGAGCTCCCGCGAGACTGGTTCTGGGTCCAGGCAAAGGGCAAGCTGAATGGGGTCCCGTTGGAGAGTTGTCCGTCAAGGCGAAACACGTTCGAAGCGGCGCCTGCACTACGTGGTGAAGTTCGACAGGGCCAAAACACGCTCATCCTCGACGTCAGCGGCCACTATCATGAATGGACCTTCACGATTTCAGTCGATGATGCGGAACTCATTTTGGACTTCCCAGTCCTCGTAACGGGTCCGCTCATGGAGCCGGAGCGGTTGGAGCTGTACGCTCGTGCGGAATCGCAGGAGATTGCCGCGCATGAGGCTACTACGGCTCTTCATCTGTCGGCCCCTGACGTGATGCTTGACTCAGCGTTTGTGCGGACGGCTCATGCCCAGGTTCTCAGCGAGGTTCCCTCTGACCTGGCAGACCTCGTTTTTGGAGAAGAGGAAACCCAGATCATCCTCGATCTTGGACGCATGACTGTTGGCTACTGGAAGTTCGAGGTCGAAGCTGAGGAGCCAGCGCGCATCATCGTCAACGGTTTTGAGTCGATTCAGGATGGTCAGCTAGACTTTTGCTGGGAGATGGCGAACACATTCGAAAAGTCCATCCCGGCCGGGAATCACATCTTGAGGAGCCTGCAACGTCGTGGCGCGCGATTCTTATTGTTTCAGGCAAAAAGCTGCACAATACGGAATGTCGAAGTGCTGGAATCGACACTTCAAATGAAGAGGGGCGGCCGATTCAATTCTTCGTCGCCAGATCTCAATCAGATCCACAAGATCAGCGCCCGCACCGCTCAACTGTGCAGCGAGGACACCTTTGTGGACTGCCCGACCTACGAGCAGACCTTTTGGGCCGGTGATGCGCGCAACGAAGCGCTGATCAACTACGCTGTTTCCGGTGATTGGAGCTTTGTGAAGCGGTGTTGGAACCTAGCCGCTGAGAGTCTTCAGTCCGGCGGACTGGTGAACAGTCAGGTTCCAAGCGGCTGGCAAACGATTATCCCGGCCTGGAGCTTTCTGTGGCAGATCGCGTGCTGGGAGCATTATCAATATGCAGGCGACGAGAAGTTCCTCAAGGAGATCTACCCTTCCATCAGGCGCCAGACCGACAACGCTCTGGAGCTCATAAACTCCGACGGGCTATTCGAGATTGAGGCCTGGAATCTCACAGATTGGTCCGGAATGGATCAGCCTGGCCGAGGGGTCGTGACGGCAGGGCAAGGGTGGTTTGCATGGGCGCTCAAGTCGAGTGCGGCGATCGCCAAGCACCTCGGGCAGGACGCGGACGCCGAGTCAGACCTACGGGCGATTGATCACATTGCCAAAGCCGTCAACAGCAATCTTTGGGATGTTGACCGGGGCGCATACGTCGACTGCATTCACTACGACGGAAGCAGATCAGAGGTCTTCAGCGCGCAGACCCAATGTGTGTTGTCCCTGGCCGGGCTACCACCTCCGGAGCGACAGGCCAGGCTGAACAGCATCATAAGTGGCGAAGTTACAGAGGGATTTGTGCAGCCCGGGACGCCTTTCTTTCAGTTTTTCATCATGGAGTTTCTTGAACGAATCGGCGAATACAAGCGGATTTATCAGATAATCGAAGATAAGTGGGGCCTCATGGTCGATAAAGGCGCGACCACATGCTGGGAGCTGTTTCCAGGGTATATGCCTGGCGGTCGATGGACTCGAAGTCACTGCCACGCATGGAGTGCAGGTCCCCCCTACTTTCTTTCACGAATCGCGCTCGGAATTGTACGAAATGGTACAGCCCACGAAAGAGTCCTCTTTCGGCCGGTACCAAATGGGCTCGAATCATGCTCAGGATCCGTCCCAACGGTGCGTGGTCCCATCAATGTCGAGTGGTGGTACGGGCCAAGCGGCTTCGACTACCGACTCAATCTTCCGTCCAACTGCGACGCGGAGGTCGACCTGAGCAGGGTTTAATCTTCGTGTTTGAGTGAACTTCTCCAACTCCGCACAAAGGGCCTCGTGGTCAAAGAAGTCGAAGCGGGATCCCCTGCCGATCTCGCAGGTTTCTTGCCCGGTGACGTCGTGCGGCGAGTTGACGGCGAAGATGTTGATGACATTATCGACTTTCGCTTCGGCACAAGCGAGGAGGAATTCGATGTGGAGTTCGTGCGGGACGGAGTGTACCAAACGGTACATATAACCAGGGAATGGGGCGCGGACCTGGGCTTTAGATTCACATTCGAACTCGCCGATCAGATCCATACGTGCGACAACAAGTGTGTTTTCTGCTTCATCCACCAAATGCCGAAGGGCATGCGCAAGTCGCTCTATCTCATGGACGACGATTTCCGCTTGAGTTTCCTCCACGGCAACTACGTGACGCTGACCAACATGTCTGAAGAGGAGTTCGAGCGGACGAAAGGGCAGGGACTCTCGCCGCTGTACGTGAGCGTTCACGCAACGGATCCTCGTCTTAGGGGATTCATGCTCGGACGAGGGGCGGCGGAGCCGATCCTGCCAAGACTTACCGAACTCATCGAATCAGGCGTCAGCGTCCACTGCCAGGTTGTCCTCTGCCCAGGCCTTAATGACGGGCCCGCGATCGATCAAACCGTCCACGAACTCGCCCAACTGCATAGTGAATGCACCGGAAACCGGGCTGGAGTACTCAGCGTAGCGGTCGTCCCCGTAGGGCTGACGCAGTTTCGGCACAATCTCTACCCGATTCAGCAGGTGACTCCCGAGTATGCGCGCCAGTTCCTGGCGACGACCAGAAGATGGCACGAGGAGTTCACTTCGAAGCTCGGAACCAGGTTCGTTTTCCCGACAGATGAGTGGTTCTTCTATGCCGAAAAGAAGGTCCCTGGCCGAGCGTTCTATGAGGACTTCCCCCAGTTTGAAGACGGGGTGGGCACGTGCCGCAAGTTTCTGGACGAAGCGAAGTCCGCTTACGGATTGCTCCCAACCTCGATCGCAAGGCCGGAGCGGATCACGCTAATCACCGGGGAGCTCGCGGCGAGGGTGATCGAAGACTTTGCGCAGCGGATATCAAAAGTTGAGAATCTCGATGTCGAAGTGATCGCGGTAAAAAACAACTTCTTTGGTCAAGGCATCACTGTTACAGGACTAATCACTGCGCAAGATTTGATAGCAACACTTGAAGCGCATCAACCGATGGGAATCGTTGCAATTCCTGACATCGCGTTGAAAGATGATGTCGTGTTTCTGGACGACAAAACAATTGATGATGTGCGCAGGTTGTCGCGATGCGACGTTCGCGTTTGTCCATCCTCAGCAAGAGATTTTTTGAAAGTCTGGTTGCCAACAAACGTGTTTGCACAATCTACACCAGCGCAATGACGAGCGCCGTCGCTGGCGCGCAATACAGTAGCGAATCAAACCTGTCGAGGACACCTCCATGCCCAGGCAGGAGCGCGCCACTGTCCTTCAAGCCGAGCGACCTCTTCCAGGCACTTTGGAACAGGTCGCCTAACTGACCGAGGATCCCTGCAATCGCGCCAATCAAGAGAGAATGTATAAGTTCAATATGAAAGGCTATACCTATCAGCATTCCTGCGGCCACTGCCGCAAGCACCCCAGCTATCGCGCCCTCCCATGTTTTGTTCGGCGAAATCGTCGGCGCAAGCTTCCGTTTCCCTATCGATCTGCCGACGAAGAACGCTAACGAATCGCAGGCCCAAATGCAGATGAGCAAGAGCATGAGGACGGAACCCTGAGATAACGAAAGCAACGCTTCATCGGCAGTGTCGTGCGCTCTGATTACGATCAGCAGCAGTAGCGGGAATCCCAGCCATGCAACTTGCAGGAGTAGAGTGCTAAACGCGCGCCCGATTCCTGACCCCCGATCCCCAAGCACTTCAAACCAAAAGATGATGTTGCAAACGATAGCCCCAATTGCGAGGGCAATGCCCCCCCCTGCATCCCACATAAATGCGCAGAGCGCAAACAACAGAACGAACGCAAACATCAGCAATCGAGGAGCGTCGCGTTCGCTGCGTGCGATCTCCAGTGATCCAAGGGCAAACAGTGCGACAGCGAGGATGCGTACGGGCCACAGGGACTCCGAAAGCGCTGCGAATGCGAGTACCGGGATGCCGACGGCAGCGGTCAGCACCCTCGCGATCACGGAGAGCTTACGCCCCCTCTTCGCCGCCCGAGGCCAGGCGCCACAGGGCGATCTGAGTTCGGTTCTTGAGCCCCTGCTTACTTAGGATCCGGCTGACCAGGTTCTTGACGCTCTGTTCGCTGAGCCCAAGCCGCTGAGAGATTTCGCGGTTGCCGTAGCCCTGCGTGATCAGGACGGCGATATCGCGCTCCCGAGGCGACAGCGGGCTCATCTTTCGGCCCCGCGCGCTCTTCAACGGCTTCTTGATCGGCATTTCCCACATGCGCCCAGAAGCGATGGTCCGTATCGCCAGCATCAGCTCATCCGAGTCTTGGCTTCGCTGGATCATTCCTCGCGTCTCTGGCGGCGCCAATACCGCGTACCGTGCTGCCGTTTCGACATCTGCGACGAGCAAAGTCTTGAGACCGGGGAAACTCTTTTGAAGGCGCACCCACTGCTGATCGCCAACCTGGCTCGCCATTGCCGCGTCAACGATTACCACATCAGGTCTCGAATCCCTCACGAGCGACACAAGGTCAGTGAGATCAGAGGTCGAGCCGACGACTCGAATGCCCTTCATGCCGAGCAGCGCAGTCAGGCCATCGAGGTTAAGCTTTTTTGGGTCGGCTACTGTAACGCGGATTTCGCCAGTCGCCGGAGACACAGGGGCACTTGATTGTTCTTGCATTGCGGCTTGCACTAATATAGCAGAAACCTTCGTCACATCGCCCGGATGGCCTAGTCGTGGAGGAAGTAGAGAACTTTCCTCTTGACTCGCTGTAGAGCATTGTCTATTGACTTCTGCTGGCACTCGAGCTCTCTCGACATCTCTCGATACGACTTGCCCTCGAGATAACACTTGAGAACCTTGCGCTCCAAGTCGCTTAGCAAGTGCTTGATAGCGTCGTGCAGATTTCCAAGTCCCCGGCTTTTCATTACAGCTTCCTCAGGGTTCACCCCATTGCTATCCGGGATCATGTCTACCAGGTGCCCATCTCCGTCATCTCCGCTGAGGCTTGCGTTAATCGATAGGTAGCCGTTGAGGAGAGTGTGCTTCTGGCGAGTCGCCGTCTTCACTGCCGTGATGATCTGCCGAGTTACACAGAGTTCGGCGAACGGTCGAAACTTCGAGCGTCGATCACAGTTGAAATCCCGAATGGCCTTGTAAAGCCCGATCATCCCCTCTTGAACGACATCATCGTGATCCGCCCCCGCCAGAAAATAGGCGCGCGCCTTCGTTTCCACAAACGACCTGTATCGCCCCACCAGGCACTCGCACGCCCGCTCATCTCCCGTCCTCGCCTTCGAGACGAAGTCTTCATCGCATAGCCCCTGCCACTGATAGGGGGGCTCGTCAGAACCAAATGTTGCCATGTCCACTCCCTTTCTTGCGGATTCCCCGCCGTGCGCCCTGCCAGCACACAACAGCCTCAATCAGAATAGAGGAACTTGGGCCACCCTGTCAATAACTTGGGCAAAAAAACTCTCACCGTGCAAAAAAAAGCCTGGCTGAAGGCCAGGCTTTTTTCGAATGAGCTGTGCGTTACGGGTTAACCGTCACCTGGATGGTGCCTGACCACGGCGGCTTGATGCCGAACTTGTCCCGGACTGTGCAAGTCACGGTGTATTCGCCCGGCACCCGGAATCGGTGCATGACCACTTGCGAAGTGTTCTCGTCCTGAAGCCCGTCTCGTGCATCGAAGTCCCATGAGTACTCGACGACAGTGAACCCTGCTTGCGCAATCGCCCATAGCGTCACCTCTTGGCCGCGGCCCAGGTTCATTTCCCGCGACGAGAGCTCAGCTTGGATCGGGGTTTGGTCCGTCACGACACGGACTTCGCCCAGATAAAACGCCGCTGGCGCGTCTCCGGCGACAGAAATCGACGTGATCTCTTTATTCGTTCCCGCAAAGCCTTGGATCTTGCTCAGCGGGATGCCGACCCTTCGCCAGCGATCCGTTACTCCGGTCGCTGTCGCAAGCGGGTAGTACGCTTCGGCTGACTTGCCGTCGGAAGTTCGAATGATCAAGCGGAGATTCTCCATGCTTTTGGCTCGAGGTGCGGGTTGCGTCGCTCCGCCCATTGCTCCCCCTCCCATGGCGCCACCTCCGGCCATCGCGCCGCCAGCTCTGTCGCCGCCACCGCCCGCGGCCGGCACTCCGGACCCGCCGACAACAAACGCGGAAACGAGAAGAAGATTCTCTGGATTGCTCGCGTACTGGGCTACGGGAACTGGGCTGGCGAATTTAACCGTGCCGCCCTGGAAAAACGTGGCTGTGCGAACCAGTAACGAGTGCGACCCAGCGATGGACTGGGATCCGCTTTCCTCGATCCCGCCTCCGCCCCATGGCGAGAGGCTTATCCCGGCCTGATCTGCGGGCTGACCGCCGTAAAGAGACAAGCTGACCGAGTCCTGGGCGCCCGCCATTGCGAGCGCGGAGATTGCAACAAACGTTAGCATCGAGTTCCTCCGAATGGGTTTATGAGACATCACGCCACTGGACGCGTTCGATCGATTCGGCGCGGCCAGTATCCTCTTTGACGTCTAACACCACCCCACAGATTACACTACGTCCTGACGCGACCTCAAATCGCTCGGGCAGCAGGGTCAAAAACCGCCTGAGAATCACGTCTCGATCCATGCCGATCACCGAGTCCATCGGCCCGCACATGCCCACGTCCGATATGAACGCGGTCCCCCCGGGCAAGATCTGCTCGTCTGCGGTCTGAACGTGCGTGTGCGTTCCAAGAACCGCACTAACCTGGCCATCCACATACCATCCGAAAGCGCTTTTCTCCGAGGTCGCCTCCGCATGGAAGTCAACGACCGTTGCAGGAGTCGCGAGATCGGCAACCAGCTGATCGCAGAGCCGGAACGGGTCGTCATACTCCGACATGAACACCCGCCCACATAAGTTAATCAGCCCCAGCTTCATTCCGTTTTTCTCGAGAAGCGTGTGACCCCGCCCAGACACCCCCGGCGGGAAGTTCGCAGGCCGGATGATCCGCTTGTCCGAATCCAGCAGACTCCCTATCTCCCGCCGATTGAACGCGTGGTTTCCCAGTGTAATCCCATCAATTCCCAGCTTGAAGAACTCTTCGGCGATGTCTGGCGTGATGCCAACCCCAGCAGCAGAATTCTCGCCGTTGACGATAACAAAATCAGGTGAGTAAGTATCGACGAGCGACGGAAGGCAGTTTGCCACCGCCCGGCGACCGACCTTCCCAACGATATCGCCCAGGAATAAAATGCGCATGCAACGCTAAGGCTACCCGCGAGACGAATCGAGGAAGACGAGAATCGCATCCTCTGAGAATCCCGCTGAGAAGAGCTTTCGCGCGAGCGCAGAACCTGAGACCCGCTGCATTCGAGCGAATCGCGCGACCGTCTTCGACTCTTCCGGCAGCGCCCGAAGCGCATCCTCGATGGCGCTTTCATCTGCCCCTCGATGCCTCAGCTCAGCCTCGATCCGAGCTGGCGCCCAAGCCTTCGCCTGGGTCAGTTTGAACGCCAAACCCTTCGCCACACGGCGGTCGTCGATAAATCGCTTCGCCCGCAACGACTCAATCGCCGCATCAATCTCTTCCGGCGAGCATTCCTCCACGGCGCAACGGGCCCGGATTTCAGACTCGAACCGATCCCGGACCCGCAGCATCCTTAGCGCTATCTCTAACGCTTCTGTCCTTTCGGGGTCGCCCCCATTGCCCATCTACTCGAAGTCTTCGGCATCCAGAGCGACCGCGGCCACCGGCGATGAGTAGTTCGCAGCCTTCTCCGAAAGCGCTGCGCGCACCTTCTGATCGACCTCCGCAAGAATCTGCGGATTCGTGTCGAGGAATGCCTTCGCGTTGTCCCGGCCCTGGCCAAGCCGCAAATCGCCGTAGCTGTAGTAAGTCCCGCTCCGCGAGATGATGCCCATCTTGTTCGCAACGTCGACCAAGTCGCCAGCCTTCGATATGCCCTGCCCAAACATGATGTCGAACTCGCAGGCCTTGAACGGAGGCGCGACCTTATTCTTAACAACCTTCACCTTCGTCCGCGCGCCGATTGGCTCCGCTCCATCCTTGAGTGTCTCAGCACGGCGAACTTCCAGCCGCACCGAAGCCCAGAATTTCAGCGACCGCCCGCCCGGTGTCGTCTCCGGATTGCCATACATCACGCCGATCTTCTCGCGAAGCTGGTTGATGAAAATGACCGCCGTCTTCGTCTTGCTCGTATTGCCGCCAAGCTTGCGCATCGCCTGCGACATCATGCGAGCCTGAATCCCGACGAACGCGTCGCCCATCTCACCCTCCATCTCGGCCTTGGGAACAAGCGCGGCGACAGAGTCCAGCACGACGACGTCCAAAGCCCCCGAGCGCATCATGCCGTCCATGATTTCGAGCGCCTCTTCACCGGTCGCGGGCTGCGAGATGTAAAGCCGGTCGACATCCACCCCGAGCGCCCTCGCATACTCGATGTCCAGAGCGTGCTCCGCGTCAACGAAAAGCGCGAGCCCGCCCTTCTTTTGAGCTTCCGCAATAACATGCAAAGCCAGCGTCGTCTTGCCCGAGCTCTCCGTTCCATAAATCTCCGTGATCCGGCCGCGCGGGATGCCTCCGACGCCAAGTGCGACGTCGAGGCTGATCGAGCCGGTAGGTATCGCGTCAACCTTCTCGGCCGTGCTCTCGCCAAGGCGCATCACCGCGCCCTTTCCATAAGACTTTTCCAGCTGGCCGACGGCCATGTCCAATGCTTTCTGTTTATCCAATGCCGGGATGTCCTCTATGACTGCTGCACCATTTCGACTGCTTGCCATCTTTCTCCTCCATTTACCCGTAGGTAGACAGGATTCTACTGCACATCTGTGCGCTTGTCAAGGGGTTTGGGGAGTTTTTTGGAAATTTTTTCGTCGGGCACAAGCTCGGCCAACTTGCGGCCCGCTGGGTCGCCCTCCCAGCCCAGCCCCGCCAGCGCCCTGGCTTGAAAAAAACGCACAGGCGGCCGCCGTTCGTAACTATCTACTCGACATACTCGACCTTGGTCAGCTTGCCCCGGGCCCCGAGCGGAATGTCATCGACCGCAGTAACCGTGAGCGACACGGTCCGTTCTACAGATCGCTCGAGGCTCCCCTTGATGCGGCTGATCTCCTCGTCGCGCAACGACTCGCGGCCCGTGATCCGCAATTGAAACACATCGAGCCCGCGCTGAGTCAGGCGAAACTTCTTGACGCCGGCGATCTCGTTCATCGTCATGACGAACCCGAGCGCGATTCGCTTCCTCCCGCCTTCCAAGACCAGTCTCGCGATCTCCCGCCCCTGAAAACTCGCGACGGTCGTCAACCCTCGCCCGCAAACGCACGGCCTCAATGGTGCCTCTGCGAGATCGCCAATGTCGTAACGGATGATCGGCGAAGCGAAGTTATGAAGCGAGGTCAGCACGATGTTTCCGATCTCGCCAGGTTCGCACGCAGACCCATCGTCATTTAACAGCTCGAAGAAGACATTCTCGTCGTGGACATGGTATCCGTCACCGTCCGGACATGTCGCAGCGACACGGTTTGCTTCAACTGCCGCGTACACGTCGTAAACAGGTGCGCAGTAGGAAGCCTCCAATTCCAATCTCATATGCGGATACAGGTTCTCCCCAATGGTGAGAAGCGCTCGGGGACGATAGCCTTCGAGGTTTTCAATCAAAGACAAGAGCAGGGTGCCGGTGGCTTGAAGGTAATCAGGGGCAACTCTTCGAACGCGTGCGGCAATCTCCCTTGTATGATCGCTGGCATCGATGTGGAATCCAGTCGCCCGGCCGAAAAGCTGACCGAACGCCCCTCGCATCCAAGAGTCAACAACACTTGCCTGAAGGTCCGCATTCCAATCGGGGTCGCTTGGATTCGCTGGAACGCGCATAACTGCGCAGCTGCCTGTCGGGTCGATGTTCCACAAGTCGAGCTCGCGAATCATCGCAGCATGTCGCCAAATCTCCAGGTTGCTGGTTCTCAGAATGGTGACGACATCGCCTGTGGTACCGCTCGTAGTTTCGCTAAAAAGTGCGCTGTCGCCAAAGGGCAGTTTCTTCGCGGTGCGATGCTCGATCTCGCAATCGGCAATCTCGTGTCGATCGATGATCGGCAGGGTTCGGAAGTCCTCAATGGATTCGATGCGCATCTGCCCGCCATATCGCTCTCGATAGAACGGTACATGGCGACTCGCATGGCCAACGACTTTGGCGAGCTTCTTGATCTGATTCGATCGGATTTGCTCCGGGTTCAGCCATTGCGAGCGATCGATTTCAGCGAACGCGCGGCGCACTGAGTCAAGAAAAGGCGCGTTGACGCCGAGATCGTGGCGACCGAGATATCCGGATCTGCGCACAGCGACGTTTCTACCCGCACTCGGAGGAAGGGTTTAGAAGCAGGTCGGATGGTGGCGACCGAATGATCGGGGTGCAGCCGCCGGTTTCCGTCGTGGCGCGGGTGAATTCTGATCGTGCTGATTGAGGCAGTCGAATGTCAACGAATTCACCCACGGCACCCACGACCAAAACCTCAACCCGGCCACGCCCGCCGCCGACCTCGACAAGCAAGGCGTCAACTGGCGAGAGACACTTCCGCTCGGCTCGAAGGCGATGCGGAATCTGGACAAGATGCCGCCGCTATTGCCGCGAGACCGCCAAGACGAGTGCATCCTCGTGTTCGAGTATTACTGGAACCGGCTGTACGCATTCAAAGAAAGGAATCAGCTCGGCATCGTACCGGTCTTCACGGGCCGAATGCCCCGGCTTGCTTCGCCGACCCTCGGCATGGCGTTTGGGTATAACCCCCGCGTGCAAGGCGTTCACATGAGATACGTACGACTCATCACCGCATTGACCGCTCTGGCGGTTCTGCCCGTTTTTGGTTCCGTCGCTTCGGCGTGCGAAAACTGCCGGCTCAAAGAGCAGGGCTACCACGTCGGCGAGATGACGATCATCGGGAACGGGATCGTCTTCAGTTGGGCCCAGATTGGCAAGGACGACAAACCCGTCGCTATCGGTGTCACGATCTCCGAAACCGCGCTGACCGGCTTGCGCGACGACCCTCCTCCGACCTATCCGAAGCCCCCTGGGTGGGAATATGCCCTGACCTACCCGGCAGAGGCGGTGAAGAAGACGCCGATCAACCACGTCTCGTTCGATTGGAACCCGCAAGGCCACATCCCGCCCGGAGTCTACGACGTGCCGCACTTCGACGTGCACTTCTATCTTATGAAATACGAAGACAGACAGAAAATCACGGCCGAGGGCGACGACTTAGAGCGATGCAGAAAGGCGCCCGATAAAAAATACGTTCCGGCCGGATACATCTTCGCTCCGGAGTCCGAAGAGCCGAAAATGGGCGGGCACTGGGTCGATACCCAAACCCCCGAACTGAACGGTGCGCCCTTCACGCACACCTTCATCTACGGCGCTTACGATGGACGGTTGACTTTCATCGAGCCGATGTTCACCAAGAGTCTTCTGTTGACGAATCCGAACATCACTGCGCCAATCAAGATGCCCGCGGCAGTTCAAGTCTCTGGCTACTATCCTACGAAGTACTTCATCCGGCACAACCCCGTTCGCAAGGAATACGTGATCGGCCTCGAAGAATTCGTTTGGCTCGAAGCGGAATAGTCGAGTGCTTGCCGGCAACACGAGGTGACCTTCCGCAAAGATCTGGGGCGCGTTCCCGACCCAGATCTTTGTGTGTCGCGTCGATCGGCAACAGGGCCATCGCAAGCCGGGCTTTCATGACCGATCGTATCCGGGATGTTCGGACGGGGGTCGCGGAAACGCGCAGGGACGAATCATAATCCGGCTCGAAAGGCACGGCCAGCCTCAGGGCCAAGGAGAGAACGAAATGAATGCAAGACTAATCGCCGCTGTCGCCGGGTGCATCGCGGTGTTCGCCGTTTATGCGATCGAGTCCAGCGCGAAGATGACGACTGTAACTCCCGAAGAAATCAGGTGGTCGGATGGACCGCCCTCCCTCCCGAAAGGCGCGCAGTTCGCAGTGATCAGCGGGGATCCCGCCGCCGAGGGCCCATTCGTGATGCGCCTGAAACTCCCGGCGAACTACGCCATCGCGCCACACTGGCACCCCGCCGACGAAAACGTGACGGTGATCTCCGGCACGTTTCACATGGGCGAAGGAACGGTCGTCGACCGTTCGAAAGCAAAGATGATGCCGGTTGGCAGTTTCACGATGATGTCGGCAGCTATGCGCCACTTCGCATTCACGCATAACACCGAGACTATCATCCAATTGCACGGCATGGGTCCGTGGCGAATCACGTACGTCGATCCGAAAGACGATCCGCGCGGCGGCGGATAGCATCGAGGCAAAGACCGGTGTGGCCTTCGCTGGTGGAATGCCACACCGACATCGAGGAACCCTCACCGACTGCAGTCCCCTCCGGGACTTACGACTCATGAACCAGATGCGGCGTGGCGTACACCAATAGTGGAGGTGTCATTTGCCATGACGCGAAAAATAGCGATTGTCCTTCTCGCCTTCGGTGTTGTTGCGGCCCTGTCAGGAGGCTGCAACGACAGTCCCAACGGCCAGAACGATTATGCCGCTGCGGAGCGCAGCACCAGGTCGGCTGCCCCTTCCTCTGGGAGCCCTTTGGCTCTGGGCGGAGCGACCGACACGACGGAGCGCGCAAGCGTTCGCACCGCAAACCTCGGAGTCCAGGTCAAAGACGCGGAGGACGCCGAGTCGAAAGTGAACGCCCGTGTCAAGGAATGGGGCGGGTACATTGAGTCGACCCTTGCCAGCGACATGGGCGGCGGCCCGCCGAAAGTCGAGATGGCAGTCCGCGTGCCCTACGACAAGTTTGACGACGCGATCACCGCGCTCCAGTCACTCGGAACGCGCAAATACAAGCGCGTTACCGGGCGCGACGTCACCGCGCAGCTTGCATCGATGAAAGCCGCGAAAAGGTACGCCGGAGCCGATCCCCAATCGGCTAGCCCCGAATTCGCGCAGCTTTCCGAAGAAGCGCTCATGCCGCGCATCGAACTCGAAGTGTGGCAAGACGGACCCGGCGTCACAGGCCCGGATCCGAATTGGTTCGCCGCGGCGTGGACCGACACGTCCACGCTGTTCGGCAACATCGTTCGCGGGCTCGTCACGTTCATCATGTACGTGCTGGTGACTGCTCCCGTTTGGTTGCCGATCGCGCTGATCCTTCGCTGGGCTCTGCGAAGAAACGGCCGCGTCCCTCAACCGAGAGCGTGAGCAAAAGCGCGGGCCGGCGGCGCCGCCGGCCCGCGCCGAAGCAACCTCCCTCGGGCGGTGCGACTGTCGACCTCACAGCAGGTTGACTTCTGCCACTCCCAAGGACTTAACCGACGGTGACCCTATGTCGAAAGGGATGCGGCCCCAACACGCGGAACACCGCCCCCGACCCACCCGGTGAACTCAAGAAACCGCGTTAACAATGTTTAAACGTGATGAGTTCGATGAGTTTGAAGAGCCGTTAGCAAATCGAGAGCGGGCACGTCAACCAGCGCGGCGCAGAGTCTGAGACTAAAAGGGCTCCTGCCCCGGCCGCCAGAGTTCCGCTTGCAGGAATTGGCGGCCTCCAAGCCGAATCGAATCGGCATGTTGGCGATCTGTGCGGCTGTCCTCATCCAGGGCTACGTCCCCGCGAAAGTGGAGTACCTGCCCGCCGGCCCGGTGATCGAAGTTCGGGTCGAGGCGAAAGGCGTTTTCGAGATAACAACCGATCCGAAAGCTTCGCCAAAAACCGTCGAGCACATCGTCAAGCTGGTCCGCGCAGGATTCTATGACCGACAAAGAGTCCACCGCGTCGAATGGTGGGTCACCCAATGGGGCGCGCCCGCTAGCAAGGACAAGCCGATCACCTCCGACGAGGTCTTAGGCGGCGGCAGCGGAACGCAATTGCCGTTCGAGGAATCGACCGTCGACTATCTTCGGGGTGTTTGCGGAATCGCGAGCACGGGTTTGCAAGTCGGCGGCGACTCGCAGATTTTCATTCTTAAGAGTGACTACGAAAGGCTGTGGAGATCGTACGCTGTTTTGGGAAAGGTCACGAAAGGTATGGACGTCGTAGATTCGATTCACAAAGGCGACCGAATCCTGTCGATGAAGCTGAAGGAATAGCTACAGCTTTTGACCGAACGCGATGTCGTGGTCGTCGAGGTCCTGAATACCGAACTCACGCGTACCCCATGGAGTGTCATAAAGCGTGAAATCGATCGTCGCTCCACGTTGCTTCAACTCCTCATAGAGCGTCGCCGCATCGTCGACCCAAATGTAAACCTGATTGGTCTTATCGACGACGCGCCAATTCGCAGCAGGCGGATCCACTCCCTGAGGGGCTTGCGCCAGCATGATCGTCACACCATCTTTCCCGACCATAGCGAAACCAGGCGGGCTCCCATAGAGATCGGCACGGTCGCACCCGACTTTTTCTTTCCAGTAGTCAACTGACGCGATGACATCGCGGACGACGAGAACCGGCGCAATGGACGCAAACTTCGGCATGCCAAGACGGTACCCGGCGGCCGCGCCGATCTTCGGGAGAAGGTCTGGTTAGCTCTTAGCGTTCTTTGGCGCTTAACGGCGGTAGGCATGCGCGCCGACGCCGTGGGCGGGGCTCGCTGGAGAGACAGAGACACGACCCTCATCGTCAACAGTCAAGAGGGGGTCAACTCCGTAAGTGCCCCCAGTCTCAGGGGTCGGCAGGGTCGGCTTGCTTTTCGACGTGTCGTCGGAGCAGAACCAGAAGTTCCTGGTGAAGCGAAAAGTTTGGGGCAGAGTGGCGTCGCCGATGTTGACCCCGCCGGAGGCCCAGTTGCCTGAAAAGAAGACAATGAGGTTGTCCTCGAACACTCCCTGCCTGGAGGGAACGAATCCTTCGGCACGATTTTCTTGCAAGATTCGGACAACCCACCTAGCCGGATCGACGAACGTGTTGAATCGCACGAGCGCGCCATCCACTCCGACGAACGCGATGGGGGCGCCGCCTCCGACGAACGTACATCCTTCGACCCGAATCTCGCGCGCTTCGTATAGCCCGTTCTTGGGCGTCTCCTCTAGCGGGGGGCGAAAGTAGCCTGCTCCGGTACTGCCGCCGATGTTCACTCCCCGGAGGCCGAAGTCATGGAACCGGCTTGACCTAACGGAGATGCTGCTCGATCCACCTTTCGTTTGCACTGCGTTATCCCCTCCGTTGCGGAACACACAACCTTCGATAACCGCATCATGACAACCGACCATGTCAATCGCCGAGCCACCCCAGCGCTCGATGTAGCAATTCGACACTCGAAAGTCGCGCAAACCGGACAGCTTGATGCCATCGAAGTTGCCTTTCGGCGTACCACTAACCGAGACCCGCTCGAGTACCAAGTGTCGCGAGGGTTTTGTCCGCTGGCCTGAATCGTCGATGTTCAGTCCGTTGGAGCGTGTGTCTACGATACGGATGTCGCGAATCTCGAGATGGCTGGTCCCTGAGATCTGTACCCCCGACCCGCCAACGAACCGAGGCGGGTTGGTGTGGTCGAGCCCGGCGATGACGATCGGGCGCCCTGGCGCGCCGTGCAGATTCATGAGTGACACGCCACCAACGTAGTCGCCAGGGGCCACTTGGATGGTCGTCCCCGGTTGCGCGTTTGTGGCCGCTCGCCTCAATTCAGCAATGTTTGTGACGACAACCGTGGATTGTGCGAGTAGCGGCAGTACGAGGAAAGCGAACATGTAAGTCCTCACATTGTAATTCGAATCCGGTCTTACCGAGACACGGAATTCCCAGAATGGTTCGCAGGTCGCTCCAACAAAGGCGTCAAAATGATGGGAAGATGGAGGCGTTGCGTGAGCGGGGAACCCAGGTTCTGCGTGGGGCGGTCGGACCCGACGCTGAGTTCCGAGACGGGCAGTGGGAGGCAATCGAAGCGCTGCTAAAGTCTGGCGCGCGGCTGTTGGTCGTGCAAAAGACCGGGTGGGGAAAGAGCGTTGTCTACTTTGTCGCGACACGCCTCTTGCGAGATCGGGGCCCGACGCTGATCGTGAGTCCGCTGCTGGCACTCATGCGCAATCAGATCGAGCTTGCCGAGCGGTTTGGACTGAACGCGGCGAGCATCAACAGCACAAACCCCGACGATTGGCCGAACCTCGTGTCTGCGACACGCAACAATGAGATCGACCTGCTGCTTGTCTCACCGGAAAGACTGAAGAATCGGGATTTCCGCGAGGAGCTACTGCCTTATCTCGAAAGAAAAATGTCGCTGCTCGTCATCGACGAAGCGCATTGCATTAGTGATTGGGGTCATGACTTCCGGCCCGACTATCGGCGGATTCTTTCGACCGTGGAGCGCATCGATCCAAGTTGCGCGGTTCTCGGAACCACCGCGACCGCGAACGATCGAGTTATCGAAGACGTAAGCGCGCAACTCGGTGACAAGTTGAATGTCATCCGAGGCCCGCTGATGCGCGAAAGCCTGAAACTCAGCGTTTTTCCAATGCGCGACCAAGCGGAGAGGCTGGCATGGCTTGCGAAGTATGTTCCGCGATTCCGGGGAACAGGAATCGTTTACACGCTTACCGTGAACGACGCGAATCGAGTTGCCGCCTGGCTGAGGAAACAGGATATCTCCGCGAAGGCTTATCACGCGGACATGGAGAACGACGAGCGCGAGCGCTTGGAGCGGGGGTTCAAAGAAAACCAGATCAAAGCGCTCGTCGCAACGACCGCGCTCGGGATGGGGTACGACAAGCCGGACGTCGGTTTCGTTGTGCATTTCCAGCGGCCGGGTTCCGTGATTTCGTATTATCAGCAGGTCGGTCGAGCAGGAAGAAACCTCAAGACGGCGATTGGCGTGCTGCTCGAAGGCGGCGAAGACGACGACATCACGTCGTGGTTCATCGAGCAGGCGTTTCCTGCAGCGCAGGTTTTCGAATCGGTGAAACGCGAACTCCAAAGCGGACCGAGAAGCGTCAGAGATATCGCGTCTCACCTCAACTTTCGATTTCGAAAGATCCAGCAAGCTGTCGACTTGATGGACGTGGAGGGAGCGGTGCAGCCCGCCGATGGAGGATGGGAGTTAGTGAAGCCGGAGTGGTGTTACGATTGGGAGCGTTCGCATGCAATCACTCTCCGGCGGTACGAAGAACTTAAGCAAATGAAAGAGTACGGTGAACACGCTGGATGTAGGATGGAGTTTCTTGCGCGTGCTCTCGACGATCCGCTGCCGGTCGCTTGCGGGCGATGTGACAACTGCAGTCCTCATGGCGAGATGTCGCTTCCTCGCGAACTGGTAATTTCGGCTCAACGGTTTTTGAAGGCAGATAACCATCCAATCTTGCCGCGACTGAGGCTTCCGAATGGTCATCCCGGAAAGAAGCAGCTGTCTGATGACCAACGCTCTCTTCCTGGCGTCGCGCTTTGCGTTTACAACGATGCTGGTTGGGGTGTGTTGGTCAGAGAGGGCAAATACGGAGCGAAGCACTACTCGGATGAATTGATCGCTCCTTCAACTGAGGCGATTCAGGCGCTCGATGATTCTGCGGACTGGGTGACGTATGTTCCTTCGAGCGATTCCGCTCACTCGAGGGTGACGGCAGACTTTGCGCGCCGGCTCGCGGATGAGCTCGGTATTCCTTTTTTTGATGCTGTGCGGAAGGTGGCGCAGACCCGACCCCAGAAAGACATGCAGACTTCGCTCAATCAGTTTTCTAACGTGTGGGGCGCGTTCGAGATTGCAGAGCAGATTCCGGAGGGCGTTTGCCTCCTTGTCGATGATATTGTGGATTCCGGCTGGACACTGACGGCGATTGGTATCAAGCTTCGTGATGCTGGCGCGAGGGGAGTGGTTCCGTTCGCGCTCGCCTCTGCGCGTTCGCGCGATGCGAACAGATAAACTACAATGCCTATGCAAACTAACGAAGTCGTTGCTCTAACGAGCTTTTTGCTCGATGATGCTGAGCCTGTCGGCTCAGCTCTTTGGAAAGAGCTGCGCAACTCGACAGGGGATGTTGTCGAATGGTCCCAGAAGCACCTGAGCGAAGTCGATGCTGAGAGGGTCGCTCAACTGCTTTCGCGTATCGACCCAATCGATGCCGCGCTTGCGGAGCTATCAAAGAACGACATTTGCGTGATTTCCGAGTTTGATGACGACTATCCGCAACGCTGGATCGAGACTCTGGGCGCACGACGTCCCCCGTTGTTGTTTGCTGCTGGCAACCTCTCGCTGCTCAATTCGCGTTCATTTGGAATTGTAGGGTCCCGGGGTGTGGATGAATCGGGCGCAGAGTTTGCAACTGCCGCGGCGCGAGTTGTTGTCGAGCAAGGCTATGTCGTGGTTTCCGGCGGTGCAAGAGGCGTCGACCAGTTGTCAATGCGCGCAGCACTCGAATCGGATGGCGAATCGATCGCCTTTCTTGCAGATTCACTTGGCAAGGCTGTGGGAGCATCGAGAGATGCGCTCGAGAGTGGGCGAGTGTGTATGGCGTGCGCGGTGTCACCTTTCGCAGGATTCAGCGTCGGAAGCGCGATGAATCGCAACAAGCTGATTTATGGCCATTCTGTGGCGACACTTGTTGTTTCCTCGGCCTTCGGTAGCGGTGGCACTTGGGCTGGGGCAGAAGAAGCGCTCAAGCATCGGTATTGTCAGCTGATCGTCCGGGACGGCGAGGACGTACCGGAGGGCAATCGCGAGTTGATCCGCAAAGGCACGGTCGCCGTGCGCGACCCGAGGGAGATCGTTGCGGCCATCGACGTTCCCGCGCCTGGTTTCCTGTTTTGAGAAGAACCCGACTGACCGCCGTCGCGTAGAATACGTCCATTGACACCGCATCCTTCTGTTCGTGAAACGCTGCTTCAGCTGCATGAAGTCGCGCCTGGGGCGCCGCTACTTGCGCTTGGGCAGACGGTGTTTTGGGATGAGCCGCTAAAGGCTGCCTTGCCAATTCTTGGCCGCGAAGTTGGTGTGAGCGTGTCTCTCATTGCCGGTGTGCATGACACCGACTACTTTGCGAAGTTGCCGGGTGGCTTGATTGCCAAAGATCCCTACGTTGCGCTTCCAAAGAACGAGGGCTCTACGAAAGGTTTTTGGTCGGCGGCTGGTGAGTTTAGCGCGCTGTTTGGCGGCGAGGTCGCGGTCACTCGGGAGCAGTTCGCGCGCGCGGGGGTTTCTCTTGAGAGGTGGGCCGATGGCGACTCCGCAAAGCTCGACGAAGCGACCGAGGCCTTTGGCTGGCGCGGACTGGCAAGCAGTGATGCAACGCCACGGGTTGCAGGAGAACTGTCGCTGAACGCTCTGTTCCCGGCGATTCAGAGAACGTTTGAGTGGGCACTTAGTCAAACCGTTGATGCGATGTGCGAACCCAAGCAGCGCGAAGAAGCAATGGTCATCGGCGAACGCATTCACGCGATGATGTGTGATGCAGTTGAGCTCTGTAGTGGGCAGACGCTTGGAGGATTCTACAAATGTCTGCTACCCGAATTCCACCGATTGCTCACGTCTGAAACGTCCACCGCCGAGTTGACACAGACAACTCTGCTCCTGCAACTCAATCGCGAGTCTGCGTCACTCCCGAGATTTGAGTTTGTAAACCTGTTTCTACAGCCAGAAACGGCGCAGAAAGCATGCGAAGCGTACAACAAAGCTGTCGAAGGGGAAGAAGTTTATTCGCTCGACCGATTCGGAACAGGAGCAATTCCCTTTGATTTGGTGATCCCTGGATCAGGGCGCGGGACCATTCGATTGACGAACCAGATGCTGATTGTGATGACCGCCGAGCCCCAGTTTGTTCCTTTGAAGCAGCGGATAACGTCAGTACTCGACCTCGCGGATGTTGTCGAGAGGAATTTTCCTGGTGCTGCGGTTGTGGGCAAGGCGGTTACGCTGATCAGTCAGCTGTCCCGCGAGTTTGTGTTCGCATTCCATGAAGGCGCGTCCATGTACGTCCGCATAACGCGCAAGCTGAACAACCTTTTGGCGCGGATGGGGATATCTGTCAGAGCCAATCCTATCCTTCGGATTGGTTGGGACACATGGAATTCGCTTTCTGCAACTGATCGATGGTTTCACATCTCGCATCCATTTCAAAATCCGTTCGGAGCTGAGCACGTGAGCGCGGAAACGTTTTCAAAATCGTGGCGAGAGGTCGTACATCAACAGAAGGCGATCTTGGAGTTGCTGCACAAGTCTCGGAGTCCAGCGGGGCGCATTCAGGCTCTATACAAGATTCGCGGTGGCAGGTGGGAGTGTCTCGCCCGAGAGTTTGAGTCGCTCGGCGATGCGCTTAAGCCTCTGAAGCAAAGGATGGAGGCGATCCGCGAGGAAAAGGCGCAGCTCCACTCGCGGCTGAAGGAGATCAAGGTTCGCTGGATCGAGACTGAGCGCGCGATGGGTGATCATTTTACATCGGAGATGTTCGGCAGAGAGGCGTCGGCAGAGAGTCTATCCACACGGCAAGAGTTCATTGACACGATTTCATCTCTGCGCTCCGAACGGCGCGAGGTGCGCGAACATTTGCATGAGCTTCGAAAGGCTGCGGCTTCCGCAGGAGCGATTGATGAATTTGCTGCCGCACGGCACCGACGACGCGAAATCATTCGAGAGTCGGAATATGCGACGGTGATGCTTGTGCGCGAAGCTGTAGTTTCGACCAGAGGCTTAGAGCACGCAAACAATCGTCCGGCGGCGTGGTGGATATCCGCTGTGTCGCCCAGCGGCGACTGGTTTGCTCAGATGCTGAAGACGGTGCGGTTGCGACTGGAACCGCTGATAGGTGACGAAGGGTGACATTCTTCAAATACGAGAGTATAGGCAACGACTTTGTTCTGATCGAGGCGACCGACGCTGGAGGGAGCGATCTGTCTCATGTGGCGATTTCGCTATGTGACAGAAAGTTTGGCATTGGGAGCGATGGCTTGCTGGTCGTAGATCCGACGACAGACCCAATCACGATGAGAATGTTCAACCCCGACGGGACGGAGGATTTCTGTGGCAATGGTCTACGGTGTGCGGCACTTCATATGAAGACCGAGCACCAATCAAAAGAGCGCTTGCAATTGCTCCATGGAGGGATGACGATTCCCATCGAGTTCACGGCATCTGATTGGATCGACGTAACTCTGCCTCCGCCTACGTTCGAGCCTGAGGGGATTCCGCTCTCCGCCGGAGTCGGCGAAGTGTTTGAGCGAAAGTTGCTTGTTGCTGGCTTTGATGAGACCCTGTGCTCGGTCAATACAGGTAGCACGCACACCGTTATCTTTAGAGATTCCGACGTGCCTGAGGATGAGTTTCTAGTTGTTAGCCCGGCGTTAGAGAACCATGAGTGGTTTCCCAAGCGAACTTCGGTGATTTGGGCTTGGCAGACTGGGGCGAAGTCGCTCGCGATTCGGATTTGGGAACGCGGTGTAGGGGAGACTCACGGATGTGGTACTGGCAGCGCGGCTGTTGCTGCTTGTTGGTTTCGCAAGCATCCCAATGCGCTCGCGGTCGAAGTCAAAAATCCCGGCGGTGAAACAGCAGTCGCAAAGGGCTTACACGGCTCGATCGTCGTCAGCGCGCGTGCGCGAAGAGTCTTCAAGGGAAGCACGATTGAAAACGAAGCGCGCGTTAGCGCTTGATTTCCAAACCGGCGCGCGCCGCAATCTCTTCCGCTAGCAACTCGAACGGAACCTCCATCCCGTCGCGCAACCACCCAATCGGGACTCGGTGTCCTGCGACTTCGAGCCATGCGTAAGGCTTGATCGTCAGTGGCGAACCGGTGGCATGAATATGAAAGATAGTTCCCTTCTCGTGTTCTACGGAACGGATTTCGGAATAAGGAATCCTCCGGTTTCCCGCTACAAGTGCCAAATCTTCGAGAACAAACTCAAGTCCTTCCAACTGCTTCCCAGCGATCCCCGCGATAGCTCCTTTGCCCTCGCGGACGACCTTGCCCACGATTTCAAAGATCGCCTTCGTGACGTCTGGGCCAGCCGGCTTCAGTGGAGTTTGGCGGACAGTTTGGCTCCCCATTTCTAGCCATCTTAGGACGTCTGCCGGGCGGTATCTGGCTGTCGTAGACATTAGGTTCCGAGTTTACGCCCAAGCGGGTGCCCCGGTTGCAGGCGGGTTGTGGCAGGCGGGGCTGGAACCGACAATAAACTTTGTAGGTCCCGGGCGAGGTGTCCGGCGAGAAGCAGCGAAGCATGGTGTCGAGTCCACGGATGGGGAGAACGCGCAAGCGATTTCTTGCGATTTTGGCCGTGATTACGGTCCTCTTCGCGCTGTTTGTTGGGTCGGTTCATTGGTTGAATCAGTCGCAGATAAAGGCGATCTCAGACGTCCAGCTTCGTGATCGCCGCGACTCCCTGAAGAGCGTGATGGAGCTCCGATCGGCAGGGCTCGTCAGCTTCGCGACGGACTACTCCTCCTGGGATGAGACAGTTGACTTCCTTGTTCACCAAGATCCCGAGTGGGCTCAATCGAACCTCGACTTGGCGCTCGAGACGTTCGAGGGAAGCTGGGTGGCCGCCTACCAGCTCGACGGGTCAATGGTCTATTCCGCTGACACAGAGGGGCGGCGCGGAGATTCTTGGATTGACTTATCTCCGGCTCAGATTGCGAACCTATTCTCGAACAGGACGAGCGTGCGGTTCTTCCATCGAATGAACGACGATGTCGTAGAGGTCGTCGCATCGACTGTAAACTCGGAGGCAGATCAAGATCGACTGGTACCATTAGGGTACTTGTTCATTTGCAGGCTTTTGTCCCCCAATGAGTTAAGGGAGCTAGGCGAGTCCACGAACAGTTTCGTTAGGCTGGTGCCGGCGGCTGTAGATCATGAAAAGGATGAGATCGAAGCATCGCACCTAATCATCGTGCTGAGGGGCTACGACCGGAGACCGATTGCAGCGCTCGAAGTCACCCGCGAAACGCCAGCGATTGATTTCGCTCGCTCGGTTCAGACCGCTGCAACAGCCATGCTGTTCTTGTTTACGCTTATCGTTATCTTGGCACTGTTCGTTTCGCATCGTAAGTGGATTGACGGACCGTTAGCGCGTCTCTCTGAGAGTCTTGCGAACCGAGACGAAGCTCCCCTTGAACCCTTGGCGAAAGACGCTTCTGAATTTGGATCTATCGCGCGGTCGCTTATTCACTCAATTCAGATAGATCGGGAGCTCAAGGTCGCGCATGACGCTGCTTACGAGTCGTCGCGGGCGAAAAGTGAGTTCCTCGCAAACATGAGTCACGAGATACGAACTCCGATGAATGGAGTGATCGGGATGGTGGAATTGCTGTCAGATACCGACCTGGAGCCTGAGCAACACGAGATGCTCCAGACTGTCAGATCGAGCGCGGAGACCTTAGTCTCAATCATTGACGACATCCTCGACTTCTCGAAAATTGAAGCAGGCAAGTTGGCAATTGAGTCAATCTCAGTCGACGTCGGCGAATTGGTGGAAGGCGTGGCCAGCATGCTGGCATCCGCATCACAGCGAAAGGGCATCGAGCTGCTAACCCATATAGATGGGGACTTACCTCCGTCGCTGTTAGGTGACCCGGTTAGGCTTCGGCAAGTGGTTACGAATCTTGTCGGGAATGCGATAAAGTTCACTGAAGTGGGTGAGGTCGTCGTCAAAGTGAGTTCGAAGTTTTCGACTGAGGGAAGTGCTTACGTTACGCTTGAAGTGAGCGACACTGGAATAGGTATTCCTGCGAGCCGCATTGACAGCATCTTCGATAGCTTCACCCAAGTTGACAGCTCGACTACTCGTCGTTATGGAGGCTCAGGTTTAGGACTATCGATCTGCCGGAAGCTTTGTGAACTAATGGGCGGGACGATATCAGTCACAAGCACGGAAGGAGAGGGAAGCAGATTTGTTGTGGTTGTGCCGATGCAAGTGTCAGCTTGTGCAATTGCGCCTGCAGTAGCACAGGCGGGGCTTCGAGATAAGCGTGTCTTGGTGGTCGATGACAATCATACGAACAGGAGGATTCTGCGGGCATATCTGGAGGGGTGGGGCTGCAATGTTTATGAAGCCGAGAGCGGAGTGGAGGCGATTCGGCGGGTGGAGAACACTCGTTACGACGTCGTTCTGCTCGACTATCATATGCCTGGTATGGACGGTCTTGATGTCGCACGCTCGCTGCACAAAGAGACGCCGGGCGGCGGTCCGACGACGATCATGGTCGCGTCAGTGTCGGATGCCGTGCCAAGAGCGCAATGGCCTGAGTTCGGAATCTCGGGATGGCTCTCAAAGCCAATTCGAAAGGCTCAGTTGCTGCGCGGAATCACCGGTGCGCTTACAGAGGAGAAGTTCGTTGAAGTCAGTGTTCCATTAAGCCAGGCAGAGAGTGATCAACCTGCGAGACTCCGTGTTCTGGTGGTTGAAGATAACCCGGTGAATCAAAGGGTAGCGAAGAAGATGTTGGAGACGTTGGGGTGTGCTGTCGACGTCGCGCTTGATGGCGCGAATGCGGTCGTCGCGACTCGCGACGTGCATTACGATGTCGTACTCATGGATGTGCAGATGCCCGTGATGGACGGGTACGACGCTACTCGCGCAATTCGCGCTCGCGAAGCAGAAGGATGGAGGCGAACGTACATCATCGCGATGACTGCAAACGCTATGGAAGGCGACAGAGAGCTGTGTTTAACCGCGGGCATGGACGACTATCTTTCGAAGCCGGTTCGCCGCGAGGAACTCGACGCCGCACTCACGGATTATGAGCGGCTGCGGGCAGCCTGACTGGTATACTTTGCAACCTCGACGTGGGGATATAGCTCAGCTGGGAGAGCGCTTCAATGGCATTGAAGAGGTCACGGGTTCGAATCCCGTTATCTCCACCAAAGATTCTTCACCCTTAACCCGTTGCATCCGGATTACCTCTGATGGTATTGTTTCACTACTTTAATGAGGTGAACTGTTCTAATGTCAGAAAGGAAGATCATTGCTGTTATCGGCGCGACCGGGGCGCAAGGTGGTGGATTGGCGTGGGCCATCCTCAACGATAAGGATTCAGAGTTCTCGGTTCGCGCGATCACGCGAAAGCCGGATTCCGAGAAAGGCAAGGCGTTGAGTGACGCTGGAGCGGAAGTTGTCTCTGCGGATCTCGACGACGTTGATTCACTCAAGCGCGCGTTCGCAGGTGCTTACGGGGTGTACGCGGTTACGAACTTTTGGGAGCACTTCTCGCCCGAAAGGGAATACCAACAGGCGAAGAACATCGCTCAGGCTGCGAAGGACGCGGGGGTGGAGCACGTCGTTTGGTCAACTCTCGAAGATACAAGGGAGTGGGTTTCGCTCGACGATAATCGCATGCCGACGCTGATGGAGAAGTACAAGGTGCCGCACTTCGACGCGAAGGGCGAAGCTAACGAGGTTTTTAAGTCGCTCAGCGTCCCAACTACTTTCCTTTACACGTCCTTCTATTGGGACAACTTCATTCACTTTGGTATGCAGCCAAAAGCTGGAGAAGACGGCAAGCTTGCATTTGCGCTACCGATGGATGACAAAAAACTTCCTGGAATTGCCGCAGAGGACATCGGCAAATGCGCGTACGGGATCTTTCAGCGCGGGCTTGACATGGTCGGCAAGACCGTTGGGATCGCAGGTGATCACGTCTCCGGGGACGAGATGGCAGCTGGGATGACCAAGGCGCTCGGCAAGGAAGTTCAGTACACGGCAGTTACTCCGGATGATTATCGTTCATTTGGGTTTCCGGGGGCCGACGATTTGGGCAACATGTTCCAATTCAAGCGCGATTTTAGCGACATGTACATCGCTTCTCGTGACTTGGCGATCTCGAAATCGCTCAATCCTGAGTTGCAGTCCTTTGAGGAATGGGTCACCAAAAACGCGAGCAAGATTCCAGTCGAGTAGATTTGAGTTTTTCGGGGAAGGGCCGAACGAGCCTGGTCTCGATGGGTTTTTGTCTGCCTTGAGCGAAACTTTGCAGCCGGCGTCCATAATTGCTTTGTGAGCATTCTTGCTCGCAAAGTTGAAGCTAAAAAATGTTAAAACACTCGGCATTGCTGGTCGCTGGCGCGGCTTTTCTTCTTCCTCAGTCATCCCAGGAGCAGTCCTACTTTGCGATCTTTGCTGAAACGAAGGTCGGAAGAATGGCAGGGATGCCGGTCTTCGACATGGGCGAGTTGCCGCCGGGATTCACACTTCCTCCAGAGGCCATGATGTTTGCAGGGCAGGCCGCCCGCACCCTCAACATTCGTCTCTGGTCGCCGACTATCGCGCCGGCTGGCGCGACTGCGTGGGTCGTACCGCCCGCAGGCCTCAAGCAGGGGCAGCGGCTGGACCTCGAACTTTATAGGCCGGAGGCCGACGCGAAGCCCGAGAAGATTCGCGACTTCGACCCAGATGCCAATCCAGAGGCGTTCACGATCAAGATTTATTGGGGTTCATCGGATACGGTCAAGTCCGGCCAGCCTAAGGTGATAACTTGGTCTGGCCTCGATCCCGAGTATCGGGAGGCTATGAGGAACCAGATGCGCGAAGCGAGCGCTGCGTCGAGTTCGTACTTCTACAAATCGGGCTGGACGACGGGCTATTGGCCGACCAAGAAGCAGCCTGGAGCGATCGACAAGAGTGCGTCGCTTGTCGGCAAGTACAGTCTGAACACGAGCTACACAGGCAACGTCGAGATCGAAGCTCCCTCGAACGTCGATTTCCTTGCTCCGATCGAGATTACTGCGCCGAATCTGGAGAACAAGATCGACCTAAAGAAGTCGATCGCCTTCAAGTGGAAGGAGATTCCTCACGCGCTTGGGCTACACAGCGCGGCCATCGGAATGGAAGGAAAGAACACACTCATCATCTGGGTTTCGTCGGAGGTTTATGCGGACATGGTGATGGGGGACATGGGCTTTCTGCAGATGGCTGAGGTGCGTGACTTTGTCTCCCGAGACGTTTTCATGGCAGGCAATCGCACGAACGCTACGATTCCGGCTGGGATCTTTGCGAACGTCGATTTTGCCATGATGCAGATGACCGGTTATGGACCTGGCGCCGCGCTCGATCAGGCGCAGCCGCTTCCGCGAATCCAGACCAAGACGTCGCTCATGTTGATGCTCGGCGGCAAGAAGATGCCTGGGATGTAGTCCTGGCGTCGTGATGCGGCTGAACGCGGCAGACGGTGCATGGGTAAGAGTTCATGCAAGAATTTTGGGTGCGATAAAGTAGATAATTGGAAACCGAAAGGGAGTAAGTAGTGAGCAAAGTTCGAGTTTTGGTCGGCACCAAGAAAGGTGCCTTTGTTTGCACGGCAGATGGCAAGAGGGACAACTGGGACATCCAGGGACCTTTTTTTGGTGGGTGGGAGATCTACCACGTCAAGGGTTCGACCGTCGATCCGGATAGGCTTTACGCCTCTCAGTCGAACGGCTGGTTTGGTCAAGTGATGCAGCGGTCGGATGACGGAGGGAAGACTTGGATTACACCAGGCAGCACTGAGGAGGAGCGAATCAACGATTTTGGTTTCCCGGGGGGCGAAAGCAACAAGTTCGTTTACGAAGGCGAGCCTGGGACCCACAAGCACTTCGACGGCTCGACCAAACCTTGGGAGTTCAAGCGTGTATGGCACTTGGAGCCGTCGCTCACCGATCCAGACGTGGTCTTCGCGGGAGTCGAGGATGCTGCGATTTTTAGGTCCACAGATGCCGGCAAGACATGGCATGAGTTGCCGGGGCTTCGGACTCACGGAACCGCCGCGGACTGGCAGCCGGGCGCAGGGGGCATGTGTCTGCACACGATCCTCATCGACCCAACGGATCACGATCGGCTCTTCGTCGCGATTTCCGCGTGCGGTTGTTTTCGCTCCGAGGACGGCGGCAATTCTTGGAAGCCGATCAATAGAGGATTGAAATCGGATTACATCCCGGAGCCTGACGCGGAAGTCGGACATTGTGTTCACAGGATCGCCCTCCATCCTTCGCGCCCCGATGTTTTGTTTATGCAGAAGCACTGGGACGTGATGCGCAGCGACGACGGCGGCGACAATTGGCGCGAAGTGAGCGGGAACCTGCCGAGTGATTTCGGCTTTCCAATCGACGTTCATGCTCACGAGCCAGACACCGTTTATGTGGTTCCGATCAAGAGCGATTCGGAGCACTATCCTCCGGAGGGCAAGCTTCGCGTTTATCGCAGTCGCACCGGCGGGGACGAATGGCAAGCATTAACTGACGGCTTGCCTCAGAAGGATTGCTACGTGAACGTCCTGCGCGAGGCAATGGCTGTCGACCAGATGGATCCTTGCGGGATCTATTTCGGTACAACGGGCGGCCAGGTATTCGTTTCGTCAGATTCTGGCGATCATTGGCACGCGATCGGAGAGCATTTCCCATCCGTTCTTTCCGTTGAGGTGCAGACGTTGCCGTGATTCGCGTGCATTTGCCGTATCATCTTCGCAATCTCGCAGGAGTCGGACGAGAGGTGGTGCTGGAAGTCGCCGATCCGGTTACCCAAGGAGCAATTCTCGACGCTCTCGAGCGGGCTTTTCCAATGCTTAGCGGAACTGTTCGCGACCATGTCACGAAGAAGCGCCGGGCGTTCGTGCGGTTCTTTGCGTGCGGTGCGGACTTGTCTGATGATGCGCCGGATGCGCACGTTCCCGAGGCGGTTGCAACTGGATCCGCACCGTTCGTCATTTTAGGCGCCATCGCAGGTGGTTAGACGAGATGTGCTGTGATGTTTGCGGCCGCGATTAACTCTTCTCGTGTGTTTAGAATGTCCGGGCCAAAGCGCACACAGCCTCCGCGTGCATCGGTGTTGACACCTGCTAACTTCAGCTTGCGCGACAGTTCTGTTGCGTTCGGATGCGGGACTAGGGCGAAAGCGCCAAATGTCCTTGGGTCGGCAGGCTCGTAGCAGTCAACCCCGGATTCGCGGAATGCAGTCCTTAGCATGTCGAGCTGCAGCAAGGAGTATTCGCGCAAGCGATCGATTCCAACCGCGAGCAAAAACTGCAATCCGGCGCGCGCTTGATAGAATGGAAGGATCGAGGGCGTGGATTCGAGCCACGAATCGCCGGAGTTCGCGAACAATGGCTCGCTGGTGCGCGCGAAGGCAAGCGGGTCTTTCTTTGCGAACCAACCTGTGTCCAGAGTGCGCAGTTGCTCGGCTATGCGCTTGGGATTGATCGCCAGCCAGCAGGCTCCGGGCCCTCCACGTGCGTACTTGTACGATCCGCCTATCACGAAGTCGGAGTTCATCTGGACGGGAATCACGCCTACCGAGTGATATGCGTCGACCAGGCTTAGTGCGCCGGATTCCTGTGCAGCTATCAGAACCGCGTCGAGTCCCGGCATTATCTGTCCCGTTGCAAAGGCGACTTGTGATACAACGACGAGATCCGTATGCGAGTCAATGCGGTTTACGATCGATTCAGAGTCAAACAGCGGTATGGGCTCGGTTTGCCGTGGCTCAATCCAAACAACGCACACACGCCCTTTCATGTCGTAAGTTTTGAGAATGAAGTCTATGCTGTCAAACTCACCTCTCGTTGCGATGACGCGAATCGATTTGTCAGTTGGAAATGAGTTTAAGACAGCCCGCAGACCTTGTCCGGCAGACGTTTTGGGAATGATACATGCTGGATCTGATAATCGGATCAACGTCGCCGTGCGTTCACGAAATGCGCGCATCTCATCGAGCCAGCCACCTGTCTCCCACGCGCCGTCCATGGTTGCATACCAAAGGTCGAGCGCTTCTCCGATATCGAGCGCGGTTTGATCGAGCGGTCTTCCTAGGGAGTGATTTGCGAGATAGATTTCGTTACGAGACAGCACTCGCGAGAACAGCGGTCGAATGTGCTCGCTAATGCCCTCTTCAGTAAGTGGTCCCTTCCCGAGCTTTGCAATCTGGCCTTCAATCGATAAGCTCAACTGCCGATCACCGTGCGAACGTCCCAAAGCTCGGGGAAGAGGCGAATCTCGAGCGCTTTTCTTAGGAAGGGAACGCCTGAGCTTCCTCCAGTTCCCGCTTTGAAACCGATGACTCGCTCGACTGTTTTCACGTGTCGGTATCGCCAGAGCGCGAATTGCTCTTCGACGTCAACGAGCTTTTCGCACATCTCGTAGGCATCCCAGTACTGTTTTGGATCCTCGTAAATCTTCTTGAACACCGCTACGACTCTCGGGTCACCCTCGTATGGCTGCGACCAGTCGCGATCTGCTGCAGACTCCGGTATTGCAAATCCCCGTCGGAAGAGGTGCCTGAGGAACTCGTCGTAAAGGCTCGGCTGATTGAGGAGTTCTACCAATCGCTCATGTACCTGCATATCGTGCTCAAAAACTGTTAGCGATTGCGCGTTCTTGTTCCCGAAGAGAAACTCGATCATCCGGTTCTGGAAAGACTGCAACCCACTCGCTTGACCAAAGACGCCTCTGAATTGCGCGTACTCGCTCGGCGTCAGCGTTTCGAGGACAGCCCACTGCTCGAACAGCATCCGCTGGATCTGTTTGACTCTTGCGAGGATCTTGAAGCAGGGTTCCAGTTCATCCCGCTTGACGTGCTCCACCGCGGCGAGGAGTTCGTGGATTGCCAGCTTCATCCAAAGCTCCGAGGTCTGGTGCTGGATGATGAACAACATCTCGTCGTGGTGCTCCGGCACGGCGAGCGGTTTTTGCGCGCCGAGAATCGAGTCAAGACGAAGGTACTTCGCGTAGTCCAGTCGCTCGCGAAAGTCAGTTTGTATCGAGTCTTCGAACTTTCGTTCAGGCATTGAAGTGTTCCCTTTTATGGGACGTTACCTTGCTGGCTCAGACGCTGGCGGAGAGCAGGTTTGTGACGCTTTCTTCGATGCGCATCGTAACCTTCTGCGCGGTGGCCTTTTTATCTTTCTCATAGTCGCCGAGATACTCTCGCAGATCGAAGGGATCCGCCAGCTGGACGGTGCACGCTTTTCGCCCGCGAATCGACGAGTTGCCGAACACTTCGATTTCCATCCGGCGCAGAGTCTCTACGAATCGTTCTTGGGTCGGGTTCTCGCCGACATACTGATCGCGGACTGCGATCCAGTTGCCGAGCCTCGCCAAGTCGCTTTGCAGTGGCCTGATCCGCTCCTGTTCCTGCAATCGAAGCCGCACATCGTATATCGACTCCGGTACAACCGCATCTCTCGCTACGGTGTAAACGGCATTAATCAGGGTCCGCATTTTCTCGGGCATCGTGTTTCCGAGGGCCGTTTCGCTCAGCCCGACAGCGAGTGCAACACGTTTCACCATCGCGTTTTTTATTGCTTCGATTCGCGGGTCCAAGTCATCCGCGGCACCACGGGACAAGCCGTACATCTCCTCCGCGGAAGCGATCAACGCGTCTCCCGCGCGGCGCAATCTGGCGTAGGGGTCTGATGGGGGTGTGCCTCGAAGGCCCAGGGCAGACTCGAGCCGTCGGAGAGACCCACTGATAGCGCGAGCCATGTCTTCGAGGAAGTGGTATCTGATCGCGACAGGTTGGATGAGGAGAGGCTCGCTGACATGGGACCTGTGCATATCTTCGAGCGCGAAGAACGCTAGGCTGACAACACCCGATTGGAAGGGCAGCAGGGTGTCGTTCTGGCTATAGACTTCCCCTTCAGGGAAGATGACCAGTGCGTTTGGACCCTCGCTCAGTATCTGCCGCGTCATGCGAAACGACTCGCGATCGGGCGCGCCACGGAGGATGGAGTATGCGCAGCAGGACTGAAGCAACCAGCCGAACAATCCCGACGCCCGGTCGAACGATTCTCGGTTGGAGACAAAATAGAAGCGCCGCTTCGCCTTACGGGACAGGTAGTAAAGGATCGCGGGCTCCGCGTGAGTCGGGTGGTTCGGAGTGAGGAGAACGCGTTGACCCTGCAGGCGGCTCAAAGACTCGATTGACGAGCCCCACCTGACCTGGGCGACGCCATTGAGCTTCCTCAAAACATAGGGGAGGATCGCGTCGCCGATCGCCATCACCCACCCGCGAGGCTTCGGCGGTTTGAATGCGATTAGGTCTCTGGGCAGAATCTTCCGCTCGGGGCCGGATCTTGACAAGTGTCTCCTCCTGCACAAGTTTAACAGACTGTGATGAATTCGACACTTGTCACAAAAACCCGTATTTTTGCCGGAACCTACTTGCGTCCTGTTCCGTTATTCTGATAGGTGGGCTGGGTTGCCAGCTCACAATCCTCGGAGGAGTTGATGAAACGGAGATGAAGAAGCTTATAGGATTACTCGCCCTAGCGAGCATAGGTGGTTCCGCGAGCGCTACTGTTTGGGGCTTTGCGATACCGGTGATAAATGGGTCCCAGGAGGTTCCCCCGAACGCGTCTGCAGCGTATGGCACAGCTTCCTTCGTGATCGACGATGTGACCCGCGAAGTCGCTGGGTCGATGAACATCTTTGACCTTCCTCTTGCAGTGATCACTGGTGCGCACATCCACTACGGCCCGGTCGGCGTCAACGGTCCAGTTTGGTTCGACCTACTGGGCAACCAGGTTCCAGGTTCGCCAATTGTTGATGGGAACATGATTACGTTCATCTTCCGCGGGACCCTCCTTGCGCAGGCCAACATCCAGGACATTATCGATGGCGATGCGTATATCAACGTCCATACTCAGCAGTTCCCGGGTGGAGAGATCCGTGGGCAGATCGAGTGTACCGGCGTGGTTCCTGAGCCCGCGACACTTGCCGCGCTCGGCATCGGAGGCCTTGTTTTCCTTCGGCGCCGCCGTCGGTAGGTCCCCAACCCTCGTTGACTGAATGCAAGGCGTTTCCCCGAGCGCCTTGCATTCTGTTTGAACTGATGCGGACTGACAGCCGTCCGTACAAGCGGACGTGGATTTGAGATCCCAGGAGAGGCATGGCATGGTAGTCAGGTACGCCAGATTGATGGCGCTTCTTTTCGTAGCGCTCGTGTTTCATCCCGCGCTCGCGCAGTATCCCCGTGAGAAGGTCCAGCTCTTGAGCCGACTTACCCTAACGCAATTGGGGGCTGAGTCCGGGAACGACTGCTGGGGCTATACCTCGCCGAGCGGGCGGGAGTACGCATTGATGGGTTGCGACGACCGGGTCGTGTTTGTAGAGATCACCAACCCGCAGAGCCCCATCATCATTGACTACGTGCCGCACCCGAGCAGCACTTGGGGAGACATTAAGGTCTACCAGCACTATGCTTACATCGTATCGGAAGCGAGCGGCACTGGCATCCAGGTTGTCGATATGTCTCAGATCGACAGTCACATAGTGACGCTGGTTCGAACGATCTCTTCTCCGAGCCGCAGCCATAACGTATCGATCGATACCAGGAGCGGTTTCTTGTACACGTGCGGATCCCGAAACGGCACCGGTACAACGATGTGCTTCGATCTATCTGATCCAGCGAATCCGGTGCAGGTTGGTCCGGACTCGCTGACCGAGTTTTATCAGCACGACATCATGCCTTACACGTACGTGTCGGGCCCGTACGCTGGAAGACAGGTTCTGTTCGGTTCGAGCGAGGGCCGCGGCGTTGAGATCCATGATGTAACTGACAAGAACAATCCATTCCTCATCAAGCGCATCCCGTATCCGAATGTCAAGTATTGCCACCAGTTGTGGATGAGCGAAGACGAGAAGTATCTTTATGTCGATGATGAGTTGGACGAAAATGAGTACGAGTTCACGACGCGTACACGCATCATTGACGTATCAAGCTTAGAAGACGCGCACTATGTGACGTGGTTCACGTCGGGTGTTCTGGCGAATGATCACAATCAGTATTGGCATCATGGATTCCTATTCCAAGCGAACTATAGGAGCGGGTTGCGGATTTTCGACACGAACGACGATCCGCTTAGCCCTGTGCAAGTTGGATTTTTTGACACGTATCCGTCCAACGATAATCGTGGATTTCAGGGCGCTTGGAGTACGTATCCTTACTTTCCGAGCGGCAACGTGATCGTGAGCGACATAAACCGGGGGCTGTTCGTTTTGGACGTCTCGGAAGCCGTGACGCGAACGCCATCACCTTTTGCATTCTCGATTCAGACGGGAGGATTAGTATCCGGCGGCTTGGAAGAGATCAAGAATGCTGACAACCAATACATGCGAATCAGTGGGGCTCCACCGCTTGGGCTCGGCTTGCCAAGTTTGCGTGCGACTTTTGATGGCAAGTCTCATTCTGCGACGCCCAAGATGATTAAGTTTGGCATCAAGCTTGGAATCCAGACGACCGATGTTTTGATGAAGACTGAGGCGTACAACTACCAATCGAACACATGGGAATTGGTTGATTCACGCGCAATTGGAATGCCACAACAGACGATCGAGGTGGAGGTCACTGGCGACTTATCACGGTTTGTGCATCCTACGTCGAAGACTACGCGCACACGAATAGGCATCTTTGAGGGCGGTGGTGGTATCGCGCTTTCTTGGTCGGTCAGCATCGACCGCGTTTGGTGGACGATCAGACCGTAACGTCAGTCGTCGGTGACAAAGAGGACGTGAACTTTGAAAATCTCGTCCATCAGGGTTGGACCCGACGTGACCAATCCTGGTTGCTCTCTTCCCTCGTTCGCGGGGGCATGCCTTCCATTATCGTAAGCGACTTTTGCTGTCAGGCGCGAACCCTTCTTGACGCGAACAGGGTTGTCGAAGACGTACGACCCGATCCAGTCAATCCTCCAAGCGTAAATCTGCAAAACGGTGGACGGACGACTCTCTGGCAAGACTTCAGACAAGTTCACTTGGTCGGCGAACATGCGCGCTTCTGGGTGGACGGCGATGATTTGGATGCTCTGATCGAGGACGATTGAGTCGCTTAGCTCGAGTGATTGGTCCGGTTCGATCACGAAGTCGTCTCGACCAAGCGTCAGCCAACTCGCGTTTCGGCACTCTGATCCTTTGCCAAAGTAAAGGGCGATTTCTATTTGCCCTTCTTCCTCCTTCCCGGTTGGCGCGTAGTGAACTTGAACGAGGAGAGGCAGTGGCTGCAGTGGAAGAACCGTTTTCTCAGGGAGGCGCAGAGGCCGATAACCAGGCGCCCATGCCCCTACGAGATGTTTGCCCGCGACATTGAGTGTTCCAGAGGTGGAGAATCCATAACCGGCGAAAGTCGATTTCGCGTTGGGATCTTGGGCGAGAAGAACATGCCGAACGGCCTTTGGCGAACGCGGTCGCACGTCGAGCGCGATCAATCCCTTGCGAGACATATCAGGAGGAAGCTGGACGAAGTACGCACGCCAATATGGATTCCCTGCTGCCCTGACTGGCGTTGGTCGCTCTAACTCAAGGACGAGGTCCGGTTCGCCCAGTGACCATTTGTCATCAAAGGTGGGTACCGGTGGAACCGCCGCTGGTGAGCCTTCAGGTGAGCCCGCTCGCACCCACTCTTGTATCATCCTCAACTCAGCGTCGTTCAGCTTCGCAAAGAGCGGGACTGTCGCGTGATCTGACAGGCCGTCGGTCGGTGGCATTTGGCGGTTGATCGTCACTCGGCGGATGAGTTCCGATCGTTTCGCCACATCCTCATAGCTCACTAGTGAGAAAGGCGCAAAGCCCCCTGGGCGGTGGCATGGGACGCACCTTGCGTAGACCAGCGGCGCGACGTCCTTGGAAAAGGTTGGAGGATCGCTCTGCGGGAGTACCGCGAGCCCCACGATGGCTAACGCTGGGGCGCAGAGAGATGCAGAGCTGATTAGGGATGAAAATCTCACGTGTGAAGATCCTGAATCCGCTCCATTTTTGCCGATATGGGGCGATTGAGTTGACTCTGAGGCTGTTGAGCGGGTGAAATCACACCAACACTTTATGAATCCTGCTGGTTCCGCCGCCGTTACCGCTCCAGCGTCGTTGGCGAGCCGCCTGCGGGATTACTGGGCGCTGAGCAAGCCCCGCGTTACGCTTCTCGTTTGGATTTCGACCGCAGCCGGAATGGCGCTTGCCGGCGGGGCACCTCCTTTGGTTTGGTTGGCTGCATTGGCCGGCTCGTGGTTTGTGATTGCCTCTGCGAACGCGCTCAATCAGGTTCTCGAAGTCGGTCCCGACAGTCGGATGGTTAGGACTGCGACCCGACCGTTGCCTGATGGGAGGATTTCGCTTGGGGAAGGTGTGGCAGTCGGGCTCACTTGGGCCGCGATTGGACTGGCTCTTCTCGTCATTTGGGTGAACCCTTTGACGGCGATGCTTGGCGCAGCCTCGATCATCGTTTACGCTTTCGCGTACACGCCGCTAAAGCCGCGTTCGCATTTGTCGACGGCGGTTGGCGCGATACCTGGAGCGATCCCCCCCCTGGCAGGCTGGACCGCTGCGACGGGAGAAATCGGTTTGCCTGCGCTCTTGCTGTTCAGTATCCAATTCTTTTGGCAGTTTCCCCACTTTTGGTCGATTGCGTGGTTGTTGCGCGAGGATTATTCGAGGGCTGGGTTCAAGATGCTGCCGTTCCCCAATGCTGAGGGAAAGGCGACAGGGTTGTGCGTGGTGCAGTACTCGCTGCCACTAATACCGTTAGTTGCGGCATATTCTTTCTTCGCAACGCAGAAGGTTGCGTATATGGTAATCGCTCTCACGCTGACCGTGTGGATGATCTCTGCAGGAGTGCGATTCTGGCAACAACCCGACGATGCAACGGCGAGGAGAGTGCTTCGTGCAACGGTCGCTTATCTACCCTTGCTGTTGCTGCTCATGATTCTTTGCCGCTAGTGAGGTAGGGATCGAGTTGTACGTTATCAAGATGTGCGTAAACGCTGCGGCGATCGTGAGATTAGCGAACAATAAATGAAGGATTTGAAGCGCTGCCGGCAGCGCAAGGTATGCGAGTCCAACGCCGAAGAGAATCTGCGCGACTACGAAAGCGAGTATGAGCTTGCTCAACATTGATAGTGGATTCGGTGCGTTCCATTTGGTGACCAGATAGTAGAGGAGTGCGGTCGCGATGAGGACGATCCACGAGAAACTTCGATGAATCTCGTCGACGGGTCCAACGCTATCGAGCCATGCTGATCGTGCACCTGGCTCCGCCATCATGGCCACATCGATGCCTTCGCGAACCTGCGTTCCCAAAGCGAGTTGGCCGAAGAGAATGAGGAGTATGCCAATTCCAAGCCAGAGCAGCTGTGAACGACGCAGGGCTTCTACCTGAACCCGAAGCTGTTCAGCGCTTGCAACGAAGACGAGATAGATCAGCAAACAAACCAGCACCATCGCTGTAATCATATGCGCGGTGATGATCCACGCTTCAAGCTCCGATTTCACGACTACCCCGCCGAGCCAGCCTTGAAATCCAACGAGAAGAACGGCGCAGATGGAGCCCCAGAAGACGATGGGTTTTGATGCGAAGTAGTGTCGCGACCGAACAGCGGTCAGTACGATTAACAGGCCAATGATGACGCCGATGAGTCGGTTGATGTATTCGAGCCACGTTTGAAAAACATTGAATTGCGCGGGATCGTATTCGGTGCCAATCAGCTGATCTGCGCTCGTTGGTGGGATCCAGCTGCCAAAGCAGTGCGGCCAATCTGGGCAACCCAATCCTGCTCCGGCGGCGCGCACGAGTCCGCCAACAATAATTAGGAAGAACGTCGCACCGATTGTGAACAACGCGGTCTTTTGATAAGAGTTCATCGAAACGGTGCCAAGAGTATACACACGGCGTCCAGGGGTAAAACGCTTTCGGTGAAACATCGTGTTGTTGTCGTCGGTGGAGGATTCGGTGGGCTTCAGGCCGCGAAGGCGCTCACGCGGTTACCGGTCGATGTGATCCTGATCGACGAGCGCAACTTTCACCTGTTCCAGCCGCTCCTTTATCAAGTTGCGACGGGAGGCCTCTCCCCAGGGGATATCGCGTCGCCTATTCGGTCAGTAGTGCGGAAGCAAAAACGCGTGAGCGTATTGATGACGAAAGCCAAGGGCTTGGACGTACAGTCGAAGGAGGTTGTGACAGATCATGGAGAGGTGCCTTACGATACGCTCATCATTGCAACAGGCGTCCGCCATTCGTACTTCGGTAACGATGGATGGGAAGAGATTGCGCCAGGATTGAAAACGATTGAGGACGCTCTCCGAATCAGGGCGAAAGTGCTCTCGGCGTTCGAGTCGGCAGAATTGGAAGACGATCCTGCTCGACGCGCGGCGCTGTTGAGTTTTGTTATCGTCGGCGCTGGTCCGACAGGTGTGGAGTTGGCTGGCGCGCTGGGTGAGTTGTCAAGAAGAACTCTCCGCGGGGACTTCCGACGAATCGATCCCGCGCTTGCCACCATTTATCTTGTTGAGGGTGATTCTCGTGTGCTACCGACATTTGACGCCCGACTTTCGGTGCGGGCCAGGCGCTCGCTTGAGCGGCTTGGGGTTACAGTATTGAATGAATCGCGGGTCACCGACATCGCGGATGGCGAGGTTACGATCAGCGCACAAGGCGAGTCACGGACATTGAGATCCGAAAATGTCTTTTGGGCAGCGGGGGTTGAAGCGTGCGGTTTCAGCTTAGCGGTCGCCGAAGCAACGGATGCGAAAACTGACAGTGCGGGTCGGATCGCGGTGTTGGAAAATCTCACGGTCGATGGGCACGACGACATCTTCGTTATCGGAGACTTGGCGTCCTTTCCGACTCCGCTTCCAGGTGTTGCACAAGTTGCGATGCAAATGGGTCGGCATGTGGCGCGTGTGCTAAGTCACCGATTCAAGGGTCGCGCCGAGCCTAGTTTCAGATACCGAGATTACGGGAGTTTGGCCGTGATCGGTCGCAATTCGGCTGTCGGAAAGATCGGACGATTCATGGTCGCCGGCATTTTCGGATGGGTAGCTTGGGCGTTTATCCACATTATGCAGATCGTAGGATTTGACAATCGGCTGGTGATCGCAGTTCAGTGGGCGTACAGTTACGTCACCTACAACAAAGGCGCGCGTTTGATCGGGGAGGAAACAAGGCGGCGGTAAACTTATGGCGGGATTCGATTCCCGTTCCATGATTGATCAGCCGGAGAATGAACAGAATCAGGGAGCAACAAACGGTTCCTCTGCGCGAATGTCTGTTCCGGCCGGACGCCGCCGGACCGCGCCCTATCTTGCCATGTGGCTTGCGGTGTCGGCGTTGTCGACAATGTTCGGCGCTTTAACAATCCTCTACTTGATCAGATTGCAGGACAAGCTCAGTTATCCGTTTGACGCGCCGAATTCTCTGTGGGTTAGCACCGTGATGATTCTCGCTTCGAGCCTGACGCTTCGGATAGGCTCAAAGTCGATCAGGCGAGGAGATCGCGCCGCGCTTTTCACTTTCGTCACGCTCACGCTCTTTTTCGGAGTATTGTTTCTTGCGAGCCAGGGGTTTGCCTGGTCGGAATTGATTCGCCAGCAAGTATTCGCTACTACGAATCCGTTCCGCGACCTTTTCTACGTACTCACTGGAGTTCATGGAGCCCACGTGTTCGTAGGGATTGGGTGGCTGGCCTATGTCGTTTGGAAGTCGTATCGCGGCAGGTACACCAATGCACAGCACCTTGGAATTGATTTGTTCTCGATGTACTGGCACTTCATGGCGATCGTTTGGATCGTGTTCTTCATGATTCTCAAGTTTTTGTAGGAAGTCTAATGTCGATTGAATCACAGCCGAAGTCCATCCGGCCCTGGATGATTGGAGCTTCCGTCGCACTCGTGGCGGTCGCGGGATTGGTTCTCTACCCTCTGTCGCAGAAACTGGCAAACACTCCGGAGACCGTTGCCTCTGCTACAGCGGAGCCGATCGGGCCATTCCCGGACTTCGCGTTTGTTTCGCATCTCGGCGATCCCGTGAGCCGGGAGTCTCTCGACGGGCGAGTTGCCGTGATCGGTTTCTTTTTCACGTCATGCACTGGGATCTGCCCCGGGTTGACTAGCGCGATGAAACGGCTTGATGATGCGTTTTCGGGAAGTGACGAGGTGCGGCTGCTGCAGGTCTCTGTTGACCCGGCGACTGACACCGTCGAGCGGCTCAAGGAGTTCGCTCAATCTGCGGGATGTGATGGGAACCGATGGCTGATTGTTCGAGGCGGGGAAGGCGAGGCGATGCAGTTCGCCCGTGACGGGCTCTCACTCGGCACGACCGAGGTTCCAGGCGACATTCTCCACAGCGACAGGTTTGTGTTGGTTGACCAAGCCGGGCTAATCCGAGGCTACTACCGCCCGCTTGACCCGGAGGAGTTCGAGAGGCTTGTGACGGACATGAGAGCCCTCATTGCGAGGACGCCGGCGAATTGAGCCTTCAAGATTTGCCCACAGTCAATGCAATTCTAAACAGCATTTGTACTGTACTATTAGTAATAGGTTGGGGCTTGATTCGGCGCGGGAGGCGCGAAGCCCATCGCAAAGTGATGTTGGCGGCGTTCGCGACCTCGATTTTGTTTCTTGTTTCGTATCTGACCTACCACTTCCAAGTTGGAGCGACGAAGTTCGCGGGAGAAGGGGTGTGGCGTCCAATCTACTTCGCGATTCTTGTAAGCCACACGGTTCTGGCCGCGATCGTCGCCCCGATGGTTCTGGTGACCCTGTATCGAGGGCTTTCGCAGAAGTTCGACAAGCACCGAAAGATCGCTAGGTGGACTCTTCCGATTTGGCTTTACGTGTCCGTTACCGGCGTGGGCGTCTACGTCATGCTCTATCACGTTTTCCCATCCCGATGATGGGTGTCATTGCAGCGGACGACGTGCGAACTCCGCAGGCAAAGACTTTGTGAAAAATGGCACAAAGTCTGGTAGACTCAAATCGCGTAGAAGTTGGCCGTGGGCTTGACTTCGACTGTAACCCTGAGGATAACATGGCAGCGCTATCGAATTCTGGCCATCTTGGTGTCCGCATGAACGCGGCTCTCGGTCAGTTTTTGGTTTCGATGTCGCTGGCCAACCGGCGCCCTCTGGCGTCGAGAGAGACATGGAACGGACGGATTTTCCGTCGGGACACTGCGCAAAGATGACTCGAAAAACGTTGCGAACCGCTCGCCCTTTTTCGCGTCATTGCGCGGGTTTTCGGCGGGATGTAGCGAGGGCGCAGCATGCCGCAGATTTTTAGCCGTAGCGCGAACATCTACTCCAAGGCGTCGATTCCGGCGGCCGGTGTTCTGTTGGCAGCTATTTTCCTGATTGGTGGAAATGTGACACCCTACACTCACAGGCTGCGAGTGGCAATCGACCAGCCCGCGCCATTTAGCCACAAGCACCATGTCGCGGAGCTTGGAATCGACTGCCGCTACTGCCACACCTCTGTCGAGAAAGGACCGTACGCAGGGATTCCCGCGACTGAGACTTGTTACACCTGCCATTCCCAGGTCTGGACAAACAGCCCGCTTCTCGCCCCTGTTCGCGACAGCATGGAAAGCGGCGCGCCGATTGAGTGGAACAAGGTCAACAATGTTCCGGCATTCGTATACTTCGATCACAGCATCCACATAGCCAAAGGCGTGAGCTGTTACACGTGCCACGGCCCGGTCGATGAGATGAACCTCACTTACAAGGAGAACGCGATGCAGATGCTGTGGTGCCTGGATTGTCACCGGAGCCCAGAGGAGTTCATCCGGCCGAAAGAAGAGATTTATAATCCGAAGTACAAGGTTCCGAAGGAGCACGCTGCGCTCGGAAGGCAGCTCGTTGAAAAGTACGGAATTCAGAAGGAGCAACTTTCGGACTGTTGGGTCTGCCATCGGTAGGATCTAAGCCCGAATCATCAGCGCATAAAATGTCAAGCAGCAACGGGAACGGCAAACCCCCTCAACAGCTGAACATCAGCGAGTTGCGCACTCGGCTCGCAGAGGGCGACCCGAAACGGGTCTGGCGCGGGCTCGAAGAGATTGCCGACACGGACCAGTTCAAGGAGTTCGTTGAGCGGGAGTTCCCGCGAACGGCGCCGCCCTGGGCTGCGGCAATCGATCGCCGCAAGTTCCTTCAAGTCGCAGCTGCGTCGATGGCGCTTGCGGGATTAGCGGGCTGTCGCCGGCAGCCGATCGAGAAAATCGTTCCGTACGTCACGAACCCGGAGGGGATGGTTCCCGGGATTCCTTTGAATTACGCATCAACAGTCACGCTCGGCGGCTACGCTCACGGCGTGTTGGTGGAAAGCCACACAGGGCGACCGACGTTTCTCGCAGGCAACCCGGAGCATCCGGCAAGTCTCGGGGCGACCGATCCCTGGGTGTCTGCGACCATCCTCGATCTTTATGATCCGAACCGTTCGCAAGCGGTTCTTTTCGAAGGAGTCATCAAGACCTACGATCGATTCATCGAAGATGCGCGCGCGGAACTTGCCAGGCAGCGCGGTACAGGCGGGCAAAGCCTCAGGATTCTTACGGAGACGGTCACGTCGCCGACTCTCGCAGCCGAGATCGAGAAGCTGCTGGCCGAGTTTCCGAACGCGAAATGGTATCAGTGGGAGCCGGTCAACGCAGACAACGCATCTCTTGCCGCCATCGCAGCGTTTGGCAAACCTGTCGATGCCGTTTACAGATTCGATCAGGCAGACGTCATCGTCGCCCTCGAAGGCGACTTCATGGGAGATGGGCCAGGCCGGATCCGTTACATGCACGACTTCGCTGAGAAGCGTCGTGTGCGTAAAGACACGCGCGCGATCAATCGGCTTTATTCGGCTGAATCGTCTCCTACAATCACGGGGGCGATGGCGGACACGCGCCTTCGCACTCTGCCGTCGAAGCTGGACGATATTGCCGCTGCTGTCGCCGCAGGTCTTGGCATTGGAGTCGCGCCTGGGAACCTTGATGAGGGCGCACGCAAGTGGGTCGCCGCGGTTGTCGCAGATCTTTCCTCGCACCGTGGTCGATCTATCGTTTATGCAGGGCGCAACGCGAGCCCAAGAACGCATCTGCTGGCACACGCTATCAACGAATCCGTCGGCAATGTTGGGGCGACCGTTCAGTTAGTCACGCCAGTCGCCGCCAAGCCGACCATACATGGCGCAGAAATTAGGCAGCTGCATGCAGAGCTTTCTTCGGGAGCAGTTGAAGCGCTTCTCATCATTGGCGCGAATCCCGTGTATAGCGGACCCGCGGACCTTCCCTTCGGCGAGCTTATCAAGAGGTTGCGGTTCTCTGCTCGTGCTGGCATGTACGTCGATGAGACTTCGACCTTCTGTCGCTGGCATGTTCCGATGGCGCACGAGTTGGAGTCCTGGGGAGATGCTCGCGCTTTTGACGGAACCGCCTCGCTTATGCAGCCGCTCATCGAGCCGCTTTTGGGTGGCAAGTCGCCACTAGAGGTGATTTCGGCGATTCGAGGAGAAGCGCGCACCGCGGAAGCGAGTGTCCAAGAGTATTGGCAATCGAGCACGGGACTTTCAGGCGATGCGTTCGTTTCACAGTGGCGCAAATGGCTTCACGATGGAGTCATTGCGAACACCTCCGCGGGACAGGAGAGTGTGTCTGCAAGTATCGCCGCGCTCGGCGAGTTGGCGGCGCCTGCCGGCGGCGGCATCGAGGTTGTCTTCCGGCACGATCCGACAGTTTACGACGGGCGGTTTTCGAACAATGCGTGGCTTCAAGAGCTGCCGAAACCGCTCTACAAGACAACTTGGGACAATGCGATCGCGATGAGTCCTGCGACTGCGGAGAAGCTTGGGCTTTCGGCTCCGGTTGAGGGCAGAAACGGAAACGGAGCGGTCGTTGATGTTGTGACCGTCGAAGTGCAGGGGCACAGTATTGCGGGCCCCGCGATTGTATTGCATGGGCACGCCGACGATTGCGTGACTGTCACTTACGGTTATGGGCGCAAGCTCGGGACTGTTCTCGATGCGGGGAACTCGCCTGGGTACAACGCGTTCGCAATCAAGCCGTCATCGGTGGGTTCGTTTGGAGCGAACGCAACGATTACTCGCACGGGCGACCAGTACAACATTGCAACGGTTCAGTTTCATCACAGCATGGAGAATCGTGCTGTCGCGCGGCCGACGACGCTCGATGACTTCATCGCTCACCCTGATTATGTCCACCATATGGGTGTGCACCACGCAGGGGATATATCGATGTATCCTGACCGCGACTATCCTGGAAACAAGTGGGGGATGGTTGTTGACACGAGCGTTTGCACCGGTTGCAATGCATGCGTAACAGCTTGTCAGAACGAAAACAACATCCCACCGGTCGGTCGCCAGGAAGTGTTGCGCGGACGCGAGATGCACTGGCTCCGCATCGACCGCTATTACGGCGGGAACAGTCTCGACGATCCTGAAACGTACCACCTGCCCGTCATGTGTCAGCACTGCGAACTCGCGCCGTGCGAGGTTGTTTGCCCCGTGGCCGCTACGACGCATGATCATGAGGGTTTGAATGTGATGACGTACAACCGTTGCGTCGGTACCAGATATTGCTCGAACAACTGCCCGTACAAGGTGCGCAGATTCAATTACTTCGAGTACACGGAGCGGCTCGTAACACCGATTCATAATCTCCTCATGAACCCCGACGTCACAGTCAGAAGCCGGGGTGTCATGGAGAAATGTTCTTACTGCGTTCAACGGATCAATATTGCGAGGAAGACCGCCAAGAAAGAGAACAGGCCGATCCGCGACGGCGAAGTGCAGACTGCGTGCCAGGCAGCGTGTCCGGCAAAGGCCATCTACTTCGGCAATCTGAACGATAGTCAGGCGGAAGTAACCGCGCTTGCTGCGGAGCCGCACAACTACGGCCTGCTTGAGGAAATCAATACTCGCCCGCGCACCACTTACCTCGGGAAAGTGAGCAATCCCAATCCTGATCTTGGAGGGCAGGCTAAGGCCGACCACTAAGTCGCCACTGCCATACACCCCATGCAGACGATAGACGAGAAGATTGGGCAACACGAGCCGGAGGTGATGCTCCCGGAGCGGATGATCGACGGCGAGTATGACAATCGGTCGATAACGACCAAGATCGATTCGATCATTCTCAACAACAAGTTCACCAAAGGGTGGCTGTTAGCGCTCGCTTTGGGTGCAGGCGCGCTGGGCGTGATGGTGTTGACGCTGGTTTTGCTCGTCTTTGTAGGGATCGGGCTGTGGGGCGTCAACGTTCCTGTCGGTTGGGGCTTCGACATCATCAACTTCGTATGGTGGATCGGTATCGGTCACGCAGGAACGCTCATATCGGCGATCTTGCTTCTGATGCGTCAGCGATGGCGAACGTCGATTAACCGCCTTGCTGAGACAATGACGCTGTTCGCGGTTATGTGCGCAGGCTTGTTCCCCCTGTTCCACACGGGGCGTCCATGGGTTGCGTATTGGTTGTTCCCCTACCCGAATGCGCTCGGAGTGTGGCCACAGTTTCGCAGTCCGCTGGTCTGGGACGTCTTCGCCGTTTCAACTTATCTGACGGTTTCCGCGCTGTTTTGGTACATGGGGCTGATCCCCGATATCGCAGGATTGCGCGACAAGGTGAGGAGCCGAGTCATGCAGATGACGACCGGAATGCTCGCTATGGGCTGGCGTGGATCGGTCGGCCATTGGCACCGTTACGAGTCTGCCTATCTGCTTCTCGCGGGACTCTCGACGCCGCTTGTCGTTTCGGTGCACTCGATCGTTAGCCTTGACTTCGCCGTTTCGATTCTTCCTGGTTGGCACGCGACCATCTTCCCGCCGTACTTCGTTGCGGGCGCTGTGTACGCTGGCTTCGCGATGGTGCTCAACTTCGTGATTCCGATTCGCAAATGGTACAACTTGGAAGATTTCATTACGATCAAGCATATCGATTGGATGGCGAAGATCATGCTGACAACAGGCTTGATCGTGTTCTACGGTTACATTATGGAGGCGTTTTACGCGTGGTACTCCGGCAACATTTACGAGTGGTACATGATGTACAACCGCGCATTTGGTCCGTACATGTATCTGTACTGGGGTCTGATCTTCTGCAACGGGCTCGTTCCGCAGTTCTTGTGGTCACGAAAGATCCGCCTCAACATGGCTTGGCTTTGGGTCATCTCATTAATCGTGGGAGTTGGTATGTGGCTTGAGCGGTTTGTGATCGTTCCTGTAAGCCTCCATCGCGACTTTATGCCGTCGAGTTGGGGCATGTACAACCCAACCATTTTTGACATCTCGATGTTTGTTGGCACGTTTGGCCTGTTCATTACGGGCATGGTGCTTTACTTCCGGTTCGTTCCGATCATCCCGGTTGCGGAGATGAAGCATCAGCTGCATGCCGAGCACGATGAAGCGCATGCAGGCGCAGGAGGGCATCACTAACTATGAGCCACGCACCCGCGGCACTACAGCCAACGACATATGGTCTCCTCGCAGCGTTCGAATCGCCTGAGGCTCTCGCCGCAGCAACAAAGAAAGCGCGCGAAGAGGGTTACGTTGCGATGGACGCATTCACTCCGTTTGCTGTGGAAGGATTGGCCGATGAGATTGGAACCCGCGATGACCGCGTTCCGTGGATCGTGTTCATTTCGGGCATGACTGGCGCCGCACTCGGATTTCTCCTGCAAGTGTACGTGCACGCATACGACTACCCGATGAATGTGGGCGGTAGGCCCGACATTAGCTGGCCGTCGTTTATTCCGGTGACATTCGAATGCGGGATCCTGGCCGCCGCACTATCAGCGTTGGTAGGCATGTTGGCGCTGAACGGTTTGCCTCGACCGCACCATCCGCTCTTTGGCACAAAGAGCTTTAGCCGAGTTACGGATGACAGGTTCTTTCTGTGTATTGAGTCTACGGATCCGAAGTTTGACAGCGCGAGAACGCGGGAGTTCTTGGCAAGCATTGGGGCCGAGACCATCGAGGAGGTCGAAGCGTGAGCCGTTTTTCGCTGGCGTTCATTTCGGTTGTCGCTCTTTTGGTCGTCGGATGTCACCGTGATATGTGGGATCAGCCCAAAGTCACGACATTCGATGAGTCGGAGTTCTTCAGGGATGGGTCAGGTGCGAGGATGCCGGTGTCGGGGACCGTTCCGCGAGGGCAACTGAACGAGGATGAGCTACTGCACCAAGGCACAGAGAACGGCGCGGTTGCAACACGATTCCCATACCGCGTGACGAAAGAGATGCTGGAGAGTGGACGAGAGCGATTCGATATCTTTTGCCTTCCTTGTCACGGTCAATCGGGCGACGGGCAGGGCATGATCGTTCAGCGAGGCTTCCAACAGCCTAAGCCGCTCACTGATCCATCCATCATGTCAAGACCCATCGGCTACTACTTTGGAGTGTTGACACTTGGCTTCGACGTGTTGAACGGAATCTCGGATCCCGCCAAGCAAGACAAAGTGCATCCTCCGCTTGGCAAGGTTATGTCCGTGGATGAGAAGTGGGCAACGGTCGCCTACATCCGCGCACTGCAGCGGAGCCAGTCAGCCACGGCCGCAGACATTCCTGATAACGAAAGAGCAAACATGGACAACCCGAGCGCAGGAGGCTCGCCGAGTGATCACTAACGATCAGAGCATGCCTGCTTTGAAGAAGATCCAAGCAGGAGGCATCGCACTTGGTGCACTCGGAATGGGTGGCCTGATCTTCGCGATCGCCACTGGCGTTGCGGGCGCATGGGGCTCCTACCTCTTCGGGTTCATGGTTTGGATGTCGTTGACGCTGGGATGCCTGGCGCTGATCATCCTTCAAAATATCACTCGCGGGAGTTGGGGCACCGCCCTTGTTCGGTTTTGGGACGCCGGTGCGACCAACTTGATCTTGATGGCCGTCCTCGTCGTTGGCCTCATCGTTGGCGGAATGCCGCACCTTTATCCGTGGGCTGATCCCGATGTTTTGGCGACGAACAAATTAGTTGCTGGCAAGACCGCGTATCTCAACCCAGGCTTCTTTGCGGGACGTGCGGCGATCTACTTTGCTGTCTGGATATTCGGCTGGTTTTGGTTGACAAAGCGGTCGCGCGAGGAGGATGCTACTGGAGACCCGCGCTTGGCTGGCGCGCGACAGTCTTTTGCCGCGCCTTGGGCAGTCTTGTTCGTTATCACCGCGAACTTTGCAGTAACCGACTGGGTGATGTCGCTCGAAAAGGAGTGGTTCTCGACCATTCTGGGGCTACTTTTTGTTATAGGCTGCGCGCTTAGCGCGATGGCTCTCGGCACGTTCTTCTTGGTTTTGGCTCGGAAGACCGAATCCTTTGTTGGCAAGCTGTACAACTATCAGTGGAAGGATCTGGGCAACTTGCTGTTCACGCTCACGGTTTTGTGGGCATACATGTCGTTTTCGCAGTATCTCATCACTTACTCCGGTAACTTGCCTGAAGAGATTCCCTACTTCATAAAGCGCAACGTTGGCGGATGGGAGTTTGTCGGAGGTGCGCTGATCTTCCTCCACTTCATGCTCCCGTTCTTCCTGCTGCTATCCAGCAGAACGAAGCGAACTCCAGCGCTACTGGGAGGCGTCGCGCTCTTCATCGTTCTCATACGGTTGGTTGACGTGACGTGGAATGTCGTTCCGTCGCTTCACCGCGAGGGATTCTCGTTTGTTTGGACGGACGCAGCGGCGATTGTCGGAATCGGCGGATTCTGGCTTGCCGTAATGATGTGGCGATTGAGAACAACGAAGCTTTATCCAAAGTACGTCGAATTGCCGAAACCGGCGGAGGCCATCACCCATGCATGACGATCCCAAGCATGATAAGCCGACGATAGGTTCGGATTCTCCAGAGATGATCGACGAGGAGCATGACTTCCTTGGCGAGCCTCCTGGCGATTCGAGCATGGGTTATGAAACGCAAGAGTTTCTTAAGCCTCGCCGTGTAGTTTCATTCGTCGCTTTTCTAGTTGTGATGGCGGTCGCGTCAATTGTCGGAATGCGCATTTTGGAAACGTATTGGGCGAAGGGGGCCGGGCCGACTCCGGATCCATCACCGTTCGCCGATCAACGCACTCAGTTGGCTGATTCGCCGCTGTTGCAGGCAGAGCCTCAACGAGATATGGATGAATTGCGTGAGGCCGAAGGCAAGCGAGTCAACCAATACGGCTGGATCGATCAAGGTGCGGGCTTGGCCCACATTCCGGTCGATCGCGCGATGGATATTGTGTTATCGGAAGGGCTCCCCTATCGCGGTGAAGCAGCACAGGAGCCGCCGCCTGAAGCGCAGCCTGAAAATGAGGAGGCAACACAGTGAGGCTTAGGCTCTTGGTGTGCTGTGTGGCGACCGCAGCGGTGTTTAGTGCCGCGGCTGCACAATCGCCTCCTATATCTGGCCCCGCGATGTCCGTTGCCTCGAAAGTGGCAATCTCGCAAAAGCTTGACGCGCAGATCCCACTTGACCTCGCTTTTCGAAACGATGACGGCAAGGAGGTAACCCTGCGAGAGCTTTATCGCGGAAAACCGATCGTCGTCACGTTGGTCTACTACAAATGCCCGATGCTGTGCAACCAGGTGATGAACGGTCTGCTCGCTGCAATGAAAGTCCTTCGATTCAATGCGGGTGATGAGTACGACGTGGTCTTTGTGGGAATTGATCCTCGGGAGACGTCGGATGTTGCCGCGAAGAAGAAGCGCTCCTACATCGAGAGCTACGATCGTGAGGGCGCGGCCATCGGATGGCACTTCCTAACCGGCGAAGAGGCAGCCATTCAGAAGCTTGCCAAAGTCGTGGGTTTTTCATACACTTACGATGAGAGTACGGATCAGTATGCGCACCCGGCCGTCATCATCGTGTCGACACCGCATGGGAAGGTCTCGAAGTACTTTTACGGGATCGAGTACTCGGCACGGGATCTTAGGTTAGCTCTAATTGAGGCATCAGAAAACAAAATTGGCACCTTCGTTGATGCTGCGACGCTTTATTGCCTCATCTACGATCCTTCAACTGGCACGTATGGTTTCGCGATACTTCGCGTCCTTCAGATTGCTGGCATACTCACGCTCTTGGTATTGGCGACGACGATTGCGCTTATGGTTCGGCGCGAGAAGCTGCGGCGCCCCATTCACTTTTCGGAGGGCGAAAACTAAGGTGTCGATCCAATGAAAGGCATTCCCTTCTTCCCCGAGCAGGCGTCAAAAGTCGCACCTGAAGTAGATCTGATTTACTACGTGCTGACCGCGCTCACCGTTTTCTTTTCGATTGGCGTGTTCGCGGCGATCTTGTACTTCATCGTCAAGTATCGAGCTGGATCAAAGGCAGATCGTAGTCGCCCGCCGAGTCACAACATGCCGCTTGAGCTAACGTGGTCCGTGATTCCTCTTCTGATGTCGCTCGTAGTTTTCGGATGGTCAGCAAAGCTGTTTATCGAGATGCAAAAGCCGATTCCTTCGCGGGACGCGCTCGAAATCATCGTCATTGGGAAGCAATGGATGTGGCACTTGCAGCACCCGACGGGCCAGCGTGAGAACAACACCCTGCATATTCCTGTGGGTCGACCCGTGAAGCTTACGATGATATCGCAGGATGTTCTACACAGCTTCTATGTGCCCGCGTTTAGAGTCAAGCAAGATGTGTTGCCTGGCAGATACACAACGCTCTGGTTTGAGGCCACAAAGACGGGAACCTATCATCTCTTCTGCGCCGAGTATTGCGGCACAAAACACGCTGAGATGATCGGCACGGTTACCGTTCTTTCAGAAGAAGGTTATGAGACTTGGCTCGAAGAAACGCAGTGGGGGATCCGTGCCGCACAGCGCACGGAGTCACTCGCTGAGCAGGGCGCAAAGCTGTTCACTAGACTGGAGTGCAGTGGCTGTCACTCGCCTGGATCGACGAGTGGTCCTCCGCTGGCGGGGATGTTTGGCACGCAGCGAGCCCTATCCGATGGCCGGTTCGTGACTGCGGATGAAGGCTACATCCGCGATTCGATACGTGAGCCGCAAAAGATGATTCTTTCGGGGTGGGAGGACAAAGACGGAATGCCGCCTTACCCAACAATCGACGAACAGCAAATTCTTCAGCTGATCGCTTACATTCGATCTCTGAAAGAATTGCCTACCGCATCGACCCCGCCACTTTCTGATGAGGCTGAAGGATAATCCATGAGCGCAACTACTTCAATTGAGCAGCGAGGATCGGTGAATTACCTCAACTGCGACTACAGCCTTAAGTCGTGGTTGATAACGCTTGACCACAAGCGAATTGGGCTGTTGTATCTCATCGCGATCCTGATCTTCTTCCTCATCGGTGGGTCGATGGCGTTGCTGATTCGTTATGAACTATTGACGCCCCAAGGCGACTTCCTGTTGTCGGACACTTACAACAAGACGTTTACGATGCACGGCGTCACGTTGATCTTCTTCTTCTTGATACCGTCGATCCCAGCCGTGCTCGGCAACTTCTTGCTGCCACTGATGTTAGGCGCAAAGGACGTTGCGTTCCCTCGGCTTAACTTGCTCAGTTGGTACGTCTTCATGGCTGGCGCGGTCCTCGGCACGATTGCGCTGGTATCGGGAGGCGTCGATACTGGCTGGACGTTTTACACGCCGCTAAGCTCAACCTTTGCACATGGCGCTGTGGTTCTGGCCGTTTCCGCAGCTTTTGTTGCGGGGTTCTCGTCGATCATGACTGGCGTGAACTTTATCGTGACCATTCACATGATGCGCGCGCCAGGATTAACGTGGTCGCGTTTACCTCTCTTCGTTTGGGCGCACTACGCCACGAGTCTCATTCAGGTCTTGGGAACGCCAGTAATCGCTATCACGCTGTTCCTTGTCGGAGTGGAGCGAGTCGCAAAGATCGGGATTTTTGACCCGAACTTGGGCGGCGATCCGGTGCTCTTCCAACATCTGTTTTGGTTCTATTCTCACCCTGCGGTCTACATCATGATCTTGCCGGGCATGGGAGTCATCAGCGAAGTGATCGCTTGCTTCGCGCGCCGACGGATTTTTGGCTACGACTTTGTTGCGTACTCCAGCTTGGCTATCGCTGTCCTTGGCTTCTTCGTCTGGGGCCACCATATGTTCGTAAGCGGTCAGTCAATGTATGCGGGAATGGTGTTCTCTGTGATTACCTTCCTCGTCGCCATCCCTTCTGCGATCAAGATCTTCAATTGGACGGCGACGCTGTACAAGGGCTCCATCCATTTGGCAGCGCCAATGCTGTTTGCATTGTCTTTCATGGGCCTGTTTACAATAGGAGGACTCACTGGACTCTTCTTGGCCTCGATGGCGATGGACATTCACCTCCACGACACCTATTTCGTAGTGGCCCACTTCCACTATGTGATGGTCGGCGGCCAAATCATCGCATTCCTTGCGGGCATCCACTTCTGGTGGCCGAAAATGACTGGCCGCATGTATCCAGAGGGAATGGGCAAGCTGTCCGCGCTCGTGACTTTCATCGGCTTTAACCTGACGTTTATGCCTCAGTTTATTCTTGGATACATGGGCATGCCGCGCAGATATCACAGCTATCCGGAAGAGTGGCAAGTCTTGCACGTCTTGTCTTCCGCGGGCGCATCCATCCTTGCTTCGGGCTTTATCTTGACCATCGGCTACCTGATTTGGTCGCTGTGGTACGGCGACAAGGCTTCCGCCAACCCCTGGGGTGCGAAAGGTCTGGAATGGCAGACGCCATCGCCGCCTCCCACAGAGAATTTTGCTACCAAGCCGGTTGTGACAGAGGAGGCGTATCACTACACGCCAGAGCTGCGCGAAGAGGAAAAGGAGTATGAGCATGTCTGACGCTCACGTCAGCGACACGCACCTCCCAGTCGCACACCAGTTTGAGGATGAGGACCAGCAGTTCAAGTCCTACTCCCTCGGCATGTGGGTGTTCTTGGCTCAGGAGCTCCTGTTCTTTGGGGGGCTGTTTACTGCGTTCATCGTCTATCGCCACATGTATCTCGACGCGTTCGTGGCGGCCCACCACAAGTTGGATTGGACGCTGGGCGCGCTCAACACCACGATCCTGCTCACAAGCTCATTGACGATGGCGCTCGGAGTGCGCGCCTCGATTATGAATCGGTGGCGAGCGACGATCGGTTGGCTGATCGCCACTTGCGTGCTTGCGTTTGGGTTTATGGCCGTGAAGTACGTCGAGTACAGCTCGAAGTTCGAACATCATCTTTGGCCTGGCGGAGACTTCCAGTTCAACGTAGAAGGCGTCGATGCCGGAGGCGCGCAAATCTTCTTCGGCTTGTATTTCGTGATGACCGGGCTGCACGGCTTACACGTGCTCATTGGAATCTTGATCATGGCGTGGCTTGCGGTGCGTGTGTATCGCATGCGCAATCAGGTGACGGACTACATTCCGATTGAGCTCGCCGGCCTCTACTGGCACTTCGTAGACCTGGTTTGGATTTTCCTGTTCCCAATGTTGTACTTGGTAGGGTAGAGAGGTTTCATCAATGTCTGGACATAACATGCCTGATGTGAAAACGTACTTAGGAGTCTTCGCGTTACTCCTTGGGCTGACAGCGTTTACGGTCTACTCTGCGCTGAATTGGCACTTCAAGCTGTGGGGCATAGACCTAAACATCCTTCTTGCTATATTCATTGCTTGCACGAAGGCGGGGTTGGTTATCTTGTATTTCATGAACCTAAAAAACTCGACCCGGCTTGCGCAGATTTGGGCCGCAGCTGGACTGTTCTTCTTGTTGATCATGTTCGTCTTTGGCATGAGTGACTTTGTTAGTCGGTACTTTACTGTGGACGGCTGGTAAGTCTACATAAGGGCCCGACGACTGTCGCCGCGGAGGCCACTTTGCAGATAGGCTCGAAGAGTGCTCCGGATGTAGTTGTTGTCGGCGGCGGGGCTGCCGGAATCATCGCCGCTTGGCGTGCGGCGAGCATAGGTGCCAAGACAGTCCTGTTAGAGAAAACAGAGCGCCTTGGCACAAAGATTCTCATATCGGGGGGAGGCAAGTGCAACATCACTCACGACGGTGAGATTGAGGAGGTGCTGCGAGCGTTCCGAAAAAACGAGGCAGCATTTCTGCGTCCCTCGTTCTATCGGTTTACAAATGCGGAAATCGTCGGCATGCTGACTTCTCGAGGCCTGAAAGTCTACACTCGCCCAGACAATCGCATTTTTCCGTCGGGAGGTACGGCGAAGGACGTGATGCGTATACTGTCGGACTTACTTCATGAAGCGAAAGTCAAAGTAGAGATGCGCACTCGTGTACGTGGTATCAGCGCAACAGATGGGTTTGTTGCGGGAGTTGTGCTTGAAACGGGAGTCCTTAACTGCAACCGGGTGATTGTGGCGACTGGCGGCAGTTCGTACCCAAAGTCTGGAACAACCGGCGATGCGTGGGGCTGGGTAAAGCGTCTTGGTCACTCGATCGTGCCAATTCGAGCGGCGCTTGCGCCAATCTACCTTGGAGTTGACGGCATGGAGGCGCGCGCAGGTGTCGCTATCAGAGATTGTCTATTGAAGGCGCGACAAACTGGCAAAGAGATCGCAAGATGGCGCGGCGACGTGTTGTTTACGCACCGCGGTGTCTCCGGGCCGACAGTTCTGGGGATCAGTCGCGACGTGGCGGAGCGAGCGATGCTTGGTCCGATATCGCTCGAAGTTGACATCTTGCCCGACTCATCTTTTGAACAAACGACGGAGCGACTAGTAGAGTATTCGACGCTACATCCGAGGCGCTCAATTGGTACGTTTATTGCTGAGTTGATGCCCGAAGCGTTGGTCCGGAGCGCGCTAGATAGCATCTCCCTCGACCCGGTTCGCAGCTTGGCCTCGCTAAGCCGAAAGGAGCGAAGCAGGATTGTGGAGTTGATCAAAGGCTGGACTCTTGGCGACGTACGAAGTGTGCCGTTGGAGAAGGGCGAGTGCGTAGCTGGTGGGGTGGCTTTGGATGAGGTTGATCAAAAGTCAATGAGATCAACGATCGTGCGCGGGCTCTATCTTTGCGGTGAGGCACTGGATATCGCGGGCCCGGTAGGAGGATACAATCTGCAGGCTGCATTCTCTACTGGCTATGTAGCTGGCGACACTGCAGCACACGACGCTATGGCACAAGGAAAATGAAGAGAGCGACTGGCGCGATTGCAGTCGATCTGGGCGCGACCAGCGCTCGGTTCGCCGCGGGTTGGCTAGAAGACGGCTCGATTCAGTTCGAAGTAATCAAACGGATTGAGCACAGGCCGATCCTGGCAGACGGCCGAGAGGTTTGGGACATTGCAGCGCTTACGGAGTTTTGTGAAAGCGCGGTCGAATACGGAACAAACGCTTTTACTAAGTGCACGTTGGGCATCGATACGTGGGGTGTCGATTTTGGATTCCTTGACGAGTTTGGCCTCCCTGATCCTCCGGTTGTCAGCTATCGCGATTCTAAGCACCTTGAAGTGTTCTCCGAACTCGAAGAACATCGATCGGAGCTGTTTCAGCAAACCGGCATACAACATCAACCGTTCAATACCATTTATCAACTTGCAGCTCGAAGGGAGAGGGGAGACGACGTCAGTCGCGATTGGGTGTTCTTGCCTTCTTGGCTCGCCCGGACTATTGGTGCCCCGTTGGAGAATGAGTGGACGATGGCGTCGACTTCTCAGTTGTTGAGCGCTGACGGACATGACTGGTGTGGCCGAGCATTCGAGATTGCGAAAGTTCCAGTCCCAAAGAAGGCGCCGCGTGCTCCGGGCCAACGATTTAGCATCGCCCACTCTGCGCTCGAGTTTGTGCATATAGCTGGGCACGATACAGCTTGCGCCGTGCATGGGATGGGTGAGCTGAGCCGCAAGCAAGCGTTTATCAGTTTGGGAACATGGTCGCTGCTTGGCTGTTTGTTGGATCGACCGCTCCTATCTCGCGAGGCAGAGATTGGGGGGTTCTCAAACGAGCGAGCCGTGGATGGACGTGTGCGGTTCTTGACAAACGTCGCCGGTTTTTACATCGTGAATCGGCTTTACGATGAGCTGCGCATTCAAGGATCAATTCCAGATTGGATTCGAACCGCCCGATTGGATGTTGACTCGGTGAACCTGCGCGACGAGCGCTTTTTCAATCCACCAAGTATGGTTGCTGCGGTTTGCAAGTCTCTTGGCAGGGCGCCCGATTCCGAAGCTGAGTGGATCGGAATCGCGGTCGTCAGCATTGCACGATCGAATGCCCAGCAGCTAAAGATTCTCGAGGCACTTGTCGGCCAATCATTCGATGAGATTCGCGTTTCAGGTGGACCGATCGAAAGCGAGCTGTTCTGCAACGTCCTCGCAGCCGAGACACAGAAGAAGGTTGTTGCAGGCCCGAAGGAAGCAACACTTCTTGGTAATCTCGCCCAGCAGCTCAGTGCAGATTGTGAAACAATCGCGAGAAGCACGAGCATCAGAGAGTATCTCACGGAAGCCTAACGGAGGCCGAGTAGCTTATGAGTTTGAAGACTAAGTTTCCAGAGTGGGTTCGCTAAACAATACTGCGTTGCAAGTCTGGTGTTTTCGTCCACATTCGGACCATCCATCGGTTGTAAGAAGAAGTGTTCAAACTCTAGTTCTTCGAACAAATGCGGTTGTGCGCCTTCTTGAGGGAAGACCAGCTTCAACTCGGTTCCTCTGCGTTGCACCAAATCTGCCCCGGCTTTAGGGCTAACCGTCAGCCAGTCAATCTCTTTTGGCGCAGAGATTGTTCCGTTTGTCTCGACTGCGACTTCGAAACCTTGCTCGTGGCACATATCGATTAGGGCGGAATCGAGCTGAAGCAGGGGTTCGCCACCGGTGAAGACAACCAGCGGGCTCCCACCACTCGGCCATTTGATTCGGATCGCCTCGGTCAAATCCATTGCATTCGCAAATCTGCCGCCGCCATCTCCGTCGATCCCGACAAAGTCAGTATCACAGAAATCACATATGGCAACTTCGCGATCTTCCTCACGACCTGACCATAAGTTACAACCCGAAAATCGGCAGAAAACCGCTGCCCGTCCCGACTGACCTCCTTCTCCCTGGAGAGTGTAAAAGATCTCCTTGACCGAGTAGGTTTTACTCATTTTGCACCTACGTATAGAATCGGATCCTCGAGACCCGCATCCGCAAATCCTTGCTTGCGAATCGCGCACGCGTCGCACTCTCCACATGCGCGTCCTTCACCATCAGCAAGGTAGCAACTGGAAGTCATCGCGAAATTGACACCAAGTTCCATTCCTCTCCGAATGATCTCAGCTTTAGACATACGCACCAACGGAGCGCAAACTGTTACTGGATTTCCTTCGACGCCAGACTTTGTCGCAAGTGCAGCCATCTTCTGGAATGCGTCCAGATACTCAGGGCGACAATCGGGGTATCCGCTGTAGTCGAGTGCGTTGACACCGATGAAGATGTCCCGCGCTTCAGCTACTTCGGCATAGGCAAGCGATAACGAAAGAAAAATGGTGTTGCGTGCAGGGACGTACGTTTTCGGAATCTCGCGTGCTCCCTTACGTGCATTGCTCCTCGGAACAGGAGTGTCGGACGTTAGCGCTGATCCGCCGAACTTGCGAAGATCCACGTCAACGATCACGTGATCGCGCACGTTGAACGCTTCTGCCAGGTGTTTTGCGCAATCGAGTTCGAATCTGTGACGCTGCCCATAGTTGAACGAAAGTGCATAGCAATCACGATTTTGCGACTTCGCTATTGCGAGCGTGGTGGCCGAGTCAAGCCCGCCGCTGAGGAGCACGACGGCACGGCGGATCAATGGCGCATGCATGAGTGAACGGTCGTATTTTGATCTATCTGCCGGCGAGGATGATCGGTACAGTGGAGACCCAACATCGAATCCCATCGATTTCAAACTCGGCCTCCCCGAACGCAGCGCGGTAGCCGGATCGACCGGACGCCGGTTTCGGCGTGAATTCCGTTCCGCCTTCGGCAGTCATGTTCCACGTCGACTCGGTGAAGTTTCGGCTCGCAGAGTCTGCCGACCAGAGCCTCGTTTTGACGGCGCCAGGAGCGCGAAGGGTGAGGATGCCGTGAGAAGGGGTCGTCGTGTCGCTCCCTATCGCTGTCATCCAGTTCCAGGTGAGGCTTGGCAATGGCCGGCCGGCCATTGCCAGTCGGGTAAACACCGCGAGACTGCCGTGAACTCGGGTGTTTCCGTTGAGACTGTGCCCAGCATTAGGGGCGTACATGACCGCCTTAGCGCCCATCAGCCGATCCCAATAGACGGTGATCGCGTTGATCGCCCAATACGGGTCGTTGGCACCCAAGATGATTAGCTTCGGCATGGTAAGCCTGTCCCGGTACCGTATTGGATCGACTCTGTCCAGCAGGCGCTGGCCTTGAGGCGACTCAACTACCTCGTGAAGCCCTCGTTCTGTGTAGGAGCCGATCATCGGGCTATATCCACCCCAGAGCTTGCGCTGGTGCTCCAGCTGCAGAGGGAAGTCAAGGAAGTCGAAAACCATCGGCGCAAGTCCGATGACGCGCTTGTCCGAGGCTGCGACGAGGTAGCTCGTCCAGGCCCTCTTGCTGGCTCCGGTAACGACAAATCGCTCGATCTTTTTGCTCAGTTTGCTTTCCGAGTACGTCTCGATCGCGTCCATCGCCTTTACAGCCGACTTCACCATTGGAAACAGGAGGGGCCAGCTGTCGTCTTCCGTGCGAAGATACTGCCCAAATGTGTATGCGATCAGATCGTCTTCTCTTAGATCGAAAATCGGCTGATTTGGGGCCTCGTACAGAATCGCGACTGAGAACCTGCCGAGCTCGGCGATTTTCCATGCTTCTGTCCGATCCTGGTCGCTTGACCCACGATCTCCGGTGATGAAGAGCAGAGTCTTGTCTGGGAAGTCGTCGGTCTTTGGAACGATCAACTCGATGTCGTGCGCCCAGGTCGTGCCCTGCCACGCCTGTGAGACGAGCCGTATCGAGTGGAGAGTGCCCCTTTCGTCAGTTTCCGGTCGGCCCGCCGACACTCCGTAGCGTCCGTCGACTTTATCAATGAACGACTGAAGTGGCGTCGTTTGCAGGGCGAAGATAGCTGCCAGTGCGAGGATCATAGCTATTGGACGTCTTGGGCAAGGATCCTAGTTGGGGAACAGGAAGTCTTCGAAGTCATCCTCGACAGTTCGCTGGGCGGTGGTCATCGTCTCGACGGCCTGTGCCTCAAGCAGGGGGACAATCTCTCTCATGCGCTCGGCCGTGTCCGTAATCTCGAGTATTCGCTGTTTTTCGAGTGTGGAGAGGTGGATGCACCCCGCAATGGCGAATGACAGCGCGACAGGGTCGTCTGTGTAACTAATTTTGAGGTTGACATCTTTCCCTCCAAAGAGTGCGCTGATGTGCAGGCGGAATGCGTCCTTCGCCCGGGAAATCAGCGTGTCGTGCTCCGGAGTGTCGGTCCATTCCAACTCGATTATCGGCTCGACAAGCCCAACGAGGTGACCGTCGTCCCGTTCGATGCGGCGGATCCGAAAGCGGCGCTCGCCCACGGCGGTCAGGTGCAGCTTGCCATCGGGGAGGGTCGAGTGCTCGAGGATTCGGGCGCTGGTACCGACCATGTATGGGGTTACATCCGGGTCACCTGTCTCATCCCCCTGTCGGATGAGCACAACCCCAAAGGAGCGATCCTCTGCGATGCACCGCCGGATCATCCTTCGGTACCGGTCCTCGAAAACGTGGAGGGGGATGGCCTGGTACGGCAAGAGCACCGCATTGAGCGGAAAAAGCGGCATTTCTTCGAGGTCTCGGCCCATAAACTGAACTGAAGGTGAGTATATCAGAACCGGGTTGGGGTCCGTGAAATCGTCATCCGGAGGTCGATTTTTGGGCATTGGCTGGGGGCGGTCGGTATAATCGCAGTTCACCTTGGCGTACCGCCGTCAATGATTTGGAGTATGGATACCCACATGGAAGAAAGGGGCACCCCCTCAGAAGACGCTGCGCTTCGGCGACAAATTGAGGAACTCGGTAAGAAGCTCCAAGACGCCGAAGCGACGATCGCAAGTCTCCGGCAAAGATCCCAGGGGGCAGCACGTGCGGCGAGCGAAGTTGAGGACATCGCTCCAATCAGCGAACTCGACAGTACGCTGCGTCGATTGGTGCAGCGGATCGCCATGATTCTTCAGGCCGAAAAGGTCTTGATGATGTTTTATGATCGTGAGACCGGCGAGCTCATGGGCATCCCGCCAGCTTTCGGTATTGATGAAGATTTGCTTGGCATGGTGCGGCTTCGGGCGACTCAAGGTGTTTCCGGTGAGGTCTTTCGCGAGGGGCGGCCGACTATTTTTCATGATGCGCTCGGCGATGTTCGCACCGCTGGAGATCCCTTCGGCATCCTCCATGTCCAGAATGGCGTCACCGTACCGCTCGTAATCGAAAAGCGGGACGAAGAGAACCGTGTTGTTGATCGAACGACGATCGGCGTGCTGCACGCGTTCAACAAGCGCCATGGCGAAGACTTCAACGACGAGGACGTTCGGCTTTTGGAACGGATGGCGAAGAGCGCGGCGTCCATCATCTCAAACCTCCGTCTCTATCAGGAGATCGTCGAAGAAAAAGAAGAGCTTCTTCACACGCTGGAGTCGCTTGCGGCAGGAATTGTGCTTGTTAGCGCTGATGGACGCGTCATGCAAATGAACGGGAGCGCGAGGGCGATTTTTTCTGTAGGCACCGATGTGATCGGATCCGATCTAAGCTCGGTCGTTCGCGATGCAAGGGTTGCCCAGGTGATAAGGAACGGCGTCGAGGGGAAGGACTCTGAATCACTCGAGATGTCGATCCAGTCGGAGGGACGGCCTGAGCGGATCTTCCAGGTGCAGACGGCGCAAGTCAAGAGCGAAGAAGGGCGGTTGATAGGCGCCGTTGGCATTTTCAATGATGTCACCGAGCTCAAGAACATCGAGCGCATGAAGAGTGCGTTCGTCGCGACCGTCTCTCACGAGTTGCGCACGCCCCTCACGGCGATCAAGGGTTTCATCAGCACTCTATTGATGGATGATACGTTTCCTGAGGAGGATCGGCGCGAGTTCTACACGATTATCGACCACGAGTGCGACCGATTGACCCGCCTCATCAATGACCTATTGAACATCGCCCGGATAGAAGCTGGTGAGAGCCTTAAGCCGACCTATGAGAATGTAGACGTTCTCCAACTCGCGAAGAAGGTCGTGTTGATCCAGCGACAGGGTACGGCGAAGCATGAGATCGTTCTCGACGCACCTCCTTCGGTGCCCGAAATCATCGCTGACAGTGACAAACTCGATCAGATCCTCACGAATCTCGTCGGCAACGCGGTCAAGTATTCTCCAGGCGGAGGAAAGATAACGGTCAAGATCGAAGTGCAGCCATCCGATATAGTTGTCTCGATCTCCGATCAGGGAATTGGAATCCCCAAAGAGCACCTGCCGAAGGTTTTTGACCGATTCCACCGCGTCCATACGGAAGACAATCGGAAGATCTACGGAACCGGGCTCGGGCTCTTCCTGGTCAAGCACCTGGTTGAACAGATTCATTTGGGAGAGGTGTGGGCCGAATCGGAGATCGGCGAAGGCTCCACGTTCTCTGTCAAGATTCCAATGAAGCTTGACGTTCAGCGCGCCGAAGACTTGAACAAATAGGCTATTACGCAAGGCGGTATTTCTCCCGTGTTGGATAGGAACGTCATCAGGACAGAAACAGAACGCGTCATGCTGGGCGCAGCCCGCAAACGTATCGAAGCGCCTATCGAAGAGTTCCTGAAAGTTGACGCTGAGTTACGTTCCCTAAAAACGGAGCTAGACGCGAAGCGAGCTGAGTCAAACGTTATAGGTAAGACTGTCGGCGAGCTAATGAAGGCTGGCAAGCGTGAGGAAGCCGAATCTTATCAACAGCGAGGAAAGGCGCTCCGAGAAGAGATTTCTTCAGCCGAAGAGCGAGAGCGTGAACTGGAGGGTGGACTCCGTGAAATCGAGTTGCAAATCCCCAATATTCCGCATCCCAGCGTGCCTGACGGCGAGGGTGAATCGGACAACCTAATCGTTGACGAGTGGGGCGAGAAGCCAAGCTTCCACTTTGAGCCGAAACCTCACTGGGAAATCGCGGAAGCATTAGGGATCATCGACTTCGCAGCCGGCGCAAAGATAGCAGGCAGCGGGTTCATCGTTTATCGTGGGTTGGGAGCAAGATTGCAACGGTCGCTGTTCAACTATATGGTCCAGTTTCATTGCGATCAGCGTGGCTACACCGAAATCTATCCACCGCTTCTCGTGAATCGAGACTCGCTGTTAGGCACTGGCCAGTTGCCAAAGTTTGAGGATGATCTGTATCGAACCGATCGAGACGATCTGTTCTTAGTTCCAACCGCTGAGGTGCCCGTTACAAACCTGCTTCGCGACGAGATACTCGAAGCGAGTCAGCTTCCAATTCACTACGCGGCGTTTTCCGCCTGCTTCCGGAGAGAGGCGGGGGCAGCTGGCAAGGATACGCGAGGGCTGCTTCGGGTTCACGAGTTTGACAAAGTGGAACTCGTTAAATTCTGCACGCCTGAGTCAAGTTATGATGAGTTGGAGACTCTTAGATTGGATGCCGAAGCAGTACTCCAATCCTTGCGCCTGGCTTACCGAACTTCGCTGCTCTGCGCGCCCGAAATGAGCTTTGCGAACGCGAAATGCTACGACCTCGAGATATGGGCCCCAGGCGTCGGGCAGTACTTAGAAGTTAGCAGCGCAAGTAATTTTGAAGACTTTCAGGCGCGGCGTGCAAACATCCGGTATCGACCGGAAGCTGGCGCCAAACCACGTTTCTTGCACACGCTCAATGCGAGTGGAGTGGCGCTGCCGCGGTTGACCGCGGCGTTGTTGGAAAGCTATCAACAAGAGGACGGCAGCGTAGAAGTTCCCGAGGCGCTCCGCCCGTTTATGGGTGTCGAGAAGATTGAGCGTTAGGTGCCTTCGATTGCAGAACGCATCGCTTCGTCCGTCAACGACTCGATGTCTCCTGCGATCTTTTGTAACTCAGCTTGGTGCTTTTGTGAGAGTTCTCTTCGCGCTTTGCCTTTAAGAAAACTTATCATCTGTTCTCGCGTTTCACACTGTAAACGTGGCACGGCAGTCGGTTTGTGATTCTCGTCGATCGAAACTAGCGTTGCCGTGCATGTGTTGGTATGTCGATAGGTCCCTTCCTTTATGTTTTCTGCGTGGACTTGGACTTCGACTTGGACGCTTGTGCGTCCTACGTATACGACTTGCCCGATCATGTGTACAAGCTCGCCAACATAGATTGGGCTATGAAAGTCCACTCGGTCAAAACTCGCAGTCACGCAAGTTCTCCCGGCAAACCGACTCGCGGTCACATAGGCGACCTTGTCGAGCATTGCGAGAATGATTCCGCCAAAAACGTTTCCTAAAAAGTTAGCGGACTCGGGTGTCATCAGTTCGGACATTCGAACTTCAGTTGACCTTTCTGAGTTACTCACTTGTCACACTCCCTATGATCGATTGAAACTCTGCTGCATCTAGGCTCGCGCCGCCAACTAAAGCGCCGTCGATTTCTGGTTGCGACAATAGTTCACCGGCGTTGTTAGCTTTCACGCTGCCGCCATAGAGTAGGCGTACTGAATCTGCGCACGACTGCGATACCAATTCGGCGAGCATTTCACGGATGTTTCCGCAAACGTTGTTTGCCTCGATTGGATCACAGACGTTTCCGGTTCCTATCGCCCAAACAGGCTCATACGCGATTTCGACTGTGCGTGCAGCCTCCTCAGATAGTCCATCGAAGGCCGCAGAGACTTGATGCAGGATAACACTCGACGTTTCTCCGGCGCTTCGCTCGTATTCTGTTTCACCGACGCACAGAATCGGGCGGACATTTTTGCTGATGAGCGCCGCCACCTTCAGTTTGACAGTCTCATCAGTGTCCGAAAAGTAGTCTATCAGCTCTCTATCTAATTGTGTAGAGCCAAGGCGGCCGCGCTTCTCACTGTGCCCGACTATGCAGTATTGACAGCCAGCGTCTACGAGCATCAATGCCGAGATCTGGCCGGTGAATGCACCTTCTTCAATCCAGCACACATCCTGCGCGCCCAGATACGTGTTAGGCCGTGTCACGAACTCGCGCACAACACTCAATAGAGTATACGAGGGCGCAATGATTACATCAACTGCCGGCCGACTCGCTGCAAAAGTCGTGATACTCTCAGCAAGCGATTTTGCCGACTGCGAATCCCCATACATCTTCCAGTTTCCTGCAATGAGTTTCCGGCGCGACATTAGCGTGGATTGTAGCCGACCCGTGGGTAAACTCGCAGGAGAGGTGTGATTTGGCTCTTATAGTCGATCTTAAGGCAAGAGAAATTCTCGATAGCCGCGGCACTCCGACACTTGAAGTAGATGTCGCGCTTGATGATGGCAGTTTTGGTCGAGCGGCCGTTCCCAGCGGGGCGAGTACCGGCACGCATGAAGCAGTCGAGTTGCGTGATGGCGATATGTCTCGCTACTTTGGGCGGGGTGTGCAGCAGGCTGTCACGAATGTAAACGAGAAGATTGCTCTTGCGCTTATTGAAGCGGAGGCTGCCGACCAGGCACACGTCGATCGAACGCTGATCGAGCTGGACGGGACTCCCAACAAGTCAAATCTGGGAGCGAATGCAATCCTTGGAGTTTCGCTGGCAGTTTGCAAAGCTGCGGCGGACAGCGCTGCGCTTCCGCTCTTCAGGTACATCGGAGGTGTCGGTGCGACTTTGCTACCAGTGCCGATGCTAAACGTTTTAAACGGCGGGAAACATGCTGATAGCAACGTCGACTTTCAGGAGTTCATGATCTTGCCAGTCGGCGCGGAGCACTTCAAAGATGCCCTGCGGATGGGAGCCGAGATCCAGCATCAGCTGAAGGCGGTGCTGATTGAGAGGGGACTAGCGACCGGCGTCGGCGACGAGGGTGGCTTCGCCCCGAGCCTGGAGAGTCAAGAGATCGCGTTTGATCTGCTCATCGATGCGATTCAACGAGCGGGCTATTCTCCAGGCACGCAGATCATGATGGGCATTGATGCCGCAAGCACAGAGTTCTTCAAGGGTGGAAAGTACGTGTTCAAGTCAGGTGAGGTCAAAGAGCGCACATCGGCTCAGATGGTTGACTATCTTGCTGCGCTCGTCGAAAAGTATCCGATCATCACCGTTGAGGACGGGCTTGCCGAAGACGACTGGGATGGATGGCGGGCGCTTACGGAGGCGATTGGTGATAAGTGTCAACTCGTAGGCGACGACTTGTTTGTGACGACCACGACCCGCCTCGCTCGTGGCATTGAGTCGGGTTGCGCGAATAGCATCCTGATAAAGGCCAACCAGATTGGAACGCTAACTGAGACAATTGAAGCCATCGAGATGGCACGCAGCGCGGGGTTCACCAGCGTGATCAGCCACCGCAGCGGGGAAACTGAAGACGCTACAATCGCCGATCTGGCTGTGGCAACTCGGGCCGGGCAGATAAAAACTGGAGCTGTTTGCCGAAGTGAGCGGGTGGCGAAGTACAATCAGCTTCTGCGGGTCGAAGAGATGCTCGGCGAGAACGCGACTTACGCTGGAATGGGAGCCTTTTCTCGATGGGCGCATCGAACTGCATCCTAAGAACAGTCTACAATTAGGCAGGAGCAGCCAGGGAAGGTATGCCCCGAAAGACAAAGATCGTTTGCACCATTGGCCCGGCAGTTGACTCGCAGGAGCGTATCAGACAACTGATCGAGGCCGGGATGAACGTGGCTCGCATAAACTGCAGCCACGGCGAATGGGCTATTCGTCGCCGATGGATTGACTGGGTTCGATCTATCTCGAAAGAACTGAAGACATCGGTCTCTATCCTCGTTGACCTTAGCGGCCCAAAGTTCAGGATTGGCGATGTCGTCGGATCCCTCGAGGTTGACAAGGGCAGCACAGTTCGGGTTGGGGTTGGCGAGGGCGAACTGCCCATTCTCGCTCCGGAGGTTCTCGCTAAGCTCGTTCCTGGTGCCAAGGTGCTTGTCGGAGACGGTGAGGTCGCTTTCTCGGTCAAGTCCACGAGCGAAGAGGGAGCAATCTTGACGACCGTCGCCGGTGGAAGGGTCCACTCGAGGCGCGGAGTTACTGTCGTCGGCGCAAGCTTCGACGTTCCCGTCGTTACGCAAAAGGACATCGAGGACGTAAAAGTCGCCGCCGAGCTATCTGCGGAATATGTTGCGATGAGCTATGTGAGGTCCGCGGAAGATGTGCTTAGCCTCGGGGCGATCATCGATGAATTGGATAAGTCGATTCAGATCGTTGCGAAAATTGAAACGAAGAGTGCAGTTCAAGATATCGCAAACATCATCCGCCACAGCGATGCGATCATGGTCGCGCGCGGCGATTTGGGGCTTCAACTTCCAATTGAGGACGTTCCACTTGTGCAAAAGCGGATCATTGGCATGTGTCGAGAAGCTGGAAGGCCGGTGATCACGGCGACCCAAATGATGGAAAGCATGATGGAGAATTCTCGACCGACACGCGCAGAAGCAAGCGATGTCGCAAACGCGATTCTTGACGGCACCGATGCAATCATGTTGAGCGGCGAGACCGCAAGCGGGATGTATCCGGTGGAGGCTGTGAACGCGATGAGTAGACTCGCTGAGAAAACCGAAAAGAGTCCCGAGTTTGCTCGTTTGGTAGAGGCGCAGGAATGGCGCAAGGCTGGTGACGCTACTGAGGCGGTCGCGCGCGCTGCTTGTCGAATTGCCGGCGACCTCCATGCGCGTGCGATTTTATCGTTTTCGACGAGCGGCTTTACTGCGAGAATGGTTGCCAAGTTTCGCCCCCGGGTACCGGTGCTTTGTGCTACCTATCGTGAGAGAACCGCGAGGCAAGTGGCACTCTTATGGGGTGTCCAACCGCTTTTGACCGACGAGTTTCACGATACTGAGGAGATGATTTCGAAGGGATTTATTGCAGGTATCGATGGCGGCGTCTTAAAGCAGGGTGACTTAGTCGTTATCACAGCGGGCATCCCAGTTGGTCGTCCTGGGACGACGAACATGGTCACCCTCATGCAGGTCCATGACCCGAGGACAAAGATATGAAGCGATTTGGAGTTGTCTTGCTGGCTGTGGCTATTGCGGTCTTAGCGGCAATGTTTTTCAATGTGGGGACTTGGGAGTTGTATCAAGATCAGAAGGCGAAGAAATCTGCAAGCGACGCTCGGATGCGTATGGCAGAGGAAGAGCGAGCTAGAATGCTGGAGGAAAAGTCGGAGCTCGAGAAGCCACGAGGTCGCGAGGCGCTTGCCCGAGAACAAGGCTACAAGCGTCCCGGAGAACAACCGTTACCAGTTGAGAACTAAGCTCGCTTGACTTTGCTGAGCAGTTCCGGAATTGCTTCGTAAAGGTCCATGACAAGTCCGTAGTCCGCGATCTCGAAGATGGGCGCATCACCATCAGTATTGATGGCAACGATTACCTTGCTATCCTTCATTCCTGCCATGTGCTGGGTGCTTCCGCTGATCCCTGCGGCTATGTAGAGATCAGGCGCAACAATCTTTCCGGTTTGGCCGACCTGCAATTCGTTTGGTGCGATGTTGCTGTCGACGGCGGCCCGAGTGGCACCCGCCGCGCCGCCCAACGCATCAGCCAATCCACCGATCAGTTTCTCAAACGTTTCTGCATCCTTGAGAGGCCTGCCGCCAGAAACGACGGTGTTTGCCATCGTCAGATCAGGCCGTGCAGCTTCCTTTTCACTCACGCTGGTTCTTTCTGCTTTTCCCTCGCCAGCAATCGATATTGACTGTTCTGCGGACGCACCGGCGCGAGATGGACTTCCGAACGCGGTGGCACGAACTGAAGCTACGAACTTGGGTTGCGTGACCCGAACCGTTGCCAGCACATTTCCAGCGTACATCGGCCGAACAAACGTGTCAGCGCTCTTGATCTCGAGTATATCTCCGACCATTGGCCGGTTAAGCGCGCCAGCAAGTCTTGGAGCAAAGTCTTTTCCAAACATACTTGCGGACACAGCGATTAGATCGTAGTCGGCCGCAAAGGAGCGTAACGATGCCACGAGCGAATCAGCAGGCGGAACCTCTTTAAGGTTTGCGGAATACGCTGTGTCCGCGCCCACGTCTATCGGCGCACGTGACGCGAGGGACAAGAGGTCGAACGCAGTCCCATGCCGTTGCGCAAACGCTGCCAGCGGTTCGACATCGTTGGCATCGAGCGATATGAGAAGCGTCTTTCCCATCAGATCGCAACCCCTTTTTCGTTTCTTAGCGCTTCAAGCAATTCATCCACACTGGCGACTCTTCTGCCTGCGGTTCGTGATGGCGGCTGCTCCATGCCAACAATCTCGATGCTACACTCTGCGCTCACCCCTATGTCAGCCATGGTGAGCTTTTCAAGCGGCTTGGTGCGTGCCTTGATGATCCCAGGCAGCGCGACGTATCTGGGTTCGTTCAATCGCAAGTCTGTGGTGATTAAACATGGGAGCGACATTCGCAGCGTTTCTTGCCCGAAGTCGGTTTCGCGCGTCACCGTCGCCTTAGAATTCGCTATTTCGACTTTGCTAGCAAAAGTTGCTTGGGGCCATTCGAGGAGTGCGGCGAGCATCTGCCCAGCTTGATTCGCGTCATCGTCGATCGCTTGCTTTCCCATCAAGACTACATCGGGTTGCTCTCGGTCGACGATTGACTTAAGAACTTTGGCGATACCAAGTGAATCAAACAGCTCCGCTGTCTCGATGTGAATCGCTCTGTCGGCCCCGATCGCGAGTGACTTTCGAAGTTGCTCTTCGCATTCTGGCGGTCCTATGCTCACAACCACGATCTCGCAGCCCAAAGCTTCTTTTTGTCTGACTGCTTCTTCGACCGCAATCTCATCGAATGGATTTATCTCAAACTTGATTGCTGACGTTTCGATCGAGGATCCGTCGGATGTCAGTCGAATCTTCGCGTACGGGTCTGGTACTCGCTTTGTAGGAACAAGGATCTTCATAGACTAATTGTTTAGTGGTTTCCCAGTTTCGAGAAGGTGCTTGATTCTGTTTATTGTCAGCGGCCTTGTGAGGAGTCGTAGAAACGCCTCTCGCTCCATCTCGAGCGCAGCCTCGTAGGAGTCTGGTTGGGTGAAGATACGCTTCAGTTCCTCTGCGATAGTGAGCCCGTATTCTCCAATCGTCCAATTGCTGCGAAGCTTCTCGATCTCCTGGTCGATCATGCCTTTCGCCTGCGGCGGAGCTGGCAGCCAAACAGGCTTGGGCAGCGGCTCTGGGCTGGCGTGAACAGCCTTATACACCAATTGGTCTGGATTAACGATCAATTCATCATTCTCGCGCAAGAGCAGGGACTTCTTTGCTGCGCTGGCGGGCACCTTCGTTGCGGTGGCAAGAAGAGTGAAGGCTTGAGCCATTAGCTTTGCGTCACCTTGGGATCGGTGTCGCATTAGAGCAGTGCCTCCGCCGGCTGGCACAAGGCCGACCAACGACTCAGGCAACCCGAGAATCGCTTCAGGGTCTGCGACAATTTTTTGGCAGTGCATCGCGATCTCCATCCCGCCGCCAAGAGTGAAACCATGCACACCGGCAACGGTGCTATGTTCGCGAAGCAGAAGGCAGCACTCCTGAAGATCGCGCAGCCAAGATTCAACTTCAGAAAGACGCCCCTCTTCTGTTGCTCGCAACAATGTCGTCAAGTCAAAACCCGCAGAAAACGCGCGTCCCTCATTTGTAAGTGTGATTCGCACTCCAGAGTTCTGGCGCAACAGCCCAGTCAGTGCTGAAATGAGTTTAGAATTGAGAGCGTTTAGCTTCGTACGAAACTCGAAAATGAAACCGCCTTCTCCGTCTTCGCGGACGATCCATTCGTCGTGAGTATCGACAGCTGGAAACGCAGCAACACTTGCGAACGCAGGATTCTCTTTGATCGGCAAGTGGCGCTGATCCGGGAAGGACAGAGGTGCGCCATCCAGATAAAAGGGAGACTTTTTCTTGAGAGGCGATGCGGACCAGAATCCTTCCAACACCTCGTAGCCGATTCTATCGATAAGTTCGAATGGTCCGGCTTCCCAACCGAATCCCCATTTCATCACTCTGTCAAAGTCGGATACGTTGAACGAAACTTCCGATCCAATCGTGGCTGCGTACTCCAAAATCGGCGACAGATGCGCCCTCATAAACTCACCTACCTCGTCCCTTCGAGTCAGTGCAATTCTGAGTCTTTCGCCGATCGGCTTTCGGGCAAGCTCTTCAATCGTGGGAAATGAGGCAACCTCAGGCTGGCGGTATCCACCATCGGCAAAGTCGTAGACAAGGAACTCTTTGCCTGCTCGCTCATAAAACCCTCGTCCAGACTTTGACCCAATTCGACCCGCCTCAATGAGCGATGCAACAGACTGGGGCAGATCGAGTACGTTCGTCGCCGCGTCTGAATGACAACGTGCTTGGATGTTTTGCGCAATGTCCTCCATGATGTCGAGGCCAATCAGGTCTGCCAGACGGAACGTTGCAGTTTTAGGTCGACCAAGGAAAGGGCCGGTCATGGCATCGACTGCTTCCACAGAGAAGCGAAGTTTTTCGCAGGTGTGAATCGCTTGAAAAAGGCACCACATGCCGTAGCGGTTTGCAATGAACCCTGGCGTATCTTTTGCAACGACGACGCGCCTGCCAACTCGATCTTCGAGAAAAAGCGTGTACGCGTCGACGGTCGATCTATCTGTGTCTGCGGTCGGGATCAGCTCAATCAGCTTCAGGTATCGAGGTGGATTGAAAAAGTGAGTGCCGATAAAGCGTTTGCGAAACGACTCGCTCATCCCTTCGGCAAGTAGCTTAATCTCCAAACCGCTTGTGTTGGTTGATATCATCGCATCGGATCTCAGATGGGGCTCGATACGAGCGTAGAGATCTCGCTTCAAATCCATTTTTTCGACGATTGCCTCGCACACCCAATTGACTTCTTCAATCCTGTGAAGATCCTCCTCGATCGAGCAAAGCGTAACTCGCGTCACCGCATTGTGATCGTAAAAAGGGGGCGGTTTTGAAGACTGGGCGCGATCGAATGCGGCATGGACCGACTCCTTCGTGAGATCAAAAAGGAGCACATCGAAACCGAGGTTTGCTAAATGGGCTGCAATGCCGCTACCCATCGTGCCTGCGCCTAAAACGGCGACTCGATCGGTGCTCATCCATGAATCCAACATTTGGTGAAATCGGCTCTCCTGGCCGCACGGAAGAATACCCCGCGCTATCCTTTGGAGCGAATCCTTTCGTGCTGCTCATGGCACAGCGCGATCGCGAGCGCGTCTGCGGCATCGTCGACCAGCTTTACGCCCTCGAGATTGAGCAGCCGACCCACCATGAACTCCACCTGACTCTTGTCTGCTGATCCGTTTCCGGTCACAGCCATCTTGACCTCTGCGGGCGTGTAATCCGACCACTGGAGGTCGCGATGCGCTGTCAGGAGCATCACCACGCCAAGCGATTTCGCGACATCGAGAGCCGTGGTTTTGTTGGCGGAGAAGATCTGCCTCTCGCTGGCAACGCAGTCCGGCGCGTGCTTTTCGATGATTTCGCCTACCTCGAGGTAGATTTGGCCAAGCCGCTCGGGCATGCTGGCCGAGGGTTTCGTCGAGATCACGCCATAGGCGACAACCTGAGGCTCCATCCCGACTTTATCAATAACACCGTATCCGAGTCTTCCAAAGCCCGGGTCAATACCCAGGATCCTCACGTCCGCTTGAACCTGCGCATCAGCTCATCGAATCCGAGGGTGATTGTTATTGGGCGACCGTGCGGGCAGAGGTAAGGGTTCTCGGTCTCAGCAAGGTCTGCAACTAGCTTCTCCATTTCTGCGAGACTCAGCGGGTCGCCCGCTTTCACGGCCATGCGGCATGCACTTGTGATCCATATCTTCTCTCGGGCGTCACTCGGTCGAAGCCTCCCACCGGATGATGCAAGTTCCTCGGCAATGTCTCGAAGAACCCTCATGAAGTCCTTGCTCGACAATGCGCCAGGAATCGAACGGACGAGGAAGTCGTTTCCTCCAAAGGGCTCAACACGAAAGCCAATCGCAGCGAGGTCGTCAAGATGGTCGGCAAACTGCATCGCGAGGCTGCGATCCAACTCGATAGTAGTCGGCGTCAGAAGCGGCTGCTCCTCGATGGGCGTCCCCGACTTGAGGCCACATAGGTATTCGTAGAGCACGCGCTCGTGCGCTACATGCTGGTCGATGATTGCTATGCCCCTGCGTGTGGATGCGACGATGAAGGTATCGATCGCCTGCCCCAACACCCGAAAGTCCTCGAGCAGGTCAAGGAACGGATAGCGCGCCCTCTCAGATGGCTCAAATGGCTCGCGAAAGAGGTGTGCGAGAGGCTCCGCGCCAGAGCCCGCAGTTGCGGCCACGGAGCCCAGTGACACGAGGCCGAGGACGTCTGCTGCTGAGACGCCCGATCCTGCTACGGTTGCGGCGACTGCCGGCATGAGCCCATGTTCCATCAGTCCCGACTTTATGGCGAGCCTGATTGCATCGAAGACTGCGCCTTCGCGGTGAAACTTAACTTCGGATTTTGTTGGGCTAACGTTTATGTCGACGTCTGCGGGGTCGATCGAGATCGAGAGCACAGCAGCAGGATAGCGTCTCTCCGGCGTGATCGATCGATAGGCCGCGTCCAATGCAGCGTAGAGCGTCTTCGACCTAACGGGCCGTCCGTTCACGTAAAGAATCTGGTGCGACCTCGTGGGCTTGTTGACATGCGGCGGGCTGACGAAACCCTGAACCCGAATCCCGCCAACGACTGTGTCGACTTCTGCGAGCGCGCGCGCCAGATCGGCGCTCCAGACGTGTTGCAAGACATCCAGCAAGTCACCGGAACCCGTTGTTTGAACCGTTACGTTATCGCCCACACGCAAAATGAAAGAGACGTGGGGATACGCCAGCGCGTACTTTCCGACGAGGTCAACGATGGCGGCCGACTCGGTAGTGTCCGTGCGAAGAAACTTTAGCCGAGCAGGGGTGTTTTCGAAGAGATTTTCGACGGTGACATCGGTTCCCTTCGGGCCAGCTACTGTGTCTTTCCGGACAACCGCGCCGTAATCGACTTCGATGCGCGTTCGTGCACCGTCTTCCTCCGCTGACGCGATCGTGGTTTTTGAGACGCTTGCGATGCTGGGGATAGCCTCACCGCGAAAGCCGAGTGATACCACGCGCAACAAATCCCCGGCTGCTCGAATCTTGCTGGTCGCGTGTCGCTGGAGCGACAGTTCGACGTCCTCCGGGGACATGCCAGCGCCGTTGTCTGAAACTTTTATTCGGTCGCGTCCCGCGCCGCTTACCGAAATCTCGATTCTGCTCGCGCCTGCATCGATGGCGTTCTCAAGTAGCTCCTTCACCACGCTCGCTGGGCGCTCGACGACCTCGCCAGCGGCGATCTGGTTGATCGTGTGAGGGTCCAACAATGCGACCTTGGAAGGCACTACCGAATGTTACCGCCTTGCGATGAGCCCCTTGAGTGGGGTATCTTTCGCCTCAGCGTCCCATCCGGCGCAGAGGCATTCCCATGGCAAAAATCTGTCAAGTTAGCGGCAAGAAGGGTCTCAAAGCCCGACACATCCGACACCGGCACTCAGGCCAGTGGAAGTTTCGCGCGCCTCGAAAGAACCGCATTCAGTACCCAAACCTCCAAAACGTAACGATTCAGACACCAAACGGAAAAGTCAGGTTGACCGTGTCGACCAAGGTCATGAAGAGCCCAGAGTTTAACTTGGTCGTCGCTGGCCTCAAGCCGATTCCAAAGGCTTGGCTCATCAAGCCTACTTACGAGCAACTGTAATCTTCTCGCGCGTGAAGCGACGTAGCGTGGCCCCAAGGATGGCCGGGGTCTGGGCGGAGACGCTGAAGACCAGCGCCTCACGATAAACGCGCTGCGCGTCGCTTTCCATGGAGTTTCCCCGTCCTGAAGAGGCTACAACGGCCGCATGTGCGCACCTGCCCGCCAATTCGATCGCCCATGCTCTCGCTTGGAGGCTCTTCTCAAAGTTGCCCTTGTCATCCATCGCGGCGTAGGCGTTTTCCCGGCAGGATGCCAGTTCTGAATCCAGCAGGGCTGAGGTGGTCAGAACATCATCTAACGGCTTCTTTTCGAACACATTTCTGAGAACGTCGATTCCCGCGCCAGCACAGCCCAGAGCAAACGGACTTTGCAGCGCAAGATTGAGGCTATCGTTGTTGGTGATCCAGTCAGCAGGTCGAGTGTGAATAATCGCTTCACTCGGCACAAAGTAGTCGATCAGTTCAGCGGAGACGGTTTGGCAGACTTCTAGCGCAGCCAACCGCATAACCGGACTTGGCCGCAGCGAGCGACTTTCCCGAAGCTCGCCTACTCCCCACACGGATTCGCCACTCTCAATGGTCCCTGCGAAAACGCAGTGATCGAAGATGTCCCACCCGGTAATCCACGGCGCGGTTCCACTAAACAGATAGCCTCCCTTGGTTGGTTGCGCAGTCATCATCGGACGGCCCGGACGCCGAAGCTGGGAGAAGGCGATTCCGCAACGCATCTTGCCGGATGCGAATCCGGGCAGAAAGGCCTTGTGCGCCTCCGTGTTTGCGCTTGTTGCGACGAATGCGCAGGCGCTTTGATGCTGGGTCTGCAGAAACGCAAGGGCGCCTGAACATCGCGCTAAGGCCTCCTGAAACCTCCGGAATCCGACATCCGGCACTCCGTGGCCACCGAAGTTTGACGGGACCCGAAGCCCTAGGTAGCCCTTGGCTGCGAGGCCGTCGAGGGCAGCTCGCAGCTCGTCAAGGTTCTGATCGATGGCGTTGGCTCGGGGGCGCACTTCCTGCATGACATGGTCTTCGGCCGCCTTGATCACAGTTAGATCCTGGTCGTCCGTGCGTTTCGTGGCCACGTCTGGAGTTTACGCCGAAGTCCGAAACGGTTGCGTCTGGGGTACGGTCGAAGTTCTGAAGACCGTGAATCTCCGCCTCGCCACTCTCGTGCTCATCGTCGCAGCCATCCCTGGCTGCAATGACACTGCGCAACGGACTGACCGTACAATGGGCGCCCCGCCCGCGGCCGCCCCTGCGCCGGCTGGCCCGCAAGACGCTATCGCCGCAGCATTGCAGTCGCTCCAGGTAGCCGGGATCCCAGAAGCTCCGCTCAAGCCAGGGGTCACCCGAAGCGACCGAGAGCGATACCTGCTCGCGACCGCGAAGGCTGTCGAGGCGCTGCGGTTTTTCGGGAAGTTTGACGGGACGCCGCCTCCTCCGCCACTGGCGCTCGGCGCGCCAAACCGGACTGAAGAGGTCGCGGCTCTTGCTCCAGTGTTCGCGGTGGAGTTGGCCGATGCGATTGACCGCAGCGATCCAGCGCGGGCCGCTAACGTGCTTCGATCTGCCTTAAGCTACGGTGACTACGTTGCGGCCGAGTCCGTGGCGGGCGGGATCACTGCTGGGACCGTGGCGGATTACTTGACAATGGCCATCCGCACTACGTCGAAACAAATCGACCAATCGATGAACGAAGCGTTGCGCCAGTCACTCGCGCCGTTCGCCGCGCGCACAGGCATCGGAACTGTCGCGAGGAACGCAGAGATTGCACGGTTGCAGGCGTGGGTCGGGAGCTTGCAGCCAGATGGACCTGCGGTCCCGCTTGAGAGCGTTCTTCGCACGGTGCGAGAGGCCGGAGCCCGGAAGCCGATTCCACCAGAGATCGGCGAGTCGCTCGTGAGTTTCACGGAGAAGCACTCGCAAAAGACCGACTCTATCCCCGCTGCTGTGATCGTTGACGAAGCGAAGATGGCTGTGGGCATCGCGGTCTCGATGCTAGAGAACTTCAATAAACAAGTTTCCGAGCCAATCTTATGGCCGACCATCGACGTCGTCGCTCATCCGGTCGCAAGCCTCTATTTCGCACCGATCAACCCGTACTCTAACCAAGCTTCTGAAATCGGCGCGTTGCGCGAGGAGGGTATTCGAATGATCGAGCTCGCAATCCGCTTGTCCCACCTGAGCCAACTGCCAGCCGACCTCAGGGAACTTGGCGATGATTCCGTGAGCCCCTATAACAGTCAGGTCTATCGATTCCATCTCGTGGAGGGCGGCTACGAGTTGACCCGCCCGAGAGAAAACCTGACGAGGGGCGTAGGCTCGTGATCGCGAGGCTTCAAGGCGAACTCGCGGAAATCGGACCGGGCTACGTAGTCGTTACTGTTGGTGGAGTGGGGTACCAAGTTTTCGTCACGGAGAGATTTCATTCAGCCCTGCCCAAGTCAGGGTCTCGCGTCGAACTGCACACTCGCCAGATTGTACGCGAGAACGAAATCTCGCTTTTTGGCTTTGGCTCAACACACGAGAGGCGTCTCTTCGACTTGTTGACGACAGTGAACGGGCTCGGCCCGAGACTTGCGCTCTCATTGATAGGCGCAGTGGGCGAAGAAGGTGTCATTGGCGCAGTCTTCTCCGGTGACTACAAACCGCTTGTGCGTGCGCCAGGAATCGGCGCGAAGCTAGCGCAGAGAATCTGCGTGGAGCTATCTGACAAGGTTCGCGAAGAATCGGTTCTCGGACGAATTGGCGTGGGTGCGGCGTCACCTCTCGACGACGTCGTCGAGGCGCTGGTTTCACTCGGGCTGAAGCGCTCCGAAGCAGAGAGGGCAGCCAAGCAGGCGGGCGAATTGAAAGATACTGACGATACAGCCGAACTGGTGTCGCGTGCGCTAAAATTCGCTGGGAAGAGTTCATGAGCGAAGATCGACTTGTCAGCGCTGTTCAAGCGGAGGAAGATGCCAACTTCGACGTAACGCTTCGGCCTCGTCGTCTCGATCAATTCATCGGCCAGGAGAAAATCAAGGCCAACCTTTCCATCTTCATAAACGCGGCAAAGTCACGAGGAGACGTATTGGATCATGTTCTCTTGAAAGGCGCGCCAGGATTGGGGAAGACGACACTTGCGAACATTATCGCGAACGAGTTGGATGCTCCGATCAGAGTCACGAGCGGTCCGGCGATCGAACGGCCTGGCGACCTCGCTGCAATTCTCACAAACATGCAAGAGGGCTCAGTCCTGTTCATCGACGAGATTCACCGACTCGGACGTGTAGTTGAAGAGATACTGTATCCGGCGATGGAGGATTTCAAGATTGACATCATCATCGGGAAGGGTCCTGGCGCACGCAGCATCCGACTGGATTTGCCTCGCTTTACAATCGTCGGAGCCACAACTCGGGCTGGACTCTTGACAGGACCATTGCGCGATCGGTTCGGGATCGTGCATGACTTCGAGTTTTACTCGACCGATGCGCTAAGGATGATTCTGCGCAGGTCAGCGACACTCTTAGATTGCGCAATCGACGACCAAGCGGAATCTGAGGTCGGTCGGAGGAGTCGAGGCACGCCGCGAATTGCAAACAGATTGTTGCGCCGGACCCGCGACTTTATGTCCCATCTCGGCAAGACGGCTATTGACATCGATGTCGCTCGATTCGCGCTCGAACAACTCGAGATTGATGACTACGGTCTTGATCGTATTGATCGGATGATCCTCGCATGTATCGTTCAACGTTTTGGCGGAGGTCCGGTTGGAGTCGAAACTATCGCTGCAAGCGTCTCTGAAGACTCTGGAACTATTGAGGAAATGTACGAGCCGTATCTGATCCAGCAAGGATTCCTGCAACGCACTCCTCGGGGACGAATGGCTGCCGAATTGGCCTACAAGGCTCTTGGAATAACATACGACCGTAGCCAAAGCGATCTGTTCAAGGCTTAACTGCCAGCCCGACAGCATTGCGCATCGGTTGTCGCGGCACCGTCTGCTCCAACCACCACTCAAGTGCGAGAGCAGCCTTTTCAACGGCCATCTCGCGCCCATCGATCGTCTGGAGTCCGCGGGACGCCGCCGAGCGAAGAAACTCAGTTGCGACCCGACGAAAAACGAAGTCGTATGCAACCGCGCCTCGCCGCACATTCTTCCACTCGATGTTGGGCTGTTCGCCTGGCTTCATCCCTGCTCTCGTTGCATTTACAATTAGCGAACATCCGGCGGGGTTCGCATACGCAATGAGTTCGGTATCACCCATCCGCTGCAGGACCGAGCGCAGTAGCCGTGATTTCATCGCGTTCTTGTTCCAGACTTTAACTCTCCATCCTTCTATGAGGAGCGCTGTGATTGCAGTTCTCGCTGCTGGCCCACTGCCGAGAACCAGTGCAACGCTTGGTTCGAGGTGTTTAATCGGGGCAACAAACGCAGGGACTTCGGTGTTCATTCCCCAAATGCCATCTTTCAGTTTGAGCGCGTTTGCAACGCCAACGTTGTGCTTAACTTCGTAGTACCGCTCTGCGATCCGGGCGGCGCGGGCTTTATGCGGTAGGGTGACGTTAACTCCGAGAAATCCCACAGTGGCGAGGTGGTGAACTGCTTCTTCAAACTCCGCGCTGGGCACTTGGATGGTGTGATACTCGCCGCGCAATCCCATCTCTTTCAGAGCAGCCGAGACCATCGTCGGATAGATTGTTCCCTCAACAGGGTCGCCTAACAGGCCGAACCTGAGTGCTCCTTCTGTGGCTGGGACGATCGCTCTCCAATCCGACATCATCTTTATGACTTGTTCCTAATGTTGATGATGTCTCCGTCTTGCACGACGTAGTCCTTCCCTTCGAGTTTCATCATGCCATCGTCGTAACAGGCTTTGACGCTACCCTTAGCCTCGAAGTCGGCGTAGTGAACCACCTCCGCACGGATGAAGCCGCGCGCGATGTCAGTGTGAACTACCCCGGCCGCCTTTACCGCGGAGGCTCCTCTTCGAAGAGGCCATGCTTTGGTTTCGTTTTGTCCCGCAGTGAAAAAGGTTATCAAGCCCAGAGCGTCGTAAACCGCACGGATCAGGCTTTCACTTGCTGGTTTTGAGATTCCGAGGTCTTGGAGGAAAACATCCCGATCGGCCGATTCCATCTTGGCAATCTCTCTTTCCACCTCTGCGCATATTCGGAAGACTGGATCCTTGCACGTCGCTTCAAGCTTTGAGTCGTCGCCTATCGACGTCTCTGCGCAGTTGATTGCTACAACCATCGGCTTGAGCGAGAGCATCTGATATTTGCTGAGAATCTCATTCTCATCTTCGGGAAACTCAAGATCTCTCAGCCTCGTTCCGCTTTCAAGTTCGGGCTTGATTCGTTCAAAGAGCACTTTCTCCAAGTAATCTTGAGAGCCAGGCTTGCGTGCATCGTGTGACTTTGCGAGCTTGTCAAGGCGGTTCTCTACTAACTGCAGGTCCGCGAGTATGAGTTCAGTTTCGACAGCCGACTGATCACGAATTGGATTTGGCTCCCCGTGGAAAGGAACCGACGTTGAATCAAACTCTCGCACCACATGAATCAGCACATCCACCCGACGTGCGGCAGCGGCAAAGTCCGCGGGTTTTCCGCGGCCGGGTTCTGGCATACGGGCAGCGTTGTCCATTAGTTCGAGGGTAGTCGGTGTTCTCTTCTTAGGTTGAATAACGGAGCAGATTGCGTCGAGGCGTGGGTCTGGCACTGCGACCGACGCAAGATCTCCGCTTCGATTGTTCATCGCAACGGCCTCGAACAAGGTCGTCTTGCCTGCGAAAGGGTAGCCGATAAGCCCAGCCTTCAACGTCTGGGCTCCGATTGGAAAAACTCTGTTTTCATCTCTCTTTTGCCAAGCTGGTGAGGAAGCCCAAAGAATAGGTATGCCGCCGCAAACGTGAGGATAGCGAGCACCCAAAGCCCCCAAGGAAACGGCTGGCGAGGTCTCTTTCGGGCGGTCACAACGGCGGATTATACGCCCCTGTACGCTATAATCTGGAGTTCAAATGGTTCAACGTCTGCCAGAATGGCTGACCATCCGGCTTCCCCGCCCTGACACGATCAACGAGGTCCGGGAAATGATGCGGAAAGCCCGCCTCCACACGGTCTGCGAAAGTGCCCGCTGTCCGAACCTTCCCGAGTGCTGGTCGAAGAAGACCGCAACGTTCATGATTTTGGGCGATACCTGTACACGGGCCTGTGGCTTTTGTGCGATTAAGGTCGGCAAGCCGCTTGAGGTGGATGCATACGAGCCACAGAATGTGGCAGAGGTTTCGGCGGAGTTGGGGTTGAAGCACGTCGTTGTGACGAGTGTTGCCAGGGACGACCTAGCGGACGAGGGAGCCGGTCAGTTCGCTGAGACGATTCGAGCACTTCACAAAGCCCAACCGCACGCGATTGTCGAAGTGCTCACACCGGACTTCAAAGCGAAGCGGTGGTGTATCAAGATCGTGACGGACGCGAAGCCCGAAATCTTTAATCACAATCTCGAAACAGTCCGCAGGCTCTCCACGATAGTAAGGCCGCAAGCAAAGTATGACCGCTCACTTCAGGTGCTGAGGATGGTGAAAGAACTTGATGCTTCGATTTACACTAAGTCAGGCATCATGCTCGGGTTGGGCGAAACGGAAGAAGAGGTTGTTCAAGCGCTGAAGGACTTGCGCGCTGTAGACGTCGACGCAGTCACAATCGGACAGTATCTGCGCCCGACCATGCGCCATTTGCCTGTAAACACATTCGTACACCCGTCAAAGTTTGAGCACTACCAAAAGCTTGGCGAAGATATGGGATTTGCGTTCGTTGCGAGCGGTCCCTTCGTTCGAAGTTCGTACAACGCAATTGAGTTCAGCAAGAAAGTGATGGCCGAGCGGCTCGCCGCCGCAGGAGGCTGACACCATTCGGGTATCTCGAGAGATCTTCGCCATCGCGTTCACCCTTCCAACGCTCGCGCTGTCGATATGGGCTGCGGCGTACATTAACCGGTATATCGACGCGCTCCAAGGACCTTATCGCAACGTCAGATTAACCTACGAGGCCAGCGGCGGTACGGTCACAATCCTCGCCCGTCACGTTGAAGTTGGCGACACACTTACTTGGATCTCTGCAGAGGGTGTTGAGGCGTTTGACCCTGAAGGGAAGCGGATACTTGCTGCAGAGAGGATAAGAGTTATCCCGCCTCTGCCCTGGATTGGCAAGGTCGTTCACGTTGATGCTGAAGGTGGAGAAGTGCGGCTGTCGAGAGACGAGGGCGGGCTGTGGAGTTTCGAGCGGCTGCTCCCAACTCCCCCAGACGAAGAAGTCGAGGCGCTTCCGTTTGTCGTCAACGTTTCAAAGACTCGCGTTTATCTTTCCGATCGCTCAGTAGGCCCTGTAGGCGATTGGGTTGGCGACTTTGAGAAGATTCGCGTAGAAGGCGTCGGTGAGAACTGGACTCTTTACTTGAGCGGGTTCATCGAGGATGCGGGGCGGCTCGTCGCAAGTGCATCGTATCTGGACGGAGTGCTTAAAGATGCGACGATTGATACGCCAAGCTTCCAGTTAGGCAGAGTGCGCCGTTATCTGGATGCATCTCCAGAGTTTCGCGAGAGCGAGTGGCTCAAGGATTGGAGCATTGTTTCCGGTCAATTCAGTGGCGTTGTCAACATAGCCTTCGACGAGCAAGTGCGCCTGGATGCCCGCGGCGTTGCCACCGCAAGCTCCCTCGTGTTGTTTGGACGGTCGGTGCATCGCGCGAGGTTTGACGGTTATGCGACTGAGCGCGGGATGTCGGGTGACTTCGAAGCGGTCGCAACGGGCGCAATGGCGAACGCGACGGGCAGTATTGGCTGGGCCGATGGATTCGCTATTCGATTGTCTGGCAGCGCGTGGGCGGACTCGGACGCAGCGGTCCGAAGGCTAGTTAGCGAGCCGATGCTTCCGGCTGACTTGCGGTTTTCGCGGGCGCGATTCGAAGGCGACGTCGAGTACGGCCGCCGGGTAGCCGTCGCTGGCAACCTGGTCGCAGCGTCCGTATCTCTTTCAGATTACACAGCGAGCGATGTGGCGTCAAACTTCGTCACAGATGGAACTACACTGTTGTTTACAAATACAACTGGCAACTTGTACGGCTCGGCTGCAACTGGAGACTTCGCGCTTGTACTGACTGAGGAGCCGACGATTCGCGGCTCTCTTTCCGCATCAGGGATTAGCCTTGACCGCGTACCAAACTTGCCGCGAGTGTACGTACTTGGCGGCAGGGTGAACGTCAACGCACTGATAGAAGGCCCCCTCGCTGATGTCAGTGCGACCGTGAATCTTGAAGGGACCGCCGACTTACTATTGGAAGACGACCAAGAATCTGTTGTTGAGACTGTCGACGTCCGTTCGCGCGCGGCTTTTTCGGACGGACGATTTGATTTCAAGATAGTTGAGCTGGCAGGACCCAGCGGCTCAGTTCGCGCGAGTGGCTTCTTCGGACTTCACGACGAATCTCTTGACTTTAAGTTCGAGGCCTTTTCGGTTTCGCTTGGCCTGTTCCCATCCTCGCCTGCATCAGGCACAGTCTTTGCACAAGGGTCAATCAAAGGCAGTCTCCAAAAACCAATCGCTGAGGCTGACGCCGAAGTCTACGATGCTTTCATCAATGGATATTCGCTCCCGTTTTCTGCCGCCTCATTGCGGGTAGCTGACGACACGTTGTTTGCTAGAGGCATCGACATACGTGCGGGGGTCGGCCAGTTGACCGGAGAGATTGAGTTGAGCTTAGTTTCTGGGGGCCTGCTATCGGGAAGAGGGCTTGTCAACGACGCATCCGTGCTTTACTACTTTCCGAATTCACGGATCTATGGCCTCGCATCCGGAAGTTGGTCCGCATCCGGCACGCTGGGTGATCCAATCGTCCGCGCCGAGCTGAGCGCAACCAATGCGCTCATTGACCTCATTACCGCCAACTCGCTTGGTGCGCGTTTCGAATGGCGAGCCGGCGCAGTTCATCTGGAGGAACTCACAGCTATGGTCGGGGACGGAAAGTTCAGCGCATCGGGAACGGTGGCGTTGCACGGCGAAAGTGTGATCGCGTTTTCGGGTGCAAATCTGCCTGCAGAGAGCCTGCGTTCTTACATCGGCCCCAACACATCGATGACCGGGACGATCGACCTCACCGGTGCGCTGACATTTTTGGACGCTGTGCCGACGAGTGGGCAAGTCTCAATTCGTGCTGAAGATATCGAGCTTGACGGCGTTCCTGTCGGTTCTGGCGACTTAGAAGTGACACTGGAAGACACTCGGATACTTGTCAATGGCGCGATTGGCAGTCTTGACGGATTCATTGTTGCAGAAGATGCGTCAGTGGATTGGTCGACAAAGGACATTTCGGGATCGATTTCAATGCTCCGCTTTTCGACCGTTCCGTTGTACCGAGCTTTTAGCGACGAACTGCTGGACCTCGCCCCGCCAGCCCTGAGGGAGATGATCGCGGAAACGGAAGCGTCAGTTACTGCCATCGCACACTTTGGTGGAACGCTCGAAGAGTGGCGAACCGCGATTGCACTGACTGTTTCGGACATCAAGTTTCGATCTCTCGATCTCGGAGTTTTAGATGTGAGCGCAGATCGGCAGGACGGAAAGTGGACCATCGAGCGTGCATCTCTCGAAGGAGGTCCCGTTCGGTTTGCGCTGAACAAAGACCGTGACAACTTCATTGAAGAATTGGGCGACCTACAGCTCGACGGGGAGTTTTCAAGAATTGATCTTGATTGGCTCCCGAATCTTTGGCCCGAGCTAGCAGGTATTCGTGGCGTGGTACAGGTTCCGTTTCTGGTGTTCGGCAAGACCAGTTCGCCAGACATCATCGCATCGGTGAATGGCCGTGACTTGGCCTTTGATCAGTACTCCGTTGACGCTTTCGCTATTGATCGCATATCGATTTCGGATGGGGAAATCGTCGCCGACGGCGGCCAGCTTGGAGTGAGGGGGCTCGAGGCAAGGTTGATCGAAGCACGAGTTCCCTTCCGGTATCCATTTGAGGTCCCCGATGGGGAGTCCATCTTCGCTCTCATCGATGTTCCGTCCCGTGACCTGAACGCGCTTTCCCGCTTTTTCGGGGGACTCGATACGGAGGAGACGCGTGGCACGTTTACCGGCGGATCCCTGACTGTGTCAGGGACTAAAGCCGAGTGGCGTGTAGATGGCACTCTCTCGGCTAACGCGGAGCGACTCAAGTTTAACGGCATGGACACTGTTCTAGTCGTTCCAAGCGCTGAACTGCGATTGCAGTCTGGCCATATCATAGGTCTCGACGTGAGCGGCTCAACGGTCAATGGTGGCGAGTTTTTCGTTAGGGGCGGATACGACGTGATCGCGGATGCGTTCACGTCGGAAACAGAGTTGAATCTTACGGCACTACCGATCTCTCAACGATTCGGTGATGGCAATGTGTTGCGCGCGGTAGTCTCGACAACAGGGGTTAATGTTTCGGGGTCATTGCTAACGCCAACAATTGGAAGCGACCACGCGGTTATCTCAATCGACAATGCCTCGCTTGTTTTAGATGGTGATGTGCCTTCGGGTGAAGGCACCGGTGTGTTGCCAATCGATCCCAACTTCGCAATTCGCGCGATTCGAATAAACAACGGATCATTTCGGAGCGGTGTGTTGCGTGCCGAAGTTGATGCGACCGGTTTTCTATTGGGCAGCCTTTCGAATCCGCTGGCTGATATGCTGTTCACGATTCAGTCTGGCGCGATCTCTTTGCCTACGCATCGCATAGGCATCGAGCAGGGTGGGGTCGCGCATTTCAAGTATGGTGCCGACTTCACCGGTCAGACATTGCCAACGCTCCAGGTTGATTTTGACGCGACCACCAGGGCAACCGCTTTCAATGGCCTTAATATTCAAAGATACACGATTAACCTAAACGTTTCAGGTGATGTTCTTTCACGGGACGAGTTGCGAATCGAAGCCAATTCAGACCCCCCCGACCTGTCACGCGATCAGATCTTCGCGATTCTCGGCCAGCGACAACTATTCGAATCGATCGGCGGGGCGATCTCGGGGAACTTTGAAGCGCAGTTGAGGGATATTCTGAGCCTGGCAGCTCCGAACATTCTCGCGCCGCTGACGCAGGGCATCGAGCGATCCTTCGGATTGGATTACGTGTTCATCGATTTCAGCCAGGGAGCAAGCGGAGTTGTCACGCTTGGCAAGTCGATCGGAAATGGTTTCACGCTGGAATACCGTCGGCCAATTGACGAATCTCCGAGGACTCGTGCAATCGAATTGATTCAGATAATCTATCGTCCACCCCTGCGCGGTTCGCTTCTGAATCGTCTAAACCTGGCTTTCGGCATAGATGGAGAAGGACTCTGGAGGGCCTCTCTCGGATACTCCGGTCGGTTCTAAGGTCCCGGTCTCGCGAAACGAATCCAATGGAGCAAGGTCTAACGCACCAGGACGCAAGGAGGCGACCATGCTAGGCAGCCACGAGAGGGAATTTGAGAAACTTGTCTCCCTCTTCGAGCGGCGGCTTTATGGCGTCGCTTTGCGCCTGACATCGAACCCAGATGAGGCGGCAGAACTCGTCCAAGATACGTTCCTGCGGGCGTTCCGTGCCTGGGGAAAGTTTAGGAAAGAGTCGCAAGCTTACACATGGCTGTACCGAATTCTAATCAACTTGAACAAGGATCGTCTCGCCAAGGTCGGGCGAAGGCGCGATCGCGAACAACCCCTCGAGTCTGGGGACGGCGAGGAAACGATGGACTTGCCAGATCGAACGGCAGATCCAGAGAGGTCGGCCGAGATCTCGGAATTGAGGACTCATTTGACCGAGGCGATCGAAAGTTTGCCCCTCGGCTACCGCGAGTGCGTAGTATTGCGCGACATCGAGGGGCTATCCTATGAAGAAATCGCCCAATCGATGGATATCACCGTTGAGGCGGTTCGTAGTCGCCTGGCGCGTGCGCGCCAGCAGCTGCGCCAGCGCCTTGCTCCATATTTGAAAACATGACGCTTCGGAGGAACCGTTGACCAGACCACTCATTTGCCTCTTCATTTTGCTTTCTGCCACTACCCCAGCGATCAGCCAGGGCAACGAACTGATTGGTGAGGTTGTCGTGCGCGGCAACAAGGCCGTATCCGAAGCGCTGATAGTCAACATCATTGGGAGCAAGGTGGGACAAGTTTATCAACCCACGCAGCTAGCTCGCGACAAGCAAGCTCTTGAGAACACAAATCAGTTTCAGGATGTCAAGGTTTATGGTCAACTTCTGGACAATGGACGTTGGAGAGTCGTTGTCGAAGTAGTTGAATGGGAGGTGATCACCGCGATTCGAGTCGAAGGGAATACTGTCGTTCCCACAGAGATGATCACAGGCGCCCTAAGGAACAGGGTGGGACAGGTTTTCAATCCGAACGTGCTTGAGCAGGATGCTCGCGGCGTTTCCGAGTTGTACCGAAGGCAGGGCTACTTCGCCCGGGTTACTGAATACGAGCCGTTGATGGAAGATCCTTCAATCCTCAAGGTTACGGTGACTGAGGCCAGCATCGAGAGAGTCGAGATCACGGGACTGACGAGAACCCGGCCAGGAGTCGTTCGCCGAGCGATAGACACTGAAGAAAATCAGATCCTCAACTTCACACAGTTACAAGAAGACCTCAAGCGACTCGCAGACACGCGGTGGTTTGAGGAGATTCGACCAGACGTAATCGACTCAGAAGACTCGCTCGGGAAGGTAGTCGTCAAGATTGATCTAAAAGAAACAAGGACAGGCAGCTTCAACGTGGGTCTACAACTTGACCCGAAGAACCGCCTTGCGGGCCTGTTCACGCTAAACGACAGCAACTTCAATGGGACGGGTAAATCGGTCGGCGTAAATCTTCTGCAGTCTGCACAAGGATTGGGCACAAGCATCACTCTCGACTACGGCGACCCATTTGTTGATCGGAAGCGAACATCCCTAAACGCGAGCATATTCTCTCGCGAGACACTTGTGTTTGGCAGTTCACTCTTTGGATCCGAGGGCGGGCCATTAGGCAGGTTCTCCCAACGGATGACTGGTGGCAACTTGATGTTTTCAAGCGTTGCAGACCGGATCACTCGATACTTCTACGGTTTTGAGGCACAGCACATCAACACTCGCGACTTTGTCGTCGATCCCGGCGAAGAGTTTGTGTTTCAAGATGGATTTACAGCAGGTTTGAATCTTGGGATCACGCGCAATCGTCGAGACTTCAACCAGGACCCAGCTCGTGGGGACTGGTTACGAGTATCTGTTGAGCCTAACTTCAGCAACATCACGAGCGTTGGCGGGCAGAACGTAGGATTCGATAGTCTTGGCCAGCGATTGTATCTGCGAACATCGATTGACTATCGTGTCTATTCAAGCAGCGAAAAACCACGAACGATTGAAGAATTTGATGAACCTCGGAAGGTCTTAGCATTTCGGGCCTTTGCAGCGACGATTGTCGGTGAGCCCCCCTTCTTCGAGCAATACTTTGTGGGTGGATCGGGCGGAGTTCGCGGTTACGACGAGGATCGATTCTGGGGTAAACACGCGCTCTTGTTCCAACTTGAGTATCGTCATCCAATCCAAAAGGCATTTAATGTGATTGGGTTCGTGGATTGGGGAGGCGCCTGGAGCGGGTACCCGGGGATTCGCACTTTCACGCAGAGCAACAAGCTCAACATGAATTTGGGCTATGGCATTGGAGTCAATTTCAAAACACCTTTCGGGCCAATTCGTCTGGATGTCGGAATCAACAAGGAAGGAAAAGCCAAGACGCACTTCCTAATCGGTGGGTCTTTCTGAGCCAAAAGCTCGATCTACAATCTAAGGAGCACAACGTATGAAACCAAACCGAGTTATCGTGACTATCATAGGGATTGCGATTGCGTTTGTAGCGCTAGCCGCGTTCCAGGGCAATACTATGAAGTTCGGAGTAGTGGACCTTGGCAAAGTCGCTGAGGATTCCAAGCTGGGTATGCGGAAGCGAGCAGAGTTTGACGGACGACGCAACAAGATGACCGCGCTGCTGCAGTTCGTATCGGAAAACCGAGTCTTGTCGCGGGCACAAGGATCACAATTGAAGGACCTCATGCTGATTGCAAGTCCGACAGCCGCACAACAGGATGACCTCAAGCGTTTACAGGACACAATTCGTAGTCAGAAGAACGAATTGGAAACGTTAATGCGGCTAACGAACCCTCAGCCAGCACAGCTTCAGCGAGCCAACGAGCTTTCTGCTATGGCGAATGAAGCTCTCGAGATGGCGCGCGACTGGAACCAAGACTTTGGCGGCGAAATGGGTCAACTGGCTCAACAGTCTCAGCAGGAAGTCATAGAAAAGGCGCGAGTTGCGTCCCAAAAAGTAGCGCAACGTGGCGGATTCACGCTCGTTTTCGAGGCGAGCGTCGCCGTTTACTCGGCAAACGACATCACACAGGATGCGATCAAGCAAATGGATACCGATAGCCCTTAGCACCCTTGCGATTTGCTCGGGCTGCGCAAAACGCGAACCAGTTGTTTGGGTTGATTTGAGCCGGGTGCCGTCCGATGTGGAGTTGCCCGGCTTCTTTTCTCGTGTTCCGAGCAAGGACTATCGAACTGGCCCCCAGAGTTTCGGCATTCCAGGCGTAGCGCCCAGCATGCGCGGTAAGGAGTCGGCAGAAGGGAGGAGAGAAGGAGCGCTAGCACTCATGGAGCGGGAGTTTCTCGAACTTCAAAACGAATTGGAAGAAAACTACCGGCGCGTTGTCCTCGTCGAAGCGGAGGCGGAAGTGAACTCCATTCGGAGATCGTTATCGGGTGCCATACGCGCTCGCGCGGACGCCGCAATGGAGCAGATCTCGCAGGTCGTCCGCGACCGAACTCCAAATCGCGCGCGAATGATAGTTCGAGCTGCGCTACTGGTGGGGTGGCCGACTGTTAGAGGGTACTCGGAAGAAGAGTTGTCAAGGTCGCGCTTACTCCGCGAATGGAGCTCCGAGGGACGTGAACTCCACGCTAAGATTCGCGAGGACGAAGCTGAGACTGACCGGCGGATCGAAGCAATTCTTGCGCAGGTTCGCGAATTGAACCTGGGCGAAGGGGTGCGCATCGAGTCGGAGGTCCGTGCGATCCTAAGCCGCGCCGATTCGCGTGCGGCCGAGATGGTTCGAGATCGACTCCGAGAGACCAATAGGGCTGCCCTCCCCCCGCTTCTTGACTCAAATCGACTGAGCCTGGAGCCGCAGCCGCCGGAAGAACTGCATGTTGAAGCGGTCGATGCCAGCATGGCCGAATCACAAACTTTCATTCGTGATGAGCAAAGAAATGGCGTTTTGGCAGCAAAACTCGACATTTTTCTTCGGGTTCGCGGGTACAAACTGGCCGCTGGACCCCACTTCGGGCCGGACAAGACAGCGGAGTTCACTTCTTGGCTCAGGAATCCCTAACTTGGACACTATCCGACATCGCCGAAATCGTCGGTGGTGAACTCCATGGTCCATCGGAGCTTAGGATCGGCCGCCCCGTCCCAGCGGGCTACGATGACCCGACCGGCATCACGTTCGCAGAATCTGCTCAGTACATGGCAGCCGCCGAAGCTTCGAGCGTTGCCGCGGTCATCGTCGCATTGGGCGAGGCAGACTGCACAAAACCCCACATCCGCTGTCGCTCGCCTCGCGAAGCTTTTGGGCGACTGCTCGCGATCGCCTGGAATGAGTTGCCCTTAAGCGAAGGCATACACTCGACAGCAGTGGTTGACCCGGCAGCCTCAATCGACAGGTCTGCACGAATTGGGCCGTTTACCGTCATCGAGGGGGGTGTTCACGTCGGCCCAGATGTTCGTGTCTATCCCTTTTGCTACGTCGGCGAGAACTGCCGATTGGGTAGCGGCGCAAAGCTGTACCCGCATGTAGTGCTCTATCGCGATGTGTGGATCGGTGACAGGTCAATCGTCCATTCCGGTGCGACTTTGGGAGCGGATGGATTTGGATACTTCTGGGATGGCGTGCGCCACCGGAAGGTGCCCCAGGTCGGTGGAGTCAGAATCGGCGACGATTGTGAAATCGGCGCTTTGACAGCTGTTGACCGGGGAACGGCTGGCGAGACAAGCATCGGTAGTGGCACCAAAATTGATAATCTAGTTCAGGTCGCCCACAACGTTCAGATTGGCTCCGACACCGTGATAGCCGGACAATGTGGGATCGGCGGAAGCGCTCACATCGGTGCCCGTGTTACGATGGGCGGCGCAGCGGCGATTAGTGACCACACCAGCGTGACAGACGACGTCGTCCTCGGGCCGAGATCCGGCGTAGCGCAGAACATTCAAGAACCTGGCGAGTACTGGGGCACGCCAGCACAGGAGGCGCGCGGAGCAATGCGCGCTTTTTTGTTGGGTGCAAAGCTTCCCGAGATTGTTGACCGGATTCGCCGGCTCGAGAGAGAGATCGCCGAACTGAGAGGAAAGCAACAGTGAAGATCGAATTCGCCAGGCAGACAGTTGCGCGTGATGTGGTCTTCGAGGGAATAGGAATTCACTCAGGCGAGAGCTGTAGGGCCATCGTCAGGAGTGGTGATCGCGACTTGGCCTTCCTGCACAGTGGCAAGAGGTATGAGGCCGTGCCAGAGAACGTCACCGATTCAAGTCGGTGCACGAGACTCGGCACCGTTAGCACTATCGAGCACCTGATGAGCGCGATGGCAGCACTTGAAGTTACGGATGCCGAGATCGAAGTCGAGGGCAATGAGATCCCCATTCTCGATGGTTCGTCAGTTGAGTTCGCCAAGGGGTTAATGGATGCTGGTTTTGAGTCGTTGGGGATGAAGTACGCCGCGGGTTTGTTTGGGCGCATCAACATGCAGGAGGACGACCAGCGGATGAGCATATCTGTTGGCGAGGGTTGGTGGCGGTACGAGTTTGATTCGGGCGAGCGGTGGCCAGGAAAAGTCGAGTTTGAGATTGAGATCAATAAGGAACGCTACTTGTCGGAGATTGCACCAGCCAAAACATTTGTTTTTGAAGAAGAGATCGCTGTGATTCAGTCGATGGGCCTAGGAAGGGGCGGCAACGAATCTAATACGTTGGTGCTCGGTTCTAGCGAATATCGCACAACCGCTCGGTTTCCCGACGAACCTGCTCGTCACAAATTGCTGGATTGCATTGGCGACTTATACCTTGCAGGGATCCCGCCTCGATTTCTAAATGTCGCGGCGGAGCGGTCAGGTCACAAGCTAAATCTTCGTGCGGCCGAACGACTTCAAGAGTTGTGTGATTGGGAGGACTAAACTATGGACATCAAATCACTCCAATCTCTATTGCCGCATCGCTACCCGATGCTGTTGGTTGATCGAATTGAAGAGATCGAGGTTGGCAAGAGTGTTCGTGGGTACAAAAACGTGACTTACAATGAACAATTCTTTCAAGGCCACTATCCTAACATGCCCATCATGCCAGGCGTGCTGATTCTTGAGTCTATGGCGCAGGTCAGTGCTGTTATGATGCTTGCCGACCCGCGATATGAGGGGTTTACGCCGTTGATCGCTGGATTGGACAAAGTGAAGTTTAGACGACCTGTGGTGCCGGGGGATCGTTTGGAAACCGTTGCCGAACTTCAGTGGTTCAGAAACAGTGTTGGCTCAATCAAGGCACGCGCGACGGTGGATGGTGAACTTGTGTGCGAAGCCGAGATGGCTTTCAAAGTGCTGGCGAATGGAACAAAGCTTTGACAGAGGTTCACCCGACCGCAATAGTTGACCCGTCTGCAGCACTTGGCAACGGTGTTATCGTAGGGCCGTTTACAGTCATCGAAGCCGGTGCCCAGATAGGCGACGACTCCATCATTGAGGCGCATGCCATTGTTCGGCACTCGACGAAGATCGGAGCACGCAACGTGGTGGGGCACGGCGCCGTTCTCGGTGGTGATCCGCAAGACAGAAAGTACTCTGGCGAGCCAACGTTTCTTGAGATCGGGAACGACAACGTCTTTCGTGAGTTCGTTACCGTCCACCGAGCCACGGGCGAAGGAAACAAAACGGTTGTCGGCAACAACAATTTTCTCATGGCGTTCTGTCATTTAGGGCACAACGTTGTTTTGCATGACAACATTACAATGGCCAATAACGTGGGAATCAGCGGACACGTTACAGTCGAAGAAGGCGTCAACATCGGCGGCATGACGGGCGTTCATCAGTTTGTTCGGATCGGTAAGTACGCGATGGTCGGCGGCATGTCTGGAGTGTCAAGGGATGTTCCACCATTTATGCTGACAGAAGGGCGAGATCAGCGCGTCTACGACATCAACTCAGTGGGCTTGCGAAGGATGGGCGTTGAACAGACCGTCCGGCTCGCGCTCCACAAGGCGTGCAAGCTTCTCTTTCGATCCGAGATGGGTATGACCCGGGCTATTGAGGCGGTGCGGCGAGAGGTTGAGATTACGCCGGAAGTGGAGTACCTGCTCAACTTCTTGCAAAACGTAGGTGGTGGCCGATTTGGACGCCAAGACCAGCGGTAAGCCACGGGTTCTTTTGTCGGCCGGTGAGGCGAGCGGCGATGCTGTCGGGGCTGCGCTGATAAACGAAATGAGGCAATTAGGGGTGGATGCCGAGTTTCACGCGATTGGCGCCTCAAAACTGCGGAGCGCTGGCGCGGAGATCATCGCAGACTCAAGCAGTTGGGGAGCCATCGGAATCTTTCATTCATTGCTAGTCGTGCCAAGGGTCTACCGGGATATGCGCAAAGTGACACGGTGGTTGCGACACCAAAAGCCAAGGCTTGTGATAGCGATTGATTTCGGATACGTCAACATTCGGTTGTCCCGAATTGCAAAGCGCATCGGATCCAAGACGCTGTACTTTATGCCACCCGGCTCTTGGAGAAGGCAGAAGCAAGGAGTGGATCTACCAAAGATTGCCGATCGAATAGCGACTCCGTTCAAATGGTCGAATGAGATGCTGCTCTCTATGGGCGGCGTCTCGGAATGGGTAGGTCATCCGATTGTGCAGATATGCGACCAGTTTGAGGAAGCGGACCGCTCTGGGATCGCGATACTTCCTGGTAGCCGGCTGCATGAGATCGAATTCAATCTCCCAGTTATTGCGCAGGCAGTTGAGAGACTTGGAAACTCGGCTCTTCCAGCGACCATCGTAGTTGCACCCACTGCTGACCCCGAGAAGGTATCGCGGATGTGGTCCGCTCATTCGCGAGTGCCGGTTGAGCTATCTGCTGAACCCGCCCCCCACACGCTGAAGCGTGCTGCCGCCGCAATAGTTTGCTCAGGAACGGCAGCGCTAGAATGCGCGGTCTGCGACTGCCCGATGGTCGTTGTTTATCGCGGGTCTAAGCTGCTGGAGACCGAGGTACGCATCCGAAGGCCGAGATTCGAATTCGTGGCGATGCCCTCAATAATAATGCAGAAGAAGGTTGTCACTGAGTTGCTAATGTGGAATGTGACGCCGGACGCTGTTTACAACGCCGCATACGAAGTGTTATTCAACGAAGACGTCAGAGCTCAACAACTCAACGACTTTCAAGAGATTAGACGTATGTTAGGTCCCAGAGATGCGATAACAAGAACCGCGAAAATTGCAGCTGCATTGCTAGAGGACGTAGAATAGGTTCGTGAAGCGCATCGCGATACTTGGCTGTACGGGCAGCATTGGCGAGCAGACTATCAACGTGATTCGCCGTCACCCCTCGGAAGTCAGCATTGTTGCGCTTGCCGCTAAGACGGATCACTCCCGAGTCGCCGCTCTGGCGCACGAGTTCAAGGTTTCTCGCTTGGCGATGTATGACATTGCCGCAGCCGAGCAGCTTTCTAAGGCCCTGTCGCGACCAGTACCCACGGGAATGGAGGGGTTGGTTGGTATTGCCTCCGATCCAGGTGTCGACATAGTCGTGGTGGCTGTAAGCGGGATGATAGGTCTTGAGCCGACCCTTGCAGCGATTTCGGCGAAGAAAGAGATCGCGTTAGCATCGAAAGAAGTATTAGTCGCCGGTGGATCGATCGTCATGCCTGCGGCGAAAAGCGCAGGCGTCACCATCATGCCGATCGACTCCGAGCACTCGGCAGTCTTGCAATGTCTTCGTGGAGCAAACAAAGAATATCCGGGCATGGAGGAAGTTGATCGAATCATTTTGACGGCGTCAGGGGGGCCGTTTCGGGGATGGTCGTATGATCAACTGCGTGATGCCTCTCGAGAACAGGCGCTCAAACATCCGACGTGGAACATGGGCGGGAAGATCACGATCGACTCGGCAACCCTAATGAATAAAGGGCTTGAGATTATCGAAGCTTGTTGGCTTTACGATCTGCCTCCCGATCGCGTGGATGTAGTCGTTCATCCTCAGAGTGTCATTCATTCGATAGTAAAGTTTCGCGACGGGAGCTCACTTGCACAAATGGGGCATCCCGACATGAAGCTGCCGATTCAGTATGCGTTGTTTGGATCGCATGCGCATTCTGGACCATCCAATCCTTGGGACCCGTTGATGACTCCTTCGCTGACATTTGAGGAGTACGACGAACGTGTCTTCATATGCCCAGACCTCGCCCGTAAAGCCTTCAATCTGGGTGGGATTGCGCCAACATTTCTGAATGGTGTCAACGAAGAGGCCGCAAACGCCTTTCTACGTGACGAGATTCCGTTCCTTCGAATTCAAGACCTATGCAAAGACTCGTTCGATGCTCTGCCGGAGGCCGAAGTATCTCTCGAGGCTATTCTTCAAGCTGACGCAGATGCGAGAATGTGGGCGAGGTCGAGGTTTTGCTGAGGTCACTTGGCCTCTAGCCAATTGGACCCAATGCTCATATCGACGTCGATGGGAACATCCAACGCAATTGCTGCCTCCATAGCTGCACGGATCGGATCAAGAAGCGCCTCTTCGCCGTTCGCTATTTCAAAAACAAGCTCGTCATGAACCTGCAAAACCATCCGAGATCGTTTATCGCTTAGCATCGGTTGGATCCTGATCATCGCCACCTTGATTAGGTCAGCAGAACCTCCTTGCAAAGGAGCGTTGATCGCCTGCCTCTCAGCGTACTGCCTTGCTGCGCGATTTCCGGCGTGAATATCGGGGAAGTATCTACGCCTTCCCAAAATCGTCGTCGTAAATCCTCTAGCACGCGCAGCTTCGAGAGTTTTGTCGATGTAACCTCTGATCTTTGGAAACCTCTTAAAATAGGTTTTGATCATTTCCTTCGTTTGCTCTACTGTGAACTCACCGCCAAGTTGGTTCGCCAGGCCGAAGTCCGTAACGCCATAAGGAACGGCGTAGTTAAGCATCTTTGCATAACGCCGCTGCTGCGGCGTGACGTCATCAACCTTTGTCTGCCACATCGTCGCTGCTGTTGCCGCGTGAACGTCCTGGTGATTGAGGAATGCATGTACCAATGCTTCTTCCTTGCATTCGTGGGCAAGGAGTCGCAACTCAATTTGCGAGTAGTCCAAAGATGCAAGCTGAAATCCTGGTGCTGGAATGAACGCTTTTCGAATCTGTTTGCCCAACTCGGTTCGAATCGGAATGTTTTGCAGGTTTGGATCAACGCTGCTTAGGCGGCCAGTTGCAGCGACTGTCTGAGCGAACGTCGTGTGAATCCGTCCGTCACTCGAGATCATCTTTGGTAAAGCATCAGCGTATGTACTCTTGAGCTTCGTCAGCTCGCGCCAGCTGAGCACTTCCTTCGCGATCGGAAACGCCGGACCCAGTAGCTGCAAGATCTCGGCTCCGGTCGCATAACCGGTCTTTGTTTTCCTCACTACCGGGATACCCAACTTTTCAAACAGAATGCGGCCTAACTGCTGTGGAGAGCCGATCGTAAACTCCTCACCCGCCATCTGAAAAATCTCCTTCTCAATAAGTGCGATTGAAGATGCCAGCGATTTACTGAAATCCTCAAGCATTTCGCGATCTACTGCGATGCCTAGGTGCTCCATTCGAGCAAGTATTGGTTCGAGTGCGACTTCGATGTCTTCGTAGATTTCCCATTGCTCGTCGAGCTTCAGGCGGCTTGAGAGCGGTTCGATCAGGCGATGGACTGCCGATGCCTTCTCAGCAGTGGACTGGGGAGTTCCTTCCTCGAGAAAGCCCTGAGCAATGTCTTCAATGAGGTAGTTGCTGCGGCCTGGTTGGAGTACATACGCTGCGAGCATCGGGTCGAATGCTGGCGCCTCAAACACAGCGAGGCGTCGAAGGTGAGGCTTCGCGTTATGGATTGCAAGGGTCGACACTGACTCTGCTATCAAGCGGTCGGCTGTGTCAAGAGAAATCTCCTTCGCCTCGCGATCTATCGCGATGGCGGCCGCGTTTGCCCCAATGTGAAGCCCGGCGACGCGACCTTCCCTCCACTTCTCGACCTCACTAAACGAAGCGCTCGACGCAGAGATGGGTGGTCGTTCCTCGATGACTTCGAGATCCGCGCTGAAGAGTCCCTTCTGCTCCTCCTCCATGTAGGGGCCTAGAATCTGAGGCAGCTTCCTAAGGTGATTTCTAAACTCCAAACTTTCGAGCATGCGTTGCGCAGCTTCAAACTCCTGCTTGTTGATACGAAATGGCTCGTAATCGAATTCGACTGGTGCATCACGGATAATCGTCGCCAACCATTTCGACATCACTAACTGTTCAAGGTGGGGTTGAAGCTTTTTTCTAAACTTCTCATCGACCTCGTCGATGTTTGCAATGATTGCTTCGACGTCTCCGAATTCCTGAATGAGCTTCGTCGCGCTTTTATCGCCAATTCCGGGTACGCCAGGAATATTGTCACTTGTATCGCCGACCAGTGCCTTGTAGTCGGCAACGAATTCGGGTCCGAAGCCGTACCTTGCACGAACTGCCTCCGGGTCGTAGTACACAACGTCAGTGACACCTTGCCTCGTTGTCATAACCGTTACGTGCTCGTCGACAAGCTGAAGCTGATCAGTATCCCCTGTAACAATGATGGTGCTGTAGCCCCTTTGCTCTGCATCTTTGGCAAGCGTCCCAACGATGTCATCCGCTTCGTATCCAGTAACTTCGAGCATCGGGATGCCGAGCCCAGCCAGCAATTCCCTCGCTAATGGAAACTGTGATTTCAGTTCGTCAGGCGTCTCTTTTCGAGTGCCCTTGTACTCGGCGTACCGCGCATCGCGAAAGGTCTTGCCAGGAGCGTCAAGCGCGACGACAATGGAATCGGGCTTGTCCCGTTCGAGCAGAGTATAGAGCATGCTGACGAGGCCGAACAGCGCATTCGTTGGCCTACCGTCGGTTGTGCTCAGAAATCGAGTTCCGTAAAATGCGCGAAACAGCAGGCTGTATCCATCGATGATGACCAGGCGCTTGTCAGGCATGGAGGGATGTTACCAGCGGACGTCGAAGCTTACGCAGTGATCCTGGAAATGCTCGCCCTCAATGCCATGCAGCAGCCTATCCTACGCCCACCGGCGGTGCCCCTTATAACTCATGACCCCTACTTCTCAATCTGGTCATTCACAAACAAGCTCACGGACGACTGGCCGCGTCACTGGACGGGAGCGATCAATGGAATGTGCGGAATGATTCGTATCGGGGACCGTGCTTATCGTTGGATGGGGCCTGGTTTGCGAGATATACAAGCGATGAATCAGGTCGGGCTTCAAGTGCTTCCGACGCGAACGATCTATACATTTGAACAAGACGATGTTCGTCTGATCATCGAGTTTCTTTCCCCAATCATCACGGATCGACACTGGTCGATCTCATTCCCAGTAAGCCTGATAACCATCGAAGCTCAGCAACTGCGTGAGGGCAGCCAGGAAGTCGCAGTTCACTTTGACATGAGCGCTGAAGCGGCCGTCGATTCCAGCCGGCAGTCTGTCATGTGGGGAAAGTCCGATCAAGGCGAGCATCAGGTGCTTTACTTCATGTCCCAAGAGCAGAATGTGCTGAAGAAAAGCGGCGACAACCTCAGGATTGACTGGGGCAAACTCATATTGATTGGACATCGCGACTACAGTGCAACGTTTGGAACAGCTGATGTCGTAAGACGAGAGTTCGTCGAGGCCGGCACGCTACCCCGCAGAGATGACTTCGATATGCCTCGTGCCGCATCCGACCGCTGGCCCGTCGCGGCGTTCGCCACCGTTCTTCATCCTGACAATCCTCGGGCTCAGATTCGAGTTGGATATGACGACCACTTTTCGATCGAGTATTTCTATCGGGCGCTTCCTGCCCTTTGGCGAACGGTCTCCCGCGATCTAAGCGAGATGCTATTGGATCCTGCTAAGAGACTCAACTCAAGTGAGAACTCCCATTACGAGCGTGTTAGGGCTTTCGAAGATGAGCTCATGTCAAAGGCGACGTCTATCGGAGGTGACGAGTACGCAGCGCTGTGCGCCTTGGTCTACCGACAAACCCTCGCAGCGCACAAACTTGTGAAAGACTTCAACGGGGACGTGCTGATGTTCAGCAAAGAAAACTTCAGCAATGGCTGCATAGGAACCGTTGACGTAACCTATCCCGCATCTCCGTTCTTTCTACATTTCGATGTCACGCTCCTGGAGGCGCAACTCCGACCAGTTTTAGACTATGCGATGTCGCAGAAGTGGACATTCGCATTCGCGCCACACGACCTCGGCACATACCCTAGAGCAAACGGGCAAGTGTATGGCGGCGGAGAGCGAAGTGAAGAGAACCAGATGCCTGTCGAGGGATGCGGCAATATGCTCATCATGGTTGCCGCTATGGATATCCTTAAAGACCACGCGCCGTTCGATGGAGCCTACTGGACGAAGCTCGATCAGTGGGCGAACTATCTGCTCGAGCACGGACTCGATCCAGGTAACCAACTGTGTACAGACGACTTTGCCGGACACCTTGCGCGAAATGTCAATCTCGCGGCTAAAGCGATCGTCGCGCTGGGTGCTTATGCAAAGCATTGCGACAAGCGCGGAAGGAAAGAACAGGCGGAAACATACAAAAGAGAAGCAAAGCGCATGGCGCAAGAGTGGACAAAGATGGCCGACGACGGCGACCACTTCCGCCTGACGTATGATAAACCTGGAACGTGGAGCCAAAAGTACAATCTGATTTGGGATAAGGTGCTTGCCCTTGGCTTGTTCCCAGAGAGTGTGTTCAAGAAGGAAGTGGAGTACTACAAGACGAGGATGGCGAAGTACGGCCTACCCCTTGACAATCGAGCGGACTATGCAAAGCTTGATTGGTCAGTTTGGACTGCGTGTTTGTCGCAAAACAAGGAGGACTTCGACTTCTTTATGCGGCCCATTTACCAATTTGTAAGTGAGACTCCCAATCGTGTCCCGCTTACAGATTGGTTTTCAACGAAGGACGCGCGGCAAGTCGGCTTCCAAGCGCGATCGGTCGTTGGCGGGGTGTACATGCCGTTCCTGGTCAAAGAGTGGAAGTGATATGCCATTTCACTTGATCGATCATCCGCTTGCGCTAGAGGTTGTCGGGAAACTTAGAGACAAGCGCACACTTCCTGCTGAGTTTCGCGATCTCGCCCGGAGACTGACGACCGTCCTCGCAATCGAGGCGACCCGAGGCCTAAAGACGAATTCCTACACCGTCGAGACGCCGCTCGAATCCGCGCAGGCTGAGAGGCTATCGCAGGGCATTGCTGCGGTTCCGATTCTCCGTGCGGGACTCGGAATGCTATCGCCGATAACCGAGCTTTTCCAGAATGTCTCCGTGGGATACATTGGATTAGTTCGCGACGAATCTACGGCAATTGCCACCAGCTACTATTGCAAGCTCCCAAAGCTGTCAGCCAGTCTTACGCTGCTGTTAGACCCGATGCTCGCAACCGGCGGCACTGCTTCGCAGGCTTGCGATCTCGTGAAAGCCGCTGGAGCAGAGAACATAAAGCTTCTTAGCGTAGTCGCTGCGCCGGAAGGCATGGATCGGATCAGCAGGGAACATCCAGACGTCCACGTATACTTTGCAGCTCTCGACCGCGAACTGAATGCTCTGAAGTACATCTTGCCAGGGCTTGGCGATTTCGGTGACCGCCTTTACGGAACCGAGGGCTAAATCAGATGAGTTTGCCGCCGACGTCAACTCGCGATGCCGCGTTCGACATCGTCAAGGGGTTATCGATTCTCGAGGTGGTCGCACATCATGCTCTCGGGTTTTCATTGAGCAGGTTCGCAATTCGCGGGTCAGCAGAGTGGTGGGGTTTGTTTATCCTGCAAAAGGTACTGCACTTCGCTGTGCCAGTCTTTTTGATGATTAGTGCGCTGCTGCTCGTTCGCAGTTTGGCCAAATTGGAGACGCCAAACTGGTCCCAATTCTATCTGCGTAGAGTTGCAAGAACGGTTTGGCCGTACATTCTCTGGAGCGCATTCTATATCTGGTTTCGATACGCGTTCCTTCCGGATCGTCCGCCAGTCGCCGAGAACTGGGCTGTTTACTTGCTATGGGGAAAGGCAGAGTACCACCTGTACTTCTTCTCAGTTCTCATTCAGGTGTCGATCCTCCTCCCTCTGCTTCTGTCGATCATTCGCTGGAGGCAGCAGCCATTTCGTCGATTCGTAGTGCTGGCGTTCGTGGCACAGATCGTCGTGTTTTACGCAAATTTTCTTGTGGCATTTCTGAATGACAGCCACACCGGCTTCTTGCCTTACCCGGCCTCATCGGTCTTGTGGTACCTGCCGCCAGTCCTAATGGGTGCCTATCTTGGAGTCAGATGGAATGATTGGGAGCAGATGTGGAGCCGATCGAAGTGGACCTTTGGAGCGCTGGCTCTTGTCGGAGTGCTTGCATATGTTTCTATGGAGATCTGGCTAGCCGGGGGCGGGGCTGCTGAGTCCCGGCTCTTCAACTTGGCACTGGTCACATATGCGACTTCGATGTCATTCCTTATGCTTGGCTTCGCAAAGTGGGTCGCAACATGGGATAGAACATCGCGCATCATTGCTTCGATTGGCAACCGATCACTTGGCGTGTTTGTGATTCATCCCGCAGTCATCGTTTTCCTCACGGCAACAAGCTTCATTAAGGTCTTCAACTACACGCCGTTACCTTATCTGTGGCTCTGGGGCCTTACGGTGATGATTTCCTGGGCACTCGTCGAATTGATGTATGTCGCGCGCCTCGGTCGTGTTGTGTTTGGGCGGTAAAGTCTTCGTTATGAACTCGGTTCGTGTAGCGTTGATCGGCTGCGGTGGCTTTGCTGGCGTTCATGCGCGTCGTCTCAAGGAAGTCGTCGGCTGCGAGGTGGTTGGACTTGTTGATGTGGATGCCTCCCGAATGGAGAACTTTGCCCGAGAGCACTTTAGCGATGTCGATGCTCCTCACTTGTTCGATTCGACGAACGCGCTTTATGGTGGCTGCGAATGCGACGCTGTCGTCATCTGTACGCCGCATAGTCTTCATTTCAATCAGGGGATGCAAGCTCTTGAAGAGGGGCGTCACGTGCTCATGGAGAAACCGATGGTTGTTGGTTCCGCCGAGGCGCGCGCGCTGTCCGCGAAGGTTAGAGACTCTGGGCTGGTGTTCGTTGTGGGTTACAACACCCCCTGCACCGACGTGCTGCAGCGAGCCAGGGAGATCGTCAGGTCTGGTGAACTTGGGGAACTCCAAACGATCAGTGGTTGGCTATCACAAGACTGGCAGCGGTTGACTGTAGGTACGTGGCGTCAGCAACGTGAGTTATCCGGCGGCGGTCAAATGCTTGATAGTGGCGCGCATCTGTTTGCTTCAATAGCGTTCTGCGTTGAGCAGAATGTCGAGTCGGCGTACGCTTGCACTGACGGACGTGGTTGCGAAGTTGAGATTAACGGGGCGTCGACGGTCCGATTCGAGGGCGGCGTCCTGGCGAACGTCCTGATTGCGGGAGACAGCGCTTGCGATGGCGCGGGTCTGGTGCTGTTCTTTGGGCACGGGCGGATCGAGTTAGATGGCTGGGGCGGGTCTTGGATGCGGGTGTATCGAAGAGGCACCAACAATGTCGAAGAATTCGAATCGTCGACGCGTCGAACTCCCGACGAAAACTTTTTTAGGAGCATTATAGGGAGCGAGCAACCGATTGCTGGCGTCGAGTTGGGCGAGCGCCTCGCGATCTTAATGGATGTCCTCTATCGTTCCGCCGAAAGTGGAGTTCCAGAAGCACCCTGACTCGAAACGCCAATACCACGGCGTCGGTAATATGGACGGCAATGCTTGAAGTCATCGGATTGGTCAAAGACTATCGCGGCTTCCGCGCAGTCTCCGGGATCTCGTTTGAAGCACGACCTGGGGAAATTGTAGGACTCCTTGGCCCAAACGGTGCAGGCAAAACGACTGCGATGCGATGTATTGCGGGAATCCTGCGCCCTACAGGAGGGGCCATTCTCATCAACGGCCATGACCTGCTGCTCGACCAAGCCCAGGCAAAATCGGGACTCGCCTTTGTGCCAGAAGTTCCTTCGCTGTATGAGCTGCTTACCGTCCGCGAGCACTTGCGCTTCATAGCAATGTGCTTTGACTCCTTAGACGAGTACGACCGACTCGGGAACGAACTGCTGAAGCGATACGATCTCTATGAAAAGCGGGACCAGTTTGTTGCCACGCTAAGCAAGGGAATGAAGCAGAAGCTTGCGGTTGCGTGTGCGTTGGTGCATCGTGCAAACGTTTTGCTCTTGGACGAGCCGCTCATCGGGATTGACCCACGGGGAGCACATGAATTCAAACAGGAGCTATCCCGAGCACGCGACGATGGGGCGGCGATTCTGATCAGCACCCACCTCCTGGATACCGCCGAAAAGTTCTGTGACCGTGTCGTGATTCTCTCGCGCGGGCATGTCGTGGCCGAAGGAACGATAACACAATTGCGCGAAAGTGCGAACATGGATGGAGCGACTCTCGAGCAAGTGTTTCTCAAGCTCACGGAGGAGCCTGAAGTCGCGGCGTCAGAATCTTGATGCAACCGCTTGTTCACTTAACAGCCCGAACAGTCATCAACTCGTTCAGGCGAGCGCTGCGCTCGCCAACACGGTTGATCGGCGCAGTTCTCATCATCGGTTGGTGGTTTATGATGTTCGTCGGCAATCTGTTCGAGGGTCGGCGCCCCCAGCCGATCCCGAACGGGATGCCGAAGTTGTCCCTTCCTGGGATCGAATTCGTCTTTGCGCTGTTTTTGCTTGTTTTTGCGCTCGTCCTTGTTTTTCGCATCCTTGGCGTGTTCCGTCCGCCTGGAACCTATCGGCAAGCTGACTCAGACGTACTGTTTCCTACACCAATCTCTCCGCGTCTCGTCATGGCTCATCGATTTGTCATCGACTACATGGTCACACTCTTCGTTCCGGTCATCATTCTTATCTTCGGCGGCCGAAGAAGCGCCGAAGGAATCAGTCTTCTCTTCGAGAACCTGCCAGATCCCGCCCACGCTCCCATGGTCGGAAAGACAATGATAGGAGCGTTTCTGCTGGTCTCGTTGTTTGGTGTTGCGCTAAGTTATGCGTTGGGTATGTTCATCAATCGCGATTCATCCGCCGCACGATTGGCACGCAAAGCGACCTTGTCGGTGCTTGTCGCGTTTGGACTCGCTTTTGGTGCCGTGATCGTTGCTGCATTTCGGCAGGAGGATACGGTTAAGTTCCTGGTAGAACTTGCTTCGAGCGACGCCACCCGATTGATCCTGTACCCGGCCGCGGCCGCAGCTGAGTTCGCCCTCATGCCAATCTACGCGAATTGGACGTCGGGACTTGTAGGCGCAGGCTTCCTACTGATAGGATCTGTCACTCTGATTGGAATCGCTCTCAAGCAGGCGGATCACCTGTACGACATGGCAGCGCGCCATAGCGCCGCGAGTCTTGGCAGGCAGGAGGTTCAAAGGTCTGGCGACCTCGGGCTGGCTTTTGTTCAGGCGGCGAGAGAAGGGCGGCTCAAAGTTCGAAGACTCCGCTTCCTGCAGGAGTCGAAGGTCGTGGGCCCGTTCGCAATGCTGTGGCGGGAAACGCTCTTTGTGATGCGCACACAGGTTTCGTTTACGATCCTCTTCGTTGTAATGACATGCGGCATATCATTGCTCGCAGTTCTGGACGCGAGCGATCGTTTCGTCGGAGTCGTCCTGCCTCTCCAGGCCCTGCTGATAGGCTCGTTCGCTCTTGGTATTGGTCAATCGGGCTTTCTTGAGATGCTGAGGAGGGTCGACTTGCAGAAGCCGCTGCCGTTCTCACCTCTTTCAATCTGCCTTATCGAAATCATCGCGCATAGCCTAGTTCCCATACTCATCTCTCTCTTAGCCGCGCTCACGCTGCTTCTTGCAAGGCCATCAGCCTACGAGTTTGCTCTCGCTGGCGCGATTGGACTCCCATCGATTGCGGTCGTCGTGACCGCTGTTCAACTTGCCGTCCTGCTGCTCTTTCCGGACATGGACGATCCGACCCAGCGGAGCTTTCGTGCGCTTATCCAGATGCTCGGCTCGGTTCTGGCACTGACTCCAGCTATGCTAGGCGTGATTCCACTGTTGTTCCTGGGTGCCTGGCCGCCTTTCATTGCGATGTTTGCAGTCGCCGCCAATGTCGTGGTGGTCTACATCGTTGCAAAAATTGCGGAGTCGCTGTACATCCGGCACAACCCAGCCGACTGACCTCACTAACTGGCACCCAAGCTCAAAGAGTGTTGATAAGATGTGCATAACTTGTGGGAAGTCTTCCAAGAGTGAAAATACACCGTTTTTCTTGTCAAAAATCGCACAATTCGCCGATTTCTGTGTTATAACTTCCGTCAGAGGCTTCCGCCGGACCATCGAAGGCTCGCAAGAGTCGGAATCACGTTGAAGCCGCAGACTCGGGCAACCGAGTCAGCACGCGATGACCGATTCTCCGACGCAAGTCGGATCGAAGCCAGGGAAAGAGGGTTCGCCCAATTTCGAAGGCAGCTGGCGGCAGTCTCTACTAGAGGCTTCTGCCTGGGACGTTGCTCGAAAGAGTTGAGCATCTCTCGTCAAAGCCGCAAGCACCCGAGGCAACTCGGAGGTTCGCGTTGAGAGATTCTTACCGGTCTAACCGGAACGAACGGAACTTGAGACCGCTTCGGCGGAATCGAAGTCCGTCTAGGTTGAGGCCTCTATTAGCTTTGTGTCTCGTCGAGTGATTCCAAGAATGACCCGAGTTTCGATTCGAATCCGGTCGATAGCGGGACATAGTACGGTAGCAGCAGGCCATGACCCGAAGAGAGGTACTCCTGCCGAGCCCAGCCACCCGAGTCGTGGGGGTAGAGGTAGCCCGTTTCATCGACGACCACGTCGTGCCGCTTTGTATTGGCATCACGTAAGTAGTCCGGTATGCGCGGCGCCGGAACTCGATCCAGGTCTGCGAGCGCTTTGTCGATCGCCAGGTAGGCGCTGTTCGACTTAGGCGAAGCGGCCAAGAAGATCGTCGCCTGAGCCAGCACTATCCGCGACTCGGGCATCCCAATTCGCTCAACAGCGTGGAATGCAGACATCGCGATCAGTAAACCCATCGGCGCGGCATTGCCGATGTCCTCGCTGGCCAGGATCACGAGCCGTCGGGCGATGAACCGTGGATCTTCTCCCGCCCTGATCATGCGCGCTAGGTAATGCAGGGCAGCATCAACATCGCTTCCGCGCACTGATTTTATGAACGCCGAGATCACGTCGTAGTGCTGACCGCCCTTTTGATCGTATCGGACCAGCGGTCGATTCAGCGCCTGAGACACATGCTCAATGCCAATCTCACTCGATGGGTGTGCGAGTTGAGCCCCGAACTCGACGGCATTGAGCGCGACGCGGGCGTCACCGTTTGCGAATCGGGCGACTGTAGACAGGGCCTCAGCAGTTATCTCGACGCCGAGTTCTCGCGCACCTCGCTGGGTGATCGCACCGATCTCTCCATCCGCTAGAGGCTTTAGAACCAGCACTCGACACCGGGAAAGAAGGGGCGTCGCCAAGCTGAATGTGGGGTTCTCCGTTGTCGCTCCTATCAGTGTCAGCCGGCCTTCTTCTACTAATCCAAGCAGAAAGTCTTGCTGGGTACGCGTAAAGTGGTGTATCTCGTCCAAGAACAGGATCGTTGATTTGCTGCGATGCTTTGCCGCGTCGGCAACCTTGCGAATCTCACCGACACCTGCAGTTACTGCGCTCAACGCTTCGAGGTGGGCTTGTCCCTGTTGCGCGATAAGCCGCGCAAGAGTTGTCTTGCCCGACCCTGCCGGACCCCAAAGGATGACAGACCCCAGTGCTCCCCGCTCTAGTGCTTGCCTGATTGGGGAGTCCACCCCTAGCAGATGCTGTTGGCCAACGAAGTCGCTCAGTGACTCCGGCCGCATTCGAGCTGCAAGCGGCATCTTGTCCGCGGAGGGCTCGGTTTCGAACAAGCTCATGCCGAGAGTCTACCGGCGGCGCAGAACCGTCGCGGGTAACGTATGCAACTCAAAGGCAAGCCATGCAAAGCAGAAGAAGACTCGTCGGGTTCAGCATCCTGGTTCTCGTTGTAATCGGTGTCGTTTCGTTGGTCGTTTGGATGCGCAACCGTCCCGCTGGACGGCTTTGGGTGATCATCCCTGCGCCGAAAACCACGAACCTCATCGCCGCTCTTGCGCTCAACGACGATGGGACTTCGCGAGTAGTGGCGATCTCGCCGGACGGCACGATTCGAGAGCCAGACGGAGATGATGGGGAGTTTGACGATCGTGAGCAGATATGGTCTGCCGACGGCCAGCGCGTGATCTTCGTGAGCAATCGTTCGGCGGACGGCTCCTACCAACTCTTCGACTGGATTCCTGATCGAGACAACGTCCCCTTTCAGCTGACACTCGCAGGGGCGTCTCGGGGGGCTCCATGGTTTGCACTTTCGGGCAACGCGATAGTGTTCACGAGTAGGGGATCCGTGCTCCGGCTTGATTATCAGACCCTTAAGATATCGACCGTGTACCCCCCGAAAGAGGAACCAGGAATCAAGCGCACAGACGAAGAAGTCGTACCTACCGACGAACACGGACATCGACACGATGAAGCGACCCACATGATGGAACAGGCATGGCAGCAGGTCAGCGGCGCGCTTGAGGGAGACGCGTTTGAAAAGGGATACGTGACTCGCGATGGCAGTCACTTCATGGGCATCTACAATACGCCACGAGGACGCGCCCTTGTCCTCCAAAACCTGAAACCGGAATCGCAACAGGAAGCGATGCCACGCATACCGCTGATGGGCGCAGATGTCGAGATCGCGATGCACCCCACGGAGTCGGTCGCAGTGGTCTCTGTCCGTGACTTTCGATGGCCAAACTTGGATGCTGTTCCCGACGACATGAAAAATCCTGACGGAGCGATTCGGCGACCGTTTGTCAATGCTCTTTTTCTTTATGAGATCGGTTCGAACAGCCCGCCGGCGTTGATGTTTCAGTCAATCGACGGCACGGAAGCGCTTCTCTTCCCCTCGATCTCGCCAGACGGCGCGGATCTAATCGTATCGGCTTTCTCGCGGCGAGAGGAGAAACTGGTGGGCGCGGGTCTCATGATTGCTCCATTGAGCGGCGGAGAGATGCGTCCGATCGCGCCAGGTGAAGCATTCGAACCAAGTTGGTCGCCAGACAGCTCGTCGCTTGTTTTCGTGAGAGAAGGCGATGTATGGTCCGTCCAACGCGACGGTAGCGCGCTGACCAACCTGACCAAAGGGAAAGGTCGATTCGCGCGGCCGTTGTACAGTCCTAAGAAGAGTTAATCTCTCAACGCTTCGACGGTGTCCGCGTATTCTTCGGTTAGCTCCTTGACAACTGTGCGCACTGTCGGACTAATCTCGATTGGCTTTTCTGATCGTTGAGCGACTTGCGCGATTGCGTCGTTCCCAGCCTGCTTTTTGTCCGCAACATTCATCACCCACTGGGTTGCATCGCTCGGCGGCAATGTGATGTCGTAACCGTTGATCTTAAGGAACGCGAGGACCGCGATAAACGCCGTTGCGCGGTTGCCTGCCTTGAACGGTCGAAGCCTTATGAAGCCCTGAATGAATTGTCCTGCCTGTGCGAGTACGTTTTCGCTCTTTCCGTACCCATACTGAAAGTTGGTGCCCTCTTCCAATTGTGCGTACTTAAAAGGCTGGGCCTCATTGGTCACCTCTTGGTTGATCCAGAGGATGTCTTGAACGGTTAGGTAGTGGACCATCTGCTTTGGGGCTTCTGTTGTCATGTTGCGCGCGACCGCGTGGGCCACTATGGCATTCTACCTCCCCTTTCTGATGATGAAATCTTCGGCATGCACAGCCCGCCTCTCTTGGGCGAAGGTGGCTGCCTCTGCGCTAAGTCGATAAGGGAAAACACGGTGCGCTAAGAATGCGGGGTGCCCGTCACGTTCTTGACTAGTTCCGATCAGGGTAACAAATGGGGAGCATATGATTGCGTGGCCGTCGCGCTGATAAGTTTCATCAAAGCATGTAACGTTCAACAGCGAGGTTTCATCTTCTAAATCGAAAAACACGACACGCCGTCCAGACGCCGTTGGTGGAAATCTAAGCCGCATGGCCAGCCCGCAAACGACAACTTTCTTTCCTGGCATAAGAACGGCAGCGTCAGCACAAGTGATACCGCCTTTCCCTCTGATGCGATCGCGCTCGAATGACATGAGGTGCTCTTTAATGTCCATGCCGAGCATTGCCCGCTCAAGTACGGCTTTTTCATAAGCCGAAAAGTCGGATATATTTTCTGGAACAACGCCCACTGGCTCATCCTCGAAGAGCACATTGCCAGGTGTCGAAACATGTGCAAGTTTGATCGCTTCAGGAAGTACCCATAAAAGCGCACGGCGATTCGAGTGCAGGGTATCGAAAGCTCCAGACAATATCAGAAACTCAAGTTCTTCAGCATTCGGTTTGGCGCGCGCACAAAAATCAAAGATCGATCGATAGGGGCGATTGCCTGCGATGCGCTGGGCTGTTGGAGCGGAAAGGCCGTGCAGTTGCATCAGTCCCACGCGTATTGCACGGTCGCTGGCAGTAAAGATCTCATCACTGCTATTGATATCGATCGGCAATATTCTTACGCCACGAATGCGTGCTTCATTGGCGATCGTTCCTGGTCCGTAGTATCCTGCTGGCTGAGAAGTTAGCAACGAGGCAAAGTATTCAGACGGGTAGTTGTTTTGTAGATAAGTGCAACGAATTGATATCTCCGCAAACGATAGTGCGTGTCCTTGCGCAAAGCCATAGCCGCGAAAACCTGAGACTAAATCAAAAACGTGCTCCGCGACTTCGTTGGAGAATCCACGACTGAGAATTCTTTCAATGAGAACATCGTGAATTGTGTCTCCCCAATCGTTCGCGCGAAGCTTATGGATCTTCTCACGTATCTCCTCCGCCTCACCTGACGTGTATCCCGCGAATCCCTGTAATAACTGGTCAACTTGCTCCTGAAACACTATAATCCCATAGCTCATCCCAAGTATTTCTTCCAATAAAGGATGAGGATATGCGTAATTCTCCAATCCTCTGCGTCTGCGAATCAGCGCATTGATCTTCACTGCTCCGCCTACTCCTGGGCGAATCCCAGCCTGCACTAAACTCGCATCGTGCAGATTGCGCGTGCGCAATCGCATGTGAGCTTGACGCATGGCAGGTGACGCGCTTTGGGGAATTCCGATGAGATTGCCTTGGCGAAAAGCTTCGAACGTCATCTCGTCATCTAATGGTATGCGCTCAACGTTTAGGTCGGCTCCGGAGTTAAGGCGTACTCGCTGCTGCGTTCCAGCAAGAACATCTTGCCCCCTTAGACACAAGATATCGAACTTGTCGAAGTAGTGCTTCGAAGAGTACTTGTCCCATTGTATGATAGGCGCGTCTCCGAGTGCAGAATTCATGACCGGAACAGTATCGCAAATGGGAACGGACGATAGAACCAATCCAGACGAGTGCGCGGCGATTCCTCTTGGCAAACCATCGACCTGCCTCGCGATTTCAAAGAGCAGAAGAAAACGCTCTTTCGGAATGCCACTGTCTCTTAGTTCTGGTCGTGTCAGCAGCGCAGCTTCGATATTCCTACCTGTAACTGAACCGTGCATTCTCTTAGCAAGAAGATCGATGACGCTTTCTGGAAGCATCATCGCCTTGCCAATCATACGCACGATTCCGCGGCCCTGATACGTTGCTATCGCTGCTACGCCGGCCACATGCTCGCGACCGTAGCGACGCACAAAAAACTCACGCACGTCATTTCGCCGACTGGCTTCAAAATCAATGTCAATGTCCGGTCGCTTGCTTCCGTCCCCAGGTAAAAAGCGGTCGAAGTGCAAGTCGTGCTCAATTGCATCAATGCGCGACAGCCCAAGGCAATATGCTGCTGCACTATCGACTACCGAGCCTCGTGCACTATACAAAATGCTACGGCTCTTCGCCCATCTGCAGGCTTCCCACATTGCTAGGAAATGGCTAGCAAAGCCCAAATCGCATATTCGTTTCAACTCCATGTCAATCCGCTTGCGGACCTTTGGAGTCATGTGAAAGTACCTTCGTGCCGCGCCGTCATAAACAACATTGCGTAAAATGCATTCAGGTGCGTCTTCGAAGCTTGGAAACGGCGGCCTATTTGGTAGCGGCCAATCTGGCGCATCGCTGGCAATCTGCTTGGCGTTTGTGATCAATTCAGGGTGATCTCGAAATAGCGCTTCAAACTCTTTGCCATCGCGAAACCGTCTTTCGGCGTTCATCCAACGCAGTGGGAGAGGCTTGATAGGTGGTTGGTCTGCGTGGCGCTGTGGCTTTCGACCAATGATTTCCTCAACGGTGCAGAGTGTCTCTGCGCAAAGGAGAGCATCTTGTGCTGCGAAAGTGTCCTTATGCTCGTGTGCGATCGTTCCTCCGGCAATAGCGCGCAGGCCAAAGTCGCTGGCTATCTCGAGTAGTGCGATGTTGACTGACAGCTCCCAATGCGCCATAGACCGTTCAATTTCGACATAAAGCCTTTCAGTGCCAAAAATCTTTCTTAAGCGTAGGATTGCATCGCGTGCGGCTGGTCGCTGCCTGCCGATAAGGGCAATATTTATGGGCCCGTAATGCCCGCCTGTCAGGCAAACTAAACCATCTGAATACTCCGCCAGTCGATCCCAGTTGCAAAGTGGGTGCTGGCGCGGCTCATCGAGATGACATCGAGTGATCAAGCGAGACAGATTGATATAGCCATCTGCGCTCATAGCAAGCAAAACCAGCTCGCCTCCGCTCTCCATTTCAATGCTCGCCCCTATGATTGGTTTGATTCCTATGTCGCGCGCAGCGCTGCAGAAAGCGTGTGATCCTGAAAGCGAAAAACGGTCTGCCATCGCAACGGATTGCATGCCGCCTAAGTATGCTTTCGCCACGATGCGCTCAGGAGTAAGCGAGCTCCTGCCAAATGAGTAAGCCGAAACGCAATGCAGTGGAACATAACTCGATGAACCTGGCAAAGCTTTTAGGGTATTGATTCTTTCCAATTCTAATCGCGAATCACGAGTTTCGCGTTTTATCACTTCGTAGTCGACAGTGCGGGCAACTTCAAATGTCACATCCTCTTTAACCATTAGTCTTTTTGGTTGAATGACACAAGTGTGCTCGCGGACAGACTCGCGGACGATGTTATCATTATCGAGAAAACGAGCGAACTCGCGCTCAGGCTCTCCCTCCCACCACCTGCCAGTCTCTCGCCATCTTGCAATCAATCGCTCCAAGATGTTGCCTCCTTCCACGCGCGCAAGAGCAAGTCTCTTCGCTCAACAAATCGGTTGCTTGCACGCAACACAGACTCCTCACCAAACGTTTCTTGCAGTTGTTTTGCCGTACGTTCTGCTGATTCTAGAATCAAGTCCTTGCTGCCGGCATCAGCTGAGGTCCCTGGCATCGAGATTTGCCGTGTGTCGAGTGCGACGACCTTATTCAGCTTCACCGACAGAGAAGCCAATTCTTCATCAATGTTTATGTTCCGCAATGTTAAACGCAATCCAGTTAGCAGTGCGCCGTAGGTATGCATGGGCTTTGCAAATTCTCTGCACGTCAAGCGCATAGAGCTATCTTCAAATGTAGCAGCGAGTTCAATGATGCTCGCCATGCGCGATCGCGCTGATAGTTCCTCCGATAGTGTGCGCGCAAGATCGAATATCGAAGGTTCAATCTCGCTCGACAGTCTGGCGGGTTGCGGAAAGTGAAACTGCGCACGGATGTCATCGGGCGGATAGATGCTCTCAATCCGAGATCTGTCGATCCCTTTCGCAAGTTGTGAGATACGAAAGCCTTCGTCTCCAAAATGCTTTCGCAGAAGTGCAGCATCAAAAGCTGCCACCTCCCCGACAGTTCGATACCCAAGATTTCGTAGTCGCAATAGGCAGTTGCGATCGACACGCCAAAGCGATTCGATTGGAAGGGGAGCAATGTATGCCTCATCTCCCCGTGCAGCAACGATTTCTACGTCGCCCACGGCGCGCTCCGCAGCAATCTTTGCGACCAGTTTGCATTCCGCGATCCCGATACGGGCGCACACCTTTACTGCGTGATACAAATCAGCCGCCAGCGCATAAGCAACCTCGCGCGCTCCAGCAAGCAACCCGAGGTCCAAGAAAGCGCAATGTTCCGCTACTGGCTCGACGGCCGACGCGTATTCTGCGCAGACTTTCAAATAGCTCTCGGAGAACGGCAAAAAGTCTTCGTTGCGATATTCGACAAAGATCGGGGCAGTCTCAAAGCCACGTGCTGTGTATTTGGCCTCGGCTGCTGTCATCCCAGGTCCGACACCCAGGCGCCGCGTATCAGCCGAAGCGTCGATGACTCTCCGGTCCTTTAGCACCACGATTGACTTTCCGGCCTCGGGGTGCGACCTCGAATAGGCGGCTACATAGAAGCCATCGAACGCCACAAAAGCCACAGCGCCCATCGGCATCCTCCTCGAATAGTAGATATACGTCTACTATATACTCGATTTTCGGAGGATCGCGTGCGTGGCTACAGGTCTGGAATGAAGTTTCAAAGGATCCACGGCGCGAATGCCTCGCCAGAGAGCCGTGACGGCGCGGAGAATCTGACCGTAGTCGGCCTACAGCCGTTGCCCAATTCCCAAGCTTGGAACGCGGCCTGAAACGAAGGTGCTAGCCCTTGCCCCGCTTCTTATACATCTCCACGCGATCAGACAAAAACTGGCGAACCTGTATAAAACCTCTTGGAACTTCCTTTCCAGAATCGACCGCAGCTTGAATATCAGCATCAATCAGCGCGACAGACTTCTCCCCAATCAAAATCGCTTCAACATAGTTTCCATTTCGATAATGAGCCATAGCCAAAACATCGAGCGAAAACGGACTGTCTACGCCAACCGAGTCAACGAATTTGCGAGCCATCTCAAGGGCAAGAACGTAGTCCATCTTTGGATCTTCGCGCTCAAGAATTCCCATTGACACCGTCATGAGGAAGTCAACGTCATCGCGCAGTTCGCCCTTAAAGAACGCGCGAGCGGCTTCCATGGCCTTTTCAGGATGCTTCGCCACCAAGCTCCCAAACTTCAAGCCAGCAAGGTGTCTTAACAAGCTGGGCTTTTCCTCAATCAATTTTTCAAGCTTGTCGGCAAACTCGAGGGACTTGACTTCATCTTCGACAACATCCTGCATCTCCTGATACAGCTTGCCGAGAAGTTCGTTAGCCTCTTGCTCGCTTTTCGCGTGCTGTTTCGCAGTCTCCAAATCCCACGACCCGGCAACAACTTTTTCCAACACACCATCAAGATTCATTGGATGCCCAATCCAAACGATTAACCCATCGCCATTGACGACGAAGGCGGCTGGGATGCCATTTTGCCCCGCTGCCTGCATCCAAGTTTTTGCCATATCGCCATTCGGCCCATCGATGCCGATGACGTAGTCCATTTTCTCACCCATCCTCGAGACAAACGACTTGACGGTCGAAAAGTAAGAAGTGTCTGTCGCCTCAGGGTCTTCCCAGATGTTGACGCCAACGATCGTAACGCTCTCAGCGTACTTTTTCGCGAGTTCTGTCAAATGTGGGATCCCTTCGACGCAAGGACCACACCAGGACGCCCAAAACTCGACAACGTATACGCGCCCCTTCTCGAGGGTGTTGACAGGCTCACCTTTGACCCACTCGGCAATTTTCAACGGAGGAGCTTTGTCGCCGACACCCAAATCTGCTGCGAAGGAGCAGCACGAAATCGCCGCCACCAACAGGAACGCGATTAGTTTTCTCATAGGTCAAGTCTACCGAGAATCAAACCAAAGGAATCGAGGGCAACAGCCAGCTGGCTGTTGCCCTCGAAAATTCGCGCTTGTCCGGTAGTAGGCTTAGCGGATTCGGTCGGCGATCGCTCGCCGAACCATCGCTTCGACGATGTCTTCAGAACTGGGGCTGTATTCGCCCAGCTCGATTTTGGCTTTGAGCTCCGCTACCAATTCGGCGCGGACCTCAGGCATCTGCATAACCTCATCGACTACCTGCCGGATCAGCTTTGCGTCTGCCGACGCCGTCAGGTCCTTGTCGAAAAGGGTCTCGGTCTTCAGGTCGCTAGGCTGTAGCTTCGACTGCTCGACGACCTTGCGAACCTGTTCCATCGATACTTTCATGTCTGTCTTTCCATCCTTTGGCTCCTGGACGAGCCTGACTTCGAGACAGGCAACCCGGCTTGCCTCACGGCCCGTGGCTTTGCGCTCCCCGCACGGGGGATTGCCCTTTTCTGTCAAGAGGCCTATTGCCTCTGATCTGATTCTCGGTCAACTCTTGGCTTTCCTTAGTCCTCGTGGCAAATCCCAGTAATTATTCCTGGTTCGTGCCGATACGCGCCTGTGTGCCACAAGGACCTTCTTCCGAGAGAAGCTCCTTCGCACACTCACCCAAAAGAACATGGCGGGACCGTGTGGGAATCGAACCCACCCAGCGCCTTGCGACGCCGCACTGGTTTTGAAGACCAGAGGAGACACCAGCCCCCAGCCGGCCCCGAACAATCGAGAGACTACCACCGGTCCCAGTCCTAATCTCGCTTCTGAAGGGGGATTTCAGGCATGGGCGGAATCTCAGGCCGATCCGACTTTCTGTGCCCCACGAAGCCCATTGACCTCAGTCTTCGAACTCGCTCGCCGGTTGGCGGGTGTGTGCCAAAAACGTTCGTGGCCTCCAAGCCCGACTCCCGGTGAAGGGGGTTGACGATGAAAAGGTGCATGGTCGCCCGATTGGCTGCTTCCAGCACGTCGGGGTCTCCGGAGATCTTCTCGAGGGCGTCCGCCAACCCATCTGGATACCTCGTCAGCTGTGCCGCGCTCGCATCTGCGAGAAACTCACGCTTTCGGCTTACCGCCATCTTTACCAGCAAAGCGAAGAAAGGTGCGAGGATCACGAACAAAATGATGAACACGGCGAGAATCGAGTTTCCCCCACTATCGCGGCTCCGGCCACGCCTTCCCGAGTGGAACATCCCGCGAGTGAACGTATCGCTCAAGAGCGTAATGAGGCCGACCGTCAGCGCAAGCGTCATCATCAACTTGGTGTCGTGGTTCCGGATATGGGCGATCTCGTGTGCCATCACACCCTGTAGCTCGTCGCGATTCAGCTTCTGAATGATCCCGGTTGTGAAGCAAACGACGCCTTCGCGGGGGTGCCAGCCCGTAGCGAACGCGTTTGGAGAACCGTCTTCGATGACATAAACTGCGGGCATGGGAATGCCTGCGGCGATGCTCATCTCGTGGGCGACGTTGAGCAGAACTCGGTTCTCCTGCTCACTCGCTTCGCGCGCCCCCATCATCTTCAGGAGCATCGAAGCGCCATTCTTCGGAAGCAGAGCAACGTAGATCAGCCCGACGACAACTGCACCTGTGCCGCCCAGCCACCAAAACTGGGGATCCACGAAATAGGTGATGCCGGCCCCGACCCCAAACAGGATCGCCTCCATCAACAGCACCAAGATGAACGTGGCGCGAGTATTGGAGGCGATTTCGTCCCAGAAGCTTTTACGCACCTAGGTGCCTACGTGAACTCGACCTTAACCGGCTCTCTCGCTTCCGGAAGGTCAATCTCGAACATATCCCGTGACTTGAAGTTGAACATCTGAGCGATGATGTTCGAGGGGAAAGTCTCTCGCTTGGTGTTGTAGCTCATCACGGAGTCGTTATAGAACTGCCGCGCATAGGCGATCTTGTTCTCAGTCGTGCTGAGTTCCTCCTGGAGCGTCTGCATGTTCTCGCTCGCCTTCAGATCAGGATAGTTCTCCGCAACGGCGTACAGCCCGCCCAGCGCCTTCGTTAGAGCCGACTCCGCCGACGCTTGCTGGCGAACGCCCTGGGCGTCCATGGCTGCCGAACGCGCCATCATGACCTTTTCGAGCGTCTCCTGCTCAAACTTCATGTAGCCCTTCACGGTCTCGACGAGGTTGGGAATCAGATCGTAGCGCCGCCGCAACTGCACGTCGATCTGACTCCAGGCGTTGTTGACCTGCTGTCGCGCGCCGACCAGGCCGTTGTAAAGGACCACCACCACGACGAGCAGCAGCACTACTGCAACAATGAAAATGACTAGACCAGTACCCATAGATTTTTCCGCTCCAATTGTACATGACGTTTACGAATCCCACTCGCACCTCGTTTCAGCCGTAGAATCCTCATATGGGCGATAGCAAGCGCCAGAAGGCGGCGATCAAGAGGCTGGAGGAAGTGGTCAAGGTGGCTTCCCGCGAGGCGGATGACCCCGGATTACGGGCTCGATTCACAGAGTTGCCGCGTGCCCCCATCAGGATCATCTGCTCAGGTTTGGACAAGGGAATAAATCATGGAAACATTCTTCGGATTGCCGATGCGTATCGGGTTGAGTCCGTTTCCTTCACCCCATTGCCGCGAAAGGAGCGCGACTTTTCAGGCTGCTTTGCAGCCATTGAGTGGGTTCCTGTCGAATGGCTACCTGCGGAGGATGCCATCGATAACGCCAGGTCGGACGGCTACCGCATTTACGGATTGACGCTCGTACCAGGTGCGACACCCCTGCCAGGCATGGAATGGGGGCATCCCGCTGCCCTCGTTTTAGGCCGCGAATTAGAGGGTTTAGAGCCGGAGCTCGTAGCCAGATGCGATGAGACCGTCGCGATACCCATGTACGGGATGGTCACTTCCTTAAACGTTGCGGTTTCGGCGGCCTTGGCGATAGGATCCTGCCTGGAATCGTACGTCCGTGACAATCCAGACTTCGTCCCTGCCCGAACGGCCTCTCAAGCGTTGCTGTTAAATCACAGAGCGCCCACCGGGAAACCCGACGGGCGCTCAGACGAATCGCTTTCGTAGCGAGGCTTACTCGGTCCCACCTTGTGCGGGCGGCGGAGTCGCATTCTCTCCGCCGGTGTCATCGCCGCCGCAACCGGCCGCAAAGGCACCAAGGATGGCGATCGTCGCAAAAATAGCCAAGATTCGTTTCATAGATACACCTCCGTTCCTGATGGTCTCCGGCTGGTCGCCGGGAGTTAGCTGCCCCTTGGATTCCAAGCGGCGCGTCAACTTTATACCCCGCATCTGGAAAAAACGATTCAAAATCAGTTGGGAGCCATCCTATAAACCCCTCTGGTATCCTCCACCAACCTCATGCGTGGCTCAACCACGATCACTGGAATCCTCACCTCCGTCGTCCTCGCAACGATGACGATCGCGGTCTTCTCGCGGAATCAGTTCAACGGGCCCGAGGGGGCATTGCGGAGGTTCGTTCTGGCCGTAGCGAAAGGTGATCACGCGAAGGCGATCGAGGCAGGGGCAAACGAGGCTGGGCCAGTCCTCGACCAACTCGCGGCCGAGGTCTTTCTCAACTTGCGTGCCCGAGGGGTCTACGAGGTGGTCGAGATCCTGGGCGAGGGAGATCGGCGAATTGCTGTGGTGGACGTGCGGTTCCCCCCAAATCGAGTTGACCGAACGCTGTGGGCGTTGGGTAAGGTCGGTCGCCGGTGGTACGTAGATGTAGTTGGCAGCGCGCGGCTTCGCGGATGGCCAGTTTAGGATGTCGAAAATGAGCAAATTTCAGCAGGGTGGATCCAGCGTCAACATCATCGTCGTAACTGGCGTTCTTGGATTGCTAGCCGTCGTGTTTTTGCTGTTCTCAAGCACCCAAACTGCTGCAGGCGCCGCGCAGGAGTTCATGGAGGCCCTTGCGACGAAAGACGTGGATCGCCTTGCAGAACTGAGCTACCTTGAAAACCCCGACCCTCCGCTGCGAGACCAATGGGACTTCTGTGTCAACCGAGGTGCCAAGAACTTCGTCTTCTTGTGGCAGTTCATGGGCACGGAACGTGTGAGTGATGACGAGCAAGTTGTGAAGATCGTCCTGCTGGTGTTCCGCGACTTCCAAGGACGAGAGGGGGAAGTTGTCAGTGTGCCGCTGAGACGAATCGACGGCGAGTGGCGAGTGGTGCTTGGCGGCCTGGATCGCACTTTCTTCCCTTACCTTCCGACGTAGGATGTACCCCTACGTTCGATCAAGTGGACGCTGCTGCGCGGGTAAAACAGCAGTCGATGAAAAAGCCCTCCCCGGCGCCCAAGCGTTCAACTGGCAAGCGCCCTGTCCTCCCCGAAGACTTACTCCTTTACAAGCTCGTCTCTGATCCGCAAATCTCTCCCGACGGCAGCAAAGTCCTCTTCACCAGAAAGCACGTCGGAGAAAAGAACGACTACGTTTCCAATCTCTGGATCGCGGACGTATCCGGTGGCGAGCCTCGTCCGTTCACGCAAGGAGGCAAAGATGGCCACGGAAGATGGTCGCATGATGGTCGCAGAATTGCTCTGATCAGCGGTCGTGAAAAACCAAACCCGCAAATCTATTGCATTGAGGCGTCCGGAGGAGAAGCAGCGAAGCTAACGTCGTTGCCGGAAGGAGCGATTGGAGGGTTCAAGTGGTCGCCGGATGGCAAGATGATAGCCTTCACCTTTCGCGAAGCGGATCCGGAATGGACGGAGAAAGCGAAGAAAGATCGCGAGGAAAAAGGGCTCAGCACACCAGCGCGGGTGATCGACGATTACTGGTACAGGCTCGACGGCGATGGGTACTTCAATGCACAGAGACACCATCTTTACGTCGTTGACACACAGAGCGGTGAGCACAGGAGGCTCTTCGACAAGGATCCGCTCGGATGGATTGAATTCGACTGGTCTCCAGATTCGAAAGAACTCGTGGTCGCCGCAAATCTTGATCGAAACCCATTGTTCAAACCATGGAGGTCGCGGCTGTATCGGGTTGATGCCAAGACTGGAAAACACACGGAGATCGCCAACCAGCCGGATGGAGGGAAAAGCAATCCAAGGTGGTCGCCGGACGGGAAGTGGATCGCCTATAGCGGCGTAGAAGGACGGGAGGACTTGTGGAGCGCGCTCAATGACAGGATGTATGTCATTGACGCGAAAAGAGGCGGCGCGCGAGATTTGACTGGGAGCGAGGATTACTGCGTTTCTGTCGGGACGCTGAGCGACACTCGCGATGCGGGCTATGGATCGAACTATTGTTGGTCTCCCGACTCAAAACGGCTGATATTGCAAATCGGCTGGCACGGGGAAGTGCATCTTGCAGCGCTCGACATAACAGGCGGGAAACTCAAGTTCCTCACGAGCGGCGCGACCGAAATCACCTTCGGCAATCTCTCGGACGATGGGAAGCTGGCGGCGGTTACCACTGGACACGCACTATTGCCATCAGAGATCGGTGTCGCAAAGATTTCATTGACTTCAGCGGATGTGAAGCAACTTACATCACTAAACAAAGACACCCTTTCGAAGTTGGAGCTTTCCAAACCGCAAATGCACTGGATCACGTCGAGCGATGGAACTAAGGTGCAGGTTTGGGTGATGCTTCCTCCAAAACACAAAACCGGCAAACTCCCCGCGGTGCTGGAAGTTCATGGCGGTCCACACGCGCAATACGGCGTTCCATACTTCCACGAATTCCAGGTGCTCGCTTCAGCTGGCTACGCGGTGTTCTTTAGCAACCCGCGCGGAAGCAAGGGTTATGGAGAAGCGTTTTGCAATGCGATCAAGGGCGACTGGGGGAATGTCGATTGGATCGACATCCAAGGCGTCACAGCATTCATGAAATCACGCCCATACGTTGACGTAAAGCGCATGGGTGTGATGGGCGGGAGCTACGGCGGATTCATGACGAACTGGGTGATAGGCCACACCAACGAGTTTTCGGGCGCAATAACTGACAGATGCGTCAGCAATATGCTGAGCATGGCGCTAAATAGCGACTTCCCATTTATGCCAGATCGATATTGGAAGGGCAACGCTTGGAGCGAGCCTGAACATTTGTGGAACTCGAGCCCGATCAGGTACATCGGGAACTGCAAGACGCCGACGCTGGTCATTCACAGCGAGGGCGATCTAAGGTGCAATGTGGAACAGGGCGAACAAGTGTTCACGGCGCTCAAGGTGCTGGGCGTTCAAACCAGGTTCGTAAGATATCCTTCCTCAACGAGCCACGGCATGAGCCGAAGTGGCCCCCCGGATCTCCGAATTCACCGCCTCAATGAGATTCTGAGGTGGTGGAAGGAGCATCTCTCCACTGCAAAGGCATCGACGAAGACAGTCAGGAAGCGAAAATGAGCATGAGATTTCGAAGAATCTATTGGGTTACAGAACAGTTCGACGAGGCTGGCAAGAGCCATGTGACCGGAGTGTTTACATCGGTCCACGACTTAATCGAGAGAGGTGTCGGTGTTCGCGAAGTTTCGGACAAAACGTCAGGCTACCGGGTCACCCTCGTCGAACTTGATTCGCCGAACCTCCCGCTTTGCGAATTTTCGTCCCCGACCTTTCCAGACGTCGCCGCAAAGCTCCAACCTTTCGTGGACTCAGGAGAGCTGTCGATCGAAGAGGTCGCACGCCTGTGCGACGCTCTGCATTAGCCGACCCGAGACCAGGGCTTCCTCGCGCACCCCGCCGAGTGCGGTCGCGTCGGCAGCGAGGTCTATGGATCGCAAGGCCGAACAGTAAGAGTGCAGCCCCATCCGTTCCAATGGCTAAGGCTATCGACAGTTCGACCGACAATCGGGTATAATCACACTTCATTCTCGTGGCAAACACCGGACTTGGACTAGTTAGCGCTAACGGCGGAAGATTCCGCGGCGCGCCGTCGCGTCCGGCCACCCGAGGCCGACGAGTCCGAGCTTAGGGGTTTCGCCCTAAGGAAGGTCGCCGCTGCCACGCGAGATCCCGCGAAACCCCGCAAAAGACAAATCGCCGTCTTGCGCCTGGCGCGCGCCGCTTCCCCCAAAGCAAGGACTCAGAGAATGTACCAACTCCAATCGTATTCGCAGCAACAGCCGCTCTTTGCGGTTGCCAGCGTTGAGCTGCCAAAAATCGCGCCGAAACATGTCTTAACCAGCGCTGACCTGTCGCCTTCGCAAGTGCGTCTCGTACTTGACCTGGCAAAAGTCTTGAAGTACGACCGCAATTTCGCGCCAAAGCAAGTTCACCGGCAAGAGAATCGCGTCCTGGCGATGATTTTCGAAAAGCAGTCGCTTCGCACCCGTTTCACATTCGAAACAGCGATGGTGGAGCTCGGTGGACATGCGATCTATCTCACCAAGAACGACATCGACATGGGGAATCGCGAGAGCATCTCCGATGTCGCGCAAAATCTGAGCAGGTGGTCCGCCATGATCGTCGCTCGCCTCAATTCCCACGAGACGCTGGTTGAACTCGCGAAGCATTCCACCGTCCCAGTGATCAATGCGCTCACCAACCTTGATCATCCATGCCAAGCGCTCGCTGATCTGCTGACCGTTGAAGAACATCTGGGGACTGCTCCCAAGAAACTCGTTTACATCGGTGACGGGAACAATGTCGCAAACAGTTTCGCTGTGACGGCAGCGATGCTCGGACACGAAGTTGCGATCTGCACGCCGCCCGGGTACGAAGCGGCAGATCACTGCTACTCGTACGCTAACGTTTCGCAAGTCTACGACCCAACGGTTGCGGTCACCGGTGCAGACGCCGTGTACACCGACGTGTGGGTGAGCATGGGGCAAGAAAGCGAAGAGGAAGAGCGCAAAGCGCGCTTCGCAAAGTACCAGGTCGATGAAAAGTTGATGTCTCTGGCGAATAGTAAAGCGATCTTCCTCCACTGTCTCCCCGCACGGCGCGGCCTGGAAGTGACCGACGGAGTGATCGACGGCCAGCAATCCGTTGTATTCGATCAAGCAGAGAACCGCCTCCATGCGCAAAAATCACTGATGAAGCTGATCATGGATGGCGTTTTTGAATGAAGAAGGCTCTGGTTGTTTATAGCGGTGGACTCGATACCACCGTCTGCGTTCCGGTTCTGAAAGAAGAGGGCTACGACGAAGTCCATACGGTGACGGTGGATGTCGGTCAGCCGTCGGCGGACATTGATCAGGCCACTGAGCGTGCAGAGTTCATGGGAACGAAGCACACCGTTGTGGACGCGAAAGCGGCGTTCGCAAGCGACTACTGCATGCCAGCGATCGCATTCAACGCCGACTACTATGGGTATCCGCTCTCAACGGCAATCGCGAGGCCGCTCATCGCACTCGAGGCCGCGCGAATAGCGAAGGAAAACGGGCCTTTCGACGCCATCGTTCATGGATGCACCGGCAAAGGCAACGACCAGTTCCGAATCGAATACGGGCTAAGGCAGTTTGCGCCCGGCATCCAGATTCGTGCGATTGTCCGTGAAAAAAACTGGACGCGAAGCGAAGAGATCGAGTACGCGGAAAAGGTTGGCGCTCCGATCGCGCAATCGAAAAACAAAATCTGGTCGATCGACGAAAACCTGTGGGGGCGGAGCATCGAGGGCGGAAAGCTCGAAGACCCGAATCATGAACCTCCAGAGGAGATTTTCCAATGGACTCTCGCGCCAGAAAGCGCCCCTGATCAACCCACAATCGTCGAGATAGGTTTTCAATGCGGCAAGCCGATTTCACTCGATGGGAAAAAGCTGAATGCTTTGGATTTGATTTCGCAATGCAACAAGATCGCCGGTACGAATGGAGTGGGTCGCATTGATATGATGGAAGACCGAATGATCGGCCTGAAGGTACGCGAGAACTACGAGTGTCCCGGAGCAGTGCTGCTGATTGGGGCGCACAAGGCTTTGGAATCGCTGGTTTGCGCGCCGCACGAAAGGCGCTTCAAGCAACTGGTAGATGTCGAATGGGCCGATTTGGTTTACAAGGGGCTTTGGGGCGATCCTCTGTTTGAAGATCTGATGGCGTTCGCTCAGCAAATCCAATCGCGAGTCGAAGGCATCGTCCGCGTGAAACTGTACAAGGGCTCTATGACGGTGATCGGAAGGCAGAGTCCGTGGGCTTTGTATTCAGAGGCGGACGCGAGTTTCGACGATTCTTCCTTTGATCAAAATGCGATGACTGGCATGGTCCAAACGCACGGAATGTCGTCGCTGCTGTATTCGAAGTTAAAGGGGAGTTGATGTCCTGAAAAAATCGAGATCGTCGGCACGTTTCCGGGTTGCGAAGGGCGATTAGCAGGTAGATTCTGAGTGCAGGCTGCGTTACGACGTATGAAGAAAACTTGGGGCGGAGCGTTCGACAAATCGCCGGATAAGCTGGCATGGAGATTCGGTCAATCTATCGAGACCGACGCAGTTCTTTGGCGAGAGGAGCTCGACGTTTCCATCGCCCACGCGAGGATGCTCGGCGCGACGGGGATCGTACCGGAAGCAGATGCGCTCGTTTCCGAACTGGAGAAGATTCGCGCAGAGATGGAGATTGGTTCGCTCGAACTGCCGCCCGACGCAGAGGACATCCACGGCGCAATCGAGTCCATTCTCTTTGAGAGAATCGGTGATGTCGCGGGGAAACTGCACACGGGAAGAAGCCGCAATGATCAAATCGCGACAGTGTCTCGGCTTTGGCTGCGCAGAAAGTGCGAAGAGCTTCGCAGCGACATCAAGAGGCTACAAACTGTCGTCTTGCATCTTGCCGAAAAACACCAGCACGATCCGATGCCTGGATACACGCACATGCAGCGCGCGCAGCCGATCACATTCGGCTTCCACCTGCTCGCTCACTTCTGGATGCTGCAGCGAGATGTTCTTCGTTTGGACTTTGTGGAGAAAGGGTGCGAGGAATGTCCCCTCGGTTCGGCTGCTCTCGCTGGAACTCCGTTTCCTGTCGACAGAGAGATGACTGCGAATGATCTAGGATTCGCGCGCCCATCACAGAACGCACTCGACGCCACGAGTGACCGCGACTTCATCGGCGATGCGCTGCACGCGTGCGCGATGATCATGCAACACCTCTCGCGCCTGTCACAAGAGATCACGATGTGGAGCAGCGCGGAGTACGGCTTTATGCGACTCGATGACGCGTTCTCGACAGGGAGCAGCATCATGCCGCAAAAGCGCAACCCCGACTTCGCTGAGCTGATACGTGGAAGAACCGGGCGGGTCTATGGACATTGGATCGCATTTCAAACGATGATGAAAGCGCTTCCGTTGGGATACAACCGCGACCAGCAAGAAGACAAACCGCCGCTCTTCGACGCCGTGAGCTTATGCCTCGATTCGCTTGCATTGTGCGCGGGCATGATCGAGACGGCGACATTCGACACGGATCGAATGAAAGCAACGGCGGGACAAAGTTTCTCGACCGCAACCGCGGTCGCCGATGCGCTCGCCGCGTCGGGAATGCCGTTTCGCACAGCGCATGAATTGGCGGGGAAACTGGTGCGCGAATGCGAAAAGCGTGGTTGGAGTTTGATGGATCTGAACGAAGCGCGTTTTTCGGAGATCGGGCTTGGGATTCCAGACTCGGTTTTGCAAGTCGTGGACGCGGCGGGGAGCATCAGGTCGAGGGATGTCGTCGGCGGACCGGGGACGGAGGCGATGAAAAGGCAGTTGGAGGAAGCGAGAGGATTGCTCGACGAGTAAACTCACTGCCATGCCCCTCCTCGTCCTTGTCCGCCACGGCCAGTCGATTTGGAACGCCGAAGACCGGTTTACGGGTTGGGTGGATGTCCCACTAAGCGAAAAGGGCGAAGGAGAAGCACGGAAAGCCGGCAGGCTGCTCAAAGACTATGATTTCCAAGTCGCCTACACCAGCGCCCTGACGCGCGCGCAAAAGACGCTCGACATCATGCTCGAAGAGATGAATTCGAGCATTCCAATCATCCGCGATCCCGCGCTTAACGAGCGAATGTACGGCGACTTGCAAGGGCTCAACAAAGAAGCGATGCGTCAAAAGTATGGCGCCGAGCAGGTGCACATCTGGCGCAGGAGCTACGACGTACCACCACCCAACGGTGAAAGCCTAAAAGACACCGCCGCACGCACGGTCCCGTTCTTTGAAAGGTGCATCCTCGGGGATATAGCTCAAGGCAAAAACGCGCTTGTCGTCGCGCATGGAAACAGCAACCGCTCGATCGTAATGATCCTCGAATCGCTGAACAGGGAGCAAGTCGTAGAGCTCAATCTCGACACCGGCGTGCCCTACGTTTATGAAGTGGACCAAGCAGGCAAGGTCATAAGAAACAGCGTTCTTCGCTGACCTCCGCGTGCGTTCGTTTGGCTCTTGCTCCACAGTCCGGTAAACTCGCAACTAGGCTGGGTGCCCTTCGCCCGGCAGCTTCGGAGGATAGCGCTTGACCCAAGTAGTAATGAACCTTTCTGCCGACAAGAATCAGGTCGGAGAACCATGGATCTGGAGGCTTAGCCGCGACTTCAACCTCAAAGTGACGATCCTAAAAGCGAACGTCGATACCGACTTTGGCTGGATGCAGATCTTGCTGGACGGACCGATCGAAGAGGTCCAGCGCGCTACCGCCTGGCTCCACACGACGGGTATGCACGTCGATCCTTTGCAGCGATCGGTCGGGGCGTGAACAACTTCGCACCAGAAATCCCAGAAGATTTCGACGCATTCTGGAAAGAAGCGTTTGATCGGGCGAATGTGTCACCACTTGACTACGCAAGGCAAAAGCAAGCCCAATTCTCTCTCGAAACGCATGAAATCGAGCTGATCTCGTTTCGCAGCATCGAAGGGAGCAGACTCAGCGGCTGGCTGGCGCTGCCAAAAAAACGATTAGGCAAAGCGAGATGCTTCGTTTGGGTCCCACCTTATGGCCGCGAGAGTAATCTGCCAAACAGCTACACCACGCGCGAAGGATTCGTCAGCCTCTCGTTCAACTTCTTCGGCCACGACGCTTTCCACCAGGAAACCTACCAGCCCCATCGCGGATACTTCGCGGACGGAATCCTCGATCCAAACACCTGCGTGTTCAAGCGAATGGCGCAGAATGTTTTCATAGCGGCGCGCGTTCTGCGCTCGCAATTAGAGGCCGACGAGGATCGATTGGCCGTCTGCGGAATGTCCCAAGGAGCAGGAATGGCAATCTGGGCGGGCGCGCATTCTCCTCATGTGAAAGTAGTCTGCGCAGATATGCCGTTCCTTTGCGGAATGCAGGAGACTTTTTCGAAGCCTATTTATCGATATCCTCTGAAAGAAGTGACAGACTTTGCAGAAACCGTGCCTCTCGGAATGGAGCGTGTACTCTACACGCTCGCGTACTTCGACACAGTTAATCAGTCCACTCGCGTCAAAGTTCCGACACTTGTAAGCTATGGCGTGAAGGACCCAGCATGCAAGCCTGCAAACGTAAAGGCAGCATACGACGCAATTCCCTCAAAGAAAACACTCGTGGAGTATCAGGGTGGTCATGACTGGGACCCGGGAATGGTAAAAATCAACTTCGACTTTATGATGGAGAATCTTTCTTGAACGATGAAAACTGGTCCTTCGAGACCATCTGCCAACACCTTGGAGAGGACTATCGTTTTGAAGGCGCAGTAGTGCCTCCTATCTTCCAAAACTCGCTCTTTGTGTTCGAAACGGCTGACTCATTCATCGATCGAACCAAGGATCGGAGGGTCTTCGATTACACGCGAATCAACAACCCGACTACGGACGTAGCGGAAAAAAAGATTGCTGCGCTTGAAAAAACGGAGAAGTGTCGACTCTTCTCAAGCGGAATGGCCGCGATATCGGCAGCGATTATGTCGTGCACAAAAGCTGGGTCGCATGTGGTTTGCACGGACGCTGCCTATGGCCCGACGTTGCAGTTCTTGCGCGAATACATGCCCAGGTTCGGGGTTGAAACCAGCTTCGTCGACGGTCGAGATACAAACGTTATCGAGGATGCCATACGAGAAAACACGACGTTGATCTATCTTGAGTCCCCAGGGTCGTTTTACTTTCATATCCAAGACATCGGTGCAATCGCAAGTATCGCGAAGTCCCGAGGGATCTCAACGATCATCGACAACTCGAACGCTTCTCCTTACTTTCAAAATCCAGCCGACTTCGGAATCGACCTTGTTGCTCACACCGCGACAAAGTATCTCGGAGGCCACAGCGATATAGTCCTCGGCGCAGTTTGCGGGTCGGAAGAGAGGATGTCCCGACTGCTCGAAAACGAGGGCGCCCTGCTTGGCGGAAACGCGGATCCGTTTGCAAGCTGGCTACTGATTCGATCGCTTCGAACGCTCGCGATTCGAATGGAGCGAATTCAGCAAAGCGCGAAGAGTGTTGCGGAGTTCCTGGATAATCACGCAGCAGTTTCGCATGTTTACTACGCAGGGTTACCTTCGCATCCAGGACACGATCTCGTAGAAAAGCAGATGAGGGGCACAAGTGGAATGATCTCGTTCGAGCCCACTTTTCAATCTAGGGAAAAGGTGTACGCTTTCTGCGAGGGTCTTCGCTTGTTTCAGATTGGAGTCAGCTGGGGCGGACATGAGAGTTTGGCAATACCCCTTTGCGATCCGAACAGGGGAGATCGGTGGTTCGTGCGGATGTCGGTCGGTTTGGAAAACGTCGGAGACTTGCTGGAAGATCTGGATCGTGAACTAAAACTTGCCAGCGCATGATGCGATAGAATGCAAGAAAAATGAATAGAGAATTTGACTACGTGCTCCTGGGGGGCGGAACGTGTTGTGGGTACTGTGCCGCAGCAATACGCGAGATTGACAAATCCGGCTCGATTGCGATCGTAAGTGCCGACAGTGAACCGCCCTACGACAGGCCTCCATTCTCAAAAGGCTTTCTGAAGAACGAGTCGATGACCCCGAGCGACGCGCATAGCAAAGACGAGTCCTTTTATCCCGAAAACAATATCGAGCTGATCCTCAACACACGTGTCACAAAAATCGACCGTGAATCAAAGAAGATGGCCGCCCAAGGTCACGATCAAATTGCATACGGAAAGCTGCTGTACGCTCTCGGCGCGGAGCCCATCTCGCTATCCGTCCCTGGCGCCGAACTCGCCATGCTGTTGCGATCCGCTGCAGATGGCGTTGCGATTCGCGAAAGGTCAAACTCGGCAAAGAAAGTCTGCATTGTAGGTGCCGGCTGGATCGGCGCAGAGGTTGCCGCGACGATGCTCGCGAAAGGCCTCTCTGTCACGATTATCGAAAAGCAGCAAAACTTGTGGCCACACGTGCCCGCGAAAGCTGCCGCCGCAGCAATCCAAAGAGAGTTAGCGTCGCTCGGTGCCGAGATTCGCACCGGGCGTGAAGTCGCGGCCGTCGAGAGCGATCGAGTCATTCTCGACGATGCAAGCGTTATCGAGTGCGACTTCGTCGTTGCCGGCATTGGTGACGATCCTTGCACGCAACTTGCGAAAGAGTGTGGGCTGCCGATAGGGTCACGAGGTGTTCGTGCCGATTCGAAACTCCGCACCGCGGATCCATCAATCTGGGCTGCTGGCGATGTCTGCGAGTTTGACGACAACATTCTGGGTTCGACCTATCAAGCCGAGCACCATCTCCACGCCAAGGCGACCGGAGCGCACGCTGGCAAGTGCATGGCGGGCCAATACGCAGATTACATTGGAGTTCCCTATTTCTTTAGCGACGTGGGCGAGCTTTCCTACATCCAAAGGGGATATCCGGAGTTTGCAAAGGAGTCGTTCGTTCTCGGAGACCCGACGGGACCTGTCCTGACGGAGCTGTTTCTCTTTGAAAACGGAACATTCGCAGGTGGTAGCGACATCAGAAGGGAATACAAACAGCAAGACCCCATAAACGACCTCTTCGAGGAACTCGTGAAATCGCGAACGGATGCCGGGGCTCTGCGAGAGAGACTTTCGAATCCTTCCTTCGACGTGCTCGAATTGAAGTCACTCCTGTAGGGGCCGGTACAATGCGCGCCCATGCCAGACGCGAAGCGAGCACTAATCGTATGGGGCGGCTGGGATGGCCATCAGCCCGACCTCGTCGCCCAGTTGTTCAGAGACCTTCTGTGCGAAGAAGGTTGGGAGGTTGAGGTCAGCGACAGCCTTGGTTCATTCAGAGATGCTGGATGCCTCGCGGCCACCAATCTGATCGTGCCGGTTTGGACTATGGGACGGATCGAAGGCGAGCAGTTGAGCCCAGTGCTTAAGGCAGTCGAGTCGGGAGTAGGTCTCGCTGGGTGTCATGGTGGAATGTGCGACAGTTTCAGGGAATCGACGGAGTGGCAGTTCATGACGGGTGGACAGTGGGTCGCACACCCAGGGAACGACGGGGTCCGTTACACAGTAAACGTCGTCAATCGCGACCATCCGGTGATGCGAGGCATCGAGGACTTCGAGGTCGAGAGCGAGCAGTACTACATGCACGTCGATCCCGCCGTCAACGTCTTAGCCACCACGAGGTTTCCGACAGAAGGAATTGGCGGCCCTCACATACCGAATGGGCCCGTCGACGTTCCGGTTGTCTGGACGAAGAGATGGGGCGCTGGATCGGTTTTCTATTGCTCACTCGGTCATCAGCGAAGTATTGTTGAAGCAGAGCCGGTTCGAACTATCATGAAGCGCGGACTTCTTTGGGCAGCGAAATAGCGTGAAAGCGATAGTTAAGGTGCGGGCAGAGCCAGGCGCTGACTTCATCGAAGTGCCGGAACCGTTACTCAAGCCTGGCCATGTTAGGATGCGCGTGAAGTATGGCAGCGTCTGCGGCACTGACCTCCACATCTTCGCGTGGGATACTTGGGCTGCATCCCGCGTCCTTCCGCCGCGAATCATCGGCCACGAGTTTAGCGGCATCGTCGAGGAAGTCGCGGACGATGTCACCGAGCTACAGCCAGGAGATGTAGTGGCGAGCGAGTCTCACATCGTCTGTGGCATGTGTAAGCAGTGTATGAACGGGCAAGGTCACGTCTGCGTAAACACAAGGATTTTGGGAGTAGACGTCGATGGCGGATTCGCGCCCTGGGCGGTAATCCCATGGCAAAACGCACGCAAGGTTCCGGATTCAGTTCCGTTAGACATCGCATGCGTCCAGGACCCGCTGGGCAACGCCGTGCACTCTGTAATGGCCGGACCTGTCACTGGCCAAGACATTCTCATCACAGGAATGGGCCCAATCGGGTTGTTTGCTGTGGGTGTTTGCAGGGCTCTCGGTGCGAACTCGGTGGCAGTTACTGAAGTGAGCGATTATCGACTGGAGATGGCGAGGAAAATGGGGGCGGATCTCGTGATCGACCCTACGAAAGACGACGCTGAGGCGGTTCTGTCTGCAGCCTATCCCGGCGGCGTTGACGGAGCCCTCGAAATGTCGGGGCATCCGAGCGCTCTCGACCTCGCGATAAGGGCGACTCGACCAGGCGGCAGAGTTAGCCTCCTCGGACTGTTCCCAGAGCCAAAAATGCCTGTCGCCCTGAATGACGCGATCTTCAAGGGGCTCGACGTCCAGTGCATCGTCGGGAGGAGGATCTGGGAGACGTGGGACCAGATGGGCGGAATGCTTGCCGCGGGAACGCTGGATATCCTTCCAGTGATTACCCACCGATTTCCCTACAGCGATTTCAACGCCGCGATGGAGCTGATGGCGGAAGGTAAGACCGGGAAGGTGGTCTTCGAAATCTCCGGCTAATCGCGTTATTGAAGCAAACTTGCTTATTGTGGCTTTGTAGGGATATACTGCCCTCCAGCTAATTCAATAGCATTGCAATAAATTTCTGATAGGAGGACATCAACCAAATGGGCGTACCCATTCAATCCATCGCGGCAGCGGCGGCCGTAGCCTTTGGCTCAGGCACGACGGCACCGCTCGCACTGCAAGACGAACAACCGCCGACCCCCGCCAAGAACGTCTTCAATCCGCAGATATCCCTGGTAACCGACTTCAGGGGAATTCTGGTTGACAATCATGGAGAGAAGGTCTGGAATCTGAACGAACTTGAGCTTGGGTTCGCTGCCGACGTAGATCCGTTCCTCAGGGCCGAAGCCTACATCGGTATCCATCAGCATACCGATGATCACGGACATAAGAAGCAGGGTAAAGGCAAGGGCGAAGATCACGCCGAGTATGAAATCGAAATCGAGGAGGCCTTCGCGGTTTATAACAGGCTCGGTGGCGGCTGGCAAGTCAAAATGGGCAAGTTCGCAGGCGCGGTGGGAAGGCTGCAGCGGAATCACATCGATCAATTGAACTTCCTCGACTACCCGTTTGTGATCCAAGACCTCTTTGGCGAGCACGGGCTCCGGGCACCAGGCGTCCACGTTTCCTACCTGTTCCCAGGGCAGCAGTTCCTTGAGCTCTCTCTCGAGGCGGTTCAGGCGGAAGACGGGCCGTTGTTCGACCACTCAACTCTCGACAAGCCGGTTGGAATCGCGCGACTGCGGACCTTTTTCGACTTTAGCGAGGATATGTCCGCTCAACTAGGTGGCTCGCTTCTTTTCGGGCCGAGGGACGAAGACCGGGCGACGGTGGTCGGCCTTGACTACACGATGAAGTGGCAGCCAGGCCAGAAGGGCCGATCAGCGGTGCTCGAAACTGAGGCCTACTGGGCCAACTCGAACGAAGCAGGCTTCAGTTCGACGTTCGGAGCATTTGCCGCTTTCACGTATGAGGTCGCGCCGCGTACCTTTATCACGGCGAGATACGATTACAGCGAGATGCCTGGGACGTCTGATCTTAGACAAGCTTGGGGCGCAAATGTCAGTTACAAGCTGACTGAGTTCCAAGTCCTCAGGCTGGAGTTCCAACGAATCACCAGTAACTTCGACGATCCTCGCAACGTTCTAACATTTCAGTTCCAGTACTTGATCGGAGCACATCCTGCACACAAGTACTGAGGAGAAGACTCAATAATGCGAATCGCCTGTATTGCAAGTTTGCTGACATTAGGCGCGCTCTCTAGCGGGAGCGCGGTCAATGTTGTTACTACGACGCAGGATTTGGCGTCAATCGCTAAGGCGGTTGGTGGCTCTCGGGTATCGGTAAGCTCAATTGTTACCGGTGCCCGGGACCCCCATTTCATCGAGGCGAGGCCGAGCTATATGTCCCGGGTTGCTGGGGCTGGCCTCTTCATTGCTATCGGGCTCGAACTTGAGATTGGTTACGAAAGGCCAATCCTGGATGGAAGCCGTAATCGGCGTGTTGCCGTGGGCCAGCCAGGTCACTTGTACGCATCTGCTGGTTGCTTCATCCTCGATCGACGCGAGGCAGTTTCGCGTGCTGACGGCGATGTTCACCCGCACGGGAACCCGCACATTTGGCTGGACCCCTACAATGCCCGACAGATTGCGTGGAACATCCGGGGCTCCTTGGCGAAGGTTGATCCGGCCAACGCTACCGAGTATGAGAAGAATGCCCGCGCGTTCCTGGACAAGCTTGACAAGGCCATGTTCGGGGAGGCCCTTGTCGGTCGGTTCGGCACATCGACGCTCTGGGCCTGGAGCCAACAAGGTCAGCTCCAAGCCAAACTTCGCGAGAACAGCGCTACGGGCCAGCTGTCCGGGTGGGCCGGGAAGATGGCTCCGTTCGCGGGCCAATCCATCATCTCCTATCACCGGAGTTGGATCTACTTTACGAACCGATTTGGGTTGTCCGTTGCCGCAGAACTGGAGCCGAGACCTGGCATTGAGCCGACACCCGGCCATCTGTCTACGGTTGTTGAAATCGCCAAGCAGCGTGACGTGAAGGCCATCTTGCAAGAGCCGTTCTACTCTCGCGGCGCGGCAAATGCCGTCGCCCAGCGGTCAGGAGCTAGAGTGCTCGTACTTCCGGCCAGCGTCGGCCACACCGCTGCGGCCAGCGATTACTTCAAACTGATCGATACGATCGTAGATTCGGTCTCCTCTGCGCTAAGATAGGCACTCAACTTGTCCGACTTCTTAGAGTTTTTTCGCCTCCCGGCGCTCGCTTCGCTTGTGATGTCGCCGGTTCATGCGCTTTTCGGGCTGCACATCGTGCGGCGTGGACTCATCTTCATTGATCTCGCAATCGCCCAGGTCGCTGCCCTCGGGATGGCGTTCTCTATGGCGCAGGGACACGAAGCCACCTCGTTCGAGGCGCATCGCACGGCCGTCCTCTTCGCTCTCGGCGGAGCACTTCTCATTTCGCTGACGCGACGCAAGATCGCAAGAGTTCCGCACGAGGCCATCATCGGGATCGTCTTTGTGGCCGCGAGCGCATGGGGGATCATCGTGTTGACTGCAACTCCCCACGGACTCGAGGAGCTAAAGAACCTTTCGGAGGGCAGGATTCTCTTGGTGAGCCCCCAGCAGGTCGAATCGACCGCAAAGATCTACACAGTCATTTTAATCGCCGTGCTTGCGATTTGGAAATGGACAACGCGCATCACGCTGGCGACTGACGATGCGCCGCAGGGCTGGAAGGCCGTAGCGTTCGATTTTCTCTACTACGGCTTGCTTGGTTTCGTCGTGGCCTCATCAGTCAAACTGGCCGGCGTTTTAGTCGTCTTCACTTGGCTTGTGATGCCAGCAGTCATCGCCCTGCTATTCATCTCGAGGATGTGGGTGGCCGCGCTCATCGCAGTTGTGATTGGGTGCGTGTTTTCAATGCTGGGGCTTTATGCGTCTAAGCATTACGACTGGCCTACCGGAGCGTCGATGGTGCTGACCTTTGGCGCGGCGGTTGCTGTTGCTTACGTGATCCGGGTGCTTGTTCCGGAGAAGGAAAAGGCGTCAGGGTAGCATCACTTCGATGCTTGCAACTGCTCTCACAATCATCGCCCAGCCAGTCATCGCCTCAAGCGCGATCGTAGTGTCCGCCGAACCGCATGCCACACAAGCCGGCCTCACAATTCTCAAAGCGGGTGGCAACGCGTTCGACGCTGCGGTAGCAGTTGGATTCGCGCTCGCCGTAACCTATCCGCAAGCAGGCAACATCGGTGGAGGAGGCTTTATGGTTGCGATGGACTCGAACGGAGAGTTCTACGCCTACGATTTCCGCGAGACGGCGCCAGGCGCGGCCACACGAGACATGTTCCTAAGCGCAAGCGGAGAACCGAGCGCAGACTTGAGTCAGAGGTCCCACCTGGCTGTGGGTGTTCCGGGCACCGTCGAAGGTTTGGTCCGCACCCAATATCGCTTCGGAAAGCTTTCCTTACGCGAGGTGATGAAACCAGCAATACGACTTGCACGCGAAGGTTTCACAGTACACCAAAGACTTGCTGCGTCGCTTCGGTCGAGCGATGCGCTACTGGGCAGATTCGCCGCGACACGCGAGTCGTTTTATCGAAGCGGATCCACAATCGCAGCGGGCCAAACATTGAGGCAGCCAAGCTTAGCCAAAACACTCGAGAAGATCTCGTATGGTGGGCGCGCGGCCTTTTACGAAGGAGAGGTAGCGGACGCGATCGTCGCTGAGCTGAAACGGGGCGGCGGACTGATCTCGCGCCAGGACCTAAAAAACTACAGCGCGGTGTGGCGAGAACCGCTTATCTTCGATCGTCACGGATACACACTGGTCTCTATGCCTCCACCGAGTTCCGGCGGCATAACCCTCGCGCAGATTCTCGCATTTGTCGACCCGGACGAACTAAAATCCTTCGGGATCAATTCCGCGATGTACGTGCAACGACTCGTAGAAGCGGAGCGACTCGCGTTTGCGGACAGAAACGAGCATCTCGGGGACCCTGATTTTGTCGAAGTTCCGGTTTCAAGGCTACTCTCGGACGAGTACTTGAACGAGCGAAGAAAGTTGCTCCTGAAGACTCGCGCTGGCAGCAGTTCAAACGTCGCGGCAGGGGCCATCGAGAAGGAGGAGACGACCCACTACTGTGTCGCGGACTCCGCCGGAAACGTGGTCGCGGTCACGTACACACTTAACGGATCTTATGGCATGGGCGCCGTCGTTCCGGGTGCGGGTTTCCTACTCAATAATGAGATGGATGACTTCACATCGAAGCCCGGCGCGCCGAATATGTTCGGCTTAGTCCAGGGCGAAAAGAATGCTATCGAGCCAGGAAAGCGGATGCTTTCGTCTATGACCCCAACCATCGTGCTAAAGAAGGGCAAGTTTGCATTTACCGTAGGAACTCCGGGTGGCTCGACGATCATTACTTCTGTCGCGCAAGTGTTCCTGAACATGACCGCATTCGGTATGAACGCTCGTGAAGCCGTAGACGCGCCTCGCTTTCACCATCAGCACTTACCCGATCGGATCGATCATGAACGCGACGTACTCACCGCCGCATCAGCCGCACAGCTAAAGAGCATGGGATACGTTCTGCAATCGCGGGGCGCAATCGGGTTGGTCGCTGCAATCCAAAAGCTTCCCGATGGCAGATACGCAGGTTGGTTTGACCGGCGAGGATATGGGGCCGCAGCGGGCTATTAGGGGCCTCCGCCGAGTAAACTGAACTCGTGCTTACGGCCAAGAGCGCCGACTTTCTCCTGAATCCCGAATACACGCCCAGAGGAGATCAACCGAAGGCCATCGACTCTCTGATCGACGGTCTCGAGTCCGGCTATCGTTATCAAACGCTTCTTGGCGCGACCGGAACCGGGAAAACTTATTCGATGGCGAGCGTCATCGCGCGCTCGCAGCGACCGGCTCTCGTCATTGCGCACAACAAAACGCTCGCAGCACAACTCTGTCAGGAGTTTCGGGCGTTTTTTCCCGAGAACTCCGTTCAGTACTTCATCAGTTACTACGACTACTACCAACCGGAGGCTTATGTCCCAACCAGCGACACCTACATTGAAAAGGATGCAAGCGTAAACGAAGAAATCGATCGACTGCGACACGCAGCAACGCAAGCAGTCTTAGAAAGACGTGATGTTGTGATTGTGGCATCCGTATCTTGCATTTACGGCTTGGGCGACCCCGAAGCATATCGAGAAAGAGTGTTGACTTTCGAAGTCGGAACGCCCTTTAACAGAGATGACGTGCTCCGATCTCTTGTGCAGATGCAGTTTGTGCGCAACGAAATCGTTTTGCAGAGGGGTACGTTTCGCGTAAAAGGGGATATTCTCGAGATCCAGCCGAAAGACGAAGAAGTGACAACGCGGATCGAATTCTTCGGCGACGAGATTGAACGCATTCGACTTATCGACCCATTGACTCAGGAGGTTCTCGACGAGCCGCACAGAATCAGTGTGTTCCCCGCAACCCACTACGTCACGCCATGGGAGAGAATGCAAGAGGTCATGGGGCAGATTCGAGAAGAACTCGATCTGCAGACCGCGACATTTCGCGCAGGTGGAAAACTGCTCGAAGAGCAAAGGCTGCGCCAAAGAACCGAGTTCGACCTCGAAATGATGCAGGAAGTCGGATACTGCAACGGCATCGAAAATTACTCGCGATACTTCGATGGACGTGAGCCAGGCACCCCGCCCTATACGCTGCTTGACTTTTTGCCGTCGGATGCCCTCATATTCATCGACGAAAGTCATCAGACTATCCCGCAGCTCAACGCGATGTATAACGGCGACGTTTCGAGAAAGTCGGTGTTGGTGGATTTCGGATTCCGCTTGCCCTGCGCGCTCGACAATAGGCCCTTAAAGTTCGAGGAGTTTCAAGAGAGGGTCGGGCAAGTCATTTTCGTCAGCGCGACGCCTGGCCCGTTCGAGAAGGAGCACAGCGAGCAAATCGTCGAGCAAATCATCAGGCCCACTTACTTACTCGATCCCGAGGTTGAGATTCGCCCGACAAAAGGGCAGATCGATGACCTGATTCACGAAATCCAAGAGCGAGTCGCAAGAAAGGAGCGAGCGTTGGTGACAACGCTCACAAAGAAGATGGCGGAAGATCTCACGGGATACTTGCAGGACCTCGGGGTCAAAGTTCAATATCTTCACAGCGATGTCCATGCACTCGAGCGTCCTGAAATCCTCCGTGACTTGCGATTGGGAGTTTACGATGTTATTGTCGGCGTGAACCTGTTGCGAGAAGGGTTGGACCTACCTGAAGTTACTCTCGTCGCGATTCTGGACGCCGACAAAGAGGGATTCCTTAGATCGGAGACGTCGCTCGTGCAGACCATTGGCAGGGCGGCGAGAAACATTGGCGGCAAGGTACTCATGTACGCGGATGGAGAAACAGGTTCGATGCAGCGTGCGATTAGCGAAACGAATCGGAGGCGAGCACTGCAAGCCGAATACAACGTGGAACATGGCACGTCTCCGGAAACAGTAATCAAAGCCGTTCGAGAAATGGTTCGCAGTTATGCCTTCGTCGCAGAAGATACACCGGAATACGACGGCAAGCCTGCCAACAAGACAGGCGCTACATTACTGCTCGAAGAGATTCCACAAGAGATCGCGCGACTTGAATCCGAGATGAAAGCACTTGCAAAAGAGATGCGCTTCGAAGATGCAGCGAAGATACGAGATGAGATTTTCGAGCTAAGGAAGGTTGCTGGCCTTGCGGACAGCGCCAGCAGACTCATCAAGAAGCCATCTCGGGGTAAGGATTTCAAGTACAAGAGGCCGTCCACGTGAGAACGCTGTACACGAATGCGCTTTGGTGGGAAAGCAAAGAGCCCATTAACCTGTTGGTTGAAAACGGAATCGTTCGATATCGCGGGGGCGCCGCACAGCCGGCGGAACACAGCGTCGATCTCAGTGGCAAAACGATCATGCCAGGCATCTTCGACTGCCATATGCATCTTCTCAACACTGGCCTCGATCTGAGCGCGCTGAATCTCCACGATTGCGCCAGCCGAAGCGATGTCGCCGACCTCGTGCGTGAGAGGAGTGGTGCACTTAACAACGGAGAATGGCTGCTAGCCGTCCACTACGATGCGAACCGATTCTCGGATAGCAAAGATGTGACCGCTGCAGAACTGGACACTTGGTCTGGAGGTGCGCCAGCAATCCTAAGACAAGTGAGCGGACACTCGTGCGTCGCAAGCGAGACAGCCTTACGACTCGCAGGCATAACGCGTGATCAACAAGATCCGCCGGGCGGACGGATCGTTAGGGACGAATGCGGTGAGCCGACTGGACTGCTCGAAGAGAACGCGATGGGTTTGGTTTATGGCGCGTCACCGAAGCCGACACGGGATCAAATGGTCTCTGCGATTCGACTCGCCGCAGCAAGCCTCCGAGATTACGGAATCACAACAACTTGCGACATGAGTACCGGGCAATACAATCTTGCCGACGAGTTGTGGGCCTACCAAAATGCAAACGTCGACGTGCGTGTTGGGCTCTACGTTTTGTGGTCGAGAGTGTTTGCCGAAGATGGCACCCAAAAAGTTTTTGAATTTCCTGAATCGGACTCGTTGCGTGTTTCGGGGATTAAGCTGTTCGCAGACGGTGCGCTCGGTTCGGGCACCGCGGCGATTTATGGAGAGTACGCCACCGGCGGCGACGGGATGCTAATCTACGAGCCGGATGATCTGATTCGACGGGTAAAGATTGCTTCGGATGCAGGGTTTCGAGTATCGGTGCACGCAATCGGTGACCGAGCGATAGACTTAGTCCTAGACGCATTCGAAAAAACTGGCAAGCCGTCGATCCACCGTCTCGAACACGCAATGATGCTGTCAGATAATCAGATCCAGCGCATTCACAAACTCGACGTTGCGGTCACAATGCAGCCTGAGTTCCTGCTGGAGTTTGGAAGCGTGTACCGCCGCCGGTTGGGTGCAGATAGAGCAGCGAAACTTAAGCGCTTGCGTTCGTTGCTTGACGTCGGTGTCCGAGTTGCCCTCAGCAGCGATCGACCCATCGTGAGCGGCGATCCTTGGAAGGGTGTCGTGTCGGCGACCGATCGACCAGAAGGCTTCGATCCATCCGAGAACATCTCTCGCGCGGAAGCGATCCGATGCTATACGCAGGCAGCCGCAGAGATGGACGGATGGAATGCCGGTTCGCTCAATGCCGGGCAGTTCGCGGACTTTATCGAAGTAAACTAGGACTGATGCCACAAACCCTCTTTGACAAAGTCTGGGACTCGCACATTGTTGCTGAATTGCCTGGAGGTGGGGCGCTGCTGTATATTGACCGGCACCTCGTCCACGAGGTGACGAGCCCTCAGGCGTTCGATGGCTTGCGAGAACACAGCCGAAGCGTTCGCCGTCCAGACCTGACATTCGCGACAGTCGACCACAATGTCCCGACGGATGGGCGTCCGATTAGTGAGGAGACTCTTAGCGGCAAGCAAATCGCAGCTCTTAGCCGCAACGCGAAAGAGTTCGGGGTTCCGCTGTGGGGGTACATGAGTGAAAAGCAGGGCATCGTTCACATCATCGGCCCGCAACTCGGCATTACGCTTCCCGGTCTGACGATTGTCTGCGGTGATAGCCACACAAGTACACACGGTGCATTCGGCGCGCTCGCGTTTGGCATCGGTACAACAGAAGTCGAACACGTCTTGGCAACACAGACACTGCGCGTGAATGCCAAACCCAAAGCGCTGAGCATTGAAGCAGAGGGAAGCCTGGGGTTTGGTGTGACGGCAAAAGACGTTATTCTTGCGATTATTCGAAAGATCGGGGCTGGAGGCGCGGCCGGTCATGTCGCCGAGTATCGAGGCGAAGCTATACGCGCTCTGCCAATGAGCGGTCGAATGACGATTTGTAACATGAGTATCGAGATGGGTGCGAAAGCAGGCATGATCGCGCCCGACGATGAGACGTTTGATTACATTGCTGCAGAAGATCGCCCGTTCGCTCCAAAAGGTGCCGAGTTAGAAGCGCTTATCGATAACTGGCGGAAACTGGTAACGGACACCAACGCTACGTTTGATCGCGTCGTCAAGCTCGATTGCGACTCGCTGGTGCCGCAAGTAAGTTGGGGCACGACTCCTGCGATGACTGTGGACATTGATGAAGCAATACCAGAACCGAAAGACGCTACGGAAGAGCGAGCGCTTAAGTACATGGGGGTCAAGGCGGGAACTCCAGTCCAGGATCTTGCGGTCAATAACGTCTTCATAGGCTCGTGTACTAACAGCCGTATTGACGACCTCCGAGAGGCTGCGCAAATTGTGCGAGGCCGAAAGGTTGCTTCCGGCGTGCGCGCGATGGTTGTCCCAGGAAGCGAGGCGGTCAAGCTGGCGGCGGAGGAAGAGGGCTTGGACTCCGTCTTTCGAGATGCAGGGTTTGAGTGGCATCACGCAGGCTGCAGCATGTGCCTTGGAATGAATGGAGATATCGTCCAGCCGAACATGAGGTGTGCGAGTACGAGCAACAGACCTTACGAAGGGAGACAGGGCCCGGGCTCGAGAACTCACTTAGTCTCGCCGATCACTGCGGCAGCAACGGCGATAAAAGGGCGTATCGCAGATCCGCGAGAGCTGTTGAACACGTAACCTAGAGGTCGAGGGATGCAGGAAGTCTTCGTGTTATCGTAGAATAAAAAAGGGTGCCAGCCAACTACGACTCACTCATCGAGGAAGAAGGAGCAAACACTCGCACTTCCCACTGGCGACTAGTGCTGGCGGGCGCCGTCTTCTTGGCCGTCTTTTTCCTTATGAGGAACGCGGAGCACCAGCAACGCGTTGTCGCAGCGGTGTTTGCCGCAGCGGTGACTCTTTGGATGACAGAAGCGTTGCCTCTTGCCGCGACCGCTCTTCTCAGCACCGTTGCACTGGTAGCGCTCGGTGGCCTGCCGCACAAAGAAGCGTTTGGAGCATATGGCGACCAAATCGTGCTGCTGTTTATTGGGAGCTTTATCATAGCAAAGAGCATGGAAGAGAGCGGATTAGATCGAAGACTTAGCTTCCTTCTTCTTAGCAGAAAGTGGGCGACAAAGTCTGCGTCATCAACGCTCTTGTCTCTCGGTGTGATTGCGTGTGTCATCAGTCTCTTCGTCAGCAACACCGCGACGACAGCCATGCTCCTCCCAATTGGTGTGACCATCTTGCGAGCAATCGGTGTCCAAAAGCGTGGTCACCCGGTGTCTACTTCGTACCTGCTGATGCTCACATGGGGATCGAGCATCGCAGTGGGCACGATTATTGGAACACCTCCCAACGTTATCGGCGTTGGCCTGATTCGAGAGGCGACCGGCACGACCATAACTTTTCTTGATTGGGCGATGTTCGCCATGCCCATCACAGTCCTAATGCTGCTGTTCGCATGGGTTCACTTGCGATCGTGGCGCAATGTCGAGCCGCCTTCAACCGCTGCTGCACAAGAGATAGCACAGCGCGAACTCTCTTCGATGGGACCACTTACTGATGCACAGCGCAACACGATGATCGCCTTCTTCACTGCGCTAGCACTCTGGCTGCTGCCCGGCATTGTCGAGTACTCGGCAGGACCCACAACAGAACTCGCTCAGGAGTTCAAGTCACGCGCGCCAGAAGCGGTTGCGGCCCTCGCGGGCGCGCTGCTCCTGTTCATACTTCCTTGTCGAGGAGTTCCTTCCGGACGCGCCATGACCTGGGCCAGCGCAAAACGGATCGAATGGGGCACGATCCTTCTCTTTGCCGGAGGGCTCGCGCTCGGCAAAGCAACATTCGACTCCGGACTGGCGCAGTCCGTTGGCGACTGGGTTGCAACTACCACTGGCGCGAACGATGTGTGGATGATCACAGCCATTACGACCGCGATGGCGATCATCTTAAGCGAGCTTGCAAGCAACACCGCATCCGCGACTACGATGGTGCCGATCTCAATCGCGATCGCTCTCGGCGCAGGGGTAAATCCAATCGCGCCGGCACTCGGCGCCACGATCGGGTCAAACCTGGGCTTCATGCTTCCCATCAGCACTCCGCCCAACGCCATCGTTTACAGCAGCGGGCTGATCCCGCCAGGTGTGATGCTCCGCGCGGGCCTGATCTTCGACGTCGTGGGCTTCGGGGTCACCATGCTCTGCCTGCGGCTTATCCTTCCACCTATGGGTCTGGCGTAGAATGGAGGCGTGAGCTCGAAACCGGTCATAGGCTGCGTCCCCTACCTCAACGCGAGGCCGCTCATCGCGTACTTCGACACCCCAGAAGGAGCGGAAACCGCCGACCTTGTGCTTGCTCCACCCTCAAAGCTGGCCGAGATGATAGATAAAGGCGATCTGGATGTCGCGCTCGCCAGCAGTTTCTTTGCCCTTGAGCGGCCGGAGTTTGCGGCCGCGCCGGCGTCAGGAATCAGCTCACAAGGTTACGTAGAGAGCGTACGGCTCTTCTCAAGAAAGCCGTTCGACCAAATCGAATCGCTCGCGCTCGACGAAAGCTCGATGACGTCGAATGCGCTTGTTCAGATTTTGATCCGAGAAAGGTACGGCACCGCACCCAATGCGTCTCCGTTCTCACCCGACCTGCACGCGATGCTCAAGGAAAGAGATGCGGCAGTCTTGATAGGCGATTCAGGACTGTCTGCCGAAGCGGAAGGTTTGCACGTCCTCGATCTCGGCGCGGTTTGGAATGAGATGACCGGCCTGCCGTTCGTCTGGGCACTCTGGATCGGGAGAGTAGAGCGGGTGACTCCCGAACTGATCGCCCTCTTGAAGCGCGCTAAGCGATTCGGCTCCGAGCATATCGAAGACGTCGCGAGAGCAGAATCGGAAAGACTCGACATCACTTACTCGAGAGCGTTGCGGTATCTGGTCGAGGTTATCGACTATGAGCTAACCGATCGTCACTGGGCAGGCCTTGCCCATTACGCGGTGCTGTGCCGGAAGCATGGCTTCATTGGTGCTGGCACGATGCCACCCATCGTTGGCGAAGCGCATGTAGGCTGATCATCGTCCCAACCTACGTCGATGCTGATTGAAATCACCGCCGAAAACGTCGCGATTATTGACAAGGAGTCCGTTCAATTCGGCCCCGGACTTACTTCGATCACTGGCGAAACCGGCGCGGGTAAGTCGCTTATTGTTGATTCGATATCGCTCTGTTTAGGAGATCGATCGGATTCGACAATCGTACGATCGGGCGCATCACGCGCGCTCGTGCAAGCTGTCTTCGAAGTCGACGCGGATTTGCGCACCAAGTTTGAGGACATGGGTTGTCCCTGCGACGATGGGTTGCTCTACGTCCAGCGGGAAGTCGCGGCAGAAGGACGAAGCCAATGCCGGGTAAACGGCAAGCTCGCACCTGCTAGCGCACTCAAAGCGATTGGATCGTTGCTCGCGGATCTGCATGGTCAGCACGACCACCAATCGCTTCTAAACCAGGACAATCACCTCTCGATTCTCGACGACTGGATCGGAGAAGATGCGGCAACACTGCGCGCACAAGCTACATCAGCATTCGGCGAGCTTGCGGAGATTCGAGCGCGGCTGAACGAGCTCTTGCGTAGCGAAAGAGAGCGCGATCAGCAACTGGATTTGCTTCGCTTTCAAGTTGAAGAGTTGGAGAAAGCCGGGATTCGGGTCGGAGAAAGCGACGAATTGGAAGCCGAGGTGCGGAGGCTGCAAAACGCAGAACTGCTTGCCGCACAGCTCAAGCAGGCAGCGACCGATACCTACGAAGGCGAGCCATCCGCAAAGGAGTTGATTTCAGACGCGGTGCGGTCGCTCGAATCCGCCGTGTCCATCGACGAAAGGTTGCAGCCCATACTCGACTCAGCAAAGACCGCCTTGTACACGTTGGACGAAACGATTGATGGGCTGCGATCCGCACATGACCGTGTCGAGTTCAATCCGCAACGATTGGAGGAGATTGCTGGGCGACTCGATCTCCTGGCCCGGCTCCGGCGCAAGTATGGCGACACCGAAAGCGAAATGCTCGCATTTCTGGCAAACGCACAAACTCGCAAGGAGGATCTTGAGAATGCGGAAGCAGGACGCGAAAAACTCGAAGCGCAAGTTTCTGTCGCCGAAGGTGCGTTGAAAGCGATTTGCAACAGCCTCACTCAGTTGAGAAAAGCGAAAGCGACGGAGTTTCAAGAGACGGTCGAAAGCGAGCTAACGGACTTGGCCATGCAGCGAGCGCGATTCGAAGCGCGAATCGAAGAAAGTGATCCGGGTCCAGATGGAGCAAACGAAGTGGAGTTTTTGTTCTCGGCGAACAAAGGCGAGGAGCTAAAGCCTCTCGCCAAAATCGCATCTGGGGGCGAGCTCAGTCGCGTCATGCTCGCAATCAAATGCGGCATGGCTGGCCGGGGCGGCGTGCCAACTCTGATCTTCGACGAAGTCGATGCCGGACTCGGTGGCGAAGCAGCGGCCGTCGTAGGCAAGAAACTTGAACAACTGGCGCAGAACTACCAGGTGATCGTCATCACGCACCTCCCGCAGATCGCGTGCCGGGCGGTCAGTCAGATTCACGTGGACAAAAGCGAGTCGGAGGGAAGGACGGTTGCGCGTGCAAGACCATTGTCGTCGGACGACCGAGTTCGCGAGATCGCACGAATGTTATCTGGGAGATCTGGCGAAACCGCAGAAGCACACGCACGGCAAATGCTCGAGAAGGTCTGACCGGCGAATCCGCGTCAGTCTATCGCGCCCGTTCCGAACATCGACTCTGCTTCGGAAACGCTAATGAGCACTTCCCGTGGCCGAGGTCCGTCGCGGGCGGCGACAATTCCGCGCTCTTCCATCAAGTCGAGAAGTCGAGACGCGCGCTGGAACCCTATTGCAAACCGGCGCTGCAACATCGATGTTGACGCCTGGCCTCGCTCAGCAACCCAGCGCACGGCATCTTCGTAAAACGGGTCGCTGTCCTCACTCTCGTATCGCGCCTCTTCGCGTTCGACCGCAGCGGACGCAGGGTCCATCACGTATTCCGCTGGCGCCTGCTTGCGCCAATGCTCACAAACGTCAGCGATCTCTTTCTCGGAAATGTAGCAACCTTGGATACGAACGGGTTTGTTCGCGTCGATCGGCAGGAACAGCATATCCCCTTGTCCGATCAAGTCCTCGGCTCCCTGGCAATCAAGAATGGTACGCGAATCGACGGCACTCGAAACAGCAAAAGCGATGCGGCTGCTGATGTTCGCTTTGATCGTTCCGGTAATGACATCGACGCTCGGTCGTTGCGTCGCGATGATCAGGTGGATTCCAGTTGCACGCGCGAGTTGCGCCAATCGACAAATCGAGGTCTCAACTTCCGCGCTTGACTGAATCATCAGGTCCGCGAGTTCGTCAATGACAACGACGATGTAAGGAAGCTTGTCGGCATACGTCGCTTGCTGGTTATAGGCCTCGATGTTTCGAGCCTTCGCTTCCGCGAAGACATCGTATCTCCGGTCCATCTCGCGCCACGCCATGCGGAGCGCGGCCGGCATCTGTTTGATGTCGCGTACGACCGGACAAAGGAGATGTGGAATCTCATCAAAAAGAGTCAGCTCAACACGCTTCGGGTCGAGCAACATCAGCTTTACATCTTTCGGAGTGTTCCGAATCAACAATGAAGTGATGATCGTCGCAAGGCCAATCGACTTGCCGCTGTTGGTCGCGCCACCAATCAACAGGTGGGGCATCTTGGTGAGGTCGGCATACACGTTCTGCCCGCTCACGTCTTGACCCAAACAGATCGCCACGCGGCTTGGGTGCTTCATGAACTCGTCGGTATCAGCAACCTCGCGCAGCCGAACTGTCGCGCGCTTGCTGTTCGGAACCTCCACCCCGATCGCCGCCTTTCCAGGTATGGGCGCTTCAACTCGCACATGGCTTGCCGATAAACTCATCGCCAGGTTGTCGCCAAGGTTCTTGACGCGCGAAACTCGAATGCCGGGACCAAGTTGAATCTCGTAGCGAGTGAGCGTTGGCCCGTGGGCGATCTCTACGACGTTCGCCTCTATGCCGAACTCTTCCAGCGTTTGCTCAAGGATATCAATGTTGTTTTGAACCTCTTGCTGTGTGCGCTTCGGGCGCGCATCGGGTTCTTGCAAAACGTTGAGCGGCGGTAGCGCATAGCCTTCTTTGGGTATTGACTGGGTAACCGCACTCGGTTTGATAGTGCTGGGATCGTTTGTAACTCTCGGCTTCGCGATGATAACCGGGGCCGAGTCCTCGTCCTCAGGCTCCGACCGTCTTGGTTTCACGACCGCCCTCGCTTCGCGCTTTTGAGAGAATCTGGCCACCTTCGGTTTGCGCACCCTTTCGGCACGATCGCGGAGAGACTGAACAATCGCCTGGAGGGGGGTGTTCACCGTTAGAATCAACCCAACCATCGCCAAAGCGCCGAGACCAATCAGCTGCCCGTCGCCGATCAATGATCGCAGTGTCCATGCCAGCATTGCACCTACGTAACCCCCTGTCGAAGCGACCGCCACGGTGTCAAAGTAGTCGTTCGCAACTGGGTCCGGCCGAGCCAAAAAACCTAAGAGCGTCACGAAGAGGATCGTTGCGCCAGTAATCGAACTGGTGACCCTAAATGACCTCTGTCCCAAAATCACCGCGAATCCGATGCTTGCAAGCAGAAACGGAAACACCCAAGAGCCCGCTCCAAACGAAGATCGCAGCAACCCGCTTGCGATCAATCCAAACAAACCGGTGTCGGATCCGAAAAGGGATATCAGCGAAACAAGACCTGCCGCAATCAGAACGATCCCGGCAATATCAAAAGCTCGATGCTCGCTCTTTTCAGCCTGAGCCCGGCGCGCGGTGCGAGTAGGCCTCATTCTTGAGCTCATGTGCCAACCTCCATGTCAGCGAGGGGCGTTGCCCCGACAACATGATACCAGCCCGGCTCACCAGGCCCCGATAGTTGAACCTAGTCGGAGCGTTCCCACCATCGAGTATTAGGAAGTGTCGACTCCTCCGGTTTCGTTCCAAACTTATCTGTAGGAGCGATCGATTGGCTAGAAGGAGGGGTTTGCATCGCTTCGCCCTTGCCGCTCGTTACAGAGTTCTCTAACTCGTCCATACTCGGCTCGCTCGGCGTCGCGGGGGCAGCCTGGTTCGCGGCAGCCGCCGCCGCTCGACCCGGGTCTTCTCCGTCAGGTGCGTCTTGCGGCGCGTTCAACGCCTGAATGATCACCACGCCGCCGATCAAAATGACCAGAATCGTGCCCAAAAGGAATCCGTTTGCTCGTCTCATGAATCGCTCCGCTGAAGATTATGGAAGATTCGGAAGCAGAATCTGCGCCAAATGAACATGAGAAAGACGGTCGCCATCGACGCATCACTCGTGCTCTCGCCAAAAGGAGGAGATGCCTCCTACTGGACCGGCCTCGTCAAGGCCCTCACCGAGGCTGGACAGGAGTTCGACTTCCTACTTCTTACCAACGCCCCGACCCTCCCCAACGTTCCGAACCTTCCGCCCAACTTCAAGTGGCTCCAGATTTCCGGAGCCTCGTCCAGGTGGTTCAGCCTGGTTGCCGCCCCGTTGGCCGCACGCCGGAACCGGGCGAATGCGTACCACACTCAATACACGCTCAGCCCTCTGGCGAAGCACGGAATCACCACAATTCATGATGTGTCTGTCTTTATCGGGCCAGAGTGGTTCCGGCCTCGCGACCGGTTCCTCCTGTCCAGGTCCCTCCCATCGTCCGCAAAGAGGGCCGCAAAGGTCATTACCGTCAGCAATGCGAGCAAGACAGACATCGTGAAGCACCTTCGTGTGCCGCCCACCAAGGTGGCGGTCACACTCCTCGCTGCAGACCCCGCCTTCCGGCCGATAGCCCAAATGGACGCGAGGGCAAAGACGCAGCACCTTGATCTTCCCGATCCCTATCTGCTGTCCGTTAGCACACAGTGGCCCCGAAAAAACTTTCAACTCGCCTATGCTGCAGTTCAGATGCTAAGCCCGGCTGTACCTCACAAGCTTGTCGTGACAGGGAGATTCGATGCAGGGGCCAGCGCTCACCAAAAACGAATCCATGCCACTGGCTTTCTGCCCACGGACACCCTGCCCTCCCTGTACTCCATGGCGCAGCTTTACATCTGCACCAGCCACTATGAAGGATTCGGCATTCCGATCCTCGAAGCGATGGCGTCTGGTACCCCAGTTCTAACATCTGCTGGGGGGGCCCTGCGTGAGGTGGCCGCAGATGCTGCGATCGTAATGGATGATATGTCCCCCGCAGGCTGGGCGAGCAAGATCGAGGAGTTGCTGGGCGATTCGAGTATCCTCGCAGAACTCCGCCAGCGCGGTCTCGAACGGGCCGCACAGTTCACGTGGTCCAAGACAGCGCAGCGGACACTCGAAGTGTATCGCGAGGTCACCCAATGATTGATGAGTTGCTGCTGAGTGTGCTGGCTTGCCCTGCCTGCGACACCAGGCCCCCGCTCGTTCAAAGGGCCACATTCCTAGTCTGCACAGAGTGCGGGAGGGGTTACCGCATCAACAACGGCATCCCGAACATGCTCGTTGAAGAGTCCCTGTCGCCGGACGACCTCGGCAAGGAGCTTAAATCCGATGGCTGAAGATCGCAAGGTACTCGTTCTCCACGGGCCCAACCTCAACCTGCTGGGCTTCCGTGAAACCGATATGTACGGCAAGAAGACGCTGAGTGAAGTGGACGAACAGGTACAGAAAAAAGCCAAGGACATGGGCATTGAAGTACGGATCCTGCAGAGTAACCACGAGGGGCAGCTGATCGATGCGATTCACGAGCACAAGAACTGGGCTGCCGGAATCGTTATCAATCCCGGCGGACTTGGGCACACCTCGGTCTCCTTGCGCGATGCGCTCGCAGCTGTCCGGCTTCCCACGATTGAGGTCCACATATCCAATGTGTTTGCACGGGAGGAGTTCCGGCGAACCTCGACCATCTCGGACATTTGCATAGGCGTCATTTCGGGGCTCGGCGGCTTCGGATACGTCCTCGCGCTGGAAGCGCTGAAAGACCACCTCGAAGGACTTCTATGAAGCCACTCGAACGCCTCCGCGCAAGGATGTCCGAACTCGATGTAGATTCCGCACTGATCTCAAACTCGACCAACATCGGCTGGCTCACCGGGTTTACGGGCAGCACGGCCATGGTGTTAGTGACCCCACATGATGCCGTGTTTATCTCGGACTCAAGGTACCGCGAGCAGGCAAACGAGCAGGTCTCAACGATGCCGGTGGTCATCCTTCAGGCTCCCAAGTCCTATCCCGAAGTTGCAGCCGAGGAGGCCAGGCGCCTCGGCGTCAGCCGCCTGCGTTTCGAGGCGGAGCACGTGACATTTGCACAAGCTACGGCCTGGCTCAACAAGATGGAGGGAATCGGTCTCGAGCCCGTGGAAAAGCTCACGGATAGACTTCGAATGGTCAAGTACGAGTGGGAGATCGATAGGATCAAGCACGCGTGCGGGATCACCGACGCTTGCTTTGACCACGTGCAGCGCTTGTTCCAGGTCGGCGTCACCGAATTGGACATCGCGATAGAGATCGAGTTCTTCATTCGCCGGCAAGGCGCAACAGTCGCATTCGATGTAATCGCCGTCTCTGGCGCCAGGAGCGCCCGACCCCACGGCGTACCAAGCGACAAGAAACTCGACCCAGGCGACTTTCTAACACTCGACTTTGGCGCATGCTCTGAAGGCTACAACAGCGATATGACCCGAACGGTCGTTATCGGAGAGCCAACCGATCGCCATCGCCTAGTCTACGGCGCAGTTCTCGAGGCGCAGCTCGCAGCGATAGAGGCCATCCGACCCGGCGCAGAAGGAAAGGCGGTTGACGCCGTTGCCCGCGAGGTCCTAGCAAAGCACGACTTGGCCCAGCACTTTGGCCACGGGCTTGGCCACGGGCTCGGCCGCCTGGTGCATGACGTGGGCAGCCTGAGCACCGCGTCAGAGGACGTCTTGGCCGAAGGGATGGTCTTCACCGTTGAGCCCGGCGTCTATATCGAGGGCTTTGGGGGCGTCCGGATTGAGGACGATGTGGTCGTGCGGGATGGTGGCGCCGAGATTCTGAACCACGCACCGAAAGACTTCCTCGTTTTTGGCGCGTAAGGTTCGCAGCCATGCCACGTGTATAATCGGCGGGTTCCAAATCTTCGTGAATCCAAGGAAGGGTAGCTCGTTTTGCAAAAGCGCGGCATAGGTTTTCTCGCTCTCGTTCTCGGACTTGTCGTCCTATCACTCTTGATCGGAAGCGGCGTTGCGAAGCGGACGCCGATTATCGGCGACGTTTTTCGATCCGAACCACAGCTGGGCCTCGACGTTCGTGGTGGCTTCCGCTTTACGATTCGCGCTGAATTGCCGGATGGACAGCAGATCACAGAGGCGCAGGCGGCTCAGATTATCTCGATCCTGGAAGCGCGGGCGCAAACTGCGCTTGGCGTCGCGGAGTCCACCGTAACCCGACGGGGCCAAGAGAGGTTCGTCGTTGAACTACCCGGTTTCACGGACGAGGCGGAGGCGCGCGAGGTACTCAAGACTTCAGCGCGGCTGGAATTCTATTGGGCGCGAAACGTCCGCACGGACTTCCAGCAAGCTCGACCGTACACTCACGGGAAGGGCGTCAATTGGCGACTGCTGTCGAAGGTTGTTCATACGGCAACCAAGCGCGAGGGCACGATCGTCGGAATCCCGGCATCGAGCCGAATCTCGGTTCAGTTCGGAGAAGGAGCTGAAGCCACGGTCTCTGAGTTCCCGAAGAGCGAGTTGACCTTGGCGAGTGCCGACGGCGCGGAGCCGATCTTTTATCGTCGTACCGGCGGTCGCGAAGACGAGTTGATTCCGCGAACCCCCGAATACGATCAGATGCTGGGAGGCTGGCGCCTTATCACCGCAGGCGATAAGCTCGTGAAGGCAACACCCAGACCCGTTCCAGGCGCGGATTACTACCACCTGGATCTCCAGTTCAACGCTGAAGGCGCGACTGACCTCAATACCTTCGCGCGACAGGTGATGAACCAGAAGGAGAACATCGCGGCAGTTCTCGATAGGGAGTGCGTGCAGATCGCCTACCTAATGGACGGCGTCACGTTCCCGACCGGTGAGGCGACAATTCAAGGACAATACACGATCCGCGAGGCGCGCAGGATCTCTGCATTGCTCAATGCGGGCGCGCTGCCCGTGGATCTTGAAGAAGAGAACGTCACGCGTATCAGTCCGGTGCAAGGCGAAGAGGCCCTCGATCAAATCATCCAAGCAGGGCTGATCGCATTCGCGCTAATCTCCGCATTTCTTATCGTCTACTATGTTTTCCCAGGCCTTGTCGCGTTCTTGGCGCTCTTAGCTTATGCCTCATTCTGTTACGCGGTGTACTTACAACTGGGAGTGACGTTCTCTCTCGCGGGCATCGGTGGCTTCATCCTCTCTGTCAGCATGGCGGTCGACGCAAACATCCTGATTTTTGAGAGGTTGAAAGAAGAACTTCGATCGGGCAAGTCACTGCTGTCATCGATTGATCTCGGTTTCAAACGTGCATTTCCGGCGATCGTAGACTCGAATGCATGCACGATGATAACGTGCGCAGTCCTCTATCAATTTGGCACCGGACCTGTAAAGGGCTTTGCGACGACACTCTTTATCGGTGTTCTGATTTCTCTATTCACAGCGATCACTGTTACAAGGTCGCTGCTGATCTTCTTCGTCAACTCAGGGATCGGTAAGAACGAAAAACTTTATGGTCTCTCCCGAAGTTGGTTTGGGGAAAAGCTGGAGCAAACAGCTGACGTAAAACCCCTCAACATCGTCGGGAAGATGGGTCGTTACTTCCTGATATCAGGGCTCATCATTCTGCCGGGGCTGATCTTCCTGGGCTTAGGCGGAATCAAGCCCAACGTTGAGTTCCTCGACGGTGTCGAGTCAAGAGTACTGCTGCCCGCAAACTCTACGACGACTCCGAGCGAACTCGACAAGAAACTCGTCGCTGCGGGAATTCGTGGCGTGAACGTAAAGGTATCTCCGCCCGACCCTAAGGTCAGTGCGAATCAGTACATTGCCTACGTGACGATTCCAAAGGATCCGAATCCTGAGTTCAAAGCTCTGATCGATTCGCCGGAATCGGTTGATAAGTTTCGGGCGAGGCAGCAGATCCTCGCTGCTCTCGAAGCGGACACGACGCCAATCCTGAAAGAAGGAACATCGGAAACGACTGGATTGCAGGGTGAGCTCGGATTTGAATCGACGAGCCCTGCCGTGAGAGCTGAGACAATCCAAGGTGCAGTGTGGGCCATCGTTCTGGCATCCATACTGATCGTCCTGTACTTAGCTGTCCGTTTCGGCGTTGCTGTGGGCGGGTTCCGCTACGGAATGCGATTTGGATTGAGCGCCATTCTCGCCATGCTCCACGACGTGTTCGTAGTCGTCGGCCTTGCGGCGATCATGGGCTACTTCGCTAACTGGGAGATTAGCGCGCTCACAATCACCGCATTGCTGACTGTCATCGGTTTCTCTGTTCACGATACGATCGTTATCTTCGATAGAATTCGAGAGAACCTGCGGAGGCCGCATGACGGCGAGTCCTTTGACAATCTCGTCAACCGTTCGATTACGCAATCGCTCGCGCGGTCGATTAACACGAGCATGACCACGATCGCTACATTGATCCTTCTGGTCTTTGTCGGAAGCGCGACGCCCGACCTGCGGCATTTCTACGCCGCCATGCTCTTCGGTATCGTTTCAGGAACCTACTCCTCAATATTCAACGCCGCGCCTATTCTCGTACTATGGGAGCGAATCGTTGCGAGAAGGAAAGGAGTCGATGCAACGATCATGCACGACGAACGTCTACGCGGCGGCGATGAAGACGATCCCACGGTCTTTAAAACAGAGGGCAAGGACGATGATGATCAACCTCCTCCGGGATATGCACCGACTGAGCGAAAGAAGCGCTAATGAAGTACGGGTGTTAACGGAAATGGTTCTCGTAGCGTGTCGGCCATGAGCGAACGATTAGCTTGCTTCAAAGCATACGATGTGCGCGGCGTCGTTCCTTCTGAATTGAATCCACAGATTGCGGAGGCAATCGGTCGCGCGTTAGCGGAGCATACGAATGGGAAGTCTGCTGTGGTTGGCTACGATTCTCGACTGAGCAGCGAAGCGCTTTGCGACGCCCTCACGGATGGGTTCTGCAAGTCGGGTGTAGACGTCGTCGATATCGGATTGTCCGGCACTGAAATGATTTACTTTGCTACTGCGAATTATAACTATGATATAGGGGTGATGATCACCGCGAGTCACAATCCTCCACAGTACAACGGTCTCAAAATGGTTCGCGAGCAAAGTAGGCCGATCAGCGGGGATACCGGCTTGTTCGAAGTGGAGGAGCTTGTTCGCAAGGGTAAGTTCACGAGATCCGGCCAAGGAAGCAGAACCAAAAAGAACGTCTATGAGGATTTCGTTGCGCACTTGCTGAACGTGATACCTCCCGATAGCTTCAAGCCGCTCAAAGTCCTTGCAAACGCAGGCAACGGGTGCGCCGGGCTCGCAGTGGACGCCTTGAGCCCACATACTCCCATGGTTATCGATCGCATGCTCTTTGAACCGGACGGAACATTTCCCAACGGCGTGCCGAATCCGATTCTCGAAGACAGTCGCGAAGGCACGGTCGCGAAGATGAAGGCGAACCAATACGATTTCGGCGTTGCGTGGGATGGCGACTACGATCGCTGCTTCTTTTTTGATGAGAGTGGAGCGTTCATCGAGGGCTACTATATCGTCGGTGTGCTCGCGCAAGACGTACTGCAAAACGTACCCGGTGCGACCATCATCTATGACACGCGGCTAACGTGGAGCACCGAAGAAATCATTAAGCGACTCGGTGGACGTGGCGTCATGTCCAAGGCGGGACACGCGTTTATTAAGGAGCGAATGCGGCACGAGAACGCAGAGTACGGTGGCGAGATGAGCGCGCACCATTACTTCCGGCAGCATTGGTTTTGCGACAGTGGCATGATCCCATTTCTGCAGATAGCTCGTCTGATAAGTCAATCAGGTCGATCGTTGGGTGAACTGGTCGCGGAAATGCAGGCGAAGTATCCCTGCAGCGGTGAAGTAAACATGCTTGTACCGAGCGCAGAGGACGCGCTTGCAACGGCTGAACGCCGATACTCCGATGGCACGATCGATCACGTGGATGGGCTCTCTGTCGCGTACGACAATTGGCGATTTAACCTCCGGCCGAGCAATACGGAACCGGTTGTCCGGCTGAATGTGGAAAGCAGGGGAGACGCCGATCTGGTCGCAGAAAAGGTGGAAGAGATTTTATCGCTGGTTTCCGGCGAGCGCGCCTAATTGCGCTCGAGCTCTTTCTTCTTGCTCATAGTGTCATGAACAGTGGGGCCCGGAAGCGGTCTTTGCAAGTCCCGTGAACCGCCTGCCCCGCTTCCCTGCTGGGTGACAGACGCGGAACCGTCGCTTTCAGAGGCCCAAACAGCGATCGTATACGCGATTGCGGTCGCGCCGACGATCACACAAGCAAAGATAACCCAGTACCTGGGAGTGCGCCACAAAGCTACCCGTTCAGATCCCATATGTATTCCTCAGAATCAACAATTGGGCCTTCCCACTCCGGCAGCATATCGCAACCCTTGATCAATGCTTCCATGGGCACGTTCTTGACATGACCGTCTAAAAACATCATGGTGAACCGACCTTTGTGCCACGGCCATGCACCGCCATAGATAAGCCAGGACATTGAGCTCGTCGGTTGCCAGCCTCCTGGATCAAACCCGAAGTAGGCCTGAGTCCCCGCAGCAAATTCAAAAGAATCGATCATCTGCCCGTTGCGCTGCGTGTACCGGCAAGGGGGAACGACTACCCAGCTGCCCCCACCAATCGGCTGGCCTTCCGAGGATCGATCCCAAACCGAGTCAATAAACGCGAGCGTCCCAGCCGGATTCGCGACCCGCGAACCTTTGACCGGAAAAGCTGCCCACTCTCCGTCGATCAACTGCACGAGCGGGCTGAGATACAGGTAGTTGTAGCCGAGGTTCGATCGAAGCGACCGCAGATAGTAATCACTCCACGGGTCGACGGGCTCGCCTCCGGCGTCCTCCGCCAACAAGGTGCCTGATCGGCGCCCTGTGTCGGCTGGACACATGAACAAGGCAAAGCTGCGGGTGTATGGCAACAGCGTCTGGACCCATGTTTGATCGTGACCTGGGTGGAGATAGTCCACGTCCTTGTAGTTGACCGGGGGGAGGGTGTCATCGTAGTCGGACTGGTAGATCGCCAGCGCCGCGCCCAGTTGTCGGTAGTTCGAAGCGCACTGCGTACGTTTGGCCGCCTCGATCGCGGCCCGAAAAACTGGGAACAAGATGGCGGCCAGGATCGCCAGAACCCCGGTGGTGACCATGAGTTCCGTCAGCGTGAAGCCGGATGCTTTCTTCCTGATCAAATGCCTTTCGCCCAAATTATAGCAAGGAACGTGCCGAACAAGCCTGGGGCCATAAACCCCGGTTCGCCGATCCAACGCTCAATTCCTCTGCAAGGAGGTGTCTTCAATATACTGGGTTTCTTGCAAAATTTAGGTTAACTCGCAGACAAAGTCAAACTTTCTCCGACTTCGGAGAACCCAAACTCCCGGTACCAACCTACTAGCCCAGGGTCGCATTGGAGCACGATGTTGGGCGACAGGTTCGACGCCAACGCCATTCCGTGGGCGACAAGCGCGCGTCCGATTCCGCTTCCACGGTGGCTCGCCCGAACGCAGACGTTGTAGATGCCGACCGAGTGCTCACTCCGGAACAGCGTCGCGGCACCCAGTAATCCACCGGCTCCCTCGATCGCCATGAAGATCTGCCGGCCAGCGTCCCCTGCTCGAAGCGAGACGAGGGAAATCTGACGACGGAAAGGCACGGGATGGCTCCAAAAGAACTGATCGACCACAAACTCAACAACCCTCGCGATCTCATCGCCCTCCACAACCCTAACGCGGTCATCCTTGGATCCGCCCGACGTCGCCGCCATCAGGCTCAAGCGATACACTTCCTTCAGGCCGGCAGCCTCCAAGGCGCCCGCAGCAGACGCAGGGGTATCCCCGCTCATCACATGAACACGAAAGTAGGGGTGCGATTCTGCGCGCGCCACAACCTCAGAAGTCGCGTCCGCGTCGAGGTTCAGCTTGATTGCGAAGTTTGCTATCGGATGCTCAAACGGGCTTGTGCAAACGCAGTACTTATCGCCACGTACTACCGTCGCGTCAGGTGCCGATCCGCCCAGAGTGAGAAAGGCCTCACACGCGTTTTCACGAACAAGCTCGGCGTCGTTCACAAAACGACGCTCCAGAAAGCTCCCCATGTCGCTCTCTTCGGAGTGATCGTCGCGCCGAGCGCAAGTCCCCGACTAATTGAAACTCCCCCAAACGCCGCAGGGCCTTCGGGCGTAAGTATCGCGCTGACAAAACCCCCGTTTCGTGGGGCGCGCCAGATGTCCAGACCAACCGCTACAGTCAGCTTGTAATCCGTATTGTAATGAACCCCGACCCGAATCGTTGGTACCTGAACGCCCGGCGAGCCATCAAACGCTTCTCCTAAAAACTTGGCCTGCAAGAACTCCGCGACAGTCCGATAGAGTCGCCGCTCGGCGATCGCGCCTCCGTAGTGACCAGACTCAAGCCACACCTCTGTCTTCGCGTCAAACATCTCTATCAACTTGAGCGTTGACGCTCGCGGCACAACCTCATCGAAGCGGGCGCCCACGACAATAACGCGCTCACCGATCTCACGCCTCGGGTAAGTCGTCGGCTCAACCGACGCGAGTTCATCTCTAAGGCGTTGCTCCGTATATCCTTGTCCTCGGAACACGTTCCTTGCGTTGATTGTCGCGCTGCTGTGCCAGATCAGGTGCGCGACGTCTACGCCACCAAGTAAAAACGCGCCCGCGGTGATGCGCGGCTCGACGGCAAGCGCGAGTGAGCCGACCACAGCCCCTAAACTGATTCCGGCGATCCCGATTCGGCTTAGGTCGAATTGCAGAGGGCGCTGCTCGACCCAGTCGAGAAACCGCTTCACATCAAAAACAGCTTGCGTCATAGTCTCGCGCAAGAAGCCAGCATCCGGGCGCAAAGCGTATTCGCCGCTGATCTTGCCTGGGGGTGTGCGCTGCAGATGATAAGGAAGCGTCAAAATCGCGGCAGCGAACCCGCGAGCGTTTAAGTTTCTCGCAAACCTGCGTTCGACACCAAGGTCGGTCGCCCCGAAGTAGTGCAACAGAATAACGAGAGGCATCGGTCTCCTCGCGTCGCGAGGCTCAAACACCTCAACTTCTACGGTGTTGTTCTCAACCGAGTCTGTGACGATAGCGCTGGGGAAGCGCATGACGAACACGGTCTGCTCTGGGTCGCTCGGCCTGATGCTGATTCGGTAGTCGGCAATAAAGTCCGGCCGCTCAGTGACGGAAGGGAGCTGCCCGAATGTCGGCCAAAATGAGAACATGAAGACCGCGCCAGCCGCAATCCTCGCTGCAATCCTGATTCCCTGCACAGCACTTGCCGACGCCATTGATGAAGCGCTGGGGATCGCAGGCCTGACGAGAGATAGCGCGAGGTTCGACCAGAACATCATTCGGCTCTATAGCTTCGACGAGTTCACCCTGCCTTCCTTTCGCTCTATCGAGGCGGATCCTTGGCGCGGCATCCGGATGTTTGAGTCCCTTCGAGGCTCGATCCAAACCGCCCCCACAGACCCAGCCGCGATCCTCATGGCGACGAGGCCATGGACGGGCGAAGCCACACGGCGCGATCTGCTCGGAAGCCAGACAGAGCGATGGCAATCCGCAGCTAGGCAGGACGGTGCGCTGGAAGATGCCCTGCGGAGGATAGGCGTCGCAACCGTGCCAGCTGCCAGTAACGTACCTGAGCCCGTCAGGAGTGCCGCAGCGCTCATTATCCTCGCAGCCATCGACTCGAAGCCCCTCTATGATGCTGCTTTCGCCGGTGTCGGTGGACCAGCGGAGGCCAAGATCGCAGAAGGGTCGATCGGCTCCGGCCCCCTAGCAACCATCGCTCGGCTCCGGCTCCGTCGCGGGGTCGATCTTAGGTTCCTGTATTCGGCGGCAGCGGACCTGCTCGCTGCAGCCAAGGTCGCCGCCGACTGGGTGAAGGATGTTCCGTTCCAAGCGGTTTATCGATACCAAGTCGAAACGCCTTGGGGGCGGGTGACGTTGAGCGGCGGTAGCAAGGACATAACGGGACCCGGCGCCCATCTTCTCATCATCGACACGGCCGGCGACGACATTTATCTGGGTGGCGCGCAAGCAAACCCGTCGTGCTGGTTTTCCGTGATTATCGACACACAAGGCCGCGACATTTATGTGACAGAACAAGCCGATATCGATGGGCCCATCGCGAGTCGCGAATCGCGGACGCGACGCTCTGGCCAAGGCCCCGCAAGCGCTCATTTCGGAATTGCATGCCTCATCGATCTTGAAGGGGATGACCTGTACCGCTCCGGGGAACCATCGCAGGGTAGCGCCCGATTTGGCGTAGCCGCGCTTCTCGACACGCAGGGAGACGATGTCTACGATGCGTACACCGATTCGCAAGGCTTCGGTATGTGCGGAGCTGGCATGCTGCTCGACGCTGCCGGCTCGGATAAGTACTCAGGATTCAACCAAGTGCAAGGATGCGGACTTGTGAAGGGTATTGGGATTCTGGCTGACGCTGCTGGAAACGACACATACGTCGCGAACGACGAGGTCATCGATTTTCCGTCTCCCCAGTCAGCGGCTAACAACATCTCAATGTCGCAAGGCGCGGGATTCGGTGTGCGTGCAGACTTTTCCGACGGCCACAGCATGGGCGGCGGCATCGGCGTACTCTACGACGGCGCAGGAAACGACACGTACACCTGCGGAGTGTTTGGTCAAGGTGTTGGATATTGGCAAGGCATCGGCGCGCTCTTTGACATCGACGGCGACGACGTCTATCATGGAGCGTGGTATGTGCAGGGCGCATCCGCGCATTTTGCGATCGGCTATCTCGAAGACATCGCCGGCAACGACAAATACACCGCGACCATGAATATGGCGCAGGGAGCAGGCCACGACTTCAGTATCGGTTACCTAATAGATCGTGCCGGGAACGATTCGTACACGGCGCCAAACCTCTCGCTCGGTGCTGGCAACGCTAATGGAATCGGAATCTTCATCGACCTGCTTGGAAATGACATCTACGACACACGCGGGACCACGCTCGGACGAGTGAATCCGACTGACACAGGAATTCGGGCCATGGCTTTTTCCCTCGGGCTTTTCATCGACCTCGGAGGAAACGACACATTCCCTGCAAATCTCGATTGGGTTGGAAATGGGAAGCGGTCCGTACAATGGGCGCGTAGAGAAGAACGGATCGCAGACAGCCAAGTGGGCATCTTCTTCTCCAGATAATGAGTACTCAAAAGCCAGCCAGTTCTCCATGGTCGTTTCGAATCGCGACCGTTTCCGGAATACCTGTTAGGATTCACATAACGTTCTTCCTTCTCGTGGCGTGGGTGATCTTCGCTGCGCAATCATCGCCCGAAGGAATGACCCTTGCAATCCTGCTGCCCTTTGTGTTCTTGAGTGTGATCCTTCACGAACTCGGCCACGCACTAACGGCGCGCCGGTTTGGCGTCGGCACGCGAGACATCACGCTCTATCCCATCGGCGGCGTCGCAATGCTCACCGACCGCCCCAAGCCGAAGCAGGAGTTCTGGATTGCGCTGGCTGGCCCAATGGTCAACGTCGTCATCGCAGTGGTCGTCGGGCTGCTGCTGTGGCTCACAACCGGCAGCCTTCCACAGGTATTCGCACCGCTCAAAGAACACTCGGTTCTCGAAGGCATCTTCGCTGTCAATGTAATCCTCCCGCTCTTCAACATGGTTCCGGCGTTCCCAATGGATGGAGGTCGTGTGCTGCGATCCGTGCTCGCAATGCAGATGCCGGAGGCAAAGGCAACCCAGATCGCAGCCGTAGTCGGGCAGCTATTGGCGGTCGGCTTCGGAATGCTGGGAATCATCACCGGAAATGTCGTGCTCGTTCTCATAGCCGTTTTCGTTTTTCTCGGCGCAGGACAAGAAGCGCAGTCGGCAGTTGGAATGTCGCTGATCGAGGGACGCCGCATCGCAGACGCGATGCTCACAAACTTTCGCACCCTCTCTGGAGGGCAAACTCTTGAGGAGGCTTCAAGTCTGCTGCTCGAAGGATCTCAACAAGACTTTCCTGTTTCTTACGAAGGCACCGTCCACGGCGTGCTCACCAGAGACGCGCTCCTGAGAGGGCTCGCTCAGCGCGGCGGCAGCGACTATGTCGCGGGTCACATGGTTAGAGAATTCTCCCAGTTTCCGCCACACGAACCCTTAGAGTCAGCCCTGAAAGTCTTCTCACAAGGAGACAAGAGCCCGATTCTCGTAATGGAAAATGACGAATTGATCGGAATGCTGACGATAGAAAATCTCTACGAATTCATGATGCTTCAACAAGCACGCGCCAAAGGGTAGCATTGCACGCTCATGGTTCGCGTTCGCTACGCACCCTCGCCCACAGGAAGCCCGCACGTCGGAAACATTCGCACGGCGCTCTTTAACTTTCTCCTCGCGCGCAAAGATGGTGGACAATTCATCGTTCGAATCGAAGACACTGACCAAACACGCGCAGTCGAAGGAGCGCTCGAAGACATCCTCGATAGTCTCAGATGGCTGCGCATCGAATGGGATGAGGGCCCAGAAGTTGACGGCCCATATGCCCCGTACTTCCAAAGTGAGCGGCTGACGAAGTATCGAAAGATTGCAGACGAACTCATCGCGAATAACAGCGCGTATCGCTGCTTTTGCACAACAGAGGAATTAGAGAAGATGCGCGAGTATCAGCGCATCAACAAACTCCCGACCGGCTACAATCGAAGGTGCCGCGACCGAGATCCAGATGAAGTCGAGAAGCTCATCGCTGCAGGTACGCCGTACGTCATCAGACTCGCGATGCCGCTCGAAGGAAAGATAGCGTTTAGTGATTCCATTCGCGGCCGCGTCGAATACGACGCCGCGCTCATCGATGATCAAGTGCTGCTAAAAGCGGACGGCTGGCCAACGTATCACCTCGCAAACGTGGTGGATGACCATCGCGAAGAGATAACGCATGTTATACGTGGAGAAGAGTGGATTTCTTCGACCCCAAAGCATGTCATGTTATATGCTGCGCTTGGCTGGACTCCGCCAATCTTTGTCCACGTTCCCGTAATCAAAGGCCCCGATGGATCGAAGCTCAGCAAACGCCACGGCGATACACGGTGCCTGGACTATCGAGAGAAAGGATATCTTGGGTCCGCTGTCGCAAACTACATCGCGCTCATAGGATGGTCGCCCGGAGGCGACCGCGAAATCATGTCGATGAGCGAACTGCAGCAGGCGTTCTCGCTGACCGGGCTCCAGCCGTCGCCGGGCGTCTTCGACATAACGAAGCTCCAGTGGATGAACGGCGTTCACATACGCAACTTATCTCCGAGCGACCTCTATGACTCTGTGAAAGCGTTTCACGAAACTTCGCAAGACGAAGAGTACTTGAAGAAGCCATGCCGGGACGCGTTTGCGAATGGGCTGAAGGATCGTGAGTACGCAACACAAGCGTTGATCCTCGAACAGGAGCGCGTAAAACTCCTATCCGACTTCTGTGATGCATGCGACTTCTTCTTCGTAGACGAAGTTTCGATCGACCCCGAAGCGGCTGCCAAGTGGTTTAGCCAAACACATACAAAACCGCTTTACGAATACTTGCTCGGCGAATTGAAGGAGCGCGCAGAGATCACGGTCGAAGAATGCGACGCTTTGATCGCGCGGGCCGCGCAGCATCTGGGGCTGGAGAAGCGAGCGCAGGCAATCCATCCAACGCGCGTCGCGTTAACGGGAAAAACGTTCGGTCCGGGATTGTTCGAACTGATGGCGCTGCTGGGCTCTGAGCGTATGATTCGGCGGCTCACGCGGGCTTTAGGCTCGATCTGAGCGTCGGCGGTTGTGGTAAACAATCGGCATTCGGAGGATTGAACGCGCTGCTTAAGGCGGTGTGTCGTAACAATAAGACCGTGGAAGGATCCTGCAGGCATGGGTGCCATGGCACGAGTAACGCATACATGGCTGTAGGCGTCACATGTATGCCGGAATCGCTGATCGCGGTCGGGCCGGAGTGGAATGTGATTCGCAGCATCGTTTCGAAGCCAAGAGGAGCGCTAAGGTGTTATGTTGATAACGCGGACGGCAAACATTGGAACGCGGAAAGGTCCAGAAACAAGGAGGCCACGAATTCCTATGCGGCAGCCATCTTCCTTGTCTCGTATGATCTCATATTCAGGGAAGATGGCAGCATAACACATGCGCCTTCTGGAGGTACATCATGTTTCCAATCATTGCAACTCTCGTATTCGGCGCCCCTGCGCAGTTTCCGAGCGCTGTCTATCCGTACTACGAGACCAACCGACTAATCGAAACCGCCGACGCGATTGTCGTCGTGGAGTATATCGGGTACGCAGGTCAGTATGATGCAGACGTTGTGACGGCAGACGACAATGGCAACATCATCGAGACGATCCGCACAGGAACCGTCGACCGGCACATTTTTAGACCGAAGCTGATTGTAAAAGGCGAAGTCGGCCAGCAGATAACCGGCGTGAAGTTTGAGGGTCGGTCAACTCCATACGGGCCCGACTTGTTCAGCAAAGATATGCTCTACCTCATGGCGCTATATCGTCCATTTGGTGCCAACCGCCTTCTCGGCACCGGAGGCGGAGGCATCTTCTTTCGATGTGAATCAAGCGATCAGTGGAGGTTTGGAACACCTTCGCAGGTACCAACTCTTCCACTTGGCGACTATGCAGCAGTCGGTGCAACGCCCCATGAACGAGTTTCCGCAGTGCTCGTACAAGCATACGAGCACGACCCCAAAGCTGTTTTCGTGGTAGGTCTTGAGTTCTCGGCGCAGCGTCATCCGGCGCGCGCCGAGATTTTGCCCGAATACGCTAGTTTCTACCTCTCAACACTTGAGCCACGGCTGCTGCAAGTCGCCGGTGAAGATCCGGAGCGCAAGTCACAGGTGCTGAAGACGTCGGCGGTCATTACCGGTGATCCTGGATATCGGCGTTTTTGGGAGTTCTTGCATCACTTCGATGCCACTGCTGAGCCTGATGCAACGGTTTGGCTCGCAATTCCCGCAAGAAACGCAGACGCTTCCAAGCTAATGGACCTAGCCCGAAACGCGCGTACGGCCGCTGCGCGCGCAGCCGCGACTCGCGCGCTTATCCGTCAAGCATCGGAGGAGCGCAAGGATTTCTTCATCTCGCTTCTGAGCGATCCGAATCAGCAAGTTCGCGTCGCCGCCCTTCTATGGCTCGACGAATTGCAGCCCGCCCCCAATCTGCGCGTCAAGCGAACCAGCCGCGACGTCATCGAAAACGAGGAAGAACTGATTCGCTACTGGCAAGGAAGATGAATCACATCTGCAAAAACAGCTCATGCACGCGCGTGTCTGGAGTCAGCTCAGGATGAAAAGCAGTCCTAAGAATCCGGCAACCCGCTCTCGCTGGTTCACGAGTACCACGCTGGTACGAGCGCGACAGCGCCTGGTGCAACCCCATCGATCTTTCTCGTCTCGCATGATCTCATATTCAGGGAAAATGGCAGCATAACACATGCGCCTTCTGGAGGTACATCATGTTTCCAATCGTTGCAACTCTCGCATTCGCGTCCAATCCGCAATTGCCCGAATACATGTACCCTTCTGTGTATGAACACAGAATCCTCGCGAACGCTCACACGATTCTGTTGGCGGAGTTTGTTGACAGAGCGGGAAGTTACAGACCTAATCTTTTCGAAGTAAGCTCCGAAGGCAACGTTTCGCCAACGGAGGAGCTGGGCTTTGCCTTCCGTTATCGCTTCACTCCGAAACTTGTGATCTACGGCGAGGCTCCGATTGGCATGATCACAGCGCTTGTTTACTCAAGCACTTCACTAGGATCCAGCACCAGCTTCTGGCCATCCGAAAACTACTGCATTCTCGCCATGGTTCGCCCCTATGGACCAGAGCGCCTGTTTGGAACAGGAGGATCAAGAGTGTTCTATCAATCGGAATCGGCCGATCAGTGGAAGATTGCAAACCTGCGTGAAATGCCAACCGTTCCCGCTGGCGAGTACACAAACATAGGCGCAACGCCGCACGAGCGATATGCGGGAGTTCTTATTCAAGCGTACGAACGCGATCCGAAACCCATCTACTTGCAGTGGCTCGAAAGATCGATCCCTCGCCACCCGACCCTGCCTCACGTCATTCCCGAGTACGCTTCGTTCTATTCCAGTACATTCGAGCCTCGATTATTCGCGGCAGCAGGCGGCAACGCAGAAAGAAAGGCCCGAGTCCACAAGACCTCGGCCATCGTAACAGGCGAACCTGGCTACCGAAAGTTCTGGGAATTCTTCGACGAATTCGACGCGACACACGATACACAAGAAACCGTTTGGATCGAGATACCGACTCGAAGCGGCGAATTGATGAAACTGATGAACATTATTCGCAATGCAAGAACCGCTGCCGCGAAAGCCTCAGCGATCCGAGCGACGATGAATCACGCCTCAGAAGAGCGCAAGGATTTCTTCATCTCGCTTCTGAGCGATCCGAATCAGCAAGTTCGCGTCGCCGCCCTTCTATGGCTCGACGAATTGCAGGGCGATCCCAGTTTCCGAGCATTGCAGCCCGCCCCCAATCTGCGCGTCAAGCGAACCAGCCGCGACGTCATCGAAAACGAAGAAGAACTTATTCGCTATTGGCAAGGAAGATGAATCACATCTGCAAAAACAGCTCATGCACGCGCGTGTCTGGAGTCAGCTCAGGATGAAAGGCAGTCCCAAGAATTCGGCCCTGCCGAACAGCGACGGTCTTCCCATCAAAAACCGCCAACTCCTCGACGTCCGGCCCATGTGAAACGACGATCGGCGCGCGAATAAACACCGCTCGAAACGGCGCATCCAGCCCCCGAAACTCCAAATCCGCTTCGAACGAAAACACCTGCCGACCGAAGGCATTGCGCCGAACAACAACATCGAGCAACCCAAAAGAAGTCTGCTCCCTGCCCTCGATCTCTTTCGCAAGAAGGATCATTCCCATGCACGTTCCCCAAACGGGCATCCCCGCCTGCGCACGCGAAACAATCGCAGAACCCAATCCGCTCGATCGCAAAAGTATCTCAAGGGTTGTAGACTCGCCGCCGGGGATGATCAGTCGCCCGCAATCGGCCAGATCGCCAGGCGACCGAACCTCGCGCGCGTCCGCGCCCAAAGCGCTAAGTACATCGATGTGCTTTTGAAAATCGCCCTGTAGCGCCAACACGCCAACCCGTGTAATCACGGATAAGCGTTATACCTTTCGCTTACGAAAACGCTTGAAGAAAACCGCGCCGCCAAGAGCTAAAGCCAGCATTGTCCCCGGTTCGGGCACGGCCGCCCCCCCGGTCTGTATCGCTGCCTCGATGCCGACGGAATACTCCGTAACATGGACATAGTCCAGCCCGTTAGGGCTCTCATGCCTCGGCAACAACGTGTCGAAGTACTCCTGGTCCCTCCGTGGAGTCGACAAAAACAGATCATCATAAACCGTGCCCGACATACTCCCCGCATATTCCGCAGGCGGTAGGAATGCGGGCAGGCACTATTGCTGGGTTTAAGCGATGCGGTGGCACAGCACCGACTCGTCAACGTGGGTCGGATGTGTGTCGAATGCGTCCGACCAAACAGGGCTGTCGCCGTCTTCGTCCCACTTGGCCGTAACGAATTGATAGTCGGGCGAGTCCGTCGACGAATAGCCCGTGGCGTAGACCCCGT
>JBGTLG010000040.1:0-67903 GCA_041744215.1 Fimbriimonadales bacterium | reverse complement strand
GCGATTGGCAGGTCGGCCGCCTCGGAAAAGACCGTCCGGATACCCGACGAGGATGCCCTCATTCTTCATGTTGAGCAGCGCCTCGTAGGCCCAGTGGTATTCAGGTGCGTCGGGGAAGTTTTGCGCCACGGCGCCACCCATGAGGGCGGTTCCAAATGCTGCCGCTGTGAACAACTTGGTGAGACACTTCACGATATCCTCCAGATGCCGGACTGACCCGACTGCCAATGGCGGAACATACCCCAACTTGGAGTTATGTGAATCAAGTTTGTACGACAAAACACAGCTTGTCTCACACTCCGTTGAGTGTGGCTTTTCGCGTCGGTTGCATCTTGCCGTTGCGAACAAGAAGAAACTTGGGTCAACATGCGCGCGATGCCCTTCAAGGAGGCCGGGGAAAGCTGCAGTAGGGCCACTGAGTGCAGACCCAGACGAAACGGAAAGGTCACGTCTTCAGTATGATAGCGGCTACATGATCACCGTCGAAGACCTGGCGAAGCACTTCAAAGACCCAAAACGCGGGGTCGTTAGGGCTGTAGACGGTGTCTCATTTCAGGCGAAGCCTGGGGAGATTTTTGGGTTGCTTGGTGCAAACGGCGCGGGCAAAACTACGCTCCTCCGGATGCTTAGCACGGTGATTTCTCCAACTTCCGGCCGTGCCGAAATCCACGGTTATGATGTCGCGCGAAACCCAGACGGCGTGCGTAAAAGCATCGGGTTTATGTCGACGACGACTGCGCTGTATTCACGCCTCACGCCTCGCGAAATGCTACGTTACATCGGGAAGCTCTACGGGCTGAGGAGAGACGAGCTGGCAAAACGAATCGAGGAGACGATTGCAATGTTGGAGATGGAGGAGTTTTCAGATCGGCTGTGCGACAAACTCAGCACTGGCCAGAAGCAACGCACATCCTTGGCGCGCACGATACTTCACGATCCGCCTGTCTTGTTTTTTGACGAACCGACTGCGGGCTTAGATGTGCTCGCTAGCAAAACGATCATGGAGTTCATTGAAGACTGTCGCGAAAGAGGAAAGACGGTGGTTTTCAGTACGCACATCATGAGCGAGGCTGAGAGGGTTTGCGATCGCATCTGTGTGATCCATGACGGCAAGGTACGCGCGATAGGCACTTTCGAGGAACTCAAGTTACAAACTGGAGAGGAGCGTTTGGAACGTGTTTTCCTCGCGCTTACCGAACCTGCGGAGGACGCGGCTTGAGAGGCTGGAGCGACGTCTTTCGGAAGGAATTGAAGGAGTTTGCGCGGGATAAGCGCGTTCTTTATAGTGCGATTCTCGGCCCATTGATTCTTGAGATTTTCATCATCTCGTTATTCGGATATCTGAGCTCGAGTTTCTCCAAAGACTTTGCTCATAAGATTGTTGTCGAAAACGGTCGGTTTGCCGAGCCATTTCTTACTGCAATGAAGGACTCGAAGAAGTTCGAGATTGTGGAATTGGCACCCGGCACCACACCGCAAGAGGCTCTCGCGCAAAAGCAAGGGCGCCTGGCACTTCGATTCCCTGCTGACTTCCAAGAGTCGTTTGAGGCGGCAGCATCGCCCGAGGTAACCGTGCTTTACGACCCGAACGAAGAGACTGCGTTGATATCTTTGGCGGCGGTTAAGGAAGTCTACGGGTCGTTCGCCACAAAGTACTCCGCCAGCAAAATGGCGGACCTCAACATCGATGCGCGGCAGCTCTTGCCGTTTGTTCTGATCGAGGATAAGTTGCCAGTCGAAAAGCCGTTCGCTGGCGCGTGGCTTGTTGGGTTCCTTCCGTACCTCGTGGTGATTTGGGCTTTCTACGGGGGTTTCTCAATCGTTGGAGACTTGGTAGCCGGCGAGAAAGAGCGTGGCTCGTTGGAGACGCTTCTTGTAACGCCTGTTTCAAGAAACGCGATTGCTTTTGGGAAGTTCTGCGCGCTCGCCGCGGTTAGTTTGGCTTCATGTACATCTGCCCTTGCGGGGGTGTTCATCATGGGGCTCGCGCCGATCCCAATGACACAGAAGCTGTTCGAATCTGGACTCAGCTTGTCGGCAGCTTCGATCTTCGCGATCGTCGTAACGATCATCCCGCTCGTGCTGTTCTTCGCTGGAATTCTCCTTGCGGTGTCAACATTCGCCCGAAACCAGCGGGAAGTTCAAAGCTATCTGTCGTTGCTGAGCTTCGTCGTGTTGATTCCGGCAATCTTCAGCCAAATCATCGGGTACACCGACCTTGCTGGCAAGCTTTGGATCAACTTTGTCCCTGTGCTAAACACAGCAAGTGTGCTGCGTGATGCGCTCTTGAATCGCGTCGACTGGACCAACTTAGCTGTGACGTCTTCTGTTGGCATCGTGCTAGCAATCGCCGGGCTATGGCTAGCGATCAGGCTGTTCTCCCAGGAAAAGGTATTGATGCGCGTTTAGCCCTGCTGCTGAAAGCTTGACAAGAGTGAGCCCAACTGCGCTGTCTGGGCTTGTAGCCTGGAGATAGCTTGCTCCATAGCGAGGAAACGCCTTCGCAGTTGCTCTTCTTTTCGTGCCAAAGCTGCTTCCAGACGCGAGATGTTTTCATCGATGCCGGTCATCTGCGCGTCGAGAGCGTTTACGCCAGCGTTTAGGGCACCATTTACGAAATCAAGTGCATCATCGAGTGTGCGCTGCAACATCGTTGCCACGCCCTTGGAATAAATCAAACTGCCTCGACTGCCCGTCGCTCCACCAGAGATCTGAAGCGCAAGTCCATCTGTGCTGGCATTGCCGGCATTGCCAGTCAGCAATTGCCCGAGGCCTGTCGCTGGCTCGCCGTTGATCGTCCCCTCTACATTGAGGCCCACTACTATTTGAACCTCGGTGCCGATTCCGGTGTTGTCGGCACCACCTTCTAGGTCGCTCACTAAGGTGAAGCCCCCTGGTGTGCCGTGCTTTTTTGATGTCATAACCAGTTTGTCGCCGTCGCGACTCGCCGTTACTAAGTCTTTCAAGCGACTGTCTGAGTTGATCTGGTCAATCACATCATCCAACGTCTCTCCAACTCCGATTGTCAGTTGATACTGAGTGTTGCCGAAAAGCGACCCATTGAATGTCAATGTTTCCTGCTGTGACGTTGGACTCGTAAAATCTGTAGCGGAAGTGAACGTGCCGAAGGTAGCAAGTTGTGAGATGACTACTTCATAACCGACGAGGCCACTCGCCCGAGTGCGACCTGTTGCTGTCATGAACTTAACGTCAGGATCTTCGATCGTGCCGCTCTCGACGAAAAGGTTTTTGACATCTTGAAGGTGCGTTCCAGTCGCAGCATCAAACTTTGCTGTGTCGACCGTCATTCGTCCCGAACTGTCGAAATCGACACCGAGCGCGAGGAGGTTTCTGTAATCACCCGTCAATCCGGGCGGCTGGAAGAGCAAGCTGCTAAACATTGACGATTGCAGGGAGTTCACGGTCGCGTCGCCAAACAGGGGGCCGCTCTGGAGCGACTCTTTGTCAAATGATGCAGTGCTCGCGAGGTAGTCGATTACCGCGTTGTATGCAGACGCGAGCGCTTCGAGCTTGCCCCGAATGCCTGCACTGTCTCGACTGAGACTAAGCGTGGAGGTTTCGGGTGTCGTCTCGTTGGCCTTGAGGAGCGTTACCGTTGCGCCAGGGATCGCAGTTGTTACAGTGTTTGTTTCGCTCGTCAGGTTTATGCCATCGAGCGAGAATTGTGCATCCTGTGCAGCGAGCAATTCGTTGCCATATCCTCTCTGCAGGATTCCGAGGTTTTCCAACATGCCGTTTGCGTCACCAAATGTCGGCGTCGTCACGCCTGTGATCTGAAGCTTGTGGACAGTAGTGCCATTTGATGTCGACGTATTGACAACGGCAGTTGCTCCAGTACTGGCAGCATTTATCTTTGCGGCGATGTCTGCGAGGGAATCACTCGAAAAGTCGATGTTGACAGGGATGCCGTTGATCGAAATGTCTCCTGAAGGAACCGAAACTCCGAGCAGAGAGCCAATTGTTGTCGCGTTATCCGACAAGCCGATGCTTTCCGCGCCGTTCGAGATTGGACTACGAATGGCTGCAGCACCCGAAACGAAGCCCAGCGATGAGACGATCGCGGACCCGTCGATATCGCTAAGAGCAACTGCTCTGGATGCGCCCGAGGCCGAGGCGGTTAGTGTGAGGAATGCATTGCCGGAGCCACCATCGATGAGGGATGCAGTCACACCAGCCGAGACATTGTTGATTTTGGTTGCGATCGCGGCCAGGCTGTCACTGGCGCCGACTTCTACCGCCTTTCCGTTTACCAAGAATTTGCCGGCAAGCCCGAGCGCTTCAGTCGTCGATGCTTGTGCTGCCGTCGCAACTTTGTGAGCTTGAGCCAACTTTGCGATCGTGAGGTTATAGACGCCTGGTATCGAGTTTGGACCCGCGGTAATCGTCGCGACATCAGACTTGGAACTCAGGCCTGACATCAGATTGAACGTGGTAGTGGTGTTGAGTTCGCCAGCCGCTGATCGCACGTTTGCCACGAGCGCTTTGTATTGACTCAGCGCAGCCTGCCTGGTCTGGAGGCGCACGCGATCCAACTGGAAGCGTTGGATTGGTCGTCGCTCCAACTGGAGGATCCGCCCGATGATGTTCTCGGTATCGACCCCTGAGGCCAATCCTGAGAAAGTAATGCCCGATCCGCTAAATCCCATTCTGGTGTTCCTCCATTGATTATCGGCTTGATGGACACCCGCCTCAATGGCGAGGTGGGCCGGTGATGCTGAACCTAGTATGAGGTTCTAGGCAAGAGGCCACGTCCGGTGTACAATTCCCCCGTGGACTCCCATGTGATCGTAGCCCTGGACACGTCGGACGCTGGCCTTGCAGAAGACCTGATTCGGAAACTGTGCCCCCATGTGTTTGCTTTCAAAATCGGGCACGGGCTGGTGTTGCCGCACGGCCTGGACGTTATTGGCAGGCTCCAAGAGGCTGGCGCGCAGAGGATCTTTCTTGACATGAAGTTTCACGACATCCCGAGCTCAGTGGCGATCGGTGTTTACGAAGCCGCCAAGCGCGGGGTGTGGATGATGACGATGCACGCGAGCGGTGGTACAGCAATGATGGCTGCCGCGGTAGAAGCAGCTGCCGACGCGCAACCCGAGATTCCTCCGATCTTGTTGGGGGTCACCGTCCTCACCAGCATTGACAGTAAAGCGCTTGAACGGCAGTTAGGCGTTCCTCGGACGCCCTTAGATCAGGTGCTGTTCCTTGCGCAGCAAGCGATTGACTCTGGTCTGGACGGCTTAGTTTGTTCTGCCCACGAAGTGAAGGATGTTCGCAAACTGGTTGGCCCTGAGCCAGTGCTGGTGACACCTGGGATGAAGGCACCGACTGGGGCCGGTGGCGATCAAGCCCGTGTGGCAACACCTCATGAGGCGTTCTCCGCTGGAGCGAACTACGTGGTCATCGGTCGAGCACTAACGGCAGCAGACGATCCTAAGGAAGCTCTTGCGACGCTCGGACTTTAGAGGATTCCGGTCCTCGCTTCTTAGCTGGTATCGCAAGAACGCGCGTGACCTTCCATGGCGAAGAACCGGTGACCCCTACAGAATTTGGGTAAGCGAAGTGATGTTGCAGCAAACGCAAGTGGCAACAGTCGTCCCTTACTTCGAGAGGTTCATCGCTCGATTCCCCACCCTCGAGTCATTGCGGCTCGCGACGGAATCCGATGTTCTCAGCGCGTGGGAAGGCCTCGGCTACTATCGACGAGCGAAGAACTTGCTCGCCGCGGCGAAGACGATAAGGGAAGTGCCAGACAGTGTTGACGATCTGCTGAACCTGCCAGGGATAGGTGAATACAGTGCAGCAGCGATAGCTTCCATCGCCTTCAACGGGAAGCATGCGGCTGTTGATGGCAACGTCGAGCGTGTTATCAGCCGATTAGAGTGTGCGGCTGAAACAGACCAGCCTCTCAAACGACGCTGCAAAATGACGTCTGAAGCCATGATGGGCGACGCCTCACCGGGAGAATGGAATCAGGCGCTGATGGAGCTTGGCGCGGTAATTTGCCGACCCGCGGAGCCGCGCTGCGATTCCTGCCCGGTGGCGGCGCATTGTTGTGCGCGTGCGTCAGGGAAGCAATCGGATTACCCGGTCGTTCGAAGTGAAGCGAAAGTTACAAGACTGCATCACGTCTGCGTGTGCCCGACCCATGTCGGCAAGTTCGGCTTGCGTCAGATACAAGAAGGGAGTTGGTGGACGGGGATGTGGGAGTTTCCTCGCACACAAGTCGAGTCACATTTGGGCACGCTGAAAACGATCACTCTGCTTGGATATCCAAACGCGCGACATCTGGTGCGCGTACGGCACCGCGTCACCCGCTACTCGGTGACCCTGGACGCATTTCTTGCGGACGTCGAAACGCCTGATAAGTCACTTCGGTGGGAGACAGCCGCTGGGATGTCGGACCTTCCAATGCCCGCGCCGCAACGGAAAGTCGCCGAGCAGGCAGTGGGGGCGGTAAGCTCAGCACCGCGATGAAATCGAACGGATTGGTGTGGGGACTGTGCGTAGTGACAATTGTGATTGGCTGGTGGGCACTCGATCGGCTGGTGGGGTTTGAGCGGGTGGGCGCTGTGATCGCGGGCATCGGACTTGCTGTGACAGTCGGAGTCATCGCGGCGAGGGCTGCGCGATAGAGGTTGCGAGTACATCTGCAAACAGGTCTGCGCCGTGTCGAACCGGGTCTGTAACGGGCAACCCTGTTGTTTCCTTCACCCGCGCTATCTCCTGGCTTGCTTCTACGTCTGAAAGATGAGCGGTGTTTAGAGCAATGCCGATTGTCTGCGGGCGGCTAAACGTGCCACAACACTCCGCAAGGTCTTCGTGCAACTTGATTAGATCAACAAGGTCGGGGATTTGCGCCCATTCATGTTGTCGCTCGGTTGTCTGACCGGCGCGGTGTACGAGAAGCAAATGTGTAGGCATAGATCCACGGAGCAGGGCAAGATTTGCGCTCGCACCGGGATGGCATAGTGCACCTTGGCCCTCAACCACGGCGACGTCACAAGACTCGGACACCCTCAAGACTTCCCTTTCGACGGCTCCAGGCGCGTAGTCCAAGCGCACTGCATCGAGTGGAACTCCTGACCCGACGATGGTGATTCCAACCTGACCTGTTGCAACCATTTCTGCCGAGATACCCTTCGAGCGGAGGGATCGTACCAACTCGAGGGATGCCGTCATCTTTCCGACTGCCATGTCGGTACCGACGGTGAGAAGCCTAATGTTTGATAACTCTCGTGCGGCTCCGGTGGCCGGTTGCAAATCGGCTGGCTCTTGGCGCACGTCCCAAATCCAGGCTCCCGGCGCAAGCCGTGATGCCATCTCGGGATCAGCGTTCCAAGGCCGATGGAGAGGGTTTACCAAAGACATGCCGAGGTCGAGCGCATGGTGGAGTTCTGATTCCCAGCCTTCCGGAAGTTGGCCACCTGGTGGGGCGACTGCGACCAACAGGATGTCTGCCTTTAGCGCGCGAGCTTCGTCTACCGTCGCAACGATAGGCACATCTCGATCGAGGTTGACGACTTCCCGAACGGTACGACTCGCGGCATATCGATCGACGATCGCCAAGATGTCCGCATCGGAATACCTGAGCATCCCGATACCGTGCTTGCCTTGCGAATGGCCGAGGTAGCCATGCATCAGCAACGCAACCTTGGCCCCGGCGCCGAGACATTTCATTTCAGACTGACCCCCAAACCTACGCGATCTGCAGGCAAGACGCGTCCATTCGAAAAGCCTAGCCCGTCCGCGGGATCCGGGTTCAAATTGAGGTGGCTGTCAAGATCTACGTGATCGAAGAGCGACGCGATATGGGCCCCGGCTCCTATTCCGACTGAAGACTCCGACATACATCCAATCATTGTTGAGAGGCCAATGGCGCGAGCGGTCGCAACCAAGCGCAACGCCTCTGACACGCCGCCTGTCTTCATCAACTTCAGATTAACACCGTCACAATAGTTGGCCCACCGAGGGAGGTCTTTAGAGGTGTGTATGTTCTCATCGAGATACAAAGGCAGTTTTCTCGATTCAGCCACACATCGTATCCCGTCCTCGTCATCGTGGTGGACGGGTTGCTCGACGTACTCGCAGCCACGATTTTCAAGCCATCCCATCATGCTCAATGCTTGGAGACTGTTCCATCCGCCATTGGCGTCAACACGCAGTTTCGCGTGAGGCGCGCCGTCATGAACGGCCAAGTATCTCTGTTTGTCGCTCTCGACACCATCTGAGCTACCGAGCTTGATTTTGATGCAGCATTCCGGTGACTCTGCCGCAATCTGCTCGGCCTGCGCTCTCGCCTCTTCTGGTGCGCAGATACCGATCGTGATGCTCGTTGGAACAGTCTCGCGCTCAAGTCCCAAAAGCCGATAGAGGGGCAATCCAGCTCTCTTGGCGAGCCAGTCCCAGCAGGCGGTGTTCACCGCTGCACGTGCGGCGGATGGCACCCCTCGGTTAAGCATTTGCTCTTCGATTGCGGAGATCCTCGAAGGGTCGAAGTCAAGGAGTACTTCCTCTACCGCGCGCAGCGCGATTTCGGCCCCCTCCGCTGTTTGCGGGTCGCCGTAGCCGACAGGCGCCATCTCCCCGAGGCCACAAATCTCATCATGCTCCACCATGACGAAGAGATTTTCCGTATCGACGCTCAATCCGCGACTGATCCGAAAGGGACGTTTCCTGGGAATTCGGAGTGGGCGAAACTCAAAGCGCACGGAAAGCAATCTTAGCCGATACCGTTTCGCCTTAGCAGGTGAGCCCGGCCTGGTCGGTTGCCGATAATCTCTGAGGGAGGCCCGGGTGAATTCCTGTACGCTCGCTGGGACCCAGACTAAAGATGGCTCTTTCCGTAAATCGCGCCGCGCTTCGGCGATACATCGAACGATCTATTCAGGACCTTCCTGCCCTTCCGGTCGCAGTAACGAAAGTGCTGGAGATGACTGAGAGTGCGACGGCGACAGCCAGCGACCTGGACAAGTTGATCTCGGCAGACCCAGGCCTCTCGACTAAGGTGTTGCGAGTCGTTAACAGTGCGTATTACGGGATGTCTGCAAAGATTTCCACCACTTCGCACGCAATTGTAATCCTTGGGATGCAGCAGATTCGGAATCTCGTACTCAGCATGGCCGCGATGAGTCTGGTGAAAGCGAAGACTCATGCAATGCTCCAGACACAATATGCTTTCTGGCGTCACGCTTTCGGTTCCGCTTGCGCCGCTAGAATGCTAGCGGAGCGCAAGGGAGCGACGGCCGAAGCCCGCGACGTCGCATACACAGGCGCGCTGTTACACGATCTTGGTGAACTATTCCTGCTGGCGAACTTTCCGGATCTGCTTCGGGAAGTTTTACGCGAGTGCGGCGCCTCCGGGATAACTATCCAGGAATCCGAGCAACTCGTCTTAGGAATCGACCATGCCGAAATCGGCGCGATGCTGATGCAAGTTTGGAGCTTCCCCGTTGAGTTGATTGAGGTCGTTGCCAACCATCATGGTCCTTTTGTTGAAAAACCGAACGACACAGTCGCGTTAGTTCATGCAGCCGATTACTACGCATCAATCTGCGGTTTCGCCTCGGTCCCGAACGGGTCGTTCAACCTTGATCCTTCTGTCGCACAGTGGCTGAACATCCGTGATGATGAGCTACCGGACTTTTTCCAATCAATTTCGGACAAAGTTCGTGATGCAGAGACTTTCTTTGATTTACTGTAGGCTTGCCCAGGGAGCGAGCGATTCGGTACACTTTCGCCTCCTGCCCCCGTCGTCTAGCGGTTTAGGACATCGCCCTCTCACGGCGAAGATCGCGGGTTCGAATCCCGTCGGGGGTACCAGCCACCCTCCTACAAGTCATTCCCGAGGCCCGGACCGTAGAATGCCTTGATAAATGCCTGATACTCGAGTTTCTGCGAGATTGGCCGCCACCATCGTTCGTTGTCGACGTACCACTGCACCGTTTCTCGTAACGATTCTTCAAAAGGCATCGTGGGTTTCCAGCCTAGCGACTTCAACTTCTCGGCGGTCATGCTGTATCGAACATCGTGCGCGCCTTCTCTCGGATCCGGAATGTGTTTTATCAGGTTACGCGACTTCCCCAACTCATCAATCAAGATATCTACGATCTCCACGTTTCGCCTTTCGTTTCGGTCGCCAACGTTGTAAACATCGCCGGGATTGCCGTGGCGCAGCGCAACGTCTATGCCCGCTGCATGATCCAACACGTGGATCCATTCTCGAATCTGGTTACCTTCGCCATAGACCGGGACCTTCTTGTCGTCCATCAGCCGAGTTGTGAAAAATGATATGAGCTTCTCGGGATATTGGTAGGGACCATAGGTGTTGCCGCCACGAGTGACTATCACCGGAGTGCCGAAGGAGACAAAGTGCGCGCGACATTGGAGATCGCCAGCTGCCTTACTCGCGCTGTAGGGCGTGTTAGGCATCAGCGGAGATTCTTCTGTGAATTCCCCTTCTGCGATCGATCCGTAGACCTCATCGGTTGATACATGCACCATGCGATGAAGTTTGTGTTTGCGCGTTGACCCAAGTAACACACTCACTCCAATCACATTCGTACGAAGAAAGTCATTCGCATCCAATAGACTGCGATCATTATGCGTCTCGGCAGCAAAATTGACGATCGAATCGATTTTGTCCTCGCGGATGATTCGGTCTACGGCGTCTGCATCTTCGATTCGTCCTTGGTGAAACCGGAATCGGCCGTTCTTCTCCAAGTCGAGGATGGTGGAAAGGCTGCCTGCATAGGTCAATGCGTCAAGTACGCTAATGCGATCTTCTTCACTCGTCGCTAGTACATGACGGCAATAGTTGCTCCCGATAAACCCTGCACCACCTGTGACCAGAATGTTCAAAACTTGAACCTCGAATCGGGATCATCTTCATGGCGAATCTCGTCTACGGGTTCGGTCTTTCCTCGCCCGGCAAACAGTCGGTCGGGAAAGTTGAGTACGAACGCATCGTCTGAGCCGACGTTCTGGTAAGCGTGTACGACGCCCGGTGGCACAGTAACGAAAACAGGATTCTCCTCACCAACCTTCAGTTTCAGATACTGTTCTCCCTCTCCCGGCCGGTTCTCCCAGAGATGGAGGTCGAAGTTGCCCGACATAAAAACGAATCCGTCGGTCTGATCCGCATGCTCATGCGGGCCCCTTGCGACACCGGGACGGGTAACGCTGAGATATCCCATCGCCGGCTGGAAGCCCGGCGGTAACTCGTCCTCACGGAACGTCTCGATCAGCCATCCTCGAGAGTCGCTGTGCCGACTCAATCGGCGCAGGTAGACGCCGGGCAGCGGTTCTTCGAACATGACGGGATTATGGCGGTTTAACGAATGGTAACGACGACGCCGACATCTGCCCAACCGAACAGGGTTTCAGCGTCGGCATACGATAAACGGATGCAGCCATGAGACGCAGGATAAGACGGAACACTCTTGTGAGCATGTATCGCTATTCGGTATCGCCTTCCGTTTCGCACAATGTCAAGCCGCAACGAAAAAGGAATTGGAACACTTCCGTACTCTGGGAGAGCGCGGTTGTAGCGCAGCTTCTGACGAATTGGCCACTCTCCGCGGGGAGTGCCGTTGTTCTTTCCGGTACTGCATCGAAAGCGATGCTTCTCTTCGGAGCCTTCGTACGCAATCAAAGTCTGCGTTGCAATCTCAATAACGATCGCCTTTGCCACGCTCGGTCTGATATACGCTTGCACTGGATCAGTGCCCACGGGAATGGGTGGCGGCGGAGTCTGGGCGACGCCCAAGGCGAAGCTCAACAGCAGAGCGACGTGGACCATAGATCTAATCATCGGTCAAATCCTAATCACACCCAAGTCGAGATTCTCCGGAAGATCTTCATCGTCACAGGACGCTTGACCATCCCGTGGAGAAAGTCTGGCCACCCAACCATGTACTCCAACTCGTAATCGTCCGGGGGGGCGATCAGGACGACCGGTATGTCCTTCGCCGTTGGGTGCCCCATCTTCGCCAGGCCAAACTTCTCATAGCCCTCGATCTTGTTTTCCTCTTCAAGGGTTGCAAGCAGGTCAACTATAAGGAGCTCACAGCCCGCCGAGGCGTCGAGCGCTGGCTGCCAGTCAGCGTAGGTTTCCAGCTCGTCCGTGAACTCGTAGGCCTCGGCCGCAGCAGCGATCATTTCGGGGTCACGGCAAAGCAAAATGATCTTCATTTGATTACGCGCTTCCGTCCCCTGGCCCATGGAGGCCTAGCTCGACGGAATTCTCTCTCAGCGCCTCAATGACGTTCGCTATATGTTCTTCGATCGTGAGGCCGATTCCTTCTGCACCAGCATAGACGTCATCTCGGCTCACGGCGGCCGCGAATGCGGGAGTTTTCAGCTTTTTTAGGACGCTCTTCACCTCCACGTCGTGGATGCTTTTACTGGGCCGAACGTACGTGACCGCAGAAATGAACCCTGAGATCTCGTCGCAGGCGAACAAGTGCCGCTCCAGGGGACTAGTCCGCAGGATCCCGAGAGCTTCGTTATGGCTGCCGATAGCGCGGACGATCTCGGGATCCCATCCTTCGGACTCGAGGAGGGCCATCCCCCAGCGGGGGTGGTCATCCGGGTGCTGTTCATAATCGAAGTCATGCAGCACCCCCACAATCTCCCATTGTGCGGTGTCGGCCCCAAGCCGCTCGGCATACCACCTCATCGCCGAGCCTACTGACAGGCAGTGCCGCCGCAGTGACTCCGACGGCGTGTGATGGTAGAGGAGGCGCTTTGCGGACTCCAAGTCATGCATTTTGCGGAGTCTACCGGCGAACTTTACGAAGATTTCTTCGTATTCACCTTAGAGGGCTGGCCCAGTGCCACCCGAAGGAAACCAAGATGTTCAACAGCAAGTGGTGGATCGCAATCGCAATTGGACTCGTTGCCGTACTCACCGCGACTTTGTCCCAGGCCGTCATTCAAAAGCCCGGACCCCAGGACAAGTCGATTCAGTCGAAGGTCAGCGGAGACGCATCGGACAAAGCCATGAAGTTTGGCAAAGCCGACGGAGAACGAGGTGCCCGACTTCACAACGCGAAGGCGGGGTGGGAGAAACTTGGGCTCTCCGAGGAGCAGAAAACTGCGGCCGCTGAAGTTCGCGCCTGGAAGCGAGATCAAATGAGCACACTCAAGGCCAATTCAGCGGGCATGGAAAAGCGGGTTCTGATGGAGAAAGCCGCCGTAATCCGGTCCGAGAGCCGACAGCGGATGAACGCATTGCTCACTCCTGAGCAGAGGCAGAAGGTCGCCGAGATGGCTCAACAGTTCAAGGAAAAGCGCTCCAACGCGCGCAAACTAGGTGGGCGAAAAGGGTTCTGCCCTAAGCCTGACTGACCAGACAAAGAAGTAAATTCTAAGGCCCCGGCGACCTTGTCGCCGGGGCCTTATTTTTGCTAATATGCCATTAACCCAAAACGAAAATGAGGGTGTTAGAATGTATCCAAGGCCAGGATGAGTCTTGGTCAATCATGAGAGTCGGAGGAAGGAAACATGAAAGCGTCGTGGAGGGGCTTTACGCTCATAGAACTTCTTGTCGTCATCGCGATCATCGCGATCTTAGCCGCAATTCTCTTCCCTGTTTTTGCGCGGGCTAAGGAGGCCGCAAAAAAGACAACGTGTGTCGCGAACATCAAGCAGATTGGTCTTGCAGCGCAACTCTATGCGACGGATTATGACGATACGTACGCGCGCGCAGATGGATGCGAGCCACTTACCGGCTCGCTCAATCCGCGACATCGCACGCCCGGGTCTGTGCCAGGAGACGGTTGTTCTTCGCCGCCGTTCGCCTACAGAGTCAACCACTACAAGTGGCCGAAGTGGCTGCTCACCTACACAGGCAACAGCATACAAATGTTCATCTGCCCGTCTCGCGCGATTGATCCTTTCCAATGGAATGAAAACGGCGAGATCTCGAATGCGTACGCTGTGAATCTGGCCTTGACTGGAGCGCTAAACACCTTCGGCAATCCAAACCGGCTTGGTGCGTACAGAAACTCTTTTCTTGGCGGTAAGACCACAAACGTTCCCGACCCATCGTCAGCGATGTTGTTCATGGAACTGTCAAGCACAACCATCCCATTCATCCCGGTCTTCGCAACGCCAAGCGCAACCATCCAGACTGTTTATCCCACGGCGTTACGCAACCTGTGGGAGCCATACTTCATGAAGTGGGTCAGCCCGACGAACTGCACTCCAACAACGGAGATCGACGCGAAGCAGATCCCCCACAGCCAAGTCTTCGTCATTGGGCGCGCGGACGGATCCGCGAAAGCAATCAACGCAAAACAGTTTCTCGCTGACACCCCGACACCCGCGGACTACCTGGTACCAAGCTACGGGTCAGGTTGGCAGTGCGGTCCTAACAGTGGGTCTCGAACGGTCACCAGCGCTCCTACATGGAATCGAGAGTGGCCACTGTGGGCGCTGAACTAATGAAGAGTGTCAAGCAGGCCATCGTAATCATTCTCTCAATCGGCGTCCTTTGCGGATGCGCATCATCCGGGGCATCGAACCCAGACGATGTTAGAGCGCGGGACCAGCAGCGGAAAGACGTTTCTAAGAACATGCCTGGCAACGAGATCCCGAAGGATCCTGCCGACGACTAGTCTAGACTGTGCCTGCCCAGGGACCAACCTGAGCAGGCACAGTTGCTCTATCTCGCGATCCTAACCCAGTAGAATCTCGGCGGATTTGTGCCGAGGTCGTGTATGAGCGCGTAGGATTCGCTGGTGTTTCGGTTCCACATAACGGCCTCGGGAGCGCCGTCACCTTGAACCACGCCCCACGGTCCAGCATCTGACGCAGACTGCGGGGCGTTGCCGCCTGCGAAAGCAACTGCAGTCAACACGGCTCCGAGGAGCGCTGCAACGACAACCAACACGATTTCTTTCATGAGATTCCTCCTTGGGTTAGGCTGTTATACGCGCAAGCCGACATGGGATTACGCCCCCGTCCACCGCGATCGGTCGCCGGCAGGGCAAACGAAGGCTAAGTGGGGGCGTAAATGGTGGCTGGGCTGTCGGCAAGATTGCAACTCTGCCGAATTGACGGCAATTAGGCATTCTCGCAAGGGGCGCGTAGGTACCTTAACGAAGATGCTTGCGCTCATTCTCTCCTCAGCTCTGCAGGATTCCATGGCTCCGAACGACGAGCTTCACCGGCACCCTGACGAGGTACATCTGAGAAACATTCGCCAACTGACGTTCAGCGGCCAGAACGCAGAGGCGTACTGGAATCTGGATGGCTCGAAACTCATTTATCAGTCGACACAAGACGACTACGTGGATGAGCAGATACTGGTTATGAATTGGGACGGGACTGGCAAGCGGATGATCTCCAGCGGCAAAGGCAGGCACACTTGTGGCTACTTCATTCCGGGCACAGACGACGTCATGTACAGCGCGACAGATTGGAAAGACCCCGGACCGGGCATGAAGGCGGATATGTCACAAGGATACGTGTGGGTCGTTAATCCTTGGTATCGCATTTTTCGTCACAACCTGAAGACCAATGAGCGCGCAATGATCGCGATCGGCGAAGGTTATCACGCAGAGACGACCATTGCTCCTGACGCATCGTTCATGACGTTCACAAGCAACAAGGAAGGCGACCTACAGATATATCGATCGCAGATTGACGGATCCCGCGTTTTGAGACTCACGAACGAAGATGGATATGACGGAGGGCCGTTCGTCAGCTGGGATGGCAAGATGATTGTCTACAGACGCGCGCCACTGAAAGATGAGGAACACCGTCAAGACTACTTTTCACTCCTTGCCCGACATATGGTTCGACCAGGTGAACTCGAAATCTGGATCATGGATGCAGATGGGCAAAACAAGCGGCAGGTGACTCACCTAAAAGCTGCAAGTTTCGCTCCTTTCCTGCATCCGGATGGCAAGAGAATCATATTCTCATCCAACTACGGCGATCCCCAGGGGCGAGAATTCGATTTGTTCATGATAAACGTTGACGGCACGGGTCTCAAGCGAGTCACACACACGCCGGAGTTCGACGGATTCCCGATGTTCACGCGAGACGGTAAACGCCTCGTTTGGTCAAGCAATCGCAATGGGAAACAAAAAGGCGACACAAACGTGTTCGTCTGCGACTGGGAGGACTAACAATGTTAACAACAATTCTTGCGCTGAGTGCAATAGCTGGCGAACGGTCAATCGATATGTCAGCAATGCAACGACATGTCTACTTCTTGTCAGACCCAAAACTGGAGGGGCGACTGACTGGATCGGCTGGTGAAAGGATTGCCACCGACTACTGCGCAGACTACTTCAAGAGCATCGGCGCACTACCTGGCGGCGTTGCTGGAACCTACTTCCAGGAGTTTCCAGCCTCGTTCGGCACCGCCAAAGGAGAGAGCGCCAAGCTAAGTTTCACTCTCGCGGACGGCACGCCTATCACTCCTGCAGACGATGAGTGGCAGGTTGTATACGGATCAGTAGAGTCGCAGGAAGTCGCCGGCGGCATCGTGTTCGCGGGTGAAGGCGTGGTGAACGCAACCCGTGATGATTTTCGAGGATTATCCGTTGAGAGCAAGTGGGTGGTAATGTTCCCAGCCGCACCTAGAGAGAATCCGTCGAACGCAGTGAGAGCAAAGAATGCTGAGGATCGCGGTGCGAAAGGCGTGATTTTTGCGGGACCCAGCCAGGAAGGCGGGCATCGCGTTATGCGCTTGTCGCGGCAGCGGGGAATCGGGCGCGATTCGAAGTTAGCGGCAGTCGCGGTTTCGCCCTCCATCTTCACAAAGCTGACGGGCTTAGACTACGATGAGGCTCGCAAATCAGCGCGGGATGCGCGTGTGTTGACTCCGACATCTCCCGCAAAAGGCATTAGTGCAACAGTGGCCTTCCAACCGAATCGTGTAACTGGCCGAAATGTGATCGCGGTGCTCCCAGGCACGGATCCTAATCTGAGGAATCAGCACATCGTCATTGGGGCGCACATTGATCATCTCGGTTGGGGCGATGTAGGCGCGATTGGCGGGACAGAATTCATCCACCACGGGGCGGACGATAACGCGAGTGGCACGGCAATGGTCTTGGAGCTCGCTAAGTACTACGCTGAATCGAAATCGAATCGCAGAACACTCGTCTTCCAACTGTACTCGGGCGAAGAACTTGGCCTCATCGGCAGCACCTTTTTCACGCGCAACCCAACAATACCAATGGCTTCTGTTGCGATGATGCTAAATCTCGACATGGTCGGATACTATTCGACCGGCAAGCTCGAGATCAGCGGTGTCGGATCATCCCCCTCCTGGCCGGCCCTTATTGAGCAAGTGAAAACCAGTGTAGAAGTCAAGGTTGTAGAGGCTATTCGTCCGGACAGCGATCACTGGCCATTTGCGAATCAGGGCGTACCGGTTCTCTTCTTCCATACGGGGCTCCATGGCCGTTACCACCGAGAGTCGGACGTCGCCGAACACATCGATTACGAAGGCATGGTTACGGTCGGAAACAAAGCGATCAAGCTGATTGACCTGGTCGACGCGATGAGTGAAATGCCCCCATTCAAGAAGGGGGCCGTGATCACAGAACGCCGGGCTCCTGGTGGCGAAACTCGAGAACGCGACATGGGTCGCAGAGTGAGAGTTGGTCTGATACCAGAGTACGGGGACGGCGGCCCGGGCCTATTGTTAAGCGGGGTGGCAGAAAACTCTCCTGCCGAGAGGGCTGGCCTCCGTGCAGGTGACCGAATCCGGAAGTGGGGGACCCAAACGATTGGCTCCATCGAGGACATTCAAGAAATCTTTCTGAATGCGGAAGCGGGCAAGCCGGTTGAAGTCGTGATTCAGCGGGACGGCAAGGAAATCAAGGTTACAGTAACCCCTGAGCAGATCGGGATTCCGGCGGCCGCATAACGCTCGGGAATCATCCTGCGAAGTTAACGATTTAACTGTAAGTTTGGTGTCCGCGTCCCGCAAAATTGCGGTAAAATTTTGGTGGAAGCGTCGGCCACAGCTGTTCGGCGCAACCATAGGAGGAACAAAAATGCGGCTACGACGCCGAAACTGTTTCATTGCGGTGCCCGCCATCATGTGCGGGATCGCGATGCTCACCCAACCCCTCGAGGCAAATCCCGGTGGTCAGCGGCCACCGGATCTCCAACTAAAGCGCCCCGAGTTGCAACTTCCTTTCTCGCGAGACGCAGTCTTGCGGGACTTTGCCATGGAGAGGATGGAGTTCGACCTGCCGGTACTCAAGGCAGCGAACTTCCAGTCGATGTTCGGAAACAACCCCGAAGTGCCCAAAAGTGACGCAGCGCTCGTAGCGCTCGCCAGAGAATTGGAGTCACCCGCAGGTCGACAGAAGATGGATGAGTGCGGCGAATATGAGTTTGGACTCCTTTTCGCAGGCCTCTCAAACCCAAACGTCTCGGACGGTGCCCGCAGGCAGGTCGACGAAATCCTTGCGGGACCCGCGCAACAGCCGCTAAAGCGGGGCGACATGAAGGGCCTGCCGGGTCGCGGCGGTGGTGAAATCAGAAGCGCTGAGGCGTCTCTGATCCCCAACTTCATCGGTGCAGGTCTCACGGCGGTCCAGGGGACGCCTCCCGGCACGAAACCGACGTTCAACCGGGAGCGTATCGTAGGCAAATTCCGATTCTTGTACACGGATAATAACGCGAGAGCGTCGCAGAACTCTACGCTTGCGAACATCAACGCAACCGCTACGATTCTAAACAACGCGTGGACCAACTTCGTGACGAACTTCAGAAAGCCCTCGCACTACATTCGGTGGACTTTCAGCACCTCGCCGCCTTGGCTCATTCCAAACGAGACGATCGACGTTGAGTGCTACGACTTGGGCAGCGGCCTGCTCGGTTCAACGAGCTCTTCTTGGAACTCGATGAGACTCTGCAGCGCGAAAGTCATCAACAACACGCTCAAGCGGCAAACCACTTCGGTACACGAACTGTTCCACCGCGTGCAGTACGCGTACGGCTACGTGTCAGGAACGGCTGGCATGAAGTGGATCGTCGAGGCAACGGCCTCCTGGAGCCAGAAGTACCGAGCCCCCGGCGTCGGTGACTGGATGGATCGCATGAACTCCGGACTCGGGTCACCAGCTAACGCACTCCTCGGTCGAAGCTACGACGCCTGCCACTGGTGGGTCTACATGGGTCAGCGCGCTGGCAACGAGCGGTTGGCCGTCCGCGACACATGGCAAAGATATTCCACCAACGGCAAAAACACTATCGAGGCGGTCAACCATACGATCAAGGGCCGGATTGGCTCCGCGTATAGCTTCGATACCATTGTCAACTGGTGGCTGTTCGCTAACTACTACAAGAACTTGGCAACGAACAGCTCGAACTACACTACGTTCTCATACACCGAAAATGCGCTCGTGATCAATCATCCCGGCGGCGTCACATACGGACCGCTAGCGCAAGTGCCGCGCACAACGACGGCGCTCAACGTGGGAACCAACTACAGCAACAGCGGCAGCGTCGCAAAGTACGCAGCCCGCTACTACGTGTTCAATGTCAACTCGGCGGTTCGCCGGGTCGAGATCAAAGTCACAGGCGCCTCGGCCAACTTCGGTTACGGCGTGATAGACATCAAGGACAACCGCGGCATCGGCTACACGAGAACCCCTGCCGGCGGCGTCAAGGACCAAACGTACAACAAAACCTACTCTGCAGGACAGGTCACGCAAATCGCCGTGATCGTCATGGGTATCCCGAACGGAGGATCGTTCACGGTCACCGCTAAGGGATTCTCTAGCTAACCTGCCAAAAAACTGCTCCGCCCGTGAACGATCACGGGCGGAGCGAACACTTATGGAGACAGCAATGACAATCATCAACTTACCAGCAATATTGGCCATCGTCCTCCTCGCTGTCGGGTGCTCCCAGCAGCCGCCAGGAGGCGAAACACCGCAATCAGGCAGTCCATCGCATGCCCCATCCCATGCGTACCTCATTATGACGAAGGAGGCCTCCGGGTGCCTCGTCTCGCAAACCCTTTTATCCGACCTAACGAAGAAGCTCAGCGCTAACGAGGCTGCTGGGGCTGTGATTCAGCCCAATACCGCCGCCGAAGACGTGTCTGAAGTGCAAGAGGCCTATCTCGCATTCCCCGCGAATAAGATGGGTCGCCTTTCCGGGTACCTCGTTTTTCGTGTTTCGGCATCGACCGACGATCCTGAGACTCCCGCAAAATTCGTGCTTGACGGCGCAAGGTTGGTCGAAAGCGACAAGAAGTGGTCGTTAGTGATCGAAGGCTCCGGTAGCGGAAACCTCGATGTATCGATGATGTACTCGGTATCTCCCGTCCTAGCGAGCGGCTGGTTCAGCTGCCCGGACGCAGGCATCAGGGAAACGCACGAACTGACCTTCTTCCCCGCGTATCCGATAGAAGGCGTGAATGAAGCGGTCGTGCAGAAATCGACTGAGGAAACCAATCGTTTCTCATTCGAAATCACGCCAGAGGTGTTGGCCGCTACAGAGCGAGTTGACGCCGCAGCGACGGTGTTCCTCGCCATGGCCGACGGGATGAAGGCAGAGGAGAGCCCTTACGTCTTCGACGGAAGCAAGCTCACGATCGAGGCAGTGCGCGCAGCTGCGACCGCAACAGCTGGCCCGCAACGCACGGCCCAAGTCCTTATCAAGCCGGACTCAGGACAAGAGGTCCTGGTTGGTGAACCGCTTTTCGAAGCAACGATCCGACAGAAGATCGCAATCCGGAACGCCGATGGCAGCATGGTTGGCGGAATCGTCCACATTGCCATCAACAACTAATCGTCATCCAACGTGACAAAGTAACCACCGGCGCGCTTGTCGATTTTCATCGCGAGCGCGCCGCAAACTTCCAATAGCGGGACCAGGAGTTCGCCCCCGTAAACGATAGCTGGCGTCTTCATCGTGCGCTCGCCAGTCACATCAGCAATCGTCCAAGAGTACGCCTCTACATGAACTCGCCGTCCGCCACGCTTTAGTGATGCGCGCCAGTGCACTCTGTCACAGACAAGCTCAAGTTCGACACCCAACTCCGCTAACGTGTCCAGGGAGGCAAGTATCTCACCGCGATACTCGAACCCTTCGCCAATGGCGGTCGCATCAGAGGCCAGAAACAGCTGAGCCTTCGTGGCAGGAACTCCGCCAAGCCCAGCGATCCGGCTGATTCTGAAATCGAGAGCAATCGCAATGGCGTCGCGCCCTTCGCGGGGAGTCGCTGCGGGTCCGCCCTCGCCGGAGGATCGCACTTCGCTCCAAACTCTTCCGGATCGAAACAACAGTCGGTCTGGGCCGGACTCGAACGACTCGTCACCGATCTTTCGTTTGCTGCGCACAAGCCCATCCCTCAGAGACTGCTTTTCTGCCATTGCAGGCACCGAGAACACTTCCGACCGAATAGTCATCAACACACTTTGACTTGCAGCCTTTGCATCAGCCGAATATTGGACAAACGTCCGTTCGATGCGGCCGGAAACAGAGTCAATCGCCGCAAGAGTATGTGGTGCGTCTGCACTGCTCGCGCCAGAGCGAAGCCCAGGTATCTCGTGCCCCAGAAACAGCAGGTCGAACAGTTCTTCCGGCGAGACAGCCCTTCTGGCTGGATCGGCCAACATCTTGAGGCGAATCCCTTCGCTGGATCCGGCGGCAGTAACGAAGTAACTCACTCCTTCGTCGTCGAGAGTCCTCAACAGCTCGATCGGCGGCAGATCGACGCGGCCTGTTTGGACCGCACTGACCATCACGGCTAACGCAAGGCTAAGAGTCACACTGCCATTATCGCACCCTCTCGCCACACAGTCTCTGACCAATCGCGTATTCTCTGATTCCGATGCAGTTCGAAGTCCTCCAGCGCTCCCTGACGAACAGTGCACGGCTTGGAAAGTTGGCCCTGCCGCACGGGGAGGTCACGACGCCTGCATTTATGCCCGTCGGCACGCAGGGCTCGGTCAAAACGCTCACTTCGCAGGAAGTCGCGGGCTTGGGTTTTGAAATGGTCTTGGCCAACACTTACCACCTTCACCTGAGACCGGGCGAGGAAACCATCGCAGAGTTAGGCGGCCTGCACAGGTTTATGAATTGGCAGAAGCCGATCCTAACCGACAGCGGCGGATACCAGGTCATGAGCTTGGCCAAGCATCGAGAAGTCTCGGAGGAAGGTGTCGTGTTCCGGTCGCACATCGACGGGCTTGAGATTCGGCTAACCCCCGAGAGGGCGATCGAGATCCAACGTGCGCTCGGCGTTGATGTCTCGATGGCGCTCGACGTTTGCGCGCCGTATCCCGCCGAACGCGCTGAAGTAGAAGAGGCGATGCACCGAACTCATCGATGGGCTCCTCGAAACCTCGCCGCACGCGGCGAGTCGCAATCCGTCTTCGGCATCGTACAGGGCGGAGTTTATGAGGACCTGCGCCGCGAGTCGGCAGATCACATCGCGTCGTTGCCGTTCGCAGGGGTCGCTATCGGAGGCGTGAGTGTTGGCGAGCCGACAGAATTGCAGCATCCAGTAGTCGCCTTCACTGCGCCGTTGTTGCCGCCCGAGAAGCCGCGATATCTAATGGGCGTCGGCCACCCAAAAGATATACTTCATGCTGTCAAGTGCGGCGTAGATCTGTTTGATTGCGTGCTTCCGACTCGTTTGGCGAGGCACCATGCGCTGTACACCCTCGGCGGAATAGTTAACGCAACGAACGCGCGGTGGACGCACCACAACGGCCCGTTCGATGAACGTAGCGTCTTTGAGGGTCTCGAGGGTTACTCGGCGGCGTACATCCGCCATTTGTTCATGGCCTCTGAGCCGCTGGGCGCACGTCTTGCGACGATCCACAATCTCGCGTTTTACGCACGGCTGATGAGAGAGATTCGTGACGCGATTGTGCACGACACTTGGGATCAGCTGGAGCGGCGGTACGAGAACGCGGAACGAACCGTGAGGAGGGAGGCATGAGCGGGCCTTCGTCCAAATCGCGCTTCTCGATTGGGTAGATTTGAAATCCTATGCAGAATGAAGTGTCACCCCAGGTGTTCTATGCGATCATCGGAGTTGTCGCCCTGGTCGTCATCCTTCTCTTGTGGCTGTTCGTCTTTGGCAACTGATGTGAGTGGATGACGCGTGCTTGTGGGCCGGCGTCACCGGTCCTTTCTTAGAAACCGCCAGCGTAGTAGGTGAAGGTGATGGGACGACGCTCGTTGAGCACCTCACCCACCTGAAAGTCCCTCGCGCCGAAATACGCACCTTGCTGGCCGGGTCCGATCGCATTCCCAACCTGCCAGCCGCGTGGGTAGGTCGTGTCAACAGCGAAGACCGCCGACTGCCCGTCTGGCAATTGCTGGTATCTGAGCGAGAGGCTCAGCTGTTCGATGGGGCCGTGTCGCCAATGTGGAGCGAAACGAACATCGTAAGCGAACGTTTGGAGATCTTCAGCAAACGTCGACGCAAGCAGACTCTTGTACTCCACAGTCAGGTTGTGAGTGCCCTCCGGCTTCACAACAACGGTCGCGCGGAGTTTGCCGTCGAAGCTGAACTCAGTTGGAGTCGCGATCTCGTTCAACCGTTCAGGGTCAAGTGCGAAAGTGACGGGCTCGCCATCCCAGGTGGCGCGAACGGTGCCAAGTACTCCGTTCCGCGCAGAAACGGTGGTTCCTGTGCGAACATTGCTCGGAAGGAAGATCGTGATTTCTCCAGTTTCCTTGGTGTAGTTCTTGATTTGGCTGACCGACTTGACCGTCTGTCCCCGGCGAGTTACCTCCGCCGTGACGGTATGGGTTCGCATTCCCAGCACCATCGCAGGTGGCCCAGCGTAGCCCGGCAACCCCGAGAAGGACCCGACCGTATTCTGGAGCGTCAACGCGGATTGAAGTAGAACGCTAAGCACCAGACGAGCATACCGCCACCTTCTTGCCAGGGTCAAAAAAGCACTCGACCCCAGGCGAGGCGCCTAGGGTCGAATTGCGTCGAGACTCAGATCCTACGGTCGTAGGCTGAAGTCGTAGTCAGGTCGATAGAGCCAGTGGTGGCCCGACGCGCTGACCCAGCTACACAGGTTTACACCGTTGGTAGCATATCCAGTCGACATGTCGACGCTCCAGTCCGTGAACGGAGGTCCACAAGAGGTTGGCGGCGGAGGTCCGACCGTCTGCGCGCCAACGCGGCGCCACTTGGCGTGGCTGTCGCCGAACGTCGAGTTCAGGCCCCTGTTATGGATGTAGTTCGTGCCGTTGCGAGTGAACATCGCGGATGTCGGAGTCGTTCCCGGCCGGTAGATGCACGGAGTTGTACTCGTCGTCGCGAAGTCGCAACGCAACGTTGGGTTCGAAAGGGCGAATCCAAGCGATGCAGCCTTTCCGCGGCCCTCCCAAAGTACGATTAGCTCTGATGGAGAAACAACGCCAGAAGCGTTGTACTGGTGCAACAGACCGTTGTACGAGTAGCCGACGCGGCGCGGACGTGGGCCGGTGAGCCCGGTATACGTCACAGCGTGCCGAAACTCAGGCATCGAGGGACACTCGTAGATGCCGTAGTTCTGGATGTAGCTCTGCATGGCGTTAGACCAGTGAACGCGCATCTCCTCGGCGTACTGAGGACCTTGGTCAGTGCGCCATTCGGCGGGCACTGCGTGGTTGAAGTTCCATCGGTAGGTCGTGCCGGTGATCGACATAGCCAACGGCCAAGTGTCGTCATGGTCGCCCAAGTACAGTTGGAACGCGGATCCCCACTGGCGAGTATTGCTAAGGCAAGAGGTTTGCTTAGCTTTCTCCTTGGCAGTGGCGAACACAGGGAAAAGAATTGCCGCCAGGATCGCGATGATTGCGATCACGACGAGCAGCTCAATGAGCGTGAATGCTCTCTTAGTCATCTTTTGATGCCTCCTACTATTGCGTTGATACAAGCAATCTAACCGTTCAGTAAGGGTTCTCCAAGCTCGGAGAACCACTTCTCACACAGACGCATTATAACCCGGATTTGCACTTTTTGGGCCACTTTTTTTTGAAGTCACCTAAAGGCGTACCCGGCCCAAAGGTGGTCAATCGCCCGGCAGACGCCCGAAACGGCGGCCTCAATGAGGATCTGGCCGGTCCCCGCCTCGGCGAAGGTCGCACTACCCCATGAGCCCGCCTCTGTGATCTCGTCAAAGTGATGGATCACATTTAGCCCTGCAGGTGGCGGCGGATCAGCCGTCAGTCCATCGTCCCGCAGACGGTCGACGCGAACCAAGTCGGGGAACAGGTGCATCATCATCGATGTTTCGGCTTCGCATGCGTGCCGGATCGACTTTAGCGGGCCCTTCAGCGTATCAGCGCCGCCATTCGCGATCAGCGCATAGTAGCCCGCATGGGCGAAGACCGCGTCGCCGTACAACACCTTCAACTCGCGCAGCGCGACCCCGTTCGCTTCAGTGTTCCCGCCATGCCCGTTGATCACGAGGAACTTGCGAAAGCCGTGAGCTAGCGCCGACTCGATGATTTCGGACAACACCGCAACGTAAGTACCGACAGTCGCTGTGCAAGTTCCCGCCATCGCCATGTGGTGCGAACTGCAGCCCAGCCAGACGCCGGGGTAGAGGAGTACAGACTCTCGACGCTGAGCCTCTGCCAACTCGCACACTTTTGTCGAGAGGAGTGTGTCGGTCAGCAGTGGGAGGTGCGGCCCGTGTTGCTCCAAGCTCCCGGTCGGGATCATGCACACGACTTCGCGGTCGATGTCACGGACTTCTTGCCAAGTGCATGTACCGAGGATCATCGCCCGCTACTCCGGATCTATCCCAAGCGCACGCTTCGCTTGGCGATACATGTCCTGTACTTCTGAATCAGAACGACACAACTCTTCGATCTTCTTGTGGGCATGGATCACCGATGAGTGGTCGCGATTTCCAAAATGCGTACCAATGCGCTTCCAACTTTCATCGAGCAACTCCCGAATCATAAACATCGCCAAATGCCGAGGTTGAGTCAGCCACGCTTGCCTGCCTGGGCCCACGAGGTCGTCTCGTGTTACCGACGCAATTCTTGCCACAGCATCAATGATCTGATCCGACGAGGGCCGCGATGGCTCCAAGCGACCGAACTGGTTCGCGACAATGGTCTTCGCTAGCTCCAAATCGAGCGGCTTCCCGCTGATGCTGGAAAAAACACTCAATGAAGTCCACGCTCCAATCAATGACCGAATGTTGCCCGGCACCGAAACTGCAAGAAACTCGCACACCTCAGCATCCAACGTCACTCCGTCGGAGTCGGCTCTCGCCTCCAGAATTCGCTTGCGGAGCGTAGTATCCGGAGTCTGGATATCGGCCACGAGACCGCTTTCCATGCGGGACCGCAAGCGCTCCTCTATTTGAAGCTCGCGTGGTGCCCGATCCGAGCACAGGACCAGTTGCCGGCCGCTTGTGACAAACGAATTGAATAGGTGGAAAAGCTCCTCTTGAAACTTCGCACCGCGCTCGACGAACGCGATATCGTCGATGATCAGCAAGTGGCACGATTCGAACGAGCGGTGAAACTGCGGGATCGTCCCCGACTTCAACGCAGCGACGAACCTCTGGCTGAACTCGTGCGCGGTCGTGTAACTCACGCTCCCGTTCTTCCGCCCGCACTGCGCCCGATTGTGAACCGCCCAGGCGAGATGGGTCTTGCCTACGCCGACTGGACCAAAGATATAGAACGGATTAGCAAACTTTCCTGGATCGTTCGCAACTGCCTCGCTCCCCTTGCACGCAACCTGATTGCTGTCGCCCATAACGAAGTTTTCAAAAGTATATGCAGCATTGATGGAATCGACGAGCGGCGAGAACAAAGTCGGCTGCGATGCGGAAGCATCAGCAGTTCGCACTTGAACGCGAGCCTCTAACACGATCTCAACCCGCTCACCTAATTCGGACGACAGCGACTCCTCCAGCTGGCGGCGATACTTATCCTGAACCCAGCTCTGCACGAATTTTCCTGGCGCAGACACGAACACCAGATGCTCTTCTCTGCCAACAATCTCGAGTGGCTTGATGAACTTTTCGAATTGAGGAGTCGGCATGAGCGACTTAATCGCCAAGACGGCCTGCGAGAAGCTACGTTTAAGGTTCGTCATCTCAGGGTCTTCGTCGAACGTAAATTGATCATCCATGTCAGCCGACTTCTTGGGAGCGGAGCGCCATTATACAAGTGTTGCCAACTGTTTGCACGTAATCCTTGCAGGTCGCAACAGATCGCTCGGCGCTCCACCGAAAATTCGCGGCTGAATTCCCTCCTTTCCTTCTTTTTTTTCTTTTTTTTCAAAGTATCCTGCGCGTCTTCAGTTCCGTCCGACAAGCGTCTACCGACAACCAAAGTCACGGCTCATTCTTGAACGGTTACCGAAGTAAGTCAACCAAGCGATTGATAGTATCCTTGCGTAGAATGCAACGCCAAGATCGCGTGCTGATAGTCCTCAATGGAGGCCGGATTCCCCCCAACTTCCTTGCGAGCTGGGTCGCAGCCGCAGACCACGTCATCGCCGCAGACGGAGGTGCAAATGCCCTTGCCGACGCCGGACTCGAGCCGCACACCGTACTCGGAGACCTTGACAGCATCCGCCCAGACCTCCAAAACTTCCTTCAAAGCGCAACGTTTCTCCCAGATCCCGACCAAAACTCCACCGACTTTCAAAAATCCCTTCGTTTTGCAACGCAAGAGCTCAAAGCGACAGAGATCGCCATCCTCGGAGCAGAGGGCGACCGAGTCGACCACCTGCTCTCAGCCTTCAGCGTCGCGGCGAAGCACGCCGCGGACTCCAACATCCGCTTCGTCTTCGAGATGATGACCTGCCATATCGTCACAACAGCCAAGACCTTCTCCGTCGAACCGAACGCCATCGTCTCCCTCATCCCGGTCCCGACCGCGAGGGTCACCGCGACCGGCCTGGAGTTCCCGGTCGAAAACCTCCCCCTCGCCTTCGCCCAAAACGATGGCGTAAGCAACAGAGCCACCGCTGGCGAGATCCAGATTGCAGTCCACGATGGCGTCGTCGCCGTGTTCATTGAGCGAGAATCGGGAGAGCCCGATTGGTAACGTTCGCCTGGCAGGACTTCGCAGTCGTCGGGGCCGTCCTAGCCGCGTTCCTCCTGCTGGGCTTCTCAGCTAAGCTCCGCGACAACACCGCGATCCAGATGATCGCGGCCGGAAGAAAGCTCACGCTTCCCTTCTTCGTCGCGACGCTCGTCACGACTTGGTATGGGGGAATCCTCGGGGTTGGCGAAGCGTTCACCTGGTTCGGAGTCGGCACATGGGTCATCCTGGGCTTGCCGTACTACGTGTTCGGCCTCGCGTTCGCTTTCTTTATGGCGAAACGCGTGCGGAGTGAGGAGGAGATCAGCTTGCCCGAGCGCATCGCTCGAGTTTACGGCAAACCCGCTGCGATACTGGCTGCCCTCCTAATCGTCTTGATCGCTGCGCCAGCCGCGCATGTCTTCATGCTCGGAACGCTTGTCGACCTCACCACTCAGGTCGGCCTCGTCCCCGCAATCATCGTTGGCGCGATCGGAGGCTCACTGTTCCTCTACCGAGGAGGCTTGCTCGCCGACGCCCGCAGCAACACGATCGCGTTCGTGATGATGTACATCTCGTTTGCGCTGATCCTCGTCTTCGCCGTTCGCGAATACGGCCCACCTGGGGAGATAATCGCCCAACTCCCCGCCGAGATGAAGAGCCTCGTGCCGGGCGGCTACTGGTACGCGCTCAGCTGGTTCTTTCTGGGAAGCTGGACGTTCGTCGATCCGGGCTTCCACCAGCGAGTCGCTTCCGCCATCAACGCACAGACCTCGAAGCTGGGCGTCATCGTCAGCGTCGGTTGCTGGGTAGTTTTCGACCTCCTCAGCATCAGCGTCGCGATGTACGCGTTCCACGCAATGCAGAACCCACAACTCGGCGCGGCGCTCTTCCCGCTCTTCGGAAACGAAATCCTTCCGTCCGGTCTCAAAGGCGTCTTCTTCGCGGGGATGTTCGGCGTCATCACGTCCGCCATGGTCGGCTACACGCTCGTCTGCGGCTCCACTCTCGGGCGCGACCTCGCCATGCGCCTCCTAAAAGCTCCCGAAGACCGAGCCGTCCTCTACACCCGCTTCGGAATCGCCGCAGCGACGCTCATCGCCATCGTCCTTGCCCTGGTGATCCCAAGCGTCGTCTATCTCTGGTACGACCTCGGCGCAATCGCGATCCCCGGCCTCTTCTACCCAACCCTCTTCGCCTACGCCATTCGCAAGCCGCTGGCCCCGCACACCGCCGTCGCCGCACTGCTCGCCGGGTCGGGATCCGTGGTTTTGTGGTACACACTCCTCAAGCACACACAACTCGCCGACCACGCCCCAGACATCGCGCCGATCTTCGTCGGACTCATCATGGCCACGGTAGCGATCGCGATCAGCGCGGCGGTCGGACGGAGGAAAACCGAATGAACGACGACATCAGAATCGAAGACGAGGAAGAACTCGAAGCCCCGAGTGCAGAAGAGACCGACGCCGAGGAAACGCACGCTGGCCCAGTCGCAGAACTCCACCTCATCCGAAGCGGAGTGGTCACAGGCGACACCTTCCCCATCAACGGCCGCGCCGTCATCGGGCGGTTTGATCCGGAGATGGGGCCCATCGACGTCGACCTCGCCCCGCTGGCGGAAGCGGTCTATATCTCCCGCAAACACGCGGTCATCGAGTTCGCAGAAGGAGCATGGACCATCACCGACCTCGGCTCCAGCAACGGCACCTTCGTCCTCGTTCCCGGCGAAGACTTCCAGCGCATCGAAACCCCAACCGAAATCGGCGACGGCGACCAACTCTCGCTTGGGAATGCCCGCTTCACATTCCACCTGGCGGAAGAAGAGGACGAAGAAACGGAAGACGAAGACGACGTTTAGTTGTAAGTCACTTCGATCTTACTGATCTTCATCTTCGCGACGACCTTCGCCACGCCGCTGACGGGGAGGCTGACGGATGCGGAGACTCTGGCGGTCACGAGCAGATGGGACGACGACCCCTGCAGCGGGACCGTCATCACTGCGACGCTATCGCCGGTCGCTGAGCGTTCAATATCCTCATACCCCGAACTCACACTCTCCAGCAATGTTTTCGAAGTCCCGAGCGGCGCGCCTGAACTGCCATCGACAGGCGCGGCCTCGAGGGCAAGCCGATAACTCGCCAGGCTAACAAGACCCGTATATGGCCACACCGCCCCGGCAAAACTATATTCATAGTAAACCGCGACGATGGCGGATGTCGAGCCCGACTTTGGCGGAACGATGACGCCGACCATCCCCGACGCCGTGGAGGGCAAACCTCCCCAAGAGCCTTTGCCAAAGACGTCCGTAAAGACCTGCGCCGTCGCTGGATCGATCGACGCGTTCGCCGTGGACTTATACGATGCGTACTTCTTCGTTTGCGAAACGGGATAGGGCGCGGTGTAGGAAAACTGAGACTTGATGAGGTGGCGCACGTCCGGCCCGCGCTCCAGCCACCCACCGCCAAACTCGCCATGTTTGTTGACTCCAGTCGCGGCGGCGAGCCGCGCTTTCGTGTTTGTTCCTGCCGCAACTTTTCGATACGCATCGCGAAGCATTGGCTGGTTTGCCCCGAAGAGGTCTTTGAGCGCTTTCTCTCGATCCGCGCGAAAGTCGTCGGCCGTGATCGCGTCGAATTGCGTGATGAAGTTGCTGAGCTTGGAGTCTTGGGCGCGAAGCGCATCGAAAGCGTCGCGCATCGGTTTCAGTTCCGAGTTGAACGTGGCGAGCCGCTGGTTGGTTTGTTCCTCAAGCGCCTTTTCCGCGTTGATCCGGTGGTTCGACAGCCTGTTGTGGGCGTTCCGCACAGCGTCGGCGCTGATCCCGCGCGGCAGCAGCCGCTCGTTGATTTTGAGGGCGGGGTCTTGCGTGGCGTTGGGTGCGGCGATGGCGAGCGCGGCGATCAGAAGCGTCATGGGCGGTTCTTCTCCTCCCTAAAGATGCTCGGGAGTATACCGTCGCACCTCTCGCAACCCGATCACGAGGGCAAGAGGTCACGACGAACGAAGCTCAGTTAATCTCTTTGCTCCTTTCTTGGCCCCGAAGCGAACAGCCTCGGGGCCTAACAGTCCGGTTCAGGTCACTTGAGCCTGATGCCGGTCTTCACCAGGCTAACTTCGCCTTCATTGGCGATCTGGGTCGTACTTCTGACGAGCGAACCCTCCAGCAACTGGCCGTTGTTCATCGCATACCAACCGTAGCCGCTGAAAGACTCAAAGGTCTCCGATGTAGGAATGGTGCGGAAGTTGACCCTGAATGCATCGCGCCCGGCGAACTTACCGACCTCTTCCAGCTTGCACTCGAACTCCACGAACCCGACCCGGATATGGCTCTTGTCCTTCCACGTCTCGCCAACAGCTACTTCGCGATCAGGAAACTGCCTCGTGCACAGCAGAAAAGTCCAGAGAGACTTCAGTTCGCCCAATTCGGCGGCAGTACCCACAATGCCTTGGCTGTTCATCTTCAGCGTTAGCTCCACGGACTTTTCCCCGCCATCCGTCCAGACAAGAGCCGGCACAGACCAGGACGCAATGCCGCTTTCTACCGACTTACACGTAAAAATCTTCTCGCTTCCTTCGATGGGAGACAGGAATGACTCCTCTATCCTTTTCAGCGCTGGCTGGAGGCGGCTGGCTGGTACCGCCGCGCCATAGTACTCCCGGCCGGCAGCCCCTTCTCGCTTCTGCTTCGCAATGTAAGCCTCCGTCTCTGCGGGCGTCGGATTGACGGTCTCGGATCCGCCGCGAAGCTCGATGTACACGCGCTTCTCGCCGACCTCTGCGCTGTTGGCCAGTCTGTACTTCTTGCCTTGAACTCCAGATTGTGCCCCCTCACCTCCCTTTGCGTCGGCTGGCGAAGAGCATGCTGCTGACATGGTGACGGCAAAGGCAAGCGACATCGCGCCCTGCATCAAGACTATTGCGTTTCGTTTCATCATTTCCTCCTTTACGGTTTTCAGAGTTTCGGTCCCGGGTCCAAAGGCATTCCTTCTGCTGTGCCACACCGCGCGGAAGAGCTGCAGCATGGCAAAACCCCGAAGGCTGCCGGGATGCCTTATGGGGCACGGTCTGGCAAGAGCCAGTTCCGCCGTTACATTTCGCCCACACGCGCAAAAACTCCTTCCTGCCCCGTCCGTCACCGGATCACTTCGGCCCGGAGATAACCACCTTTCCCGTCTTGTCGATGAAGACGTGTTTGCCGCCGACAACCACCGCGGCCAACCCCTCCGAGAAGCCCCCTGCCCCATCGAACTGCGCCGCGATGACCAGCTTGCCGGTCTTGTCGATGAAACCGATTTTGCCACCGATCTCCACCCTTGCCAGGCCCTCCCTGAATGGCCCTGCCTCATCGAACTGCGCGGGGATGACCATCTTGCCGGTTCTATCGATGAAGCCCGACTTGCCCATCAAGAGGCTACCGATCCTCACCCTCGCAAGGCCATCCGAGAAGAACCCTGCACCATCAAACTGCGCCGGGATGACCACCTTTCCCGTCTTGTCGATAAAGCCCTCTTTGCTACCGATCTTCACCCTTGCCAGGCCCTCCGTGAATGGCCCTGGCCCATCGAACTGCGCCGGGATGACCAACCTGCCGGTCTTGTCGGTGAAGCCAAATTTGTCTCCGACCTTCACCTCTGCTAAACCCTCCGAGAATGACCCTGCCCAATCGAACTTCGCCGGGATGACCATCTTGCCGGTTTTGTCAATGAAGCCCCATTTGCCCATCCAGAAGCTACCGATCCTCACCTTCGCAAGGCCATCCGAGAACTCCCATACCCGATCGAACTGCGCCGGGATGACCATCCTGCCGGTCTTGTCGATGAAGCCCCGTTTGCCACCGCTCCCCACCACTGCTAAGCCCTCCGAAAATGGCCATGCCCAATCGAACTGCGCCGGGATGACCATCCTGCCGGTCTGTCAATAAAACCCCACTTGTGATCGATCTGCACCCCTGCTAAGCCGTCCGAGAATGGCAATGCATCATCGAACTTCGCCGCCGCAGCGGACTGCACTGCTGCATACGCGCCCTCGCCTGCTTTGGCGTGGGCTGGCGACGAGAACGCGCCGACGAGTGCGCCTGCGACAGGGAACAACATCAAGCTCGGCAAGAAGGCTGCTGCGCTTTGCTTCATTCTCGTATTGTATGCGATTGAGGGGGTTTCGCCCTGGCGGGCGATTCGGAAGGTAGATGGAGTGTGAAACCGTCTCCATCCAGTGCGCCTACTCCGCCCCCACGCCCAAAAACGCCTTCTTGCGGCTTCCGGGAGCGGCTCCCTGAGTGCGGAGAGTCATTCCCTGAGTGCGGCCACCCATTCCCTGAGTGCGGAGAGTCATTCCCTGAGTGCGGCCCAACGCTTCGCGAGTGCGAGGAGCCATTCCCGGAGTCCCGGCACTGGCTCATCACGGGTAAGCAGTCGCTCCGTGGGTGAAAGGAGCGACTCTGGGAGCCATGCGGCCTCGGGCCGTTTCGTGAGTCGGGGATAGCGCTCCCCGAAGCGAGCCGCGCGCGGCGGAATGGTGATTTCGGAGGGATGGGGAGTAGGACAGAGAGGGCATCGCAGGTTTGCGACCCGAAGGACGAACTCACTCTAATGGACACCATCACCCGACCTGAACTCAAAGCGAAGATCGATTCTCAAAAGCGGTTTAGCCTAATCGACGCGCGTGAGCGGGAGGAGTTTGACAAGGCGCACCTGCCCGGCGCGGAACGGATGGGGCCGGTCGACGCGCCGCGCGCCGCCGCCCACCGGATTCCGAACAAGAGCTCGGACATCGTGATTTACTGCGGCGGCGGGGCGTGCGAGGCATCAAGGGCGGTCGCGGCGGAACTCGCGGCGCAGGACTATGAGCAAGTGCGGATTTATGAAGGCGGGATCAAAGACTGGGTCAAGGCGAAGTTTGCGACGGAGGCGACGGTCGCTCTGCATCCGAAGCCGCTCGGGACATAGCGCCCAGCGGCTCACCGTCGCGCGGATTTGTGCGACACTTCGCGCATGAAGACGCTTGGGATTCTTGGCGGGATCGGGCCGGAATCGACCATCGACTATTACAAACTGCTGCTCGAGATTCATCGCGAGAAAAACCCAGACGCAGGCAATCCGCCGATGGTGATTCTAAGCATGAACTTCTATCGCCTCGCGGAGTTTATGCCTACCGAGGACTGGGACGGGCTGGCGGAGTTTCTTATTGGCGAAACGAAACGGCTGAAGAGCGCTGGCGCGGATTTCGGAATCATCGCAGCGAACACGCCGCACATCGCGTTCGATATGATCGCGCCGCGTTCGGCGGTTCCGCTTGTCAGCATTGTCGAAGCTACTGCTAAGCAGGCACACCAGTTGGGTTTGCGGCGTGTTGGATTGCTCGGAACGCAAATCACAATGAACGGAGAGTTTTATCCGAATGTGTTTTCACGGAGCGGCATTGAGATCGTTGTGCCGGGCGACGCTGACAAGGAGTATGTGAACGAGAAGTATTTCGCAGAGTTGTTTCACGGCGTGCTCCTCGACGAGACGAGGCAGGGATTACTGGCGGTGGCCGATCGTTTGATTGACGATCAGGGCGCGGAAGGGATCATTCTTGGCGGGACAGAGTTGCCCTTGATTCTGCGCGCGGATGCACATCGCGGCGTTCCGCTTCTTGACACAACGCGCATTCACGCGGAGCGCGCGGTCGACGAAATGCTGAAGTGAGTAGTCGCACCTAAGGGATAATTCTCCTTAATGTCCGGATTGAAACTCGCGCCGATCATCGTTGTGCCGCTCATCGTGGCGGGGGGCGCGTTTTTGGGCTGGATGGCTCAGTTGTTCCCCGCCCACGTTCCGCTGTTACGCGCGATTGGTTTGATTGGGCTCCTTGTGATCGCGGCGGTGCTCGCGGTTTTGTGGGTTGCATCGCAATCGCCGAAAGCGTCCGCCTCTGACATTCTCCCAAAAACTGGCTGGACTACAGAGTTGCCGACGGTGACGGGTTGGTATTGGGTGCAGTGGAGTCCGCCCGATCCGGTGCCGGACCTCGTGTACGTCGACGTCGCGCAGACGAAAGCTGGTACCCGCAGACGCTGGGCGTACGATGCGAGCGCCGAGAGTGAATTCTTGCCGCTCGATTCGGATGGGCGCGCGTTATGGTCACCCCGCTGACGGAGTAGTGCGACCGCAGTCTGCGCGATTGGCACAGTTTCGCGCGAACCTGCCAATTCCTGCAACTTAGCCGATGGAATTAGTCTGATCTGGCGTTCGCGCATGCAGTCGGAGTAGAACGGCTTAGGACCACATGTTTTTGTGGCCACGACCGAAAAGGAAGCCATCGTGAAAACACTTACCAGAGAAGAAGTTCAGTCAAGGATCGACGAGAAAAAGCCTATCAATCTGATAGAAGCATCGAACAAGGAAGATTTCGACAAGGCGCACCTACCCGGCGCGTTTCGCATGACCGCCGACGAGGCGAAGGCAGGCGCACAGCACAGGCTTCAAGACAAGAACGCAGAGGTAATCGCCTACTGCGGCGGCAACGGCTGCGACGCTTCGACGAAGCTCGCTACCGAACTTGAGAGCCAGGGATACAGCAATGTCTCGGTTTTCAAGGGCGGCAAAGCAGAGTGGAATGAAGCCGGATTCCCAACTGAGAATGGCAATAAGGCGGCAACAGCCAATTCGCCCTCAGATGGCACCCCGTTCGGAGATAACCGACAAACGCAGCGTTAAGCGAATGCTCGCTGACCTCAGGCGTAGCCCTTTTATAGGGCTGCGCCATTTTGTTGCCGCATCAAGTGTTTAGCGAAAGAAGTCGAACGCTTCGAGCCGATCGCGAACCGACTTTAGGAAAGCCCCAGCGAGCATCCCGTCGATGATCCGATGATCGTACGAGAGAACGACGTGCATGATCGGGCGGACGGCGAGAGAGCCGTTGATTGCAACGGGTGTATCTTGGATCGCATAGGTTCCGACGATAGCGCCTTGTCCCGGCGGGATCATAGGAGTGCCGAAAAGCGCGCCATAAGTTCCAGGGTTCGTAATCGTGCACGTCCCACCTTGTATGCTCGCGAGATCGAGTTTGCTGTCTCGCGCTTTCTTGGCTATGTCTTCGAGTTCGCGTGCGATTTCGATTAGATTCTTCTTATGCGCGTCTCGGATAACGGGGACGATGAGACCCTGACTGCCGTCGCCAAGCGCGACCGCGACTCCCATGTGCACTGCATTGTTGACGATCAGCTTGCCGTCGTCCGACATCGCGCTGTTGACCATTGGGAATTCAACGAGGGACTCCGTGATCGCTTTGATGAAAAACGGAGTGTAAGTAAGCCGGACTCCGTGAGTCTGCTGGAAGGACTCTTTATTGACCTTTCGAAACTCGACGAGTTTGGTCATGTCAACGGCGGTGACTGTCGACACGCTTGGGATAACGTGCGCCTTCGTCATCGCGTCGGCAATAGCTTTGCGCATGCCCGTAAGGGTCACAATTTCCTGGTCTGGGCGGGGCTGGGTCGGCGCTGCCGGGCGGTCAGGCTCGGGCTTCTTTTCAGTTGTGGGGGTGGGGGCCTTCGTGGTCGGTCTCTCGCCGAGGTATTCCTGGAGGTCGCGCTTCGTGACTCTGCCGCCGCCGCCTGAGCCGGCGATCGAAGTGAGTTCGTCGTCGGAGATTTTATGTTCTTTGGCGATCGCGCGAACGACTGGGGTGAACCATTTTCTTCCTTCCGTTTCAGTTTCGGGGTGGCCCGCTACCTTTTGGACTGAGTCGTTGGTGCTAGCGGTGGATTCGTTGGAGCTGGTAGGCGCCGCGTCGGAGTCAACGGGTGATGCGCTGGGTGCGGCGGCTGACTCTGGAACTTCGTCGGGCGAGCCGATCAGGCCAAGCGGATCAAAAACCTTGACATTTTCTCCTTCGGGCACGATGATTTTGATGAGGGTGCCCGAGACCGGCGCCTGAAGTTCGGTGTTGACCTTGTCGGTCATGATTTCGACGACCGGCTCGTCCTCTTTAACCGCGTCTCCAACTTGCTTCAGCCATTTGCTGACGGTCCCCTCGTGGACGCTCTCGCCGAGCTCTGGCATGAGGATCTCTTCGGGCATTTAGAAGTTCACCGTTCGCTTAGCGGCTTCGTAAATGTCGTCAACGCTCGGCAGGACTGCGAGTTCGAGAGGCTTGACCCAGGGCACAGGGGTGTCCGTTCTTGTGACGCGGACGGGCGGAGCGTCGAGGTACTCGAAAGCGTATTCGTTGATTCGCGCGATCAGTTCGCCAGCGAATCCGCACGTGCGCGGTGCCTCATTGACGGCAAGGACTCGGTTCGTTTTCTTGATGGATTCGAGGATGGCGTCGTCGTCGAGTGGTACGAGTGTCCTGAGGTCAATCACCTCGGCTTCGATTCCGTCTTCGGCGAGTCGGTCTGCAGCTTCCAGGCAGAAGTAAACAGGGTTGCCGTAGCTGAGGAGGGTGATGTCGGTTCCCTGCCTGGCGATACGGGCCTTGCCGAACGGAACGGTGTAGTCACCACTTGGGATCTGTTCTTCGATGTCGCGCTTTCGGTAGAGTTCCTTGACTTCGTAAAAGATCGTCGGGTTGTTATCGCGCAGTGCGGTTTTGAGCAAGCCGTATGCGTCTGCGGGCGTGCTTGGGCACACAACTCGGAGTCCGGGGGAGTGCGCAAACCAGGATTCGTTCTGCTGGCTGTGATAGGGTCCGCCGCCGCCATAACCTCCGCTTGGCCCCCTGATGACGATCGGAAGGGCGACTTTGCCGGCTGTTCGGTAGTGCATGGTTGCTGCGTTGTTGACAATCTGATCGAACCCGCAGGAGATGAAATCGATGAACTGCATTTCCGCCATGACTGGGCGTCCCCTCATCGCCAAGCCGATGGCCGCGCCGACAATGAGCGCTTCAGAGATCGGCGCGTCGATAACGCGCTCCGCGCCGTAGCTGTCCTGCAGCCCTTCGGTTACACCGAACGCCCCGCCGAGAATTCCGATGTCCTCGCCGATGCAGACCATTCCGGGCTCGCGCTCCATCTCCTCAAAGAGCGCCTGCTTGATAGCAGTGAGCATGTTGACCGCTTGCGTCGCCTCTGCGACCATGGCGCTCATGATCTTGGCTCCGCGAAGACCCACTTGGTTGCTTCGCTCGCGTCCGGAAGCGGCGAATCGAGCGCAAACTCAACACCCTTCTTGAGGACCTCGACTACTTCTGGTGGAAAGTCCTCGTCGGTGGTTTCGTTCGCGTGCTTTCCTTCCGGGCTGTACTTCTTGGCTTCGGCTTTAGTGAGGATGCCCTTTTCGACGAGATACTTCTTGAATACTGCGATTGGGTCGCGGCTCCGCCCAGCTTCCACCTCTTCCGCGCGGCGATACTTCGCCGCACGATCATCGTCGTGGTCGCCGTGGCCGTAAGCGCGAAACGTCTTGCACTCGACGAGGCTTGGTCCTTTGCCTGATCGCGCGCGCTCAACCGCCCACATCGTTTTGTCCATTACGTCGAGAACGTCTTGTCCATCCGCGATCAGGCCCGGGATGTCAAAGCCCTTGGCTCGGTCCGCAACGTCCTTGACGGGGCTGCCGAGTTCGAGTGGAGTGCCGTATGCCCACTGGTTGTTCTCGATGATTGTGATGACGGCGAGTTTGTGTATCGCGGCAAAGTTTATGGCTTCGTGGAAGATTCCTTGCGCCGTCGAACCTTCCCCGTTGTAGGTGAGCACAACCGTGTCTTCGCCCTTGAGCTTCGCGTCGTACGCGACCCCTGCGGCGACCGGTATCGTCCCCGCGAGCATGCTTGTGGAGCAGATGATTCCTTTTTTGGCGTCGCCAATGTGCGACCAGTTGTCGCGTGCGCGGCCGGGAGCAGTGGCGCGGCCCCACACCTGCGCGCAAACCTCGCCAATTGACATACCCATCCGCTCATCGCTTCCCCAGTTGCCACGCATGTCCTTGAGGAAGAAGGCCGGCATATCTCTGTGGATTGGCGAGATCCAGTCCTCAGGGCGCAAGCCGTAGAGCGTCCCCACGAGGATTGCTTCTTGGTTGTGAGAGGAGTAAAGGGTGCCGCGCAATCTGCCGCGGCGCTTTTCCTTGATCAGGCGTACGTCGAAATAGCGGGCAAGGTAAAGCTGTTTCAGAATCTCGAGGTGGTCTTGCTCAGCGAGTCCGTCACGCGCCCGCAGGGGGCGTTGCTCTGTGTCGGCACCCTTATCTCCGGCCTGGGCGACCACCGACCGTTTGGAATTCAATTTTGACTCCTATGACCCATCCTTGGGGGCACAGATTATACCGCGCCGGTTCCGGCCACCGCAGGAGTTTTCCTGCCGATTTTCGGAAACATTCGTGGCGGGTGAAGGGGTCTAAGTCGTGTGCGTTTCCTATTTCTTGCCGCCTCATTGATGGCCTCGACCGCCTTTAGCCAAGATCCATTGGAGGAGGCCTACACAGAGATCGGTCTGTCACTCGGAGCGACTCAGGCCTCAGTTCGCGTCCAGATTCAGGCTGTTGGGTGGGTGCGCGCCGGTTCCACCACCACCCAGTTAGAGACGAGAATATGGAGGGAGAAGCGTACTGAGCCCGAAACGCTACCTGATCGGCTGTACGTTGAATCGTACGTTGATGGCACTCTTCGGCACACGGTAGTTGCGGACGGTCGGCGGGTTTGGCGCTATGACCACACCATGAAGGAGTACTCTTTCATTCCTCAGAGCGGTGGTGGCGCTGCCGATGCGATATCAAGCGCTGTTGCGTGGATTAGGCAGGATGCCCAGCGACCCTTGCGATTGCTCATTCCTAACAACTTCAAGTGGTTGACAAAGCCTGAGGGTGAGCGCAATGCGTATGGCGCAGAGATTCGCCAGCTCACTTGGAGAGGTGGCGAGTGGCGCGGTACTTATCTCAATTGGTACTTCACGTCGTTGCAGCCGCTCGATCGGCTGCAGATTTCAGAGCGATTCGAACAGCCGGATCGCACGCTCCGCGAATCGTCCATGGACGTGCGATTGACTTATCCGACTACTCCGTTCGAGTTTGAGTTTAAGCCAAACATCCCCAGCGATGCCAAGCCCGCGCAAGACTTGCCCCGTAGAATCATCGAAGGCTAAGGTCAGAGCAGGCGCTTCCTTACTGAGAGTGGAGCGTAAGTCAAGAGGTAGCGAAGTACAGACTTTGCTCGACGAGGGTTCAGCCGGACCGATTCAACGAAGCAAACTCGCGCTTCGCGTGCATCGCCTCTAATCGAGTAAAGCGATCCCAGACAGGCGAGGCTATGCGAAAGAGCACGCCTCATGGCTGGGCGATTCGAAGCCTTTGCCAAGAGCTCTCGCTCTCTCGCCCGGTGCTTCGTTCGGATTACGAGCTCTTCCTCGCGTGTCGTGGCCGTCGAGTAAATCGTGTTGGAACCATGGATGCGATACTTGGTCAACTTATCGTCCAAGAAGCCAACTTCCCCCAACTCTGCCAGCCCCAGCCACATGTCCCAGTCACCAAGGTTTCGAAAGTTGCCATCGAAGCCGCCCACCTGGTTTGAGGCAGAAGCTCGCATCAACACAGAACTTGCGATCGCGGAGTTGTTCGCAACGAACGTGTGCAGAATGTTCCCCTGGTCGGTTCTGGGAAACGGGAAGCCCATTGGTGCGCCCGATAGTTCGCTGCCGTCTGCGTCGATAAACCAGCCAGACGTGTGACAGAACGTCATCTGCGGGTTCGAGTCCATCAGCGCGACCTGTTTCTCAAGCTTCTGCGGCAACCACGCATCGTCGCTGTTCAGCACCGCTACATACTCGCCCGACGCAAGTGTCAAGGCGCGATTGAGTGTTGGATAAGTTCCGATGTTGGGGTCGTTGACGAAGAGTCGGATCCGATCTCCATAGCCGTCGAGGATCTGGATCGAGTCGTCGCTGCTGCCGTCATCCACGACAATCACCTCGCGGTCACCGTACGTCTGGTTTAGAGCGGACTCCACACACTCCGCGATCCAACGACCGTGGTTGTAGCTGGTGATGAGGACGCTTACTTTCAACTGTGTTATTGCGATCGAACGCGTATTGTCCAGTCCTCGATGTCGAGTCGCGGGTCGATACAGTCTCCCTGCGGCTCCAAGTTGGTGTCGGAGTTTCTATAGGTGCGATCAACCGTCGTTTCAATAGTGATGTAGCTGTCTATTGCTAAAGGGTCGTTCGAGTCCCCGAGAGCATCCCATATCTTTGGCCCTGGATCGTTGGGGTCCGTTATGACTCGATTCATCGTGAGAATGTTGATTTGGAGCGCTCTGATGTCGTCCGGGTTCGCGGGTGGCTGCCGGAGTTGGCTCAAACTGATCGCGAATTCAATGTAATCGTCATCTGGGCCAGGGGTGAAGAACGTGACCGGAATACCGACCTGCACCCAGGTAAGGAGGTTTTCCAAGTCAATGAACTTGCTGAGCGTATATCCTCCGCCGCCCTGGAAACCGTCGTACCGGACGAAGTGGGTCGCCTTGGGCGCGCAGAATCCGTTCCCCCACGGCGGGCGAATGATGGGCAGCGGGCCGCCTTGGGCACCTGTGAGATCGTCCCCATCCCTAATGGCAACGATGTAGACGTAGTTCGGATTGACCGGTCCGTTGAACCGCACGAAGAACTCAATGCGCTTCCCGGCGCCAGGCACCGGCCCAGTGGGGAACTTCGCACAGGCCGCGAACAACGCGATTAGCAGCGCGACCGCGAAAATGCGCTTCATCCCTCTAAGTTACTCCATCCCCGCGTTCCCCGCACCTCTTGAAACTGGCACTTTTGCCGATAAACCTGGTGGATGTCAGCGATTTCTCGCATCTTACTTCCGGTATTGCTCGCTATCGCTGCGCTAGGGTGCGGCGGCGGCGGGTCGACTGGTGGGCCTCCACCCGCCTCTGGAAGCGTTCAGGTTCAAATCGACTGGCCGAGCCGTGGTCGGTATGTTCCGACCTACGCAAACAGCATCGTCGCGCGTATCACGACTCCGAACAATCGTCAGTACTCGCTCACAATCAACCGATCTGGAAGCGACGCTTACCAGGGTGTTGCTATGTTTGCGCAAAGCATCGCGATCGGGACAAGCTCCCTTACTGTCGATGCTTACACGAATGCGAACGGCTCTGGCTCGAAGGTTGCGACAGCGACCGTCGCTGTGGAGGTGACAGAAGGCGAGGTCACAAACGTCAACATTAGCGCAGACCTGACTTCGACTATCGATCATATCGTCATCCAGGGACAACCGCTCAGTGTGCAGGCAGGAAGTCAGCTGCAACTCAACGCAATAGCGCGGAACGCCCAAAACCAAACTATCCTGCTTCCGGCTGGCGTACTTGTATGGAGCGCAGTAGCCGGCCAGGCGCACGGAAGCGTGACGACGTCAGGGTTGTTCACTGGCCTTTCGGCGGGTACGACGACCGTGCAAGTTGCGGAAACAGGCGCAGGCATTCTGCAGCAAGCCAACGTTACGGTGAACCCACCTCCGCCGCCTCCGGCCGTTTATCGAATCGTGTTTCTCTCTGATCGAGACGATATCGGATCCGAAGGAATCAACGCAATATACACAGTCAATTCGGATGGGACAGGGCTGTCGAGGCTCACCACCGAGCATGCGCTCTTTCGCGCGCCGAGCCTTAGTCCTGACGGGACCCAGATCGTCTTTGCGAGCGATAAGGACGTGATCTTGAGCGACGAGATCTATGTGATGCCCGCCTCCGGAGGGGCTGCGACTAGGCTCACGACCAACGACGTTTTTGACGCTGACCCAGTGTTTAGTCCAAATGGTCAGAAGATCGCGTTCGCCCGACTTCTTAACGGCTTCTGGCAGATATTCACAATGAACGCGAACGGCACGGGCCAGGTTCAAATCACCTCTGCCAACGCCAATCACTCTCGCCCCAGCTGGAGCCCTGACGGAAGCAAGATCGCTTACGAAAGTGACTCCGGTGGCGATTACGAGATTTGGGTTATGAATGCCGACGGTTCCGGGAAGACGCAGCTGACGAGCAATGGCGTGGATGATCTCGCGCCCGCTTTCAGCCCTGATGGATCGAAAATCGTGTTCGTGAGCTATCGCGTAACTGGCGGAGACCTTTACACAATGAATGCGAACGGCTCGAGCCAAACTCGGCTCCTCGCGCTTGCAGGAGCTGAAGACGATCCGTCTTGGACCAGTGATGGGCTCGGCATCGTGTTCGCCAAAGACCTCGGGTCAGGATTCTTCGATATCTGGTTCGTCAAGGCAGACGGCACCGGCGGCACGAACATCACGAACGACCCATACAACAACACGCACCCAACAGCGATTGTCCTGCCTTAGCTTGCACAAGCCTCGGAAGTAAGGCAATCTATCACAAGGTATGCTCATCCTTTGGATTGCCACACTCTGACACCAACTCATTAGAACAATCTCCCGAAAGTGGCGCGGTTGCGCGCTCAATCGACTCATCAGAGCTTACTGGTCGCCGCATCTTCAAGTTCTTTTTGCCACTCGCATCATCGTGGGTCTTGATGTCGCTCGAGTCCCCAATCGTCGCGATCTTCATCGCGTTGCTTCCAAACGCTCAGGTGAACTTCGCCGCGATTGGAGTCATGTTCGTCATCGCTTTCTGGATTGAATCGCCCGTGATCGGATTGTTGTCAACGGCCACCGCCCTGGCCGGTAACCGTCAAAACTATCTCGTCTTGCGCGCATACGTGATTGGGTTGATTGCGCTAGTGACAATCGTTGGCGCCGTTGTAGCTCTTACACCAATCTACGACCTCCTTGTTCTCGGCATCTTGGGCGTCCCGGAGGATGTGGCTGCCGCCGCACGGCCTGCGCTCATCATCATGATCCCGTGGAGCGGCTTTATCGGGTGGCGTCGATACACGCAAGGGATCTTGATCCGTTATGGCAGGACCTTTACGGTTGGAATCGGGACGATCATTCGAGTCGTTGCCGTTGCGGGAATCGGATACGCCCTATATGTTGAGGGCTCAATGTCAGGCGCATGGGTCGCGGCAATGGCAATTCTGGGAAGCGTGATTCTTGAATCGCTTTTTACGCACCTGCTGGCCCGTGGATTGATTCGGCAAGAGTTCGCCGTTGATTCTGCGAATGAGGATCAGCAACCACTCACGCTACGAGAGTTGAATCGCTTTCACCTGCCACTTACTATGTCGACGATGCTTTGGTTGCTCGGGCGACCGATCATCACATGGGGACTGGCACGGAGCGGGAACCCAACGCTCTCATTGGCGGCATGGGAGCCTGCTGGAAACACGATGTTCTTGTTTCGCGCCCCAGGAATGGCGCTTCCCGAGATTGTAATCGCTCTCCAGCGCACGGCAGCCACCGCGCGCGCGCTACTGCTGTTTTGCTTTAAAGTTGGAGCGTACAGTTCAGTAATAGTGTCGATTTTTTCGTTCACGCCACTCGCGTACATGTTGCTTCACGAAGTCTTGCACATCGACGAGGAAGTTTCGTCGCTTGCTGTCGGCGCCATGCGATGGTCAGTGTTGATCCCGCTACTGGGAGGTCTACAGTCGTTCTACCGGGGGATGCTCGCGAAGTATCGGCAGACAAAGGCAATGACGACATCGATGGCCGTTTACGTCCTCGCCACGCTCATTTCGATTCGGGTCGTAGTCGCAGAAGGAAGGATCAACGTTGATTCGGCAGCGATCTGCCTCACGATCGCGATGGCAGTCGAGCTGGTTGTGCTGTGGTTTTTGTGGCGAAAGTATACGAACGTCAATGCTCTTCCGGCCACGGAGGCATCACTCTCTTCCCCAATAGCGAAGTTGCCCACTCAACACCCATCTTCGCAGTTTCGTTTACGCGATCGAGTACGGGATTCACTTCGACGATCTCGCACCCGACGAGGTCGAACGGGCAGGCCGGGTCTTTGAGGTGGGAGTGCAGCAGCTCCGCGAGCAGGTGGGCTTCGCGGTAGGTAAAGCCGCCGGAAACATCGGTGCCGGTACCTGGCGCAATGAAAGGATCGAGAACATCCACATCAAAGCTAACCCACAGTTTCTTAACTCCGTTTCTCTCCAGAAGAGAGAGTGAATGTTCTAGCATTCGGGGCAGGCCATACAAGTCGATCTCTGTCATCGTAATCGCGCGTCGCGGATCGTGTCGCAGGATTCGGTCAGTCTCTCCGGGGTCGGGATCTCGTAGTCCAAGCCAAACAATGTGCTCCGGATTGAGTCTTCGCGTAGGGACAAACTCGTTACGCAATTGCTCCCATTGGTGCGGAGCGGGGCCAGACATCGGTTGACATTCGAAACCGCAAAGAAGCGCGAGGGGCATTCCGTGTAGATTGAGGCTGGGCGAAGTGTCCGGGGTGTTGTAGTCCCCGTGAGCATCGATCCACAGCACTCCGAGTTCATCGCCCGAGTGGTCGAGCGCCGCAGCGACCGTCGCGAGAGCCAAACTATGGTCCCCACCCATCACGAGCGGCAAGTTTCCAGGCGAAATGGCGCTCTTCACTCGATCTCGAACAGCAACGTGGTTCGCAAAGACTTTGTCGAAGTGGCCGATTCCGTCGCCTCTTGATCCCGCGTCAGCCCCAAGAGGCGGCTCAACGTCGCCATCGTCATGAACGTCGGCAGCGACGAGTGACAGTCGAGACTGGATCTCCGCGATTCGCATCGCGGCAGGGCCCAGCCGCGCCCCAAGTGTTCGGCCGCCAAGGCCGAACGGGACTCCTATCAAGGTGACTCGATGTCTCGTATCCACGGCGGGCATTCTACCGGCGAGTAGAATAGCGCCACATGATTCGCGCAGAACTGACACGGAAGTTGGAAAGCGCGGTGCGCGCATTGATTGATAGCAAATCGCTGCCCGTTGCGGACTATCCCGTTGAAATCACCGAGCCCCGAAATCCCGACCACGGGGACTTTGCAACCAGCTTTGCACTGACAGCATCGAAGCTGGCAGTTAAGCCACCGCCACAGATTGCCGAGTTACTGGCTACTGAGTTGAGAAAGGACGGAGATTTCATTGCAGTCGACGTCGCAGGGCCAGGATTTATCAACGTTCGCCTAGTCAATCAGTACCTTTCATCGAAAGTGGAGGAGATAGTTGAGCGCGGCGAGTCGTTCGCGTACTGCGACAATGACCACGGTAAGCGAATCAACGTTGAATTCGTTAGCGTCAATCCGAACGGATCGATTCATGTGGGTCATGGGCGAGGCGCGGCATACGGCGACACGCTCGCGAGGGTGTTGGAGGCTGCTGGCAACAGCGTATCGAGAGAGTTCTACGTGAACGACGGAGTGAACTCAGAACAGATGCGGCTGTTTGCTCTGAGCGTCGCGGCAAAGTACCGAGAACTACTGGGTTTGCCCTCGGAGTTTCCAGAGGAAGGTTACCGGGGTGAGGACGTAGACCTCGTCGCGGCCCGCCTTCATGAAACTTACCCAGACTCTAAAGCGGATGCGGATGTCAAGTTCTTTCAGGACGCAAGCCAGGCTTTGATGATCGCTCAGCAGAAAGATGATCTGTCCCGCTTCGGAGTTGTATTCGATACGTGGTTCAGCGAGCAAGCCCTGCACACTGACGGCAAGGTGGACGCATCGATTGCGTTTCTTGAGCAGAACGGCGCAGCGGATAGAGAACCTTACTCCGACGAAGTGCGGATCGACCCAGACACAAAGGAGCGCAAGGTCGTAAGAAACGAATCGGAACCCGGGGCATTGTGGCTCCGAAGCACTCGCTACGGCGACGATAAGGATCGCGTGATTATCCGACAAGACGGCAGACCAACATACATCGCCAGCGACATCGCCTACCACAAGGACAAATTCGATCGCGGGTTCGATCATCTTATCGACGTTTGGGGAGCGGATCACCACGGATACATCGGAAGAACCGGGGCAGCCATCGAGGCGTTAGGCTACGCCCGCTCACGGTTCGAGGCGATCATCATTCAGATCGTTCGATTCTTGAAAGGGGGAGAAGTTCAGCGAATGCAAAAGCGAACAGGCGAGTCGATTCCATTGCGCGATTTGATGGAAGACGTTGGAGTTGACGTGGCACGCTGGTTCTATCTTATGCGTTCACACGATACTCACATGGACTTCGATCTGGATCTTGCAAAAGAGCATAGCGAGCAGAACCCTGTCTATTATGTTCAGTATGCACACGCCCGCATCTGCTCCCTGATCGCGAAAGCAAAGGAACAAGGGCTGGTGGCTGGCCCAATTGCGGGAGCAGTGTTCGAGCAGCCAGAGAGAGACTTGATCAAAAAAGTGTGCGATCTCCAATTCGAGATCGGCCGTGCGGCAGAATCACGCCAAGTGCATCGACTGACGACCTACGCAGCTGAGCTTGCACGCCAATATCACGACTTCTATGAGAAGTGTCGTGTGATCTCTCCCGAAGAGCCTGAACGAACTCGAGCGCGCCTTACGCTGTGTGAAGCGACGAGGATCGGCCTGAGAGCAACATTCTCGCTTCTCGGCGTCAGCGCTCCCGAAAGAATGTAAGCTCAGCGAATGACTATGCGCCCTTCCCTCTTTGCCGTGACTGGCGTGTTTGCTTTGAGGTAGTCGACAAAAGCGTCTATATCAAGAAAGCCCGTGTCAATGCGTTCGCCGGTCGCGTTCTTGATGACTTCATGGGCGTCCCCGCCGGCTGCCAGGAACGAGTTCACGACAATCCGATAGGTCTTAGACTGGTCCAGCACCTCGCCTGCAATCCGTATCTCAATCACTCGATCACCAACCGGCCTTGACTTATCCGCAACATACGATGATCCTTGCGAGACGTGAATCATGCCGCCAGTGCCTTCCGGGATTGCACGAAGTCCCCATTCGAGTGCCTGCTTGATCTGTTCGCCAGTTAGTTCGAGCACGACGAGCGTGTTGTTGAAAGGTTGCACCGCGATCGCCGCACCGTACGTGATCTCGCCGACTTCGAGTGAAGCTCTAATCCCGCCATTATTCATGAACGCTGCGACGGCACCCATCGACTTGCAATAGGCGAGTTGGGAATCTGCGATCATGTTCCCCATCGGAGACTCCTCTGCGAAGGATCCGCGTGCGATGCCGGTCTCTGTTTTGGCAATGACTTCGTTTGCGAGGGCATCTATCGGCTTTCGGTAAGCGGCGATCATCGCGGCCATCACAGGGTCGTCTGGGAACCCCGCATCCAATGCGATCGGTGGCGTATCAGACCAGCCGATTATTCTGCCAGCCCCATCAAAGTCGATGCGAATGTTTCCAAGCACCATCCCCCACTGGTAAGCCTGCAGAACGAGAACCGTGTCACCGTTCGGATCTTTTTCAACGGTTGGATAGGGTCCACTCCCGGCAGGCAGATTCGGCGAAGGCTGCTCGCCGAGCGGCGTGTGGCTGTGCCCACCAACAATGACATCGATACCCCGAACCTTGGAAGCGACTTCCTTTTCGAGTTCATATCCGCTGTGGCTAACGAGAATGATCTTGTTAATCCCTTGCGCTTTGAGTTTGTCGACTTCCGACTGCAAGCTTTCGAAGAAGGGTTTCATGCGCAAATGCGGACCCGGGCTGCTAATCGTTGGCAAATCAGGAGTAATCGCACCGACGATGCCAACCTTCTCGCCCCCAATCGTCAACACAGTGGACGGCTTCAACAAACTCTTTAGGTCCGGGTCATCGGACACGTCGATGTTGGCGGCGAGCACCGGAAATGTAGCAAGCCGCAGAAACTCAGCAAACACCTTTGGCCCACGATCGAACTCGTGATTCCCTACAGCCATCGCATCAAATCCAATGTAATTCATAGCTGCGACATCCACGAGGCCCTGGTAGACGTTGAAGTAGAGCGTCCCTTGGAAGACATCGCCGCCCGACAGAACGATCGGATTGACGGCTTTTTCTCTTACTCTGGCAATCGCGGTGGCCATCCGGGCGTATCCACCGTACGTCGCGTCACGAACCCTGCGTGGCTCGACGTTCGCATGGACGTCGTTGTTGTGGATTACCGTAAGGGAGAAATCCTGGGAGACGCAGGCCGAAGCAAGAGCGAGAAAAAGGAGAATCGAAAGCCGTCGCATGGCTGATTCTATCTCGAAAGCCGTTAACGGATGATTAGACGGGATCCCAATGCGCCTGATCGTCCTTTCTGAGCCCCGTCTTGACAGCCTGTTGATGGAGGGGTAATGGCAACTCAATCCGGCATTCCACTACCCCTCGATTGCAGTTGTTACGATCGGCGCTTCCTGCGCGCCAACAGTCCAAGCCCCAATCCTATCGCAGCAAGAGTCGCTGGCTCCGGAACCACCTGCGCGTCCATTTCCAAAATCGGCGCCGCGCTTCCTCCCGCTGCCAGTGTGTCGGTGAATCCGCTGTATGTCGCAGCCACACCGTCTTCCGCCGGAGACACAATCAAACGAATGTTTCCGCTTGCATTCACCTGGTTGACGAGGTACGTCTTCGCCGCTCCTGACAGAGCCAGCGTGTATTCGAATAGGAACTCGTCCGGCTGCGTTGCGTCATAGACCCCGATCCCAGCCGCATAGAGCGGCGCGAGTTGGCCACCAACGCCGTCAGGCAAACTTGTCGGATCAAAAACAAGCGTGCTAGACCCGGGCTGGATGTCTGCGCCGACGTCCTCTGTGATCCACAGATTTACATTCCCTGACGCGCTAAACCCGGCCGGGGCGTGGTGCATCTTCAGCTTGACGGAAGTGATATCTACGATCGGAGCCCCGATGCCCAGATCGGTCGATCGAAAGTCGAGGACTCCGAAAGAAGCAAAGCTCCCAAAATTGTTGCCTTCAACATTGAAGAACCGCTTACCGTTTGCGCCGCTCCTTGGGCCTCCGGGCTGAATGGTTGCGTTGTCAAAGGCTGCTGCGTCGAAGATCCCCGCATACGCGAGTGACGAGATAGCTGCACAGACCGCAGCCGTACTGATTGCTCTCATGTTCTGACTCTCCTTATCGAGTGTTCGGTTGGTAGCAAGACTGCCACCGGACCTACTTTGGAGAGCTGGCGTTACCCGGCTGTTATCGCATCATGAACTTCTCGTTAAGTCGTCTTTAAGAGCGCTTTAACTGTTCGAATCATCTCCGTCAATCCTGCACTTTTTCCCATTGAGAGTTCTCTGCCAAAGATGTCGTAGACGATCTCTTCATTGATCGCAAGGATTTCTTCAGAACACGATCCCGATGCCTGCTGAAGCAGCGCAGCAAGGGCCTTCGCCGAAACACCCTGAGGATTTTCAACTGCGAAGTGAATATCATAGCCACCGCTCTCAAGCTTGGCGACGAACACATACGCTTGGGATTCACACGATGGAACCTTGTTCGACTGTGGGTACGGGCGACTTGCGATGTCAAGTGGAACTTCGCGAAACTTGTTGGCCAACGAGATCAGTGCCTCAATTCGCTCCTGTCGGTCATCGATGCCCTTGATCGCCTCGACGATGGCGGCAACTTTCGGAGGCATCACTTTTCTATTGGCAGGCCAACACTATTGCCCCACTCTGTCCATGAACCGTCGTAGTTACGGACGTTCGGGAAACCGAGCAGAAACTTCAGTACGAACCAAGTGTGGCTGCTTCGTTCGCCGATTCTGCAATAGACGACGACGTCTTCGTCAGGCCCGTACCCTCCGTACAGTTCCATGAGTTCCGCGTAGGGCTTGAAGGTGCCATCCGAAGGATTAACTGCCTTCGCCCACGGAACATTAGCTGCGCCAGGAATGTGACCTCCCCTTAATGCGCCCTCATTGGGGAAATCTGGCATATGGAGCCGTTCGCCGCTAAACTCCTCGGGAGAGCGGACATCAATTAGTACATTTCGCATTCTCGAGTGCAAGACGACCTCATCACGAAAGGCTCTATTCGACGTATCGTCTCGCGGTACCGGTGTGTAACTCGTCGGCTGGTACGTCGGGACATCAGTCGTCATTTCTCTGTCTTCGTTAACCCACTTTAGCCTTCCGCCATCCATGATTTTCGCGTTGTAATGCCCGAAGAGCGAGAAAACCCACAACGCGTAGGCCGCCCACCAATTGTTGCGGTCGCCATAGAAGACAACCGTCGTCTCTGGAGATACGCCGATCTTCGACATGAGCGCGCCGAACTGCTCTGAATCGATGTAGTCACGGGTCACTTGATCGTTGAGGTCTCGGGTCCAATCAACTTCGACTGCACCCGGAATGTGACCAGACGGGTACAGCAGCAGATCTTCGTTGGACTCGATAATCCTGACAGAAGGGTCAGCAAGATGCTCTGCAACCCAGTCGGTGGATACGAGAGCATCCGGGGTCACATATCCTCTTGATTCGATTGCACTTGACATGGCGAACAGAGGTTACCCAGTATGGCGGGAGGAGTTACCCATGCCGGTGTCGAAACTCTGCAAGGCCATGAAAGTAGGAATCATCACGTTTACTGACGGACGAAAACGAGCGGCGGACATGCTCGAGGCACAGTGCTTTGATTTTCAGAAGCGAGTCGCAGAGTGGCTGCAGATCGAAGGCCATGAGCCGGTGCAGGGTCATTCCATAAGCTGGAACTACCGCACGTCAATCGACAACGCCACAAGAATGGTTGAGGCCCGTTGCGATGCCGTCATTTTCAATTTTTGCGTTTGGGCGTATCCCGACTTCGTGGCGCAAGCGGCCAGAGAACTCTCCGGCGCCGCAATTCCTATCTGCTTTCTTGGCAACATCAATCCAGGATTTCCAGGCTGGGTGGCGTTCTTTGCGGCCGCGGGGACGCTCGATGAGATAGGAGTTCCGTTTGGACGAATCTTGGGCGACCTCTCGGACGCGAAGATCGCGGATGAAATGCGGGCATGGCTATCGTCTAACGCTCTCAGCAAGCGCGAAAAGGGATTCGACGTTGCAGATCGGCTTGGCGGGATGCGCTATGGCGAGTTCGACGGGCCGAGCATGGGGATGTACACGGGACATATTGACCCGAGCCAGTGGATGTCGCAGTTTGGTGTGCACGTGTTTCATCGCAGCCAGTTGACGCTCGCTTGGCTGTGCGATGAAATCTCCGACGAACGCGTACTCGCAGGACTCGAATGGCTGAAGTCGCATTGCAAAGAAATCCTTTGGAACGATGATCGATTGACTGATGATATCAGCGGCCACCTCGCCAAGCAAGTTCGCTTCTATCTCGCGTGCAAGGACTACTGCAAAGCAGAAGGAATCGACTTCCTCGGCCTCACCGGCCAACTAGACTACACAGAGTGGAAGGACGGGATCACGATGGACGTACCTGAAGCTCTGTTGAACGACACAGCAGACTGGGAAGATGAGAACAAGAAGCCGATTGTCTGCGCTACAGAATGCGACAGCAACGGCGCCCTCACAATGCAAATCATGCACCTGCTGTCTGGGACACCCGCGCTTTTTGCTGACCTCCGCCACTACTTCACCGCCGCGGACATTGCGGAAGCCGGAGGATCGTTCGCGGGAGACGGAGTGTACGATCTTGTAAACAGCGGTCAGCATGCACCGTGGTTTAGTCACCGAAGCGACGACTTCCGCGAGAACTGGGGAGAAGTTCGGCTCCATCCGAGCAATCCGATGTACTTTCCGAACGGCGGCGCGTCTGTCGAGTTCTTCAGTGAGCCTGCAGATAAGGTTACATTTGCACGCGTGACGCGCAAGAGTGGTCAGTATCGGATGCACCTTTTCACCGGCAGCTTTGTTCGTTTTGGAGAAGAGGTCGATCGAAAGCTCTCCGCCCAGACCACGCCGGAATGGCCGCACGCCTGGGCAGTGTTCGATTGCCCGCGCGAAGACCTCTCGAAACTCTATGCGTCGAACCACATTCACGCCATCTTCGGTGACTGGATAGGCGAACTCGAAGCGGCCTGCGAGGCTCTCGGAGTTGAGGCGATCCGGCTATCTCAATAGTTTCTCTTCCCCGACCGAAGGCCCCTTCCGAAACAACACAAGTCCCGCAGCCAAGACATAACCGACGAGGATGATCGATTCGGTTACTGGATCAATCTCAACGATCATCCCAAAGAAGCTAATCGAAAAGTGAAACAGAATCGCAGAGAGCGTTCGATGCGAAGTTCCTATAAAGATCCACGTGTACAGGATGCTCAGAGGAATAAACTTTGCGAAGTAGATTGACAAGCGTACCGGCTCCTCCGCGATGACCGCGAGAGGATAGTCCCCGATAAAGAATAGCGGTACATGCCACGTGGCCCAGAATGCGGCCAACACCAAACTTGCCACCAACCCGTTGTACTTGTGGAGCAGTGCGTGTAGCCCAAATCCTCTCCAGCCGAGTTCCTGTGGCAGCGGCCCGACGAAGAACACGTATGCGGCAAATGGCAGGAACGCAACGACCCCGCCGCGAAGCTCTGGCACGAGCTGCAGCTGATCTGTGGAGCCACCCAGAGCGAGCGAAACGAGGATCGCAGAGAAGACAATGACGCCAGGCAAGAGGAGCATGACCAGATACCATCGGCCGCCGATCACGCGGTTATCGATCAGCCTCCTCCAGTAGTCGTGGCGCAGCTTCTTATCGCCCCGCCAGAAGAGAACGATTATTGCGGCGAGAGCGGGACCCATACTGCCGATCGCAATCAGAACGTCGCCGGCCGCTTCTCCTGTAGCCGCATCAATTCCAACCGCGAGGATCCAGGCCGCCCAGGACATGGCTAACGCGAGACCAAAGAAGAGTAGGGCGTTGACGCCGTCATTCCGCTTCGCCGCCTTCTGTCTCATGCCGTCTGTTTACCCCGTTCTGGCTCGCGAGGCCATGGGCATGAGTTTCTAGGCGACTCCGCACGCACCTAGTTCTGCAAACTCAATGAAGGAGATAGCCTCGTCTTGTCGAATAGATTACTTTATGGCTGACTTTGAATCTATGAACATTGGCGGGGTGACCCACATCCACCTCGACATGGCCGCTGGTGACCTTGAATCGCTGATCGGCGATCCCGTCGCCTTCATCGCTGCGCACGATCCAAATGGAGTTGTGCCCGCTCTCCCAACTGGAATTGCTGTCACATACGAAGTTTTTAGCTGGAGCAAGAAAGACCCGATCGACAGCCCAAATGTCTGCGAGGGCGTGGGCGGCATAAACTCTGGCGTTATGTGCCTCTGCACGCCTGCGAGCATCATCTCGTCTGACGCCCACTTCCGAATTTATGCGGAATCTGCGTAAAATGTGAGCAATGGCTGTGAACGCGCCCGATATGACTGACCCGGAAGGGCCAGTAGACCCGCTTGCGGCTGTGAGTGGTGTCGCTCGGGCGAGCGAGTCCACTCAACTTCGCTCCAGCGAACTCGAAATCCTGCTCTCACTCGCGGTAGAGAGGGTCGAACGAATGGCCGCATCGGCGGACATCCAAACGTTGCTGAGGATCGACCCGCTAGCCATCGACCTACTCGCCGAATCAGCAAATGCCTGGCAATTCGCGCGAGCAACGTCGATGGTCTCGAAGCGATTACAGAGCCCGCATTTGGCTCGCGAGAATTCGATATGGCTCCAATATGGCGGAATAGCGATGCGGCGCGCAAGAGAGTACGAACTAGCATCGAGGTTCTTTGCAAGGGCGCGAAAGGTCGCTGGAAAGCACGGCGACGACGAGCGCTATGTTATGGGATCCATCGGTCTTGTTTCGGCTGCGGCCCTGGCTGGCGATTTTCGAAAAGCTGGCCGTGCGCGCGCTGCGATTAGGGGTCAGATTCGAGGACACGACTTCTGGGTACTCAGCCAAAACTACATTGACACTTGGAGATTTGCCAGCGCCGTCGGCAACAATGAGTTGAGGTCGAGCGCTGCGGATGGACTATACCGATCGCTCGATGGCGTAGCCGTTGACGACTTGAGCAGAGCGAAAGTTGAAGGAATCATCGCTAAGACCAGCGCCGAGATGGGAAACGTTGCCCGCGCCTACGAAAGCGGCATTCGCAGCGCGTTTCCGCTTCTGGTCAAGAAACGGCATTGGGCGTTTATGCAATACATTGGAGGCTTGGAATCAGGCTTGCAAACGTTTTGTATGTTCGAGACTCCGAAACGTGCGCTCGAAAGCTGTGGAAGAGCTCGCCGGGAGTGGTCGAGCACTGGCAAGCTGAGCGAAGTGACGAGCAGCCAATTGAGTGAGTCACTCGGGAATCTATACGCACACTATCTGGAGCATCATGCTGACAACACCTTGCGCTACGATAACACGTATAGGGTGTTACTTCCTGAAGAGTCGTCACTCGACAAAGATCTGGGTGACTGCCTGCTTACCGCTACGAAAGGCTACTCAGCCTAATCCGACTCAGCAACGAGGATCGCTTCAGCTACTTCTCGCATCGTCATTCGCAGATTCATGCTTTTCTGCTGGATGCGCCGGTATGCCTCAGTCTCGGAGAGAGCTTGGCCCTCCATTAGCAACCGCTTTGCTCTTTCGATTACTTTTCTTGCCTCCAGTCGTTCCTTTGCATCTGCGACCTCAATCTTAAGGGTCCTCACCTGCGCGAAGCGCGCCACCGCCACTTCGATGGCCGGGGGCAAGTCGTTCGGCTTGAATGGCTTCACCAGATACGCGAACGCTCCGGCATCACGCGCCCGTTCGATGAGGTCTCGGTCCGAATACGCAGTGAGGAGTATCCCCGGCGAAATCTCTCCCTCAACGATCTGAGACAGTGCCACGATACCGTCCATGATCGGCATCTTCACGTCGAGCACGCAGATGTCGGGCATGAGTGCCCGCGCAAGATTCACCGCCTGCTCTCCATCACCTGCCTCCCCAACGACCTCGTACCCCAGATTCTGAAGCATCTGCTTCAAGTCCAGCCGGATGATCGGGTCATCGTCTGCAATCAGGACGCGGAGTGGATCCATGTTCGTGACGATTCTACCGGCTGGCCAATCTGCAATAATGGGCTCGGGGGGTAAACCCCGAGAGGTGGAGGGAGATGCCACGATTTGTTCACAGTTCCGCTCGCGCAATGATGCGCGCCGTGCCTCCGTTGCGCAGTGGGCGGCTCGCTGGCATGCTCTACAAGCGGTGGTTTCCTCGAGCCGAAGATGCTGTTACCAACTTGCCGAACGGACTCGAAATGCGAGTGCACCTCCCGGATATCGTGGGATTCACCATCTGGATGAAGGGATGGTATCAGGCGGAACTCATACGAGAGGTCACTGCGCACCTAAAGGCTGGGATGACATTTGTAGATGTTGGCGCACACTTTGGCCAGTTCACCCTTGCCGCCGCTCCAATAGTCGGCGCATCTGGGAGAGTGTTTGCGTTTGAGCCTGCGAGCCACCAACGAAGTTACTTGATTGATAACGTTCAGCGGAACCGCCTCTCTCAGGTGACGATCAGCGACAACGCAGTTTGCGACAAGTGCGGACGCGTCTCGTTCTCCGAAGAGCCGCCAGAGCGGGCTGTTATTTCTCAAATCTCAGTTGATGCAGCTGGCGATGTTCCCGCGACGACGCTGGATCAGTTCGTTGTGGACAACGGGATTGATCGGATCGACGTTCTCAAGATTGATGCGGAAGGCGCAGAGGAGAGCATTTTCAAAGGCGCGTCGACGATTTTGAATGACGCTCCGCCCACATCGATCGTTTATGAGAACGTTCACCGTCACTCCGAAGGAGAGTTTGGTGTGCACAAGAGCCTCGTAGATCGCGGCTACTCGCTGTTTCTTCCTACCAAGCACGGGATGCAAAAGCTCTCACTTCCGTTTAGTGAAGACGCCTCAGATATAATCGCAATCATCGAGAACAGTTAGAATCGGGAGAAACGGTGCACAAAAAGCGTCCAAAACGCCTCAACGCCATCCGTCCACCGAATCTTCTTTCCCGCGCTCTTGCCGCGAGGCTCGTAACTTATCGGAACTTCAGCGATCCGCTTTCCCATTCGGATCGCTTTTGCAGTTACCTCTGGGCAAAACTCGAATCGCTTGCAAACCAGATTCATCTCCCTCAAGACAGAGGTGCGAACAGCTTTGTAGCATGTAGCCTCGTCGGTAATCCTCCTCCAAAACAGCAGGGCAACTGTCCATACCAGTAGTTTGTTCACAATCTTGTTAGGCAGGGCCATCTTCGGATGCATGCCATTGCTAAAACGAGTTCCATAGACTACGTCTTCTTTGCCCTCTATGATGGGCCTCACAAGATCTGGGATCTGCTCAGGGAGGTATTCGAGATCCGCGTCCTGGATGATCGTGACTTCACCCGTTGCGACCGCTAGGCCCGACCTGATTGCTGCACCCTTGCCTTGATTTCGTTCTTGTCGCAAGTACACGATCGAGTCGCCAAACTTCCTGGCAATGTCGGGCGTGGCATCCGTGGAGAAATCGTCAACAACGATCACTTCTTTGCTTACCGGCAACGCGAGAACGCGAACAAGGACTTCGGACAGCGTTCCTTCCTCGTTGTACGCAGGAACAATGATAGATATGTCTGGCCGGTAACGTTCTGCCAACTGTTACTTCCTTGAGGTGTCGCCCCGATTGGGTACGCTTCCTGACGGTGTTCGGCTCCAAAAAACCATGAAGAAGATTGATGCAATAGTTCGCGTAAACAAAATCGAGGAGATAAAAGCCCGGCTTGAGGAAGTAGGTATTGTCGGCCTGACGACTGAAACGGTGCGCGGACACGGCAGGCAGCAGGGGCGAACCGAGCTGTATCGGGGCAGCACATATTCGATCAATCTGCTCCCCAAGGCTCGAATCGAGGTCGTCGTAAGAGACGACCAACTCGAAACGGCAATTGAAGCGATACTTGACGCCGCACAAACGGGCGAAATCGGCGATGGCAAGATTTTTGTCACTGATATCCTCGACGCTGTGCGCATCCGCACAGGAGAACGGGGAGAGACGGCGCTTTAGTCTCGGACGGCGACAAAGTCCTGCACCTCCTGTGGCGGTGGCATTTCAACCTTCTGAAGGCCGTGCCGAGTGGACTTCATAATCCGGTAGCCCATGCTTCTAAGAAAGTCATGAATCGCAGTCGCCGGATACCCAAAACGCTGACATAACGAATCGATGCACTCGTAGAAAACCACACTCGGCGGTGACTCGACAAACACGCGCCGACCTCCCTCAAAAACAAACTTTTCTGCGCCCTCGACATCGATTTTCAATACGTCGATTCGCTTTACATTCTCTCGCTCGCAGTAATCGTCAAGCCGCTCGACGGGGACTCGAATCGAGTCCTCGCCTTCCGCTGCGATGTGCGATCCACCCAGATTAGCTTTTGGCGCGACGACGAACTCAATCGTCCCTGACTCGCTGCCTAACGCAACAGAGTTCACACGCACATTTTCACGATTGTTGATCAAGATGTTGTGTCGAAGATATCTTAGCTGTTCCACGCCAGGCTCGAAGGCATGCACAACCCCATCCTTGCCGAGCGCAGCAGACGCGACAAGCGTGTATTGCCCAAAGTGCGCGCCAATGTCGACGAACGTCATGCCTGGTCTCAGCATAGACTTCAACACCTTCACAGTATCAGGCTCGTAGTAACCCCGCATATAGATGTGATAACTGACATAGTCGACCAAGTTGATCATCATCCGATTCTCTGTATCGAGCCGGACTTCAATTTCCTCGTCGATCGCTGGGAAGTGTGTCTTAATCCCAGCAACAAACCGATCCCACCGCCGGAGCGGAGGCACGAGGCGACAGGCGAGACGGGTGAGACGGTGAATTGCGCGCGGCATCAGGATCTATAGGTCGATGAACGGTACGTCCGAACCGTGCACCTTCTCATGATAGACGAGCGCGAGCGCGACACCTACGAAGATGCTGAGTACGGCGATGTGGTACCGGTCAACCATCCACCAGTTGACTGGACTGCAGATGAATAGCCAGACCATCTGGCAAATCGGAACCGCGGCGATGCATCGGTGGAGCGGATTTCTTAGTCGACCAATCGCCCCAAGGCACGCGATCAAGAATGCGGCGTAGCATCCCAAAATCAACCCCATCCCCACCAAACCGCCAACCGCGAGCGGAAACATCCACGAGTTGTCGATGGAAGATATCGGTACGTTTTCCATCGTCTGCCAATCAAGTGTCGTGCCAAACTGCGTCCCCGGCCCTCCGCCAAAGAGTGGGTTGGCTTCGAAAATGACTTGTGCCTGCTTCAGTCGGTGCATTCGATAGACGAGCCCCGGGTCGGTATTGATCGCCTGCCGGGAAGTCAGCCGAATCGCCTCTCCAGACTTCTCGAACGCGTTGGTAAACTTGCGCTCCAACTCACCACCGATCGCAAAGATGGCGAGAACCACGATGATGAGCGCTGTGACAGTGCGTAACAGGAATCGGAGCCGAGGAATCTGAGGAATAAAGATCACCAGCAAGATGATTGATATCGCTATCGCGCCGTATGTCGCACGGCCTCTGTCAAAGAACAGAATGGACGCCGAAGCTAGCCCCGCTACCAACGATGTGTATTTCCAAAACGGTTTCTGAGCGAACCCCGCCAGCACGATAAAGAACAGAGTCCCACCAACACCCATGCCTAACTGATTCGTTCTGACCGTCAAATCTCCAAATGAGCGGGCTCCCAATCCACCGTAGCCCAACCGACCGATCAGGTCGCTCCGGACGCCAGCCTCAATCATAAAGGAAAGCACAGCACCAGCGAGCAACGAGACCGCCAACGTGAGAACGAGCAACTTCCAGACGCGGCCCGTGCTAAGCCCGAAGTAAGCAGGGATCACCAGTGTAAAGTAAAGCCAGCCTACGGCTTGCGACAGCGCAATGTCCTGGCGCTGCCAAATGAAGAACGCGACCAGCATATAGGCGGCGGTGTACACGAAGAGAAGGATCGGTAAGGCGATGACAGACCAACGGATCGTCGGCTTGTCCTTCTGACCGCCCCAGTGGATTAACGCCCCAACGAACGCGAGAAAGAAGAGCAAGTCTCCGGGGCCAACCGAGTCGTAGACTCGCATGCCAGCCTGATGGGGAGCACGCCCATACATGATCGTGTGGCCCAGCACGATCGCCATGATGAAGAGCCATTCCGGCCTGATCACCATCAACGTAACCGTGACGAGCGTCAGCATCAGGGCAATGGAGCCCATGAGTGGTGCCCCAGTCACGCCGAAAGTGAGCAGTAGGCCACTTCCGATGACGAGCAAGCCCGCCGCCAGGACGAGCGACGTCAGAATGGCCTTGCGTCCAGCTCCTCCAACGGATAGATCGTCGAAGAATCTGCTCAGGCTAAGTGTCGCGCGGGCAAGACTCATAGGGGTACGGCCGAGTATACCGGCGGGCTCGGAGGCAGCCCTTAGTTGGACTCGGCTGACTTATAGACGACGCTGATGGGCGTTCCGATGTCCACCCAATCCCAAAACCACTTCGCGGGGTTCCGGCCTTTCACAGGAACTCGAATGCAGCCGTGGCTCGCAGGGTAGCTCGGAACGCTGTGGTAGCCGTGAATAAAGATGTGTCCCCGGATCTGGATCGACCAGGGCATCGGCGAGTTATTGTATAGGCTTGAGTAGTGCATCCTGGCCTTCCGAACGGCAGCAAAGTCGCCGGTGGGAGTCCTGTGGCCGCTGCGCCCAGTGCTCACGTTTACCTCCAATACGAGGCGCTCTCCCTGCCAAGCTCGAAGCCTCTGATCGGCGATGTTGATTTCGGCGCGCTTCGATCCCACCCGTACCACAAGCTCAACTCCCTGATCATGGACAACGGCAGTCTGGGTGTCGGGGTCCCAGCCAACCGCCGCGCCAAAGTGTTTCAGTTCCTCGATCGGTATCGCCGTCGTGCTGTCGATCAGCCAGCGGACCTTTTTCATGTCGGCAGGCTGACCCTTCAGGAGCACAGTCTCAGCAGTGGAATCCCAGCCGACCGACCAGTTTAGGTGCGCAGCGACTTCCCTAACCGGAAGCCAGGGCCGCGGGTCCTTCTCCGCAAAAGTAATGCCGTCGACCTCGACGCGTTGCGCGAAGGTGGCCGAAAACACGAAAAGAAAACAGGCGGGGGCGATCAACTTCATCCTCACGAAGACGATTATGCGCCGTCGAACTGCGCCAACGCAACTGATCAGAGCTTGCGCCGCGATACAGCGTACTTCTCGACCGCACTCTTGGAGAGCGGCGCGGGTCGTAGCCGGCCGGCAGCCCAGTCGTCAAGTGCAGACGTCCGGTATGCGGACCGCGGGCTCTCGACGTTGCCAGGAGGCAGAAGTGCGAGAGCGCGATCTGGATCCGCGAGTGGCACCCACTGGGTGTACGACTGCTGCCGCTGGGAGTGAATCGTCGCACCATCGGTCACGTATAACGGTGGTACTGGAACGTTCAGTCGAACATCCAGGGAGGGGAGGCCATCCAAGCCTTGGAACGCGCCCATGAATTCCCGTTCTGCTGCTTGACCCCGCTGCGGTGGCGGCGCTTGGCGCTGATTCTGAGCGGACGTGCCGAATGCAAAAGTAGTTTCAAACAACTGATAAGCATCACGCTGACTTTGTGGTGGTGCCTCCCGGCCGCCACCGCCTGCCAGCGCCAAATCGATGACGCGCAATTCGTCCTGCTTGAGTAGTGACTCCGGATCCCGTTCAAGCCGGCGCAACGCCGTTCGAAGGAAGAGACTAAGTCCAGACTCGCCACCCCCGTACTCTGCCGCGAGCGACGTACCCATCGGGCGGAACTGCGTGTTGATCCGCATCGCTGCTTGCGCGCCGGGTTTGCGCAAGTCCATCGACGCTCCGTCTTTTAACCAAACTTCGAGTTCCGCCAGTAACCGCAACGATGCCGGCGACAGCGCAGAAGGCATACGCTCCCGAATCAACAAACCTATTCGTGCGATCTCCCTTCTCGCAGGGTTCACCGCGTCGTAGTGAATCTGCAATACCGCGTCGGGCGATAGCATGCCCTCCCCATCAAGCAGCTCCGACAGTCGCCATGACCGCGCAGAGTGCCCGGGCGCGCCGGTAGAGTTGCCGATCGGAATCTTGTAGAACGAAGCGATGGGGCGATGATTGCCCGAGTACAGAGTTCCTCCTCGCGGGTTCAATACATGCGGTAGCAAATCAAAAGGCACGAACCCTTGCCAATCGTATTCGGATCGGTGACCAGGCACGGCGGCTGCGCCTTTCGCCTTCGCTGATCGAACGGGGTTTGCGAACACCGTCCAATATCCAATGTCACCGTTCTTGAATCCGAACACGATGTTCGCGCTCGGGAAGTTCCATTTCCCTATAGAAGACAAGAACTCACTGCGCGTCGTCGCTGTCATCATTTCCAAAGAAGCCTGGACCGCCTCACCTCCCGACCAAACAAGCGGAACACGCTTGAGGGCAACTTCTGGATCGCCCGGCGCAGCAAAACAAAACTCCGTGAACACAGGGCCAAACGACGTGCGACGCACCACGTACTCGATCGATCTGCCACCTTTCACCTGAATGGTCTCGCGCGATACCTCCATCTGTCGCCACTCGCCATCCAATTCGTACTCGTTGCCTCTAGTTCTTAGCAAGAATAGTTCTGTTTGATCTGCGCCCAGAGCGGTCAATCCCCACGCGACGTGAGGTGTGAATCCAATCAGAAGCGACGGGCATCCTGGAACGCCTACGCCACGGCCATGAATGGTCTTCCCTTTCGCGTAGAATTCATACAGCAGCGAAGGATAAGTAACAGGAGTCTGCGGGTCGCTCACCAACGTGGCGGAGCCATCCGTGCTCCGAGGATTGCCGACGACCCACGCATGACTGAACTTCGGCGCGACCTCTCCTCCTAGCAGTCCCGACGCGCCCGAATCAAGTCCATGCTTTCGCAAGAACTCATCGACACGCGCAACCCAGTCATCGCTCACATCTGACCGCTGCACGACTGCTGCGCCATCGTCGACGACCATCCGCGGCATCATGCTCCGCGCCTCGTCGGTCATCGTCCGATCGCCCCGATATTGGATTAGCTTGCGTGTGCCGTCTCCTGCGAAGAACTGTCCCAAATGCCACCACGCAAGCACACAATGCTCAGGCTTCCACTCTTCTGGCGCAATGCCAATTCGCTCGTAGAACTCGTGCAGCGAATCGCCATTCTCACGATAAAAAGCGTTGACGCCATCGCTGTACGCTTGCAGGAGTCGCTGAGTGGTCGGATCGAGTCGTTCAACAACATCCTTCGCCGCACGCACCCACCCGAGCGTTCGATTTTTCTTATCGCTCCAAATCGGCCCTTCGTGTGGCTGGCGTGTGCCAGGAAGATCGCCGACGGTTTCCGCAAGCCTCCCTTGCATGATGCGAAGCTTCAGATGCATCTGAACACCCCGATCCTCCGCACACGCGTAGCCGAGCCCATACATCGCGCCCTCGTCCGTCGCCGCGAACACGTTGGGCACACCCCATTGATCTCGGACCAACTCGATTTCGCCATAACCGTGCCCCGAAACGACTATTCCCAACAAAGCCACGCACACAAACATCACAGATAAGGACGCCCAATCGAACGCGAAGTTCGTTGGCCATCGGCTAATATTCTAAGCTCTATGGTCACGCGACCCGTCATCCTCGTTGTCGACGACGAACCTGAGCCCCTCTCAGCGATGATCAGCGCGCTCGCCAGACGCTACGGCGGCGACTACCGCGTTGCGTCGCACTTCTCACCCGAAACCGCCCTCGCCGATCTCGAAACGATGAAAAAAGAAGGCGAACCAGTCGCGCTCATGATCGCAGACCAGTGGATGCCCGGAACCACCGGTCTCGAATTCCTGATGAAGGCTGGCGCCATGCACCCTGGCGCCCAACGCGCGCTCCTCGTCAACTGGGGAGATCGAGACGCCAGCGTCGAGGTGTTGCGGGGGTGCGCCACCGAACGGCTCGACAACTATATCCGCAAGCCCTGGGCGCCAGCAGAAGTTCACCTCTATCCGGTCATCGGCGAGTTCCTCGCCAACTGGACCCGCGCGCACGGCCCTCGACTCGAACTCGTTCGGCTCGTCGGCGAACATCCCTCTGCACGAACTACAGAGATTCGCCAGCAGTTTGAGAAGAATGGGATCCCACACGGCTTCTATCCCGCAGACTCGAAGGAGGGCGAAGAACTCCTTGCTAAAGCGGGCGTCGACGGATCGAAACTCCCAGTCGTCATCCTGCTCGACGGGCACTCACTCGAAGACCCTACCAGCGAACAGCTTTGGGACGCACTCGGTGCGAGCGACGTCGAAGGTGGAGAGATCGAGTGCGATGTGGCGATTGTCGGTGCGGGGCCGGGAGGACTCGCCGCTGCTGTCTATGCCGCGTCAGAGGGTTTCCGCACAATCGTCATTGAGTGCGAAGCGGTCGGAGGGCAAGCTGGAACAAGCTCGCTGATTCGCAACTACCTCGGGTTTCCGAGCGGCCTGAGCGGCGCAGAACTTGCGAACCGGGCATACGAGCAAGCCTGGCTCTTCGGCGCGAAGTTCATGTTCGCGCGCCGCGCAGACAAACTGGAACCTAAAGGCGACAAGAGAATGCTCACTCTGTCAGATGGAACGACCGTCATAGCGCGCGTCGTCATCCTTGCAACAGGCGCAGCGTACCGACGTTACGAGAACCCAGAGGTAGAACGGTTCTTCGGACACGGCATTGAATACACAGCGATTGGCGACAACCGGATCGTCGAAGGGCTTGACGTCTTCGTCGCGGGCGGCGGCAACTCCGCTGGACAAGCGACCACCCACCTCGCAAAGCGCGCGAAGAGCGTGACCCTGCTCGTGCGCAGCGAGAACTTGGACAAGTATATGTCCGACTACCTCGTGCAGCAAGTAAACCGCGCAAAGAACGTAAACGTCATGCTCAACACCGAGGTCGTCGGCGCAGAAGGAGAACATAGCCTCGAAAGACTTGTGTTGCTAAACCGAAAAACAGGTGAGACACAGACCGTCGATGCGCCATTCCTGTTCGCGCTCATCGGCGCGGTTCCGCCGACTGACTGGGTTGCCGACCAACTATTCCTCGACCAGCGCGGATTCGTCGTCACCGGGCCGCGCTTGCTCGAGTTGAAGGCACCCTGGCCATACGACCGACCGCCCTATCAATATGAAACGAGCTTGCCAGGTGTTTTTTGCGTCGGAGACTCGCGCCACGGCTCAGGCAAGCGTCTCGCAGCCGCAGTCGGAGAAGGCTCCGCCAGTATGCAAAACGTACACCAGTATCTCTTGGCACCGATCGAGGTTGGCGCGATAGCAGCGAGATCAGGCACCTAACATCCCTGCTACACGCGCACCCCAGTGCAAACTCAAGTGAAAACGCCGCCCCCACCGAGCGAGAGCGGCATCCAATTCAACATTCATAATCTATGCGCGTATGGCGAAGCGATTAGCGAGAAGGCGGCCCCGAACATAGACCCAACGGTCGCGACGTTCCCAACTGAAGGCGTTATCACCCGCCCTCAGTTATCCGTCGTCTCGTGGCCCATCAGGTGCCGCACCGAATACGCTTGACCGCAATGATATGCCACGTGGAAAACCTGATACCGGACGAGCTTGCCCCACGTGCCCCACTGGCCGGGAAACGGATCCGCGAAACTCCTCCCCACCAGCGCCTCCTTCGCTGCAACATGAATGCGCTTCAGCTCCCCCAAAACTTCCGCCACGCTCAATGCCGCCGAAGCAGGGGAATCAACCGACGTCGAGTAATAGCGGTACGCATGGTCGATCAGCGGGCTCTTGATCGGGAGCGAAACCGGATCGGGATGGTCCTCGCCACCTCCCTGCGTCCACACCGCCTGCCAGTAAGCGACATGCCCCGCTAACTCGCCGATACTCAGCAACGCCGGATGCGCCCGCCTCCAAAGGTCCTCGTCCGAAAGACCCTCAAAAGCAAGCGTAAACTCCCAGTGCGCCTCATCCCAGGCCTCGATCAACTCATGCATCCGTTCCATGCCGCGAGGATAGCACCGCACGTGCCGCCTCGCGCAACGCGATGATGTGCCTCATCACCGAGACCCTCAGCTCAGGCCAGATAGCAGGAAGATCACGACTTCGAGCGTCGTCTCCTGCCCAGCAAGGCAAGCCCGCCGAGCACGAACGCTGTGATAGTCGCAGGCTCCGGTACTGGCGTGTACTGAAGCTGAAAGATCTGCGCGCTGCTCGATAGTGTGCCCGTCGTCGCGCTGTCAGAGCCTGTATTGAACAGCCAGCGAGCTCCAACCTGCGATGCGGCCGTATTGTCGACGTCCGTGTTGAAACCAGTTGTGTCGCCGGTCCGCGCGCTGCGCCGAATCTCGATCAGCATCGAGCCGCCCAAGTATGTGTAGCCCATGTCGAAATCGACCACAGGGCCGAAGGCGTTTGGCGTGCTGCCACCCGGCATACTATTGGCGGCAAATGTTTGCGAACCTGAACGCACCTGCGTTTGCACGCCGACCACGTTATTGGCGAACGTCGTGGTCATCTCCGCTGGCGTCGCGAAGGACTGGCTCATGAAAATGTTGTAGTTGAGCATAGTGGTGTCGCCGGCGGGGCCAGGCGAGCCGCCCCCATTGCGCCGATATGCAACGCCAGTGATAACGTCGCCCGAGACGATGCCCGCCGCGGTGATAAATGCTTCAGAGTAATAGACCTGGACGCTGGCCGCCCCGGCCTGGAAGAGACTCGATGATGAACTGTTACCCTCAACTCCCGTAAACTGGTTGGGCACGACCGTCAGAGCCGCGTTGGCGGTGCCTGCGAGAATGACGGCTGATAGAGCCAAGACAACGGTACGATTGCGACTAGCGAAGATCATTCTCGTTTTCCTCCCGCTCCCGTTAGTCGGAGGTCTAGCCCAGCCCGGCAACATGCCAATCTGCCTCCCAAGTAGGAACGTCTCCGTGTAGTATAGCGAAACTTGGCCAAAGGTGTGCTGGCAAAACTGCCGGTTTTGGCCAAAGGAAGTCTCTATGGCGGCGAGTCTCGCCTCCAGGAATGGCGGGCCTGCATCTACAATTCAGGCTCCTCACGCCTGGCCGACCATATCCTGCCGTTCCCAAAACTCACCCGCTCTAACTCAACACTGCCAGACCGCTGCACACGCATCACTATTAGACCGGAAAGGCCAAGCCAATCCCCGTAGGTTCCTTCTACCGTGTAGCGCTCTACGGTGCCGAACTTGCTTGCGATCTCATCCAATTGGGCCTGGCATTCTGGGACCACTTGATCACTCCCGAGCGTTTCTCCCTTAACGCTGGCTGCATAGACAGCGACTACAAGTGCTCGGCCTTCACTAAGGCCCTTCTTGCGGTACAGATGATGGCCTCCGACAACCAGCACGAACAGTAGTACAAGTCCCAATAAAACCTTCCACATACCTACTTCCCTTCCCGGCGTTTTGTCATTGGCACTCGATCACTAATTTTTCCCTAGGCCAAACTTCAAATGGCACCCAAACCGCTCCTTATGATCAATCAGTTTATCGCAAGCGCAGTTGAGCGTCATTCTTGGAAAGTGCGTGCAGTCTTGTATACCGATACAGTATATCGGAGGGGCTTTTTTGAACTCCTCAATACAGTCACATATGTGATTTGCTAGATGGCAGTCGCTGGAGATCAGCGTGCATCGAGTCTTCACGCCCTCGTCGCTACGCAAAGAGGCGCAGCCTGTTTTACCATCGTCACCGATCTGGCCCCGGCCACCGAAAACTCCCTCCGCCGAGTACAACCCTCCGCTGCATCCCTTTCCGTGGGGGAAGCCCTCCACGCAGAAGAAAACGTGCGTGAGAATCTCAATGCCCAAGCAGTGAAGGCCATACTTCCTGCACAGGTAAATGCCGCAAGTCTCATTCCGTTCAGATATGAGGCGAAGTTCTCCGATCCCCTGACCTCGAACCGGCTGAGCACCGCTTGGGTCAACGAAAGTCACTGGATTCGCTCCCGCGTAAGTAAATGCCTGTTCTGAGGGCCAAAGTGGATCAGCCGTCATCCAGCGACCGTATTGAGGCTGGTAGTGTCGAGCCCGTACGTAGGTTCGGCCAACGGAGTCCGAATAGTAGCCCAATGTGCCGACGAACTTCATGGACGTGGTGGTACCAGACTCAGCTGATACCTCACCGTATGGCCA
>JBGTLG010000039.1:0-180332 GCA_041744215.1 Fimbriimonadales bacterium | reverse complement strand
GCGCCGGCGGTGGCCGCCGTCGTCGCGGCCGAACCGAAGGGCCCGCCGCGCAACCGCGAGATCCCGCCTCGCACGCGGCGCTATCTTAAGGAAAAGGGTCTGCTGGAGGTCGCGGCCTCGATCCCTGCCAAGGGCGGCAAGCTGATGCCGGAAGACGTCGACGCCTATCTGGCGGGCTCGACAAAGGCCGCACCGTCCGCTCCGGTGCTGCTGAATTCCACCGCGGAGTACGACGAGATCGCGCTCGCTTCGCGACAAAAAACGCTCGCCTACCGCCTCGCCCGCGGCTCGCAGCTTTGCGTTCCGGGAACGATCATGGTCGAATGTCGATGGGACGCCATCGAAGCAGTGCGCGAGAAGGTGAAGAACTCCGGCAGCCCGTTCCAGCCGAGCGCGTTCACGATGATGGCGTGGTGCGTCGCGCAAGCAATGCGCGAGCACCCGAAGTTCCGTAGCACGATGCCGTCCGATGGCGTTCTGCGAACCTATCGCGGAGCGAACCTCGGCATCGCCGTTGCATTGCCCGGCGACGACTTAGTCACCGCCGTCGTGCCGAATGCGGACTCGCTGTCTTGGATGGACTTCGCAAACGCGACGAGACAACAAATCGACCTGGCGCGCAACGGCAAAGATCAAGCCACGGAAGCGACGACGCTCTCGATCACGAACATGAGCGCATTCGGGTTGCGCAATGCGGTCCCCGTGGTCGTGTCACCGTCAGTCGCGACGCTGTTCTTGGGCGAAGCATATTGGCACCCCGTCGCCAAGATGGGTGGCTACGATTTCGTTCGCATGGTTGTGCTGTCGCTCACGTTCGATCATCGCGTCATCAATGGCGTCGGTGCAGCGAACTTCATAAATGACGTCAAATCGCGGATCGAGAACTTTCAGCTCCCGTAGCTGAAGATCCTGGCGGCGGTCACTCCTCCGCCCATCCCTTGCGGATCAGGCAAGTCCGCAACGCCTCGACCGGCAAGCCGACGACGTTGTCGTAATCGCCATCGACTTCGACAACGAACTTTGCCGCTCCGCCCTGGATCGCATACGCCCCGGCCTTGTCCATCGGCTCGCCGCTTAAAACGTACTCTTCTATCTCCCGCGCTGCGATGTCGCGGAACGTAACCCGCGTGACTTCGCTTACAGCCTCCTCGCTGCCTCCACAGCTGACACAGATACAGGTAATCACCTCATGTGTCCTGTTGGAAAGTTTCCTCAACATCGCTCTCGCCTCTTTCTCGTCCTTTGGCTTGCCGTGAATCTGTCCGTCGTCGACGACAATCGTATCGGCGCCGATAATCAGCGCATTCTTCCGCAAGGGTTTTACCGCGAGCACCTTCTTCCGCGCGATCACGGCTGCAATATCCAGCGGGCTCTCCTCGGAAGACTCGTCAATTGCTTCGTCAATGTCCGCCGGCAGAACTTCGAAATCCTCAATCAGCACCTTGAGCAGCTCGACCCTCCTCGGGGAGGCGCTTGCAAGCACGACAGGGAACTTCGGTTTCATAATCGTCACGGTTTGGCAGAACTTACGGATCGCGAGATGCTGCGCTATGCGCGGCACATGATCATGCCCGAAGTCGGCCGGTCGGGGCAGGAACGGCTGAAGGACGCATCGGTCCTGCTGGTCGGTGCGGGCGGTTTGGGCTCTCCTGCGGCCTACTATCTCGCCGCAGCTGGATTCGGCCGTATTGGCATCGTTGACTTTGATGTCGTCGACCGGAGCAATCTTCATCGGCAGATTCTTCACTTCGATAGCGACGTTGGCAAGCGCAAGGTCGAAAGCGCCGCGGAGAAGCTTCGCGATCAGAATCCAGACGTCCGAATTGAAACCTTCGACAAAAAGTTGTCGTCGTCAAACGCGATGGACATCATCAAACCGTTCGACGTCGTGGTCGACGGAACCGACAACTTTCCAACGCGCTACCTCGTTAACGATGCGTGCGCGCTGTTGAGGAAGCCAAATGTTCACGGAGCGATTTTCCGGTTCGAAGGTCAAGTCTCCGTTTTCGATGCGCGAATCGGGCCATGCTACCGATGTCTTTATCCAGATCCTCCTCCACCAGGCGAAGTTCCTTCCTGCGCCGAAGCTGGCGTGTTCGGAGTTCTTCCCGGAATCGTCGGCTGCATCCAAGCGGCAGAGGCGATCAAAATCGCATTGAGTTTGGGCGATCTCCTTGTCGGTAAGCTGCTAACGTTTGACGCGCTTGCGATGGAGTTCAATTCTTATTCGGTGTCGAGGTCTCCTTCATGCAATCTCTGCGGAGAGAACCCGACAGTCACAAAATTGATTGACTATGAAAGCTTCTGCGGGCTATCATCAACACAACAAATGACGGTCCCGCAAGCATCGGTTCAAGAAGTTCGCACCAGTTTGAATTCTGATAGCGGAGCGATCTTGCTAGACGTTCGCGAACCCCATGAGCTTGAGATCTCTCGCATCGACGGCGCGCTGCATATTCCTATGTCGCAAGTGGCGTTTCGGATAGAAGAGATCGATCCGAAGCGAGACGTTTTTGTGATCTGCAGGTCTGGAAAACGCAGCAACCAGATCGCGGGGATACTGCTGCAGCGGGGCTTCGAAAGCGTCTGGAACGTAGCCGGAGGAATAAACGCCTGGGCCCGGGAAGTTGACCCTGCGCTGACCGAGTATTAGCCGATACCTGGCCGCACCTTCGTGCGTCTTACTCGGTGAGATAGTCAGTCAGGAGGCTTACAATGTTTGCACTTGCAGCAGGCGCGATCGCCATAGCGACCGCCCCCCAATCCGTTGAAATCACGGTCTACAACGCCAACTTCGCCCTGGTGAAGGAAGTTAGATCGTTGGACCTGAGGTCGGGAAGACAAGAGATTCGCGTTGAAGACGTCGCGCAGTACATAGACCCGACCAGCGTAACGTTTCGGAATCTGACGGCGGGCGTTCCCATCGTCATTTTGGAGCAGAACTACCAGTACGACCTCATGTCGCCGTTCACAATTCTATCGAAGTCGATAGGCAAGCGCGTCCGCATCATTCGGACGCTTGATACGGGGCAAATGTCCATCGTCGAAGGCGAACTGCTCAGCGCGCCGGGACAGGTCGTCAGTTCTGGGCAAGGCAGCTTTCAGACTTACTCTGGCATGGTCGTGCGCACAAACGACGGTCGCATCCTGCTTGACCCCGTAGGCACAGTGGAAGTCATGGAGATTCCAGAAGGCCTTATCAGCAAGCCAACTTTGATGTGGGATCTTCAAGCCGACCGAGCAGGTAATGCGAACGTCGAGATCGCCTACCTTACGAACAACATCAGCTGGTCGGCCGACTACATCCTCGTTCTGAATCCGGATGACACGAGGGCTGACCTGAACGGTTGGGTAACGATTAACAACCAGTCCGGTGCGACGTACAACAACGCGAAGCTCAAGCTTATCGCTGGCGACGTTCGGAGGATCGCGCCGCCACGGATGATGGGCGGAGCAGGAGGTGGCGGCGCAGCGCAGATGGCACGGTCCGCGGATCAGTTCGTCGAACAGAGTCTGTTTGAATACCACCTTTACACGCTCCAGCGTCCCGCTACAGTGCGGCAAAAGGAGACGAAGCAGATAGCGCTGCTGAGCGCGAGCAACGTCTTAGTCAAGAAGGACTTGGTCATGGAGGCGATGCGAAACATCTGGCGTGGTTCAGGCGTGAACTATCGACCCGGCGAGGGTTGGGCGACCGACAGCAAAGTTAAGGTGAACGTAATAGTGGAAGTGCACAACTCCCTGCAGAATCGTATGGGGATGCCGCTTCCGAAGGGCAAGATTCGAGTCTATAAGCGCGACTCCGATGGTCAAGTTCAAATGTTGGGCGAGGATCAGATCGACCATACACCTCGCGAGGAAAGGGTTCGACTTTGGATTGGAGATTCTTTCGACGTCGTTGGTGAACATCGAAGACTGAGCTTCCGGCGCATCTCCGGCTCAGTAACTGAAGAGGACTTCGAAGTCAAAGTTCGCAATCGAAAACGCGAGCCCGAAACTGTTCGAGTCGTAGAGCACGGGTGGGCCGATTGGCAGATCATCCGAGAATCTGAAGCGAGCCGAAAGACCGACTCGAACACTTTTGAGTATCTCATCACTCTGCGGCCGGACGAAGAAAAGGTGATCACCTACACGATCAGAACGAGTTGGTAACCGACGCAGCGGAAACTGCTTTGAGCAGCTTCATCGCGACCTGTGCGGTCGCGCCATCTTGATCGAAGGGCGGGCAGAACGCGACACTGCCCGCTCAAATCTGTTTTTGCTACCGAGGTATCAAGAGAGGATTCCTTTGGAATCAGATTTCATGAACAGGAAACTCCGCCGTCAATTCTCGGACTTCCTTTCTTACACCTTGCAGCATCGCTTCGTCATCAGGAGCACGCAGGGCACGGGCGATCAAGGAGGCGATAACTGACATCTGTTCCACTTTCATGCCGCGCGTTGTGACGGCAGGAGTTCCCAATCGCAATCCGCTTGCGATAAATGGCTTTTCAGGATCGAATGGAATCGTGTTCTTGTTGGTTGTTACTCCAACGTCGTCGAGGACCTTTTCCGCAACCTTCCCCGTGAGCTCGAATGGTCGCAAATCGACCAGGATCAGGTGGCAGTCCGTTCCTCCGCTGACGACACGAAAGCCCTCGGTCACCAACGCTGAAGAGAGCGCATCTGCATTCTCTCGAACGCGACGCTGGTACTTCTTGAACTCGGGCTGCGCCGCCTCATGAAAGCAGACCGCCTTGCCTGCGATCTGATGCATCAGCGGTCCGCCCTGTATTCCTGGGAACACGGTTTTGTCTATCTTTTTGCCAAGTTCTTCATCTTGCGCCAGGATCATCCCGCCCCGGGGGCCGCGCAGCGTCTTGTGGGTCGTACTGGTTACCACATGGCAATGGGGGAGCGGATTCGGGAACTCCTCGGCCGCGATGAGACCGCTTGGGTGCGCGATGTCGCACATGAGCAAGGCGCCGACCGAATCCGCCGCGGCACGAAAGCGCGCGTAGTCGATCTGCCGGGGATATGACGTTGCTCCGCACACGATCATTTTTGGTTTGTGTTCGCTTGCAAGTCGATCAACTTCGTCGTAGTCAATTCGCTCGTCATCTTCGCGCACACCGTAGGGAATGATTTCATACATCTTGCCCGTGAAGTTAACTGGACTGCCATGTGTTAGGTGTCCCCCGTGTGACAGGTTCATCGCCATCAGCTTGTCACCTGGATCGAGAAACGAGAAGTAGACAGCCATGTTTGCGGTTGCTCCGCTATGAGGCTGAACATTTGCCCAACTCGCACCGTAAAGCGCCTTGGCTCGTTCCTGTGCAAGCGTCTCAATTTCGTCCATGTGTTCGCACCCGCCGTAATACCGCTTGCCAGGATATCCTTCGGCGTACTTGTCGGTCATCACACTGCTCACCGCCTCTCTAACCGCTTTGCTTGTAATGTTCTCGCTTGCAATCAGTTCAAGGTTTTGCTCCTGGCGCGTCTCCTCTTTACGAATGATAAACGCGACGTCGGGATCTGCTTGCGCGAGATTATTGTTGCGGTGCGCAGAAACGTCGGGATCGGCGATCTTCAGGCTCATGTGTCGATTATGAACGAACGTATTCCATAATCAGCACCGATGCCTGGCCCTTGCCCTTATGCGCTTGCTGCAACCCGCGTTCCCGCCGTGAAATGGCGGACCCGAGCGGAGCTCCTTGCTTCGCTCATGGTCGCCCGCCATGCCATGGATGCCTCGCCAGAAGGGAAGCATTCCTTGGTGACGCTCGCGAGCTCAGCGGGGCTCTCTCAGTTTCATTTGCTAAGGCTTTTCAAGAAAACTTATAACGAATCGCCCCACGGCTACCTCTCGAGAATTCGCCTACAGCTCGCCGGGGAGAGGCTCGAGCGCACAAACGAACCGATCTGGCGTATCGCGCTGGAGGCAGGGTTCGAGTCGCAAGCAGCTTTTTGCAGAGCATTCAGAAAGCGAACGGGTACGTCTCCGAGGGCGTGGCGAAAATCGCGAAGGCTGGGCGAATGAAGAGGCTCTTTGACGCGATTCCTTTCGACGCCTCAATGCCGGAACTTTGCCCGGCGAAGCCCAATGGCAAAGGAGTAGAACTCGCCCTCGAAGTCACGGCGGACGTTTCGCCTGCAGTGGCTGCTGGGATCTGGCTGTACGTGGACGACTTGCATCGCAGTCATGAAATCAGCCAGTCGATTAACGAAGCGACGGGAGCTTACTGGCACGCGATTATGCATCGTCGGGAAAGGGACTTCTGGAATTCGGGCTACTGGCTGAGAAAGCGCGAGGGACACCCGGCAATGCGTTGGTATGATTCAGTGGACTTTCTACGACGTGTGGAAAGGGACTCTGCGTCGAACCCGAATGAGCTCGTAGAAATGCAACGAACAGAGTGGAAGACGCTGTTCGAATGGTGCATCAATCAGGAAGTGAAATAGATGAGCTCTGATCAATCCCAAATACAAAAACTGTTTGATTACGATAGATGGGCAAACCGAAGGTGGATAAAAACTGTATCTAGTTTGAAGGATCAAGAGCGTGCAGTGGAGATTCTTCGCCACATCCTGATGGCTCAAAGGGCCTGGTTAGAAAGGTTGCTGCAGCAGCAAGACCCAGACGTTCAGGTCGACACGTATGACCACATTTCTCTGGATGAAGGCTTCGCAAACAGCGCCGCCGAGTGGAAGCAGTTCCTGGCAACTTGCGATCTGGGCGGGACCTTGCGATACACCCGCGGCGACGGAATCGAGTATGCGATTTCCCTCAGAGATGTCGTTCATCACGTTCTAAACCACGGCACTTATCACCGGGGGCATTTGCGTGGCCTCGCGGACGCTGAGGGACTGACTGAGTTTGAGGACACGGACTTCGCTTTCTTCGCCAGAAGCCCTGGCCCGGACGATCTCTAATCCACGTAGTCAAACGCGGACGCCTCGAAGGTCTTGCCGATGTACTCGCGCAGATCCTCGAGCAGCGGTCGCGTTAAGGCGCCTGAGGGTGTTATCAAGTCGTAGCCACCTTCGCTCGATTCCTCTATGCGAATAGAGACCCCTTTGCCAGTTAGCAGCGACGCCATCGTCCTGGCATCGTCTGCATCGCCGTAACGGGCTACGATGACATCAGCGCTTGCAACGACCACGTTTTCAATTGGCGCGACATCCCGGTACCGATTCATACCTTCTGGGTCGGCAATGTTCCCGAGTGTTTTCTCGATCAAAGGAATCGTGTCGCGGTTCAGGCCTTCTTCGTCCACATAGATCCATCCCTGCGCAACGTCTGCGAATTCGGACATGACATTGCCAAGTTCGGTAGTAGCAGGGATCTGCATTGAAGTCAGAATCCCTTCGAGGATCATGCTCTCGCCTCGTGTCCCAGCAATTCCAACTGCGATTCTTTTTGACATATCAACCACCAATCTGACTCATGCCTCGCCCAACCACCTTTTGGCCTTCTGCAAGGTAGTGACGTTCCGGTTTGTTCAAGATTACGTGCGCGAACACTTCTCGGAGTTCGTTATCGGTCGCGCCATTTCGCAAAGGTGTCCGTAGATCGACTTCGCCGTCCGACATCAAGCACGGCCTAAGTTGGCCATCGGCTGTCAGCCGCAGTCGGTTGCACCGCTCGCACAGGTCCCAGCTGATCTGGCTAATGAAACCGACAGTGCCCTTCGCCCTCGGCAGTTGATACGTGTGCGCAGGGCCATTGGTTGGGATTTCAAATGGTTCTAGCGGGCCCAGTTCGCTCTGAATGCGTTCCTTCGCTACCGTGAACGGGACTATCATGCGCCTCATCTGGGCATCGCTCAGCATGTTTGTATCCTCTTGAATCCGGAGTCGAAACAGCTTGCGGTCGCCCGAGAGCTCGTCCATCGCACTCATCGGGTCTGTTTCGTCCAGATTCCACCGGATGGGCATTACTTCGATAAACCTCACGTGAACTTCTTCAGTAAGCGTCCACCGCGCAAAGTCCACCACTTCATCGTCGTTGACGCCTTTCATCAATACACAATTGATCTTTACGGGGCTCAATCCGACTCGCTTCGCCGCGTGAATTCCGTCGATAACTTTCGTTAGCGATCCCCGGCGCGCGATTTCGACAAAACGATCTTCACGCAGTGTATCGAGGCTTATGTTCACGCGGTCGAGTCCAGCAGACTTCAACTCATCTGCCTTTTCGGAAAGCAGATGAGCGTTGGTCGTACACGACAAATCGGTGATTCCCGGGTGCTCGCGAATGCTCTGAATCAGCGAAGGAAGATCTTTACGCACAAGCGGCTCTCCGCCCGTGAGTCGAATCTTAGTCATCCCGAGATCCGCCGCAACGTGAACAAGTCGAGCAATCTCCTCGAAAGTCAGCAACTCTTCCTTTGGCGAAACGGGGTATCCGTCCTCTGGCATGCAATAGATGCAGCGAAAATTGCAGCGGTCGGTCACGCTGACTCGCAAGTAGTCTATGGTGCGATCGAAGCTATCCTTCACCCAGCATCTCCTTGACGATTTGCGGCAGTTTGTTGGCCATTTCGCTGTTTGTCGCAATTCGGTCGCACCCGGCCTGCTCCCCAAGCGTCAGCAGGTCTTTCTCTTTGTGGCCAGCGTGCGCAAGAATCTTCATTCCTTTGTTCTTCAACGTCTGTATTTCTGCCTCGGTTCGCTCCCCCAAGTTTATGATCGCCATCAGTGCGTTGGTTTGGTCTGGAATGGTGCCGGCGGTTTCTGGATCAAATCCGGCTGCGCGAAGAGATCTCGCGAGCCGCGAAGACCACATGAGATTTCTTTCTAACACAAGAATTTTCATTGGGATCCCGACTCGGGTGGTGTTCCTGGGAGTGGCGAGTCGTCGAGTGTCGGTGTCGGGAGGTACCTCCCGGCGATTGATGGGAGCACGATGGGGCCAACGATCAAGTATCCCATCAATAGCAGGGAAACTGGGACGATCACCCACTTTATCACTCGAAACAGCAATCGCTTTACCCCGGGGGTCACCCTGCCATTCTACCGAGGCCGAGCATAATGCCCGCCATGGCCGCTTCCGCCTACGAGCACAATGGGACGCTGATCGTTGAGAATGCGTGGCTGCGAGTCCACGTCGAGAGAGCTTCCGGTCGTCTGACTTCAATTTTTGACAAGCGCAGCAACTCGGAATCTCTTTTGTCTGACTTCGGCGTGAGGGTGAACGGCAAGCCTGTCGCGCGGGCGTTTGCGGCATCGTTGTCGATGCAGGAGGATGGTGGAGCAGCCATTATCGTATCCGGGATCGAGTCAGCCGAAGGGATTAGCTGGTCCCTGCAAGTAGGCTTGGCGGACGATTCGTGCTTAGTGTCACTTGTTCTCACGGTGTTCAATCGAAGGGAAGCGGCGAAACGGTTCTCAATTGGGCTTACAAGCGATCCGGTTGATCAACCCCGCCTCTATGCATACTCGGATCCTCTCTCGGCAATTCACTTGTTCAGGGAGGCCCATTTACGTGTTTTCCCTTATCAAACGATGCGCTTTCGAGGCGTGCTTGTGCCAAGGCAGGTGGGTGAAGGAGCCGCGTTCGGGAACGACCAAATCGTGATATCGAGACTTGCCGACTCGCTCTGCATCGAATCGAGTAAACCAATCGAACAAGCGCGAGTCGTTCTCATGTTAAGTGATGGTTCTCCAATAGAAGCAGTAACAAACCTTTCTCCCCAGACTCCAGTGCGAGTCGCATACGAGAAACTATCGTCAAACCCCGTTGCGTTAAGAGTTTTGGATGCATCGGGAGCGGATATCTACGTCAATCACAACATTGACGAACATCCTGCCGATGGTTGGGTGGAGTCGGGGCCTAGGACTGAAAATCACCGGAATGACGAATTGAGTGTTGGCGACGTCCCGCACTTTTTAGACGATCACGGTGATCGTCTTCCCCACATGGATCCCCGTCATCAAGACGCTATGCCCAAGATTGCTCTCGACCCTCGGTTTGCTCCGTGGGCTTATCTTCAACTCGCACTTGCGAGAATGAATGAACAACGCTGGGCCGACGCGGCGACGTTTGCAAACGAATCTCTCGTCCACAACTCAGCGAATCCGATCGCGTGGTGGGTCAAGCATGTCTGCATTTGGAAGATGGGAGAAGATGACCCCGACGCGCTCGTCAATGCCCACTACCTCGCCCCACACGAGCCCCTGCTCAAGGCGGACGCCTTCTTGCGAAGCCACGAGGGCGGAGAAAAGCTCCTTGATTCCTGGGGCGACGACCCGCAGCCGTTTCGCGAAGTGGCCGAGTTTCTCATCCTCGCGGGTCTGTTCGAGGACCTCTACACCTGGCTCACTGAGGCCATGAGACGTTCTGACGATCCAATGCTGGGTGCGACGCTTGCCTGGGGATACAAGCAGGTGGGCAAGGAGATTGAGGCGGAAGCCATGATCTCTCGCATCCGGGAATCGGGCAGAAGCCTTGATCCGGTGCGGCTCACCGAGCGGCAAATCGCCTCCAACTTCGGATTGTGGGATCCTCCGCTATAATCCCCGGTATGCCGGAGACCACTCGCATTGTTGTTGCAGACGACGAAGAAATCTATAGGAAGGCGCTGACAAAGATCCTAAGTCATAGTCCCGACATTGAGCTTGTCGGAACCGCGAAAGACGGCTCCGAAGCGCTCGAATTGTGCATCAGCGAGGATGCCGACGTTCTTTTGACCGACATTGAGATGCCAACTATGGATGGGATTGAGGCTATCCGCCGGCTTGCTAAGAAGAAGGTCGATTGCGTTTGCGTCGTATTGACGGCACACGAAGAAGGCGAGAAGATTTTCGACGCTATTCGCGCAGGGGCGATGGGTTATCTGTTGAAAACGAGCAACGCGAACGACATCATAAATGCTATCCGCCGCGCGCGGGAAGGTGAGTCGATCATGACGCCCAGGGTGGCCGCGAAGGTGTTGGCCGACTTCAGAAAGCTCGATTCGGACGAGGATCTGCCAAGCGAGCATCTCTACGATCTCACCGAGCGCGAGCTGGAGATACTTGAACTCATTGTTGGGGGCTTGCAAAACAAAGACATCGCAGCAAAACTCTTCCTCGCCGAGAAGACCGTAAAGAATCACGTTTCGAACATTCTGAAGAAACTTCAAGTCAACAGCCGAACCGCCGCCGCAATGAAAGCGGTCAAAGAGAATATTGTCGATAACTGAGATGAGGATAGGCTTTCTTTCTGTTGCCCATATGCACGCGTACGGCTACGCGCCTGCTCTGGCCGCGAGACAAGACACGGTTATCAGCGGCATTTGGGACGATGACCCAACTCGGGCTACTGCCTTTGCTGATCGGTTCAAAACCAAGACATACCCCGATCCAAGCGCCTTGTTGGCGGATTCGGACGCTGTCGTCATTTGCAGCGAAAACAAGAGGCATGCCGAAATGATCGAATGGGCAGCGAAAGCAGGAACGCACGTTCTTTGTGAAAAGCCCCTTGTCACAACGAAGGATGAGGCGGAGCGAGTCCGAAAGGCGGTAGAGGCTTCGGGCATTGTGGCGATGACCGCATTTCCATGCCGTTACAGCCCGGCGTTTGGGCGCCTCGCTGCGCGAGTAACAAGCGGCGACATTGGCGAGGTCAAAGCGATTTGCTCGACAAACCATGGAATGTGCCCTTTCGGATGGTTTATTGAGGAAGACAAGTCAGGTGGCGGAGCGATGATGGATCACACTGTTCACGTCGCTGACCTCCTTCGAGCACTGCTTCACTCGGAGCCGACGGAGGTCTATGCCCAGACGGGGAACAATATGTACAGCCGAGATTGGGATGACACCGCCATGCTCCATATCAAGTTCGAAAACGGCGTGTTTGCGTCGCTTGATGCGTCGTGGTCGCGTCCCAAAGGCTACAAAACTTGGGGTGACGTTAAGATGAATGTCGTTGGCGACAAGGGCGTGATCGAGCTCGACCTGTTTGCACAGGCGTTCGACGTCTACACTGACCGCCACTGGCTGGCTGGGTACGGCTCAGGTCTCGACGAACTCCTCATTGAGGATTTCATCACCGGGATACGTGCCGGGAAAGCGCCGATCTCCGTTGAGGACGGAATCGCCGCAAGCAAGGTTGCAATCGCTGGGTATGAAAGCGCCAAAACTGGGCAGCCGATTTCTATAGCGTAGCGGTTCGATACTGAGGTAAAGCAGAAGATGAGTGACCCGAATAAGACCCAAATGTTGACTGAGGATCTCAACAGGACGCAGGCAATAACCTCGGCGCCCAGCATCAACGCGACACAAACGATTCAGCCTGTCCAGTGCCCGGTCTGTAAATCTTCCAACCCACCCGGTGTCGTCTATTGCGTCGAGTGCGGGCTTGTCCTCAGCAGCGCGCTCCCCGACGATGTATTCGGTGCGCCTGCGGTTCGACCACCTTGTTTCGTCGATGATGGTGGGCGCGAGCACTTCCTGAGACCTGGCACAAATCTGATAGGACGCGAAGGCGACGTTCTCCTGACTGACTCTCGAGTCAGTCGCAAGCACGCTCAAGCGACTCTCCAAAACGGCACGATCACCCTGACCGATCTTGGAAGTACGAACGGAACGTTCGTTAATGGCGAGCAGCTTGCGCAGAACGAACCGAGGCAACTTGTGGAAGGCGACAAGCTATCGTTCGGTGGACTTGAAGTTGTGATGAGCTTCCCGGGAGAATCGCAAGCGACGCAATTGGCAGGAGGCAGAAAAACGCAAGCGATGGATGCTCCGCCCGCTCTTGAGAGGTCCGCGGCATTTTTGGTTGGAGAGGGAGAGGAGTATCCGCTAAAGCTAGGCGTAAATTTGTTAGGCAGAACGTCGGGCAATGACATTGTCATTTCTGATCCCTATGTTTCGGGTTCGCACGCCAAGATTGAAGTGGCTGAAGAAGGCGTTTTCTTCACAGACGTTGGCAGCACGAATGGCACTAACCTCAACGGCGCGCCTCTGCCTCCAAACCAGCGCACACGGATTACGCAAGATGATGATGTCGCGATCGGACAACTGAGATTCAAAGTGAGGCTCCACGAGTAACATGGAAGAGACGACCGCTGAGTTTACAAAAGAAGAACTGCAGGTAGCGGCAATGCCTCTGACGCACAAGGTTCACGTCTCGGTGGCGTGCAAGACCGACCTCGGTCGTGTCCGGGAGAACAACGAAGACAAGTTCGAGTATTACATCCCGGAGGATGAACCCACTCTAGCGTCTCGCGGACAAGTCTTCGTCGTTTGCGATGGAATGGGAGGGCACGCCGCCGGACAGATCGCGAGCGAGTTGACAGCGAAGACATTTATCGATGTCTACCTCAATCACACGGCATCTTCGCCGCAGGATGCCGCGAGTGCAGCCGTTGCAGCTGCCAACCGATACGTCCTCGACATCGGGAGGCAGATTCCTGGAAGATCTGGCATGGGAACGACACTGAGCGCCCTGATCCTCTGGGCCGATCGCGCGATAATCGTCCAAGTAGGGGACTCGCGTATCTACCGCTTGCGCGATGGTGAGCTTGATCAACTCAGCGACGACCACACTTTCGTCGATGAACAAGTGCGCCAAGGAACGATGTCGCGAGAGGAAGCGGAGCGATCTCCGTACGCTCACATCCTAACTCGCGCCGTCGGCGTCGATGATAATCTCATCGCCGATGTGCAGGAGTGGGACCTCCGGGAACGGGATGTGTTCCTGCTTTGCTCCGATGGATTGACAAACCACGTCAAAGACGACGAGATACGCGTAACGCTTGACTCTGCTCCAAGCGCGGCAGTCTGGCGACTAGTCAATTCGGCACTCATGGACGGCGGGAGCGATAACACCACGGTGCTGGTCGTTCGAGTCGACAACATTGAAGCAATCTAGTTGCTTCGATTGACGGCGTACTGCGCGAGCAACCGCAATCCGATCGCTTGATCGCCAAGTCCCGCTGCGATGCCCTCGGCTTCAAACGCTGCCTGCCGAGCAATCTGTAATGACCTTTCCACCCCCAGAACCGCGGGATAAGTGGCTTTCATCGAGCTTCGATCTTTGCCAGCGGTCTTTCCTAGAGCGTCAGAACTGGACGTTTCGTCAAGTACATCGTCCGTTATCTGGAAGGCGAGTCCAATGTTTTCACCTGCTCGTTTGCACTGCTCGATAGCGTCGTCTGCACCGCCGCCTAGGATCGCCCCAATCTCGCACGAAGCCGCAATCAGTGCGCCGGTCTTTCGTGTGTGTATCCACTCTACTGTACGCATATCGGCGTCGACGCCGTGTGATTCAATATCGACGATCTGCCCGCCGACCATGCCGTTGGTCCCCGATGCCTTCGCTAGTGCGGCAATCGCCCTCGATTTCGCTCCGTCTGGCACGTTGAGCGAGCTAAGAACCTCAAATGCGAGAGAAAACAACGCGTCTCCCGCGAGGATCGCGGTTGCTTCACCAAATGCTACGTGACACGTTGGCTTACCGCGACGAAGCGCATCGTCATCGAGTGCAGGCAAGTCATCATGTATGAGAGAGAAGCAGTGAACCATCTCGATCGCGCACGCAGCTTCCAAAACTGAATTGTCTGACACGCCACAGGCTTCGGCTGAGGCCAAGCAGAGAATCGGCCGGAATCGTTTTCCCCCTGCGAGCGCAGAGTATCTCATCGCGCTGTGAAGCCTGCACGGTGGTACGGTTTCAAGCGGCAGCAGTTGGTCGAGTTGCGCCTCCACGCGCGGCTGGCGTTCGTCGAGGTAGGGCTTTAGGTCCACTTCGGTGAGTTTAGCGCGACCGTTCGGAACGTATCGCGCCTCTGACCACTCTTTGGGTTATAGTCACGACCGAAATGGCGACGATTCGACCCTTCCTTGCTCAGCGATTCACCCCGGAGGCCGGACCCCTGGTGGACTTGGTCGCTCCCCCATACGACGTAATCTCGCCGGAGGAGCGAGACCGGCTGGCCAGCAAGACCCAGCACAACACTGTTTGGGTGACCCTGCCGGAACAACTCCCCGACGACAGAAGCAAGTTTGTAAAGTATGGGCGCAGCGCGAGTCGACTCGCTGAATGGCGCAGGGCGGGGGTAGTAGCCGTCGACGAGCTCGCAGCGTTTTACAGGTACCGCCAAACTTTCCTCGATCCTGTCGAGAGCCGTGACCGCACGCGCACGTGCTTCCTCACTCTGCTAAAAACGGAACCTTATGAGAGCGGGGTGGTGCTCCCTCATGAGCAAACATTCCCGAAGCACAAAGAAGATCGTTTGCGCGTTCTCGAAGCCACAAGGTCTCACCTTGAGTGCATCTATGGTCTGTATCGTGACGACGCTGGCGCGGTTGACAGCGCCATCGAAATGGCTGAGTGGATGCCCGTTGCAGACTTTATAGGGGAAGACGACGTCCGGCACGAACTGTCGATGTGCAATAAGGAAGTGGCGAACAGCCGTATCGCTGCGGCAGTGCACGACGAAAAGATTTGGATTGCCGATGGGCACCACCGCTATGAGACCGCTCGCGCCTTTCGCGAGGCGACCGGAGAAGCGAGCGGCGTGATCGCTGAGGACTTCATTTTGATTGGGCTCTCGAGCATGCGAGATCCTGGTCTCGCGCTGTTGCCCACGCACAGGGTCGTTAGCGGTTATCCAACGAACAAGAACGACGCTACAACGAGATTGCAGCCATTTTTCAATGTTCGCCTGGTTTCTAACGGTGAGTTGCCCGGCCAGGTCAGGGCGCTTGCTGCGCCAGACAAGAGAGCGTTCGGACTGGTGTTGCCTGGCGATACGGGCCTTCTGCTAACGCTCGATAGGCCAGCGGATGCCTTGCGCTGGATCGAGCGTGACGGAAGCGAGTTGCTGAAACTGCTTGATGTTACGATTCTTCACGACCTAATTCTTGAGAGAGCGCTCGGTGTCAAGGGGCTCGAATCGATTTCTTACACCCGAGACGCCGATCAAGCCGTCTCCATGGTCCAGCAATCCAGCGACAAGTTCGCAGTTATCACGAATCCTCCGTCCGTCGACGACATGCGCCGAATCGCCGAAGGTGGCGAGAAGATGCCTCAGAAATCGACCTACTATTACCCAAAGCTTTTAAGCGGCCTTGTGTTTTGGTCGATGTCTGACTTTGATGCAAAGTGAAGATTCTTCTTACAGGAACCGGAGCGGCAGACGGGATCCCTTCCTTCTTTGGAAACTCCCGGGTCTCCGACTTCGCGAGGCAGTTCGGCGGGAAGGACGTTCGCATGCGCTCCGCGGCCGTCGTGGACGAGATCCTTCGCCTGGACTTTGGTGCGGACACCTACGCCCAGTGCCAGAAGTACGGTCTCCGTGTGTCGGATTGGCGGTACATCGCATTCACCCATTCGCACGACGACCACTTCGCGCCTCGAGAACTGCAGTACATGCATCATCCCTTCGTCCCTGAAGGGACGCCAACCCCGGTGATTCTTGGGAATCAGGCGATCCTTGATGGCATCGACCGTGCCTTTCCAGAGGGCATCGCAATCGAAAAGCAGCTCCTCAGGAGTTTCGAGACGACTGCGGTCGGGGAGTACGAGATCACGCCGATTCGCGCCTATCACAAACTCGACGAAGACAGTCTCAACCTAATCATTAAGAAAGACAAAACGCTGCTGTACGGGACTGACACAGGCGTCTGGCAAGAGGAGACTTGGCAGTTCTTGGAGGGCTGGCGTTTCGACGCGATCGTGCTTGAGGCCACCGACGGCTTTAATCCGACCGAGTATTGGGGGCACCTTTCCGCCAGCGAAGCGTTGGCCGTTGTGTCTCGATTGCGAGAGATGGGCTGCGCACCTCCTGGGACTCCCATCACCACGACGCAGCATAGCCACACCGGGCTCGCGACTCACGCGGAGCTCGTGGACTATTTCGAGCCGCACGAGATAGACACTGGCTTCGACGGAAAGCTGATCGAGATTTAGTTTTTTTGCGCGGCTTTCTTCGCGCTGTTCGCGTCTCTACCCCTGATAGCTGACCCGCCCTGTCGGGTCGGATCCGCCTTTTATCAACCCGGATGGAACACAGGGAGCGTCGTGCGGCTTCGGCGCTCCCCTTTCTTTTTTTCCTGAACTGCCGATAACAGCCATAGGAATACTTTGCCCATGGCACTCTTTGAGTGGTTCGGTTTTACGAAAAACAAAGCATATGACCGCGGGATTACGGCGTTCGACGAAGGTCGGTTCGCGGACGCGATAGCCCCTTTCGAGGAGTGTCTCGGCACAACCGAAGACCCGGCAACACGCCGGCTTGCAGGCTTCTATCTGAGCGAATGCTACGCGAATCTCGGGCACTCTGCGCTCAAGGCGGGCAGCTACGAGCGTGCGATTGGCCACCTAGAGACAGCGCTGCAGCGACATCCCAACTACGCTGACCTCCACTACTCGCTGGGCGTCGCGCTAAGGAAGCTTGGGCGTATCGACGATGCCGCGCTGTGCGTGAAGCGCGCGCTCAACATCAACCCCCGCTACGGAAGCGCGATACTCATGGAAGGCATCCTGCTGATCGAACTCGGTCGCGAAGCAGAGGGCATTGAGCGAATCGAAGCTGCCGCGGAATCGGACCAGAGCTTGGACTCCGAGCGGTACCGATCAGCGCTGATCATCCTTGCTAACGGGGACCGGGAGCTGGCGATCGGCATGCTGGAGTCAATTTCGAATGACTCTTTAGAAGAGTCGAAACGGCACGTTGAAGCGGGCGACTCTCTTCTAGGAAATGGCAAGTTCGACCTGGCCGCCTCGGCATATCTCAAGGCTTTAGCGATTACTCCGAGCTTTGCGGACCTCCGCTGCAAGTACGGTCTCGCGCTACTCGGGATGGGCAGGGCGCAGGATGCGGTGCGAGAATTTGAATCTGCTCTTGAAATCAACCCCGATTACACGGATGCTGAGTTTCATAGGAGCCGAGCCTTGATTGCAGCCAACCGCAGGCAAGAAGCCGCGGATTCGCTTCAAGTACTGCTCGGGAAGCACCCGGATTACCCGGAAGCTGCCGATCTCCTGCGAATCGCGTCGAGCTAGGCGGCCTCTTCTTTAGGCACGTATTCGCCCCGACTAAAGGCAATGACGCCAAGGGCGATGGCGACCACCGCAACCAGCGCCAAGGTCGTCCAGGCCTGATCCTTCGAGATCATGGTAGGACTCAGTTGCGCGAGAACATCGACAATGCCCGCTGGAGCGCCGGCGTCGGGCGGAGAGTGATCCCCCAAAGCGCGCAAGTAGGTCATTAGCGAGAGCTTTGGAAAGTCGCCAGGGATCACCCATACCCAACTCTCAAACGCGAACGTGTAAAAGACGGCCACCAAGACTGGGCGAACGAGCAGCGCAGAGAGGCACGTGAAGACAGCGCAATAAACGATGGCTCCGACTGGCAGCACGTAAAGGTCTTTTTGGATTCGTTCAAACCCGATATTGTCCGTCTCGAACAGCACCCCTGTCAGTAGACAAGCCACGCAAGACGCAATTGCGACAATGATGGATGCGCCGACGAATTTGGCGACGAGTATCTGTGCGCGTGATACAGGTCTGGTCACCAAGAACGAGATAGTGCGACCGGTTACTTCCCCGGAGACTGCGCTGCATGCGAACACGATCGATAAGAGCACCATCGTAAACTGGTAGATCGCCAATTGAACGACCAGGGAGTAACCGGCCTCTGTCCCCCCTTCTCCCGCTAGGGAGATCAGTATCGCGAAAATCGGCCCAACCGCAACGAGAATAGCCATCAGCACCAGTTTCCTGGGCCGAGTGGCGTCCCAAATCGTCCAACTGAGAAGCTCCAGAAAAGTCATCCTTTCACCAGATATCTGAAGACTGCCTCAAGGTTGTTGTCCGGCGAGTGAAGTGTAAACACTTCTGCAGAGCTCTCCATGACCATGTCTGCAAAAGTTGAGTAGAAATTGTCGGGATCCGTCGTTTCCAGCTCGACGAAGTTTGAATCACTGCGGTCATAGCGGAGGGAGATTACGGAAGGAAGCGCTACGAGGCTGGGGCCAAACGTTCGGGCCGCCTCCATCGAGATGCGAATCCGATGTGGGTGCCGATCGATCAGTGAACGTATCTCTCGGATGTCTCCTTGTGCGAGCAGCCTGCCACGGTGCAACAGAAGAATCGTGTTTGTCATCTGCTCCACTTCATGAAGAATATGGCTGCTGATAAGGATTGTCTTTCCGCGTTCCGAATACTCTTGCAGAAGGTCGCCCATCGCCTTCCTGCCGACAGGGTCAAGGCCATTTAGCGGTTCATCTAAGACTAGGATATCGGGATCGTGAACGATCGCTTGCGCGACCTTGATGCGCTGTCGCATACCTTTTGAGTACCCTGCTATCTTCGTATCCGCTCGATCGGTCATGCCGACGCGCTCGATGGCTTCGGAGACTCGCTGCTGCACATCAGATTTCTGCACGCCGCTCATGCGCGCCATTAGCGTTACAAACCTTCTGCCGCTCATATCTTCGTAGAAGCTGTCTGTTTCAGGGCAGTAGCCGAGCCGCCTCTGCACTCCCGGATTCGCAAACGGCAACTCTCCGAAGACTGAAGTCTCGCCGGTAGTTGCGCGCAGCTGACCGGTGATGAGTTTGATCATCGTCGATTTGCCGGCCCCGTTCTGTCCCAGCAACGCAGTGATTCCAGGACCTACCGTGCAGGACACGTCGTTCACGCCGATTACCTGGCCATACCAACGAGATGCCCCTCGCAATTCGATCATCCCGTAACCACCTCGACTGCGCGGATTCGGCGATAGCACAGTAGAATGCCGATGGCGATCGCGACTGCCAACAGCATGGCGAGCGGAACTGGATCAGGGAAAACTACGCGATCCCCCCCAAACCCCTGCCGGGGCATATTGCCAAGGATGCGATAGCCGAGCCCGGATATCGCTCCATCGATGCTGAAGAAACGTATCGTTGTGGCTGCTTGGGAGCCTATGTCTTGACCTATCGCAAACACTAAAATCGTCGATGCGATATTCCAGAAGAAGACGACTCCGACGTAGCTAACACCGACAGCCCATGGAGTCTTGTTCCACGCTGAAATCCCGCAAAGAAGAGACGCATGCACAATCGCCGGTATCGCGGCAACCACGATTATTGAGGGGAACAGGACTGGATGTTCGCTGATAAACGCACCAACACCCTGATCGAAAGCTGCGAATGAAGTTGCCATCAGCATCGGAAGCAGCGTCACCGCGTAAACGGGCACGAATACGGACATGAGCTTCCCAATCAAGTAGTCTTTGCGTGTGATCGGTTTCGAAAGATAGACTTGCAAAGCGTTGGCGCGATTGTCCGCAGCGATACTGCCAGTTCCCACTAACAGCGCGACGAACAGCACCCACCATGAGTTGCCGTACGCTCCCGCCAGCATCTCTACGAAGGTCGGCATGTTCTCTGATGCCGCCTCATTAACGCTTGTTATTGTCGAAAGCAGAATCATCTGGATGATCAAGAAGAGGTACGGCAACATCGCCAAGGCCACGAGCACCCAAAAGAACTTTTTGCGCATAGCGCCCCTTATGCCGTTCTTCGCGATCGACCACCAGCGAAAGCCGTCAACGGATTTTGGGCCGTCGTAATTGCGATAGCTGAGGTCCGCGATCGGTCCGCCCGGGGCACTCACTGAATTGCCTCCAAGAACGCATCTTCGAGCGAGCGCTGCGCCGCCCGAAGCGACCTCACTTGCGCCCCGGCTGCACGCGCCGAGCGGAAGATGCGCAGCGAAGCTGGAACCTCATCTGCGGACATTTCGAGGCGGTAGAAATTGGACAAGGACCGCAACAAACTTCCCCCTTCCGTCGAAACTGCGCTGACGAAAGCTTCGGAGGGTTCCCGCAGTTCGACGTCCCACTGTGTCGCACTAATCGCACGAATCCCTGCGACGGTTTCTTGTCGTCGAACAGTCCCTTCTTGCATGACGATGACGTAGTCGCAAGTTTTTTCAATATCAGGTAGCAGATGCGAAGAGACGATTACGTTCACGCCCTTGTCATGAGAGATGTCGCGAATAAGATCGAGCATTTCGTCTCGACCCTCAGGGTCAAGCCCGTTTGTCGGTTCGTCTAAGAATAGGAGTTTGGGCCCATGTACGAGCGCTTGCGCCAGCTTGGCGCGTTGCTTCATCCCCGTCGAATAAGTTTCCAGATTGCGATATCTCGCTTCGCCAAGCGCGCAGTAGTCCAACACTTCGTGAGATCGCCGGATCGCGTGCGACCGAGGCATCCCACTCAGTTCGCCGGCGTAGGCCACGTACTCGACGGCTGTTAGTCCCGGAATGTGACAGTCTAACTCTGGCATTAGTCCGACGTTCATTCGGATTTGGAGGGGCTCAGTGTAGATGTCGTGGCCCAACACGTTTCCCGTGCCCGTCACCGGTGTGACGAATCCCAGGAGGGCCTTGATGAGGGTCGTTTTGCCCGCACCATTTGGTCCGAGCAGCCCCACGCAACCTTCGGGAATGTCGCAAGTAAGATTTTGAACCGCGACCTTTTTTCCGTACGTGACCGTTAGGCCGCTGACCTGAGCAACTGGCATAGGCGAATAAAGAGGAGTATAGCCGTTGACTAGCCCACGTTCGGAGATTGAGGACAAAGCCCCAATCTCCTAAAAGGCAAAAGGGCTGTTGCCGCTACCCTTTTTTCGCAGCGCAGGACTCACAGTACCAACGGCCTTCGATCTCCTTCATGCGAGCCTTGTCGAAGCTAATCATGCAGTCGGCGCACTGCGCCTCGACTGCCTGCGGCCCGTCGTTCGTCGTTGTCGAAGGTGCGTTGGTCGCGGCCGAGTTGTTTTTCTGCTCGGTCGTGATTTCCGGAGCGGGCCCCTGTTCAGGTGACGGATCATCACCGGAGCACCCAGAGAGTGCAAATGCCGAACAAGCGAACAGCGCCACACAAAGTACAGTTTTCATAGTTTCCTCCTGACGGGCTTCCTCCGGATGAGTAAGGGGAGAGAGCCCACACCTAAGACGACGAGAACGGCCGTTCTGTGCCGATCGTAGAAAATTCACGGAGCTTTCAGAGTATAAGTTTGGCGGAAAACAATGTTCTTTATCTGCTTTAGCAATTCAGCTATTGTGAGTTCCTGGGCGATAAGGGCTTCGGACAATGCAGAATTGAGCCATGTTAGCCGCCACCACTTTGCCTCGCTGGGATATGCGCTCGGTCTTTCCCGGTGTTGACTCGCCTGAGTTTCTTGAGGCGGTCGGATCTCTCTCTGGCCGCGTCGATGCGCTTCGAGACTCTTTTGATAAACATGGCGTAGGGGAAATCAAGTCGCGTCCAAATGCCGCCGAAGTCAAGGGGACTTTTGAGGCTATTACAGACGAGTTCAACGGTTGCTATGATGAAGCTCAGACAATCTTCGCGTACCTCGGTTGTTTGGTCGCTGTCGATTCCCGCCATGACGCAGCTCAGCAGAAACTCAGCGAACTTCAAACTCGAATGGTTGACTTCTGGAAACTCGAAACACGTCTCAACGCGTGGATCGGCTGCCTGCCCATTGAGGAATTGATCGAGCTTTCAGATGTCGCGCGAAACCACTCCTTCGCACTGAAGAAGGCGCAGGTCTTGGCAAGTCATCAGATGACCCCCAACGAAGAAGACTTGGCAGCAGATCTCGCGCCGAGCGGATCACAGGCTTGGGGCAAGCTGCATGGAAACTTCACAAGCAGACTCTCTGTCACTTTCCAAGGCGAGTCGCTGCCTATGAGCGCAGTGCGAAACTTAGCCTACTCCGATGACCGTACCGTGCGCCGTGAGGCTTACGAAGCGGAGCTTGACGCGTGGAGCAGAAACGAGTTTGTCATTGCGTCCGCTCTCAACGGAGTAAAGGGCCAGGCTATCGCCCTAAATCGCCGTAGAGGCTGGAAGTCTCCGCTTGAGGAGGCGATCTTCAGGGCAAACATTGATCTGGAAACTTTGGAGGCAATGATGGCGGCTTCCAGGGAGGCTTTTCCGGCATTCCGCCGATACCTTGGGGCAAAGGCGCGCGCACTCGGTATCCCAAAACTCGCATGGTACGACATCTTCGCCCCGCTCGGCAGCGAATCGAAGGTCTGGGATTACGAGGAAGGGAAGAAGCTGGTCCTCAGAACGTTCGCCACCTACTCGGACAAAATGGCAGACTTCGCAATCCGCGCGTTTCGCGAGGAATGGATCGACGCCGAGCCGCGCGACGGTAAACGGGATGGAGCATTTTGCTCAGGGATTCGAAAAGACGAGAGCAGAATCATGATGAACTTCAAGCCATCTTTCGGAGCAGTGAGCACGCTCGCCCATGAGCTCGGGCATGGGTATCACAATCTTTGCTTGAACGGACGCACTAAAATGCAACGCGCGACACCGATGACGCTTGCTGAAACTGCCAGCATTTTTTGCGAGACAATAACACGACAGGCTGCGCTCGAAGAGTGCGGCCCCGGCGATCGAATCGCGATCCTAGAGGCATCGCTGCAGGGCGCCTGCCAGGTAGTAGTTGACATCACAAGTCGATTTGAGTTTGAGAAAGCGGTGTTCGGGCGCAGAGTTGAGCGCGAACTCTCGTCAACGGAATTCTGCGAGATCATGAGAGAGGCGCAACTGAATACGTATGGCGACGGACTCGATTCTGAGCAATTGCATCCATATATGTGGGCAGCAAAGCCTCACTACTACGGATTCTCATTCTACAACTTCCCATACATGTTCGGGCTTCTCTTTGGGCTTGGGCTGTATGCCCGTTATCTTGAGTCCCCCGACGACTTCAAAGGCAGATACGATGACCTGCTGTCATCCACCGGTATGGGGTCCGCGGCCGAGTTGGCCGAGGGCTTCGGGATTGATGTTCGAAGTCCAGAGTTTTGGAGATCGAGCTTGGCCGTGATTGAGTCCGACGTCAATGCGTTCGTGGAGGCTGTTGCTTGAGTTCGCTGTTCACCGATGGAGATTTGAATACAAATGATCAACGAGACGAGACTATTCAAACTGTTCGAAGACCTTTGCCTGATCGATGCTCCGGCGTTGCAAGAGCGTGAGTGCGTCGATTGGACCAAGAACTATCTTACGGGAATTGGATTGGAGGTTTGGGAGGACGACGCTGGGGGAAAGATAGGGGGCAATGCGAACAACGTAATCGCGAAACTGCCGGGCACCCTCCCGGATGCACCGTCAATTTTCTTCTCAGCTCATTTTGACACCGTAGAACCGACCGCTGGACTGCGAATCGGATTGCGCGATGGCGTGTACTTCAGCGACACCGACACGATTCTCGGCGCAGATGACAAAGCCGGAATGGCACCGGCGATCGAAGCGGTGAATGCACTCGCTGAGTCGGACGATCCCCGAGGGGATGTCTACCTAATCCTATGCTGTGCGGAGGAAATCGGCCTAAAGGGCGCATTCGCTTGTGACATCCAGGGCGTTGGTGTCGATTTTGGATACGTTTTCGACACTGGACCGCCGGTAGGGTCATTCGTAAATGTCGTAGGACACCACGATAAACTTGACGTTCGCGTCATTGGCAGGCCCGCGCATGCCGGCAAGCATCCCGAAGAGGGCATCAATGCCATTCAAGTGGCAGCGACTGCCGTCGCAAAGATGCGCGTCGGGCGAATCGATGAAGAGACGACCAGCAACATTGGCGTCATCGAAGGAGGAACGGGACGAAACGTCGTGCCCGCAGAAGCAAGGATGCTCTGTGAAGCGCGGAGTTTCGACAAAGCAAAACTCGACGCCCAAACTGCACACATGAAGCAGTGTTTCAGCGATGCGGCCACTCAATTCGGCGCAAAAGTCGAGATAAACCATGAAACCGCGTACGGCGGCTATCATGTTGCAGAAGACGCACGCGTCGTTCGCGTTGGCTTGCACGCCGCGAAAGCACTCGGGTTTGAGTTTCCATTGCGCTCGACACTAGGGGGAAGCGACGCAAATGCCTTCAACACAAAGGGTGTGCCGACAATTGTGTGCGGGACCGGAATGAAGGACATACACACCCACGACGAACATGTGTCTCAGAAAGATCTGGTTGACTTGACGAGATTGGCGATTGAGATCGTTAAGTCAGCTGCGACTTCATGATTTTGGAACGACAAAGCGATTAGGATCGATCTCGATTCCCCGCTCCATGCGCAAAACCTGGCAGTCTTGCAACAGACGGCTTCCTTCGATGCTGCGAACAAGCGTACGCCAAATCAAGGATGTCTCCTTCTCGATAAAGTACTTGACAATCACTCCGGACCTTGGAGCAATCTCTTCGAGAACCATCCACGTCTTGTCATTCCAAAACTCGTCCTTCGTGATGGTCAAAGTGTTGTCGTGCATGTTCGCACCTTCGGCGGTGCTAAGCTGCCTATTCCAGTCAAAGAATGAGAGTGTCTCCAGATTTCCCGGTACCGCCTGAGCCATCGCTTCGAAGTCCCAATCTTTCGTCTCGACCGCGGCCCCGTTCGCATCGAGAATCGCGATCTTCGACCCATCGCTGACCGATGAGAACTCGACTTTATTGTTGCGAACGACTTCTGCGCGAACCTTGTTCGACTTCGCGTAATCGAACTTTAAGATGTATTCGCCAAACCCGCCTTCGACAGCCTGGCGCACAGATACCTCAAGCCTCGCTGTGGTTGGCGATGAATACATCGTGCGCATTCGTGCGAGCAATTCCTCGACGTCTGCATTGAGCGCTACAGGCGAGGAAAGGGAAATGGTCGTAAAGGCTAGCAGCGGCAAAAACATGGGGGTCATCCAATGGGCGAGACGTATCAGGAGATAGAATAGTTCCGTGAAGTGGATTCTCGCTGCCTTTCTCGCCTTGCTCGTCGGCTGCGCGCAGCAGCACGCCGAACCCTCAATCCAGCCTCAGCCGAGTCCACCGTCTGAGCAAAAGCCCGGGCCCCCAATAAAGCCGTCAGTCCGTCGCGAACACCCGCTCGAATCTTTGCGTCGCGTGACCCTGTTGATCGGCGCCGAGCGAGTCGATCTATACGTCGCAGACAACGACTCAACCCGCAACGAAGGGCTCATGTTCGTTTCCGATGATGAGCTCGAAGAGAATCATGGAATGATTTTTGTTTTTGAAAGGGAGGAGCCGTTGTCTTTTTGGATGAGGAACACGATTATCCCGCTCGACATCGCCTATCTTGATAAGTCCGGCCGAATTCTAAACATTCTTACAATGCGTCCGCTCGACGTGGACACGAAGTATGCGTCTGAAGGTCCAGCCCAGTACGCAATCGAGATGAAAGCCGGGTGGTTTGAAAATAAAGGAATCGGTGCTGGCGAGCGAATTGATCTCGGCGCGCTGCACTAACGAATCTCCCAAGTCGACTCGCCGGCCGAGAAACGCCTCGTGAAGGTTCGTCCAGTGGAGGTGACTCGCAGCGTAAATGGGCTTTCCGCTTTAACCTCTATGACCGGATTCTCGGTGCTCGACTTCCTCTCACGCGCAATCAATGTGATGGTGTTTGACCCCATTCTGAGGCGTGAGATGCCATGGCGGTCGCGACGAGTCATAAACCAGTCAATTGTCTTGTTTGGTGCATCGACATCGAATCCAAGAACGGCCTCGATTAACCCCGCTACCGCTACATACCCTGCATCGAATCCCGACGGTCGGGCTTGAGGGCTTGGCATCATTGTGAGCGGCCCGTATTCTGTGTAGAGTTGCTGTTCGCGCCGCCAAGATCTCGCAATTCCTCGCAGCATCGACTCGCAGGCGATCGCGGCCGCCCCACGCTCTCCTGCTTCGATTAGGGCTCTCACTATCAAGTACTGCAACAGCGGCCTCACGCCGCTGTCGCCCCGAAACGCAGAATCTGTGCGCGGGAGAGAGGGATAAAGAAGCGGAGTACGAAACGAAGTGGAATCGGCGAGCGACTCCAGAATACGTTTGGAAGTTGGCATGGGCGACCGTTTGGCCGCAATGCTCAGCATCGGGATCAGAGTTGCGCTTTCACCCGGTTCGCCATCGTCGTTTTTTGCACGGAAAGCGCCCTCTTTGTCAAGCCACATCGCCGCGAGTCGCTTTGCTTCATCTGCCGCCGCTCGTTGATAGACATTCGCTGCGGACCCTAGCCCGATCGCTTGAGCGCACAGCGCGAGATAATGGGACTCAAGCAGGAGAATCGCGGCAACCTCGCTTGAGTCAGAAAGCTCAGCCGGCCCGGATTCCGGCACCAGGCTTGTCTCGGGCGTCACGCTCCGAAGACCTTCCTCGTTTGTGTACCGGGCTGCCTGCACAGCGTGAATGCGCGCGAGCGGCGAAAAGACGCGCTCCACCATAGACTTGTCGCCCGTAATCCGGTAGAGGCTCCACGCTGCCCAGCCTCCAAACAGGGGGCGCTGCTGGGGGCCTGTTCGAGTGCCGTCCTCGAGGATCCAAAAGGCGGGTGCCTGACCCGCTCGGTCGACTAACAGAAGGTAGGAATCAAGCGTTTCATAGGCTCCTGATGCTCGCCAAGCCCATCGGGTGAAGAGAGTGCCGGTGACGGCCTCGGACGCAGATAGCCTTCCGCTAGGAGCGAAAAGCGGCGATGGCAATCCGCCCGGAGCCTCCTCGTGGATTCCCGCCCGATGTGTCTCCCACGCGTGCCAATACATGGCGACAAACTCGGGGTCGGCTTCAAGAATCGGCTCAGGAGTGCCTGACTTCCAGCCGAGTTGGCCGAAGGCTACCGCGAACAGAGCTATGTGGACCACGGACTACGTTAGACGCGCAGAGAAGGCCGAAAGTGGGAAACTGGCGGCGAATAGCGATAGACTCACGTTTCGGATGGACGCGTTTACCAAGATAGCGCCGCACTACGAGCATCTGATGCAGGGCGTTCCGTACAGCATGTGGCTGAGCTATCTTCGCCTGATATGGACAAAGCTCGAGGTGGAGCCAAAGTCAGTTCTCGAAGTAGCTTGTGGAACAGGAAAGCTGTGCCGGATGCTCGCTGCCGACGGCATTTTGGTGACTGGGGTAGATGCCTCGGCACCGATGATTGAAGTAGCCAAATCGATTGCGATCGACAGAAAACTTGACATCAAGTTTCTAGTTCAAGATGCCGCGGATCTGAACATAGATGAAGAGTTTGACGCCGCTATCTCGTTCTTCGATAGTCTCAACAACATTCTTGATCTGGAGCGATTTCGAACTGCTCTTGCTTCAGTCTGCAAGCATCTTTATCCCGGAGCGCCATTTCTCTTCGATCTCAATACTGCTTACGCTTTTGAAAAAAACATGTTTGACCAATCCAACATGAAGCGATCCGAGGATCTGCGGTACAACTGGGTTGGTAAGTGGAACGCCGCCGCGAAGACGTGCACTATTGAGATGGATTTCTGGAAAGGCAGTGAGCACTTCCACGAGACGCACGTTCAGCGCGCATACTCCGACGACGAAGTGCGACAGGCAATGTCCGATGCAGGGTTTATTCGCGTGCAACTGTATGACGCGTACACTCTGAATCCGCCAAAGAAGACAAGCGACAGAATCCATGTCATCGGGATTGCGCCGGATCGGCTACGCCGCTGACTCGAACTCTGTTTCCACCGCCCAGGCGACAGCCAACCGATATGCCGCAGATATATCAACACCCGTCAGATGTCGAAACTTGGCATCGGAGAAGTTGCCGCGTTCGAGATTGCGGACACAATTGAGCGCGAGATAGAGCGGAGATTCCGTGTCGGTGCCCATCAGGGCGCCCTTGGTCTCAGCTTCCAGAGGTAAGTCACTGAGCACCTTTTCCATCGGGGAGTCCATCAACGCGTCAAGAACAGAGAACAGCCCAACTGTGAAGAAACGTTCTTGCTGAACTTCGTTGGCTGCCACAGCAAGCAGTTCACACATCTTCGCCCGCTCGATGGCCATGCGGAGCAGGTGCGACGGCTTTTCGGATTTCTCAGCCATGGCCATTAAACAGCCTAGCGCGGCGACGCGCCGGACTCCCAAGAAGAGCAACGCCTGACGGATGGATGCGATAGGCGCCTCCAGTCCAAGGTGTGCGCTCCGAATGAATCGCAGAAGCCGATGTGCCATCCCGAGGTCATGGTTGACAATCTCTTCCAAATCTGAATAGCGAACCGCAGGGTCTTGGAGTTTTTGGAGCAATGCCAAAAGTGTTGCGCGATTTGCGCGCACTTCTCGTGCGCGTAATACATCCGGCTGACAGAGAAAGTAGCCCTGGAAAAAGTCAAACCCGAGACTGCGGCAGAGTCTCAGTGACTTGTAGTCTTCAACCTTCTCCGCAAGGAGTTGCCGCCCAGGCCGTGCGCACAACCGCACCTGTCGCTGGAGCTCAGTTGCAGTCGTATGTGCGAGCACATCGATCTTAACGATGTCGGCAATACTTAAGAGCTCGTCCCTGCCATCTCCTGCTACAAAGTCATCTATCGCGATCTTGTATCCGCTCTCTCGGAGGTCCCGAAGTATCTGTACGACTGCCGCGGTCGGCTTTACTGTTTCCAAGACTTCTAGGACGACAGATTCTTTGGGAAGCAAGTCGACTTGTCCATTGACGATGAGCTCCTCAGAAAGGTTGATGAATGCGGGCTTAGAACCGGCGAGTTCAGAGATTCCGAACCCCACCAACGCATTTAGGATCGCGCGCGCCGACTCGGTTCCATCGAGTACGCCAGGTGTCGATTGGGAGCCGCGATAAAGCAGTTCGAATCCGTAGATGGCCAGCCCTCGATCATAAATCGGCTGCCGGGCCATCGAGATTTCAAACAGCGTTGCGTTGTCAGACGATGTAGGCATGCTTACCCCCGTCTAGGATTATCGGAGAGACAAGCGTTCACTCTTAGCCCTAAAGTCCCCATTCCTTGATTGTGTCGGCTGGAACTCCAAACTGTTCCCCGACGCCTTCGAGCGCAGTCCCGAAATCCAGAACCCGCCACCCGTCTTTCCGCCCCAAGAGCAGGGTCAGCGGATCCAAGTTGGCTGAGTTGGACTCTGCGGTTACGAGCGCAAAGTCGCCCCGAATATCGACGGAGGTCAGGCGCATGTTATGATCTCGTAGGTCAGCCACATTACGAATCGCAGCCTCGATCTCAGGGTTTGAGACCGTCGATGCCGGGGCTGGAGTTGTGACGTCGATCTCTTTGATACTGCCGGTATCGTCGGACTCTGGCTGAGAACAGCCGCACAGCGACAGCGTGAGCGAGAAAAGCAGAAGTACGGCGCGCATCGCCAGATTCTGGCAGATCAACTGACCATTTCAGCGACGTCTGCGACCGCCTCCACGACGGCGCTCTCCCGCGTGAGAGGGTCGTATCTCACGATGAGGCACCGGTCCGCCGCGTCATTGATCGCTTCGATATGGCTGATCACAAGTATCTGATCGAACATATCCCTCATCGCCTCGAGTTGGGAGAGTACGTTCGTCCGCCGCTCAGCGTCCAAAGACCCAAACACCTCGTCCATCATCAGCAGGCTCATCGGCTGACCGCTTCGTTCCTGGATCAATTGCGCGAGCGCGAGACGCAAAGAAAGCGCGACGATATCTTCCTCGCCACCGCTGATAACATCCTTCTCGACATTCTCATCGATGACGGTCGGCTCAAATCGGTCTGACAGCTTTAGCGTGAGATACCGTCCACCTGACAGCGCTGCCAAGTTGGTCGATGCGATTTGTTCAAGCAGCGGACGCGCACGTTCCGTCAGTGCTTCGCGGAGTTCGGCGAGCGCGGTGCCAACTTCGTTGTACAGTTTCGATTCCCGTTCTATCTCCTCGATTTTCAGCTTCTTCTCGCGAAACTCGGAAAGGGCAGTTTCTGCAGCAGTGAGATTCCGCCCTCTTTCTTCTGCAATCTCCATGGCGTGTTTCAAGCTCGCTTCGGCTTCGCGCAGCGACTCGAGCCGTTTGCTCGCTTCCTCCACTTCTGCATCCGCACGGTCAGCTTCGTTTGGGCTGAATCCGAGTTCACGTAGCTTGGCGTCGGCCGCAGCTTGCGACTCCTTCTCCTCAGCAAACTTCTCTTGTGAATTCTTGAGAATAAGCTCTGCTGCTTCGAGTCTTGCCACTGCGTCTGCCAATTGGCCGAAGCGAATCCAAGCCGCGTGGTGAAGCTCGAGTTTTCGTTCACACTCGATAACGGCTTCCGGATCCGGCTTGTCTGGCAGATCCTGCATGGCGTCTTTCTGCTCTTTCACTTGCTGTTCGAGACTTCGCAGTTCTGCTTCTCGCTTTGTTTGTTCAGACATCGCTGCCTTAGCAAGATCACGAGTCTGACGAGACTCTTCGAGCCGTTGCCGCAACTGCGCCACGCGTTCAGTTAGATCCGTGACAGCCTTCGAAGTCTCCTTTACGGCATGGAAGGCTTGCTGTTTTTTCACAAGATCGCGTTCGGCATCGGCGACCCTTCTTCGCACTTCCTCGACAGCATCGATTTTTTCGGACGGCCAGGGCTGACTGCAAATCGGGCAGACTCCAGATGCGATGGAAGCGCCCAGCTCTTCTGCCCTCGATGAGATTTCAGTCAGTCGTGCGTTCGACTCTGCCAGCGACTCTTGTGCAGCTTGGCGATGAGAATGCCATTCGTCGGTTGCGAGTCGCAGAGCCTCCTCGGCACCCGCCAGTTCTTTAGCATCGCCATCCATGTTGCTAACTGCTGATTCGACTCGGAGGGAAGCATCAGCATCAAACTCTTTTCGGATCGTGTCTGCACGGCCCATTGCAGCAGCAATTGTTGCCTCTGCGCGCAATCTCGACTCTGCTTGCTTCGATTGAGCGATGAATCGTTTGTGTTGCGCATCCGCCGCTTCATACTCTTTCGCGCCGTCGCATAACGTGTCACGCTCAAGCGCCTCCGACTTGGCCTTGTTTAGCTGAACCGAAGCAGCATCCATCTGTTCTTTGAGCGTTTGTCCCAACTGTCGGCGCACCCTCATCTCGGCAATCAAAGTGCGCGCCGCGGACGCTCTGTCTCGCTGTGCCTGCGCCCCAGCGGAGGCCTCACTACTCGCCTCCAGCGCTGCTTGTGCCTGCTGAAGCCGCAATCTAGCCTCGTTCTCTGCGGATCGGAATTGTTCGACGCGCTCGGACACGACCTCATCGGTGCCGATTGCGGCTGCCATTCCTGCTGCTGTGTCGCGCAGGTGTTTCGACCTATCTTTCGACGTCTTTGCCGCAGTTCGAATTCGATCAAAGCCAAGCATCCGTCCCAGTTCTTCCTGCTGCCGGTTGGGCGTGCGAAACTTTAGAAAGGATAGGTCACGCTGCTCAGTGCAAAAACTATTTCGAAACTGCTCGTAGCTGAGTCCAAGTAACTTTTCGACTGCTTTGGTTACTTCGCGAAGTGACGACGCGACAAGTCGATCCTGATCCTCGACTGCAAAGAGAGACGCGCTTGTCAACGTTCTCTCCACTCGCCAACTCTCGCGCCCCAGCGCAAAGGTGACGGACACTGATGTTGGCGCGCGGCCTTCAGCCCAGTATCTTCGCAGTGTCTCTTTCGTGTTTCGCTGCTCGCCGTATAGCGCCCACGTGATCGCCTCGATCACGGTCGTCTTGCCGCTCCCATTCGCACCGATGATCGCTGTGAGCCCTGGTGACAGCTCGATCTCGGCCTCGCGAAACTGCCGAAAGTTCCTAATCGATAGTCGCTTCAAGATCATCTGTCGCCTCCCCCAAAAGATTGGTGCCGGTGGCGATGAAAGCGGCCCGGTCGATTCCAGGCGCAAGCTCACGAGCGCTGCCAAACTCTTCCCACTCCCGCTCCAGTGATCGTCCGCCGGCCGAGACCCCCTTCGATGCGCCGTCTGCCGCGAGCTGTATGTCCAAGCGATAGTGTGCGAAACGCAGACGAAGCTCGCGAATGGACGACGACGGAATCTCGGATCGTGCGGACGGATGCACGCCGATCACTTTTTGCCGCACGATCGGCTCCGGTTCGGAAGAGGCCGGTGCGCGAGCCTCCATAGCTTGCCCAATCTCCGCCCCTGAGAGTCCGGCCCCGTCGATTGGCTCGAGGTCGATCGCTGGTCGAACAGGGCGCACCTCAACAAACTCGCGGCTTCCCGATTCGGTATCGATCAGATACCACCCCTTGGGGTGAGCAATCTCTTCCCAAATGTTCGAACTGGTGTAGTCGGTCGAGCCTGAATATGCTGCGCGGGGCCCCAACTCTTTCCGAACATGATAGTCGCCCAGGGCGACGTAGCTCCATTCATCGGGCGAGAACTCTTCGATGGAGAAGTCAGCGTGCCCAAGTCCTAGCGAAGCGTCAAGCCCGTGGGCGGCAAGCACCCGCGCGGGCTCGGATGTTTCAGGTCGTAGCGAGATCTCGTCTTTCCGATGAAGTCCTCTCGTCGGCAGCACGAGCAGCTCCAAGCCGGGAAGGCGAATCGAAGTGCCGTCGTCGATTACGGCAAAGACCCCGTCGATCGCACCACTGCCCGTCGGAGTCCCAAAAAGTCGAAGAATGCAGCCTGCATCAAGACTCTTCGGGGTTTCATGGTTCCCGGCGACGATCACCAAGGGCTTTCCGCGGCGCATCTTTTGGAACGCCGACACCCGCCGAAAAGCGTTGACGATGGAGTGGTTGCTCGGGCGGACGACGTCGAAGAAGTCACCTGTGTGCAGCACGATATCGGGATCCGCCTCGCCGACTGAGGCGAGCGCCAGGTCAAAAGTCCTCATGACGTCAACCTCACGCTGGTTCAGTCCGGTCGAGTCTTGGCGAGAGTACGCACGGAAGCCCAGGTGCGTGTCGCTGATGTGTGCGATCCTCATGCAGGCCGGTCAATTGTACCGAGAACGGGGTGGAGGTGCCATGCTAGAATGACACGCCGCGCTCTCGGAGCGTCTAAGGAAGAAGAATGATCAAGCAGATTTTCGCCGCCTCCCTGCTCGTCGCAGCCCTTGCGTTCGCCGCATGCAGCTCCGCGTTGCCAAACGTTCAGCAGATCGTTTTCATTAGTGACCGCGACGGCAACCTCGAGATCTACCTAATGGATGGCGAGGGCGGTGGCCAAACAAACCTCACTAACAATGCGGCGACGGATCGATTGGGTGGAATCTCGCCCAACCAGCAGCGCATTGTCTTTGCTTCCGATCGAGCCGGCAATTTCGAGATCTTTACGATGCGCGTCGACGGAACCGATGTGGTCCGCGTAACAGATAACGCGTTTGAAGACATCGACCCCGTCTATGATCCCAACAATGAGTTCTTTGCTTTTGCATCGGATAGAGACGGCCCCTTCCAAATCTATCGCATGAACCTTAACGGTACGGGAACCGCCCGCTTAACGACGAGCGCGGGCGACGACACGATGCCGCAATACAGCCCGGCAGGAAGGTCGATCGTGTTCGTGTCCACGCGGGACGGTCAGTCTGAAATTTACAAGATGAAGAGCGATGGAACAGAAGTTGTGCGTCTGACCGACTCAGCTGCGGACGATACGATGCCGGTTTACTCCCGTGCAGGTGGGAAGATACTGTGGGTTCGCGATGGCGAAATCTGGATAATGAACGAAGACGGCACGAATCAGCTACCGTTTTACATGGTCGCCGGCGATTCGGAGTGGCCCGAGTTTAGCCGAACGGGATCGCAAGTTCTATTCGCTAACGATCGCACAGGCTCATTTGAAATTTACAAAATGAACGCTACTACGCTGAATGAGGAACCGCTAACGGCGGGCCCGGGAAACAACTCGTCGCCGCGCGTACTCAAGTAGTTCTATCGCTTAGGCTCGGTGTGCGACACGCCGCCGTCGACCCATAGCACCAGATTGCCACCTTCTCTCGGAGGATCCGGCAGCGATTCGAAAGCGGTGTCGTCGAAAGCATTGCGGTGCGTCTTCGAACTGTCGTAGATCGCGGGCGCCTTGCTGGTGTCTTCGATCTCATATTCAAAGATGCTAGACAACTCTCCATTCATTGCATATCCGAATTCACCAGGCACTACGCCGGGTGCCCGAAATTTTTTGAGTTGCTCCTCTTTCGTCATGTCGTCGGAACGCAGGTACAGGAGCAACCGATCCATCCAAACTTCTTTTGGTGGCAGCGCGCCTTCTGAATCGATGTAAAGCCGCAGTGCTACACCCATCTGCTGAAGGTTCTCAAGACTGGTGGACCCTTTGTATTCGCGCAGCGGCTTCCTCCATGTGTACCAAAGGTGGCTGAGCAGCGCCGGTACCTTTGGCAAGAACGGCCAAAGCCAAATGACGAGCGCAAGCAAAAGAACTCCGATTACGATCAACGCAGTTCGGCGTCGGTTGCTTTTCTTCGGAGGTGTTTTCATCGTTCACACCACCAGCTTGATCGTAAGGATTTCAAAAGGCTTGTAATCGAACTCGACTCCGCTTTTGTTGAGACTTAGTTCCGCAATCTCGTTTTCGAGCATGTCGCAGAGAAAAGCGCCTTTGATCTTTCGCATGCAAGTCAGCTCCGCGCGCCCTCGCGAGTTGTGGCACTCGTAGAGGCGCACGATCAGGCTATTGCTGTCCTCGGCTTTTTTGACGGCCTCGATCACGATGTTTCGGTCGTCGCACGACACGAATCGATCTTCAGGAAGAGACTCGCCCTTCGACTTTCCAAGCATCCGGTATCGGAGCGGGGCGTTTAGCGCGTAGGCCGCGTGAACTACATTTGCCCAATTGTGGGTTCCGAAGTGTGGGAGCAGCACATAAGTGAATCGGTGGGTGCCCATGTCAGCTTCCGGGTCTGGCGCCTTCGGCGAGCGAAGCAGCGTCAACCGCATAACGTTGTCCAAAATGTCGTGGCCATACTTTGAATCATTCAATAGCGCAACGCCTTGGTCGCCTTCGCTGACGTCGACCCACTTCTGAGCGCACACCTCGAACTTAGCCATATCCCAACTCGTGTTGCGATGCGTCGGGCGCTCGAGACTGCCAAATTGAATCTCATATGTTGCCCGTGTCGCGTTGATATTTAGCGGGAAAGCGACCTTCAACATGCGGTCTTCTTCATGCCAGTCGACCATCGTGTCAAAGCGGATCCCCGGGGTCGGCCCAAGGCTGATTCTCTGTACAATGCGGCTCTTTCCAAACTGCTTTTCGATCTCAGCGGCGACCCGCAGAGGGCCATTCTCCACAATCTCGAATCGATCACTATGCACGAGATCCCGCCCCGTCTCTAGAGCAAATGCATCAACGTCCCACGCGTCCCAAAATGTCGGGCGATCGTCAAAGAGCTGGAAGACGTTTGCGAGGCTGCCCGGCGCAACATACTCGCTCTGATCTTCCACCGATGTGACGCTCGAAATGTTTCCATGATGGTCAAAGCGAACCGACCAAGAATCGTTCTCGATTCGCCGCGCCGTCGCGCGCATCTTTGCTGCTGGCGCACACGGATCGCTTCGGAAGTCCGCGATCGCGACAGAGCCTAAGGCTGATTGTGGAACGCGAAAGGCCCAATACCGTTCGCCCCATTCCTCAATCAATTGGACAGGAGAGTGTTCCCCGTCGCAGACGATACAAGCGGGAGTCTCGCCACGCGTTGGCGCGACTCTTCCTTCACCTTGTACGACCGCGTTCTGGAACAGAGCGACGGGTCTCTGCGTTCCGGTCGTATCAACGTTTGCAGTAATCGACTTCAGCTTTTCGCGGATCAACTTCGATCCGGTCTCGATGATGTGCTTGTAATCTCGGTCGCTGTCATCATAGACTTCTCGGATGCTGCTGCCAGGAATGATGTCGTGAAACTGGTTCAGCAGCACAATCTTCCAGAGACGTTCGATTTCAGCTTGCGGATACGAAGCAGGGAAGTCCGGGTCAAAACAAGCAAGTAGTTCGAGATCGCGCATTAAGAATTCGCAGATGCGATTAAACTTCTTGTTGTTTGCCTGGGTGGTGTACGTTCCCCGGTGCAATTCAAAATACAGTTCGCCGGCCCAACTCGGTAAGTCCGCGCTCCGTGCCCGTGCATCCTCAAAAAACTCTGCGGCTCTCCGCCACGCGATTTGGGGCATCCCCGGCGCGCGTGCGGCTCGGCGCAAGAACTCGATCATTTCCGGCGTCGGACCGCCTCCTCCGTCGCCGTGCCCATATACGTAGAGCGCTTGATCGCACCGAGCATGATCGCGATGCTCGGAAAGGTGCTTCAGCAGCTGCTGAGGCTCGCAATTGCCGGTGTAAGTGTCCGCAGGGGGGAAGTGCGACCAGACACGGGAACCATCGATCCCTTGCCACCAAAACGTATTGTGAGGAAACCGATTGAACTGGTTCCATGAAATCTTTTGCGTCAGAAACGAATCGACTCCGCACTTGTTCAAAATTTGAGGAAGCGCAGCCGAGTAGCCAAACACATCTGGCAGCCACATGTCGCGAGTTTCGATATTGAACTTCTTCAAAAAGTACCGCTTGCCATACAAGAATTGCCGCACAAGGGATTCGCCATTCGGAACGTTAGTGTCGGCTTCGACCCACATACTCCCTACCGGCTCCCACTGTCCTTCCGCGACCTTGTCTTTCACGCGTTCGAATAGCTTGGGATATTGGGTTTCAAGCCATTCGTACTGCGATGCCTGGCTATGAACGAAGATGTACTCGGGATACTCATCCATTAGCGCGAGTTGCGTCGCAGCCGTGTGGGCCATCTTGTGCTGAGTAATCGCAAGCGGCCAGAGCCAAGCAGTATCCAGGTGCGCATGGCCAACGGGAGTCAGCGTGTGATATCGATCCACCCGCTTTGGGGAAGTTGCCTCTCGGACAGCCTTGCTGGCAGGTAGGAGCGTCTCGCGGCGACTCGCATCGAACAGAGTCACCGCCGCGTTGAGCCCTGTGAGCAGGTGAATGCGCGCGGCATCGCCAGCAGGAAGCGATTTCAAGAGCTTCAATGCAAACTTGCAGTCCAGATAGAACTGCCATAGCTCTCCGTCAAACACACGCAGAGACGCGTCGGTAAACCTAAATGGAGTTGCCGGAACCTGAGGAGGTCGCCCGTGGACCCGTACGTCAGGATTGCCGCCATATGCTTGAACATACAGCTCGACTCTCTCCCCACCCCGCGCGCTCTTCGTGATTCGATGGAACGAGTGGCTCCAGTCGACTCCTGCAATCGGACTATTGCCTTTCCAAACAGTGCGTTCGCCACCGACATCGAGACTCGCCACAACATCCCTGCCGGCCCATGGGCGAGGGATGCCTCCTGAGACCCGAAACCACACGACTCGGTGCGGAGGGCCCCAGACGAAGCCTGGCTCCACGCCAACCCAATCAGCTGCGGCGGCCTGCTGCTGGGTCGCGCAGCCTTCCGCGCAAAACTCGACGCGAAGCGCGGCAGGGTCGCCAAGCAACCGGGGCTCCAGATACTCAGAGACGAACTGCTCGATCCGCTTTTCGGTGAGGTCAGGGTGTTTGAGCATACGATCCCGCAAGTATGCGGCAACGCGCTCTTGATCTGCTGAGTTACACAACTTTGGGGCGTGATTTCTTGGAATAGGTATGTAAAAAGTATTCATAAAATGTCATGATTTTAACTGTGGTGATACCGATCGAATTTGTGTGTCTGTTTGGAGAGTGGCCGGGGCGGCAGGTGCCCGTGGCTCCGTCACGGACGTGGCCACGAGTAGCGGCAGTAGTTGCCGGACCCCGCTCGGGTGGCTTACCCCGGGGGATGCGCCGTGCGGGTCTTTGGGAAGCCGCTGCGTTGCTGGAGGACGAGTCGTCGATGCTTCAGGCGCGGCTCATCGTTGAACGACGGGCGTCCTCCGGCTGGGAGCCGATCTCGGTGCTTGATGCCCGATATCCCCATCTGCTTCGCAAGCGGCTTGGCACAGCTGCGCCGCCGCTGCTCTGGGCGCGGGGCGCAACCGACGCCCTGGGCGCGCGTCTCTGCGCCATCGTGGGCAGCCGGGATCTTCGACCCGACGAGATCAAGTTTGCGAAGGCTGCAGGGAGCGCGTGCGCCCACGCAGGGATCGGCGTCGTGTCTGGAGGTGCTCGGGGTGCGGATCGGCTCAGCGGCGAAGGGGCGATTGAGGCTGGCGGATTCGTCGCGCACATGCTCCCAGGCGGCGGCGAGCCGAATCTGCCCGGAGCGTCAGCCGTATCGCAGAATCCGGACGAGGGCACCTTCCTCACTATCCGCGCCTTTGCCAGAAATCGCTGGCTCTACGCCGCTGGAGAAGGTGCGATCATCGTAGCCAGCAGGTTTGGCGCCGGCGGAAGTTGGCACGGTGCCCTTGGCGCGCGCCGGGCCAAGTTCGGCCCGATGGCGGTTTACGTGGGCCCAAAGCCGAGCAGCGGCAACGACGCTCTGGTGAGATTGGGCGCGACCCCTGTCCGAACCGGTCAGGACGTGGCGGATTGGTTGAAGAGCCTGCCAGCGCCGCCCCTCAGCCTCGCCATCTGAGTATCGTCTCGTGGAGTTTCGCGCCTGCGGCCGCCCTCTTAGCCGTATCGCGCATCCTCGGTATACTACGGGGTACGCATGGATGCGTGTGGGTGATCGCAACATGGATAGATCGCCTGCAGGCCAGCGACAACATATGGAGGTGTCTTCATGAAGAAGACTTTCGTGACTATTGTGGCGGGCGTCGCCCTTGTGGCGGCTGGCTCGGCTACTGAACCGACGAAGCAGTTTGGTCAGGCAAACAAACCGTTTGAGGTCAGTGCCGGCGCGATGTATTTCCTCGGCGACCTGAAGGATTTAGCCAATTTCACATTCGGCTTCACCGCAGGTGTCGACTACTATCTTTCCCAGGCGGGCCAAGGCGCAAAGACTTTCGTAGGTCTTCGAGGCTGGTTCGGAAGCCGCAGCGGCTTCGAGGTCTCGACCTACGGTGGTCACTATGGCGTGAAATTCGGACTTCAGCAAGGCCAGATGAATCGCTCGGGTGACTTATACGTCAAGCTGGCCGGTGGCATCTACAACACCGCCTTCAGCCCAGGTTCCGACCGATGGGGCTTCGGAGGCTTCGTCGGTCTCGGCTACGATGTGTACGGGCACGCTGGCGGCACCCCCTTCGGTGTCGAACTCGGATATCAGATGGGTCCGAGCAACTCTGGCGTCAACAACCAGGGCCTCTACGGCGTCGTGACGTTCCGCTTCTAGGCTGAGTCCGTCCCGACGACTCTCGATGCGGTCAGTGGACTGTCCACTGACCGCATTTCTCTTGCCTCGCTCTCTTGTAGGCAGGGCCATACCCTGCGCGTAGAATGGTATATGAAACCGATCCACCCTGGCGTCGCAATCGGTCATGTTCACCTAAAGGTAGCAGACCTTGAGCGATCCATCCACTTCTACTCAGAGGTGTTGGGGTTCCAGGTCACGCAGAGAATGGGCCGATCAGCCGCATTCCTCAGTGCAGGCGGATACCACCATCACATCGGGCTTAACACTTGGGAAAGCGCGGGCGGGTCACCGCCGCCCGCAGGCTCCACAGGACTTTATCACGTCGCGATCCTTTACCCCACTCGCAAAGAACTCGCGGATGCTTTGCGGCGAGTAATGAGCGCAAACTTTCCGCTCGATGGCGCCGCAGATCACGGTGTTAGCGAGGCGCTGTATCTCCGCGATCCGGATGGAAACGGTGTCGAGTTGTATCGTGATCGGCCACAGATCGAATGGCCTAAAGATGCGGACGGAAACCTGGCTATGCACACGGCGCACCTTGATATCCAATCGCTCCTAGCCGAATCCGAAGCGTGATTCCTTACTTGCCTGGAATCCCGGGTTCTGTGAGCAGTTTGGGATCCAAAACCTCTAGGAGTTGCTCATCGGTGAGAAGCCCCAGTTCGCGTACGACATCCGGAATCGTCTTGCTTTCCTTCAACGCCTGCTTGACAACCTCTGCAGCTTTTTCATAGCCGACGTGAGCATTGAGGGCCGTCGCGAGCGATGGAGAAACTTCGGCGTAGTAAAAACATCGCGCTTCATTCGCTGTGATTCCATCGACACAATTCTGACGGAAGGTGCGCAACGTGTTTGTCAGTGTCTGCAACATGAACTGTGACGAGAACGCCATCGACGGCATCATCACATTCAGCTCTAACTGGCCAGCCTGGACGCAAAGATCGATCGCGTGGCACTGCCCCAAGACCTGGAATAGAACGATGTTCATGTTCTCGGCCATCGACGGGTTGACCTTTCCAGGCATGATGCTGCTTCCGGGCTGGACTGCTGGGAGCGTGATTTCTGCAAGTCCTGTCAATGGACCTGAACAAAGCAGCCGTAAATCGTTTGTGATCCGGGTCAGTTCGAGGCAGAAGAGCCGGACCCCAGCTGCGAGCGCGCTCATGCAGAATTGCGACTGCATCGCCTCCCGCATGTCGGGTGAAGGACGAAACGGGATCCGCGTGTATTCGTCGAGGAGAGACACTACACGAAATCGGTAATCAGGGTGCGTGTTAAGGCCGGTTCCCGCCGCGCTACCGCCGATCCCTAACTCCTCTAACTCATACGCCGCACTTTTCAACCATTCGTTCGATCTTCGAATCGCGGCGGCATAAGCCGCAAATTCTTGACCCAATCTAATCGGCACTGCGTCCTGCAAATGCGTGCGTGCCGACTTAAGAATTGCGTCAAACTCGACGCCCTTCTGTTCAAACGACTCTGCGAGCAGCTCAGCTTCTTCGAGAAGCTGAGCGAGCAGTACGCGGCTCATCACGCGCATCGCGGTCGGAAACGTATCATTGGTCGACTGTCCATAGTTGACGTGGTCGTTCGGGTTAACGAATTGATACTCTCCCTTACTGCCCCCTAAAATCTCTTCAGCTCGATTGGCCAGCACCTCGTTGACGTTCATGTTAAAGCTCGTGCCCGCTCCCATGTGAAAAACGTCGACCGGAAACTGCTTCCTCAAAGTTGCTCCGATCCCCCCCCCTTCTAGTGTTTCATTGGCAGCCTGGATGATCGCGTCCGCAATCTTTGCGTCGACCAGCCCGAGCTCTTTGTTCGCTTGGGCACACGCTTTCTTTAGCATCACGTACGCGTCGATCATCTGGGGGTGCTCGGTGAGACCAGTGATCTGAAACAGCTGCCGACTTCGCTCGGCCTGGCTGCCCCAATACGCGTCATTCGGGACAGAAACATCGCCCAAAGAGTCCTTCTCAATTCGGTAATCCATCGTTCCGAGTTTACCGGTCAGAGCCGTGTGCGATGAATGAGAATTGAATGTTGTAAATGGTCTACAGCCGCCGTATATGTGCCGAATCCGCATACAGCACGCAGATGGAACTGTGCATTGTTGTCATTCCGATAGGGAACAACGAGCGACCTGATACGTATCCGTGCTTATCTCTTCAGGTCATCCGGAGTCAAGTCACTCGAGTTTGCGTGCTCGAATGACTTCCCGTACGCTTCATTTGCGAACGAGAAGACATATGTTGATTTCCGATACCAGATTGCCCTCACGGCGACACCTCCAAAACTCGGCGACGGCATCGTGCGTCCTTTCAGCCATAGCGGTGCGTAGATCGCTGCGCCCGCTGGAATCATGATCGCGAACGCCATTGAGAGCGGCAGCACGCTAAGCAGAGCGTACGAACCCCACACCGCGACATTTAATGCAACCAGACCGCGCGTAGCCAACGACTGCCGAAATCGAAACGCCTTGAGGCAAGCTTCGCAGTAGGGAATACTGAGCGGAGCATCAGGTGGCGGAAGCCCCCGCGCGCGCTGGGGAGGAGTGGGTCGGTACTCCGTTTCCGCAGGCCCGTTGCAACACGCGCACCTGTGTGGGAATTTTGGCCGGTCCGTCTCGACCCATATCTGGTGCGGAAGCAGGCGTGCCACGGCGACAGGATACACCGAGAACAAAAACAAAGCACAATTGCGGGGTAGGCTTTCGAAATGTTGCGCGCTGCAGTTCTCTTTGTCCTCGCGGCCTTTTCTGTCGGGGGTGCGCTGGCCCAATCCGCACTGAAGCCTGGGGATGTCGTTACACTGACGTGCGATGAAGACGCGACGCTCAATTCTGACTACACCATTACGTCCCAAGGGCTCTTGTTGATCAAGTACATAGGGGCGGTAGAGGTCCAGGGGCTGACGCCGCAGCAGGCTGCCCAAAAGGTATCGAGGGAACTGGTCCGCCAACAGGTAATGCCAAAGGCGACCGTAGCGATCCGCATCAAGGGTGAGAGTAGTCCGTCTGCACAGCAACCATTGCCGGTCAATGTAGGCGGCGCCGTGAGAAATCCACTCGACGTGGCGTTTAGGGAAGGGTTGAAGCTGTCCGACGTGTTGACGATTGCCGACCCGACGACGGTCGCAGACCTCAAGAATGTCCGAATCACGCGTCTTAGCGGCGAAGTTGGGACGATCGACTTCACGCAGTATCAAGCCGGAAATGACGCCGGCAACCCCTTGCTGCGGCCCGGAGATCGCATCTTCCTTCCTCTGAAAGTCGCAAGCTTCCAAGTGTCCGTGCTCGGCGCAGTCATGAGGCCGGGCATCGTTGAGTTCGCCGAGGATATGACGGTGCGAAAGGCCATCGAACTCTCCGGCGGGCTGCGGTCCGATGCAAACCCGGAGCGGGTCGAAATCACAGGCCCGGACCAAGATCCGTTTAACTTCCAGTTGCTCGGTGACGCTGACATGAAAGTTGAACCCGGGACAAAGATTGTGGTCGGAGTCCGCGAAGTCCGTGAACACATCTTTGTCCGAGGTTCTGTCGCGCGGCCCGGACTGCTTCCGTACAAGCCGGGCATGACGATCACAGATGCGATCCTCGACGCGCAACCATTCGAGGCGGCAGGGCTAAACAGGGTGCGACTATCACGCCGCGATACGACGGGGGCCGTCAAAGTTGACATCTATGACGTCCGCCAGATTCAAGCAGGGAAGTTGCAAGACGTGCTCCTCAAGCCAGAGGACACCATCGATGTGCCGTATCCGGTGAGTTCTTACCGCACGCAAGATACGATGAAATTCGTGGGAATCGGACTCCTGCTCTACTTCGTGTTCTTCCGTCGATAACGTGACGAGACTTCCTAACGAACCAATCGCCGCGCTGAATCGGGTCCGAGTGATCGACAATCAAGAGCGACTTGTCGAACTCGCCAGCGTCCTGCCGGTACTCCGAGATTTTGCAGTGCCATTCGCGCGCGAGTCGGTTGCGAGAATGCTCGACCTCGCACAATCTCACCTACCGCGCGGACTCAATCTGGGCCTCCGAGAAGCCTGGCGGTCGATCGAGCGCCAGAAGTTTGTTTATGATCGCTACTTTGAAAAGCTTCGGTTAGAGGACCCGCGAAGAAGTTACGCGACGCTAAGAAGGATGACGAACAGATTTTATGCCCCATACGATCAAAAGGCGCCTCCAGGTCACACCACAGGAGGGGCAGTCGATGTGTGGCTACTCGATGCGAGAAACGAGCCCATTGATCTCCACGGCGAAGGCGAGAGGTTTCTCAATGCGCCAACGTTTAAGCCGGGATTGCCGGCACCTATCTCGGAGGGAAGGAAAGTCCTGTTCGACGCATTGGTGCGCGCCGGGTTCACTAACTGCCGCGACGAATGGTGGCACTATAGCTACGGCGACTCCGCGTGGGCAGTTCGTTTGGGTCTGACCGAGTGCAAGTACGGTTTTGCGCCCCTTCTACCCGAAGTGTATCGAGCGAAGGACGACGCGTACTTCGCAGACGTGTTGGCGAAAGAAGGTTAGCCGAATCGAGCTCCCGTTATCTGCAGCGCGATGTTCATAGCGGGGTCTCGAATCAACGTTCCGAGGATGCTGGGATAGTTCATCTGCCGAAGCACCAGTTGGTCAAGAACTAGGATCCCGATCAATACGAACATTCCCTTGGTACGGCTCCAAATCATGAAGCGCGCTCCAACCTTTTCGGGCAGCAGCAGCCCGAGAATCCAATGCCCATCAAGTGGGCCGATAGGAATCATGTTAAACAGGCACAGTGCAATGTTTATGTATGCACCGAGGAAAAAGAAGCCTGAGATGAGGTCCATCCCGAAGACGGGCCCGCTCTCATGTGGCGCCGCAAATCGGAACAGAGCCGCAAAGATGACCGCCAAGATGACGTTCGTCATCGGCCCCCAAAGCACAGACATGAAGTGATCCCACCGCGGGTTGTGCATCTTGCGTGGGTCGACCATAACGGGCCTCCCCCAACCGATTCCAAACCCAGTTGTCGCCATGACGAACATGAAGAGTGTTCCCATCGGGTCCAAATGTGCCAGGGGATTCAGCGTGACTCGTCCCTGTGATCGCGGCGTCGGATCGCCAGCAGCATCGGCCGACTTCGCGTGCCCAAACTCGTGCAACGCGACGGACAGGATGAGGATCACCAAGATAATCCCGCTAATCACTGGATCAGTCATTGACCCTTCACCTCAGCGCGAACATTCTCATGCCTGAAAAGATCACCGACAGTCTCGCGCTCGACTGCGACCCAGGGATCTCCTGAGCCGACGATTGCCAACGCAGGCCGAGGATACCGGTTGTAGTTGCTTGCCATCGACTGATTGTACGCGCCCGTGCAGCTGATCGCGAGCACGTCGCCTTCCGCGGTAGTTTTCGGGAGAAGAGCCGATGCTATCAGAGTGTCAGTCTCGCAATGGCGCCCCGAAACGCAAAACTCCGTGTCGTGCGGTTCACCGGCCCTTGACGCATTGATGGCCGTATAAACCGCATCATATAGCTGAGGTCGAGGGTTGTCAGCCAGCCCACCGTCTACGCTTACGTAGGTTCTTCGCAATCCGTCTCCCACCGGAACCGACTTGATCACACCAATTGTGTAAAGCGTTGTGCCTGCTTCGCCTACAAGCCGCCTCCCTGGTTCATGGCAGAGTGACGGCAATGGCAGCCCGGCTTCGCGGAACGGCTTTAGCGCGGCGTCGGCGATCTCCCTACAGTAGGTGCTTACATCTTCGGGTATGTCTGCCTTTGAATAACGGATCCCCAATCCGCCGCCAACTCCAATTTCGATATCCGGCCCGCACTCGTTTGCGTATTGAACTGCAAACTCGGATACTCTCGAAGCCCCCGCGACCTGCGCTTCAGAGTCCATCAATTGCGAGCCGACATGGCAATGAAACCCGACGAGAGCTAAATCCGGAGCGGCAAGAATCCGCCGCGTTCCTTCATCGGCGCTACCATCGGCGATGTTCAGACCGAATTTGGTGTCCTCTTGTCCGGTGCTGATCGCATGATGAGTAACAGGATCCACACCCGGCGCAAGCCTGAGCATCACGCGCTGCGCTCGCCCATGGCGCGCACACACTTTCTGCAATCGATCGACTTCCGAAAGGCAATCGATCACGATCGCCCGGACGCCCTCTCGAACCGCTCTCTCGAGTTCAGCGACTGATTTATTGTTGCCGTGCACATGGATCCGGTCAGTTGTGAACCCAGCGCGAAGCGCAGCTTCCAACTCACCCTCACTTGCCACGTCCACATCAAGCCCTTGCTCCTCGGCAAAGGACAGGATCGCCACCGCGCTGTTAGCTTTCGCAGCCAGGGCAACTCGAGTGTTAGCATAAGCGGCCCGTGCAGCTACCACGAATTCATCGACGGACGATCGGAAGGCCGAAGCGTCGAAAACGTAAAGCGGAGTCGCGAATTGGGATGCTAAGTCATGTGCCGCCTCATTTCCGATCAACAGACTTGAGCCCGACACGCGAAGGGACCCGACGAGATGAACAGGCATGGGAAACAAAAGTATGGCATGGGAACCAAAACAAACGAAGGTCCACCCTCTGGAAGGGTGGACCCTCGCAATCGTCTGAGCTCGAGAGGCCTAGGCTGCTTTCTTCGCCGATTCCTCGACGAGGGCGCAGACCTTTTCGAGCGGAATGTCGCCGAAGTCCAAGACGAGATTGCTCCCGTACATAGGCACGTATTCGACATCGAAGAGCATGCCGCTGTCGCTGCAGGGGCTCCCGTTGCGGTCCACGTACTCGACGAACACTCGCTTCCCGACGAAATCTTTTGCCTCACTAACTGTCATCAAAAAAACCCCACTCAACCCGATCTTCTTCCTAACTCGTATTCCATCTGCCGCGAGAGCTGCCCCTCTGTATTGTTGGCAGGTATGGGGCCGGAATCAAGCGTTACAGCACATTTCGGAGGGCTTCTTCACGGTCGGTCGGGACAAGAGCGACCACAAGGTCGCCCTCTTGAAGCCGCGTGTCTCCATCGACGACCATCCCTTCGTCGCCTCTAAGCAGCCAAACAATGTTGCTTTTTGGAGGGATGTCTAACTCCCTGACAAGTTGGCCAACCGAAGGTGATCGCGACGTCAGCGTGGCCTCGACCACCTCGATGTTGCCCATTCTCAGAGCAGCGAGGGGAATCACAGTCCCAACGGAAATCTCTTGCTCGATCAAGTTGTAAAGAACATCGGTCGCCGAGACACAGCTCGAAACTCCGAGTTCCCTGAACAGCCAGAGATGAGATGGGTCATTGACACGCGCTACAGTCCGCCCAACGCCCCACGTCTCGGAGGCCATTTGGCAAATCACGAGGTTGTCCTCGTCGTCGCCGGTGACCGCGACGACGACCTCGGCCCTCTGAAATCCCGCGCTTCCTTGAACCTGCGCCTCGCACCCGTCGCCAGTCATGATGACATCGCCGAGTTGCAATCTCAGCGCGGACGCAGCACTCGGATCCTTCTCGATTAGCAGAGCTTCACGCCCGCCTTGGAGCAACCGCTTTGTTAGATGGAGCCCTACTTGCCCGCCACCGACAACAATTACATACATCTCTAAACTGCACCATCCTCCAACTGATTGAGCGTGTCGATTGGCGCATACTCCTCTGAAGTTAGCCAACACCTCATCATCCCAGCGGTCAGCAGATTGGGAACGATACAGAAAACGCCGATCTTGTTGTACTCGTGTGCGCGTTGCGGATCGTTTACCTTTGCGCAAACCATGTTGACGTTGTAACGCTTCTGTGCTATCTGGGCGGCCATCAAGTTCGTATTGTCACCACGTGTGCAGGTGACAAACGCGTCGCAGGATTCGATGCCAGCCGAACGAAGAACTTCATCGTCGAGGCCGTCGCCCACTACCGTGGTGCAACCGTGGTCGTCACCGAGCCTGGCAAGATTCTGAGGGTCCTTCTCGAGAATAGTAACACCATGGCCACGACGGGCCATCATTCGCGCAAGAGCGGCGCCAGTGCGCCCGCAGCCAAAGATTAGAACTTGCATATCTCTGAGAGTCCAAGACTATACCTACCTAGTCGGCCGATGCGAGCTTCCGGTCTACTTCGGAACTGCTCAGAGGCTTACCGCTTGGACGTCCGACGTAGAAGCGCGCAACTGCTCGGTCTGCGTACACTCCCATCCTCGCCACATAGACATTCCACCCGAATTCAGCAAGCAGTTTCGCCACCCGGTAGGGCATTCCGCGTCCAGGAGGAGTCTGGAACTCGAGAACCCCGGGTGTTCCCTCGTGAAAAGTGTAGGTCAGCATCGTCTGACGCCTATCCGGCTCCTTGCCATGTGCCCGAAGGAAATCGACTATAGCCTCTGCGCTCCCCAGGCGATTCTGCAATTCCGAAGTAAGAGCGCGGCAAAGCCCGGTTGGTAGAGGGTTGCCCTGATAAGAAACGGTTATCGTATCGAGCGCAATCGGCAGCGCAGTCGCAGTCGACGCAGCCCGTGCGTCATGAACGGAAATGTCTAACGCATAGATCACACCAAAAATCCTGCTTAGCAACCCAGGCTCGGGAAGATCGCGAGTGCAGATTGTTATCTCAGTCGTGTGCGCGTTCTGGTCATGTTGAAACACTACAAGAGTCTCGCCATCGGATGCACGCCGCACGTACTCCGAATGCAATGGGAACATTTCCGTCGGCGTTGCCAAAAGATAGTGAGTCGGCATCTCCCTCAAAAGCTGTTCGACGTCTGGTCGGCCACCGGATCGGAGCTTGCGTTCGGCTTCACTTCGAAAAACTGCTGGATCGTCAGGAATCGGTTCTCCTCCGAGTATGGAGCGGGTTCGCTCATACAGCTCCTTCAACGATGATTCCAGGTGAGGTGTCAGCACACCGGGAGCGACACTATCTGTGTCCGCAAGAGTGAGCAGGTACAGCATTGCGAGGCGATCTGCGCGATCGCAGGTCCGCACCAGATCGACGTACGTTGACGGATCCGAGAGGTCGTGCGTACGGGCGATGCGCGCCAACTCCAGATGATGGAGGACGAGCCACGAAGTCGAGTCTAACTCGTCATCAGCTACGCCTAATCGCTCGCAAACTTCTCGCGCCATACGTGCGCCTGTTTGGGAGTGCGACGCACTTTTATCTGACTTCCCGACGTCGTGAAGGAGCGCAGCCAAGATTAGAGGTCGTCGGTTAGGAACATCTGACCATGCGCTTGCCAGTTCTCTCACCGACCGGAGGCGATCTAGCGACTCGATTACTTGCAATGTATGCTCACCGACGCTATACCGATGCACCGAATCTTGCGATGGAAGGTCCATGCACAGAGAGAGTTCTGGAATGAGCCTTGCAAGCAAGCCGGATCGGTCTAGAGCACGGATTTCCGATGCGCCCCTTGTAATCCATCCGACCGTCCTCGCAAGATTGCCTTCATCGCCAATGCCAGTGGCTGGCTTGATGCGTAAACCCAAACGCACGGCACGACAAACACCGATCACAGCCTCCGTCAGCGGTGCGTCCTCCTCAATGCGGCCTTCACCTCTCGTAGCGGAAACTCCGCTCGCCAGCGAAAAGGAGGATTGCCTGGCGATCTCGATTCCGCGGGACCATGCTCCGTCGATTCGTTCTCCGGATCGAATCACGGCTGAGACGATCTCCTCTGGCTCACGCCCAACAATTCGCGCAACGTCTCCGAGCCTGGTCCGTGCAAGCACGTCCTGTTTGCGTTGAGTTGCAATGTGCAGCGCATTCCGATACAGCAGTAGCGCCTCCTCGGCATCGCGAGGAGCGCCGCCTAACGGCCTCTTCATCGCATACGCAAGCCATCGCAGTGTTTGAGCATCTCGGAGTCCACCTGCGCCATCGCGGAGATTGAATTCGACGACCCGTGGCGTATCATGCCACTTGCTCCGCATCTCTGTTCTCTCTTCTAGCTTCTCGATCAGAAAATCTGCCACAGGAAACGAACGCGCAAACTCATCGTTGAAGTGTGAGAGCGTTTCGCTTGATCCTCCGACAAGACGCGCATCGATCAGCCCGGTTCGAGTTTTGCTGTCCAGAGCAGGGCAGTCAGAGGGCAGGCGGAACGCATAGCCGACGGGCCAGTCAAGTGCAGAAAAGGAATCGACGACGAGCCGAAACAGGTCACGTACGATTTGCTCGCTTTCAGTTTCGTAACCCGAGGGCGCAATGAAAGTAATGTCCAGATCGCTAAAGGGAGCAAGCTCACGTCGACCATACCCCCCCGTCGCTACCACCGCTATGCCCGGATCGTCCGCCCTTGACTGAGCCGCATTGAGCAGGTGTGTAAGCAGATTGTCGGCAATGTGAGTCAGGCTTCGGCAGAACTTGCGGCCCGACGGTGCGGATTCAAAAGCAACAACAGCGCGCAACCTTGCGCTCCGCGCGTGATTGACAAAGGTGCTTGACAAGTCCCTCACCTTGGGGCGATCCTGAATGCGTCAGTCTCGTTCATAACCCATCTCTGCACGACTGACGAGAGTTTGGCATCGTAGTAGATTGCAATGGGTGTGGCTATCACTGCCGCACTCAATGAAACGATCGCGCCGGTCAGTCCCACCCTGGCGAAAGCCTCACCTAATACTCGCAAGACAGTACGTCGCTTGACGTGCGCCCACAGCACCGATATCGGGATGAGGAAGGTAATCGCGACAAGCGCGAGGATTCCAGAAGCAGTAGGGTCTGCAACCAACGGGGTCGCAAATGGAAGTAACCGTTCCGCGAGCAATGACGTTGGTCCGCTGGCAAACAGCCAAAAAGCGATCAAGACCATGCATGTGCCCGTGAGGATGCCAATCGCCAGCCGATTCATTCGACTCCATTCAACAGGGTGCGGCAATGGTGCTTCTATAGGTACGCCGAGTAGGGATACGACCAACAGTATCCAGCCGCCGAATAGCCATGCCCCTGAAGCGATCCCCGCGCCCGCGGCTAACACTAACGCAGTCCCAACCATGAGCCGCGCGTCAATGTGGGGGATGTCGCCAAACAACCTTGAAGTAATGAGTCCAATCACCGCCACCCCGCACATCAGCACGCCCGTTAAAAACAGCACAGAAGGAAGTGAGCCAAAGAGCAGCGAAAGTAACCCTGCTCGATCTCTGTTTTCGAGGATTATCGGTCTTGGCTCAATACTAACATCTTGCGCGATTGCGTTTCGAACTGCTATCGACGTGCGCTCCCCTTCCTTTTGACCGACAACATTGAACACCTGAGTGACAAACAGCGACCGCGCTTGGTCAATTGCTAAGGGAGTGCGATCTTGATTTGCATCGACGAAACTGTCGGCCAATCGCAACACGGCTCTGGCTGCAGAAGCAGTAACCTCAACCGACCTCGCGCCATCTCGAAGAATTGAGAAGTTCCAAGTAATCAGATACCGTGTGCGCCATGCATCTGCATCCTGGGCATTTGTGGGAGGCTCCAGAGTTTGAAGCTCCAGAATCAGGTGTGCTGGGGCATCTGCACGAAGTTCGCGAACAAAAAGGCCTTGCCAACTCAGGCGAACGCCTTCAGACGCAGACATGCTAGACCACAGATCGAGCATCTCCTGAGTGGATCCGCTGTTCCAATAGCGCTTTTCCGCCGCACGTTCCAGATTCGTGATGGTTTGCTCGCCTCGGCCAGCGCGGTTTGCAATCGCAGCGCGCAATTGGGGCCAATATGCATTATCAGGCTCCAACTCTTCTCCACGACTCAAGTACTCCCGCGCAATCTCAAAATCCCGAGCAGAAATCGTCGCCCTCTTGTCACGATGGATGCGATTCGCAATCAGCAGCATCTGTTGACTGACTTCAGGAAGTGTCATCTTCCCAGCAAAGCCTGGCTCGGCGAGTGGCGCGCCAGATGCCGAAAGTACGCTCTGATTCAGTTTGCTGATGACCGCTTTTGTGTGAAGCACATGAAGTAAAACGGCCCGACTAGGCTGAATGACAAGGAGTGTTGCAATCCCCCCCACGAAGAATCCGAGGAGTAGCCGTTGTCGCCCGTTCATGTGGGCGCACTACACGTCAACGCGCGTTGGAGTGTCGTAAGAATCTGGCGGAGTGATGAACACCGGCGACCCAGATTCGGTTCGCTGGATGTCCCACGCGCTGCTCCCAGCATTCGGCTGATTGATTTCGGGTGCCTTCGTTAGCAATTGCACGACCGTGCTTAGCAACACGACAGACGATACTGCCCCGATCAGCGCGGGCCTCCACGCCGCAAGTTGTCGACGCAATCTGTCGCCGGTAATACGCAACAACAGATTGGAAGTGAACTCGGATGGCGTGATGGGCTCAATCGCTGCATGCCGAAGCGCTCCGCGAGATTCCGCCAAGCTGTGATCAAACGCGCGACAAAGTTCGCAGGACTCCAAGTGCTCGTCCATGCGTCGCAAATTCTCCGGACCTACAGTGGCATCTTGCCAAGAGATCCGAAGTTTGCGGAACTTCTTACAGTCGCGTCGCAGTCGCATGCTTATCCTTACTCGTTCGCAGCAACCCACAGTGCGCGAAAACGCTCCCTGGCCGTGTGAAGACGCGACCGAACAGTGCCGACAGGTATGTGCATCACCTGCGCGACCTCTTCATAGCTCAACTGCTCCATCTCGCGAAGGACCAGCGTCGCACGGAGTTCGGGGGGGAGTTTCGCCAAGAGTTTCTCAACGAGCATTTTGTTTTCAATGGATCCGGTCGGGGCGCGGTCGGTAGGCTCCATCGGAGATGGCTCGGCACGCTTCAACCTCAGACGATCCACACAAAGGCGGACGCAAATCCGATAGATGAAACTGCCGAAAGCTCGGTCGTCCCTAAGCCGGTGAAGTTCACGAAAAGCCTTGAGAAACGACTCCTGGGCTACATCTTCGGCCTCAATGGGATCTCGAAGGATATTGGCCGCGGTTCGAATCAGCCGAACCCGGTGTCGCTCTATGAGGTCTCGGAGCGCACCGTCGTCGCCATGGCGCGTACGGAGGACGAGCTGAGCCTCTTCGGCTCGCGGGTCCCCTAGCGCCGCTTGTTCTGCGCGAAGGTTAAACATCGGTTTTTTACCTAGGTAGGGCTTAGTGCCCACCGACCAATATACACGCATTTGTCGGGTTTTGAACTGCGAACGTTCAAGAAACTTGCTAGTTTTCCTTAGCCGGGGACCGGAATTCGGTAATCCCGCAGGGATTTCACCCGCCAATAGAGCCAGGCCACCCCGCAACTGGCTACCCCGCCAAGCGAGATCGCAAACCTCTCACCAGTAAACTTCGCGACCAGTCCGGCCTCGAAATCGCCCAACTGGGGGCCGCCAATCTGAAACAGCATTCCCACCGCCGCCATTCTGCCCCTTACCCGGTCAGGCGTAGCCAACTGGCGTACTGTCTGCCGCAGAATCGTGCTGATCGTGTCTGCGGCACCAGTACCCGCTAGCAGCACCATCGACACAATGAGCCACGGACTAAACGCGAACAGAACCGTCAGCACCCCATAGGCGGCGACAGACAGAATGATCCCACGTCCCGGTCGTTCTGGGACCACTCGAAACGCCATCAAAAGCGAAGCGAGCAGCGAGCCGACGGCGATCGAAGCAGCCAGTAATCCATATGCTTCCTTCGACTCAGCGAGCAGGTTTACGACGACGAACGGCAGCAACGCATCCGCAGAGGAAAAGAAAGTAGCCCAGAAGTCCAGCACCATGCAATTCCGAACGATCGCAGTTTTTTTCACGAACTTGATGCCTTCGCCTAGGAAAGGGAAGACTTCGCTCAGGCGACCGATCTTGCGGTCCTCGCCGTCCGACCAATCTGGCCGACAAGGCGGTAGCAGGAAAAGTGCGAGCAACACAGGCGCGAACGACATTGTGTTGAGCACATACACAAGGCCAACGCCGCTCACGTCCATCCCTGCGATGTTAAATCCAGCGAACCAGAGCGCGAATGTAACGATCAACGGACCGATAACGTCGCTCAGACGCCAAGCGATGCTGTTGATACTGATCGCGCTGGGGAGATGCTCGATCGGAACTAGCGTTGGAACCATCGCGGCACGCGATGGCCCGTCAAAGGACCGCACCGCGCCCCACACGGCTACTAAAGCGTATATCTGCCAAAGCCGTATCGAGTCCGTGATCGTTGCGAAGGCCAACATTGCGCTCACAATGACAAGCAAAACCTGTACGCCGATGAGCACCCGCCGCCTGTCGAACTGATCCGCGACGACGCCGCCGAACAGACTGAGCAGGAGCATCGGTACGACTCTGGCCAGCGCAATGCCCCCGACACTGAGCGGATCTCCGGTCAATTCCTTGACCTGCCACATGATCGCCCACGTCTGAGCCATGTTTCCCGCCTGGCTCACAAAGTTGCCCGCAAGAAAGATCCTGTAGTTGCGAGACCGGAGCGCTGGAAGGCGGGACATGAACGGCACGGGAACTCATTCTGCATGAAACGAGCGGTGGTATATTTTGTTCGGCATGTCAGAACTCAAAGCCGCATCGCTCGTCCGTGATGTCCCCGACTTTCCGAAACCAGGAATCCTCTTCAAGGACATAACGCCGGTCCTCCAGGATCCCGAGGCATTTCAAGAAGTCGTCGATCGGATGACCGACATGATCGCCCGATATGATCCAACGATCATCATGGCCATCGAGTCGCGCGGCTTCATTTTCGGCGCACCCATCGCGCTAAAACTGAAGCTTCCCCTTGTCGTTGCGAGGAAGTTAGGAAAGCTGCCGCACGATCGAATAACCGAGGAGTACTCGCTGGAGTACGGCACGAATACAATCGAGATGCACTCGGATTCGTTGCGCAATGGTGACCGCGTTGCGGTGGTCGATGACCTGCTCGCAACAGGAGGCACTGCGCTTGCCTGCGCAAGACTGACAGAGAGGTCCGGGGCGAACGTCGCCATTTTCGCGTTCATGGTCGAGCTGAGTTTCCTTCCCGGACGGCACGCGCTGCGAGGCTACGATATCGGCGCGCTTATCGAGTATTAACAAGCGGCCCTGAGGTCTATTCCGACCTCAGAGCGTCAATCGGATCGAGGCTGGATGCGCTCCACGCCGGGTAGATACCGAAGACGATCCCGACCAACGCCGAGAACGCAAGGGCGAACATCGCTGCCCAGATTGGAAACGCGACGTCGAATCCCTGACCCGGTCCAAGGAGATTCGCGGACGCGGTTATCGCAGACACGGCTTGGCCGATTAGCCATCCAAACACCATGCCAAGTGCTCCCCCCGTCAAGGACAGAACCGCGGATTCCACAAGAAACTGCGTCAAAACCGCGGCACGCTTCGCGCCCACTGCCTTTCGTAAACCAATCTCTCGCGTCCGCTCCGTGACGCTGACCAGCATGATGTTCATGATCCCGATTCCTCCCACAAGTAGTGACAGTGCGGCGATTGCACCTAACACGATTCCAGCGACACCAATGACGCTCCCCAGCACTTCTAGAATTGACTGCCGCGAATCGACACGATAAATGGGCCGATTGTTCGACTTCTGCATCATGATCTGCCACACCTCATCCATCGTCTGATCGACGGTGTAGCCGCTCCTGGGACGAACCATGATCATCATCAGATTGTCGCCGCCCATCCATTTGTCCTGAACGGTCGACAATGGAACCATGACGTCCTTCTTGGATGATTGCCCAAGTATCTCAATGGTCTCCAACACCCCAACAACCTCAAGAGTGATGCCTCGCAGATTGACCATCTTGCCGAGTGCCTCTTCATTAGGAAAGAGCCGATCCTTGATCTCTTCTCCGATGAGAACGACGTTGTTCCGAAACAAAACATCGTTCTCAGTAATCAACCGGCCCTCGGCGACATTGAAGCGATTCAACGCGAGAAAGTTTCCATCGATCGCATTAATCTCTGAGTCCGAAACCTCTCGATCCAGATAAGTGACAGATTGACCTGGATACATGTTGAAGCCGCTTGCGATGTCAACTGTCTTTGATCTCTGAAGAACGTAATCAATGTCGGACAACTTGAGCCCATCGACACCACCGGTCGTTTGGCCCCGCATCCTCCGGCCCGGGTCGTACATGATGATGATCGTGTCGGCCCCAAGCTTGCCAAACTCCGTATTCAGATACTGCCTAAAGCCTTCTGAAAGCATCACGATCAGCGTGACACTCATCACCCCGATGATGACGCCCAGCATCGTTAAAAACGCCCGCAACTTGTGCAAGCGTAACATATCCAACGCAATCAGGAACGACTGCGTCAGGTTCATTCGTCCGTCTCACTGCCCCCGGAATCGGGTCCGGCAGACATCATTCCGATCCGGGGGGGGCCGGAGAATTCAGGTTTGACAATGGTTTCCCCTTCGGTGATGCCGGACCGAATCTCAGCGAAGGTCACGCTGAAGGCACCCACATCGACACGGCGCTTTTCGGGGTCAATCCGCTTACCCTGGCCGTCTTGACGCTGTATCAGGACGAATCGGCCCTCGTCATCCGTACCCAAATACTCGATAGGCACGCGCAACACGCCTCGAATGTCAACGGCCTTCATGCTGCACCTCGCAGACATTCCCGGCTTGATTCGTTCGTCTCCGTCTTCGATGCGAACCTCGACCCGAAATCTGACAACAGCCGCTGCTTGTCCAGCAGCATCTGCGGCGCTTGACGGAGCGATCCGCTTGATTTCACCTTTCAACTTGCGATCGGGTAGCGCATCTACTTGAATCTCTGCCTGCATTCCCTCTGCGAGTTTAGCGACGTCAATCTCATTAACTTCTAAATCAACTTGAAGGTCGGACAGGTCCCCAATCTCGACGATGGGTGTCCCACCAGAAAAACTGCTGAGCGCCGAAACTAACTCTCCCTGTTCCACAAGTCGCTTTGTGACGACGCCGCTCATGGGAGCGCGTATCTCAGTTTCGCCAAGCTGTCTGCGTCCTTCGGCTAGTGAAGCGCGAATCTGGTCAGATTGAGCAAGCGCCTGCTGGTATGAGGCGCGCTCTAACTCAACTCGTGCCAGGTTCGCTTTCGCCTGCTGGTGGGCTGCCTTAGCGTCGAGATAAACCTGCTCCTTGTTCTTGTCAAGGTTTGAACGAGTAAGCGCGACATCAAGCGCGGCTTTTGCCTCGCGAACGTTGTTCTCCGCACTCCGCAATTCGGCACCGTGTTTGTCTGTCAGCCGCCGCGCTTCGTCTCTTGCCCGAACGAGCGCGCTCTCCGAAGAAGATAGTTGCGAGCGCGCGGCGTCGACCTCTCGTTGCGAAACATAACCTTGCTGCAATAGAGCCGTCTTACGATCCAATTCACGCTTATCGTTGGCGTGCTGCATCTCTGCGCTCTGCAGCGACGCGTCGACTCGAACGCGCTCCTGTGGATGCGTGATGTTTGCGAGTGTTTCGCGATTCCGAACCGCGTTTTCGTATGCGATACGAGTCTGTGCTGTCTGATTGCGACTCAATTCCGGCTGACTCTTCCACTCGCGCTCTGCTTGAATCAGACGCTGTTCGCTCTGGACAACTTGAGTTCGCAATTCTTTTTCGGTCTGTCCTATGCTTAGTTGTGCCCGCCGCGCAGCGCTTTCTGCCCCCCGCAATTGCGCGCTCGCTTGGTCGACTTGAAGTCGTATCTCTTGCGGGTCGATGGTGGCGATCAGCTGCCCCCGCTCAACCCGGTCACCCTCCCGAACATTGAGTTGAAGCACACGCCCAGAAACCCGACTCTTCACTTCCACTTTTTGGGCCGCCTGGATCGTTCCGCCTTCGACAACGGTAACCGAAATGTCGCCTTTTTCGACTTTGATTGACTCTTGAGTTTTTGTGCCGAGTTGCGCTTGTACGCGCGCCTGCGTGCAGCGGAAACCTGCGAACAGAGCAACGGACGTGAGCCCAACGGCAAGAGAGATGATGAGGCAATTGCGCATGATCTAGACAGTGAGTCTACTGGAGTCACGAGAATCCCAGTCGACAGGATTCGGCATCGGGGCCGAAAGTCCCGCTGTGCCATACTTTTCGCGGACGCGCCCGTAGCTCAGCGGATAGAGCGCCTCCCTCCGGAGGAGGAAGTCGGGGGTTCGAATCCCTTCGGGCGCGCCAATGATTCACGTTGCGTTACGGAGATTTCATCGACGTCGGCCGAATCGAGTATTCGCAGTGCTGGCAATTGCAAAAGAGCCTGGCGCTTCGCAGAGCGTCTGGCGATATCAGAGACACGTTGCTCTTTGTGGAGCACGACCCCGTCTACTCGCTCGGTGCGAGTTACCACCCGCAAAATCTTCTCTACGACTCAGAGTACTACGAGGAACGCGGCATTTCAATCCAGCCGACTGATCGAGGTGGGGATATCACCTACCATGGCCCAGACCAACTCGTGATTTATCCAATCTTCAGCCTGAGAGACCACGGCTCTGACCTGCACAAGTGGCTCAGAGATCTCGAAGAAGCCACGATTCGCACCATTGCAGCGTGCGGTGTGGAAGGTCGTCGTTTCCCCCCGAACACTGGAGTCTGGGTTGGCGAAAAGAAAATCGCCGCAATAGGAATCAAAGTGTCGAAATGGGTCAGCACTCATGGCATCGCCCTCAACTGCAATAATGATCTCACGCCATTCAACTGGATCGTCCCTTGCGGCCTTCCCGACCGTGGAGTTACCTCGCTTGCCGTTGAAACTGGTCGGGACATAACCCGAAGCCAGGCGATGAGTGAAGCTAAAGCCGCGTTCGAGAACGTCTTCAATTTGAGCCTAGGGCCCATCTCGCTGGATCGCCTGGAACTCCAAAACCGTAGAACAGGTTAGCTACTTGTACCGAGAATGACACTATGAAGACCTTACTCACCCTCTCCGCTCTCGCCGTCGCCGCCTCAATCGCGCTGGGAGGCTGCGATGAAACCGAACCTATTGCCGACAGCGGTGAGCCTACCGTCGTGACCGCAGAATCCACGGTGCCCGGCAAGGCCGGCGAGGGGACGGACGCCCGCGGCGGGGCTGAACATCAGGCTGACCGGGCTTGGATGACAAACCTGGACGAGGCAATGAAGCTCGCAAAGTCAGAGAACAAGATGGTGATGGTCGACTTCATGGCGACCTGGTGCGGTCCATGCCAGATGTACGTCGACAAGGTCTTCCCGACCGAACAGTTCAAAGAAGCGGCCAAGGACTTTATCCTTGTCAAGATCGATACCGATGAGCAGCCGAAGGTTGCCCAGAAGTACGGAGTCAGCGGAATTCCAGATATCCGGTTCTTAGCCCCAGATGGCAGCCAGGTTTCCAAAGTCGTCGGCTATAAGGGCGAGAGACTTCTGGACGACATGCGCTCAGCAAAAAGCGCAGCTGGACTCTAAAGGCAAACCGTTGCGCGGAGTCGAAGCTTCGGCCTAAACTAGCCCGTCTTTTGACGGGATGCACACTAGAGCCGCACTAGAGATCCGCCCTGGTTGGGCAGGAGTTGATGAAGCGGGGCGGGGACCCCTGGCTGGTCCTGTCGTCGCTGCCGCTGTGCTGGCACCAGACGGCTTTCGCTTCGAAGGCCTCACGGACAGCAAGCAGATGACGCCGGCGGCTCGCGAGCATGCCGCGATCGCGATCCAATCTCAGTGCACCTGGTCGATCTCGCTTGCTGATCCTCACGAGATCGACAATCTCAACATCCTTTGGGCGACTATGGCCGCGATGAGGCGCGCGGTTGAGGGACTGGAGTGCCAGATTGGAGGAGCGCTAATCGACGGCAACCGTCCCCCGCCAGGTTTAGAGGTTCCCGTAGAGTGCGTGATCAAAGGCGACTCCAGATTCCTACAAATCGCAGCGGCCAGCGTACTTGCAAAGACTTACCGCGATGCGTTGATGGTCCGTCTTGCGCACGAGTATCCAGAGTACGGATTTGAACGCCATTTCGGTTACGCGACCCCCGAGCATCTCTGGGCGCTTCGCGAGTTTGGTCCATGCCCGGCACACAGAACGTCTTTCGCGCCAGTCCGCAATGTATTGGAGCAGCCGTGTCTGGATTTCGTGGGATAGGCGACGTCGGCGAGAAGCGTGCAGTCGAGTTCCTGCTCGCAATTGGATACTCCATCGTTACCCGCAACTACAAGAAGGGTGCATCCGAAATCGACATCGTTGCCAAAGACGGCGACGAACTCGTATTCGTCGAAGTTCGATCACGCAGGAAGGGTGCATGGGAAACGGCTGAGGAATCGGTCACGCCCGCAAAGCAAAAACGATTGTGGATTACAGCGGAACAGTACCTCGCTGACGTGGGCCAGTCCGATCACATCTGTCGCTTTGACGTCGTTGCGATAAACGGTGAGGAACTAAACCACTACAAGGACGCGTTCCGACCTCTGCTGTAGCGGTGCGCGATCCACATCTGAATCGCTTTCACATAACACTCGTGCTCTAACGCCAATACCTTTGCCGCAAGCGTCTCAGCCGTTTCTGCGGTGTCCAATGGGCACGTCATTTGCAACAATATCTCACCCTCATCATACTCTTCCGTGACATAGTGTACTGTGCATCCAGACACTCGTTCGCCGGCGTCGATTACAGCTTGATGAACTCGCAACCCATACATCCCTTTGCCTCCAAACTTCGGCAACAGCGCGGGGTGAATGTTGAGAATCCTGCGAGGCATCGCCCGCACGACTTCGCGCGGAAGCAAACGCGTCACGCCGGCAAGGCAAAGTAAGTCGACTCGCTCCAACTCCAAGATGTTGAGAAGCGCATCGGCATACGCGGATTCATCTGGCGAAATGACCGCAACCTCCGCATTCATCTCGCTCGCGGTTTCGATTGCCGGCACGTTCTTACTGGGTGCAATGACGACTCCGCACTCTGCGTCCAAACGGCCAGAACTGCATGCCCGCAAAATCGCGCTCATATTCGAGCCCCTGCCTTTCGCTCCGACCATCACAGCCAATCTCATCAGTCCTCCTCCCAGATCGCGACCGCGCTGGCAATCCCGCGCTCATGAGATATCGATATGTGAATCTGAGAAGCGACGCGATAGCCAACTTCGAGTAGCACAGGCGCAAGCGTCATCGTCGGATCTTCGTGGTCGGGAGTCGCAAACCGAACGTAAGGCTTGCCATTCTCATCGTTCAGTATCTCAATGTCGTGCCATCGCAATCGAACGGTGACCGCCTTCGCGACGGCTTCCTTCGCCGCCCAGCGCCCAGCGACAAAAGGCGCCGTAACCGGTTGGTGTTGCTCCTGCGCGGTCAGGACTCGGTCCACAAATCGAGGATTTTCCATCGCCTGTTCGATGCGCCGCACCTCCACAACGTCAATCCCTAAGCCTCTAATCACGATTCGCCTCGTGCAGGAGTTCGGCAACGTCCTTAAACTGTGGCGCGCCTTCAGGCGCAATCTTCTGCATACTCGCCTCAAGCATGATTCGACAGAACGGGCAGCCGAGCGCTACAGTCTCCGCACCTGTGTCCAGCAGCTGCTTCGCCCGCCGCTCCCCTGGCCGCTGATTCGCATCTTCCTCCATCCACATCCGCGCTCCGCCCGCTCCACAACAAAGCGTTTTCCTCCCGTGCGCCTCCACCTCCGACAATTCGTTGCCAGCTTCCACCGGTTCGTTCAAGTACTTTCCTATCGGCGTCTCATAGAGGTTTTGATCTGAAGGAACTCCGAGCGCGATTCTTGGAGCATCCGTTTCATTGTTGACTCGCGCAAGATAACAGGGATCGTGCATCGTCACTGATCCAGCTTCAAACGAAGGCGATTTCAATCTACCATCAGTCACTAACTTCGCAAGAAACTGGGTGTGGTGCATCACTTCGTAGTTGCCGGCAAACTGGGGATACTCGTTCTTAATGGTGTTGAAGCAATGCGGACATGCGGTGAGAATGGTCTTAACACCGTAGCCTTCAAACGTGGCAATATTTGCAGCGGCCATTTCTTGAAACAGGAATTCGTCCCCAGCCCTTCGGGCCGGATCTCCGGTGCACATCTCCTCGCGCCCTAGCGATGCAAATCGAACTCCCGATTTGTGAAGCATCGCAGCAATACTGCGATAAGTCTTGATTGCGTTCGGGTCGGTGGTTCCCGCGCACCCCACCCAGAGCAAAACGTCAAACGACTCACCGCGCGCAACCAAATCGCGAGCGAGCGGAACATTGTGTCCTCCCATCCACTTTTCGCGCTCCTCCTTCGGTTGTCCCCATGCGCTGTGAGTCGATTGAACTTGCCTCAACATCGTCGCGGCGGTTCCCGTCAATCGTCCCTCTGCGACTAGCCCCCGCCGCGCGTCGACAATCAAGTCGACGTGTCGAATCAAGACAGGGCACGCCTCAACGCAAGCATTGCAGGTCGTGCAAGCCCAAAGAGCCTCCTCGCTGACTGCTTCGGCGACACCCCTTCCAACCGTCATCGACGACCGAATGTCTTGAACGACATGCTTCGGATTCAGTACTTTGCCAACATTCCACGCAGGACACACATCAGTGCAACGTCCGCATTCCATACAGGCATCCAGTGACATCAGATGCCATCGCGAATAATCCCGATGGTCAGTTACACCGATTTTGCCGGTCTGCTCAACCTCTTCCATCGAAATGGGTCTTAGTTCGCCCATCTTCGCGTTAGGGTCGCGACCCGCAGCTGAAAAAAACGCATATGCGATATGCCGCAGTCTTAGCCGTGGAATCATCACGATGAACGCCATTACTAACAATGAGTGCGTCCACCAAATCGCGACGTAAGCGTCTGGAGAGATCGGGCCCAGCAACCCTGAAAGCCAATAGCCTACGGGAGCGGAAGTGTCGAACCACTTCGGATTCGCGCTCATTCTCGCTGCTTCTACCAAGTACCCTGTTACGGCGACGACCAACAGCAGGAGCAAAGCTGCGATATCGCCAGGATCGTTGGTCACCGAGCGCGGTCGGAACAGCAACCTCCGCCCAAGTGCCCAAACCAACCCTATGACGAGCAGTAGCCCCAGCCAATCGAACGTGAATTCGTAGATGAGGTAGTAGGTGCCCTGGTGAAACTTCCACGGAGAATAAGTGTTGACTGCGAGAAGCGTCGTCGCTATGAAAAGTGCCAAGAATCCATAGAAGATGAGCAGGTGCATCGGCGCGCCACTCTTGGGCCGCGAACTCTTCACCTTCTTCTGGCCCAGGACGTAACGAATGACGCCGCCGAGATAATCAGGTTTCCAGTCAATGGGCTTGCCTTGTCGCCAAAGCTTAAAGCGGATGTAGACTTGATAAGCCAGCACCGCCAGACAACCGAAGATCAAGACGTAGAACAGCGTCTTTTGCCAAGCTGGGAGGAATAAGAACTCCTCGCGTGTTGGAATCTCCGTCATTGAGTCGGGATTCTACGCCCAAAGGATGGAATCTTGCCCGCAGGGGATCGCGCGGACAGTCCTCAACGTTGAATACAATTGAAGAACATGGATTCGAAATCACTTACTGATTTTCCTGTGAGCCTCAGCGAGGCCGCCGTCGCGCGAGTTCGTAAACTGATCGAAAAGGCAGGCGGCGACAAGTTCCTTCGCCTTGGTGTGAAGGGCGGGGGATGCTCGGGGCTCGAATACGTCATGCGCCTGGATTCGACAAACAAAGATGGGGACCTGGAGGCGCAGATCGACGGCATCCGCGTCGTCATCGACCCAAAATCTGCTCAGTTCCTTAAGAGCGCCACCCTGGACTTTACCGGCGAACTGATTGGTGGCGGGTTCAAGTTCGAAAATCCGAACGCAGCCCGTGGGTGCGGATGTGGAACCAGTTTCACGCCGAAAGAAACCGGCTAGTCAGGTTTGACGACCTCTAGCTTGACGTTGCTAGTCCGAATCTTTGCCCAAGTGCCGCTTCGGCTCACCACCGATCCGCCCGATACCTTCCAGCCATTGACCGGCAGCCAAACTTCCTTGCCGCGAAGCCGGTCCGGAACGTACACCTCCCAGTCGCCAATCTCCTCAATGGCGTAGAGCAACCCCTTGAGAACGTCTGTCGCCCTTGGGCCCCCGGCAAGCTTCATCCCGCGACCGAGTGCGCTTGGAAACGCCTCCCAGAAGTATAGGTGCGTCCCGATGTACGCGTCGAGAGCGCGCTGCCCGCTTCCGGTCAACGCCGACTGCTTGGGACCCCCAAGCCATACAGAATCTGAAAGCGGATGAGCGTTCTTCCTTACCCAGTCCGTTAGGTCAGCGCCCATCGCGTCATCTATGGTCAAGTGGCCTTTTGCAATTGAGCCTACCAGCCACATCAAGAACAGCTTCTCGCCGAGGAATCCATTTCCGAATTCTTCCGGTGTCTCAAACCCGCGGGTGTTTGGCAGTATCGCGTGTCCGTACTCGTGGGCAATCTCTCTGGCTCGCTCGACCGGGTCCGTGAACGAGTCCAGATGATAGATATAGATGCCGCTAGTCGACCTGCCGTCGGGATAGTGGAAAATGCCTTGCTCACCACCGGCCGCTCCGCCGTCGCAGAGGAACACCTCGATCAGACTCTTGAACATGAGGGGATGGTCGAATCGAATCCTCACCGTCGACATCTCCCATAGCCGCAACAGCATCCGCGTTGCAGACTTGGCGATCGGCGCCGACTTCACGCTTTGCGCATACACTCGCAGCCGCAACTCAGACGCGTCCCCGGAGCCAGCCCAACCCTCGTACGCGAACGGAAACTCCCAGCCGTACTTCGGACACTTCGCGATCGTTCCCGGCCACTCCCGTATCTCGAGACGCGCGCCCGCCGGCGACGGCGACAGAACCTCTGCCGACGCCTGGGCCAGGATCGTCGCTGCTAACAGCATGTCGAGAAGTATACGATGAGCTTCGGTACACTGTCGCCAGGATGAGCGAAGTTCCTGGGCGCGACCCCGACCAAGAGGACGAGGCACCGACCACCGCGCCTCCGGATTCCTTCTCGACTGAAATCATCGACGAGATAGAGACGATTTCAGAGCGCGGGCGTGCGGCGAGGGCCAAACATGACAATCACAGAGGCGACGCCGCCAAACGATCGCTCGTCGAAGGGAAGTCCGCGAGAGGGCTCGGAGTCGGATTAACCGTCGCATACGTCATCATCATCGCTCCGCTCGCCGGATACTTCATAGGACGGCTGATTGACGACCGAGTTGGAGGCAGCAATTGGAGCGGTTGGCTCACGATCATCATGGCCGCCGCGGGCGTCGCGATGGCGTTGGCAATTCTCTCGAAGCACCAGAGCAAGTTGTGACACCAAGACGCCGCTGGTTCCTTGCCGCCTCCGTCGCCACCGCCCTGGGTCTCCTAATCTTTGCAGTGGTCAAAGCCGGCACACTTGGACTCTCCAGCGCAGCCAGTGGCCTTGCGGCGGGTGCCTTCAGCCTCTGGACCTCAGCCCGGCTGATGGCCTTGATGGGTGAAGCGGCGACGTACCGTGGAGCCACCAAACTCGGAGGATTCTTCGCCGTCGGACTGTTCCTTGTGAAGGTGCCGATCCTGATCTGGCTGGTGATCGTCATGTATCGTCTCGGACACCCCGCGCCAACTCTGTTTATGCTGGCTTTTGCAATGGTATACTGCGCGCTGGTCGGTTGGGCTCTAACTTCGAGTTAGGCCCCCGTTTTGCTGTTGTATGGAACCGTATTTTCGTTTTTCCGGGACAAACATTGCTGCCGCAGGGGAGGCAGGGCATGGAATGAGTTTTTGGGGCCTCGTGTTTTACGTCGGCCTCGTCCTGGCGTTTATATTCGGCACCATGGCGTATGCAAAATCCGGGCTCACGGATCGGGTGTTTACCAACCGGATAACAAAGCTCTACGAGCACGTTTACATCTTCGTAAAAAACCTCTGTATCTCGATCATTGGTCCGCATGGCGAGCGATTTGTTCCAATGATGTTCACGTTCTGGATCGTGATTTTCGTCGGAAACATTACAGCGTTGCTTTTCCCATCTTCGCCGACAGCGGACCTGAGCTTCAACCTTGGCATGGCGCTGATTGCTGTCGGCTATGTTCAATACGCGGGCGTCGTCTCGCAATACGAACACCTTCGACATAAAGGAGTCAGCCAGGGTGCCGCAGTACCGAGAGCTATCTTCAGACACCTGATCCACTTCACCGGCCCAAGACTTCCACTCGTGCTCGTCCCAATCTCAGGCCTCATCTTTGTCGTTGAGCTGATTTCCGAAGTAATGAAAAACGTATCGCTCAGCCTGCGACTCTACGGAAACATCGATGGCGGCCACCAGGCTGCGGACGCAATGAACAAAATGCTCTGGGACTACTACATCCCGGTTGGAGCATTCCTAATGCCGATCAAACTGCTCACGTGTATCGTGCAGGCTTTGATCTTTTGTCTCCTGACGTGCGTTTACATTTCGCTCGTCACTCACCACGAAGAAGATGCGCACGAATCGAAGGAGGCACACGCCCCCGCGCACTAACATCGACGAATTCCCGGTTTGCTATCGAATCGGAATGACACCCCTAGGAGGACACTAAACACTAATGGAACAATTCGGACTTGGAATCGGAATTGCCGCGCTCGGAGCAGGCATCGGCCTCGGCCTGATCGGCTACGGCGCTATGCAGGGAATGGCTCGACAGCCGGAAGCGCTCGGGCGAATACAGATCGCAATGCTCATCGCATTTGCGTTCGTTGAACTCGTCTTCTTGCTGACGGTCTTTATCATCCCGGGCACGCTCAAGGGCTAAAACCTATCGGCTGGCAAGGCCTCGGTATGCGCGTTCGCGCGCAGAGGCTTTTTCGTCAATGTCAAAGCGAGAGCAAATGGAAAATCAGAACAAGAAAGGCTCAGCCGGATCAACGATCGCCATGTTGGTGGTCGGCGCAGCTCTGATGGTAGGCGGCGCGTACGTCTCAAAGAACGTTGACATCCCGTTCCAGCATACGCTGGCAGAGCAGGGAATCCCGCTCGACCTCGGGAAGACGATCGCAACGATCGGCGTCTTCTTCATCCTCTTCAAGCTCATGGACTTCTTCTATCTGAAGCCGCTCACGGAGGCGATAGATACGAGGAACCACAACCTAGAAGAGACGTTTGCGGAAGCTGAAGACCTGAAAGCGAGAATGACTGACCTCAAAACTGCATATGAGGAGAAGCTCGCGAAATCAGAAGCGGATTCCAGGGACGAGATTCAGAAGGCGCTCGCAGAAGCCCAGCAGATGAAAAATCAAATCATCGCTGAGGCGAGGACGCAAGCGGAGGACATACGCCGAAAGGCTGAAGATAGCATTGAGCGCGAAAGAGCAAAAGCCCTCGTCGAAATGCGAACGCAAGTCGTCGAGATGACACTAACCGCCACCGAGAAACTCATCGGGGAAAGTATGGATCCGGACCGACAGCGCCAGCTTGTCGAAAAGTTCATCGACACAGTTGAGGTGGGCAAGTAGCATGGACGCAAGGGCCGCGGTTCGCTACGCGAGAGCTTTGCTGGCAGCAGCACAAAACGGTGGCGTTGTCAAAGAGGTCGAAGAGGACCTCGATGCGATTGTCGCCATCCTTGCTGCTAAGCCCGAGTTCAAGCAACTGCTCGAAAGCCCAAAGGTAACGCGCGAGAAGAAGCTCGAGCTGATCAATCGCATCTTCTCTGATCGAGCAAGGCCACTAACCGTCCGCCTGCTTCGACTTCTTGTCGAGAAGAACCGAGAAGACGACTTCGCGCTCATCGCGAAAGACTTCGTGAGACTGCGAGAGGAAGCCGAGGGGATCATCCATGTCCAAATCTCTTCGGCGACACAGCTCTCGCAAGACCAGATCGACCGCATTGTCAAAAAGATTGAGTCCGAGACCGAGAAACGGGTCGTCTACGACCTCGACGTCGATCCATCCAAGATTGGTGGAGTTACCGCGAGGTACGCCGATAACGTCCTCGATGGAAGCGTCAGCGGCGCCCTCAGAAGACTTCGCGAACGACTCTACATCGACGTCCTGAAGCAAGCATAAACTGGAGAATCCAACAACCATGGCCATCCGCCCAGAAGAAATCACAAGCATCCTAACAAAAGAGCTAGAGTCGTTCGACGCCGGCACTAAAACCGAACACATGGGGACCGTCCTCCAAGTCGGCGATGGCATAGCGCGCGTTCATGGTCTGCCAGACGCGCAGATGGGCGAACTCCTTGAGTTTCCCGGAGGAGTCATGGGACTCGCGCTCAATCTCGAAGAAAACACGATTGGCGCGGTACTCCTCGGTTCTGACGAAAACATCAAGGAGGGCGACCCCGTCCGTGAAACTGGACGAATCATATCGATTCCGGTTGGTAAGGGACTTCTTGGCCGCGTCGTCAATCCGCTCGGACAACCGCTTGACGAGAAAGGTCCGATTCCGAGCGAAGAGATGTCGCGCATCGAAAGGCTAGCCCCGGGTGTCGTTGCAAGACAACCCGTTACAGAACCTCTACAAACGGGAATCAAAGCCATTGACGCAATGATCCCAATCGGAAGGGGGCAGCGTGAACTCATTATCGGTGACCGGCAAACTGGGAAGACCGCGATTTGTATCGACACAATCATTAACCAAAAGTCCACCCATGAGCCAGGCGGCTCACCCGTTTACTGCATCTACGTCGCAATTGGTCAGCGCATGGGGTCCGTCCGTCGGGTCGTTGAGACACTAGAAAAGGAAGGCGCGATGGAATACACCATCGTCGTCGTCGCATCCGCGTCCGAATCGAACGCGCTCCAATACCTCGCACCATTTGCTGGTGCAACGATGGGAGAGTACTTCCGCGACAACGGAATGCACGCGCTTGCTATCTACGACGATCTCTCAAAGCACGCCCAGGCATACAGGACCGTTTCGCTTCTCCTAAGGCGGCCGCCAGGGCGCGAAGCGTACCCAGGCGACGTCTTCTATCTGCACAGCCGCCTCCTTGAGCGTGCTGCAAAAATGAGCGATGAGAATGGCGCAGGGTCGCTCACTGCGCTCCCAATCATCGAAACGCAGGCAGGCGATGTCTCTGCATACATCCCGACGAACGTGATCTCCATTACCGACGGGCAAATCTATCTCGAGCCAGACCTCTTCTTCGCAGGTGTCCGACCCGCGATCAACGTCGGCATATCAGTCAGCCGCGTCGGCGGAAATGCCCAAATCAAAGCGATGAAAGCGGTCGCTGGAAAACTTAAACTCGAAATGGCACAGTATCGCGAAGTCGCGGCATTCGCACAATTCGCGAGCGACCTCGACAAAGCGACACAGCAACAGCTTGCTCGAGGACAACGACTCACAGAACTGCTGAAGCAGGACATTTACACGCCGTACGACGTCATAGACCAGATCTTCTCAGTGTTTGCGGGAACCGGAGGCTTCCTCGATCAGATTGATATTCCCGACATCAAGGCATTCGAAAAGGGTCTCCTGAAGTATCTCCACGAAATGTATCCAGACCTTATCGAGAGAGTCCGCAGCACCAAAGCCTGGTCGACCGAAACCGAAGAGTCCGCCAGAAAAGCGATCGGCGAGTTCCAGCAACAGTTCCTTGAGCAAAAGGCTGCGGCGGCGGAACACGTCACAGCATAACTCGATAATCGAACCCTAAATGCCGAGTATAAAGAACCTCCAACAACGTATCAAAAGCGCGAAGAGCATTCGCCAGATAACGCGCGCAATGAAGCTCGTCGCTGCTGCGAGGCTCAGACGCGCGCAAGACCGCGTACTCGAAGCGCGACCCTACTCCGACAAAATGCGCGAATTGATCGCGAGCCTCGCAGAGGCAGGCGATATGCCAGAGCATCCGCTCTTAGCAAGACGCCCGATCGAAAAGTACGGCGTCATCGTGATCACAGCCGACCGTGGACTCTGCGGTTCGTTCAATAGCAACCTACTGCGCCGCGCTGTTGAGTTCATCAAAAACACACCCGGTGATGCGACGGTCGTCAGCGTCGGTAAAAAGGCAGAGCAGTTCTTTAGCAAGCGTGGCTACAACATGGGAGAACATTTCTCGATCCCGACATCAGGCCCAACACACCGCCACGCGCAAGAGATCTTCTCACACGCGGAGGAGATGTTCCAGAGCGAAGCACTCGATGCGATCTACCTGATCTATAGCAAATTCTTCTCAGCGATTAGGCAAGTGCCCGAAGCAGTTCAGCTTTTGCCTATCCAGCCGCCGCAACGCGAAGATGCTGGACCAAGCAAAGCCTCGACGAAGACGTACTCATTCGAGCCTGGTGCCACCGAATTGCTCGGGCAGCTCCTCCCGAGATACGCGCTCACTGTCACGCAGCAAGGTCTTCTTGAATCGACGGCGAGCGAACACGGCGCGCGCATGACAGCGATGACCAGCGCCACCGACAGCGCGGGCGACATGATCAGCACGCTCACCCTGCAAGCAAACCGGAGCCGCCAAGCTGCGATCACGAAAGAAATCCTTGAAATCGTTGGAGGCGCTGAGGCGCTGAAAACTTGACGCAGTTGATCCCCCTTGACTCTGAAGCGCCCCATAAGCCTTAATGGTGCTTCGACCGCGGGAATAGCTCAGTGGTAGAGCATCTCGTTGCCAACGAGAGGGTCGCGAGTTCGAATCTCGTTTCCCGCTCCATGTTTGAAGGTGCCCTGGCTTGCCGGGGCACTTTTCGTTGAGGCCCATCTTCTTCAGCCGTCCTACGGGAGCGAACTTCGTCCCTCAGTCTATCCGTCGGTATAATCCAGTCGAACGACGCTGAGCGCAGCACGATTTGAGGACAGAGATGGGACGGCGGCCAAACGAGTCAAACAATCCGTGGGGGCTGACCGAGAGGGAGGCCGAGGTCCTTGAGCACTATCAAGAGGTCGGCCATGCGAAAGGCGTTGCTACGCAACTCGGGGTCTCTTCGCGGACTGTAGAATCACACCTGGCGCGTATCCGCGCAAAGATGAGAGTCGAAACTTCGGCGGCTGCAATCGCGCGATACGCCCGGGAAGCAGTCGGATCCGCAACTGTCGATGCCGACTTCGTGAACGGAAAAGCACGCGAGTCGACTCCTCGACCACGCCGCACGTTTATGGTGATTGCAACCACTCTCGCCGGGGCGATAGGCGTGCTCGCACTCGCCGGAGCAATCTACAGCAAGCCCAAGCTTCTCGCAGATTCTGCCGCCGACTTCGGATCAGAACAGGGCTATCGCAACTGGTTCTACGGTTACTTCTCCGAACCCAATCTGCCCGGCGAATTCAGACTGATGTCTGACTTCGGTCCAGGTGGGTGGATGGTGCACCGCGAAACCTTCTACACGAGACTCTGGGCGGATGGTGCGCATCCGAACGGGAGAAAGACCACCGGGCTCACTTTGCAAGTCGAACAATGGCCTGTTCGAAGGTGGGTCTCCCCGGTATCCGGTACTCTTATCGTCCAACTTGAATTCCGCAAGGACAACTTCAGCGCGTCCAGCAACGGTGTTGGATTGCTCGTCTACCATCGAGGCGCAGAAATCTGGCGTCACAAGATAAGCGGCGTCGACGGAATTGGAATCAGCCACAGCCTCCGCCTGGAAGTTAAGAAGGGCGATCCGATCGACTTCGCGCTGGATCCGCTCTTCTCTGATGACGGCGCCGACGCTACAATTACTCGGTTCCGCATTCTCCGCTGAGCAGACGGCGCCTTCAACTCGGTTACGTACGAAAAAACACGACTTGTAAATCTCCTGCCGCTTGCTTTACAGTATGCGGAACATCGGAGGTGCTTGATAGTTGGACTCGCCGCACACTTTGAAGGGGACCGACCGTTATGGGGCTGGGCATGCGAATTGGAGGACGATAACGCGTCGCATTGCGGCGCCCTTTGGGTTGTGCTTGGCGGGGCTCACACTCTCAGGTTGCCCGCCGAGCAATTCGCGTAGCCCAACCCTGATCGCCAACTCCGTGGCGGAATTCTCTTCAGTACAAGGTCACCTCAATTGGCAGTATGGCTTTTATCCTGGACCGTTCAGCCCGGGACACTTTCAGCTCATGCCACAGTTCTCAGCCGGTACCTGGTGGTTTGACGAAGCTTCGTCTTACGCTCTGCTGCAGGCCGCGAACATTCATTCAAACGGAACCACAACGTCAGGGAGCGCGCATCCGAAAGAAATCTGGGCTGTCCGAAGGTGGATCGCGGAGACGACTGGTCTGGTCAGGATAACGGGAGTTCTACGAAAGGCAAACGGAAGTCCGCTCAGCAACGGTGTTGTGGCCAGAATGTTTGTCGGTTCAAACGAAGTTTGGTTCGCGTTCATTGAGGGGACAGATACCATTGGCCTAACGTTCGAGGTGATCACGACAGTCATTGCTGGCGCGAGCGTTGACTTCGCGCTCGATCCCCACCTTTCCCACGACTGGGCAGACGACACTGTTTTCACAATCCTGATTGAAAAGATGTGAATCTGGCTGATCGAACGCTGTTAGTCTGACAGTCTTCGGCCTGAGCCCCATCAGTCGCCGAAGCCTCGCCCGACTCCTTGTTTGAGTTCGGCATGTAACGGCAAACTGCAAGAGGACGCCGCCCCCGAGGCTCCACTCCCTCTCACCAAGTACCCAAGAGGTATCCTTCTCGTTCTCCACATGTCGACCTCAACCTCCATGCAAATCGTCCGCGAAGACCTCAATCCGTGCACCATTCTCCTCAAGGTGCAATGTTCATCGGCACAGGTCGGAGCCGGATTCGGTCGAGCCTATAGGAAGGCTTCCAAGAAGATCAAGGTTCCCGGCTTTCGCCCGGGCACCGCTCCCCTTCACCTCGTGAAGCAGTATGTGGACCCGGCCTGGCTGAACGAAGTCGCAGCCGAAGAGATTGTGAAGACCGCCTACACCGAGGCAGTCAAAGAACAAAACCTCCAGCCGCACTCGGCACCCAAGATCGAGATCACGAAGTTCGAGGGTGAGGGAGGCGAAATCGAGTTCACGGCAAAGGTACCGCTACCCCCGCAGGTTGAGCTAGGCCCAATCGAAGGGATCGAGGTTACGAAGCCAAGCGCAGAGGTCTCAGACGAAGAGGTAGAGCGCCAGCTAACTGAACTCCGCCAGGGCCAGGCGACGCGAAAAGCCGTTGATTCCCGAGGCGCAAGAGAAGGGGACTTCGCGGTCGTCAATATCAAAGTCGACGAAGAGGAGGGCGATGGTCGCACATTCATGGCGGTCGTCGGCCAGACCTTCCCTCAGCTGGACCAGATCCTCACAGGTATGGATCTCGACGCGATCAAGCACGCCGACCTCCAGTTCCCCGAGAATTTTCAGGAGAAGGACTGGTCGGGCAAGCTTCTCAGTTGCCAGATCAGGCTCAGATCCTTGTCCGCGCCAGAACTCCCCGACCTCACTGACGAGTTCGCGCAACAGTTCAACACAGAATCCGTTGACGAACTCACCGCCCGCGTTCGGGAGGGCATCGAGCGGGCAAAGGAGCGGTGGGCGGAGAGCCTCGTCCATGAACAGATTCTTGACGCCCTGGTAAAGTCCTCGACGATCCACGCGCCAGACACGATGATCGAAGGTGTGGCAGAGCAGAGGCTTCAAGGCCTGGCAAAGGAGGCTGTGGATGCCTCGATGACCCTTGAGGATGTCGCCCAGCAGAACAACATGACGGTCGAGCAAATGGGGCAGCAAATCCACTCCGAGGCGACCCTGGAGGTGAAGCGCGCCCTACTCATGACAGAGATCTTTTCCAAGCTCGAAATGAAGCTTGACAAGGCGGACATCATGGACCAGGTTACGGAGATCGCCCGCCATGAGCGAATGTCCCCCGAAGATGCGTGGACAGCGATTCGCCGGGCCGGCCGGGTGGACGAACTCCACTTCGGGGCGATGAGAAAGAAGGTTCTGGAGTACCTGGTAACAAAGGCTAAGGTCAAAATGGAGGAAAGTGCGGGGTAGCCAGCCCGAAAGAAGCGGGCATGTCCCGCCGATAATAGACTTGCCTCTGACGGTCAAATAAAGGAAGTGTGAATGGGAGTACCTTGGGTAATCGAACAAACGGCGCGCGGCGAGAGGTCGTACGATCTCTTTTCGAGGCTCTTGAAGGACCGAATCGTTTTTTTGGGTACGCCCGTCGACGATTACTACGCGAACCTGATCGTGGCACAGATCTTGTATCTCTGGAAAGAAGATCCCGATAAGGACGTCGAGCTGTACATAAACTCGCCAGGTGGGTCTGTGAGCTCCGGCCTGGCGATCTATGACACGATGCAGTTCATCACTTGCGATGTTGCGACGACATGCGTAGGTCAAGCGGCGAGCATGGGTGCGCTGCTGCTGGCTGGCGGAACTGCCGGGAAGCGTTTTTGTTTGGAGCATTCCAGGGTGATGATTCACCAGGTAAGCGCAGGCTTCCAAGGCACAGGTACGGACATTCAGATACAAGCAGAGGAGATTCTTCGGTACAAGCAGACTTTAAACAAGATCTTGGCGAAGCACACTGGCAAGCCGATCGAGAAAGTAACGCAAGACTGCGAGCGCGACTACTTCATGAGCGCAGAGCAGGCAAAAGAGTACGGGTTGGTGGATAGTGTTTTGGCAAGTCCACGATCAGAAAAGTCAGACAAACCAGAGAAATCGAAGTAGACATGAGCAGAACCGGAATGGAACTTCGCGATAAATGTGCGCTGTGCGGGAAACCGAAAGCGCAGGTTAAGAGGCTGATCGTGGGCCTTTACGGTGGAGTGTGTCAAGAGTGCATCGATCTCTGCACAGAGATTCTGCGCGGTGGTGCACCGGATGAGCCAGTAGTCCGCGCGACAGAGAAGCCCAGTTCCAATGCGATCCCGACTCCAAAAGAGATAGTTGGCTATCTGGAACAGTATGTTGTGGGACAAGAGGCGGCGAAGCGCGCCCTCAGCGTTGCCGTTTACAATCACTACAAGCGCGTTAACTCTGCGCATCGTACAGATGACGTTGACCTGCAAAAGAGCAACATTTTGCTGGTGGGGCCAACGGGCAGCGGCAAAACGCTGTTGGCGCAGACCCTTGCGAGAATCCTCAATGTTCCGTTTGCGATTGCGGACGCGACAAGTTTGACAGAGGCAGGATATGTTGGCGAAGATGTGGAAAACATCTTGCTTAAGCTGTATCAGGCTGCCGATTCTGGTGAGTTTGGAAGCAATCCTTTGCAGGCAGCGCAGCGCGGCATCATTTATGTCGATGAGATTGATAAGATAGCTCGCAAGTCGGATAATCCGAGCATCACACGGGACGTGAGCGGTGAAGGCGTGCAGCAGGCGCTTTTGAAGATTTTAGAAGGTACCGTCGCAAACGTGCCGCCCGGCGGAGGGCGCAAGCATCCGCACCAGGAATACATTCAACTTGATACAAGCAATATTTTGTTCATCTGCGGTGGTGCATTCGAAGGGCTGGATGAAATCATCATGCGGCGTCAGCGCGATGTCCAGATGGGATTCCGTACGAAGCCGCAATCGAAGAAGGATCGTAAAAAGGATATTCTTCGCGAAGTCTTGCCGGAAGATCTCTTGCGCTTTGGTTTGATCCCAGAGTTCATCGGACGGCTGCCAGTCGTCGCAACGTTGGAGGCTCTCGATGAAGAGACGCTTGTCAGGATTCTTACCGAGCCGCGAAACTCTCTCATCAAGCAGTTCCAAAAGCTGTTTGCTATGGACGGAGTCGAACTTGAGTTCGAAGCTGGCGCGCTCAACGAGATCGCGCACGAAGCGCTAAAACGTGGCACCGGAGCCCGCGCGCTTCGAGGAATCATTGAAGGAATCATGATGGATGTGATGTTCGAGGTTCCTAGTCGCAGCGAGCGCATCGAACGCGTGGTTGTTCCTGGCGAGATCCTGTCAAAGGGGCTCGAACCGACAATCATTCCTGCCGAAGAACGGCAGGCCAGTTAGGCCCGGGCACTTTATTCATTGGGCCTGCGTCTTAAGTGACGTGGAAACCATGCAAACATCCAGGAAAACCTTTGAAGCCAACCTCGCTGACCTAAAGGCGATGATCGTTGAGATGGGTTCACGCGCCGAACGTATGCTCGGCGACGCAGTGACCGCGGTGGTTGACCAGGACGAAGCTTTGGCTCGTGAGGTTATCGATTCTGATGACGTGCTCGATCGGCTCGAACTTGAAATCCAATCCACATGCATGGTGATTATTGCCCGCGACTCACCTGTAGCAAATGACATTCGGCTGATCGCCGCCGTTATGTCGATCTCAGGTGAGTTGGAGCGTATCGGCGACGATGCAGTCAGCATCGCGAAGAAGGCCATCTCTCTGCCTGAAGCATTTCCACGGGAGTATCGCCAGGATCTGCTAGAGCTGAGCGAGAAATCCCGTTCGATGCTCATGAACATGCTCGATGCCTTTACGCGCGACGACTTGGAGCGGCTTGATTCTGTCATCGCCGCGGATACCGAAGTCGATGCAATATGGAAGCAGATCAGGCGTCGCCTGAAAGATCACATTCGGACGGACCCAGAGTTTCTGGATACGGGGTTCAAGCTTATCCAAGCTTGTCATCACCTCGAGTATGCGAGCGATCACGTCGTTGCGATTGCTGAGAGGATCGAGTTTCTTCGGACAGGCAACCTCGTTCGCTTTAGCCGGGCTACGTATTAGAGCTGTTCGAGTCAAAGTTCGCTAGCAGACTCACCCTTGTCACTCTCGAACGAGCCATGTTGTCAACGCGTAGGCGGCCGATTGGGGTGTCAATCGTGTCACCCAGCTTGGGTGTTCGGTCAAGCACTTCAAGCACGATCGTTGCGATCGTCTCACGCTCAAAGGGATTTTCATCAAGGCCTAAGAAGTCGGCTAGTTCGTCTGTTCGAACGTCTCCGCGCATAACGATGCGACCTCCTGCGCGACGCTCAATTCGCGGCTGTGCTCGCTCCAACTGGTCATCGAGTTCTCCAAAAATCTCCTCAACTATGTCCTCAAGTGTCAACAAACCTTCCGTTCCTCCATGCTCGTCCCTCACGATGATTATCTGAGTCGCCTTTGCCCTCATGATGTCGATGATTCGCTCCAACGACACGTTAGGGGGTATGAAAACAGCCGGTCGAACAACCGACCTGATGTTCTTGGCCTCTCCAGAGATACACCTCATCGCATCCTGAAGGTACAGGATCCCTAAAATCTCATCAATGTTCCCACCTTCAACAACGACAAGCCTGCCGTGAGGAATGGAACTTAGGGTTGCGGCGAGCTGATCGACTGCGGTATCTGCGTCAACGGCCGCGATATCGACCCGTGGAATCATCACGTCATCCGCTTGCAGGTCTGCAAGCCGCAGCGCTTTTGTTACGACTCTTGCGTGCGCCTCTGCAAACTCTCCTGCGGATTGGCTCTCACGAACAAGTGCTGCGAACTCTTCTTTTGCAATGATGTCTGGGCTGTGTTTGCGGATGTCAATACCGAATGGTCGAAGGACCAGAAAACCTGCGAGTTCAAGAAGCAACGTCAGTGGACGCATGACCATGAGCGAGCTGTTGAGGGGGTAAATGAGCCCGATGAGAGCACGGTCTGGGTCCCGTATGATGATGTATTTAGGGACGAGTTCTCCAAGGACTACGAGCAAAAACGTGACGGCGAGGAAGGCGATTGCAGAAGCGACTAAGTGTAGGCCAACACCAGCGAAGTAGGGACTGAGCTTCTGCGCTAAAAATCCCTCGCCGATCGCACCGAGACCAATGCCTGCCATCGTGATGGCCAGTTGGATCCCTGCGATGTAATGAGGGAGTCTGTCGAGGGCGTGGACAGCCGCGCCTGCGGCTTTGTTGCCGCGTGAGTGCAACGCATTCAGCCGGCTCCTTCGTGCGCCCACAAGGGCGTATTCCGACGCCACAAAAAACGCATTGAAGAGTATTAGAAACCCGATTGCGCCCCAGCGCCAACTGTCACTTTCCATATCAATACCTGATGCTGATCCCGCTACATGGAGACGTCGACGAGTTCCTCCTTGCCGGTCTCGGAGCTCTTGTACAATGCATCGAAGATTGCATTCAGGATTAGACCTTCCTCTCCAGGCACCGGAGATGGCTTACTCTCAAGTATGGCGTCTACAAACGCGACGACTTCTGCCGTATGCATAGATTTCACCTGTGGGATGTTGGCAGGTGACATGTCAAAGAGTTGCTGTTCTCGCTCGGTAAAAATCGTAATCGGCTTTGCGTTCCCACCGGATAAGTCAATCATTGCGCCAGATTCGTCGCCCAAGAGCTGGCTCGTCCAAGTCTCCCTTTCGATGTTCGCCATAAAGCTGGATTCAAGAGTAACAGTTGCGCCATTTTCAAACCGAATCTGGCCGACGGCAAAGTCCTCCACCGTAAAACTGCTGCGATCGTAATCGCCCCAAGCATTCCAGTACTTTGGGTTCCGGCCCATCGCCTGATACGCGCTGCCGCTGACGCTAACCGGCTTCGGGTAGCCCATCAGAAACAGGGTGAAGTCAAGGATGTGAACTCCAATGTCAATGAGCGGTCCTCCCCCTTGTTTCTCTTTGTCGATGAAAACTCCCCAACCTGGCACGCCTCGACGCCTTAGCGCTTGCGCGCGCGCATAGTAAATGTTGCCCATCGCCCCAGAGTCAATGTATCTTTTCATGAACTGTGCGATACCTGAGAATCGCCACTGGAGCGCAATCTGGAGTAACTTTCCGCTGGCACGCTGGGCACGGATCATGTCTCGACACTCGGTAGCGTTCATCGCCATCGGTTTCTCGCAAAGCACATGCTTGCCTGCTTCCAATGCGTCAACAGTTGGCCGTGCGTGGAGCGCGTTTGGCGTGGTAATGCTGACAGCGTCTATCTCGGGAATCGCGAGCAAGTCTCGATAGTTGCTGAACACCTGGGGAACTTCGAACTTCTCTGAAGCTTGTTTAGCAGCAGCTTGGTCGATGTCAGCGACTGCGACGATCTGGCATCGATCTGGCATCGATGCGTATCCAGGCATATGGCAACCTTGAGCGATGCCTCCGGCACCGATGATTCCAATCTTCAGTTTATGCATGAAGCGAATTGCGTCCTCGCGACCCAACGGTGGCGCCACTGGAATTGTGAGCCGGAACCGGCCTCAGCCCATTTGGCCAGAAGCGGCTGGTCGCTCCATTACCGTGTCGACACGTCCGCTGCAGTAGGTGGTCACATGCCCGACAGCTGGAAACCCGACAGGGTCCTTTAGGAGCCAGGTCGAGTCGAGGTTGCCGACCTGCGGCAGGGACTTGCCCGGAAGGTTCTGGTTGTAAAGGACGAGCGCTTTGCCGTTGTGGCTGACCCAAAGCTCTTCGAACCCTGGTTCGTTACCGAACTCGGGGCGCAATGTGTCGCGGAGTTTCAGGCTGTCTGTACCCACAGGGAACGTCCCGTGCTTCTCGGCGTACTTGAGGACAATGTTTGCAGCGGTGACGAGCCTCGATTTAGTGGCGTCTACACCTTGGTCTGTGATGGGGTCCTGGCGCACTTGCTGTCCGGCAGGAACCCGCTTTTCTGGCTTGGGGCTTTGGCAAGCGACTAGGGCGCAGGAGAGGGCGATAGCGATTAGGGCGAGGTATCTCATACTTCCAGTTCTCTGGTGACTATTCTGCGGGATTACGGCGAAGTCCTGCATTGTTTTGTTCGGGGCGAGAGATGGGGCTGGTGCGGGCGCTCCCTCGAGGAAGAGCAATCCAGGACGGGCTTGACAAGAGCGGCATAATTCTAAGCACAGAGAGACTTCCATGCCGACCTATTCCTACGAGTGCTCGTCCTGCGATCGCGTGTTCGAAATCGAACAGCGAATCGTTGAGGATCCGCTTCAAGACTGCCCGAATTGTGAAGGTAAGTCCAGCTTAAAGAGGCTGATTCAGCCCGTTGCGGTCATGTTCCGGGGGTCCGGATTCCACGTGAACGATTACTCAGCATCAGAACCCAGAGCTTCAGAGGGCGCCCAGGCCGGCTGCTCTGGGGATCCAGGCGCATGCGAGTCGTGCGGCCCGGTTTGCGGCGACTAGCCCGAGACTCCCTGGAGCATTCGCTTCGCGCTTTCAGCGTACTGCCCGGTTGGCTGGCGGCTCAGATACTCCCTGAGCGCGCTCGCGGCAGGGGCATTCTCGCCAGTCCGCGCGAGCAGGGACCCGAGGTGGAACCAGCTACCGGGCGGACAACCTTCCGCTTTGACGGCCTTTTCATAAGCGGAGATCGCCGCGGCTGTGTTGTCCATGGCAAAGTGCGCCGCGCCTGCGTTCGAATAGTAAAGGCCGGAGCCCGCGGGGTTCAGATCGGCCGCGCGTTCGTACAGAGTGACAGCCTCGGAGAATCGACGCATTCGATAGTAGGTGCTACCTAGATTGTTCCAGTAGCTGGACTCCGTAGGGTCGAACCTGATGGCCATCTTGCCGCAAAAAACAGCATCTTCGAGCCTGCCGAGGCCAACATAACAGAGCGCCATGGAGCCCCAAGTCGGCGACTGAGCGGTATCGTGAGTAAGTGCCAATGTGAGCTGTGAGATCGCCTCCGCGTACTCGCCTGCCTGTAGGAGTTGCGACCCCCTCCGGTGGCCCGCCTCTGCCCCGGCCGCCCGGACGTCTGGGGTCATGTCGGTCGGGTAGTAAAGCGTGATCTCGTTCGTGCCTTCGTCAATCCACATTCGAGGAATCTCAAACACCTGTCGCCCTACCTTTATGGTGATGGACGAGTCGCCAACGGCCACCCGATTGAAGGCGAAACCGCCCTCCTGCGCGAGCTTCGCCTCGTGTTTTGTGTTGGCGGCGTCGAGCAGAACGATGGATGCAGACTTACCGATATCGGTGGAGAAGATAATGGTCCCGTTGATGTCTGCAGCCAGTGCCGAACTCGTCAGCGTATATGTAAGGCTTGCTAAGGTGAAAAATCCTTTGTTTTTCATAGGTAACCTCTGTGTGACCGACGGCACCCGAAAAAGGTTCGCGCTGACGCCGGTGCGTACGTGTAGAATAGCACTTATGCTTGGCCGCTTCGTCCTCGTAATCTTGTCAGTTGGACTCCTTTTGGGAGGCTGTGGAAAGGAGCCGATCCAGGTAGGAGGAGAGCTCCCAGAGAAGCTGTATGGGCGGATCGTCTCGCTAAGTCCGAGCACCACCGAGATCATTGCCCTCCTCGGTTTGGAGACCAAGATTGTGGGTAGGACAGCGGCGTGCGATGCGCCAGAGACTATTCGGGATCGGCCGATAGTCGCCAATCCGACCCCAAACGTTGAACTCATCATTTCGCTGCAACCCGATATCGTGATCTTCGACGCGAGCCTGTTTTCGGGTGACGATCCAGCCATCGTGAAACTGGAAGAGGCAGGCTTGGAGATTCGCCCCGTAGATATCAATTCTGTGGATGAGTGGCGTGACGTGGTTGTAGATTTGGGCAATCTTTTGTCCCAGCAAGTAGCCGCGAGTAAAGAGATTGACAAGCTGACAGCCTCACTCCATAAGGGAAAACTTGACCCGCAACCCAGCGTGCTTATCGCGATGGGAGGCAGTCAACCGATGGTGGCAGGAGTAGACTCTTTTCAAGGAGATGTCGCTCGAAAGGCTGGTGCTGTTTCGGTCGGGCCAGCAAGCAATCGATTTGAGACTGTCAACATCGAACAGATCGCAAGTTGGAACCCAGATGTGGTCTTCGTCTCAGACGACCCGAACGTCTACCTGTCCAACGCTGGGTGGGCTGCAACTAATGCGGGTCGGAACGGTCGAATCTTTCGGGTGCATCCAAACCTGCTGCTGCGGCCAGGTGCGCGAGTGGCGGATCTGATCGGATCGATGCATGACACGATGCGAAATGAGTTTTCGCAATCGAGCAACTAACCAAGGAGGGTAACAAAACAGTATGGATCGAGCCGAAATCGGAATCTTCGGGGGCTCAGGCTTCTACTCGCTTTTGGAGCATGTGCGCGAGGTGAAAGTGGATACGCCGTACGGCCCACCAAGTGACTCTGTCTTTCTCGCGGAAGTGTCCGGGCGGAAGGTGGCATTCTTGCCGCGACATGGACGCCTTCACACCATTCCACCACACAAGCTGAATTACCGCGCAAATGTGTGGGCATTTCGGGCTCTCGGCGTGAAAGCGGTTGTTAGCCCGTGCGCGGCAGGAAGTTTGCAGCCGCATGTCAAACCGGGCGACTTTGTCGTCTGCGATCAGTTTGTTGACCGAACTCGGGGCCGCGCGGACACATTTTATGACGGGCCGATCGTGACGCATTTGAGCCCTGCTGACCTGTACGACCCGACGTTGCGAAGGATAGCGATTGACGTGATACGAGACCACGGAATCTCCGTGCACGAGGCCGGAACGGTAGTCGTTATCCAAGGACCTCGATTTAGCACGAAGTCTGAAAGTCGCTGGTTCAATGCACAAGGATGGGAAGTGATCAACATGACTCAGTACCCTGAGGCTTACTTGTGTCGCGAGCTAGGGATGGCTGTAGTAAACATCTCGCTGATCACCGACTTCGACAGCGGCGTTCACTCTGGAACGAAGCCAGTGAGCGCGCAAGAGGTATTGCATGTGTTCCAAGAGAACGCAGTTCGAATTCGAAAGGTCGTGCTTGATATGATCGCAAAGTTTCCCATGGACCTCGAGTCACTCGGTTCAGCGGAAGCTCTATCGTTCAGTCGTGGAGATGGCCATGCGTCAACAGACGAAGATGTTCGACTCTTCGAAACCCGATTCCAATGGTGAATATAATGCTTTTCAACGCAGTTGCAGCAATCGTGATCGCGCAGCCTCTTACGTGGTCGCAAGACGATCCCAATTGGTTCAGATTGGGAGAGACGATAGCGTTTGGACAGACGGATCCTGACAGTCGCAAGTTCGCTGAGATGCGCGTTCCGATCCGCTTCCCAAAGCAACTGATCGCGACCCCGACGGATTTTGATCCTCACATCCGGTGGAAAGAGAAGAAGATACAGCTCAATCAATGGGGCAACATCGGCAGAATTTATCAAGCAACAGGCGGTTGGGATGAGTTTCGAGAGAGGTGGGAAAGAGCGCAAGATCGAATTGCTCAAGGCGAATCGCGTGTATGGAAAGTTCGGGCCCAGATTTTTCGGCGCACCGATGTACTGTATAAGCGCTCAGACGGTGTCCTTGTGCCGCAGCGCGGCTATCTTAGTTTGCAAGATGTAAGATTCGTCGCAGAGTCGTTTGTGCGCTTTGAAGCTCTTGTCGAAGCGTTTACAGATGGCGCCGTAGATGTTGAGATAACTTATGGCGTGGAGGAGGAGCCCGTCTTTGGGGACTACGAGGGCGCGCAGACGTGGTCTTTCCATCCATTCGTTGCCGCAGAGAGCTACTTGAGAGGCAGATTCAACTACGGCGACTACGATTCGATCATCTACTTCTATCCGCCAGGACTAACAAACAGTTATAGCTTTGGGGGGACGATAGGTCGCTCAAACAATGCGACACTCTCGTATGTGATTCTTACTAACGGGCGAGAACAGGACACTCGTATAGGCCATACCGAGGCGTTGCTTCATGAGTGGCTGCATCAGGTCGAGAACACGTGGAGCAAATTTGGGTATGGAATGCAAGAGGGTTCGCAGTTAGCAAACCTTCATTCCGCAGAGGCGCACGGCTTTCAAACAGATATCGTCGGCTACACCGGCTGGTTTGCGTGGATCCGTGACTTCATGACTTACAACGTCAGTCAAGGGATGTGGGCGAAACTCACGAATCGAGACGAGCCCAACTGGGAAGAGGTACTGAAGGTTTCGCAGAAGTGGGATGGATCTGTGCGAGTTTGGTCCGACGTCGCAGATGATCCTTGGGCAAAGCTGCCGTTTTTGACAGCGTCCGATTTGTCGCGCCACATCGGCGCGACATCGATGGAGATTGTGGTCGGCGATAGCGAGTTGCTGTTTGTACCGATAGGGGGCTCCACACGTGGCGTCATGTTGACCGCAATCTCCCCGGGCGAACATAGCCTGAACAACCAGCTAAGCTTCGGTCGCGAAGCGATCGCGAGAATCGGCTACGGAGATCGTGACCTCGTTTTTGTGCGGTTCGACGCAGCGGACTTCGTGTTTGCACACTTAGGCGACCCCGCCGAAGCGTCGATCCTGGGTTACATGGGTGTTGGCGGAAAGTTGGTGGTTGTAGCGGATGTGAAACTCGACAACCCTTCAACGGCCGAAGTTAACATTCTCCGTCTTGGTGCGCAGAGCACTCTGATAGTCGTTAGAGGCGGAGGTGACACTCGCCGAAGCGACGTGCCTCGGGTAGAGGTGTCAAGCACCAGCGCTGATCTGCAAATCAGAATCACAGATTGGAGTGGAGTTCAAATCACGCAGGGCGCTGGTGGCTCACTCGATTTAGGACGCGATGCGAAGGGAACTTACATCTTGAGAGCGACATCTGCGCTGCCGGATGGCACTCGCGTCGAACGACCGTTCGTGGTTCGGATGGTGGATCCAGTTGCAGTCGAGATCGAAGCCGTTGGCACTCGTAGAATGACAGGCAAAGAGTTGCCCATAGAAGTGCATATCACAAATGGCGACGAAAACACAATTGCATCGATTGCTGCGACACTGCCGACTGGCTGGGCGTTGAGCGGGGTGCCTGAACGAGTCGAACTAAGTGCGAACGAGCGGAGAACGATAAAGGGCAGCGTCATCGCGCCCGATGATGCGCAGGACGGGCCAGCTACAATCGCACTCGATGTGATCGTTCAGAGTTACTCCGGACCCATCCAAACCGAGCGCCTTAGCATCGTTAGATTCACCCAGCCTACTCTCGAGCACGCGACCTTCGAACTTACAACCCGCCCCGGCGCAGGGACCGACGGCTGGAATACACCTCGCCAAGACAATGGCGGTTGGCGGGCGCGTGCTATACCCGGCGGGTTCAGGGGTCAGTGCCTTCAGATAACTGACGCGGGAGGTACGCGGTGGGGGCGTGTCAACGCTTTCGGAGGATACTTGGAGGATGGAAAGCCAGATCCGGAGTGGCTGGGTTATGACGTTCACGATTACCCATACCTCGACTTTTACTTGAAGACGACTTACGATGATACGTTGGGCATCGTAGTGACCCTGCACGACGGAAGACGCTTCACGATAATGCTTGCAGGGGAGTATCGGGCACAGTGGGGAGAGAGCGTTCAGTTGCCGCGTGCGAAGTTCATTCCTAGCGGCGAATGGCAGCGCATTGTATACGATCTTGGCGGCGAATTGGCAAAGGTCATCGGTTCAGAAAGGATAGTCATTTTCGATATCGGCTTTGGAGACACCCGCCAGTTCTCCAGTAACCAGCAGTCCGACGAGGATCAACGCGATCATTTCGTCGATGAGTGGAGAATCACTCGTGAGGCGAACCTTGCGGACAACACAATCAAAGAACATCCTGATGCTGGTGATAGGCGAACGGCTAACGCGGGTTCGCCTGATCCGGCTGTGCGTGCGAGAGCTGCAGCCGGGCTTACAGACGAATCTCCGCCGGAGGTTCGAGCAGCGGTGCGCGGCCTGCTGAAAGATCGCGATCCTTTTGTTCGCGTAAACGCTGCCGCCGCGTTCGCTCGAGTAAAGGACGAGGGCGCTACTGCTGCTCTCGCTGAAACCGCGCTTATGGATCCGGATCAGCGGGCAGGCATTTTCGCAATCGAAGCTCTCGCTCTGATCAACACTCCGGTGGCGCACAAGGGTATTGAGACTGCTGTGCGGTCGCTACGATTTGAGGAGCATGTCCTCTCTAAGGCAGCCCTCGAACTGGGTCGGCTCGGCAATGAGGAGTACATCACTCCGATCGGGAATCTGCTCGCCGCTCATTCTTGGATGACGCGAGCGGCTGCAGTTCGAGCACTCGGACTTATTCCTTCTCCAGAGGCACAGCGACGCGCGCTCGTGTTCCTGATGGAAGTCGATCCCATGGTTCGCCTCGAGGTGAGCCGCATTATTGACCCCGATTTAGATCCAGCCGCGCGCAGAATGGAATGGGCAAGCGTCAACGATGTCTCAAATGTTGTTCGGGGCTACTCTTTCGCAGCTCTTGCGAGATCCGCAGACCCAAAGACGCGCGAGCTAGGTTACAGTGGGATTCGCGACGAGGATCCTGAGATTCGCAAAATCATCGCAGCCGAGCTTGGCCGCGACAACAAGCTGCACCACCTAGCAACGCTAACTGCGCTCCTCTCCGACGCGGTTCCCGACGTCCGCGCCGCCGCGGTCGCTTCGATAGTCGGGTTGCCCGGTGAACGAGCTTGGGGAGAGTTTGCGTCGCTGAGCGGTGAAATGTTTGAGCAGGTTCTTTTACCGTTGCTTCGAGCGCACGAGGCGGGGAAGATAAACATGCCTGCCGACGTACTAAAGAGACTGGATTCCCATCCTAGCGCGGAAGTTCGCACCCTTGCGGGTAGGCTTGGACGGAGTAACTAACATGACAATTCACTTGGGTTCTGACCACGCGGGATTCGCACTACGTCGCATTCTCGCCAACCACCTGGTCGAAAAGGGTTACGCTGTCGCGGAAATGGGCGCAACTGACGAAAGCGCGTATGACTATCCTGTCGCTGCGGGCGAGGTTGCTGAGCGGCTCGTTCGAGGAGAAAGTGAGATCGGCATTCTGATCTGTGGGACTGGCATTGGTATGGCGATGGCGGCGAACCGCTACTGCGGTGTTCGAGCAGCTGACTGCTGGAATGAGGAGTCGGCTCGCCTAGCCCGAGAGCACAACCATGCGAACATCTTGTGCTTGGGGGCAAGGCTCATTGCGCCTGACGCCGCGATACGAATTGTGGAGGCCTTTCTCGATCAAGAACCTAGCTCGGAGGCGCGTCACGTCCGAAGGATCCAGAAGCTCGATCAACTCGGCGAATGCAACGAGCCCTCGCCCGCGTATTGTAAGTAGTAAATGAAGCTGAACGGAAGGTGGATATGGTCGGTTGGCGCCGTGGGGCTTGCGGTTGTAGGCGTCTCTCTGGGCCATTTCACCCGTACTTCCTACGACGCTAAGCGAGGATTCCCCGAGCTCGAACGCATTTATGCGACGAACCCCGCCCCGATTCGAGATGACGGTTCACGACCGATGGGCGGAAGGTCCGCTGGGGAATACTTCGATAACGTCCTCGAGATACTAAAGGAACAATTCGTCGACCCGATTCGAGACGAAACACCGTTGGCACATGGAGCGGTGAGCAGTATGCTCCAGTCTCTCCGCGACCCAGGCACCCGCTTTTACTCGCCGGTCGAATGGCGACGTTATCGCGACCAGCTTGAGGGCAAGTATGAGGGGCTTGGCGCAGATCTCGCGATCATCTGGAAGGGAGAGGGCTCGAATACTGAACTACCTCTAACCGTCGTTTCAGTATTCGATTCTGGGCCCGGCCACAAGGCAGGACTTCTTCCCGGAGATGTCATCGAGGAGGTTAACGGGAACTGGGTTGCGAGCAGGTCACTTCTGAACGACCTTGCCATTGCGAGCGAGAAGCGACAAAAGGGCGAGATCACCGATGAAGAGTATCAAATAGAGTTTGAACGGCTGCGTGAAAAATCACTCGGCGCGATTTCTATCAACGACGCGCTTGAGCGTGTTCAGGTATCAAGTCGTGAGCCAGTTAACATAATGGTCCTGCGCAAAGGGGTGCCAGTCACTATCACCGTCACGCTGGCGAGTGGCAGCTTTGATTTAGTTGAGAAGGACGCCGACATTATCCGTATCCGAACCTTCGGTCGCGGAGTGGACACGAGGATGTCGGACGTCCTGTCGACCTCAGGTGATGTAACGGTTGATTTGCGGAACAACCCTGGCGGATCATTTGAGATAATGGAGAACTGCCTAGCCCAATTGATCCCACAAGGCGAGTATGCGAGGATCGTAACCAAGCGCGGCAGCCCCGCGGTCCCCTTGCTGCTGAAAAGTGGAGCAAAGCACAGGTTGAACATCATCGTCTTGGTAAATGAAGGGACGGCGCGCGAAGCTGAACTCTTCGCAGTCGCGCTTAGAGATAGGGCGAATGCAAAGCTAGTCGGAGGTCCAACTGCTCAGCTTGGCTTCCTGTCCGATCACTACACGCTTGCTGACGGCAGTGGCTACACGCTGACGCGCGGTCACTTTGTCGACTTGCAGGGGACGAGCCTGCTGGTTGAGCGCTTGGTTTCTGGCAGTAGCCCTAGTAATCAGGAGGGCGGCAACTGATGCACGCGTTCACTAAAGTCGTTGTTTGCATCGGCATCTTTGTCGTAACATTCGTTGGAGGTTATGCCCTGCGCGATGTGTTGGCAGGAGACTCGCCAAATCTCAAAACGATTCCTGCCGCGCTGGGACTTCGTTCCGAACCCAAGAGCGAACTTACTGCAACGAGGACTTTCGTTCAGGTTCTCGCAAACCTGGAGCTGAAGTACAGGGGGGAAGTTGATCGCCAGGAGGTGACCTACGTTGCGATCCAAGGCATGATGGACTCGCTCAAAGACCCTTACACTGCGATCATGCCGCCGGAGGAAGCAAAGCGCTTTGATGAGCGAAGTCGCGGCAAGTTTGTTGGCAGTGGGGGGATTGGCGCAGAATTGAGTCCCGACCCAATGGGCGCACGTATCAGGCGAGTCTTCAAAAACGGTCCCGCTTCTCGATCGCTGTTACGACCCGATGACATTATTGTCGCCGTTGGCGGGAAGGAGATCATGGGACTCCCGATCGAAGATGTGGTAACCGAGATCCGGGGAGATGAAGGGACATCGGTTCGCTTATCAATCTATCGAACAGCGACAAAGGAAACGTTCGACAAAGTCTTGACGCGCCAGAAGGTGCAGATCCAAGATGTGTACGGAGAGGTGCTATCCGGCGCGTACGTTCGCGGTAAGCCGCCAATTGGAAGGTTAGAAGTTCGGTCGTACAGCGAGACTATCGTCGAGCAGTTCGACGAAGAGTTATTGGCGTTGGAGAAGCAAGGCATCCGAGGATTGATTATCGACCTACGGGGAAACCCAGGTGGATTGATGGGCGCAGCAATCGACATGGCTTCGCGATTTGTGGATGGACGTCTGATCGTCAGCATGAGACGCAAGACGGGACAGCCTGAAAAGTACTTCGCACGAAACGGACTTGCTCAACGCAAGCCTTATCCGATTGTCATCCTCGTAGATGAATCGACAGCGAGTGCAGCGGAGATATTCGCGGGAGCGTTGCGAGACTATCGCATTGCCACAATTGTTGGTGAGCACACCTACGGCAAAGCTGCCGTGCAAAATGTGGTCGCATTGGTCGACGGCGCCCAGGCGAAAGTCACCATTGCGCGCTACTATCTTCCCAACGGAGATTTGATCCAGCGTGTGGAAGATGAACGCGGCGAGTACTCGCAGGGCGGCATCAAACCCGCAGTCGAAGTCAAACTGGATCGTGGGGTTACGCCCGGCGACCCCGAGAAAGATAATCAATTGCAAAAGGCTGCGGAGCTGATAATTGACAAACTGGGAAGCTGATCCAGGCAGGGCTGTGCCCTGCAAGGTGAACAAAGGAAGGGAAGCATGATCGTCTCCACGCTCGTTCTCGTGACCATTTTCGCGTCTGGCGCGCCTCAGAGCGTTGCGTTGCATCGAGGTTCAGCCCTCGCAAATGATCCTCAAACTCGCTACTGGGCGGCCGAAGACACGACTTTGCTGAGGGACCACCCGGAGCGTTCTAGTGGTCAGGGAGGAGTTCTTAGTGTGGGCAGAGGGAAACGCAGCCTGATCCGGTTTGCCGATTTGCGACGTGCGCTTCCTCCGAATGCGAAAGTCCTCTCGGCGAAGCTAGTGATGCGTGTTGAGAATGCTGCGGGTAGCGGTCAAATCCGACTGTCTCGATTCGGTAGCGCGTGGCACGAAGGAGCTGGTGCCGGCGAAAACCAGCCGATTCCGCCCGATTGGAGTACCTCTTGGAACTATCAATACTATGCAAGCGACTCCCGTGCGAAGCGCTGGTCTAATGGTGGAAGTCAGCATGTTGCAACTACGCCGTCATCAACAGCATCAGTGTCTGCGGATTCTACGGAGCTGACATTTGAGGGCTTAGAAAAGGACGTGCAGGACTTTTATGACAGGTGGTACTCAAACCATGGATGGTCGATAGATGCGGAAATCGATGTAACTTTTTCCTCGGCCCAGTCCGGATCCGGTCGACCACAATTGCAGATCACATACGAGATTGGATCGGAACGCACGGGACCGGATCTGAGCGTAGTATCCATTGAGCGAACTCCAGAATACGAACGATATGACAATCGAGGGGATGCTTACGTACGTCAGCTTGTTGACGGACATGAATCCGGCGTCATGATGCAGCCGGGCAGAGCAGAGACGCAGAAGTGGCCACAGGATGGCGAGGATGTCACTTATACTGCGGTCGTCAAGAACGTTGGAACAGAGCGGTCGGACGGCTTCGCTTTTGAATGGCACATCTCAAATGAGCTCCGCCAAAAGGGCGATCACGGGTCGACACTGGAGCCAGGACAGACCACTAAGCTCACGTTCTCGACAAAGTTCAAGAACGATCATGCAGATCATCGCACTCAACCAATCGGGTTCTTGATTCAACCAAAGGTTGACGCCTTTGCGGGGAACAACTACCTTGAGATTCAGGCCAACGCGCTCAACATCGGCATCTGGGTTGACGAAAGCTTTTACGCGATGTTTGCTAAAGAGCTGAATGGCGCTGGGACACGCAGCTTCGAAGACTGGATCCAGTGGCAATTCCGAATCTGGAACGACGTTTTTCTAAAACATAGTCGGTTTAGCTTCGCCCAAGATGGTAGCCGCGAAAGGATTAGAGTCGGGCGAATCACGATCGTCCCAGACGGGACACTAAAAGGTGGAGCCCACATTCCCAATGACACCCCGACGTTGATTTACGACGGGGAATGGGGATTTGACGGAAGCTTTGGCGATGCACAAGGGTACGTTGATGCTGTTCGCAAGATCGCGGATCGAGCGCTGATTCATGAGATGAGCCATCAAGTTGGGCTTATTGACCTGTATTGGATGAATGTCGACCCAAGTCTTCCTAATGGAGAAGGCGGAAAGGTGAAGCTTGTTTGGAATGATAGCGTCGTCACTCGTGGAAAGTTTGATCCTTTCGGTGGGCTAATGGGAGGTGGCGACACGAGGAATGAAACGCATATCCCTTCGCAGCTGCCGATCCCGCAGCGAGATCTGGATAGTGCGCTCTATCGAAGTCCGCTGTTTGAACCGACTGATCTCTACGCGCTGACCGACATTGCAGCACTGGACTCCAATCTCGGCTTCCGGCGTGGATTTTATGGCGAGTTTATGTACTCAATGCCGCCGCTAGTCCTTATCACAGCGACGGATGCCCACGGACAAGCGATCACCTCCGGCACTCTTTCCTTCTACCAAATGCGAAACGGGGCGATCCAAAACGATCCTCCTGCATTCCAATTGGAAATCTCAGGCGGAAGTGCAATTCTGCCCAACCGCGCTACGGGCCTGGAGGAGCCTTTCACAACATTGACTGGCCATAAGCTTTCGCCCAACCCCTTTGGTCGCCTTGATGTCGTTGGCACTAACGGAGTCTTTCTTGTTCGGATGGACACCAACGGACAAACCGAGTGGGCATGGTTGAAGGCGTGGCAGCTAGTCGATGCATACTTCAGAGGCTCTAAGAGTGGCGCCTACGTACACAACTTGGAGTTCAATGTCACTTCAAGACCCATCAAGTTCGGGAATCTCGCGTTGAATCGTGTCGTGACGGACAGCCGCAATTCCGGTCTGGAAGTTGTTCGTGCCCTGGTAGACGGATCTCCGGAGACCTCTTACGAGTTGGGAGGCGGCAAGGGAGATTGGTTCGAAGTCGATCTTGGTCGTGACAGGCCGATCGGCGAGATTCGCTTCGTTCTTCGTGGTGACGCGAACGCGATGTGGAACTCATTTGACATAACGGTCTATAGCACCGGGCAGCGCATCGAAGAGGCAAGACTCTATACTCGTGAGTTGAATTGGCGACAGTCACTCATGACGAAGCGGGATGTTGATCCAAAGGATCATCAGCGAATCACAGTTGCGCTGCGCGCGCGTCCTCAGTTTGCGAGGTTTATTCGTATCACAAACAAGTCAGAAGGTGGCGGTCGATTGGCCGGAATCGAGGTGCGCGAAACGGATCCGCCGCGCTAAAACTCCATGCGAGGAGAGCGCTCCATAAGCTCGGACACCGCTTCGAGCGGCTTTCGCTCTCCGCGTATGACGCGCAGTATCGCATGCATGAGGGGAACGTCAATTCTTGCTTTGTCTGCCAACGCGACTGCTGCTTGACTGGTAGGCACTCCCTCTGCGACCTGTCCGATGTCATGCAATGCCAAGTCAAGTGAAACCCCGCTTCCAAGTAAGCTGCCCACCCTATAGTTTCTGCTGAGTTTGCTAACTGCGGTTGCGATCAGATCGCCGACACCGCTTAGTCCCAGGAATGTTTCCGGGTTTGCTCCATACGATGCACCTAAGGCAGACATTTCGCGAAGCCCCCTAGCAAGAAGCGCGGCTTTAGTGTTGTCACCAAAACCGAGTCCATCGCTCATCCCCGCTCCGATTGCAAGGACATTTTTTAGTGCGCCACCGAACTCAACGCCCACAATGTCGGTGCTCGTGTAGACGCGGAACGTTCGGCACATGAATCTTTCTCGGAGCCAATCCGCGGTTTCTGGTGACTGTGATGCGATTACCGTCGCGGTCGGGATCCCGCGTGCTATTTCAACGGCCAAGTTTGGACCGCTCAGCGCGGCGACCTGGGAGCTCGGACATGACTCTTTCAAAACCTCGCTCATCCTCATTGACGTCCCAGGTTCGAGCCCTTTTGACGCCACGATGACCGTCGAGTCTGTCGGGAGTAAGGCGCAGACTTCCCGAAGGGCACCACTTGGGACTGCGAGGACATAGAAAGTACAGTCTGCCGGCGGCTGAGAGCAAACGGTGACTTCTGGCGGCAATTCAATGCCGGGTAGGTATCTTATGTTCTCGCGCTCGGCCTGCATGGAAGCGACCTCGTCGGAGTCTCGACCCCAAAGTTTGACTTCCACCCCATTCCGCGCGAGAAGGACGGCGAGGGCTGTCCCCCAGCTGCCAGAACCCAAGACACCCGCTCGCATCATGCGACGCAATCTACCCCGGACTGCGGGCTTTCGGGTACATTCCGTGCGTCGTCGACGCCTGTCGACCTGCCAAAACCCATGCCCTACATCATAACAGAGCCCTGCATCGGAGTGAAGGACAAGTCTTGTGTGACGGTTTGTCCCGTAGACTGCATTTATGAAGGTGAGGACATGCTTTTCATCAACCCTGATGAGTGCATTGATTGCGGCTTGTGTGAGCCTGAGTGTCCGGTTACCGCAATTTTCGTCGACACTGACGTACCCAGCCAATGGAAGGACTACATCGAGAAGAACGCAATCGAGGGCCGCAGACTATCCGATGAAAAAAAGGGCTAAACGGCTAGGATTGTAGAAATGATTCTGCGAGCACAACAGCGGTATGTGCAACACGGATCTTTGACTTTTTTTCTTCTGCCGCCTGCGCAATCCACGCAAGGCATCCGGGATTCCCTGTAGCAATGACGTCTGGATTTGCGGCCTCGATGAACTTCCATTTTCGCTCCAGCAATTCTCGGGCAAGCTTGGGTTGTGTTAGGTTGTAAACTCCGGCGCTACCACAGCAGCGGTCTGATTCTTCAATCTCAACCAGATTAACTCCGGGTAAGGACGCAAGAAGCTCTCTCGGTTGAGTTCGAATGCCTTGACCGTGGGCGAGGTGGCAGGCATCGTGATACGCTACTCTGAGGGGTCGCGAGTGAGCAGGTGGCGAGAATCCGCATTCGTGCAGGAATTCGCAAATATCTTTGACTCTTGATGCGAATCGAGCCGCCTTCTCTCGATACATATCGACCGATCCAAGGAGATGTGGGTACTCCTTCATTGCGCTGCCACACCCAGCAGAATTTGTGACGATTGGGATCTCTTCTGGCATCGCGTCGATGAGTTTGCGCGCGTGGGTTTGTCCATCTGCGGCCTGACCGAGGTGCGTTGCTAGTGCGCCGCAGCAGCTCGATACGCTCGACATCACGACTTCACATCCATGTCTGCGTAACAGATCAATTGTTGCGCCGTTAGTAGTTGAGAAAAGTGAGCGCATCGCGCAGCCTTGAAGAAAGTAAACACGGCGAGTCGGTACCGGATAGGCTGCCTTTGGCCATTTTGAACGTTCAGGTACCGGTAGTCGGGCCTCCTGAGTGTCAGTTGAAAGCTGGCGCGATAGTAAAGAGGGAATCTCGGTGATGCCGAACATGCGGGCGAAAGCGGTCTGTACACGAAGTCGCGTAGGTCGCATCAATGATCTGATAAGAACGCTTCGAGCCCAGCGTTCTCTCCACGGCCGCAGCTTCTTAGCTTCGAGTTTTGCACGCGCCATTTCAAGAATCGATCCGTACTGAACACCGCTAGGACAAGCGGGTTCGCATGCCCGGCAACCAAGGCATGTATCCAAATGTTCCTGCACTTCTTCCGACCACGCGAGTTGACCTTCGACAGCGCTCCTCACTAAGTAGATTCGGCCACGCGGCGACTCCGTTTCCCGCCCGGTTAGAACGAAGGTCGGACACGCTTCCAAGCAGAAACCGCACCGAATGCATTTGATTGTTTGCTCGTGGAGTTCGGGGATCATAGCAGTCCGTTGAGTTTTCCAGGGTTGAACAGGTTCTCCGGATCCAGTGTTTGCTTCAGATTCCACATCCAGTCAAGGTTGGCCTTTGCCGGCAGCCAGTTTCGGTCGCCGAGGCCGGCAAACATCGCCCAGCCGCCCTCAGGAGGCTCGACGGAGGCGCGAGTGGGAGCCCAGATCAATCCGCTTTCTTTCGCCAAAAAGTGAGCGTGTGGAAAAGTTTCGGCCGCGTACGAAGCCGCTTGAGATATGGGCGCGCAAGCGATGGCGAGTGGCGGAACTCCGTCCCAGGTGCCTACAGCGTGAACCTCCGGCTCCACGAAGCTCTCAGGCTTTGAAAAAACCCTTAGCACTACTTCTACGATGAGACCGAGTGTTCCCCATGCGCCGATGTACACCTTTTGAGCATCGTAGCCTGCAACGTTTTTGACCGCCTTGCTGCCACACTTCGCAATGTCGCCGTTCGCTCGCACAATCGTGAGTCCGAGAACCCAGTATCGCACACCACGGGTACGTGCGTCCCAGCGCGTGGGCAATCCGGCTGCAACCAATCCGCCGACTGTTCCTGGAAGTCCAGATGTCACGACATCCAGAGTGGAGTTGACAGTCGGGATAGGAAGCCATTGATTGTGTTCACCGAGCACAGATTGCAATTCGTCTATTGGCGTTCCTGCACGAGCGACAACGACTAAATCTTCGGGCGAATAATCGACAACGCCTGACATCTCTCGAGTCGATAGCACCTTCGTTGTGTGCACAGGCGAGCCGAAATCACGCTTGGTGTCCATACCCGCGATGCGCATCGGTTCGCTCTGACGGACCATTTCTGCTGCTTCCTCGGCACTACTTGGGGACAGTACTGTCACAGTTGCGATCCTTGCAGTGATTGCAGATCAGACAGCGTACGACTCTCAACTTCCCACTCTTCGAGGAGTTCGTTGAGCGCTCCATTCGCTTCCCCATGTGCGCGAGAAAGTGCCCCAATATCTTCAGACTGCTGCGGCGACGCAAGGGACTCTTCGATGGATCGAAGACGATCTTCCGCCTCGCCAATAGAGGACTCTAACTCCAGGATTCGCTTTTCGACGCGCACTATCTCCTTGCTGACTTCCCTCGGAGATAACGACGCTCGCACCTTACCAGATGGTTGCCTTCGCCCAACTGTGTCTTCGGCCAAGTGGTTTCGTTTCTTGTAGTCGGCGTACGACCCAGGAAACAGCATCACCCCGCTGGAACGCACATCCAGGGTTTGGGTAGTGATGTTCTCGAGCAACCATCGGTCGTGTGAGACCAGTACCAGAGTTCCTTCAAACGTCTTCAGAATCTCCGTAAGTGCCTGGCGAGAATCCATATCGAGGTGATTTGTGGGCTCGTCAAGTACGAGCAGATTAGGATTCATTGCGATAAGTCGCGCGAGGGCGAGTTTGTTGCGCTCTCCTCCACTCAATGTGCCTACTTTTTGAAAGACCTGATCGCCGCTGAACAGAAAGCTGCCGAGCAGGTTACGTGCGGCAGGAATCTGCATTCCAGCGTCATAGGTCATCACTTCGAGCGGCGTCATTTCCGTATCGAGGTCGGAGGCATCCTGCGAAAAGAATCCCGCAGTTACATTCGAACCGAGGCGCACAGTGCCGTCGTCTTGCGAGCATAGGCCAAGGACAATTTTGATCAGCGTCGACTTCCCGGCGCCATTCTCGCCGATGATGCCCCACCGTTCGCCGCGCCTTACGGTCCAATTCAGTTCACGAAACAACCGTTGACTGCCGAATGACTTTGCAAGTCCTGCACACTCGAAAACGAGATCGCCACTGCGTTCGATTTGTCCGAAGACTCCCTTCATCGAACGAACTTGACGTGGCGTCTCTGTTTTCGAGGCGACTAAGCGATTAAGAATGCGCCGCTTACCGCGCGCCTGGCCAACGCGTTCACTGTTGATGAATCGGCGCACGAATTCATCGAGCCGCCTGATCTCCTCTTGCTGTTTGGCAGCAAGGGCCGCTTGTCGATCAATGTCTTCCTGGCGCAGACGGGCGTACTTTTCGAAGGGTCCAGGGTAGCTCTTTGCTCTGCCATCACACAATTCGACAAAGCGCGTGGCCACTTGTTCTAAGAACCGCCTGTCGTGGGAAACGAGCAGTACCGCACCTCGATAAGATCGAAGCCACCCTTCCAGCCACTCGGTCGCTTTCAAATCAAGGTGGTTTGTGGGCTCATCAAGTATCAGCAAATCAGGCTCTTCAAGTAACTGGACTGCGAGCGCGAGTCGCGTCCTTTCTCCGCCGCTCAGCGCGCTCGTCGACTTCTCAAACTCTGATTCTTCGAACCCCAGCTGCTGCAACACCGTTCGGACATCGCGCTCCGCGCTATAGCCTTGCGCGTCGATGAAGTGCTCATGGAGTAACGCATACTCCTCGAGCTCATCATCGTTCGGACTCAGGGACAATCGCGCCTCCAAGTCCTCCAATCGAGACTTGAGCTCCAGCGCGTGCTTGCGACCTTCCTCGGCAATCTCAATGACATTTCCAGAAGTCGGTACTGGGGAGTCTTGGCGTAAGTACCCAAACTTCGCTCCACGGGCAAACTGCACCGAACCTCCGTCCGGTTCCTCGAGACCTGCAACAATCCTGAGCAGCGTCGTCTTCCCCGAGCCGTTTCTTCCAACAAGTGCGACTTTCTCTCCGTTGTCGATACGAAGGTCTGCGCCGTCTAGAACGATGTCCACGTCGTATAACTTCCGAAGCCCTGAAACAGCGAGGATCACGTTCTAACGCTTACCCCACGCAAAATCACCGCCGTCGATCGTCCAGTCCGGCCCGAAGAAACCCGCGCCCACAATTTCTGAGTTTCCATCGAGCAGGCAACGCGATGACAGGATCATCCAGTCTGGGTACGAGGCGCCGCTCACAAAATAGGGTGACCGCTCGATCGTTCTTGCGCCCTCTAGACCGGTGAATGCGATGACGCCAACGAGTCGATCACTATTCATCGGATGAGGTCGCGCGAAGAGGATTGACAGGTCGGTTCGCGTCGAGCTGAAACTACCAAATGTCAGCCTTCCACTTCCAACTAGGATCTCCCTCGAAGTGATGTATCGCTCCCACGCGGAATTGACATCCGCATTTCCCACCAGAATGATGTTCCGATTGGCAAGATCCATCGAGCTTGACTCGACGTCGGTTACGATATCAAACGCGCCGTTTCCACGGTACCAAAACGTTTCCAAATCGTATCTCGCCTTTGAGAACATCCAATGATTTTCTTCCGGAGTTCCGTTTGTGCCCACTATATAGACAAACCGGTTCGCAAAGGTGTTTTTGAACGGACCGTACGCCGTAGGTGATTTCTCTCCCGTTGTCCGTTTGCCTCTGGACTCCCATATCTCGCCCCTGCGGACGAACAGATAGCGGAGGTCACTTAAGCGCTGCAATGCCTCGACCTTCTGGCCATCGATGACGAATATGCCGTCCGCCGCATAGCGCATCTTGCTGTCGATGAAGAAAGCGCGCACGTTCTTGGTCTTGATTGTCACCGTTCCAGTGTGGGGTTCCGATGCCGCCTCAATTTCTGCTAGTTCGCCGTCTCTGATCAGATTCACGATTTCGACCGCTCCATTCCTAGCGGATATGCCAGGGCTCGCTGTTACAAACTGAACGCGGCGGGTCTCCGTAACGGCAGGGATGCGTCGGCGCGAAAACATATCGAACATCGGCGGCCAATCGACGCATGCTGCGCCAGGTTCTTCGCTTGTATCCCACCAATGTCCTGCTCCAGGTCGCTCGTGATACTCAAAAGACATGTGAAACTCCTTGAGGTACTCGACCATTTGTCGCGCCTGTGTAGCCGGAACGTTGTCATCAGCCCCCCCGTGCAAGATGTATACACCGAGTGGAGCGAGATTTTTTACGAGCGAAGCTGTGTCGCTTGGTAGTGTCGCGCCCTGCAAAATCTTCTCAATCGGAGTTATTGCTTGCAATGCAGCCCCACCGGCGTACGTGAAGAAGCTGATCCATCCCGCGCTGGGACCGATCGCTGCAAACTTGTCTGGATAGGTCGCGCCGATGATCCATGTTCCGTGACCGCCCATTGAGTGACCCGTCAGGTATATGCGAGCTGGATCGTGTGTCAACGTACGCTTTGCTTCTTCCAGAACCTCAAGCGCGTCAAGACGACCCCAGTCCTCCCAATCGAAACCGTAGGGTCGACGGTTCGTCGGAGCAACCAGGTGGGCCCAGGACTTCGAGGCGTAGGCATCGACCTGGCCTATGGCCTCAACACCTGCCCCGTGGGCCGTCAGGACGATTCCGGGATCGGCGGTGATGGCTCTCGGCATCGCGGGCCGTACGGCGTAGTACTGCACGCTCCCGTCGATGTTGGAGATGAACGTCCGTTTATGGGACTCGGTCCTTTTGCGAACCCTGACTTTGACGGTTGCTTTATCAAGTGTTCGCGAGTTGTCCCTGAGAACTACGTTTACTTCCCGCTCGGATCCTGCGACCAATTCGCTCTTGTCAAAGCGAAACGGCACCTTGCGGGCTGAAAGCGGCGGGATCGTGGGCAGTCGCGTGATTGTGTTGTTTTCATCTGTGATAATGAGATCACGCTGGTAGGTTTCCGTAGCATTGATAACGATGATTCCCCCGATGAGTGAGGAGTCTTCGCCTTCGATCTCATCTGGAAGAGTCAGGTCTCCTGTGTTAAAAAAGGCCGACGATTTAGTCGGCGTCAGTTTGACGTTCATACCCCCACGAGCCACACTGAACAAGAGTTCATTTTTTCCACGTTTGAGCTTAATCGGAAGCTTCGTGTAGCCAAATCCGTAGACATCTCCCCCGCGAGGATCGCCATTTACGTAGACCATCGAATGTCCTGCCGCCTCGAGGAGCATCACTTCTTCGCGCGAATGGTCGAGTGACCAAAACGCATATCCTCCATTCAATGCCCGATCTCTAAACCACCCGTCATCTCCTTTGACTATCGCTCGCCATTCAATCTCTTGTCCCGCAGCGGAGCGTATTTTGTCACCTGCGATTGGAGGCTTCCATTCTCCTACTGCAAAAGCGTACTGAATTGCGTCAGTGTGAACCGGAACCCGACCGCCTCTGCCGACAGGGGGAACTACCAGCAGCTGACTCGGAGTGAGATCTAGGGCGAGTGCAAACAGCACGAGAGGCGCGGCAACCATGTCGAGAGTATACGGCGCACCGACTCTACGTTGCGACCCGGCGACGGAGCTTGACTTCAACACAAGACTTTTGTGAAGGCAGGACCTTGCCAGGGTTGCACAAATCTCCCGGGTTCAGCGCGCGCTTCACGTCCTCCTGCAACTTGAGGTCCATTTCGGAGAACATTTCTCCAAGCAGATCGATCTTCTCGACGCCAATCCCGTGCTCGCCGGTCACGCTGCCGCCGAGTTCGATGCAGAGTCGCATGATTTTCTCGCCCACGGCGACAACCTTCGCGACTTGGTCAGCATCGCGATCATCGAACAGAATGATCGGGTGCAAGTTGCCGTCGCCTGCATGAAAGATGTTTGCAACGCGCAAGCCTTCTTCTGAAACAACTCTGTAGACGAAGTCGAGCACTTCTGGAAGTTTGGAGCGAGGAATCACTCCGTCGTGAGTGACCATGCTTGGCGACAAACGTCCAATCGCACCAATTCCTTTCTTTCGTGCAAGCCAAAGTTTTGCCCGCTCTTCTTCATCTCTCGCGACCCTGACCTCGATCGCGGAGTTTGAGTCACAAATTGTGTTCACTATGCGCATCTCGTGTTCTGCTTGTTCAGCATCATTGAGCGAGTCGCACTCGACTAAGAGCAGCGCACCCGCGTCAGTTGGCAGACCGACGTGAAACGCTGCTTCCACCGCTTCTAAGATCGTCCCGTCCATAAACTCCATGGCTGCCGGGACGATTCCGGATGCAATGATTTGTGATACGGTTTCAGTAGCGTGCCTTGGCGAAGGGAAGGCAGCGAGTACGGTTCTGATCGCGAGAGGGTTAGGCGTGAGCCGCACCCACGCCTCAGTAACTATGCCTAGAGTTCCTTCGCTGCCCACAATGAGTCCCAGCAGGTCGTATCCTGGGAAGCCCGAGACGATTCCCCCGACGCACCGCACCTCGCCTTGAGAATCGACGACCGTCAAGCCCAGAATATGATCCGCTGCTACTCCGTACTTAAGCGTGTGTGGACCGCCGCTGTTCTCATTCACGTTGCCGCCAAGCGTACAAACTGTTTGGCTGCTTGGGTCAGGAGCGAAGTGCAGCCCGAGTGGCGTTGCTGCCCTTGTCAAGGCAAGGTTAGGGCACCCAGCTTCGGCCAACAGCGTGCGGTTCTCGCCGTCGACTTCCAGGATGCGGCGCATACGGGTCAGCGCGACAACGACCCCGCCGAATGCCGGGAGCGCGCCCCCACTCAGGCCCGTGCCCGCTCCTCTCGGCGTATACGGAACCTCGTGCTCGACGCACCACTTTACGACTCTTGAGACTTCGTCGGTGTTAATGGGGAACACGATCGCATCAGGGTGCTTGCGGTGGACAGTGTAGGCATCGCAGTCATAGGCGCGCCGAGCCGCATCGCCGTGCATAACTTGATCACCGGACAGAACGGAGGCTAAGCCATGGGCGAGCCCATTGTCACTATCGATCACGGCCGCTCCCAGTACACAGTCTTGTGTGCGAAGGAACCGTCATCGTACAGTTCGACAATGATGTATGCGGGTCCGAAGTGGTAGTAGTCGCCTTTCCACCAAGCTCCACTCACTGCGCCGCCACAAACGTAGGTGACGTGATCGAATTCGACGCGATCAATCTGGTGCATATGCCCGCTGATCGCGAGCCGGACGTTTGGAAAGTTGCGAAATTCGTCGCGCAGCTTTGCCGCGTTCGCGATCATCCATCCTGCCGGCACATGAAAAGCGCCATTTTTGTGCGTACTCGTTTCCATGAACGATGTTACGGTCAAGATTGGCGCGTGGGAGACAAAAAGTATGTTCTTACGAACATCTCCCATTTCACCTTTCACCCAGGCGAGTTGCTCATCGTCGACGTGGCAACCATCGCGATGAAACGTGTCAAGCACGATGATCCTCCAGTTTGCTTTGTCGAAGGAATAGAATCGGTGTGGGATATTGAAAGCTTCTAGGGCGTATCCTTTGCCAGCACGGTGATCTGTTTCGCCTTCCGGTGCTTCGTCACAGATGTCGTGGTTGCCGATTACATGAAAGCACGGCAGCGTCAGCTTTTTCTTCAGGACATCTTGCCAATTTGAAAACTGAGCCGTGGCATCCTTAGAAGACCTCCCATCAACCGCGAACACATTGTCTCCACCAAAGACGATGAATTCCGGCTTGCGTGGGTCGGCCTGCACACGCTCAATCGCCTTGATGAAGCGTTCGTTCTCTCCAGCTGCTGGCAGATGGCAGTCAGTCAGGAATGCGAATGTTGCGACTTTATGTGCGTGCGGTTCGGTCGCGGTTAAACGATCTAGTGCGAGATACCCGGCGGTCGTTGCTCCATACCCGATTAGATTCCGACGTGAGATTGTGTTAGCCATTGGGGCTCCTGGATGTTGCATTGTCAAGGTCAATGCAGAGTTAACCGCAATTTGCTGATACTCTGCTCAGGTTTGACAAGCAGTTGGGTCAAAATGGGGTGATGATGACGCCCATTCTCTCGACAATTCTTGCGGTTGGGCTTGGTGCTCCGCAGTTTCCGCCGATTGGCGGGGGCCAACTCCCAGGTCTCGATTTGCTCGGCTTGGAGAAGCTCTTCCAACAGGATCCCCCGCTGACGACCGGTCTTGACGATTCGGGAGTTGGCTTGGAGTTCCTGGACGGCTATGCTCCCCAGGCCTTCGTCGAACTCAAAGAGGTCGATAGGAATGAGCACGGAACCTTTACCTTGAGACCTGGCTACTACCAACTTCGAGTGCAGTCGTTTTGTGCAAAAGGCTATGCGTCCGGACCCTGGGGTGGATTAGGTTTCGTGAGCGGTCCTTATCTCGGCGGGAAGGCAGACCTCTTTCCAAAGTTGTTGGAGAGATACAACTTGAAGCCTCAAGTATCGCAACAAGAGATGCAACTCTTGATCTGGGGATTGCTATCCCGTGCAAAGCCCAAGGATATGCGGGGAGGCGCGCAAAGGGCTGCCACTGCGTTGCTGACTAGAGACGAGGTCAACCAGCTCAATGGATACGGGATCGATGTCCTCAACGATGCTGCCATGCGCCAACTGATGCCGAAGTTCAATGCTGCGTTGCGACCACTCTTCGAGTTCGACAATCGCATGAGAAGGATGGTGTACGACGCAAACCGCCCGTTTGCAGAGATTGAGCGTATGGCCGTCTTGCCTCGCGACACCGCCGAAAAGGTGATCATCGATGCAGGGAGGTGGTCCTGGCATCCCAACGGATACATTATTCGCTACAGTTCGTCGGGGTACAGCCGAATGACCGCAGAAGTGGTGGTCCCTCATAAGCCAGAAATCAAGCGAGACGAAAAGGGCAGAATCGTGCGGCTTGAGTGCCCACCGGGCTACGGTAGCGAAGTAGAGTATGACGACTCGGTAGCAGGATGGGCATGCCCGCGCGATCCATCGCTTCTCGCATACAGGTTCAAGAGGATCAAGATTTTTGCGCCGGGCGCGGACGGTGGCGGTATCCGTGAGGCGACCTTCGATTCCGTAGGCTGGACGTTTGTCAAGAACCGAGGACTACCCAACGCCCTTTGGATTCGCGCTGTGTACCCGTCGTACGCAGTTCCGCAAGACCCTGGGTTCTTTGAGCGATGGATGGACCGCTTCGATCGATGGCAAGAAAACCGCGCACGAATCGAGGAGTACCAGCGGCAAGCTGAGCGAGCAGACAGATGGCGGCGAGGCGAATACACGACCGACGACTTTCTGGACATCGGTCATTATCGCGACGGCATCGAGACTGCGACTAGCGGATCGACAGGGGATAGGGCCAGGTGGATTGGTGAAACGCACACGCGGGGAGCCGAAGCGGTCGTCCACGCGACCAACCTGATCGATTCGTTGCCTGATGGTCGCGACGTAAATCCTGGCGATCGCGTTGCGGTGCCAGGTGTAAGCGGAGGTCAGCGACTCGTCGGAAGTACTCGGGGCTATTAACTGACAAAGCAGCGCCCACGGAAAGCAATCGTGGGCGCTGATTGCTTGTTGGGTTACTGTCCGCCAGTCGGAACACGAGGCAACAGTTCTGGTGCGGACGCGAGGTTGTACGCGACCACCGCCATTGCGGTTGAGCTCTTCACCAGGTAGCTGTGGATGGCTCCTGCAAGCGTGTCATTTTGCGTATGCCAAATGTATTGGTATGAAGCGACGCCTTGTTTGCCCCAAAAGAAGCCCGGCACCCCGTTTTGAACAAACGGAGCGTGGTCGCTCCCCCCCCCGCCGCGCATTGACTGGACAACGCGCACGCTCGTTGGCATATCAGGAAAAGCTTCGTTAAGCCCGGCGATCGATTGTTCGAGCATAGGCCGCATTGATTCCAGTCCGCTCAAGACTGAGTTGTAGTTCGTTCCGCTGTCATCCACTAGGATCGCTTGAATCTTGGGAAGTTCTTCGGGCCGGTTCTGTACGTACCACCTCGAACCATGGAGTCCCTGTTCTTCGCCCGTCCAAAGGATGAATCGAATTGTGCGCTTGGGTTTTGCGCCCGCGGCAATCAGGATTCTCGCGGCCTCGATCGTAACTGCGGAGCCCGTGCCGTTGTCCGATACGCCAAGCGTCCCAGGACCGTCCCAGCTGTCGAGATGGCCGCTAACGATCACGATCTCGTCCGGTTTTTCCGTGCCGACCAGATCAGCAATGACATTGTATACGGGTACAGGGCCCTGCTCCCAAATGTTCTCAAGCTCGAATTCGAGAACGACCTCCTTGTTCGCGCTTAGATTTTCAAGGATCGCGTCGTGGTCACTTCGGCGCACCGTCACGATCACGTCCTTCGGAAGATTGTCCCAGGACAGTCCCGCCCAAGAGCCGGAAGTTCGGACGAGTTCATCCTGGGAACCCCAAACTTGACCAACCGCCCCAGCATCGCGAAGTGCTGCGGTCATTGCATTTCGCGCTTGCTGATTCGGCTGCTGATTGCTGGCTCTCCTCAGATCTACAACCCATTTGCCACGATACTGGTTAGGGCTCGATGTGACCGAAGCGACGTCACTTGGCATCATCACTGCGCCCGCTCGCACCAATCCGTCTGTCCCAGCGGTCCATGAGCGAGTTGTGAACTGGAATCTTCTAAAAGTTGGCTCAACCATCCTGCCAACCTGTCTTTCGCCGCGCTGGAATCCCACAGGGATTTCCCCCCACTGTTGAAGGTGGACGTTCTGTAGCCCCAACTCCTTAAAGTGGTCTACCGCCCAGTTGCAGGCCCGGGTGAGGCTGGACGAGCCGGTCAACCGCGGCCCAAATTGGTAGCAAATGTGTTCAAGAGTCCGGAGCGTTCGATTCCTGCTCTTTCCTTCTTCGATTATCTTGCTCAGGGTGTCAGTGTTGCCCTGACCGAACGTCACAGCAGGCAGGAGTAGGCAGAGAATCGCTGTGAGTGTTTTCATGTGTAGGTTCCTCCTTGTTCGGCGGAACATTACCGCAACCGAGGGGTCGAAGTGAAATTGGGGATAATGCTCCCAAGGAGGGACTCTAGATGGTCTCAATGATTGCCCTTAGTATTGCTCTTGCCTTTCCCGCTCAGACGCAGCTCGGTTCGTCAGGCGGACTAACTACCGCAACCTTCAACACACCGCAGGGTGCCGTGAGGATCTACCTCCCGGATGACCTGCAGGCTGGTGATCGAATATCGGGGACTGTTGTTGCTATACCTGCAGGGGCGAGTCCGGGAGAGAGGGAGGCCAATGCATCGACCCTTCAGGGCTTAGTCGTCACGAGCCCTGGCGGCGACGCATCGCCTAACGGACCGCAGTTTGAGTGGCAATTCCCATCAGGGGTGGCGGAGGGCGCGTTCGAACTTAAACTAGCGGAGCCTTCGGGACGTACGCGCGGCACTCTGACTGTTCCTTATGCACCACCGGGCATTGCGGCAGGAGATTTCCACTTCCCCCAGTTTACGACCCCGGGCAGTCCAGTGCAAGTTTTTGGTCCCTTCGATGGGCAACTGAAAAACACGCAAGCTTACTTGGGATCGTCGCCAGTACCCATCATCGCAGAGTCGCCACGCAAAGCCATCGTCGTTTGCCCGCCCGATGAACTGGGGCCCACGACAATCAGTTGCACTGAGGGAGAAAACTCGGGTGGCGACAGGATTCGTGTCATCGGCCTTTCGCTCGAGGCTGACAAGAACACAGTGTTAGCCGGTGAGAACGTAAACGTTCAGTTGACCGTTTCGGGTTGCCAAGACTTGGAAGAGCCATTAAAGGTTCGAGTTATCAACCTGTCGCCTGATGTTGTAGATATGCAAGGTGGCAACGACCGCGAATTCGAAGTAACGGAAGAGATGGTTCGTGCGACTGGGATATGCGGTTACCAATTGCTGCTGATGAGCAAGCGGGCCGGATCGTTCCTGCTTCAAGCAAAGCCACCCGAACAGCCCAACGCACCTCAGGCAGTAGACGAAAAGAAGTGCCCCCCAGGATTCAAGCCTCACGAAAAGCATCCTGACGGAGTTCAAGGTGACGAGACCGAGTTAGGTGGAGCGACCAAGGTCGGCCCGCAGGGCTTCAAGCCGGACGCCAAGACTGATAAACAAAACAAAGGCGATCCGAATGACGATTCCAAATGGCAGCATTGGGAAAAACCCGAGAAGAAGACTTTTGATGACGTCATCATTTGGCTGCAGAAGCTCTATGTGATCAGCTTTGACAAGGACGGAAAGTTGTTTAGGGGAGGGCAGTATCGAGTGCACTTTAAGTACAAGGGCTCCGACTGCGCCGGTGGCAAATGGAGGCAAGTCGTTCGTTCGACCACCTACGTCGGAGACGCTGAGAACAATCTGAAGCGCGCGGCGCTAGTCGATGGGCGATACGTTCCCGAGCCGGATGGTGCCACACCTCCACAGTGGCAAATCGACACAAACGATGCAGGTCGCGCTGCAAAGAACCCTGACTATCCTCATCAAGACAAAGGAGAGATGATTGACCGTCCACAGCGGGCCAAGCAAGCATTTGCGCACTACACGAATAACACGCCACCACGGACACGAGCGAAGGTCATCGTAGAGGAAGTTGAGTTCTACACATACTTCATAAAGGATGGCAAGATTTGCAAGATGTTTAGGTGGAAGATGCGGCTAAAATGGGTGTTTGGAGCAGGTGACGATCCTGCGGATCCAAACTCGATGAAGAACGCGAAAGTGTCTTCTGAGATGACTGACCCTAGCGAGTGCACCCCCGGTACTCCCGATTGGGTAGCAGGAGAGGCGGCTCACACCGAAGCGATGGCGGGATTCCCAAAGTAGTGCGCTAACCAAGCACGCGAAGCTGACGCTGGCCCTCACCGGCGGCGGTCGGCTCAATCCAAACTCCATCTTCCTTGAGAAGTTCGATCAGGGCTGCAACACCATCCTCTTGAGATATCGTGCGCACTGGCTCCCGCTTTCGATAGAGGGTGATCATCCCACCGGCCTTTCCCACGTATCCGTAGTCAGCGTCTGCCATTTCGCCCGGGCCATTTACAATGCATCCCATCACCGCGATATCGAGCCCGCTAAGATGACCCGTCGCCTCCTTTACTTGCCGGAAGACGCTTGGCAAATCAAACTTAGTTCTGCCACACGATGGGCAGGCGATAAACTCAGTTTTTGTTCGCCGGAGTCCGAGTGCTTGTAGTATGTCGTAACAAACCGGTATCTCGTTAATGGGGTCCTCTGCGAGCGAAACGCGAATCGTGTCTCCTATGCCTTCAGCAAGCAATGTAGCAATACCAGTTGTCGACTTGATACGCGCATAATCGCCGTCGCCAGCTTCTGTCACTCCCAGGTGTAGCGGATAGTCCATGCCTTCTGCGTCCATCCGATTTGCTAGTAAACGATTTGCAGCGAGCATGATCGGAACTCGACTCGCTTTCGCGCTGATGTTGATGTTGCGATATCCGTGCTGCTCGCAAACGCGAATGTATTCCAGAGCGCTTTCCACCATCCCATCCGGTGTATCGCCGTACGTCACTAACATTCTCTCCGAAAGCGATCCGTGATTGACGCCTATGCGCATAGCAATATCACGCGACTTGCAAGCTTCGATAACGGGAGCAAAGGATTCTTCAATCGCTGCGCGCTCCGCTTCGTGCTCCTGGTACGAATACTCCTCTTGACCAGTGTGCTTGCGAAAGACGAAAAGACCTGGATTCACACGCACTTCGTCGACCCACTTCGCTGCCTCGATGGCGATTGGCGCACCCTGATGGTGAACGTCTGCGGTGAGAGGAACCTCACCGTGCCGTTCAATCACCCTTGCGCGAATCTCTTCGAGGCATCGTGCTTCCTCAAGTGTGGGTGTTGTGACTCTGACCAATTCACACCCCGCTTCATGCAATGCGATGATCTGGTCCACACAGGCGTCTACGTTCCGCGTCTCTTCAGTAATCATGCTCTGAACGAGGATCGGGTGATCCCCCCCGATCCATTTGTCGCCGACGCGGATCGAGCGCGTTGGTCGCCTTGGATAGAAAAGTCTGCGCTCAGAGGTCATTCCAAACAAAAGTCTACTCGGTAGCCAGCTCAGTAACTTCACGCGGAGCGCGCAGTGGGGCAGCTGGGAGGATTCCTGGTCTGAGGAAATGCGGGCCCACAGGCCACCTAATCTCGGCCCCCGTGACACCAAATGACCTCGATAGCTTGGACAATAAAGAAGTAGGGCCCACCGTAGCGGGCCCCTTTTCTGACGCATTGCCTGTCTGCACGAGCAGAGATCAATCATCAAGATACAGCACTTTTGGCAAATTTGAGCGAACTTTTTAAGATTTTTTTGAAAATCTCTGCCAGACGGCCTATCGGGGTTCAATTCGGGCAGATCCACGCAGCGCCTTTCGGCTGAGAAACCGTGACCCAGGGTCGAAGAATCGCCACGGAACCATCGCCGCCTGGGTGACCCCGATACGGGGGCCCGCCCAAACCTTGCGAACCTCGCAAGCCGACAGCTCGAACTCGTTACCCAGCTCCGCGCCGTCATGTTCGCCGGAGATACCAAAGGCAGCGCTGAGATTCCCAGGCCCGGCGCACAGCCGCTCGAATGCGGAGTGGAACCCCCGCCGAATCTTCATCTGCTCGACACCCTCCCTCGGCTCGAGCGCTCTGAGCAGAACCGCCTGCCCGCTCCCTTCATGCCCGGTGACCAGGTTGACGCACCAGTGCACGCCGTACGACCTATAAACGTATAACCTTCCGGCCTCCTTGAACATCGTTGCATTGCGTGGCCGTCTTCCTCCGTAGGAATGGCTGGCAGGGTCCGCCTCGCCGTAGGCTTCGGCCTCAACGATGATCCCCGAGCAGCCACCGAAGGCGAACCTGGCACCAACGAGCCGAGGTGCCGCCTCGTGAGCGTCGAGTCGGAGAATGTGGAGCATCTTGGGGTTCACTGGGCTATCCTGCCCTGTAATCGTAACCGCAAAGCCGATTGAGCGTCAAGAACATGGATCGCAAGGACCCGAAAGACCCGATGGAAGCAGCAGCCTTCTCCGCAGCACATGGCGTTCGCGTGACGGATACCGATGACGACCTCATTCGCGCAGCCCGCGACGGCGACTACGCGTCTTTTGAGCGGCTCTACGAACTGCATCGCAATACGGTTTACCGATTCGCATACCAAATGACTCACTCCCGAGACGAGGCAGAAGACGCCACCCAAGAAGCCTTCGTGCGCGCGTTTCAGAACCTGCACAAGTTTCGGGAGCAGGCGAAGTTTACGACCTGGATTCTACGCATTGTCACGAACCTATGTACTGATCGAGGCCGAATGACAACCCGTCGCGGAAACCTGGAGCAGCAGGAGGCGACCGGCGGGCTTGAGTGGATGACCATAGGGAAAGTCGTTGATCCCAACGAGAATATGGAGGCGGATCGCCGCGCAGAATTGGTACGTAAAGCGGTTATGGCGTTGCCGGCCCACCATCGCAACGTTATCCTTTTGCGAGATTTTGAGGAAAGAGAGTATACGGAGATTGGTGAAATCCTCGGGTGTACAGTCGGAGGTGCAAAACTGAGGGTGCTTCGAGCTCGACGGGCACTTCGAGATCGCCTTGAGCCGATGCTACGCGACCAGGAGCCAAAGACGAAATGAAAGGCAAAAAACTAGACGATTTTATGATGCTGTATGCCTATGGCGAACTCAGCGCAGCCGAGGCCGTGCTCGCGGAGAATCTGCTTGCAGAATCTTCGGAGGCGCGGACTGCTTACGACACTTACTCCGTCGCAGCGTCGGGAGTCAAATCCCTGCCGGCGCCACCGGAGCAGCAACTCAGCGCAGAAAGCTTGCGTGAGGCGATTTTGTCGTCCGAAATTCGGAGCAATGGACGGTGGCAGTGGCAATGGATCGGCCTCGCGTCTTCGGCTGTCGCCGCTGTTGCGTTGGCGATTTACATTTTCCTGCCAGACGCGCACAAGCCCGTTGATCCTCTGAGCGACCGGGTAATCGCAGAGCAAGCTGAGCCAAGTGGTACCGGACTCGGTGCTGCAACGAGCCCGTTTCTCGCTCCGCCGCCTCAGCCTGCAGAGTCGACCCCGGTGGTGACCGAGTCTGCGCCAGCGAAAGCGGCGCCGGCGGTGCGTAAGCGCACGCCTGTCAAGGCGGCCGTTAAAACAGTGGACCCACCCACGCGGACGGCACCCGTACTAGAGGACCCCACGGAGTCCCTAGACGCACTCGAAGCAGTTGTCTTCATTAATCCCAGCGGCTCAGGAATTGACGGCACGAGCGATGCGACAGAATTGAGATCTCCAAGAGATGTGGTACTCAGTAATTAGCCTAGCCATTGCACTGTCTGGCCAAGACGGCCTGACGTCCCCGCTTAGCTCCAAGCTGGCGGAGTCGGCAGAGTCCGCCAGCTTGACCATCAGCCTTTCTGGGGTCACGCTTGGTCAGGGAGTGGTAGTTGGGCCGAAGGGCATCGCGATTACTACTGGGGACGTCGCATTTGGCCCGGATGGTAACCCACGCCTCGGTATGGACGCGACTTTTTCGAGTGGTTTCCGCACGAAGTTAGCTGTCGAAGCTTATGACTCAGTCACCGACATCGCGCTGGTTCGGCTAGCACAGGCACCTGAAGCAGTGAAGCCTGCGAAGCTTTCGACAGCGACCGAGCGCGGTACTGTCCTCGTTGTACTGCCCACGGGCTCCGCGAGAGCCGAGATCACTAAGGCCAGCGTAACTGGAGTGATGTCCTATAGTCGCCGATACGTCCCTTTGATCGAAGTGAGGCTTGAACGGGGAGGGGTTCCACTCGGCGGCGCGCCGTTTTTCGACACTGCCGGAAATCTCGCAGGATTGTTGTTAGCATCTCTGGTGACCCCCGGCCAAGGTGCGGGCGGTGGCGGGATCGCCCCGAGAACAGGTATTGACGCTGGGACTACGAAGGCACTCGCAGAGCGAGCCGCCGACACAATCCAGGGGCCGCGGCCGGCGGCCACGACTTACTCCCTCGGACTCAAGATTCTCAATCGGGTTGTAACCGGGTTCGTCAGCAACAATGGAATCGTGCAGCACCCATATCTCGGCATCTTTTTCGAGACAAACAAGAGCGGGCAGACAGTCATCTCGAGGGTCGTCGATGGAGGGCCTTCTGCGGTCGCGGGCGTTAAGCCTGGGGATGTCGTTTTGACAGCTGGAGGCGACTTGATTGAGAACAGCTTCGACTTCGCCGCATTCTTGTTCGAACGGCAAGTCGGCGAGATTGTTCAGCTCCAGCTTCGCAGGGGAGCGACGCTCGTGGCGGCACAAGTGGCGGTCGTGGCTGATCCGTCATCGCTACAGCAGCGAAGCGCGCTTAGACGGACACCGATCGCGCAAGCTCCACAAACTGAATCAACACTCGGAAGATTCCCGGTCGGACTGTAGGTTGGTGAGTCGCAGATTGACCTTGCGGCTCCCGTTGAACTCGTCGATTTCTGGCTCGACGAGCAAGTCGACTTGGTCCCCTGCACTGTAACGAGCAAGGCGCTCTCCAAACGAGAATCCGATCCCAGTTAGATTTGCAGTGCCCGCCAAACCAAACCTCACATGTTCCGGCTTTGAGGTGGGTTGGACGAACGAGAACGGAGACCCGGAGATGACGAACCGAACCGCGGGGTTACCTTCGCCAAACGGCTCACACTTGCTGAGTGCCTCCACGCCCGCGAACGTCAGGTCATCGGCATGAAGCGTCAAATCCGCCTCGATCTTCGGGACCAGGTCTTCTGGTGACAGCAAGTTTTCCGCGTACGCTTCCAGCCGCTCCTGTGCCTCTTCAAGGCGTCCAGCGTCGATGGAGAAGCCCGCCGCGCGTTCGTGGCCCCCTCCAGACAGGAATAGGTCGGAATGAGCTGTCAGCAGGTCATGGAGGTTGAACCCTGGGATGCTGCGGGCCGATCCTTTGGCGACCCCATCAGCACCAATGCTCGCGACGAAACTTGGTCTGTAGTAGCGCTCGGCAAGCTTCCCAGCAACTATTCCGACTACTCCGGTGTGCCAGCCTTGCGCAGCGACGATGATGAGCGGGCCCTCGTGAAGCCTCCGCTCCAGCACGATCTCCTCGGCGTAAGCGAGGATTCGATCCTGCTCGACTCGCCGAGATCGATTGTGCTGATCTAGGAGTTCGGCCTTCTCTTCTGCTTCTGTGAAATCGTCAGTGAGCAGCAGGCGAAGCGAGTGTTCTGCGTCGTCGATCCGGCCTGCGGCATTCAGTCTTGGGCCCAAAGCCCACCCAACATCCCGTGAGTTCAATGGTCGGGCCGGCTTCTTGATTGCTTTAGAAATCAGCGCTCGGAGCCCGGGTTTCTTTGTTTGTGAGAGCCGTTCAAGTCCGTGCCACGCCAGGATTCGGTTTTCGCCGGTGAGCGGCACTACGTCGGCGATTGTTCCCAGCGCAACCAAATCAAGGAATGCCCTCTCAAACTGTTGGCGCGACGCGCCGCACTCTTCCGCAACTGCTTGCGCTACTTTGTACGCTACGCCAACTCCAGCCAAGTGCTTGTATGGATAAGCGCTGTCCTTTCGGTGTGGATTGACGAGAGCTTCTGCCTCCGGGGCGACGTCGCCGACTTCGTGGTGATCTGTGACCACAACGCGCATGCCGAAGGATCGCGCCATAGCAACGGTCACATGCGCGGATGATCCACAGTCGCACGTCAAAAACAGCTTGCACCCCGCATCTCGAGCTTCCTCAACTGCGAGACGGTGAATTCCGTAACCTTCACGTATGCGATGCGGCACATGAGGCACGACATCAAATCCGAGTCTACGAAGGCTGCGGGTCCAAAGGGCAGCACTTGAAACTCCATCGACATCGTAATCGCCGTGGACATAGATCCGCTCGTTTGCCTCTTTCGCTTGGAGCAGTTGGCGGACGGCTTCGGCGCAATCTGGGAGCAGGAGCGGATCGTGGAGATCGGCGAGGCTCGGGGACAAAAACTTCGACGCCTCGTCAGGCTCGGTGAACCCCCGTGCGATGAGGACCGCAGCGAGGAGTTTGGGGATGCCCAGTTCACGCTCTAAGGCCGCCTCGAGCACCAGCTCACGCGTCTTGGTTGTCCAGATTGCCCTAGCCGCACCCTCAATTGCCATCGGGACATTCTACCGATGGGACGGCAGATGAAAATGAAATGAGAACCGAAGCGACTGAGTGGCGTCCTATATACTGTGTTTCTCGTCCGATGGACTTTGTTGCTCGTCGTCACTGGACTGCTCGCACTCAGCGGTTGCGGTGGAGGCGGAGCAGGACTTATCAAACTTATCTACACGACGGATTGGACTGGCGGACTCTCCTCCTTGAGCCAGCGCATCCGCCTCGCCGATCCTGTGTCCGGCGGTTTCACGGAGATTGTAATCAACAACGACACAGGCGGTGTGCAGTCGGCTGAGTTCAACGGGCTGAAGCGGGGAAGTTATCATGTTCGAGTGTTGCTGTATTCTCAGCCAAGCGCACAAGGTTCCGTGCTGGGCGAGATCAATGATCTTGCTTCGTTTACTGCATCGACCTCGACATATCGAACCCGTGTGCAAGGAACTGCGGCTACCGTCGTCGTATCGCCGCCGAGCGCAACCATCGCGGTGCAACGAAGTGTCCAGCTTTATGCTGTCGTCAAGGATGCGGCGGGGGATACGCTGTTCACACCTCCTGGCTCCTTCAGCTGGGTAGCCCTCAATGGCCACGCAAGTGTGAACTCCGATGGAATTGTCATCGGTGAGACGCAAGGTCAAGGGGTGATTCGCGCGACCGATTCTCAATCCGGTTTCCAGAATACTGCCGTCATCAACGTCACGCCCATTCAAACAACGAATACGAAGTGGACCGTGTTGGTGTTCTTGAATGCTGCGAACGATCTGGACACGTTCAGTGATCTCAACGTCAACCAGATGGAGCGCGTCGCTAACAACGCTGATGTTCGGTTCATCGTGCAATGGAAGCGAGTTCAATCGCTCGGGTTTGGCGCACCTTGGACCGGCACGCGGCGCTACCACGTGACCTATGACAACGACCCCAACAATGGCTGGGCGAACATCCAGAGTGAGCTGGTTCAGGATCTTGGGCAGGGAATTGACATGGGTGCAAAGGAAACTTTGCGGGACTTCATCAATTGGGGGATGACTTACTATCCAGCGGAGCGATATGTTGTCGTCGTTTGGAATCATGGGTCTGGTTGGCGCGACGAAGAGCCGATTGCGCCAACACGAGGGGTCAGTTTTGACGACGAGTTCGGAACCTACATCAAGACGCATGAGTTAGCACAAGCATTGGACTCGATCGACACGATTGACGTCCTCTCTTGGGATGCGAGCTTGATGCAAATGATCGAAGTTGCCTACGAAGTCAAGGATCGAGTCGCTTATGTCGTGGGTTCGGAAGAGAGCCCTCCTGGCGAAGGCCTCCCTTATCACCTCGTTTTCGGACCTCTTCGAGACAACCCAAATCTCCCGACTGAGACGTTCTTGCAGCACTTTGGGCTCGGGATGCTCCAGTTCTACGGAGAAACCCGCGCGATTACGCAGAGCTCAGTACGCACTTCGCAACTCCAAAACTTGGCTAACGCCATCGATGCTCTCGGGAACGAGCTGATTGCGACGGCAGGCACGTACAACACGGAGATTGTTCAAGCGCGCCAGTCTTCAGAGGCTTTTGGAGCGCAATACGGCCATGTGTACCGTGACTTGGGGCATGTTGCGGCTCGGCTGAAGGCACTGATCGCCCATTCGGGAATTGGCTCTGCCTGCGACGCGGTCGTGGCTGCAGTACAAGCGGCTGTCGTGCACAATCATAACAATACGCTAAGGCCAAACGCAACTGGTCTTTCTATTGAGTTCGGCCCCGCAACTCAGTCCTACTGGCCAACCTACAACCTGCTGTCTTTAAGCAACGCCACAAGTTGGAACGAGTGGTGTCAAATCGCGCCCTAGTTACCCTGACTTGGGCGAGATAACGACGCGGCGATTCGGCTCTTCGCCCTCGCTGTAAGTTTCAACTCCTTCATAGTCGATTAGTGACTGGTGAATGATCCTTCGCTCGTGAGCCGGCAACGCATCGAACACCGCTTCTTGTTGAATCTTGATTACCTCGTCGGCGATCGCGCGAGCTTCCGCCTCAAGAGCGATGCGCCGCTGTTCGCGGTGTTTCTTTGCGTCAAGCGTGATTCGGACTCCACCGGGAAGCACTCGCGTAAGCATCGCATTCGAGAGATACTGAATCGAGTCGATGGCCGGGCTTTTGGATTGAAGAAGCATCCCGACGTCCTCTCCTGAGAGGCTGAGGTTTACGTACTTTCCTGAAATCCCTTCAACGGCAACTTCAATGTCTAACTCGCATACGCCGAATAATCCTTGCACTAGATCTCGACAAGCTTCTCCGTCAGCTTCCGTCGCTTCGACGGCAGGACCCGGCTCAACCGCATCATCACGAGCCTCCGGTCGTGAGGGCTGCGCTGCTCCTGTCTCTGGCTCTTTCGCCTTCTCGACAGTCTTAGTGACACGCTTGCGCACAGGCTTTGGCTTGTCTGCGATAGCCGCCCGCACTTTGTAGTTGTTCTTGGCAAAGAGTCCCTTTGCGCCTTCCTCTACTACTTCGAAAGAACAGTCGTCTACGGAAACGCCTAATGCGTCTGCCGCTGCGCGCTTCGCTTCGTCAAGTGTTCTGCCAGTTGCTTCGATTGTTTGTTCCGACATGGATTTGGATTCCTCCCAAATGGAATTCGTTTACTTTTTCTTCTTCTTCGGTTTGTGCAGCTTAGGCGCACCTGTTTTCTCTCGCGGCTTAACGGCGTTACCGTTCTTTGCGGGTCCGTCTGTTGGCGTCAGTCCACCAAACATACCCCCCTTCTTTCTCTCAGACTCCGGGATTTCAACGAGAGGTGGAATAGGCTGCCTTGATAAGTAGATTGATTGCGCCGTTGACAACACATTTATGCCAATCCAATACACCACAAAAGCGCTCGGGAACGGAGCAAATGGCATCAACATGATGCCTGTGAACGCAACGGCCATGATGATTCCTATCATCCGCGTCTGTTTCGCGTTCTGAGGGTCGACTGGAGTCACCATCGTGCTCACGATCATCGAGATACCGTAGAGGATTACCAGAGGAATGTCCCGCTCGCCCAAGTTTGGCGCCAAGATACCAGGCATCATCTTCGCCGTCTCGGGGTTCACCCAGAGGAAGTATCCCGATTGAAACTCGAATCGATAGGCGTTCATGCAGTAGAACACCCAGAAGAAGAAGGGAAGTTGGACTAGTGCAGGCCAACAGCCCGCGAGCGGGTTTATTCCGTACTTCGCGTACAGCTTCATCATTCGCGACTGAAGCTCTGCGCCCTGGTACTTCTCTTGAAGCTCTTTAATCATCGGCTGGAGAAGTCCCATGCGCTTGAAGCCCATGATTTGTTTGGTCGCCAGGGGCCAAACGAGTGCGCGAACGATAAGGGCCAAGATTAGCGCGGCGAACCAGAAGCTGAACGCTGGGACCCTTCCAGTCGCGCTGACTAGCCAGTTGATGAAATCGTATCCAACTTGGATGATCGGGCTCTTTGGCAGCTTAGTCGCTAAGTCCCGACTAGCGAGTTTCCGCTCAGCCGCTTTCGCGCCAACCTCAGTGCCTTCCGCGTCGAGCGCAAGGCGATCGAATGCCTGATAGGCCATGATTGCAACGTTGAAATCCTGACGCGCCTCGGCGTCTTTAAACTGCGCATCGGCAACCGCTAGTTCAATCTGTCGCGCCTCCGAGATCGCTCTCTGCTTTCGGTCCCCCTCGAACGCGTCTGCTTCAGTTCGCAGCCGCTGCCCATAAGCCACACCATTCTCAATGATCTGCTGCGGAGAGTTCGCCTCAACGGCCTTGATGTAGTTGTCTCGCAGCTGTTCAGTCGGTGCTGGAGTTCCTCGTTGTCCGCAAAAAAGGTTGTAGCCGAGGAAAACCACGGCCATCACCATAAGCATGGTGATGAAGTTGCTTCTAGGAGAAGGTTGCGCCATAAGTTAGCCGAGCCTCAGGGTACCGGATCGAATCCGCCAGGATGCCATGGATGACAACGCGCGATGCGTCGAACACCCATCCAACTTCCTTTCATCAATCCGTACTTCTGTATCGCCTCCAAAGTGTATTGTGAGCAGGTGGGCGTGAATCGGCACACAGCCGGCTTCCAGCGTGTGCCCCGCTGGTAGAGCCTGATGAGGCCAACACCCATCTTTGTTCCCAACTGTCTCAATTCGGTAGCAGTCCGAGCGCGTCGCCCAGGAGTTCAACAGCCCGCTGCCCTTGGATAGCCAGGCCCCGTGGCTTCACAAGAACTACCATGTCAACGTCTCCGGGGAGGCGATCGACCATCAGCCTGAGTGCTTCCCGCCAGCGTCTCCGCACCCGGTTGCGGTGAGCTAGGCTTCCTATCGCCTTAGCCGCGACAACGGCGGCTTTACCGTCGCCTCGGCACCAGATTATACGCAGTTCTGGGCGGTCTACGACCTGCCCGGCCCTGAAAACTCGTTCGAAGTCAGCCTTCGCTCGCAAGCGGCGGCTCTTAGGCAGCAAGCTTGTGGCGACCTTTCTGCCGCCGCCGCTTAAGCACGTTTTGACCGTTCCGGGTCTTCATGCGAGTCCGGAATCCGTGGGTCTTGTGCTTGTGCCGATTGTTGGGTTGGTAGGTTCGCTTCATGGGATCGACCTCGGATGAATGAGCCGCAATTATACCGCCTGGTTGGGGCTGGAGTCTATCATCCGAAACTTATCACGCGCCGGACGCTAAAATGCGCGTCGATGAACCCTTGGCTTGCGCTCGCGATCGGCTTCGTCTGTGCGGGCCTTGGGGGTGAGTTGTTTGTCCGTGGGGCAGTCGGCCTCGCCCATTGGGCCCGGGTATCGCCCGGAATCATCGGCGCAACCGTTGCGGCGTTCGCTACGTCGAGCGCTGAGGTCGCCGTAGCCGTCTCCTCCGGCCTTGCGAAGGAGCCCCAGATATCGCTTGGCAACGCGATCGGGAGCAACGTCTCGAACGTCGCGCTCATCCTAGCGATTGCGCTCTTCATGTCCTCCATCACTGCCACCCGCGGCACTTTGAAGCGCGAGTTTCCTGTCGCGGTGCTTGCTCCAGTCGTCCTGATTCTGTTCGCAGTCGATGGTCAGCTCTCACGGTTGGACTCTGCGATCATGATTCTGCTTTTCTTCGGTTGGCTCACAGCGGTGATAATCGAGGCGCGGAGACAGAGGAGCAGCGTAGTCGAAACTCTAGGCGAAGTCAACCACTCCTTGATAATTGTTTGGTGTGTCGTCGGCCTTGCACTTCTTGGAGTCGCGGGGCACACAATCGTGATTGGGGCGGCAGGCGTCGGTGAGTTGTTTGGGCTGGATACGTTCGTCGTTGGCGCGACGCTTGTCGCCATAGGAACTACGATCCCAGAGTTGGCGACAGTAATGATTTCCAGGCTAAAGGGTCATGATGAAGTTGGATTGGGCACGGTGATAGGGAGCAATATCTTCAACGTCCTCTTTGTGGTTCCGATTGCTGGGTCGATTCATCCAATCAGCATAGAGCTCAGAGAACTGAGCATCGGCATCATCTTTGGTATCGTGGTCCTGTTGTGCGCCTACCCACGAAGGTCCGGAAGCATCCCGAGATCACGCAGTGTGCTCCTTATCGCACTGTATGTATCGTACATGGCAGTGATACTGCAACTTCGGCCATTGCCGGCTCCTAACCCGGGTTCAACAGAACATAAGCAAATGGCAGTGGTTGAATCGCTGAGCGTCCGACATGATCCCAACCTGTGCACTCAGAGGCTTTCACGTCTGTCAGAATCGTGACATCGCTATGGGTTTTACAGCTGAGTACCGGGAATTGATAGAAGAGAAGTTATCGGAGATAGTGCCGATTCGGACGAAAGCAATGTTTGGAGGAGTTGGGATCTACTCAAGCGACTTGTTCTTCGCACTCATAGCGGAGGATAAATTGTACTTTAAGGTCGACGACTCCAACCGACCAGACTTCGAAGATTACGGGATGAGTCCGTTCCACCCTTATGACTCTTCAACACCCATGCACTATTGGGAGGTACCGGACAGCGTACTGAATAGCCCGCCTGAGCTGGAAGGCTGGATCAAGAAAGCTCTAGCGGTAGCAAGGACGAAAAGGCGAACCTAAGCAAAAACGCCAATTCTGGGTCTGCTTAGCCCCTTGAAAACTTCGGTAGTTGCCGTGTTCATCAGGCGCCTCTCAAGCACCTCCGAAAGAACGCTACGGTAGTCGGTCGTGACTCGGAGGTCGCCGGGGCCTTCGAGGTTGTCGCGATCAATGCCTGGCCAATCGGCGTACACGCGCCCGCCGCGTACACCGCCGCCCATGAGCAACATAAAGCTTGCACGTCCGTGATCGGTACCTAGACCTGTGTTTTCATAGACACGGCGCCCGAACTCTGTCATAACCACAACGGTGACGCGCTCCATTTCCTTGTTGAGATCACCTGCGAACGTACTTAGTGCAGCAGATACATCAGCGAGGTTTCCCGCCAACCACCCAGACTCAGCCCCTTGCGCGACGTGGGTGTCCCATCCTCCGCGGTCTACACAAGCGACTTCTAAGCCGACATCCGCTTTTATCAGCATAGCGATTTGCTTGAGTGATTCCCCGAGTTCGCTTTGGGGATACGGATGCTTTGAATCGGGAGAATACTTTGCAGGATCTAGTTGCTCAATCTCTTTCAAGACTGTGAGCGATTCGCGGCCAGCTTGCGAGATCTCATCACGACCATGTTCATAAAGGCGCTCGAGGCCACGTAGGACGAGGCTCTTATCGAACGGAGGTTCGAGTCGATACTCGGCGATAGATGTCATGGCGACGGCTGATGTTGCTCCACGAAGACTGTCGGGCACTATTGAGCTGATCGAAACTGCTCGCAGCGGAGACGCTGCGGGTGGTCGAGTTGCATTGAGGTGCCTGGCAATCCAGCCGCTCGTATCGCCCGGGCCCTCAGCCTTTAGGCCGCGTTCCATAGCTGACATAGCTTCAAAGTGGGATCGCGTCGTGTCTCCCGACCCCACTGCGTGGAGGACCGCCAGTTCACCGTCGCGATAGTGAGGCAGCAATGCAGCCATCGCGGGATGAAATCCAAAGAACCCGTCAAGATCGAGGGGGTTTCTGATTCGAAGTGTCGGACGTTCGCGATGGTACGAATCTTCGAGATACGGGACTACGACATTCAGCCCGTCGGCACCGCCGCGCAAGAAGACCACGACTAACACGTTGTCGTGTCGTCCGTTTGACGATACTGCTAACTCAGTAATCCCTGTCGCAGGTCGTTTTGTCCACCACACACTGGACAAAAGCGCGGCAGTCAGCAGATTTCGCCGCGAGAGGGGTGAGGTTTCCGGCGATCGAAGCGCGTACTCACGTGAGTCCCCGTCACAAGTCATCCAGTGGTTTATCATTTTCGTCACCGCCATTGAAACTCAGGAGAACAAAGGAGCAGGGCGACCCTTTCATCATCAACACCCAACTTCAAAGGACTGTTTGGCTTGGCAATCAGTTCGGACCAGTCGGCACCTCGCTCCTTGAGTCGCTTCAGGGACACAGTAGTGCCGCTGATGCGATCTCCCACCAAATCCGTCGCAAACTTCCATCTCGAAAGCAGCGAGCCAGTCCACGACGCTGTTGCATCAGGATATCCATCAGGCATTGGCCACTGATACAACGGTTGCCCCATTGACGTCAGGTAACTTTGGAGAGGCAGGCTCGCATCCGTCACCGCGTCTAAAGCGCGCAGCGATGAAACAACGAAGTCGAAAGGTCTCTTGACAATCGCAGGCGCCTCGGTGAGCGCGTCCGCGAGGAGAATCGGTCGCAACATAGCTCGAAGGTCTCCGTTCGTTCTTAGATAAGTTGCCTTGGTCTGTTCGACCCACTCCGGTGGTTCGTGTCCGAGAAAGTAACGGCACAACTTCCGAGAAATGAAACTAGCCGTCGATGGATGGCTGGCCAGTATTCGAAGCACACGCTCCCCATCGGAAATCCCACCGCCGGGAGGAATCCGAGTGCCAAGCACAAGTTTTTCGCCCTCGTCGTGCATTGAGCTGTCGAAGCGGAACTTGCCTCGGGGTCTCAAGAACCGAGATTCGATCGTCCATCCGGTCAGGCACCGCGCGACTTCCTGTACGTCAGTCTGCGAATATCCGCCGTCAACACCCATCGTGTGCAGTTCCAACAGTTCTCGTGCATAGTTCTCGTTCGGTACGCCCTTTCGATTCACTTGGTTGTCGAGGTACAAGAGCATAGCCGGGCTCTTTGCTGACGCAGCAAGCAGATCACCAAACCTGCCCAGCGCATTAGACCGTATGACTCGCTCAGTGTCTGCAGGCAACAGATACATTCCTTCGCTCTTACGAGCGTAGATGTTGAAGTGATTTGACCAGAATTCCACCAGTCGCTCGAGAAGTTGATTTCTGCCAAAAGTTGCGCGAAGAAGTGCGGCTTGCTGCAACTGCCGTATGATCTCCTCCCTTGGCAGGTCCATGAGTTCCGATCCGTCCATCCGCAAGACATCGATACGATGTAATCGGGAGATCAGGCCAAGAGACTCACTTCCGTCTGCTCTTAGTAGCGCGTCGACGTAGTCCTTTCTCCCGAGTGCATCCACCCGCCCGATGTCTCCTGGTCTCGGGCCGAAAGTGGCTCGATTCAGAAGGCGGACGTGGGCTTCGACGCGTTGAGTCGGCAGCGAAACCGACTCAGGCAGCGACTCGCCCTCTTGAAACTGCAAAAGGCGGCAGCCAGCCAGCATGCCGGCAGAGCCCGCCATGATTGACAGAAACTCGCGTCGGCTGCTTGTATCGCTCACTTTTCCAGTGTGCCAGCTAGGCTTGCCCGTATACGATCGCGCTCAACGATCGCACGAAAACCTGCCCCTAGTGAAAACAACAGCGTGAGGGGAGTAAAAACGAACCAGCCCAGGACTGGGAAGAGCGCCGCTGTCACGATGATTGCGGAAGCGCGGCCCGTTGCAGCCAATAGCGTCAGCTCGGGTGCCAGCGCTCGGATACGAGCGGAGACGAGCGTGGCCAAGCCCCCTGAGCCAACGGCAGCCATCGCAAGGAGTAACATCAGCCCAATCCAACCAAGCAGCTTCAATCCAGGCAAAGGCTGCGCTAGGAGGGAAACTGAAACCGTCCCTGGCAGCGCCAGCAGTAGGATTCCAACCAGAAGTGTTTGCCATGGCTTAGCGAACAGAAGATCGCGGGCTCTCTCTGTTCGGCCAGGAAACATGAGCGAAGTGCACATAGTGAGCGCCCAAGAAGAAGCGGCAAGCAGAGTGATTCCTGCAAGAAAAGCCAAGACGTCTCCGATGATCAACATTGATAAGCCTCCTGTTTGCGGCCGCTCTTCAGTTAGAGGTGCCATCAACGTTATCCGCCAAACGGCGTCGAAAAGTCGGATCAGCGGCGAGGATCAGGACTTTCGACCCCGCAAAGCGAACGGTACAATCCGGCAATGGACTGGGTTTCAAATCCGGAAGTTTGGATCGGCCTCTTATCTTTGACGCTCATTGAGATCGTATTAGGAATCGATAACATTGTTTTCATCTCGATTCTTGCCGGCAAGCTGCCGAAGCAGCAGCGGGGGCTTGCGTTTCGTATCGGCCTTACAACGGCTTTGGTGATGCGCGTGCTGTTGCTCTTATCGATAACTTGGATACTTGGATTGACTTCGACGCTGTTTGTGATTTTCAACGAGCCTGTTACGGGTCGCGACGTCATTCTTGTGCTTGGAGGCTTGTTCCTTATTTGGAAGAGCGTTCGAGAGATCCACGACAAGCTCGAAGGAGTCGAAGTGCACGGCGAAGCACCAAAGAAAGTGACGTTCACTTCAGTAATAGTTCAAATCGCGCTTCTCGATCTCGTGTTCTCGCTCGACTCGGTGCTGACCGCGATCGGAATGTCAAACATGCTTGGGGTGATGATCGCAGCGGTAGTGATTTCCATCGCACTAATGATGATCTATGCGCGGCCAGTCGCCGACTTTGTCGAGTCTCATCCTACGGTCAAGATGCTAGCTCTTTCATTTCTCGTTCTCATTGGGGCGAACCTTGTCGCTGAAGGCACTGGCGTACACGTCCCAAAGGGATACACTTACTTTGCAATGGCGTTCGCGATCGTCGTAGAGATGCTCAATCTTCGGCTTAAGAAGAAGGCAAGCGCCCCTGTAAAGCTACGGGAGCCAAAACTTGAGAAGTTCGACTGATGGCTATTCGACTGTAACTGACTTCGCCAGGTTTCGAGGCTGGTCAATATCGCATCCTCGGAGCCTGGCCACATGATAAGCGAGCAACTGTAGGGGGACCACGGAAGTGATGGCTGCGATCACGTTAGAGTCAATGTGAGGAATGCGTAGCAGGAAGTCGGACTCCGCTGGCGTAACTGTGTCACTTTCCATTACGACCGCGACCACGGTCCCACTGCGCGCCTTCACTTCCTTAATGTTGCTAATCACTTTCTCTCGCGTTGGCGGGTTTGTTACCCCGAAGACTGCGACGACTCCTTCGGTAACTAGTGCCAGCGGTCCGTGTTTCATCTCTCCCGCTGGTGATTCTTGCGTGGGTATGTACGCGATCTCCTTCATCTTGAGCGCACCCTCCATCGCAACTGCCGCGTCTGCACCTCGGCCAAGGAAAAAGATGAGAGGTGTATTGCGAATGCTTTCGGCAACCCTGATCACCTCTTCGTCTGCTCGAAGGCAGACCTCAATGTGTTCAGGAAGCCGCTCAAGCTCTGTGATTAGTCGCTGGTACTTCTCTTTGTCCGGCGCTCTGTGCTGCGCCATATGGAGCGCGATCAGCGTCAGGAGCGCTGCCTGGGCCGTGTATGCCTTGGTGCTCGCCACGGAGATTTCTGGCCCAGCCTGAGTGTAAAGCACCGCGTCGCATTCTCGGGCAATGTTGCTGCCGACGACGTTCACTACCCCAAGCGACTTTGCTCCGCCCTCTTTCGCAACCCTTAGTGCGGCCAGGGTGTCCGCAGTCTCACCGCTCTGGCTGATTACGATGACCAAATCACTTGGCCGAAGAATTGGATTGTTGTATCTAAACTCGCTCGCAAAATTAACCTCCACAGGCATTCTGAGGAGGCTTTCAAAAACTTGCTTACCTAGAAGTCCCGCGTGGTACGCAGTTCCACAGGCCAGCACAATCACCCGCTCGAATCGCCTCCATTCATCTGTGGAGAACGTGTCGGGGAGGGCAACTGTCTCGTCTTTTAGCAGCCGACCCGCTAGGCACTGGCGGATCGAATGAGGCTGCTCCATGATCTCCTTGATCATGAAGTGCTCATAACCACCTTTCTCTGCAGCTTCGATGTTCCAGTCAATGTGAACCCGCTTTGGGAGTTTCGGTTTACCTTCAGCATCTTCGAGGTAGATTTCCTCACGGGTTAGCACTGCGAGGTCGCCTTCGTCCATCACGATTACGTCTCGCGTGTACGGAAGCAGGGCCGGTATGTCGCTTGCGAGAAAGTTTTCCCCCTGTCCAACTCCTAAGACAAGCGGGCTTGCGTTTCGGACGGTGACGATTTTATCCGGTTCGTCAATGCACATGACTACCATCGCAAACGCGCCGCGCAATCGGCGAACTGCGCGCCTCACGGCTTCTACGAACAGTCCCGTTACTGCGTACTCTTCGCCGATGACATGCGCGGCGACTTCAGTATCCGTTTGGCTCTCAAATCGATGACCCTTCAGCTTGAGTGCCTCACCAAGCTCGTAGTAGTTCTCAATGATTCCGTTGTGAATCACCGCTATCTTGCCGGACTGGTCATAGTGAGGGTGGGCGTTTTCATCTGTTGGCCCGCCATGGGTTGCCCAGCGGCTGTGCGCCATTGCAATGTGAGCAACCGGCCTTTCGTTTTCGATCAATTGACCAAGATTGTTCAGCTTCCCTGCCTTTTTCAGAACGCCGATGCCGGTCTCGGTGCCGTAGGCAACGCCAGCGCTGTCGTATCCACGGTACTCCAGTCGGGTGATCTGATCAAAGACTATTGTTACGGCCTCCCTCGGGCCGATGTATCCGGCGATGCCACACATACAGGATCATTATGACGCCCGGCTTGCCAGTTTCGTACCCAATCGGCCAAACTGCCCTGTGCCCCTGAACACAGATGCCCTGCTGCTAGTGAACCACCGTTACTTCGCGGTCGAGACCAACAACCTCGCCTGGGACTTCATCTCCAAACCGGAAAAGCTGAGTATCGACAAAGAGGAAGAAATGATTTCCGCGGCGTTCGCGTCGCTGTTTCACTGGAGTGCGATCGGCAAGCCAATCAATCGCGGTCGGGCCTACGGGACGATCTCGCGAGCGCTCACGAAAGCAGACAACGAGCCGATGCTTGCCCTTCACTATGCAAAGAAGTATCGGGACCTCTGCGGCGAAGCGGAAGCCGAAGGTTGGGACACAGCCTTTGCGGAGGCTGCCATAGCACGCGCCTTCGGCGCTATCGGCAACGAAGTTGAGGCGAGGAAGCATAAGTCGCTCGCGCTCGAAGCGATCAAAAAGATCGAAGACGAAGCGGAAAGGAAGATTTGCGAGGAGGATATGCAACTCGGACCTTGGTTCGAAGTCTAACGCACCGCCAATGCTCGCTGATTATCGTTTCACGAATGCCATACGCCGGCTCTGATAATCGAACACCAACTTAAACGGGCGCAAGAAGCCTTGGCCGATGTTGCCGATCGTGTAACCCTCTGCAAGCGGACCACTCTCTGCCTGAGAAAAGGTCACCGAAGGGTTCTCAAATCGCTCGCCTGCGAGTTCGAACCATTCGATACGACCCTGCTTAGCAGGCATCATCCCGCCGACGCCGCCCAATGCAGTGTTCATCGTTTGTCGATCTTTGAGCAAGTCATATCGTTCGACCCAAACGGTATGAAACGTCAAAGTGTTGTTCGCGCCAGTATCTAGGCGAAACAGTCCTTTGCGGTTGCCCTCGAACCGAGCTTCGACCACTGGGTGCTTGCCATCGAGGTGCAGCGTAGACCATGCGGCGCCCGATAAAGTGTACGACTTGGGATCAAAAACCGCAACATGATTTTGCTGCGTATCCATCTCAACGATTGCTCGGGCCATAAGATCGTAGCCGACGATTCCAGCCAACTCGATGCCAAACATTCGTCCGATTTGTTCCAAGTCTAACTGTACAAACACCGGCTTTGTCCACGTCACCTGGCCAACTGTTATAGACTCCGCCATTCGCATAGGCGACAAGACGACGCCGCCGATGCCCACGGCCGGAATCTCACCAACCTTGCCAAATCCTTCGCGATCTGCCACTTTCGAATCGATGCAAAGGGCGCCTGCGCCTGAGTCCAGAATGAACCATCCGATGTCTTTGCCATTGATCGTCGGCTTGATGAGCACATGGCCCGAAACTGCTCGGCGAGATTCAACTTTCCCATCAACCTCGGATCGAAAAGTTGTATTCGGCACCGGTCCGGCGACCATCTCGAAGGGGTTTCGAACGAATGTCGGAGCGCGGCCAACTTCGAGCAGTGTAAACGTGTTGGTTTGGCCGCCGTTTGTGTTGCTAATCTTACGGGGGATCGACAATCCGAAGTCAACTGAGTGGTCGGAAAACTTCCAAACATCATCGCCCGCAGACGACTTGCGTGAGAACTCGGTGATCAGATAGGTCTGCTTATCAATTGTGATTGTAGCGACCAACTCGCCACCAAGATACTTGGCAGTCAGTCGAAATGCATCTCCCGTGGGTTCTGCGAGCGAAAGTGAGAGTGGAGAGCGTTCGGTTAGCCATTGCCCGGTAACGAGAGCAATGATTGTTCGTTGAACTTCAAGATCTTCAAGTTCGAGTACCCGCGTGGCGCCGCTCCAATCCGTCGACCACCCAGTCTTGCCGTCGTATCCAGAAGAGTTGCTGAGCGGACTGACGAACGTTTCAAGGAACTCGCCTTTGTTCGTGAATAGAAGCGTGTAGTCACCATCAACGCCGAGCGCTTTAGCTTTACCTTTTGCTTCGACCATGAGTGCGAGTTTCTCAAATGCCTCTGTGCCTGCGGCTGAACGTGCCCGCTGGAGCAGGTTCGTGAGATCGTCTGCTAGCGCAAGCGGGGCGAGTGCCGCTAGTGCTAATGTAGCGAGAGAACGGCTAAAGTTGTGGTAGGTCAACATTGAATCTTGGGTACTCCTCTGGTTGTTTGCGCCCTTCAATCATGTCACAAATGAGCTTCCCAAACCAAATTGTGAATTTGAATCCGTGGCCCGAACAAGCGCTAACGAAGTATGTCGGTGTTGGCGAGTTGAGCCTCCCAATCCTAAAATCCTCATTGGGTTCGACAGTATAGATACAGGAAAAAATCTCGCTTGCAGGCGTCCGGGCTCCGAGGCGCATCCGGGCGCACTCGGAGATATCGAAAGCCGCCTGATCATCAATTGGGCGCGGGCCGTCCGGGTCGATTTCCGGGCCGTACCGGTGCCGGCCAATTTTGAATCCGCGCCCATAGTTTGGAAATCCATAGAACAAATCGTCTGACGCCTCTACCCAGGCCGGGGCTTCTCCGATCGGAGCGCTAAAGTAGGCAAACGTCTGAAGGTGGGACTTGAGCCCTAGCGGGAGAAACTGATTGATCCAAGCGCCAGAACAGATCGCGATTGCGTCATACCTTTCTTGGTTAATGAGTCCCTCGCTGTCAATGCTCGCGTGGGTCCGCTCGAGCACTCGCGCACCGTGCTCTCTGGCGATGTCGAGTTGCGCGGCCAAGATTCGTTCCGCTAGCAGAATGCCTGCTTCCGGTTGAAACATCGCAACCTCATCAGGCTCGAGGTGTATCCCCCCGAACTTTCTTGCCGCATCGATTGACCCCATCTCCCAAAACGCGACGTGGTTCTCAAGCAAGCTCTTCCTCGCTTCCCGCATCCACGGGTGATTCGGGAGTCCGAAGATGAGGAAGCCCGTCTCTCGGTACAACTCCTCTCTGGCCTCCTCCTGCAACTCAAACCATAGCGGAAATGCTTCAGTCATCAATCGAACGTAGAGTGGATCGGGATATGTCTTTCTTGCGATTCGAGACGTTCCATGTGAACTCCCGTGTTCGTGTCCAAGTGAGAACTGTTCATAAATGTCCACGTCATTACCGGATTTAGCGAGAAACCGTGCCGCTGCACATCCTGTCGCGCCAGCGCCAATAATCGCGACTCTCATTTTTGTATGGATGGTATGTCCATGTCGCTGCTGTGGCCCGGGAACGCCTTCGCACTGGGATCGAGAAACGTCTTCGCAAAGTTCACTGCCGTGCAGACTTCACCAACACCTGTCGCAATCAACTCGAGTTTTGCTTCGTGGCTGCACACATCGCCCGCAGCGTAAACCCCGGGGAGGTTAGTTTCCATATGTGCATTGACCTTGATTTTTGTCTTCTCTAGGTCAAGGCCCCATGTGAGCAGCGGGCCGAGGTTGCTCTTGAAGCCAATGTTCACACTTACGAAGTCGCAGTCAATTCGAGTCCTCTCTCCGGATTTCTTGTTTTCTGTAACAATCGCCTCCACGCGCTCGCCCCCAACAATTTCGCACACCACCTCCCATACTCGGGTTTTTACCGAACTCCTTTGGAGATGTTCAATGCTCTCTTCATGGGCGCGAAATCCGTCGCGTCGATGAATGAGCACAACTTCTGATGCGATTCCTTCGAGACCGAGAGCCCAGTCGAGTGCGCTGTCCCCACCTCCTATAATCGCCACGCGCTTTCCTCTCAGATCCTCCTTGCTCTTAACCCCGTACGCGAGACCCTTGCCTTCGAACTCCTGCTCCCGGTCGACACCAATCTTTGTAGGGTTGAACGCGCCAACCCCTGCACAGATAATGAGTGTCTTCGTCGGGAACTCGCCACTGCAGGTGCCTACGATCCAATCATCATTTACTCTTTCTAGCGTTTCGGCTTGCGCCGCGAGCACATACTCCGGCGAAAACCTGGAAGCCTGTTCGATCATTTCACGAGCAAGATCTTTGGCGAGAACTTGAGGGAAGCCCGGCATATCATAGACATACTTTTCAGGGTACAGCGCGGTGAGTTGTCCGCCAGGAATCGGTAAGGAGTCAATGATCCGAACGGACAATCCCCTGATGCCAGCATAGAATGCGCCGAAGAGGCCCACGGGGCCTGCGCCTATTATCGTGACGTCCTTGACTTCGCTCAACTCGCTGTTTCACCTTCGACCCAAGACTCTCCGTCCGGCCCAAACTCCTTTTTCCAAATTGGCACGTCGGCCTTCACCCGCTCAATGAGAAACCTGCACGCCTCAAAGGACTCGTTTCGGTGCGGGCAGGCTGCGGCAGTCACGACGGCGATATCTCCAGGCTTGAGCTCTCCTACACGGTGCACCAGCGCGAACTTTCCAGACCATTTCACGGAAGCCTCAGCCGCGATCTCCCTCATTTTCCCTGTGGCCATGGGCTCGTAAGCTTCGTAGAAGAGGTGAGATGTTTCGCGCCCCGACGTAAGAGACCGAACTTCCCCGACGAAGATGCACAGTCCGCCCAACTCGTCAGATTCCACAGCCCTCCGAATCGTCTCCGGGTCGATCGGGTCCTTGGTAAGGCCGATCATCCACCGCTCACCGGAGGAATCACTGCAACTTCATCACCAGGATTGACCGTATCGTCTAGGTTGGAGAATGAGTGGTTGAGCGCAATCCTCGCGCCGGACGTCCAGACCCCTCGCGCCTTGAGGGCAGAACGCACTCCTTCGACACAGACAGGATCGGGAACTTCTAGGAGGATGCAGGTGCCGTGCTGGGACTTCAGCCCGGCGAACAATCGCACGGTCAACTCCACAGGCGGATTCTACCGCTTCCTGTAGAATGAGGTCTACTGATGGAACAGCACGAAGAGCCTGGCTTGGAGCGCGATGAGCAGCTTCACTCGGGACTGGATGACTCAGTCACCCAGGCCAAGGCCACCGTCAGTCGGCAGTTGCAGGAGTCCCTCCGAGAGATTGCTGAGGAGACGCTCGCTCCCCCCGAGGCAATTGAGCATGTGCTTGAAGAACTCCATTTAGAGCAGTCCAAAAGGAGAACCCGGTGGGGTCGGTTTGTCCAACAGTTCCGACAAATGGACTTTGCCACCCGGCGCATCGTCGTAAGCGCCTTCCTCGGGCTTCAAATGCAGCTCGTGAACGTGCTGGCACGAGTGTATGGAGATCAATATGGTCTGGGCGTGAGCGCGATGACGATTCTAGCTGCGCTCGCAGTTTATAACGTGGCACTCACTCGGAACAGCAACTTGGGTTCGCTCACCGGTGGTGCATTCGGACTTGCGGCATCAGTGGGGTTTGCGTTTTTCTCCTGGCTGTTTCGATCCCCTGGATCCGCCAATGGAACGATGCTCATTCCGTTGACGCTTGGTTGTGCGCTCGTCGGATTCCTAGTAGGTCGTTTTGGCGACCGCATAACAATGATCCGATTTCAGGCAGACCCTCAGAAACGGCGAGAATATCTACTGAAGCAACTTGTCGAGCTTCAGGAAGAATTGAAGAAAGGGGAAAGAACGGTAACGTTTCTTTCCGTTGACGTTGTTGGCAGCACTTCGATGAAGCACGGCGCGGATCCGCTCGCTGTCGAGTACACGTTCACCGAGTACACAAACTTCGTGCGTTCTGTTGCCTCTGAATTTGATGGCTCCATTCACAGTACGGCAGGAGACGGGATACTTATCACCTTCAATCAGCCTCACCAGGCATTCCTCGCGGCGCGAAAAATGCAGGCCGGCATGCTCGAGTTCAATGCGTTTCGCAATCGAATCGGAGGAAACTTCCTGTTGCGTTGTGGAATCCACGCAGGAACGGTCATGGCCGCAAAGGGCGATGCGGCAAACGTGAGCTACAGTCATGTGATTGACCTGTGCGCACACGTGCAGAGGGTTTCGCCGATTGGTGGCGTCGCAGTTACTGAAGCGGCGGCGTACTACTTGCCCGGGGGCCCAGCGATGTTGGGTGGGGAAAAGGCCGAAGTGCAGGGTCATCGAGTTGTGCTTTGGCAACCGACGACCGCACTGAAGCCGTCCGAGTCGGCACTAGCGTTGGAATCGCCTCCTCCTCCGCCCATTCGGAAGTAGCGCATCGACTAACTCGAGGTGCCTCCTCATCACTCTTCAATTTTGCAACATCGGCAAAATTGTTGGTATCAGCTCTCGCGTAACATAATCAATGAGAAGATCAATGCACGAAATCTGTCACATCGAATTTGACGTCACGGACATCGCCCGGTCCCGATCGTTTTTTGAAGGGCTCTTTGGATGGCAGTTTAAGGAGTTCATGGACACGATGGTAGTCTTCGGCACCGGTGACAAGCATATCGGAGGATTGCAACAGGTGGAAACGGTATCGCCGGGCTCGTCGCCATCCATCTGGTTTGACGTCGAATCTGTTGACGCTCTCCTCGCGAAGGCTCAGTCCCTCGGGGGCACGATCTTGAAGCAAAAGGCCGAGGTGCCGACGGTAGGCTGGTCTGCCGTTCTTGCTGATCCCGACGGTAACCCTATCGGAATTGTTGAGTTTGCTAAGTAGTATCCCTGCCGGCTGCTGGGGCGGCGTATAATGGCCATGAACTCTCAATGAAACTTGAAGCCACTCTGCCGATTGAACTACTTCCGATCCATGAGAAGGTACAAGCTGGCCGACGGCTGAGCAGGGAAGACGGCATCGTCCTGTACCGTCATCCTGACCTGACTGCAGTTGGCGCACTCGCCAACATTGTTCGGGAACGCAAGCACGGCGATCGAACCTATTACGTTCGCAATCAGCATATCAACTACACCAACATCTGCAACAAGTTTTGCAAGTTTTGCTCCTTCTACGCCAAAAAGGGTGGGCCGGCACCTTATGAAATGAGTCTTGAAGAAGTGCGACACGCGCTCCGACGATACAAGCATGTACCAATCACAGAAGTCCACAGCGTGGGAGGTATAAATCCGCGCCTGCCTTACTCTTACTACATTGACTTCATTAAAGCGATCAAAGAAGAGCGGCCGGGAATTCATGTCAAAGCGTTTACCGCCGTCGAGATCGTCGAAATCGCACGCGTTGGCAAAACCACGATAGAAGGCGCGTTGCGAGAATTGATGGCTGCGGGTCTCGATAGTTTGCCTGGCGGTGGTATCGAGATTCTGTCGGATCGGGTGCACGAAGAGTTGTTTGGAAGAAAGCTCCGTGGCGAAGAGTGGCTCGAAGTCGCGCGCATTGCGGCCAAGCTTGGGCTGCGACAGTACGCCACCATGCTTTACGGCCACATCGAAACCGACGAAGAGCGGGTCGATCACTTAATCCAGTTGCGCGAGCTTCAGGACGAAACCGGCCACTTTTTGTGTATGACTCCGCTTTCGTTCCATCCTGAGAAAACCGAGCTTGAGCACATTCAGCCACCCACGGCGCACGACGATCTCAGAAACATCGCAGTTTCGCGACTGATGCTGGACAACTTTGAGCACATCAAGTCGTTCTGGATCATGAACACGATTCCGGTTACGCAAGCGGCGCTGTGGTACGGCGCCGACGACGCAGACGGAACCGTGCTTGAGTATGAGATCACATACAAAGAGGGTGAGTTCGGCCAGAAGTCTCAATCTTTGACCCCGTCAAACATGATTGCGATGATTCTCGAGGCCGGTCGCGAACCGATTGAACGCGATTCACACTACAACCAGATTGCGCGAGAGATAGACGAACTTGAGCCAACGCGGACGCTTACGGCTCTGACGCTCGTGGAATAGAACGTTTCCAGCACTGTTGCCGGTTAGAGGGGCTCCTCAGACCCTTGCGGGCCGCTCTCGCCAGTTCGGTGGATTTGAGACCGATAATCTAACTCGTGAACGTCCTTCAGCTGGTCGCCGCATCACTCGCACCGCTGTTCCCGGTCACTGTCGGGGTCGAGTGGACGTACGACCTCCAGTCCCTCTCCTTCAAGGGCACCCTTGTGCAAAGGATCGAGCAGTCGGCTCCTTCCGGCATCGGGCACGAACTTCGGATCTCATCTAAGGCAACTCTCGGCGGGCAAGTCGTCTACGGAGAGGAGAGGATCCTGGTTTCGGACACTACGATCCATAAGATAACGGGGCCGATGGGCGCCTACATGCCGTCGCTATGCGTCTTCTCGTCGTCAGGCACTCGAAGCTGGTCTTGGGACGGATCCGTTGGCGAGGCCTCCGCGGCGCGGGCGGAAGTTCGCCGCCTGAGCGATGCGCGTCTCACCTTGCCTGTTGGGCGTTACGATGCAATCGTGTCCGAAATCGGCCTTCAAATCGGCAACATCGTAACGACTTCCCGTTACTGGCTGTCGAGAGGGGTCGGGTGGGTACGGATTGAGCACGATATGCCCGGAGGAACGCTGACCGCCGAGTTGCTTAAGTTCAAGCCGGGTTAGAGCCGCGTCAGTTCACCGTCACGCGAGTCCGTAGCTGCTCCATCTTCTTTGGGCCGATTCCCTTCACGTTTATCAGGTCTTCGACGGACCTAAAGGGTCCATTCACATTGCGATAATCGATAATGCTCTGCGCGGTCACGGGTCCGACGCCGGGCAATTGATCCAGAGTTGCGATGTCGGCGGTGTTTACGTTGATTAGTCCACCGGCAGACGGTGAACCGAAAGCAGACACTGGAGCGTTCCTTGATGCCGCAAATCCCGCGCCGTAGGGCCCCAAAAGGTCCCCCGCTTCTTCTCCCATCGCAGGTACGTAGAGTTGCGTGTTTGGAATCAACTTCGCTGCAAGGTTCAATTGGTCAAGGTCGGCGTTTCGAGTCTCGCCTCCGGCCTTTTGGGCCGCCTCAACGACAAGTGATTCGGAGTTCACCCAAACAACCTGAGGGCTCCGCACCTCGCCAGCGACATGCACCTGAAACTCCATCGGACGCGCGCTACCCGAGTTGGTTTGCGTAAGCTGGCTGTACCCCACCCAGCCTGCGACCACCACCGCTGCAGACGACAATGCGACGAGTCCCACCTTTGTTCTCCCGTCTGTGGTGTAAAGCATATGCGATTGTTTCGACGCCGTTGTTGCCATGTCCTCTCAGCAGTTTTTGGCCTCATACTGACGATTTCGGGTACATTGACCGCCGCTTGGGGAGTTGCCCGAGTGGCCAATGGGAGCAGACTGTAAATCTGCCGGCGAATGCCTACGTAGGTTCGAATCCTACACTCCCCACCAAGTCTCGCCTTCGTAGCTCAGGGGTAGAGCACCTCTTTGGTAAAGAGGAGGTCACGGGTTCAATTCCCGTCGAAGGCTCCACCCTCTCTCAGCCAGCGTAGCGAAGGATCGCGGCCATCGGGCCACTGCCTGGAACCTCTGCGCTTGGCATCGTAAACACCCTTCCACCGCTTGTCAGAACAGCAAGAGTCGTCTCATTGACGAGTTCGAGATCGCCTGCGTTTTCAACCTCGTGGATGCTGACCGATTGGGTTGTTTCGTCGATTTCGCCCCAAACGTCTGGCTCAGTGTCGACGAACAGTGTGTCCACCCTTCCTTGATATGCCGCTATCGCGGTGCCCTCCACGCCCTGTGTAGTTTGGCCGGTACCGATAACTTGAGCGTAACGCTCCAGTGCATCCTCCTGCGACTTCTTGAACGCTGGGTACACGATGCTCCAAGCCGCCTTGTGCAGCTCTTCGTCTCGCATGACGTCGGGGTTGCCTTTGATACCGCCCTCGACGAGTCCCGGAATGTTCGCGACCTCCAAGTAAAGTGGGAAGTAGTACTCCACCGCAGCCAAGACGACCGGCGCAGGGTAATGCTTAAACAGGGGCTCCAGCCCGCGGTCGACGATGTTGAAGAATCTCTTCAGGTTCTCTTTGTTTTCGGATCCATCGAATCGGTGTCCGTGAAAGATTGCCGCTCTACCGCCGCCGGAGCTGGCGCCTGCGCCCGTATGGTACTGCAGTTGCTTTTGAGGATCATCCAGTTTGAGGGCGTCGTCAATGGATTGGGGCAGATTGTCCAACGCTATCTCGGAGACGCTGAATCGCGTACCCTCCAGCAGCTTGACCATTTGCTCCCCCAGGGCGAGCACGTAGAATCGGCCATCGGAAGCGAGAAGTCGAACCATCTGCGCTAAGTCAAAGCGACCGCTCACTGTCACCGCCTCGCCAAAGCCGACTCCGGTTCGAAACGCTCGTGTTTCGCCTGGTTTTGCGAATATCGCTAGACCGTCTGCCTGGTGCTGCCAAAAAAACTCCTTGTCGAGAAGCTGTTTCGCTTCGCCTAGGATGGATTCGATGACGTCCCAGCGTGCTCCCCTGGTCTTGAGGACTTCCTCAGCTCGCGCAATCAGGTTCTTAAGCCGAATGGGATCTTGAGCAACCTCTGACCCTTTCCGGTGGGTTGGCAGGTAGAGCGAGACACAATGATCTTCACGGATGGCTCGAAGCGTGACAAGGTCGTCCTTTCCGAATGGGTCAATGTAGTGCATCTGATCCGAAGGGTACCTGGGTGCCGGGGCCGCATCCCATCGGGCAGTGCCTTGATCAGCGAGTTTGGCGTACCGACGTAACCTTATCACCCAACGCAATGTTGGGGATAATCTCAATGCCCTTTACGACTTGCCCGAACGCGACGTATGAGCCGTCAAGAAACTTCTGCGGGCCGTTGCAGATGAAGAACTGGCTGTCTCCGCTGTTCTTATCCTTCTGGTCGCGAGCAAGCCCGACGGTTCCATTGGCAAAGGAGCGCTTGTTGCTTTCGAAGAGAAGCGTGTTGCCGCTCCCCCCGGTCCCAATTCGCGGGTCGGTCAGCGGAAGGGTTTTGGTCAACGGATCACCAGTCACCACGATAAACGGGCGGGGGTAGTTCTCAACCCTGTGAAACAGAACACCGTTGTAGAAGCCACTGTTGACCAGTTTGAGAAACTGGGCCACAGTTTTCGGCGCGTCTTGCGGAAAAAGCTCAATGACCATCTCTCCCCGTGACTGAATTGTCAAGGAAACCTGCGGGTTTGGATCCTGGGCCGGCGCAAATCCGGTCGAGAGGATGAGGGTAGCGAGAAGTGTGGTCATTTCGTGTCGATCCAACCTATTAGACGTGTGAGGAACCAGTTTGTACCCCTAAATGCTCTGCCGGTGACTAGGGCCAGGCATGGGCCATAATCCGGCTCTCGCAAGCCTACTATGACGCCTTTTGCTTTCATCGTTCATCCCATTGACGCTCGCCGCGATGTGGCCCGGAAGTACCCGATTGCGCGGTATCTGCCGCTGTCGATGATTGAGTGGTTCCTCAAGCGAAAGAAGCCGATGATGCTCGGGCACGCCACGGGGATCGTGTCTGCGACCGGAGCGAGGACGGAGGGCTGGTTTATCGGCTGCCCGCTCACTCCGACCATGATGCTGGAGCTTCCGTTAGAGGAGGTCTACAGCAAGATTCTGGAATGTTGCGAGTTAGCTGCTTCAAGAGGAGCGAAACTCATAGGCCTCGGTGCTTTTACGGCAGTAGTGGGTGATGGCGGCGTCACAATAGCGAAACGCAGCCCAATCCCGGTGACGACAGGGAACAGCTATACGGTTGCCTCCGCGATTGAGGGAGCGATGGAGGGAGCGCGACTCATGGACATCGTGCCAGCCGACTCGACTCTTGCTGTGGTTGGCGCGACGGGCTCGATCGGCCGCACCTGCGCCGTCGTGATGGCACCGAGTTTCCGTAAAACCTTGCTGATTGGAAGAGACCTCGCCCGAACCCAGGAGATTGCTGCTTCGATCGGTCGCGGCTGCGTCGGGACGACCGATGTAGAATCGATCCGAGATGCAGACGTAATCGTGACGGTAACGAGTAGCGAATCCGCCGTGATTCAGCCAGAACATTTGAAGTCCGGTGCGGTGGTCTGTGATGTCGCGCGCCCCAGGGATGTGAGCGTCAGAGTTTCCGAAGAACGCCCGGACGTGCTGGTGCTTGAGGGAGGGGTTGTGGAGGTCCCGGGAGACCCGGACTTCGGTTTCAGCTTCGGGTTCCCTGCACGTACCGCGTACGCCTGCATGAGCGAGACGATGATTTTGGCACTTGAAAACCGAGCCGAGCCCTTTACAGTAGGGAAGGACGTCTCGGTCGACCAGGTTGAGACCATGCGCGCCCTTGCGGCCGAGCATGGATTTCGCCTCGCCGGATTCCGCAGCTTCGAGAGAGCATTGACAGACGATGCAATTGCGCGAGTCCGCGCGGCCGCGGGCAGGCCGGCAGTTTCGCAGACCACCCCTGCTCCTCAAAGCGTCAAACAAGCAGGATGATGATTCTCAACGTTCTGTGCCTGACGGTTTTCACCTATGGCTTGCCGAATGGGGCCTCGCAATATGACCTGACCCTTCTCTACGACGGATACCTGCCCTTCCTTGGAGGGTTTGAGCAAAAGGCGAAGGTGGACATCAGCCTCTCGGTCGAGCCGAAGGGGGCAGGGGAAGCCACCACGAGCCTGCGCACTCTATCGGCGTACTTGAGCAACCTTGAGACTGGCGAGTGGGTGGCTCTGCCCTTCAACGAGCAAAGCGCAAAGGACCTGTTCCCAACCTCGACGATCAAGTTTGATCCCAGCGGGAGGATCTCTGCGACCAGCATGCCGAAAACGGAGTTGCCCGTACGCTTGCCTGGCTTGGACCTACAGCATATCCCTGACATAACATTCATGTTGCTTGAGTTGCCCGCCGAACCGGTAGAGGTCGGAGACACGTGGTCATACTCTCGTCGATTTGGCGACTCGACAGTGTTTTACGATGCTAAGTATGACGGCGAGGATGAGACCGGCCACCGGTTCAGGCTCACGCTCAGGCAGGACTATGAGACCAAAGAAGATGAGAACAATAACCCGACGCTCGAGGCTAAGGATGTGGCCCAGATCGTCAGGACCAAGGTTACCGGGGATGGGACTGTCTGGTTCAAAGGTCCCAAAGGTTGGATTGTGCGCGCCGAGGTAAACGCGGAGGCCGTCTCGAGCGTCTACAATGTAAAGCCTGGCGATCCGGTAGGGCAACGTCGCCTGCGGACGCTATTCAAAATCGAACACAAGGGGTCGAAAAGTCTATGAAGATCTACAAAATCGCAGTAATCGCGGGAGCAGCCATGTTCGCCGCGACGAGTTTCACGCAGGGCGGCATCACATTGCGTCGCCAACTGGTAGAAGGGGATCTGGACACCTATCTGGTCGAAATCAAGTCTAGTCAGATCATGTACTCGGACATGATGGGGCAAGAGTTTCCAATTGACGTCATTACTACAGCAAAAGTCGCCATGAAGGTCGGCAAGGTGGACGAAGAGAAGCAGGAAGCTGATGTCGACATCACCGGTACCGACCTCAAGTACGACTTCGGCTCAATCGGCGGAATGATGGGGGACGTGGACAGCCAGATGCCGAAAGAGTTCTCTTTCAAGGGCAAGATGAACAAGTTTGGCGAGATTACCGGCGCGATGGCGGCGCCAGCGACCGGCGGCCGCGGCGGGATGATGGGCGGCATGATGATGATGCTCGGCGGCGGCGCGAGCGGTGCGGGGACCATGTTTCCAAGCCTCAGATTCCCCGAGGCACCCCTAAACATTGGTGACTCTTGGGACATCCCCGTTCCTGCCAACGCTATGACGGGCACTCCAGATCAGAAGATGAACGCTCAACTCGTTAGCCAGCGTGATGTCGACGGGGTCTTGATCTATGTCGTCGCGATCAAGGCTAGTACACCCATGAACATCGACATGGCTCGCATGATGGAAGCCCAAGGGGGCGGCGGGAACGACATGGCCGGCATGATGGCGGACATGAAGATCACCGGCGCGATGGAAACTAGTGCGACAGTGTGGGTTGAGCAAGGCACTGGGCGAATCGTGAAGCACGAGACGCTTCAGAAGTCAAAGCAAAAGATTGATGGAGGCATGTTCCAAGCGGACATCAACGGAACAACCACCATAAAGATGACCCGCGTAAAGAACTAAGGCGAAGTTGCTTCACTTGATTACGTTCGGCGTTGTTCTAGTAGCGACGCCGAACGTCGCTTTTCAGGATGGGCACCCGGTGCGCTTCCGGCTTGAGGAATCCACGGTCAGCTACACAGTCAGCGGAAGCATTCTGCGGACGTACTTGGGTGGCCGCAGCGCCCCCGAGACTCGGCGCGCGACGCTGGTCGGCCTCTACCGGACGTCCACAGTCAACGACTCTGGCGCCTGGACAACGCTCGGCACCTCTGAGGACTGTTCACTCACGATGGACGGAGAGCCCCTCCCTGCTCGTGACGTCTCGGCAGCCAAACTCGGCAAGTGGACAGTTCCACTTGCCGGGGGCCGCGCGAGATACACCTGGGACGGCGAGCCGAGAGTCCCATCCGTGTTTAGCGTTCCGTTCTGGCCCGTCGGCTGGGCGCCCATGACCGGTGACTTATCACTCAAGATTGGCGACCTCGCAATTGGTGATTTTGATTTCCCGCTCCAGACAATTTTGGAAGATGATCCGATTGGGGACGAGCGCGTCCCAATCAGACTACGCTTCGACGGCCCTGAAGCGGCGGATCCACCCGTCTATAGGTTCCTGGTGGAGACCAACACGCCTGTCGACAGACGTGTACACCACCCCGAGGATCCCGAACTCAGACTCAAGGGATCGATCGCAATCAGCGGGACGATCGATTTAAACCGGAGAGACGGTCGCGTCGAGTCCGCGACCTTGCTGTGGCTGGTCGACTTGGGCCTGGAAGGTCCCGGCTACCCGTTTGGTTTCTCGAAGGCGCGTCTGACTGCGTCTACGACACTTAAGCGGGTGCGGTAAAACCCTTCGGATGGACGAAGCTGTTCTAGCGAAGGCGCGGAGACTCCGCGAGGAGATCGATCACCACAATCATCTCTACTATGTGTTGGATCAACCAGAAATATCCGATGCTGAGTGGGATCGAAAGTTTCGCGAGCTGGCGGCATTGGAGGAGGAGCACCCAGAGTTACGGACTCCAGACAGTCCAACGCAGAGGGTTGGCGCACGACCCAGCGAGAGATTTGGGAAGCACAAACACCTCTCGCCGATGCTAAGTTTGGATAATGCGCTCGGCCTTGACGAGCTACGAGAGTTCGACGTGCGAGTCAAAAAGGGGTTAGCCAAGTCCGAGGAAGAAATTGAGTACACAGCTGAGCCGAAGTTTGATGGTCTGTCGCTTTCAATAACGTATGATGATGGATTGCTACAAGTCGCAGCTACGCGGGGAGATGGGGAGGTGGGAGAAGATGTCACCTCAAACGCGAAGACAATCGGCTCAATCCCTTTGCGGTTGAGATGTGATTCGTTCGGGGTAATCGAGGTTCGAGGCGAAGTGCTCATGAATCGAACCGAGTTTGCCCGCATCAACGAAGGCTTGCTTGAAGCAGGTTTGCCCGAGTTTGCAAACCCGCGCAACGCCGCAGCAGGGACGATGCGCCAACTTGATCCGAAGGTCACTGCGTCGAGAAAGTTGTCGTTCTGGGCGTGGGGACTTGGCACCCCAGGCACTGCGGCATACACGAAGCAGACAGAGATAATCGCTTTTTTAAGGAGTGCGGGTTTTCGCGTGAGTGAGCATGTCAGGCTCGTGAGCGGAATTGAAGAATGCGAGCAATACGTCGAAGAGTACACCAATCGCAGAAACGAACTGCCCTACGAGATCGACGGGCTCGTGTTCAAGGTTAATGACATTCGGTCGCAACAAAGCCTGGGCTTTACGGCGCGTGGACCTCGATGGGCGATAGCGTACAAGTTTCCCGCGCAGCAGACTACAACGTTGCTCACAGCAATCACTTGGCAAGTGGGACGCACGGGAGTGGTGACTCCGGTTGCTGAGTTAGAACCCGTCGAGGTCGGCGGAGTGACAGTGGCGAGAGCGACTCTCCACAATTTCGAGGAGCTGATCCGCAAAGATGTCCGAATTGGTGATACCGTTGTCGTTCAGCGGGCTGGAGATGTTATTCCTGAAATAGTGTGCCCAGTGGCAGATCGAAGTCACGACTCAAGGCCAATCCCTGTTCTACCCGATGTTTGCCCCGTTTGCACATCTACGCTCGTGCGCAGGGAAGACGAAGTTGCTCTGCGATGCCCAAACAGGGTCTGCCCCGCACAAGTGGCCGAAAGAATCGTTCACTACGTCTCCCGGTCTGCGATGGACATTGACGGCTTGGGCGAAAAGCTGGTTCTCAGGCTGTTGGACTTAGCCTACATCTCCGATGTCAGCGATATCTATCGACTTTTCGAGCGACGAGATGAGCTTGAATCGCTTGACCGAATGGGAGCGCAAAGCGTTGACAACTTGCTTCGAGCCATCGAAGCGTCGAAGGACCGCCCCCTCAATCGATTCCTGTTTGCGCTGGGTATTCGCCAAGTTGGTGAAAGCCTTGCGTTCTCGCTTTCATCTCATTTCGGAGCGTTAAGCAGTGTGCGTGAGGCGACGTACGAGCAGCTGTTGCGCGTGCCTGATGTTGGACCCAACACGGCTGCCGAGATAGTCGAGTTCTTCCAAAAGACAGAGAATCAACAACTGATAGAGAAACTCCTGGCTGGTGGCGTGCGCCCGCAAAGCGTTGCCGTGGCTGAGAAAGAAGGTGACAATCCATTCGTTGGCAAGACAGTCGTCTTTACGGGAAAACTGGAAAAAATGACTCGCGAAGATGCAGAAGAGATAGTAAGGAGATCGGGCGGAACCGCGGCGAGCAGCGTTAGCAAGCGAACCGACTTCGTGGTAGCTGGGCCTGGTTCTGGCGCAAAGGCGAAGAAGGCGACCGAACTCGGGATTCCGCTCGTCACGGAAGACGAATTCCTGGGCATGGTTCCTGGCGGTGAGAAGTGACCGTTCAAGTTTCGGACGAGGAGATTGATGTTGGACTGTGTGTATCTAGCGGACAAGTGTTTCGATTTGAGGAGCGCGGGGAATGGTACGAGGGAGTGGATGGATCGTCAATTGTCCGCGCCCGGCGACTGGAAGGTGGGTGGGAAATCTCGCCAGAGGGTAAGCATCTCTTTCAACTGGACATCTCTTTAAGTCACATTGAGAGGCAAGTTTTGGAGCTCGGTCCTGAACTGCAGACCAGAATTGCTAAACATTCTGGACTGCGGGTGCTGCGTCAATGCTTCGCTCATGAAACGCTCTTTTCGTTTCTCTGCACACCAAACAACAACTTGTCGCGCATCATCCCAATGGTTCGTCGACTCGGAGCTTATGGAAGGGAAATTGCAGAAGGTCACTTTGAGTTTCCGACGATCGCTCGGATAGCAGAGATCAACGAAGCTGAGTTGCGTGCTGCAGGTTTTGGCTACCGAGCCCGCACGATTCCTGCGGTCGCTCAAGAGCTGCTTCGCAGGTCACCGACTTGGCTTGACTCCTTACGCGATGTCCCCTATCTGGTTGCGCGCGACTCACTCTGCGAACTGAGTGGAATTGGACGGAAGATTGCAGACTGCGTTTGCCTTGTTGGCTTGTGGCACCAAGAGGCGGTTCCAGTTGATACGCACTTGTGGCAAGCTGCGTGCGAGATCTACTTTCCGAAATGGCGCGGCACTGCCCTAACGCCTTCGAAGTACGATGCGGTCGGAGAATTGATGCGTGGGAAGTTTGGCAGGCTAGCCGGATGGGCGCAACAATACCTATTCTACGACCGCATACTCAGTTATAGAAGCGGCAAGCCACCGGTATACTCAAGCTGATGCGCACACTCATTTGCGTTATGGCTTTTGTTGCAGGCTGTGCTTCCGCAAATGTTGAGGCCAGACTACCCGTTATCGAACAGCAGGTCTTTGGCAGGCTGTGTACTCTTGAAAGCGCTGAGGTTGTCGAAAGTAGTGGAATAGCCCTTTCTCGGCTCACAAGGGGCGTTTACTGGACACACAACGACAGCGGAGACGGCGCAAACCTCTATGCGTTCGATGCGAGCGGAAAGGACTTGGGGACTTACACGTTGAAGGGTGTCGAGGCGGTAGATTGGGAAGACATTGCAAGCGCTACGATCAATGGCAAGCCTTATCTTTTCGTGGGAGACATTGGTGACAACAATCGCATCCGCCAGTCGGTCATCGTCTACCGAATCCCTGAGCCATCGACAGCTGCGGGCAGCATCCAAGTGACAGAGTTCGAGAAGTTTGTTCTTAGATACCCTGACGGCGAGCATGATTGTGAAGCTCTGCTCGTCACTCCCGAAGGCAACGTTCAGCTTGTCACAAAGTCACGAGATGGTGAGAGCGGTGTCTACTTTTCTGATCTCAAGCACGGTGAGTCAACACTGCGGAGGTTGGGGACTTTACGTCTTGATGGCTCAACTCCTCTGATGCGAATGGCAACTGCTGGGGATATGAACGCCAACGGCACGCGAGTCGTGATTCGAACTTATCTGGCAGCCTTACTCTATGAAGGATCACCGGACGATTGGTTCACAAAGCGACCTGCGGCAATACCAGTTCCATTCGAGGGCCAGAGCGAGGCAATCTGCTTTGACTTTGATTTCCGCCGCGTGATCACGACGAGCGAGGGCTCGCCGTGCCAGGTGAACTGGACGTTGATTCCAGAACGGAAGTAGATCCGGCAGGGCTTACTACCAGCCCGTTGCCGGATCTACTTCTGTTCTCTAAACGTCTGCTTCGTCGACGCGTTCTGCGCCGAGGCTCTCAGCGAGCGATCGGATATCTCCGATATCGCTCTCGTCGAATTCTTCGATCTCCTCCACATCCTCGCGGTCTTGCATACTCGCGAGTGCCGTGATAGGAGCCTTTGCCCACACCGGCTCTCGCGTCGTCTTGACGGCGATGTTTCGGTATGCCGGGAATCCTGATCCGGCGGGGATCAGCCGCCCAATGATCACGTTTTCCTTTAGGCCCACTAGATCGTCTGTGCGCCCCTTGACGGCCGCGTCTGTAAGCACACGAACAGTCTTCTGCGCGGAGGCCGCCGATAGGAATGACTCAGTCGTTAGGGCGGCTTCGGTGATGCCCTGAATGACTGCATCAGCCGTGGCAGGAATCGGAAGCCGTTTCTTCATGTCGCTGGTTTCAATGTCCTCATACTCGACTTCTTCTTTCGCTGCAATCATCTGCTGAAGACGTTCGTTCTCTCTTCGGAAAGCGAATCGATCTATGATTTGGCCGGGCAAGAACTTTGAGTCACCGCCTTCCTTTATGCGAACCTTTCGCAGCATCTGGCGACAGATGACCTCCAAGTGACGGTCGTTGATGCTAACGCCATTCGACTTGTAAATCGACTGAAGTTCACTTACCAGATATTCTTGCACCGCGCGAACTCCTCGGAACTCGAGGAGGCTGCCAAGATCGAGCGGACCCTGGGTGAGAGGATCGCCCGCTTTGACTTTGTCGCCTGTCTCAACCAGAAGGATTCGACGCTTCGGAAGAAGGATCACTTCGAAAATCGTGAGCTTCTCCACGCCGTGCTTCGCAAGCTTGTCGGTAGCTGCCTTGTTGATCTCTGTGCCAGCTTCGATAAGTGTCTCTTTCGTTTCTGGATGGAGGACCCGCTCAGCGATCGTCTTACCAGCGATGTCGTGCTCCCCAGGGGTGACGATAGCCCGGATCACAATCCATCGACCAAGCTGACCGACCTTGATTGTGTCGACCACACCATCGTAGCGAGACACGACTGCCTCACCCTTGGGCGCGCGACGAGCTTCAAGAAGCCTCTCTACGAAGGGTATGCCTACGTAGTGATAGAACGAGTGCTCCACCAACTCCCGAGCGAGTTGACGGTTCGCTGTGGTTCGCGGAGGAGGCGTCAAGGACTTTTTAGTCTTCTTTGTCGGCTTCTCTGCTTCGGCCTTGAGCCGCTCGGCCTTCCCCGTGAGTTCATCGAGCAAGCCGCGCTGCTCACCAATAAAGTCCGGCATCTCATGCACGTCAAGCTCATCAGTCTTGAGGTCAACCTTGAGCTCTTGGTGTAGTGTGCCGTACATTCGCCCAGCTTGGTTGTATCCAGTAAGGACCGTGCCCGTCGCAACGCCGCCGTGGTGGAATGTTCTCATCGTCAACTGAGACAGAGGTTCAGACATCGTTTCACCTGCGATGACGCCAACTGCAAGGCCAACCTCGGCGAACTTCTTGGTCGAGAGGTCCCAGCCATAGCACTTGGAACAGATGCCGCTGTCGAGATCGCACGTAAGCGGACTCCTGATTGATACCTGCAACTCGCCGTGCTCACCAATGCGGAAGCCGTGTTTGCGGAAGTCGGCCTCGACTTTCTCGGTCGCCTTATCGACGTCTTTCGCCTCTTGAGCATCGCTTCGAAGCTTGTAATAGAGAGCGTCGGCTTCGTCTAAGAGCGCCGCACCCTTGTCGCCAAAGGCGTCACCAGCTTCGCAGAGCACGACTTCTTCCTTGCTGCCAGGCAATGTAACTCGTTCAATCGACGTTCGACCCTTGCATCGAATGCTGAGTTGCTCAACGACGTCCCCTTCTTTGATAATCTTCGCGACGTAGATGGCCTGGGTGGTGCCACAGTCCTCAGCTTTGATCACGATGTCGTGTGACACATCAACGAGACGGCGGGCGATGAATCCGGAGTAACCCATCAAGAGCGCGGTATCCGTGACACCCTTTCGGGCACCGAACATCGACACGAAGTACTCGAACACACGTGAGCCATCGAACAACCCGTTGCCACCTACAATGTCCGTGATCGGCTGATTGAAGTTGTTACGGAACATTCCGCGCGTTGCCATCAGCTGAACCAACTGCTCACGCGATCCCCTTGCGCCTGAGTCGACCATCATTCGAAGCGGGTTGAATTGCCCCATCTCCGTAACAATAGTGTCGGACAGCGCTCCGAACGCGCCCTGCCAAATCGTTTGTAGCTTTCGGTCTCGCTCGTTCGTCGCCATCGTGCCAAGCTGATAGTGCTTTCGAACTTCGGTGGTCGCCTTTTTAGCTTCGCCGATCTTAGCCTCAATCAGGCCCTTCAATCGTCCTGCAGTTTCAAAATCTTTCTCGATATCATGGCTGATGGCCTGACCTGCGATTTCGCGCCGTGCCATTTCATTGACAAGCGATAGGTCGGAAGTTGGAGCGGAGCGCGGGTCTACGTCCGAAAGCGCGATTGTCAATCCGTATCGTGTCGCCCACTCGAATCCGAGCTCCTTGATTTGATCCAACATCTCGACAGTCTTTTGCGTTGAAGTTGCGTTGCGTACGTGAGTGATGAGCCGAGTCAGGTTTCGTTTTGTGAACTCGACTCCAATCCAATCATCGTGGTGCTTTACTGGGTACGGGAGCACTTCGTGGAAGATCAACTGACCGGGCGTCATTTGTCGCACGACAGTCTCCCACTCTTCGAACTCGCCCGCTTCATTTGCTAATCCGGATGGACGTCGGACACGGACGAAAACGGGGTCGTTCAGTGGAATCCGAACCGCGGCATCTGGGTGCGTTGCAAGGAGGATTGCCTCGTCAGGGGACGAGAACGTCATCGGTGCGCGCACTTTTTCGGGATCCTTCCGATGCGCAGCTGTCTCCGCTTCGAAGCGCGTAAGCGCTTTACGGTTGAGAGCAGTTAGTGCGTACGATCCAAGAATGATGTCCTGTACCGGTGCCATCGTCGGCTGTCCATCCGCTGGCGAGAACAGGTTATTGCTCGACAGCATTAGGATGCGTGCTTCGGCCTGTGCGGCAGCGCTGAGAGGAACGTGCACGGCCATCTGGTCACCGTCAAAATCCGCATTGAAGGGCGGACACACGAGTGGATGCACCTGGATCGCCTTGCCGTCGACGAGGATCGGTTCGAAGGCTTGAATGCCGAATCGGTGGAGCGTTGGAGCGCGGTTAAGCAGCACCGGGTGATCTTTGATGACTTCCTCAAGAGCATCCCACACTGCCGGGTGCATTCGGTCGATCATGCGCTTCGCAGTCTTGATGTTCTGCGTGAGCTTTTGGTCCACGAGCGCCTTCATCACGTAGGGTTTGAACAGCTCAAGCGCCATTTCTTTCGGCAAACCGCATTGATGGAGCTTGAGGTGAGGACCCACCACAATGACAGCTCTTCCAGAATAGTCCACACGCTTTCCAAGCAAGTTCTTTCGGAACCGTCCCTCTTTGCCTTTAAGCATGTCGCTCAAGGACTTCAAAGCACGATTGTTGCTGCCGACCACCGGTCGGGACCGACGGCCATTATCGACAAGTGCGTCTACCGCTTCTTGCAGCAAACGCTTCTCATGATTGATGATTGATTCAGGAGCCCGGATTTCTATAATCTTGCGCAGACGATTGTTCCGATTGATGATGCGTCGGTAGAGATCGTTGAGATCGGATGTCGCGAACCGGCCGCCATCAAGCTGAACCATGGGCCGTAGCTCAGGCGAGATCACGGGCATTACCTCTAGGACCATCCACTCGGGCTTAGTCTTCGAGTTGATAAACGCTTCGACAATTTCGAGGCGCTTAATCATGCGCGCGCGCTTTGGTCCTTGGCTCCGCATGATGCCTGCGCGAAGCTCCTTGGAAGTCGAGTCGAGGTTGACCCGGAGCAGAAGCTCCTTGATCGCAGCCGCACCGATGCCAGCTTTAAGCATCTGGTTGTACTGCTTGCCGCTTCGACGGGACACAGCATTCAACATCCGATCGACAGCTCGGAACTTGTCTTCCTCGATCAGTTGATTCTGCTCAAGCTTATACAGTACTTCCAGCGCGACATCCATCTCTTTGACGCGATCTTGGGAGTCTCGCTGCTCGGCCTTTATCCGATCATTGACCGCTTTCGTGCGATCCTTGATGATTGACTCGTCATACTCGTCCTTGTTCTCCTCCAACTCGCTGGCGAATGCGTCGCGAATCTCTTCCTCAAGCTCAGCCATGCTTTGCTCGAGCGCGGACTTTTCGAGCTCGACTAGTTCTTCAATCTGTGACCGGCCCTCGTCGAGGCCCACTTTGTCAAGGTCGATGACGATGAACGACCCAAAGTAGACGACCTTTTCAAGATCGCGTGGTCCGATGTTTAGGAGAAGCGCAACCGGCGAAGGGACGCCCTTCAAAAACCAAATGTGACACACGGGCGCCGCGAGTTCGATGTGACCCATCCTCTCGCGGCGCACGCGCGACCGGGTGACTTCGACGCCACACCTCTCACACACGATGCCCTTGTACTTGACCTTCTTGTATCGACCGCAGTGGCACTCCCAGTCTTTGACCGGTCCAAAAATCCGCTCGCAGAAAAGTCCATCACGCTCCGGCTTGAACGTTCTATAGTTGATGGTCTCGGGCTTCTTTACTTCGCCATGAGACCATGCGAGAACGTCTTCCGGGCTCGCAATTCCCACACGGATTTTTTCAAAAAGAGTTACGTCGGGCATGCTGTGATTTCAACTCCAGTTTGGTTGCCAATACGGCGGTGGCTGTTATCGTCGCTTACGACCGCGCGCGGGAGTGGTCTTCGCCTTACGAACTGTCTTCTTCGCCGTTGCGCCTCCGCGTGCCGCGGGCTTGCTGCTGCGGGCTGAGCCGCCGACGATTTCGATGTAGTTCACTTTGCCCGCATTAACTAGCCGAACGCCGTCCTTTCCTTTGACATCGATCATCTCATCGCCGGCCTCCATCTTTCGCCGGAAGCCTGACATGATCAGCTTTGCGCTGCGGTCTGTCTCTGCGGGGATGATTACGTCGCCGCTGTCGAATACGAATCTTACACTTGCCATTGTTGTTTTGAGTCTCCTGAGTTGTTTTGTGGGCTATGCCCTGTTTTGATCAAAAGAAGCCGACTGATCTCGCGAGCTTCATGTCGTCGCCCTGCGAATGCTCGTCTAGGTCTCGGAGGCTGATTTCCCGGTTGTTTGCGTCCTCAACTGTGACGCGCAAGCCGAGGCTCCTTAGCTCGTTGACGAGGATCTTGAACGATTCTGGTATCCCTGGCTCGAGCATTGTTTCTCCACGCACGATGCTCTCGTACGTTTTGACTCTGCCCATCACATCGTCAGACTTGATCGTGATGATCTCCTGCAATGTATTCGCCGCGCCATACGCTTCGAGCGCCCAGACTTCCATTTCTCCGAAGCGCTGGCCGCCGAACTGGGCTTTTCCGCCAAGCGGCTGCTGAGTTACCAGAGAATATGGGCCAATGCTCCGAGCGTGAATCTTCTCTTCGGCGAGGTGCTCAAGCTTGAACATATACATCACGCCAACAGAGACGGGGAACTCCAAGAAGTCGCCAGACCAACCATCGCGTAACAGACTCTTTCCGGTTGTCTCATCAATTCCGGCGCGAACCCAAACACGTTGTCGGATCGCATCGAGGATCGATATGTACACTGGATCAGGAGCCTTATGCGCGGGTTCATTGTCTTCAACAACGAACTCGGCTTCAGGATCCATGTCTGCGACGCTTATCGCAGGTTCGGCGGCTACGAGCCTCGATACCGCCTCGAGCCGGGTCTTCCCAAGCTTGCGAAGCGCGTCCTCGATCTCATTCAGCATCTCTTGTACAGCCACACCTCGCTTGAAACTGAGATTGAGGCCCAGTTCCGAGTTTACGTATGCCTGCAAAACGTCTCGGCGAGTTTGTTCGGCGATGCGCCGCATCTCCGCCATCACCTGCTCAGGCCTTGAGCCCTCGAACGCAGGGCAGATGAAGCGAATGCCAAGCTTCGCTCCCGCCAATCCGAGCAGCGACTCAAGCATCTGACCGTCATTCAATCGGCTCGGTACGCCGAGTGGGTTCAGCACGATGTCCACCGGGCGTCCATCGGCGAGGAAAGGCATATCTTCCTCAGCGACGATCCGCGAAATGACACCCTTGTTTCCGTGCCGCCCCGCCATCTTGTCTCCGACCGTAATCTTGCGCTTTTGCGCGACATGCACCTGGACAGTCATGTTCGTTCCGGCAGGTAGCTCATCACCTGGAATCTGCTCCAGATCGCCGCCTGTTATCTCACTCACCATGTGCTCGCGCTTCTTCGACTCGTGGAAAATCTTGCCGGTCGCCTTGTCGCGGTACTTGTAGCGGCTGAATACCTTCACGTCGATGACTGTGCCTTGCTCGCCGTGTGGGACTCGCAACGATACGTCGCGAGTTTCTTCCGCTTTCTTCCCGAAGATCGCGATGATGAGTCGCTCTTCGGCCGTTAGTTCAACCTGACCCTTCGGAGCGACCTTTCCTACGAGGATGTCGAGAGGACGCACGTCGGCTCCGATCCGGACGATGCCACTTTCGTCAAGATCCTTTAAAGCCTCTTCACCGACGTTCGGAATATCTCGGGTGATTTCTTCCGGCCCAAGCTTTGTGTCGACCGCTTCGGTGTCGTATCGTTCGATATGGATGGACGTAAACGTGTCTTCCTTGACCAGTCGCTCGCTCACCAAAATCGCGTCTTCGAAGTTGTAGCCACGCCACGGCATGAACGCGACAACGAGGTTCTTGCCAAGGGCAAGTTTTCCGTCGTGACAGGATGGGCCATCGGCGATTGGCTGACCCTTTGTGACCCGCTCGTCCGGAAACACTTGCGGTCTGTGCGTGAAGCACGTAGACTTGTTCGACTGGCGCAGGTGCTCCAGAGGGTACACATCGAGAGTGCCGTCGTCGTCGGCTTCAATCTGGATCGACAACGCCGTGACGTTTCTCACAATGCCCGACCGGTGCGCGAGGATGGTCGTCCCTGTATCGCGGGCGATTCTCTCTTCATAACCGGTGCTAACGAAGGCCCCCTCTGAACGGAGCAAGGGCACTGCCTGGCGCTGCATATTCGCGCCCATCAGGGCCCGTGCCCCGTCGTCGTGATTCAGGAATGGAACACAGGAAGCTGCGACAGAAAAGATGAGCGGCGAAGCGTCCATAAGCTCAACGTCGTTGCGAGGAACTTCGGGGAATTCGCCTCGGAAACGAACCATAACAGGATCGTCCAAGATTTCGCCGTTGGGGCCAAGAGGTGTATCCGGCGGGGCTACTTTTTTGTCGTCCTCGTCTCCTGATACGCGATAGCTGAGTTCGTCAGTAACCTTGCCGTTCTTGACGGTTCGGAAAGGCGCGTGCAAGAAACCGTCTTCATCGATCTTTGCGTATACGCTGAGCTGTTTCATAAGTCCTACGTTGGGCCCTTCCGGCGTCTCGATGGGGCAGATTCGGCCATATTCGCTTGGCTGAACTTCACGTTGCGCGTCGACAACTCCCGCGCGCCCAGACGCGGACGGTCTGCGATCCGGCAGAGTCGAGAGTCTCCGCTTGTTTGACAGTTCGCTTAGCGGGTTGGTCTGATCCATGAACGTGCTCAGGTGACTACTGCTGAAGAAGCTGCGGATGCTTGCCGTAACTGGCTTCACGCTCAGAATGATCCCGGGCAGCAAGTTCTCTGGCTCGGCGCTTGTCATTCTCTCTCGAGCTACCTTCTCCATCCGGCTGAGGCCGACACGCATCTGATTGAGAAGCAATTCGCCGATCGATTTGATGCGCTTGTTTTGAAGGTGGTCGATGTTGTCGCCGCCGATCTCGCCTTCGAGCAGTAGCCCGAGTCGATTGATCATCGCAACCACATCTTCGATGGTTATGTTGCGCGCCGTGTCCGGGAGTTCGATCCCGAGGCGGCGATTCATCTGGTGTCGCCCGACTCGGCCTAAATCATAGTTTCTAGGGTCCAGGAACAGGGAATAGAACTGTGACTTAGCGTTCTCCTCGTCAGGTGACTCTCCTGGACGCAACTTTCTATGCAGGTCTTTGAGGGCGGTTTTGGTCGAATCCGTAGTGTCGTGTTCGAGAGTCGCGTCAATAAATGGGTTGACCTCAATGACCTCAAGTCGCTTCAGGCCCATCGCAGCGATCTTCTTTGCCACGTCTCGATCAATCCGGCCAGATTTCGCGATTACGACCTCGTCTCCATCCTTGATGTCCCCTGTCGCGCGCTTTCCGATCAGGTCGCCTTCTTTCGGGGACTTCAGCACGTGTTTGACACCGAAAGAGGTAACGAGCTCCTCGTTCGATCCGACGGGGGTGTGAACCACCGCCTTGGTGCCCCGGACGCTCTTTGGAAGGCTGTCAATGAATTCTTGCGTAAGCAGAGTTTCGGCGTCGCCGAGGACCTCGCCGGTCTCCGGGTCGGCAAGAGGCTCAGCTAGCCGCTTGTTCACTGCGTTCTCAACCAGCAATCGCGTCGGGACGCGCGCCGTCTCGAACGCGGACAAAACCTTGAGCAACTGGGTTACGGGGATCTTTTTGCTCTGATTCAGCGGTGCGAACAGGACGAAATTCGGTTCGGCTTCGCTGACCTCAAGCCACTTGCCTTGGTTTGGGAGCACCTCCGCACGGAGGGGAAGCCGATGCATGAGGACGTGGCGGAGTTCCCACTTTGTCGCCTGCTGGGGCTCGTCAAAGAAGTAAACGCCGGGGCTACGGCTTAGTTGGGAGACGATGACTCTTTCACGTCCATTGATGATGAACGTCCCTTGGTTCGTCATCAGGGGCAAGTCTCCGAGGTAGACCTCCGACTCGATGACCTCCCGGTCTCGGCCGCCTAGTCGGACCCGCACCTTGATGGGCGCCTCAAACGTAACGTCGCGGTCGCGACAGTCGTCGATGTCGTACTTAGGCTCTCCGAGCGAGAAATCGAGAAACTCTATGTAGTTCGACCCGGTGAAATCTTTGATCGGGGAGAAGCTTTTTAGAAGTTCGGGAAGTCCTTGTTCAAGAAACTGCTTGTATGAGTTCAATTGAACCTCTATGAGGTTCGGGACCTCGAGAACCTGGCTTAGCGGACTCGAGGCGTGCTTGATCTCTTTCATTCAACCCTCCGGCAGGTGAGCGACAAACCATAAGCGTACCTTCTGGCAGCTAGTGGATTCAAGATTTGAGGCAAAAATGTTGGTCGGGGGCCATCCTGGCCATACTGGTGGGCAATTGAAACTGGCGTGTTAGGCGGGCCTGCATGCAAATGATCTCGTTCATCCCCACGTGCGCTGGGCAACCGCGATCGCCCTGGAGTTAGGCGGGGCGATTTTGAGCACGGGCGGATTATACCATCAGGAAGGATTCGGTAGTATCGCCGACGCCGCATGATCTTGCGCAGTCTCATACTCTCTCTCGCCCGCAACCAGGCCATTGAGCGGTTCGTTCGAAGAAGCCGGGTGTTCAGGGGCGTTGTTCGGCGCTTCGTCGCGGGCGACACCCTGGAAGAGGCGATGGCTGTCGCAGAGAGCCTCGCTTCCGAGGGCTACAAGGTTTCCCTTGATCTGCTGGGCGAGAATGTCGCAACGGATGAAGAAGCTGACGCCGCTCTCCAGGAGTACCTTAGCTTAGTTCAGGCCATTTCGGAATCGCCGCACTTCGGGGGGTGGATCCCTGAGAGAATCAACATCTCGATAAAGCTATCACAACTTGGTGCGCACATCGATGAGGCCAGGTGCGCGGGTCGGCTTGAGAGTCTTTTGGCAGCAGCCAGCGATCCTCCGATCTTCGTCCGCATCGACATGGAGGAGAGTGCGCTGACAGACGTGACCATCCGGTTGGTACTCAATGCCGCGCAGCGGCATCGAAATGTTGGAACAGTTTTGCAGGCAATGCTCCACCGGACACCGACGGATATTGAGCGACTCGTGGCGGCGGGAGTCCGAATACGGTTAGTCAAGGGCGCTTACTTGGAATCAGCAGCTGTTGCGCTCACAAAAAAGAAGGCAGTCAACGAAGCGTTCGTGATGGCAGCCTGCAAACTCATACGCGATGCGGTGCATCCGGGCATCGCCACCCATGACTCTGCAATCATTGATCAGATTAATGAGTTTGCGGATCGAAGCGACATCTCTCACGGTCGCTTCGAGTACCAATTCCTGTACGGAATACGGAGGAATCTTCAACAGCAGCTCAAAAAGCGTGGAAACATTGTCCGCGTGTATGTCCCCTACGGCAGCAGTTGGTATCCGTACTTCACGCGCAGGCTTGCGGAGCGACCCGCTAACCTTTTCTTCTTTATCAGAAGCTTTTTTTCGCGCTAACGGACGGTTACTTTCCAAACGGCTGTATCAAAGCGGGCAGCCCAACCAAACGTGAACAAGGTGCCGGGATCCAGCACTTGAAACCTTGCTCTGATAGTCCGCGAAGTCGGGTCGACAAAGCGCGAAGGATTCTTCGTGATGCTGACCTCAAAAGAAACGTCCGTAGCTGTTCCGGCACGGGAATCGATAATCTCGTATGAGTTTGTTTGGAAGTTGAACAAACTAGTACGGAAGGTAGTCGCGGGTGCAGGCGCAGCGCTGGTCGAAAATTCGGCAACGAAGGAAACTTCGACTGGAGAAGCCTCCGGCGAGGTGCCTTCGATAAAGAACGCGACAGAAGGTCCGCCGAGCGCAATTGGTGGGGCTTCGCGAACGATGAACTTCAAATCATCGCTCTCCTCGAGCTCTGCGAGTCCGCCAGATTGAATGACGCCTGTCAACATCTGCAATGAAGTTGCATAGACTGTCTCAACAATTGGTCGAATGCGGTAAACAGCACCGTTGAAGTAGCTGACGATGTACGCATAACCATCTGGACCAATTTTTATATCGGTTATTCCTGCAAATCCAGTGCCAACGACGTGCTGATTGCGCTCTTCCAGCGTGTCTGCAACCTTATCCAAAGTCCCGCCAAAGAGTTCGAGTTCGTCACGAGAGGGCGTTAGTTGAAAATAAAAGAGCCGCCCGCCATTGATGTCGCCGACGAACATTGCGTTTCTCTCGGATGGGTAAAACTTTCGGCTTCGCAAGAACTCGAGTGCGGTAACTCCTACAGGCGCCAGCCAACTAAACTCCGGGTCGCGATAGTGCGAGCCTGGCAAGTAAAACAAGTCTTCTGCATCAAAAACCTGGAACCCATTTTCTGCATATGAGGCGTCACGCTTGTCTGGCCCCATGATTTTCACCCACCCGGAGTTGAGTCCAGGAAGACAGTAGTTGATTTCATCGTAGCTGCCTGATCCGTTTTCTGTCATCCAAAGTATGTCTGTGACGGGATCAAATGCCATTCCATAACCGTTTCGAAAGCCGTAGCAGTAGTAGTTTCGAACTCGTGGATCCGAATGTGAGAAGAACGGATTGTCTGGGGGAGCCGAGCCATCAAGTTCTCTCCTTTCGATCGCGCCAACGCCAGCCACTGCAGTTGAGCTTGTGTTTTGCTCGATTCTTGGATTGTTGAATCGACCACGGTTAAGGTCTCCCGTTTGGATGTATAGCTTTCGATCTGGGCCGATGACCATGTATCCGCCATCATGATTTGGCCCGTTGTTTTGCGTGGGGTCAGGTGGCCAATCCGCGATCAGTTGATCGACAACGAGCGTCGTGCCATTCCATGTAAACGTCTCGACCCTGTTATCGAGCCATGTTCCTCCGTCAACTGTTGCTCGTGAATAGTATACGTAGAATTTTGGCACTTGAGGAAAGTCGGGATGACTTACGATACCGAGCAGTCCGCGCTCGCTTTGGTTCGACACCGCTAAGTCGAGTACTTCGCCCACGAACACCCCATTCACATATCGCTTCACTTTTCCCGTATTCTTTTCGAGAACGAGGAAGTCATTGTGGTCCACGAAGGCCATCATAGTGGGAAATGACAACCCCGTGGCAACTGTTTCGTAGAAGTACCCTTGCAGATTTAGCGTTTGCCCTGCTGCTGGGCTAGCGTTTGCAAGGGCACCTGACGCGAGCAAGATCGACACGCAGTATCGTCTCACGCTCCTTCGATTTACTTTGTTTGAGTGTGACCTACTGTACACGAACTCTCCAATTGACTTGGTCTATCCTTCCCACCCAGCCGAATGAGAACAATGTTCCAGGATCGAAGTATTGGATCCTCGTCCTCACTTCATTTGTGGCCTGGTTAATGTATCGCGAAGTGTTGCTTCCGATGACTACCTCCACGACAGTGTCGGCAGCGGTTCCTGCTCGTTGATCCACGATGTCGTAGGAGTTAGTTTGGAAGTTGAACATCATCGTTCGAATAGTCACCGCGCTTGCAGGAACGCCGGTAGTCGAGTGCTCGACGATCAACCGAAGTTCTGTGGGCGCAAGGACCGGCGAAAGGCCAAACACCGTCACAACAACCGACGGCCCGCCCAGCGCCACTGGTGGCACCTCGCGAATCGATAGTCGGTCGTTGTCGCTCTCGCGCAACGACTGAAGATTTCCACCTACCTCTACACCTGTGTTAAGCGTGTAGCTGTTGGCATAGACTGTCTCGATCGAGGGTCGTATCCGGCGAACTGCGCCTGCCGACAGGCTTACGAGGTACGCATAGCCATCAGGGCCAATCACTATGTCGGTGGTCACGCCCCAGCCAGTTCCAACTCTGTGCTGGTTCCTCTCCGCGGTTGAGTCAGCAACTTTGTCAAGAGTTCCTCCAAACAGGACGAGCGCGTCGCGCGCAGGAGTCATCTCGTAAAAGTAGAGTTGGCCAGTGTTGTTATCGCCGACGAGCATCCCATTACGCTCACTTGGATAGAACTTTTCGCTGCTCAGAAAGCGAATCGATGTGACCCCGATTGGCGCCAACCAACTGAATTCCGGATCTCGGTAGTGCGAGCCTGGGAGTACTGTGAGGTCGCCGGCGTTGAACGAAGTGAAGCCGTTTTCGGTGTACGTCGCATTGCGCGAATCGGGACCCATGATTTTTAGCCAACCGCCATTGAATCCGGCTTCAACGTAGTTGATCTCGTCATAAACGTTGGGCCCGTTGTCGGTGATCCAAACCTTGTTTGTGACTGGGTCATAGCACATGCCGTACGAGTTCCGTACCCCGTAGGCGAAGTACTTTCGAATGCGTGGATCCGCATGACCAATGAAAGGGTTATCTACAGGTGTGCCACCGTCAAGCTCAAGCCGGTCAATCCCGCCAACGTCTGCAACCGCAGTAGTGCTGGTGTTCTGCTCGATACGAGGATTCGCAAATCGACCACGGTTTAGATCTCCGGTGACGACGTAGAGCTTTCGGTCGGGACCAATCATGATGATTCCGCCGTCGTGATTCGCGCCATTAGCTTGCGATGCAGAGGAAGGATACGAAATGATGTTCATGTCGAACGTCAGATTGGTGCCATTCCAATTGAATCGATCGACGCGGTTGTCCAACCACGTTCCTCCTGCGGTCGCCGCACGCGAATAGTAGAGATAAACCTGAGGGACAACTGGAAAATCAGGATGCAAGCAGATGCCCAGTAGTCCACGTTCGCTGGATGAGTTTACCGGCACATTAAGCACAACACCTTGGAACGCACCGTTCGTATAGCGCTTCACGTTACCGGTCGCTTTCTCAAGTATCAAGAAGTCGTTCGACCCGATGAAGGCCATTGTTGTGGGTTGCGAAAGCCCGGTCCCTCCCGCTACGATTGTCTCAACGAAGTAATCCGGAAGCGTGATTGTCTGCGCGACCGCGGACACCACCATCGTTGCCCCTAGAGCAACTCCAACTAATACTTTCATTTTGCGTATCATCAACTTTCCTCCAATGGCCTGGCAGAATTACCAGGCAAACAATGCGAGCTTACGATCTACACCAATTCTATCGCAATTTGCCTATCGTTTGGACGGGTTGTTGGTCAAGGTAAGTTTGATTCATGAGCGATCTTTATGACGTTTGGAGATTCACGAGGCAGAGGCTTTCGCAGGCGATCGACGGACTGTCCGACAACCAAGTAACCTGGCGGCAGCACGAGCGCTCACATACTATCGCTGAGATTCTCTATCACATTGCGGGCGCAGAGCACTATTGGGCAGCCCGGCTTCACGGCCAAAATCCGGCAAGAACGGATTACGAAGGAAAACTGGACTTAGCAGTGAAGGACGGATTCTTGCGCGATGGTCACTCTCCTTTCGACGATGCAGAGATGACGGTTGCTGGCTGCCTTGCTGCGCTGGAGTTCACGGAAGTCGAGATCGAGCCGGTGTTGTCTAGCCCAACGATCGACCAGCTTGAGATGCGACTGGTGAGCCCAGTGGGTGACGACGTTTCAGGTCGTGAAGGTCTGGCTCGTCTAGCGCAGCATGCGGGCTACCACACGGGACAGATCTGGATGATCCGCTCACACCCAGAGTTTCCGGCCTAGAGCCTGTTACTTGGCAAAGACGAAAATGCGTGGCTGCTTGGACTCAGGACGAACCTGTTGCGCAGCCGCAACGACCTCCTGACTTCGCCCGCGCAACTCAGCCACAGCTTGAACAGCAGAGTCCGGCACGATGCCGTCCGCGTGAGGGCCAACCGGCCCCATAAGCGACTTCGAGCAATCGTCATCCGCTAGGCCCAGCAGGTGTCCAAACTCATGAGCGACGACCTTCTTGATTTGTCCTTCCGACATCAGGCTTCCGTTTGAGAATCGATTCGAGACTCTGATTAGGGATCGCACCTCCAGGTTCGAGCCGCCTCCGTTTCGAATCACCCTTCGGGTCCACTCGATGAAACCGGCCATCCTGCGTCCATCGACTACGAGCCGATCTACAAAGCGAATGACAGTTGTGGCGCGCGTCGGCGAGTCAATGAAGTCGATCGGCACACTAATCTGCGCGCGATCCCATTCGCGGACCCCCTCCTCAGCCCACGAGCGAAGCTGCGACGCTCTGCTCGGGGGAAGAGTTCCTGTATCGATGTAAACGCTGATCCGTGAGGGCAACCCTGCCGCCGCTGCCCTGGGCGCAGTTCGGCTGATGTCGCCAAAGGCCATTTCCACGATCGCGATACTCAACTGAGCTTGTAGTTCGGGCATCACTAATGGGACGAACTCAGGTGCCGGGTTCCCGCGGGTGTAGACGCCGACCGAGGTTCCAAAGGTCGCCATCGGGAAGGTCATCCCGAGGACGGCTGATAACGCAAACTTGACTGCAGGTGTATGTTTTGGTCGCGGCATGTTCCCAATAGGGAGTTTCGGTAGACCGCGAGCGATACCTGAGCCGCTTCCTGTCAGATGCTGCAGTAATATCGAGAACCGGTAATTTTACTAGGATTGGTGATCAGCGTTGCGTGCTGGGTGGGGCCGAAGTTCCATGAGTCCGCTCGTACTCAGTTATGGCGTCTTCGTGGACGAGGGTTGTCCCAATCAGATCAAGTCCCTCGGTGAGCGCGTGCTTTGTCGCAGGGTGGATCTCAAACTCCGCCGCGCGGCCCCCGAACTGGATGCGCTGGGTCGGCAAGTCGATTTCTATCGTAGCCCCCGTTCCAAGCCCGACAATCGCCTGATGCGCCTCAGTGCCCACTTCGACAAGAAGGAGCCCATTGTTCGCGCTGTTCTGTCTGAAAATGTCGCTGAACCCCTCGGATTCCTCTGTTTTTCGCGCTACAACGGCCCTGAAGCCAGACTGTTGAATCGCCCAGACGGCATGCTCACGACTACTGCCGCAACCAAAATTCGTTCCAACTATCAGAACTGTCGCGCCTTGCGCTTCTGGGGCATCTAACGGAAAGCCATCCTGCCGGACGTCGTGAAACAAGAGATTGCCATAGCCGGATCGCGTGACCATGCTCAGGAATCGAGCTGGGATGATTCGGTCGGTATCAACGTCATCTTCATTGAGAATGGCAATCTTCCCCCGGTGAGTGCGAAACGGCTCCATCGCAGATGATTATACAGGCACCGGGTACCATTCGCCGCCCCATGTCGAAGCGCTTCTATATCACGACTGCAATCTATTATGTTAACAGCGCGCCGCACATCGGATCTGCCCAAGAAGCGGTGCTCGCCGATGTCGTCGCCCGGTTTCAACGCATGTCCCGCGGCGACGCGTACTTCCTAACTGGGACCGACGAGAACGCGACCAAGGTTCTTGAGACAGCCCAAGCCGCGGGAAAAGATCCAAAGGCATTTGTTGACGAAGTTGCAGCCGAGTTTAAACGCGTTTTCGATGGTATGCACCTCAGCTACAACGATTTCATACGCACGACTGAGCCACGACACGTGTCGGTCGTTCAGGAGGTGTTTCGTCGACTCCAACAAGCGGGACACATCTACAAAGGCGAATACGAGGGATGGTACGACGTACGCACTGAGACATTTTTCAAGGAGTCGGAACTAGTCGAGGGAAAGAGTCCGGATGGCAATGATGTTAGATGGGTCAAAGAGGAGAACTACTTCTTTAGGCTCTCTGCCTTCCAGGACCGAATTCTTTCGCACATCGAGAACCACCCGGACTTTATTCTCCCAGATGTCCGCCGAAACGAAGTGGTTTCGTTTATCGGTCAGGGGCTAAGAGACGCGTGCATTACGCGCGCGACGACGGGCTGGGGAATCCCAGTGCCGGGCGATGAATCACAAGTGATCTACGTATGGTTCGATGCCTTGGTTAACTACATTTCTGCGATCGGTTGGCCGGACGGTGATTGGGAAGAGTATTGGCCAGCCGACATGCAGTTAGTCGGCAAAGATATTCTTGTGCGATTCCACGCGACGTTATGGCCGGCGATGTTGATGGGACTCGAGTTGCCGCTGCCTAAAACACTCGTTGGTCACGGCTGGACGCTGATGGGTCAAGAGAAGATCAGTAAGTCGACCGGAAATGTAGTTGCGCCGCTTGATCTCGCTCAAACCTTAGTTGATCGAAACGCCTGCGACATTGATCTCGCGGTTGACTGTGTCCGTTACTACATGATGCGCATTGCGCCTTATGAGTCTGATTCGACGTTCACGTTCGATGATTTTGACCTGAAGTTCAATGCGGAGCTAGTCAATGACATTTCGAACGGAGTTCACCGAGTCATTTCGATGACCCACAGTTTTTGTGATGGGGTGATCCCGAGCGGACGGATAGATCAGGCGATAGTCACTCGCGTCCGCGAGATCGTCTCCGAGTTCGCTAACGCAATGAATCGATATCGTGTCGATGAAGCAAGTGCAAAGATCCCTGAGTTAGCGAGCGTTCTCAATCATTTGATCGACACGGAGAAGCCGTGGGATCTAAAGAAGAACAGCGATCCAAGGCTGGCCGACGTCATGGTGACGCTCGCTTACGTGCTGCGTGCAATCGAAGGCGTCCTTAGGCCAATCACGCCCATGCTATCAGACCGAGTGAGTGGACTGTTGAATCTTTCGCCTACAGAGAGTTGGCAGCAGATCGGGGCCGACGATTGCATTCCTGCGAATCACGCGGTCCACAAGCCTACGCCTCTCCTCCTCAGGCTTGAAAAGCAGAAGAAACAGGAACAGAAAATGGACGAACAGACGCAGACTAGCGAAAACCTGATAACTATTGAAGACTTTCTGAAAGTCAAACTCAAAGTCGGACGTGTGCTTGACGCGCACAGAATCGATGGTGCCGACAAGCTTTTGCGATTGGAACTGATCATCGGTGACGAGCGACGGCAAGTACTTGCCGGCATCGCGCAGCAGTACACGCCCGAGGACATCATTGGCAGGCAAGTCGTGGTGGTCACCAACCTTGCTCCCAGAAAACTTCGCGGCTATGAAAGTCAGGGGATGATCCTCGCAGCGGATGCCGAAGACGGCGGCGCGATCCTATTGATGCCTGACAAAGCAGCGCCAGAAGGGACTCATGTCCATTAGCGTCGCCTGAAGAGCCTCTGAATCGGGTCAAAGTAGAGGTCTGCAACGCGCTCTTTAAGTGGGATGATCGCATTGTCTGTGATGTGAATGTGCTCCGGACATACTTCGGTACAGCATTTCGTGATGTTGCACGTTCCAATTCCCGCCGTTTCCTTTAAGAGGGGCCGTCTATCTGCCGTGTCAAGCGGGTGCATCTCGAGAGCTGCGAATCGCACCATATGCCTTGGGCCGAAGAACAGGTCTTGTCGGTCACCATCTCTCAATACGTGGCATACGTCTTGGCACAAAAAGCACTCAATGCACTTCCGGAATTCTTGGATCCGATCTATATCAATCTGCTGCATTCGAAGCGGTTCTGTGCTGCCCTCGTCTGCCAGTTTAAGTGGCTCAATCTGCTTCGCAACATCATAGTTCCAGCTCACATCCGACACCAAGTCTCTGATGACGGGGAATGTTTTGATTGGAGTGACAACGATTGGCTGGTCGTTAGGCAACTCGTCGATTCGTGCCTTGCAAAGAAGCTTTGGCTTGCCGTTAACCTCTCCGCTACAAGATCCACACTTTGCAGCCTTACAGTTCCATCGGCAAGCCAGTGACGGGTCTTGTTCCTTCTGAATGGCATGAATTGCATCCAAAACGACCATTCCAGGAGCAGTCTCTACCTCATAGTCGCGAAACTCGCCGCCAGTATGATCGCCACGAAAAACCCTGAGTGTGATTGTGCTCATGTTGTCAGTCCTTCAAAATCTCCTCAAGCTCAGACGGGATTTGAGGAACCGGCCGCGGTTCCAGCTTCAGTAGATCGCCCTCCAGCTTAGCGATGATGTTGTGCTTTGACCAAAAAGCATCCTCTTCCGGGAAATCCAGCCGCCAGTGACCCCCACGGCTCTCCTTCCTTTCCAAGGCAGAGCGGATCAACACCTCACTGCTCGTCAGCATGAATCGGGCGTCACGTGCGGCGTTCCAGCCAGGATTGAAGCGTGTGTCCCCAGGAACGCGGATATCATTCAGTTTGCCCTGTAACTCGATCACCTTCGCTAACGCCTCATTCAGGCTCTCTTCCGTGCGTGCAATCATCGCGCCCTTCTGCATCGCTTCCTGCAATTCGGTTTGGATCTCGTACGGACTGACGCCATCTCCTCCCGACAACGGACGCATAAGAATGTCCGTTTCCTGCTCGATCTGCTCAGCAGGCACCGTACCGTGTGCGTTACCGCTCGCGAATTCTCCTGCGGCTTCTCCTGCCCTGCGCCCGAACACCAAGATGTCAGTAAGCGAATTCCCGCCCAATCGATTCGCGCCGTGTAAGCCCGCGGCAACCTCGCCAGCGGCGTACAGTCCGGGCAAAGATGTCGCGCAAGTATCAGGGTCTGCCGCGATCCCGCCCATTGCGTAGTGGATCGTCGGATAAACCTCCATTGGTTGCTTGGTAATGTCTACATCACCGAGGTGAAGAAACTGGTCATACATACTTGGCAGTTTCTTCTTGATGTAGTCTGCACCCTTGTGCGATATGTCAAGGTATGCGCCTCCGTGTTCGCTTCCGCGATTCGCGCCGACCTCCTTGAAGATCGCCCTTGCAACGACATCCCGCGGAAGAAGTTCTGGCGGCCTCCGATTGTTTCGCTTATCATCGACCCATCGCGCAGCCTCTTCGGGTGTGTCGGCTGTCTCATCGCGGAAGAAGTCCGGCACGTGATCAAACATGAACCGATCACCTTTGCCGTTCTTTAGCACACCACCGTCCCCCCGCACCCCTTCAGTGACGAGAATCCCTCGCATCCCCGGTGGCCAGATCATACCGGTTGGGTGGAACTGAACCATCTCCATATCCTGGAGCTCCGCGCCAGCATCAAAGGCCATCCCGACGCCGTCGCCCGTGGATTCCCAACTGTTCGACGTGAACTTGTACATCCGACCGAATCCCCCGGTCGCCAAAACGATCGCCTTCGCTCGAAAAACTACGTACTGTCCATCGACGCGTCGATACCCAAACGCTCCAACAACTCGACCATCGTCGGTCAGCAGCCGAGTTAGGGTGGTTTCCATGTGGCAATCAAATCCAAGGCTGACAGCTTTGTCTTGGAGGGTCCGGATCAGCTCCAGGCCCGTCCGGTCGCCTACATGCGCGAGCCTTCGGTACTTGTGACCGCCAAACGCTCGCTGACTGATCAACCCCTCGGGTGTTCTGTCAAAGACGGCGCCGTACCTCTCGAGTTCCAGGATGCGCTCTGGCGCCTCCTTCGCGAAAATCTCGACAGTGCGCCAATTGTTGAGGAATTTTCCGCCACGCATCGTGTCCCGGAAGTGAACCTTCCAACCATCTTCAGTGTCGTAGTTCGCTAGGGCTGCGGCCGCGCCGCCCTCAGCCATAACCGTATGCGCTTTGCCTAGCAGTGACTTGGTCACCACCCCGACCTTGCACCCCTTCTCGACTGCGCCGATAACGGCGCGAAGCCCGGCGCCACCTGCGCCGATGACCAAGACATCATATTCAAACGTTTCGTAGTTCGACATTTCAGAAATTCACAAACACAGGATCTGCAAACACACCAGAGCAAACCATACGCACATACACATCCGCGATCGCGACGCCAAACAGGCTCGTCCATGCGAATAGCGCATGGCGATCGTTCAGGAACGTTGCCTTTTTCCAGAGGCCGTGCTTCGTCTTGTTTGCAAGTGAGCAGCTGTAGCAGTTCACCTTGCCGCCGATCAAGTGGCGGAACGAGTGACACCCGAACGTGTACCCCGCCAGGAGAACGACGTTCATTAGAAGCACCAGAGTGCCCAGGCTCACTCCCCAGCCGTCGATGTACTTCATCGAGAGGACAACGTCATACGACAAGATGAAGATAAAAATGAAGGCTGCATAAAACGCGTACCGGTGGAGGTTCTGGATTACGAACGGAAAGACCTGCTCGCCTCGATAGCCCTTCTTCGTGGTGCCCTTTACCGCGCATGCGGGTGGACTCCCGAAGAATGATCGATAGTAAGCCTTGCGATAGTAATAGCAAGTCAGTCGAAAACTCAAAGGGAACGGGAGAATAAGAATTGCTGGCGAAATGTGGTAGCCCAGAACGCGCCAATCGATCAGAAAGAGCGGGGAATAGAACGGACTTAGCAGGTGGCCGACCTTGCCGTCAAGCCACAATTGGCTCTGTTGCCATTCGCCGTTGACCCAAGTCAACTCGGCGAGAAAAAAGTTGTTTTCGAACGTTCTGTACGTCGCGTAGACGATGAATCCGGTCAAAACCAAAGCGGTCAACAGAGGCTGAATCCACCAGGCGTCAGTTCGCAATGTTCGGACAGATTCCGCGCTCTTGGGAGCGGTCGTTGCCATGGGCCCTCCTTGGACTTAGTGGTGATTGGCGGTTCCAGTCTACCACCAGGCGTAGAGCTTCACGTTTGATCCCGCACTATGAGACACATTTCGGCAAGCATTCTCTCCAGCGTCTCCTCGGCGGTAGCTTGCGGCAACTGTCCCTTGAGTCGCATGTCGGTCTCAAGTACAAGGCGCAAAAGGGCTGCGACCTGAGCCAGACTGAGTCTTCTCGCGAAAGCCGTGGCCTTCTTCCGCGGAAAGTCGTTTGCGTTGGCCAGACTATAGGCTTCGGACAGGTACCGCTTGGCATCCGGCGAGTCAAGACTGACGCGCTCGTCCAGCAACGCTCGCGCCTGAAAGATGTTAAGGAGTTGCTTATGCATCTGAGGAAGCACGTTTCGCATGGCAGCATCCTCGGCCTTAGGCATCGCGCTGAGTAGCCTTCCCAATTGAGTTAGCGCGGGGCCGAGTTGGCCCTCGCAAACGGCGTCAAGCAACAAAAACACACGGTATTCCTGGCTTGGAATGACGATCTGCTTAACGTCGTCAACAGTGACCTTTCCTGTGGAAGAACATGCCGCGATTATCTTGCCAAGTTCAGACACAGCCTCTGAGAGATCCGATCCAACAAGGTCACACATCTTCTCGGCCGCGTCTCTGTCGAACAACAAGCCAGCCTCACCTGCACGTTTCTTCAATTCCGTAATGATCACCGAGCGGTCTGGTGATTTGACTTCGATAAGTCGGCCCGCCTTCTTCGCAGCTGATTTTAGTGCAGCACCTTTCGCAGCATCTCCGAGCGGCTCAAAGACAAAGACAATCAACCCGCTCGCGGGAATCGTCGGTAGTGCTGTGGAAAGGGCGTCCACATCCGCTTCCCCAAGGCGATCCGCACGCCGCACAACGACGGATCGTCGTGGCGACAAGAAGGGAATCGTCGTTGCCGATTGCAGTATCTCTGCAGCCGAAGTTTCGATACCGTCAAGATCGACATGATCGAATGAGTCGACAGGATCAATGCCTGCTTCGGCGAGCGAAGCCTGCAGAGCTTCGATTATAAGAAGTGGGTCGGAGCCTGAGATAGCGACGACAGATGGCGATACGCCACTAACGGCCATTTCCGTTCCTCACTGCGGCGACCAACTTGTCAACGCTACTTCGAATTGTCTCGATTTGTTCGTGTGTCGGCTCATCCGCTGCGTAGAAAGCAGACTCAAACTTATTGGCTATGTCAAGAACGATCTCGCCGTTGCCAGCAGCGTCGCGGTAAGCAATCGCGAACTGACGCGTCGTTTCCGAGGGCATCTTCGGTCTCTTCAGTTGCTTTGCTATGACCCGTAAGAAAACGAGATAGCTCGGGCGCAGCTTGCGGTACGTTCCAGTTATTGAGTTGCGACTTCGTAAGGCCCCGACTGCGAAAGCGATGATAAGTATCAGCGCTGCAGATCCGAAGATTATGCCGGCCGCTTTCATCGCCCACGAGACTCCAGCCAGCCCTTCTTCCTCGTCGAGCAAAGTTCCCAACTCGCCGCCGGGGACGGCCTGAGCCATGTCCGTTACATCAAACGGGATCCAGCCGTACTCCTCAAAGTAAACCTCTGTCCACATATGGGCGTTTCGGTCGCGAATAGTGACCCAACCTTCGGCGTCAGGAGCGTCTGTGATGCGGAATCCAATGACGACACGCGCATTGATTCCGACGGACCGCAGCATGACCGCGAGCGAGCTCGCAAACAGATCGCAGTAGCCTTCCCTTGTCTCGAACAAGAACTCGGCGACCCGATCTTTGTCTCCTGTGATCGCCTCGGCATTTAGATTGTATCTGCAACGGTCCGCAATGAAGTCCATCATTGCGAGAATCACGTCGTAATCAGTTTGCCGCCCAACGACTAATTCTCGCGCTTGCGCAATCACGCGTGGATCGATAACATCGAAGCCTGGGGAGAATGTTGGCGACCGCTCGCTTGCCGGCGTCGCTGCGCGAAGCATCTCCGCCGTGGGCATCTGCCACTGCGCGCGAACAAAGAACTGTTTGTCCACGGGGAAGCCGTCACTAAGCACAATGAACTGCCGCCGGTCGATAGAGATGTTGCCTTCATACTCGAATTGGATGACCGGGCCAGGAACAGGAGCATAGGTATGCCCGCCGGAAGCGGATCGCACAAACATGTCGACGATCCGGCCGCGTGCGATTTGACGCGGTAACTCGAACGTATACACCCGTGGATTGCGCAGATTCGTGGCGGGCCGGTTAGCAGAGGGCTCAACCTCTCGAACGCTCGGCGCTTCATTCCACCCTGTCCGTCGGTAGCTGTCGTAACTTGTGGTGCGAACGTACGGTGGAAGGATGTCAGCCTTGACTTTGACGATCTCTCGATTGCTACTGGACGAAGGACCGTTACCTATAGTGCGTTGCGCGACGACTCCTGAACCCTGTGTTGCTCGCGGTGTAGGTGGCGTGAAGTTCAGCGTCGGATTGCCGACCGCTGCCCTTGCCGCAGAGCCGAGCATTGGCGCGACAAACCAAGAGAATCCCGCAACTGCAAGAATTGTGAGAATCGCAAGAAATGGGCCGGCAACGGCTCGCCAAGGTCCTCTGTGCAACTCAGGCAAGTCGGTTGCACCCGCTGCTCTCGCGCTTGCATACATCGAGCGAAGGTGCAGCCGGGTCAAGAGCACGGCGACACTTGCCATAAAAAGAATGAGCGACACCTCAAAGAACCCGCTCGTTTCAAGCCAGCTGAGGATGCCAAAGAGAGCAACGCCCGGCACGGTCATGAACATCATAGGAGAGTCAGACCAATAGAAAAAGCTTCCGAGACACATTAGGAAGCAGAGGTATGCCGGAACGAAAAGCCGTGGGTCAAATCCGCCGTCTGGCAACATGCCGTTCAGATTGCCAAGGTTGAATGAGATAAACAACGCTACGATCAACTGTAGCCACGCGCAATGGTGAAACAGCTTGTTCGGTGGGAAACTTCGACGAATGACGAATGACGTGAGCAGGCCGAGGGCATACAAGATCGAAAAGGCAATCCCGATATTCGGCTTTTGAATTGCGGTGCCAGCAAGAAACAACGGGACAATCCCGGCGGCAGCCAGAACCATGTAATCGAGCGCACTCGCCTCCAAGTGAACTAGTTGCTGCTCTGCACTAAGCCGCTTGTGTGTCGCTTGCATAGGGGTTTTGCATCAGTCTTATCGCCACGGTTGGAGCGGCGATTTTCGCTAGAAAGTCAGGGTCAATCGACGGCCTAAGCCGGACATCAATCTTGTCGCCGGCGAAGTGATCTGGGCTGTATACCAGTGCGACGACCGAGGCCACCCCAGCAAGCCTTCGAATAGACTCTGCGAGTCCCGGCTCCGCTGCCGCCATGAAGAGAACCACAGTCGACGAAGGTCCCAGAGTCTCAATAAGGGAGTCGACCTCGAAGGCAAATGGCTCCGAGCGGTCTGCTGCTGCCGCCGCCAGTGCCTCTGCTATCTGCTCGTACCGAATACCTGCAGAATTCGCAGGTTCGGCGCCGGCAGGTTCGAGATTCGGCAACTTCACTGGGCTCCCCCGCTGCAAGAGAACATCCGCTAAGTATGCTGCATGGCCACACATTGCTTCGAGTGTCGTGTAGGCGCCTTTCCCCGCTTCGCTTCCAGCTGTTTGTTGAATCAGAATCGTCACGTTCGTATTGAAACCCGTTTCAAACTCCTTAACCTGCAATTGACCGGTGCGCGCAGTAGTCCTCCAATGAACGAATCGCAAAGAGTCTCCAGAGCGAAACTCGCGGACTCCTCTCGGTTCAATTCCCTGGCCTCGGTTTCGACCTTGATCGGCTTGGTTCGCGCCCCATCCACTTAGAGCTACCAGATCGAGCCCAAAAGGAATCTGGGACGGATAGACTACCAACTCGATAGGCTCGGTCTCATACGACTTCTCAACTCTGATTATGCCTAATGAATCAGTGCTAGATACGCGAATGGTAGACCATCGAAAAATGCCTCGTTTGTGCGGGCGCAATTCGTAGCGGGTCTCAACAGCCTGTTCAAAATCTGGCGCGACTGGCAAAGGCCGCATGTCCGCCTGATGTAATAGTCCAGGAGGCAGGTCATCGATAATGAAGAGGAGCGGCCTTCGTAGCCGGATCGAAGACCAAACCCTGATCCGCATCGTGATAAGTTCGCCAGCGACAATCGTAGTTGGTGCAATTCTTTCGAATCGAAGGCCCCTGGTTGCAAGCCCCGCCTGTAGCCGCATCACAATCAGCATCAGGATCATGACGGTGCTCATGTAAAACAATGTCTGCGTGTTCGTTAGCACGCCGACGATCATAAGAAAGACGCCGGAGGTCGAGATAGTCAGGACTGTGTAGCGACGCATTTATGCAACGGGTACAGGCGCACGAATCGAATCCACGATTGACTCGATCAGCTCTTCAACGCTGACGCCGCGGGAGCGAAGATCTGCTCTTGGGACAATTCGATGGGATAGCACCGATGGAGCCATTGCCTTGACGTCGTCCGGTCGGACAAACTCGACGCCATCCATCGCGGCGTGTGCCTGTGCCGCGTGCATCAAAAGCAGTGATCCGCGTGGACTTGCGCCGAGGATGATCTGATTGGAAAAACGAGTCGCGTTGACGATGTCCACGATGTAATCCCGAAGACTCGCGTGCACGTACACATCGCGAACTCCCTTCTGGAGCTCGATTAAATCTGCCGGCGAGACGATCTGGCGGGCATTCTCGATTGGGTGAACCTTCTGCTGATCCCTCAGGATGTCGGCCTCGACCGCTCGGTCCGGATACCCAAGAGACAACTTGGCAAAGAATCGGTCGAGTTGCGCCTCGGGCAGAGGGTACGTACCGACCAGTTCAACGTTGTTTTGTGTCGCGATGACAAAGAACGGTGAAGGCAGCATCCGCGTGATGCCGTCCGTTGTCACCTGCCTTTCTTCCATCGCCTCGAGCAGGGCAGACTGAGTTTTGGGGGTCGCGCGGTTAATCTCGTCGGCAAGGACGATGTTCCCAAAGATTGGACCTGCCTTGAATTCAAACTCCATCGCCATTTGGTTGAATATGCTTGACCCAGTAATGTCTGCGGGCAACAGATCGGGTGTGAACTGGATACGCCGGAACTCGCCCCCGATCGTACGGGCAAGCACCTTGGCAAGCATCGTTTTCCCAACCCCTGGCACGTCCTCCAATAGGAGGTGACCGTTGCAAAGTAAGGTCAGGACTGCCTTCTCGACGGTATCTCGTTTCCCTAAGATGACTGTTTCGACTTCATCGCAAATAGCCTGCGCATGTTTGGCAATCTCAGCTGGGCCCACTTTTCACCTCAAATTCACACTTAGGAACGGACGGATGGGTGTTTGCGTTCCACGCGGGCTCATTATAGTGGATTACCTCGCAGAAGCCAGTCGACCGACAGTTGAGGTATCCTCTCGGCTCCGCGCGCCCGCCTGGAAGGCCTGGCGCGCTGTTTCTTGAGAGGTCAACTGAAATGGGAATTGAACGAAGCGGACGCAAACCCAAGCGCCAACGAACAACGGCGCAACGAATGCGCGGTCGCATGAAGACCGTCTTCATACTTCCTGACGGTCCACCGCCGGAGGCCAAGGCAAAGAAAGCGGCTCCGAAGCCCGTGAAGGCTGAGCAACCTGCTCCTCCAGCGAAACCCAACATTGCCGAGTCCAAAAAGCCAGCAGCTGTAAAGAAGCCCGCGGCGCCTAGGAAGACGGCGGCCAAGAAATCGTCCACCAAAAAGACAGATTCGTAGGACGCAAGATTCCGCCCGCTCATGCGAGCGGGCGGAACCGGCCTTAGAAGGGGCTCGACTTCGCGACTGGCGAGCCCTTTCTCCTTAGCAGCAACCAGAGCAGCCGCAGTTTTCGCAGCAGCCGCAACAACCCTTCTTATCGTCGTTCATCGGATTTCCTCCTTGTTTTTAGTTTTGGAGCGCACCGGCGGATACGCAGCAGCGACCGTCAACGCGCAGTGAAAACCGTTCTTCGAGCCGAGTCGCGTCTTTCTCAGGAAACTCCGCTGCACGGATCGCCTCAACGAGGTACCCGGGTAAGTCCTCACTAAGGCGGTAGTAGATCCAAGTGCCTTGCTTGCGCATTCGCACGAGGCCAGCGGCGCGGAGAATCTTCAGGTGCGAAGAGAGAGTCGAGGGCTTGACTTCCAGAGAGTCCACCAACTCACAGGCGCAGACGTCAAGGCAGCACTCCTCGGTCTTTGCCAGGCAAGCCAGGATCCGGAGACGAGTCTCGTCTCCCATCGCATGAAAAACTCGTTCGTTCGGTTTCACACTTTCAGTATACCACGATATTTCGAGAAATATCGAAGTATGGTCGAGAAAATGTAAGGGTCGGCCTAAAAGGCCGACCCTTCGCGAGCTTACTGACCTACTGGACGACCTTAGCGATCGCCTCGTTGAGTGCTTGGAGGCCCGCTTCATCGGCCACCAGATTCACGAATTTGGCGACGACTCGCTTCTTCGAGTAGACGAAAACCGTATTCTTGACATCCGTGCTGCCGTTGATCTTATAGCTCTTTGCTGCAGGGTCCTCGGCGTTCGGAAGAAAGGCAACTGCCACCTTCTCTAACCCAGACTCCTTCGCAGTCGCCTCGAGTTTCGGCGGCATATCAGTCGTGCAAGCCTCGCAGCGTCCCATGTGGATCATGAACGCCTTGAGTTCCTTGTCTTCGTACTTCACCATCGCCGATTCCAAAGCCTTGGCGATCTTGGTGGAGTTTTCCGACTTGTCGTAGCCAACCCAGACTTGGACCTGAGGGCGCGCGCCCCAGGTGCAGGGTGGGCAAGCGTCAGTCCCTTTGTGGGGCCCAGCGACATGCTTAGGGTGAAACGCCGGGACTGTGTCGCCAACGGCGAGCCCAGACTCAACCGAGCTGCCGGCAATCGCGATCACGGTGAGCACAGCGGCTGCGCCGCCTAGTAATGCAAACTTCTTCATTAGTGTCAATCCTCCTGGTTTGTGAAACGTTGGGGCGATGCCCCTCTGCTACTGTCTCTAAACGCGCGGGAAGGCCCCGCAGGTTCCAATATTATGAATGAGTTAATCGACTTCTACCCCAAGTTCGGCGAGCAGCTTCAGCTGGCCCTCTTTGTGAGCCGGTCGATTGCCCAAAAATCGTCCCTTCTCCTTGAGCGTCGTGCCATCAAGCACAATTGCCATTGGAATAGCAGGGATCTTGAGGTTTTGCATCATCACAGAACCCTCAGTCGAATCGTGCAGTACGAGGTACTGAATCGACTTCGAATCGATGTTCTTTTGCATCGCAGCCCATTCGTCTTGAACATTCAATCCGATGAACAGAACACCCTTCTTGCCATACTGTGCGTGCATCGCGTTAACTTCGGGGATCAGGGCTTGGCATGGCCCGCACCAACTTGCGAACGCGTCAATGACGATCGCTTTGTATCTGCCTTTGAAGTCAACAATCCGCACTTCCTGCTTGTCTTTCGCGTTTACGAGAGCGTGATTCCATGCAGTTTGATACTGGTCGGCCGTTGGCAAGTTCTCCTGGGGAGTTGCCATAAAGCTTGTGTAAATGCCCAAGGCGAGGGCGGCTAGGATCTTCATCAGTTTCCTCCTGAATTCGGATGACTCTGATGTATAACGCGAAACAGGAGTAAAAGACTCCCGCTTGGGAAGAAATCATCAGAAAACGCGGGGGAGGTAACCTCATATAGGAATAATGAACCCCTACGTTTACACGGAGCCTTTTGAAGACGAGGACCTCGAAGCAAGGGCATGGGCGCATTTTGAGCAAGCGCGTGAGCAAGGGTCGCTGCTGCCGGAAGCGCAGCTCATCGAAGAGTGCCGAAAGATAGCGCACGATGATGTCATCCGCCTCATCGCGGCCGGTGATGACCCCGTCCCGATAAGTGATGACGACGACCCTTCCTCGCGATTCGATTCGTAGGACCGGTATCCTCCCGTTCCCCAAGGGCCCGTAGCTCAGTGGTTAGAGCAGGCGGCTCATAACCGCTTGGTCGCTGGTTCGAATCCAGCCGGGCCCACCACGATCCACGCAAATCTAGTCCACGGCATCAAGGCTGGTTGCACGCTCAATCAAATCTGCGTATTCGAGATGCTTCCGCAGAAACCGCCCAACGGCAGGGCAGATGATTCGCACCTTCAAGCCGGCTGCTCTCGCGTACTCAAGCGCAAATCGGCTGAGCGAGTTGGCGAGGCCGTAGCCCCGAAGTTCCTCCGGGACCTCGGTGTGCAGCAATGAAATGATGGAGTCCTCTTTGTGATACTTGAGATACGCGCTGTGGCCCAAAATCTCGGTCTCGAACCGCGATTCGCCAAAGTTGTCCCAAGCGTGGGCATGGTCACTCGGCTTCATCTGGAACGGGCTCCGTTTCCGGTTTAGGTGGATCCTTTACTGCGAGGGCCGAGTTGTCTGTGATCGCCGCTTCCGTGTAGACATTGCGTGGATTCCATAGCAGGTATTCCTCCACGCCTAACTCCTTTAGCGCCTTTATCTGCCCCTGAACCTGGTCTTTGCCGTATGTGACGCCATATAGCGAAAAATCTTGCAACCATGGTCGAAGTCGAGTTTGCGGAACGCGTCGAATAAAGTCAGCGATCGATTTCTTCACAGTTTCATACGGGGATGCGTTGGGATGTGCTATTCCATATTCGCCGCGAGCATAATGCGATGGGTACACCATCGGGCACAGCAGGTCGAATGGTTCGGCGATTCGCTCTAACATCTGTCCAATCCCTTGATCCTTAGTGGATTGGCTAATGATTCCAAAAACGTCTGCACTAAATACTGCCTTCATCTTTCGGACGCGCGCACCAATGAACTCGGCGAACTGAGCGATTACTTCTGTTTGCGTGAGTTCAGCATCAGTCCAGTCTTTCTTGGCGGGAAAAACTGTATCCTTCTTCACGCCTTCGCTTGGGAACCTTACGTAATCGAGTTGAATCTCAGGGAATCCCAGTTCGAGCGCATAGTCCACAATCTCGGCGAGATACTCCCAGTTCTTCTTGTTGTATGGATCGAGCCACATGTACTTTCCAGAGTCAGCCCAAGGTTTACCATTAGGATTCTGAACCGCAAGTTCAGGTCTCAGTTTGGGAACAAAGTTATCGCGAAAGCAAGCAATTCGCGCGATGGGATACACGCCGCGTTCCTCGAACATCTTCATCAACGCTTCGGGATCGCGAATTGCGACCTCAGTCGCTTTCGACTCGTCCGCTAGTGAGATGCCGGTTTTCCAAAACACCTTGCCCGCATCACGGATGTCAAGGACGACCGCGTTCAGCTCCGTCCGATCAATAAGCGACAGAAGCTCTTCGAGGCGCCTTGGAGACGATGCGGTCCAAGCGGTAAGATAGATTCCGCGCACATGCTCAGGCTCAGGAAAGTTATACTTCGGCTTGTGTTCTTCGACTTTAGGAGCGACCTTCGCTGTCTCTCGCTTCGAGCAGCCCGCCCCTCCAAGGAGGGTCAAAACAGCGAGCGCCAAGATGGTAAGAGTCGTTTTCAAGCAGGTCACCTCCTGTGGATGCTGCTATTTTGCACCTTTGGTTGTGCAACGAGTCCGGAAGCGTCTCGCGCCCCCGAGCCGAAACCTCCTCCCAAGCGTGTCAGCGACAGGCCTGCAAACCTTGACGGCGTCGTGCCGATACTTCAGTATCACCGTGTTGTTCCAAGCGCAGGGAGATACGACCGCACCCCGGAAGATTTCAAGAACGATCTGCAGCGTGTTTACGAGTTAGGATTTCGCCCTGTGACCCTGATGTCCTATCTCGACAACAAAATGGATCTCGCTCCAGGTGCTTCTCCTGTTGTTGTCACATTCGATGACTCCAGCATTTCACAGTTTCGAATGCTGGAGAATGGGTCAATCGATCCGCTCTGTGCAGTTGGAATCTGGCTGGATTTCGCGAAAGATCATCCTGACTTTCCGCTGATAGCAACGTTCTACATTATGCCGAACCCATTCTTTGGTCAACCAAAGTTCGCAGAGCGCAAGGCACAACTTCTTAAGGAGTGGGGTTGCGAGATTGGTAACCATACGCTCACGCACCCCGACCTTTCTCGGATGAGTGACGATGACGCTAAGAAAGAGATTGCAGGGGTAATCGACTTCGCTCAGAAGTACGGATTCTCGGTCAACTCAATCGCCTTGCCGATGGGCATCTTTCCCAAGAATCGTGATCTAGTCAGAGAATTTGCGTACAACGGGAAGACTTACCGCATGAGGGCTGCGATGCTCGTCGGGGCAAATCCTGCCCCCTCACCTACCTCCGAAAAACTCGATCCGTACAGGCTGCCGCGTATCCAAGCGGTAGAGGGGAGCCACGGCATCACCTACTGGCTCGACAAAATCGAGAGAGGTGAGGTCAAGCCCTACGTCGCCCCTTGAGGCATAATAGCGCCTCACTTTCGGGCTGCGCCCGATTCCCGCGATACAAAGGAGTGTCATGGCCGACGATATCAAGCGCATCCTCGCTACAGACTGCGGATCTACAACTACCAAGGCGATACTGATAGAACAGAACGCTGACGGTGAGTACCGACTGGTTGCCCGTGGCGAAGCCCCGACGACAGTCGAAAAGCCGTTCGAAGACGTTACCGTCGGTGTCGTCAACGCTGTCAGAGAAGTTGAAGAGCTTACAGAAGAAGCGTTCGGTGCGAAGCGATCGTTGATCAAGGACGAACGTGTATGGCGGCTGCTAAAAAGCGGTAAGACGGCGGATGCCCGATCGGATCCAGATGAGGCTGCCGACCTATATGTCTCAACGTCCTCAGCAGGTGGCGGGCTCCAGATGATGGTCGCTGGCGTCGTCAAGGCGATGAGCGCAGAATCCGCGGAGCGGGCCGCCCTCGGCGCCGGAGCAATCTTGATGGACACGCTCGCTGTAGACGATGGCCGCAAAGAGTATCAGCGAGTAGAACGACTGCGACAACTCAGGCCTGACATCATCCTCATGTCGGGTGGAGTCGATGGTGGAACAGTCGATCACCTCGTTGACATGGGCGAAGTGATCCGCCGCGCGGACCCAAGACCGCGCTTCGGCGACATGAAACTGCCCGTTATCTTCGCTGGGAACAAAGACGCTCGCGAGAAAGTTAAGCTCGCAATCGGCGAGACAATCGAAGTCAAGAATGTGGACAATCTGCGCCCCACGCTCGACAGAGAGAACTTAGGACCCGCGCGGGAAGAGATTCATGAAATGTTTCTCGAGCACGTGATGCAGCAGGCGCCGGGCTACAACAAGCTGCTCGAGTGGGCGAGTGAGGAGATCATGGCGACGCCAAACGCCGTTGGCAAGCTCATGGAACACTATGCAAAAGCCCGAGGGATTCACCTCCTAGGAGTTGATATCGGTGGCGCGACCACAGATATATTCTCGGTCTTCACATCCAAGGATGAGTTTGGCGAAGAGCAACTCGTTTACAACCGGACAGTCTCCGCAAACCTTGGGATGTCTTACTCGATCTGTAATGTACTGAAGGAAGCGGGGACCGAGAACATCAAGCGCTGGCTGCCATTCGAAATCGACTCCTTCGAGTTGCGAAATCGGCTCCGCAATAAAATGATCCGTCCGACAACGATCCCGCACACGCTCGAAGATCTTCTCATCGAGCAAGGGGTCGCAAGAGAGGCGCTGCGCCTCGCCCTCGAACACCACAAGACGCTCGCAAGAGGTTTAGTCGGCGTTCAAACCCAGCGCACCATAGGCGAGGCGATCTCCCAGGTTGCGACAGGTGCGACGTTGGTCAACATGCTTAAACTCGACATGGTGATCGGCTCCGGTGGAGTCCTCTCTCATGCTCCGCAACGCGCGCAATCTGCGCTCATCATGATCGACGCCTACCAACCTGAGGGCGTCACGATTCTAACCGTCGACTCCATCTTTATGATGCCCCACCTCGGCGTACTTTCCGAGCATCATCCCGATGCTGCCTACCAAGTCTTCGAACGGGACTGCATCGTCAAAGTCGGCACGGTCATCGCGCCGGTCGGAGTGGGCAAACCAGGCGAGCCTTGCGTAACCGTTAGAGGTGGCGACATCAATGCCTCGATTCCGTTTGGTGAACTGCGAGTGTTCGCGTTGCCGGAGGAGGCAAACTTTGACATCACCGTTGAGCCAGCAAAGAGTTTTGACGTTGGCGCAGGAAAAGGGAAGTCGGTAGTCGCTCGTCCCTTTTCCCCGATGGGTAAACAGTCGCCAGGGCAGCAGCGGTACTGCGGTGGAATGGTCGGGCTCATCGTAGACACGCGAGGACGTCCGTTGCAGATCCCAGCAGGCGACTCGAATCGTATTGAGTGGCTGAAACTGGCTCTCGCTGCCTTGAATTTGCCGTACCCAGGGGCATAGGCTTCAGTCGGCGAGCCAACCCCATTCTCTGTATTCGCAGTTAAACGAACCGTCATCGTACAAGTCGACAATCGCATACCCTGGTGCGCACTCCTGAAAGCAGCCGTTCCACCAGCTGCCGCAAACTGCGCCGTTGCAAAGATACGTAACACCGAGGTACTCGACTCGATCCACGAGGTGTATGTGTCCGCTCAAGCAAACCCTCACGTTGGGAAACTCTCGAAACGTGTCCTTGATCCTCCGCGCGTCGATGTGCACCCACGCTCCGGGCACGTGCCAATTGCCTGAACTCTCGTTGTTGCCGTGAAAGTAAGCGCACGCCGCCAGAATCGGCATATGTGATAGCACTAGGACGGGGACATCTGGCGGTGTGCCTGCCAAATCCTCCCTCAACCATTCGAATTGTTCCTCGTCGAGCTTCGCCACGTAACTACCTCCGATGGGATAGGTGCTGTCCAGAACTACAAAGTGCCATCCAGCGCGATCAAAGCTGCGATATCGGCTGCTTAGTCCGAGAACATCCATCGCCAATCGCTTCCCACTCACCTCGTCGACCCCTATTTCCGAACCGCATACATCGTGATTGCCGATACAGTGTTCGACGGGCAGCCCATTACAATCCCGCAGTGTCTTCAAGAACACTTCCCACTGCGCCTGAGCTCGACTTCGATCGGTCGCTAACGCGTCCATGATCTGATCCCCGCCGGTCAAAAGCAGGTCCGGCTTGTCCACGAGATCGTTCACCGCGGTAAGCGCCTTCGACATACCTTCCACGGCTCCTGCTTCGGGCTGCACATGAATGTCAGTAAGGTGCGCAATGCGCAGGACTCTTTTGTTGGCTCCTACTCGTTGCGATGAATCAAGCGAGTTTGCCGCTCCGATCCCACCGTCGAAGCCCGATGTTTCGCTGCTCCCTCTCATCGCTCGAATATACCGAGAGTTTCCATTATTTCAGTGCAAGGTTGCCATAATCGGCTCATGCGCGTGTTGATCATGACGGATATGGAAGGCGTCTCCGGAATCGTCGTTTGGGACCAAGTAAGCTACGGCGGCTCCATGTATGAAGAGGGAAGACGGCTCTACACCGAAGAGATTAACGCGGCGGTGCGAGGAGCAAAAGCGGCTGGCGCGACGCAGATCGTTGTCGTTGATTGCCATGGGGCGGGAGGGCCAAACACCTTCAACTCTCTCGTTCCCGAGTTGCTCGATCCTGATTGCGAATGGGTTGCCCATCACGCCTGGTCTAGGTACACAGAGATGTTCGAGACTGGCTGCGACGCATGTCTGCTCGTAGGAATGCACGCGCGATCAGGAACGCCCGATGGGGTGATGTGTCACACGATAAGCACGACGACGTGGCGAAACTTGTGGTTCAACCACGATCTCGTTGGCGAAGTCGGCATCAATGCCGCTCTTTGCGGACACTATGGAGTGCCTATACTTCTTGTCACGGGAGACGACGCGACCTGCCGTGAATCACGTGAGTTGATTGGCGAAGGATTAACTACTGTCGCTGTTAAGAAGGGATTGACGAGGTTTTCCGCGAGGCAGATTCCCCCCGCCCGCGCGAGGCAGATGATTGAAGACGGCGCACGAACTGCCTTAAGAAACCTCACCGCAACGAAGCCCTACGATCCCGGCAAGCCTTGCGAGATAACCGTCGAACTCGGTGTCATTGAGTCTGCACTAAAATTCCAAGGACGACACGGAGTAGAAGTTGTAGAGCCGCTAAAAGTCGTCAGCAAGGCGAAGGATTGGATAACAGCGTGGGACCAGATCTGGGGATGGGAAGCGTAGCCACCGAGGTTCAGGCCAAATCGGTCTCCCGTTTCAACGACGCCAACGCCGATCAGCCTTGGGAGGCAGTCGCATCCTCGTGCTGGCGCGCCTGATTCCTGATCGCGCTGGCCTTGCGCTTCTCAACGATCCGCTTCTCGCATCGATTGACGACTTCGTCCAACCATACAATCAGTTTTCTGGGCTTTGGAGCGTTTAGCTTTTCGGGAGATATGCGCACGCCGGCCAACGGTAGCTCATCGGGGACGTAATAGGTTCCGAATACCCAGTCCCAAAGCGGTAGCGCATACACGCCGCCAATGGCCTGGTTAACCCGAATGCGCGAGTGATGCATCAGGTGGAATCCATACCAGTTCCTCACGAATCGGCTTTTCTCGACCCACCGCTTCCAATGCTTCTCGTAATCCATGTGCTCAATCGCGTGCTTAATTTCGTAAAGTGAGAACGACGCGATGAAAGCGCAGTAACCAGCTACCAGGACTGGATGGGTAGGAAGTAAGAGCTGCAACGGAACGAGGATAACGCTAAACACGGTTAGGAACCCGACGAGCGAGTACGCAGGAAATGCGGAAGATTCAATCTGCTCCGGAGACAGAATCGGATACTTGTTCCTAACCTCAGTCTTGCCGTGCTCGTCCTTGGTATGAGCCAACTCTCGCACGTGGGTGAGGGAATGGTGCTCGGTGTGCTTTCGCTTCATCGCGCCGAGAGGTCGCCAAAACTCGCTGTGAAGAACGTACCGATGAAAAAAGAACTCAAACATCCCGGCCCCTGCGTGGAAACCCGTGAACCAAAGCGCATAGGACCACCAGGGTGCGGATAGTTGGGCGGCAGCGATATCAGGGCGAATCCAGTTCCAGAGGAAGTAGTTCCCGGCCAGCCAGGCGGCCGAAGCGATTGAAACGAAAAGAACAAACCAACCGAAGGCAAAATCGACGTCGTGCTCGTCGCGATACAAAACTAGCTTTTTCAAGGAGATTTCTTGAATTATGACAGATTCCCGGAGGCCTGTGGAAAGGGTACAATTCCTCCGTTACGGCCTTGGAGCACCGAATTCTCCCTGCATACCGCCTTGGCGAGTTTTGTATCGAGATAGAAGACAACAGGCGCGTACGAAACTCATCGGGCTCAGAAGCCCGCAAAAAGGAGCCAAAAATGGCAAACAAAACACTGTATGTAGGGAACATCTCCTACTCATCTACGGAGCAAACGCTCTCTGACTTCTTCTCCGCGTACGGAGCTACTAATGTCCGCATTATCGAGGGCCGCGGTTTCGCGTTCGTCGATGTGGACGCCGATCAGCTTGAGTCGGCGATCGCCGATAAGAACGGTAAGGAGTTCGAAGGCCGAACCCTGACCGTCAACGAAGCCCGGCCCCGAGAAGATCGAGGCGGCGGCGGTGGCGGAGGCGGCGGTGGTC
>JBGTLG010000038.1:0-62997 GCA_041744215.1 Fimbriimonadales bacterium | reverse complement strand
TTGCCGAGATATTGCCGAGAGAGTGCCGAGAGTATGGTGGCGGGTTGGAGTTGGGGTGGGGTCGGTTTCGGTTTGGGTAGGCTTCGGTTGTGATTGAATCAGATTTGGACTCGCCGGGTCGGCGGCTCAGGGAGGCGATGGCGGCAGGGACGGTTGCTTTGCCGGGCGTTTATGACGCGATTACGGCTCGATTGGCGGCGAGTTGTGGAGCGCAGGGTTTGTATTTGTCTGGCGCTGGGGTTACGAATTCGATGCTGGCCATGCCGGATATCGCTCTCATGACTTTGGGGGAGATGGCGCGGCAGGCTGGTTATGTGTGCGGGGCGGTGTCGCTGCCTGTGATTGCGGATGCGGACACGGGGTTTGGCGAGACGATGAACGCGGTTCGGACTGTGCGCGAGTATGAGCGGGCTGGTTTGGCGGGGCTGCACGTTGAGGATCAGGTGAGCCCGAAGCGGTGTGGTCATTTGGACGGGAAGGCGGTGGACTCTCCGGATCAGATGGATGCGAAGATCCGCGCGATGGTTTGGGCGAGGCGGGACCCTGCGTTTATGATCATTGCTCGGACGGACGCGCGGGGGGTCACGGGCTTGGAGGATGCGATCTCGCGCGGCCGTCGGTATGTGGCTGCTGGTGCGGACTGTGTGTTCCCGGAGGGGCTTCAGAGCAAGGAGGAGTTTGCGGCGTTTCGGGAGGGCGTGCCTGGGCCGCTGTTGGCGAACATGACGGAGTTTGGGAAGACGCCGCTCATCAGTTTGGAGGAGTTTCGGGGGCTTGGGTACACTCTGGTTATCTTCCCGATGACCGCTTTTCGGGTGATGCTGAAGGCGGTTGGCGAGGCGTATGAGGCGCTTTTGCGCGACGGCTCCCAGGCCGGAATCCTCGACCGAATGCGGACGCGGGCGGAGCTATATGAATTGATCGACTACCCGGCGTATGAATCGCTGGATCGGCAACTCGCCGAAGAAGCCGAGAAAACCGAATCCTAAGGAGAGTACGAAGACACATGTCAACTACCGCGCCGAACTACAGCCCCGGGCTCGAAGGAGTCATCGCCGGGGTTTCGACGATTAGCGACATCGACATCAAGGCGTCGCGACTGATTTACCGTGGGTACGACGTTCATGAACTCGCGAAGCAAGGGAGCTTTGAGGAGACTGCGTACTTGCTGTTGTATGGCTCGCTTCCGACGGAAGGCGACCTAATCAACTTCAAGGAGACTCTTGCCGCAGAGTACGCGGTACCCGACTACATCTACGATGTGTTTCGCTCGACTCCGAAGAACGCGCATCCGATGGATCGGCTCAAAGTCGCGGTCGCTGCTTTGGCGCCGAGCGATTCTGAGTACGACGCCTCTCCGACGGATCGGGGCGCAAACCTTCACAAAGCTGTCCGGATGACCGCGAAGATGGGCAACCTCGTCGCGAACGGTTGGCGAATCGCTCATGATCAGGATGTCATCAAGCCAGACCCATCACTGAACATCGCGCAGAACTTCCTTTACATGTTGAATGGCGCTAAGCCAGAGGAGTTCGCTTGGAAGGCGATCGACACGTCGCTCGTTCTCTATGCGGAGCATGGTTTCAACGCATCGACATTCGCTGCGCGCGTGACGGTATCTTCGTTGAGCGACATCTACAGCGGTGTTGTTTCGGCTATCGGAACTCTTAAGGGCAATCTGCATGGCGGAGCGAACGAGAAGGCGATGGAGATGCTGATGGAGATTGGCAGCGTCGAAAATGCGGAGCCGTTCATTCGAGACGCACTTACCAACAAGAAGAAGATCATGGGATTCGGTCATCGCGAGTATCGAGTCAGCGACAGTCGCGCCGGGATCATGGGCGAGCTCGGCAAAGAAGCCGCTCGCCGAAGCGGCAATGAGAAGTGGGCGGAGGTCGCAGATATCTGCGAGCGCGTCATGAAGGAAGAAAAGAATCTCTTCCCGAATGTCGACTTCCCTGCCGCCTATGCGTACTACTCGCTTGGAATCCCCATTCCTCTCTACACACCGATCTTCGCGATCAGCCGCATTACTGGCTGGTGCGCGAACATGATCGAACAACTCGACGACAATCGAATCATGCGGCCCAAAAGCATCTATGCGGGCGAGAGCCTGAGGCCGTACATTCAGATGAAAGACCGTCAGTAATATCCAGCGTACAATCATCTCAGCAAAAGGAACGCCTGGCAGACCATAATCTGCCAGGCGTTTGCGCATTTTGACGGTACCCGCCAATGGAAGCTAATCAATCGGACGAACGAGAACGTTTAGCAGAGAGTGAGAAGCGACTCCGCGCGCTTGTCGAAGCTCATCCCGATATGCTGTTCGTGATCTCGCGCGACGGAACGATTCAAGAGTACTACAGCACAAGCAATGCCCTCTTCCCGCATGGCGCAGCGGACGTCGTTGGAAGGAACTTGACCGACATACTGCCCAGCGAAGTCGCGCGAGAGAAATCCGCGATTTATCAGGGCGTTATGGATACTGGCGTTCCGGCGACTCTTGAGTATGAAGCTGATGTTCTTGGGAAAGTGCGCCGTTTAGAGTCTCGAACAACGTATCTCGATGCGGAGCGCGTGCTGTGCGTGTTGCGCGACGTAACCGACGAGTGGGAGACAAGGGAACGTATTCGGCAGCGGGATGAGCAGTATCACAAGTTAGTCGACTTGTTTCCCGACATGATCGTAATCCATCAAGGTGGTCGGGTGGTCTTTGTGAATGAGGCAGGTGTTCGGCTCATGCGTGCGTCATCTGCCGACGAGCTGATAGGTCAAGACGTCATGCGGTTCGTTCATGCTGATGACCGAGCGAGGGTTTCGGAACGAATCACGAAGTTGCTCAAGGAAGGCGGAGTTGCGCCGCCACTCCAAGAGACACTGATACGGCTTGATGGAAGCTCGGTTGAGGTTGAGGTCACAGGAACAACCTGCACCTTCGAGGGAAACTTGGCTATTCAATTGGTAGCTCGTGATCTAACCAGCCGGCGCGAAGCAGAGAGCCAAGCGAGAAGCTCGGAGGCGAAGTTGGTCGCAGTCATCGAGAGCCGTCCTGACTGGGTACTCGCCATTGACCGCGAAGGACGAGTGTTGACCGCAAACCGCGCTACGAGAGATGCGATGGAAGCGTACACTGGGCAGCCGTTCGAATCTGGAGCAAACCCATTCTCGTTCATTCCGCAGGATTCGGCGAAGCGATTTCGGGAGCGGTTGGACAGGGCGTTCCTGGGAGAGTCATTCCGCGTTGAACAGGACTTTGACTTTCGTGGGACTACGATGCACCTCGACATCAGCTTTGCGCCGATTGTGGAAGCGCACGAAGTCGTCGCGGTCTCGGTGATTTGTCAGGATGTCTCCGAGCGTGTACGCGCGCAGCGGCAGCTTGCGCAGGGTGAACGACGGTTTCGATCACTTGTGGAGGGACTGAGGCTTGTAGCTTACGATTTCGATCCGGTATCCCGCCAGTTTACGTACGTATCGCCGCTTGCAGAGTATCTGTTGGGGTATCCGCATAAGGATTGGCACAAGCTTGGCTTTTGGCGCAAGGCGCTGCATCCGGACGACCGTGATCGCATTTCTCGGTATGCACTTGCGAAAGAGAACGCTTGCGAAGACCACGAGATGGAGTATCGGCTCATTGCCAAGAATGGTTCGACCGTCTGGGTGCGAGATATTGTCTCGGTGATTGCCGAAGGTGACGTGCCCGTTAGGCTGACTGGAGTCTTGCTTGACATTACGCAGAACCGTATCTTGGAGGAGCAGCTTCTTCAAACCCAGAAGTTGGAGGCAATCGGCAGACTCGCTGGTGGGATTGCGCACGACTTCAACAACATGTTGTCGGCGATCATTGGGTTTGGCGAGCTCATAGAGAGGGATCCGGACTTACCAGAGTCAGCTAAGCCTCACCTTGCAGGACTGATGAAGGCGGCCGACAAAGCGTCGGGGCTTACAGGTCAGCTGCTCACTTTCGCAAGACAGAAAGTAAGCCAGCGCGAAATCACGGACCTCAACGCACTTATTGAATCGATGAAGGACCTCATGGAGCGACTCCTTGGGGATTCGATTGATTTACAACTGAAGCTTGCAGATGATCTTGCGCTCGTTGATGCCGACAGCACTCAGTTGGAGCAAGTGCTCATCAACCTTGTTCTCAACGGCCGAGATGCGATGCCGAAAGGCGGGACTCTAAGGATATCGACTGCGAACGTCCACGTCGCCGGAGTTCCGGCGGTCAGCGAAGTCATGGACTCTGGATCTTATGCGACGATCTCGGTGAAAGATATCGGCGAGGGGATGACCGAAGACGTTGCTGCGCGAGCATTCGAGCCGTTCTTCACGACGAAGCCCGTGGGTCGCGGCACGGGACTCGGACTTGCTGTTTGTCATGGGGTTATTGCGAATCATGGAGGGACGATCAAGCTGTCGACGGCACCGGATCAAGGAACGGACGTGGTTATCTACCTGCCAGTCGCTTTTGATCAGGGTGACCGAGGCGCGCAATCGACTCCATTCGCAGGGATGAGTACGCTTGTTTTTCATGCCGACCGGGAACAGGCGCAGCGTCTTTCGGATTGCCTCCTCAAGTTGGGCTTTCAGGTCACAACTGCCTCGTCCGTTCGAGGGGCCTCTCGGATGCTCGATGCACACCGATTCCAGCTTCTCGTCGCGCCCGACGAGGCTGGCAACACTGAGGCAGGTGAGCTCCTGCAAAAAGCGAGGGCGGCGTTCCCGAACATGCGGGTGCTCCTGATCGTTGACAGGGACCGCAAATCGGGCGGTGGCGCCATCGATCGCGCGGGGCATGCATTCTTGCTCCACTCGCCGTTTCGAGTGGCGGACATCGCGAGAGCAGTCGAGTTGCTGCTTCGGGGCTCCTAAACACGAAACCCCCCTTCGAATGAAGCGGGGTTTCAATTGCACGCTACGGTTAAGGCTACTCGCCCTGCGATTCAACTATATAGTATTGCGTTGCCTTGCAGAATCCAGCAAGTTTTTCAAGCGCGCGCTCGGCTGTCTCGTCCAACTTGGCAGGACTCAACATGCACATGATGAGCAGAGCCAAAGCCTCCTCCTCCGTGAGAGTTAGCGTTGGCCGAGAGGTTTCTTCCTGAACGACCATTTTTCCTCCTTCGGATTAGGAATCCTGCATTGAAGACTCCCCACACAGCCCATTTGTTCATTGTCGGTCGCGTAAATCTGCCGATTCAGACCGAAATGCAGGAAGATTCGGGCCGAATGTGGAAAACTAAGGCGACGGTCCCCAGCATGTACGCACTGAACTTCTATTCCGACCTCTACCTGGACGTCCTTCGGGCGAATCGCAAGACGCTCACTATTCGACTTGGGGACAAGCGATCCAAGTACCAAGACGGCGAGATCGTTTGGATCACGATCGGTCAGCGTTTTGGGAGACGTCAGAAGCTCTTTGCGGCGGTTATCGACCGAGCCGAAGTGAAGACTATCAGCGAGTTGAGCCGCCGCGAGATCGAGCGTGAAAACCCTGAGTTCCGTTCTCATGAGGACGTGATTGCCCTACTGGGACGAATATACAACGACCAAATCTCGCCCGAACACCTCGTAACGGTGGTCCACTTCAGTCCGATCGACGAGTAGCAACTTTATCGAGCCAGCATGATGTCGGTGGCGTTTATGACCGCCGTGACCCGGTCTCCTACCCTCAAGCCCAATCGTCGGACGCTCGAACGAGGTACGACGACCGTCAGGGGACTGTCGTCAGCGATTGCGAGAACGACCTCGCACATCACGCCGTCGCCAGAAATCTCCTTGATCATGCCCGCGATGCGATTCAAGGCACTTAGCTCCATCCCGGGCAGTTCGAGGCTGGGCTGGTCGGTTTCATCACCACCAAGCAGCCTGCGACGCATGTCTAGGATCAGCTTGCGTTCGTAGAGACGCCAGCCCCGGTGGTCTCTTTCCGGGGGCGCGATCTTGCCCGACCTTTCCCAGCTTGCGAGAGTTTTGGCGCTAATGCCCAAGGCGGCCGCGGCCTCCGCCCGTGTCAGCTTGTCGGGGTGTCTCATGGAACGGTCACCGATTGTACTGCCACCTTGGCCTCCCCGGTACAATATTGCTTCTCCCATGATCGCCGATCAGACACTTCGCGCTACGGCTGATGCGCCCCGGGCAACGGGGACGTTCAAGGTCGTAACGTGGGGCTGTCAAATGAACGTGGAAGACAGCGAGCAGATTGAACTTGGTCTGCAAAAGCTGGGATTAGTCCCCTCCCCAACGATTCAGGATGCAGACGTAGTGTTGCTGAACACCTGCAGTGTGCGTAAGAAGCCGGAGGACAAAGCGTTCAGCCTACTTGGCGAGCTGAGGCTATTGAAGGAGACTCGTCCGGAGATGGTTGTTGGCGTGTGCGGCTGTATGGCGCAACTTCGTTCCGACGAGATCCGTCAGCGTGCGCCATTCGTTGATTTCGTTATCGGCACCGCGCAAATTGAGCAAGTGCCTACACTTGTTCGGGAAGCTAAGCAAGGACGCAAGTTTCAGAAGCGTCTGAGCTTGCCGGAACGCAAGGGCGCGATCGTTACCGACGTGCCCAGCCGATGGGTTGGCAGAAATGCAAAGCTGAAGGCGTTTGTTCCGATACAGTACGGATGCGACAAGTTCTGCACGTTTTGCATTGTTCCAACAACGCGCGGCCGAGAACGCAGCCGTCCGACGATGGAGATACTTCGCGAAATCACATCGCTCGCCGAACGCGGAACGAAGGAAGTGACGTTACTCGGTCAAACCGTAAACTCTTATGGCAAGAATCTGTTCGAGGGCAAGGTTCCCTTTGCGAAGCTCCTGCGACTGACCGCTGCGATTCCGGGGATAGAACGCATACGATACACTTCGCCCTACCCGCGAGACTTTCGCGATGACCTAATCAGCGCACACAGCGAAGTACCGCAAGTTATGGAGCACTGTCACCTTCCGCTCCAGAGCGGCGACGACGACGTGCTACAGCAGATGCGACGACTTTACACTGTCGAATCTTTCACTGACATCTTCTATCGATTGAGGGAAGTCGACGGGATGTCAATCACCACCGACGTGATCGTAGGCTTTCCAGGGGAGACTAATGAACAGTTCCAGAACACGATGCAAGTTATGGAGCAGCTTCGGTTTGACGGCGCGTTCATGTTTGCGTATTCGCCGAGGCCGGGGACTCCTGCTTGCGAATCTGGGAACCAGATTCCACATGGCATTAAGAAGCAAAGACTCAACGATCTGATCGCGTTACAGAACGACATCACCTTGAAGATCAATGAATCTCATGTGGGACGCAGTTTCGAAGTATTGGTTGAAGGCGTCTCTGAGAAGGACCGTACGCTACTTAAGGGACTGACACGGCAGAACCGCACCATGCACTTCCCGGGTGATCCCAATCTGAAGGGCTCACTCGTGAAAGTCCGCGCTGAAACTGCGCACCCGTGGGGTTTCTCGGGAGCGATCGCCGACGCTATCTTGGAACAGCCCCGTACTGCGGCGAAGGGTGGAAACACTGACAGGGGACAAACACGTCTATAAGATTATGCTGCTCTGCCTGGTTTCGATCGTCCTGCTAGCACCAACCCCTCAGGAGCCGCCGTTTCCGACAATCCCGGTTCAATTGCCGAAGTTGAGCGATCTTGATGGTATTCAGCATGTCGTTCCGTCACCTGAAGCAGCCGCGACGGTCATCTTCTTCGTTACGATCGATTGCCCGATTGCAAATAGGTACGTGCCGGAAATGAGAAGGATCGCTATGGAGTTTGGCAAACGAGAAGTTGCGTTTTTGCTCGCGTACGTGGACCCCTATTTGGATCGCGAAGAAGTCGTTGAGCATCGTAAGGACTTCGACATCTCCATCCCGGGTGTGTATGACGACAAACACTTGATTGTAAAAGCACTCGGTGCAACGATTACACCTCAGGCGGCGATTATTGGCTCTGACGGTGTTCTTAAGTATCGAGGGCGTATCGATGACACGTACGTCGAGCACGGCAGACCGCGTGAGAAGCCGACTCGGCAAGATCTTCGAATCGCGCTTGATGAAGTCTTAAGCGGTAATCCTGTAACTGTTCCTGTAACGAAGTCGATTGGCTGCGACATCCCAGTGATTGACCGCTAAGCTTATGAAACTCGTCCTTGCGGCGGTTCTGTTAGCGGCAGCAATGTCGTCGAGCTTCCAGGTGCGAGAACCGACATTCTCGTCTGACGTGGAACCTGTTTTGCGCATGAAGTGCGCGCCGTGCCACCGTCCGGGTGGGCCAGCCCCGTTCTCTCTGCGTACATATGAAGACGCACAAAAGCGCGCGAATCAGATTGCGAACGCGCTCATTACCAAACTGATGCCACCTGACCGTGCCACCAGCGATGAGGGGAGATTCTCTACGACGCCAGCCGTCACCCCAGAAGAGATTGAGCGGATTCACCATTGGGCCACCGGGAAGCAGGAGAAAGGCGCACTCGTTACGGAGCATCCGGTCGCGCCGGATACGCCGTGGCCAAACGGACCCCCTGATCTCATCCTTGCCTTGCCCGAATCACCGGAGGTCCAACCCGACGATGTTCCCCACTGGCGCGCCTTTCAGATTCCCATAGCGATTCCTGCAGGCCGCAGGGTCCGTGGCTTTGACATCAGGCCGATTGCGCCACACGTCGTTCGGCACGTTCAGATATCGACGGAGGGGCCGACATCCGGGAGGACTGCAGGGCCTGCCACTCTTCCGACATCTGCGATCCTCGGAGCGTGGGCTTTCGGGTATCGCTCGCCGCTGCTGCCTCCTGGATCTGTTTTCGACTTGGGAAGAACAAGGTTCTTGGTTGCGCACGCTTTCATTCAGCCTTCGGGACGGAAGGAGTCCGCCGGATTCGAGATCGGGGTGTACTTCGGAACAGGCGCAAGCGAGCCGAGTACGGTGAGCCTGAGCCTTACTGCCGGCACCATTCCACCGTCACCGATGTTCGCGACAGGTAACCGGCTTGTTTTGCCGTTCGACGCAGACGTCCTCGCCCTCTTTCCTGAACTCCGCGATTTGGCCGCGGAGATAACGGTCACCGCCGTCACTCCGGACGGTGAGATTTTGCGGCTCTTGCACCTTGACGGATGGAGCTCGCAGTGGATTGGGGCGTATCGCTTTGAGGAGCCTGTGAGGCTAGTCGCGGGAACATCGGTCATTCTTGATGTTCGCTACGACAACTCGTCACACAACCCGGAGAATCGCGGCAGAGCCCCCACGCACGTTTCGATCGGTTCGGGATTGGGTGAAGAGCCCTGCACTGTCGGAATTCAGTTGGTCATGCGCTAAGCGGGTGACGTGTTCGGCGGAACTGCCCTGCGGGTAGACACAAGGGAAAGTGCGAAACCGACACTCACTGCGACCGCGCAAAGGATGAAGGGTAAGTAAGGATTGACGTCGTATCTCTCTGATCCGATTAGGAGTCCCACGATCGCGCCCAATCCTTGCACCGTCATAACTGCCCCCAAGTAGGTGCCCGATCGTTTGGGGTTGATTGCACTTACCGTTGCATACCAGGCAGGGAGCGCGAGCAAAAACCCAACCCCGACCATGACAGCCGCACCGGCGATAACGACGAGCGTTCTGAAAGCGGGCAACCATTCGCCCAGCGCTATCATCCAGACGCCGAATGCGCAGAGTGCGAGTCCGACTCTCACCGCTTTGTCCCTTCCCATGCGTTCGCCCCAAGCACCCATCGGCCAGCTAAGAAAGGCCATTGCAAGCGCAGCCGGCAACACGAGGAATCCAAACTGTTCTTCGTTCAGGCTGAAGACACGCTGCGCAAACAGCTTTACGATAGCCATGGGCAACCCAACACCGAGAAAGATAACGAAGGCAGTCAGGAGGATGAGTGGAACAGTGCGCACACAGACAATCAGATCCTTGAGGGCGTGGCCGTCGTGCGAAACACCCTCTTTTCCATCTCGACGCATCTGACCGCGTGCAAACTGAATCGCAGCTATTGCTGCGAGAACGAACAGTCCGGAGGCGAGGAAGAAGCTCGCCTCCAAACTTCCTGTTCGTACGTTCACCATTCCCCCGAGCGGGAGCCCCAGCGCTAATCCCACCATAAAGCAGCCATTGAGCAGAGCCAGTGCCTTCCCCTTTTCGTCCTCTTGGACTGCCTCTGCTATTGCTGCGTAGGCAGAGGGCCAAAGCATTGCAGCAGCCACCCCATCCAATACACGGAGCCCGATGATCGCGACAATTGCTCCGTTGCCCCACGACTCAGGCACCCAGAGAGTTAAGATCGGTGTCGCGATCCAAATGCATGGCGCGGCGATGAGAAACGGGCGTCGTCCAATCTTGTCGGCAAGCGCGCCTGTGTAAGACTTGAAAAGGGCTTCGCTTAGGAGGAATGCACCCAAAGCGACCCCCACAGTGAAGGCTGAGAAGCCCCTGCCGAGGGTCAGGTAGACCGGCATTGCGGAAACATTGAGGACAGCCACGCCCAGTTCTGCGCATAGCGCGATCACAAGCAGCCCAGAAACCTCGGGCCGGAAGAGCAACGGCTTTCTTCGGACGGCACCGGTTTCCATGACTCTCATATAGACGACGGGCGCCAACCTGCTTGACCAGGTTCGCGCCCGATATCTTCGGATACGCTGTGTTCAGCGCTTGACGAACTGGAAGCCACGCCGCGCTCGCTTGCGACCGTACTTCTTCCTTTCCTTGACGCGCGGGTCGCGTGTTAGAAATCCTGTTCTTCTAAGCGGGGACCGGAGGTCCGGCGCCATTTCGATCACGGCGCGGGCGATACCGAGTTTCACGGCTCCTGCCTGACCCGCGATTCCTCCGCCATGGCAGACCGCCTTTACGTCGATCTTTCCGTCGAGGCCCACTTGTTTGAGCGGACTCTCCACCATCATGGAGAGCACGGGCCTGCCGAGGTACTCCTTCATCGGCTTGCCGTTGATCTCGACATTGCCGCTGCCAGCAGTGATCCACACGCGGGCGATCGCGTTCTTTCTTCGCCCGGTTGCGTAGTATTGTTCGACTGCCATCTTAGCCACCCACCTTCATGACTTCTGGGTTTTGGGCGGAGTGCGGATGCTCAGGGCCCGGATACACTTTGAGCTTTCTGTACACCTGCCGACCCAACGTGTGCTTCGGCAGCATTCCCCAAATGGCCTTGCGAATCAGCCTCTCTGGGTTTGTCTTAAGTAGCTTGCCGCGGCTGATGCTTTTGATGCCGCCTGGGTAGAGCGAGTGCCAGTACACTAACTCGTCTTGCTTGTTGCCGGTAAGGACTGCCTTGTCCGCGTTGATGACGATGACGTGGTCTCCGACATCCGCGTTGTAGGCAAAGGTTGGCTTGTGCTTGCCGCGCAACACGCGCGCGACAGACGACGCCAAACGGCCCACGGGTTGGTTTGTGGCGTCAACCACGAACCATTTCCGCTCGATTTCTTTCGGTTTTACGGCATAGGTGCCCATATTTGTTCTCTCTTGTCGTACTGTTATTGTCATTGCCGATACTACTCCTCGGCAAGTTCTGTTCTCAAATCTCTTAGCGGTTCACCGTAGTAAACCTTTTTTAGCGTCAGTCCCCTCGCGGGAAGCACAACTGGCCACTGCTCGTCGTCTCGGGCGGCCTCGTCGAGCAACCGACCGAAACTCTCGACCGTTCTATGTCCCCTTCCGACTTCGAAGAGTCCTCCGCTAATCCTTCGGACCATCCCCCTTAGGAACGCCGTCGCTTCAATCTCGATTCTAACCTCGTCGCTCGTCTTGCGAATTGCACACCGGAGAACGTTTCGCCTTGTATTCTCAACATTCTGCAACTCTTCTGCGAACGCGAGGAAGTCGTTTTCACCGAGCAGCGCCTCTGCACTCTTCCGCATCGCGCTTATGTCAATCGAATGTCCTCCTTCGAACACGTACCTGCTTCTCATCGGCTGGACGCGGCTCCACTCTGAGATTCGATACAAGTACGTCCGGCTCCGTGCGAAGAAGCGTGAATGGAAATCAGCTCGCACCTTCTCCGACCTCGCAATGCGAACATCGATTGGAAGCAATCGATTGAGGATGGCTGCCCATTTCTTTGGCTCAATCGAAACCCCAGACTCGAAGTCTGCGATTTGGCCCAGCGAATGCGCACCAGAGTCCGTTCGGCTTGCGCCTCTGATGTCCACGCTTTCACCGGTTGCCCGAGTGATACAATCTTTCAAGGTGCCTTGGACTGTGCGAGCGTTTCGCTGCTCAGCCCATCCGCAAAAGTCGGTACCGTCGTATTCTACGACGAGTTTGATTCGTGTCAATTAGTCTACGAGTTCTATGACGGCCGTCGGCGCGCCGTCTCCGAGCCGCCTTCCTGTTTTTGTCATTCTCGTATAGCCACCTGGCCGATCTTTGTACTTCGGTCCAACTCTGTCGAACAGGTGCTTGACGAGGTCTTCGCCGTTTATGAGCGATTGCTCTGCCTGCTGCTCCGTTGTAAGCCCAATTCGCCGATACGCTGACGAAGCGCTACTATGGCCTACTAGGATTCTGCGCGCTCGTCTTCGCGCCTCAACGGTGTCGCTCTTAGCCAGCGTGATGAGAGGCTCGACGATTCGACGCAGCTCTCGTGCCCGACCGGCAGTCGTGCGAACGTATCCGTGTCGAATAAGCTGACGCGCAAGATTGTGGAGCAGCGCCATGCGCTGGTCTCCCGGTAATCCAAGTTTTCGTCGATCTACTTTATGCCGCATGAGCGATTCCTCTTCGTTTACAGGTCCTCTTCGTCCTCGTCGTCATCAAATGCGTCGATTCTCGGTACTCCCTTGCCGATCTTCATCTGATAACCGCGCTCTGCAAGCTTGTCTCTGACTTCGTCGAGGGCCTTCTTTCCAAATCCTCGAATCGCGAGCAGGTCGCTTTCTGTGTACCGCAAGATGTCGCGCAGATTCTCAACGTTGGCCCGGCGCAGGCAGTTGAATGTTCTCTGGCTAAACTCCATTTCCTCAACTCGGACTTCGGGTACGCCGTCGAGTTCGGGCATGTCATCATCGACGTCATTCAGGCCAAGGTCCATGCCGTCTGTGGTCAACGCGAAGAACATCTTAACGTACTTGTCGAGGATCTCCGCAGAGTGTGTGATCGCCTCGTTGGGTGACATTGCGCCCGTAGTCCATACCTCAAGCGTCAGCCGCTCGAAGTCGGTGCGCTGGCCTACGCGTGTCGCTTCGACGGTGTAGTTCACTTTTTTCACGGGAGTGAATTGGGAGCCTGTCGTGATTAATCCGATTGTGCCCTTGTACTTTTCGTGGCGATTAGGAAGGACGTAGCCCGTACCCCAACCTACGAAAAGCTCCGCGTAGAAACTCGCTTTCGCATCTGAAATTGTGCAGAGATAGCATTCTGGATTGGCTACTTCGACTTCCGGCGGGCACTGAATGTCTGAACCGGTTACGACCCCCTTCCCTTTAACGTCGATCAGCAACTCGAAGTCTTCAACCGGCGGTCGATCGCGATTCACTTTGATCGCAAGATCGCGCAGATTGAGAAGAAGTTCGTTCATATCCTCTTTCACTCCAGGAATCGGAGCGAATTCGTGGAGGACCTTCTCAACGCGCACTGCAGTGACTGCCGCGCCTGGTATGGATCCCAGCAACATGCGCCGCAACGAGTTGCCGATTGTTTGCCCGTATCCGCGCTCGAGGGGAGCGAGAACAAACTTGCCGTACGTTTCCGTTAATTCGAGTGTTTGGACTTGTGCCATCTTTTACCTTGTGTAGAACTCAACGATGAGCTGTTCGTTCACGTCTGAGTCGATTTCTCCGCGCGTTGGGGCTCGGAGAACTTTGCCTTCAAAAGTTTGAGTGTCCATCGTTAGCCACGGGGATAACGTTGTTGTATTGACCCTTTCGATAGCACTCTTTGCGTAAGTTGTTTCTCGCTTGCTATCATGCAGGCCAACAACATCGCCTGGCCTGAGTTGATAGCTGGGAATGTTGACCCGCCGTCCGTTGACGGTGAAGAATCGGTGACTGACGAGTTGGCGCGCCATGCCGCGGCTCGAAGCCCATCCCAGTCTGTATGCGACGTTGTCAAGTCTCATCTCGAGAAGCTGGAGCATGTTCTCGCCCGTAACGCCTCGTCGACGCGTCGCTTCAGTCATGTAATCAGCGAATTGCCCTTCCCGCAACTGGTACATGCGCTTTAGCTTCTGCTTCTCGAGGAGCTGTTCGCCAAACTCGGTCACTTTTCTGCGCATTGCGTCATCGCCATGCTGGCCAGGCGGCTTCTTCCGCGAGTCCTTTTCCATCGCGCATTTGCGCGTGTAGCAGCGCTCACCCTTCAAAAAGAGCTTTTGGCCCGCCCTACGGCAGTATCGGCATCGAGATTCCCAAATGACTGACATTGATGTTCCTTATCTGCTTAGACGCGGCGCTTCTTTGGTGGCCTACACCCGTTGTGAGGCAGCGGCGTTACGTCGCGAATCGTCACCACGTCGAGTCCGCTCGCTTGGAGAGCGCGAATTGCGGTCTCGCGTCCGCCGCCTGGACCCTGCACCCATATGTCGATTCGCTTGATTCCGTAATCTTGGGATCGCTTGGCACAATCCTCTGCAGCGACTTGCGCGGCGAACGGAGTACCTTTTCTGCTGCCTTTGAAATTTACGCGGCCTGAACTCGACCAACAAAGCACGTTCCCCTGCTTGTCTGTTATCGTGACGATCGTGTTGTTGAACGTCGACTTAATATGAGCGACGCCGTGCAAGACTTGCCGCACCTGTCGCTGTTTCTGTTTTCCGGTTGGTTTTCGAGCCATTGATCCTCTTGTCCGTTACTTCGTGACTTTCTTCTTGCCGGCGACGGTCTTCGGCTTACCCTTTCGAGTTCGGGCGTTGTGACGAGTGTTTTGCCCTCTTACTGGCAGCCCTCGCCGATGCCTAAGCCCACGGTAGGATCCGATCTCCATCAACCGTCGGATGTTGCCTTGGACTTCGCGCTTTAGATCTCCCTCGACCTGGTAATCGCGCTCGATGATTTCTCTCAGGTGGGCCACGTCCTGGTCGGAGAGGTCGCGAATCTTCTTGGTTGGGTCGACGCCAGCACTCTGGCAAATCGCGCGTGAGGACGTCAGTCCGACGCCGTAGATATACGGCAACGCGTACTCCACTTTCTTGTCTCGGGGAAGGTCAACGCCTGCAATTCGAGCCAAATCCTATCCTCCTACCCTTGCCTCTGCTTATGCTTGGGGTTAACGCACAAGACCCTCACCACGCCCTTCCGGCGGATGATTTTGCACTTCTCGCACATTTTCTTGACGCTTGTTCGAACTTTCATTTCGTCTATCCTAGTGAGGACCCGGCGTTGGAAATGCCCGCCGGCAGGTTGTTTTGCCCGGCAGACACAAGGGGTGAGTATACCCTTGGCCTCGGCCTCGATTCAAGCTTTTCTACGCTGAATCGGCTACTTGTAACGGTACGTTATTCGCCCCCTGCTCAGGTCGTAGGGAGTCAGCTCAACCTTGACCTTATCTCCAGGCAGGATGCGAATATAGTACATTCTCATCTTGCCGCTGATATGGGCGAGGATCTCGTTGCCGGTCTCCAACTTGACTCGGAACGAGGCGCCTGGCAATCGTTCAAGGACAACGCCCTCAACCTCCAGTCCCCGCTCTTTGTCGCTTGTCTTCACTTTTCGGTGTCTTTGCGCCATAGATTCCTTATAGGTTATCCCAACTGGTCAGCAACTCCGGCCCCGACTCGGTCACAAGAACCGTGTGCTCGAAGTGGGCGGCGAGGCTACCGTCGGCGGTTACCACCGTCCAATGGTCATCCAGGGTCTTGACGCGGTACTTGCCCGCGCACACCATTGGTTCGATGCAAAAGGTCATGCCGGCCTGAATCCTGGGGCCTGCGCCGGGTTTGCCAAAGTTGGGGACGGAGGGGTCCTCGTGGAGGTTTCGGCCGATTCCATGGCCAGTCAAGTCGCGCACTATCGAGTAGCCGTTCTTTTCTACGTATGTTTGGACGGTGTGACTGATGTCGCTGATTCTCTTCCCAGGTTTGGCTTGGGCTATGCCTTGGTTCAAGCTCTCTTGGGTGATACTGATAAGTCGCTTTGCAGCCGCAGATATCTCGCCTACGGGGAAGGTTGCGGCATGGTCTGTGTGAAACCCGTTCTTGTAAGCACCGATGTCGAGGGTCACGATGTCACCCTCGACGAGGGCGCGGTCAGATGGAATTCCGTGCACGACTTCGTCATTCACTGAGATACAGACTGCAGCCGGATATCCTCGGTAGCCTTTGAACGAAGCCGTTGCGCCGTTCTCAGCGAGGGCAAGTTCGCCAATCTGATCAAGTTCTGCGGTTGTCACGCCTGGACGGATTGCTTCAGACATCTTCCGCATCGCGCTTGCGGCTGCACGCCCACACTCGCGCATCGCTTCGGCTTCAGGCGGTTTTTTGAGAACGATCATTTCGCCAGCGCCCCCTCGATCGACGCGTAAACATCTTCAACATCGCCGGTCGCGTCGACTTCTCGCAGCACTCCTGAAGAGCGATAGTATTCAAACAAAGGTGCGGTGCTCGCCTCGTAGACGGCGAGTCGCTGCCGAACTGCGTCAGGCTGATCGTCCTCACGCACGATTAGCGGAGACGAACATACGTCGCACAGCCCCATTTCTCGGGGTGGCTTCGCTTTTTCGTGGTAGACCGATCCACAATTGGGACAGTTGAGCCTGCCCGCGATCCGTTCAACTACGGTAGCGGTCGGAGCAACGAATGCAAGCACTGCGTCAATCTTCTGGCCGGCGGCGGCGAGAGCCTTGTCCAGCGCCTCCGCTTGCGCGACATTCCGTGGAAATCCGTCTAGCAAAAAACCCTTGCTCATTTCGGGTTTGCTGAGGCGTTCTGCGACCACTCCTATCATCACTTCGTCAGGAACAAGGTCTCCTCGGCTCATGTAGCTCGCCGCTTGCTTGCCTAGTTCTGAACCCGCGGAAACCGCAGCTCGCAGCAAGTCGCCGGTCGCGAGAATTGGGAGATTCTTGCGCAACGATATGAGCTTGGCTTGGGTTCCCTTACCAACTCCTGGAGGGCCAACGAGTACGATTCGGCGCGCGGGCATAACTATTTAGCATAGCCCCGCATGATTAGATTTGCCTCAATCTGGCGCATCAGATCCAAGACGACGCTGACGATAATCAGGAGCGAGGTTCCGCCAATGAAGCTAAACGCAGTGATACCCGTGATCGCGGGCACCCAGTATGGGACGAGCGAAACGAACGCCAGGAATGCTGCGCCGACGAAAGTTATTCGCGAGATAACGCCATCCAAAAACTTCTCCGTTTGCTGCCCCTGTCGAATTCCTGGGATGTACGCGCCACTTCGCTTCAACTGATTTGCGATATCTTCCACGTTGAACTGAATCGCTGTGTAGAAATACGTGAAGAAGAAGATCATGAACGCGTAGACAATCGTGCCGATGATCGTTTGGTAGATGAACGCGCTCGTCTGTGGGCTGAACCATTGCGCGACGTTAGTCCAAACTGTGTGCCATGCAGACCCTGGCGCGCCGAAGTTTGCAAACTGGCTCGGCAGATAGACCAGCGAGACTGCAAAGATGATCGGGATCACGCCAGCAGCATTAACGGGAATAGGGAGGTAGGAGGACGATCCGCCCGCCACCATCTTTCCGCCCACATTTCGCCGCATATGCTGTATTGCGATTCTTCGCTGTGCCTGCGTGAAGTAAACAATGAACATCGTCATGGCGAGGAACAGCAGGACAAGCACTGCGACGCCGAATGCGTTGCCTTGTCCCGTCGCTTCCGCGTAGAGCAACTGCACCTGTGTCGGAAACGAGACGACGATTCCGGCGAAGATCATGAGCGACACGCCTTGGCCGATTCCCTTCTCCTGAATCTGTTCGCCAAGCCAGAGGACCATCATGGCTCCTGCAGTCCAGGTCGTTACGACCAGCATGCGATCGAGTACGGGGAGGTTAACTCCAAACATCGCCAGGAATCCAAATCCCTGAACGATACAAAGCACCAGAGTTAGAAAACGAGTGCGTTGAGCCCGCTTCATGCGCTCGTATTGGCCGCCCTCGGACATGTCCTTCTTCCACTGCGGGATTGCGACCGTCATCAATTGCATGATGATCGAAGATGTTATGTAAGGGTTCAACCCGAGCGCAAAGATGGAAACACGTTTCAGCGCCCCGCCTGAAAACTGGTTGAGCAGCTGGAGGAAGCCCGGATCTTCAAGTCGCTTGGCGATAGCATCCGCAACGTCTTGAGACGCAAACGGCACTTGGATGTGGAGGCCAACTGTAAACACCCCGAACATAAAAAAAATGAACAGGATGCGTTGCCTGAGCTCTGGTTCCGCCCAAGCAGCTTTTATGGTATCAGCAAGCTTCACAGAACAACGACCTCTCCACCTGCACTTTTGATTTTTTCTTCGGCCGATTTGCTGAACGCGTGTGCAGAAACCTTAAGCTTCTTCTTGACGTCGCCAAGCCCCAAAATCTTAAGTCCGTCTTTCGGGTTGCCGATCAGTCCCTTCTTAGCCACCGTCTCAGGATTGACATCGGCGCCCGACTCGAACTTGGCCTCAAGCGTGCTGACGTTGAGCACCGCATACTCCTTGTGATTCGGGTTTCGAAAGCCTTTCTTTACGGGAAGTCTTCGCTGGATCGGTGTTTGCCCGCCCTCGAACGCTGGGTGAATACTCGTTCGCGACTTCTGGCCCTTCGATCCCCTGCCCGACGTCTTTCCGCTGCCGCTGCCGATGCCTCGTCCGATCCGTCGAATACGCTTAGTGCTTCCCTTTTCGGGTTTCAATTCATGAAGCATTGCTTTCCTCCAGGGGTCGGACTTCGACCATATGTTGCACGGCATGAAGCATTCCGCGTATCGACGCGGAATCGTCGTGAATCACGACTTGGTTAAGTTTACGAAGACCCAGCGCTTCTACTGTACGGCGATTTCGCTTGTTGTTTCCGATTGGGCTTCTAACTAACTTCACTTGAAGCTTCAACTTCTTGCACCTCTTCTTGCTTCGTCGCGAACCAGGGGGCGATATCCTTTAGCTCCATACCTCGTTGCGCCGCGCGATCCTTCGGCGTGACGAGTTGTTTCAGCGCATCGACGGCCGCCCATGCACAGTTGACAGCGTTGCGACTGCCGAGCGTTTTTGCGAGCACATCGTGGAGGCCTGCCGCCTCTAAAATCTGGCGCACTGAGCCACCAGCCACAACTCCAGTACCAGGGGATGCGGGGCGCAACATCACTTTGGTCGCGCCTTCCATACCCAGAACTTGGTGCGGAATCGTATGGCCATTCATCGGGATGCTAAACATGGCCCGCTTCGCTGCCTCTTCGCCTTTGCGAATCGCATCTGGAATACCTCGTGCCTTGCCCATTCCGGCTCCGACCTTCCCTTGTCCGTCGCCTACGATCACGAGAACGCTCCACGACATCGTCTTGCCGCCTTTGTGGGTTTTCGAGACCTTATTCGTTTGGACAACGCGCACATCAAAGCCGCTGTCTGCGTCTTGTCTTCGCTGGGGGGCACTTGCTCTTCGCATGGTTAGAACTCCAATCCCGCTTTTCTTGCGGAGTCTGCCAAGTCGGCAACTCGTCCGCTGTAGCGATACCCGCCTCGATCGAAAACGACGGATTTGATGCCCTTCTCAGCAGCACGCTTGGCAATCAACTCGCCAACCGCCTTTGCGCCCGTTACGTTGCCGCCGTTTCCGACGCCCTCTTCGAGACTGCTAGCTGCGCACAAGGTAATGCTCTGCGTGTCATCAATAAGCTGTGCGCTGATGTGGCGCAAGCTCCTGAACACAGCGAGTCGCGGCCGCTCCGTTGTTCCGCGGAGATGCCGTCGAATGCGCTTGTGACGCATCACACGTTGGTCTTGTCTTGTTTTAACTGCCATGACTTGAATCTGTTTCCTTACGTTGCACGCTTGCCCTGTTTGAGCTTGACTACTTCGCCCTCGTAGCGTATTCCCTTTCCTTTGTATGGGTCGGGCTTTCGAACGCTTCTGATGTCTGCGGCCATCTGCCCTACGACCTGCTTGCTGATGCCTGAGACAGCGACTCGGACGATCCTCGAACGATCTTCCTGGCCTACTTCAAACGCGACACCTTCGCGCGGCTCGATTCGAACGGGATGCGAGTATCCAACGCTCAAGACGAGGTCCTTCCCTTCGAGTTGAGCGCGGTAACCGACTCCGTGAATCTCGAGTCTCCTGGCGTAACCTTCGCTGACCCCTGCGACCATGTTGGCAATAAGAGTTCGGGCCAAGCCGTGGTGCGATCGATGCCGCGACTGCTCACTTGGACGCTCAACTCTAATGACGCCTTCTTCTTGAACAATCTTCATATCGCGATTTATCTGCTCGCTCAGCTCGCCCTTCGGCCCTTTCACGGACACGCGGTTGTCTGGCTCGACCGTGACTGTGACACCTGCGGGAACGGGGATCGGCTTGTTTCCTATTCGACTCATTCTTACCAAACCTCACAGAGAACTTCGCCGCCAATCTTCCGCTTGCGCGCTTCTCGGTCGGTCATCAAGCCTTGGCTCGTCGATACGATCTGCGTGCCGATGCCGCTGCGAATCGGATGAATCTCGCCAGCACCCTTGTAGATTCTAAGTCCCGGCTTGCTAACACGGGATATCTCGCGCATCACCGGCTTCCGGCGCGCATCGTAACGGAGATGCACACGGAGAGTAGGAAACTGTGTTTCCTTGACAACTTCGAAATCCGAAACGAGGCCCTCCGCTTTGAGAATCTTGACGATCTCTTCGCGGATTTTGCTGTTCGGAGAGTCCACCGAAGCCTTTCGGGCATGGTAGCCATTCCGAATTCGTGTCAAAAGGTCTGCTATTGGATCACTATGCATCTCGGTTTACCAACTCGATTTTGTAACGCCGGGGAGTACGCCCCGCAGGGCCAACTCACGTAGACATATGCGACAGACGCCGAAGTCGCGGAAATAACCACGCGGGCGTCCGCAGATGCTGCAGCGGTTGTAGCCGCGCGATTTGAACTTCGGGCGACGCTTCTGCTTGACGATCAAACATTGTTTTGCCATGTTGCTTGTTTTTGCTCCGGACAGGAGGCACAAAGGCGGATTTTACCCTTTAGTCCTCGGCTACCTCCGCTTTACGTTTCTTGAACTCGTTGATTAGAGCTTGCTGCTCGTTGTGTGGAACCTCATCGTACCGGCGAAACTCGACTCGAAATCGGCCTCGTCCCTTGGTTATGGACCGTAAGTCGAGGGCGTATTTAGTCATCGTCGCCATTGGGACTTCAGCCATGATTCGTTGCCGGCCTGAGCCAACCATTTCCATACCCATGGGTCGGCCACGACGGGTGTTTAGGTCGCCCATAACGTCGCCTGTGTATTCTTCTGGGACGTCGACTTCAACATAGAGAATCGGTTCGAGTATTGTCGGCTGCGCTTGTTCCGCTGCGTTCTTGAAGGCGAGCGCGCCAGCAGACTTAAACGCCATTTCGCTCGAGTCGACATCGTGGTAGCTACCGTGAAAGACGTTTGCTTTCACATCCACCACTTGGTAGCCCGCGAGGAAGCCCTTGGTCATTGCATCGACGATGCCTTTCTCGATCGCCGGCAGGTAGTTCTTTGGGATTGATCCGCCCACGACGCTATCGCTGAATTCGAAACCACTACCACGAGGTAGCGGCGAAAGCTCTACATGACAATCGCCGTACTGTCCACGTCCGCCCGATTGCTTCTTGTACTTGCCTTGTGCCTTCGCGGGGGCTTTTATGGTTTCTCGGAAGGCGATCTTCGCCTCACTCGTTTCTACGTTGACGCCAAACTTGTCGCGCAGCTTCTCGATGACCGAGTCGAGATGAACGTCGCCCATCCCTTCAATAAGGTCCTGGTGGAGTTCTCCGTCTCGATGATGGCAAAACGTCAAGTCTTCGTCAGCAATTCTCGTTATCGCTGCACCCAGCTTATCTTCGTCGTTTTTCGTTTTGGCGACGATAGCTACACGATAAATGGGTTCAGGAAACTTGATCGGATCGTATGTTGCTGGCGATTTAGGGTCGCAAAGTGTGTCGCCCGTTCGAGTGTGTTGAAGCTTCGCCAACGCGGCGATGTCCCCGGCGATCACTCCTGACGCCGATTTCACCTCTTTGCCAAACGGGAACGACAGCGATCCTATTCGCTCGTTCTCGTCATTACCGCTGTTTCTGAGTGGCGAATCAGACTTCAACGTGCCAGTCATCACACGAACGTAGTTGATGCGGCCCACATAGGGGTCCGCAGTGGTTTTGAAAACGAACGCGCTCAAGGGCGCCGCTGGATCGGGAGCGATCTCTTTGCCGTCGTGCTCTTTTGGTTTTGTGCTGGGACTCGGTACCAGTCCCACGATGTGATCAAGCAGAGATTGGATGCCAATTCCGTGCAGCGCACTTCCCATGAGTAGGGGGAACACTTTCCCATCCTCTGCTCCGACTTCGAGTCCGTGCTCAATCTCTTCTTCACTCAACGACTCGCCTTCTAAATACTTGAGCGCCAAGTCGTCATCACCTTCTGCCGCCGCGTCCATCATCTTTTCTATCTGCGGCTCTGCATCGGCGTGCATTTGCTCGGAAGGCGGCGCAACCTTTGCGTCTTTTGAGCCTCCACTGTAAACTTTCTCCTCGAGAATGTCGTAGACCCCCTCGAATCCGGTCTGTTGCCCAACGGGCACCTGAATCGGAACAACTTTGACCCCGTACCGAGACTCGAATGTCTTCATTAGACCGGGAAAGTCCGCATTATCCCGATCCATTTTGTTGACGAAGATAAGTCGCGTCAGTCCCTGTTGTTCGGCGATGTCCCACGCTGTATCGAATCCAACGTCGAGCGTATCTTGGGCGGGCGTGACAATAATCATCGCCTCCACCACTCGAGCAACACCGTAGAGGTCACCAATAAAGTCCGGATATCCCGGAACATCGATGAGATTGATTTTGCAACCCTTCCACTCGAGCGGAAGCACTGCAGCACTGAGGCTAATTTTCCGGCGAACTTCTTGTGCATCGAAATCGGAGTGGCTTGTTCCTTGATCGACCGAGCCGAGACGGTCAATCGCGCCGGCAGTGAAGAGCAGCTGCTCGACAAGTGTCGTCTTTCCTGCTCCGCCGTGTCCAACGATTGCAACGTTTCGGATGTTCTCAGCCTTATAGTCCAAGTTCTCGATTCCTCCTTCTCAGTTACTTCTCTCGAAGCGGCATCCCCATTTTCTTGAGGAATGACCGCGCCTCCGCATCGGTCTTAGCGGTTGTACAAATCACAATGTCCATGCCGCGAATTCTGTCAAAAGTGTCGTAGTTGATCTCAGGGAACACGAGTTGCTCTTTTAGTCCAAGCGCATAGTTTCCGCGCCCGTCGAATGACTTCGCGCTAAGCCCCTGGAAGTCACGCAGTCTCGGCAGGACCACTGTGATTAGTTTGTCAAGGAAGTGATACATCCGCTCGCCTCGAAGGGTGACCTTGCAACCAATCTTGTTGCCTTCGCGCAATCGGAAGTTCGAGATGGCTTTCTTCGCGGTTGTGACGACCGGCTTCTGCCCGGCGATGATCGTTAGATCTCGCACGGAGTTTTCAAGAAGCTTGGCTTCTTTTAGTGCCTGTCCAACCCCCATGTTCACCACGATCTTTTCGAGGCGTGGCGCCTGCATCGGCGTCGTATACTCGAACTCCTTGACGAGCTCGGGCAGCACGTTATCGCGATAGTAATCGCGAAGTCTGCTACGCGGCGGCGTTGCTGGAGCGGCGGTTGCTGTCTTTTCTTTAGCCATCGTCGTTTCTCTTAGTCGCTGTGAATCGTTTTCTTCGTTGCCTTGGCATAGCGCACGAGCTTGCCATTTTCAAGGCGGCGACCGACACGCGTCGGCTTCTCGCTGTCAGGATCAATCAGCATGACCTTGCTGATGTGAAGCGGGGCGGGAATGCGAGTCTTTTCCCCCTGCTCCTGCGGGTTTCTAGCCTTGCGGTGCTTGGTCACAGCGTTTAGCGGCGCCGCAACGCCCTGTTTGTCTTTCGTCAGCGCTTCTACAAGGAGTGTATGGTGCTTAGGATCGACGCTTATGACGCGACCTTGCTGCCCTTTGTCCTTACCTGTGATGATGAGGACACGGTCTCCTGACTTGATCTTAAGCTTTATCTGTGATCCCATTGATTAGAGAACCTCCGGCGCGAGTGACACGATCTTCATGAACTCCTTATCGCGCAGTTCGCGCGCGACAGGGCCAAAAATTCGCGTCCCTCGTGGCTCGTTTTGTGCGTTCAGAAGAACGCATGCATTGTCGTCGAAGCGCACGGTGCTACCGTCGCCACGGCGAGTCGCGTGCTTAGTACGAACGATGACGGCTCTGATTACATCACCCTTTTTTACCGGCATATTGGGCGTCACCGTTTTGACCGAGCCGACAAAGACGTCGCCGATCTTTCCGTAGCGCGGCTGCGAACCCTTTAGCACACGAATACACATTACTTCGCGCGCTCCAGAGTTGTCGGCAACCTTTAGTCTTGAATACTGCTGAATCATCGTGATCTCCGCTTGTCAATCCTTCGCTTTGCGATCGCTCGCTACTTCACCTTCTCCAGGATCCGTGTTACGCGCCAGCGCTTTTCCTTGCTGATCGGGCGCGTCTCCATGATTTCGACACTGTCTCCAACATCGCAGCCAATCTCGTCGTGCGCCTTAAAGCTATTGCTTCGACGCACCGTCTTCTTATAGAGCGGATGCTGCACCTGCCGCTGTACGCTGACGACCACTGTTTTGTCCATCTTGTTTGACACCACGAGGCCAACCCGGATTTTGCGAGCGTTTCGGCTCTCTGTGCTTTGTTGCTCCATCAATTGCTTCCTCTCTGTTTCTCGGCTATGACGGTATGAAGCCTAGCAATGTTGTGTCGTTGAACCTTAAGGCTGGTCGTGTCTTTCAGATCACGAAAGCCCGCCTTCTTGCGCATGTCATATAGCGCTTGCTGTTCTTTTGCCAACATCACTTCCAAGTCGCCATCGGACTTGCTTCTCAAATCTTTCGCCTTCAAGTTCTTCATGCTTCTTCCTCAGGTTGCTCTGGTGTGTCGTTCTGTTTTGCTTGCCGCTCCACTACGAACTTTGGCGGTTCGGGCGCCATTACGCCCTCTTCGGCCTCCACAACTTCTGCGTGATCCGGGAAGTCAGCGCGGGTTACAAACTTCACTCGGATCGGCAGCTTATGACTCGCGCGACGCATCGCTTCTTTTGCGACGTCCTGAGGGACTCCGGACATTTCGAAAAGAATTCGTCCAGGCTTTACGACAGCGACCCAGCCTTCGACAGAGCCCTTACCTGAGCCCATTCGTGTTTCCGCAGGTTTCTTTGTGTATGGCTTATCAGGAAAGATCCGGATCCAGACTTTTCCGCCACGCTTGATGTAGCGGGTCATCGAGATACGTGATGCTTCTATCTGGCGGTTGGTTATCCAGGCCGCCTCGAGCGCTTGAATCCCGTAGTCGCCAAAATCCAATCTGCTTGCGCCTTTCGAGGTTCCCTTTCTGCGGCCTCGAGTGACCTTTCGATGCTTGACGCGCTTAGGCATCAACATTCGCGCTCACCTCCTGTTCTGAAGCTTCAACGCTCGCTGTTGCTTCTGGCGCAGGCACCGTCTCTTCTGCTGGAGTCGGAGTCTCAGCAGCTGGTTGCTCCGGCGCAGGCTTCTTCCGAGCGGGGCGTTCCCTCGAAGTCGGATCGGGGCCAATGCGCTCCGGAAGTACCTCTCCCTTGTAGACCCACACTCTGACCCCGATCACACCGTACGTCGTCTTTGCTTCTGCGATGCCGTAGTCAATGTCGGCACGAAGTGTGTGGAGAGGAATCTTTCCGACCTTTTCGGTTTCTCTGCGCGCAATCTCTGCGCCGTTCAGTCGCCCAGATACGATGATTTTGATGCCGCGGCCATTCATTCGTAACGCGCGGGTAATCGATTGCCGCATTGCACGTCGGTGCGAGATGCGGCGTTCAAGTTGTTGTGCAATGTTCTCGGCTACGAGTTGGGCATCCAGTTCCGCTTGCCGAACTTCACTGACATTCACGTGGACGCGTGCATCTTTGTCGAGCTTGCCGACAACCCTTTGCAGGTCTTGTGTCAACTCATCAATGCCTCGACCGCCACGACCGATGACCGCGCCGGGCCTCGCTGTGAACAGCGTAACTCGAACCTTGTTTGCTGCGCGCTCAATGTCCACTCGGCTGATGTTTCCAAGACCGAGCTTCCGCTTGATGAATGACCGAATCGCGTGATCGCTCTTGAGGAGCGCTGGGTAATCCTTCTTCGAGGCATACCAGCGACTATCCCAATCACGAATGACACCGACTCGAAATCCGATCGGATGTACTTTCTGTCCCACTACGATTCGTCTCCCTTTGCTTCTTCTTGTGGCTCAGCAGATTCACCCGCCGGTTCCGCGCTTGTCGTGACCTCAGTGTCTGCCTCGATCACGTCTTTGGTTTCCTCGGACGGGGCGGCCTCTGCTGTCGCCGGCTTCGCTTTCGCAGGTTCCTTCTTGGTCTTTGGCGCATCAAACTTTGGTCTGGGCTTTGGCTTAGCGTTCGACTTTGGCAGCTCGAACGGAGCCCCTTCGCGCAGGGTAACAGTAATGTGACTGCTGCGCTTGATGATCACATTGCCACGGCCCATTGCCCGGGGTCGCATGCGCTTGAAACTGGGACCCTCGTCAACTTTGATTCCAGCGACAACGAGATTCTCTGCGCCGAGCCCGTCATTCTCAATCGCATTCGAAACCGCGCTGTGTAGCACCTTGTGCAACATGCGCGCGCTCTTGCTTGGGTGGTATCGAAGCTGCGCGAGGGCAAGCACAGCGTGTTTGCCTCGTATCTCATCGGCGACCAACCGCACTTTGCGCGGCTGGACTCGAATCTTCTTTCCTACTGCTCGAACTTCCATTTGGCTTTCCTACTTCTCGATCAATTCCATCGTGTACTGAACAGCTGAGATCGCTATCCCCTGCTGTGAAGGCACATCTGTGAACGTGCCTTCCGATTTCATAAACTTGCTGTCCGAAACCCGAATCCAGTGCGTCATTGCCACTTGCATCGGCTTTTCGTCTGCTGGGTCAGCCCAAACTTGGTACCTACCGACGACTTTGGCCGTCCCGTCTGCGATGCTCTCGATAGTCGTTACGCCCTTGATTCGGACCTTTGGCTCAGCGGAACTTGCGTAGTCGATTGTCGCGACTTCGCCCGCTTTCATCTTCTTGTCGACAACCACGCAGGCAAATGCGATGAACTCCAGACCCATTCCGCGTCCGGCACTCTGCGGCCGCTCCAGGGGCATGCCCACTCGGTTCATTCGAGTCACGGTTCTCGGGCTGCTGCCGGCGCCAGGCACGTCCATCTTGTTTCCGTTTAGCAATACCACCATGTCGGCAAGCGAAGTCTCAACATCTGCGTCTCCGTTTTCATGAACCTTGAGTGCCTTCTGTGTAGAAACCATGGTGACGACAACGTCACCGACAGGCAAAGTCATCGCCATACCAATCCGCTGTGTGTCGCCACCGCCAACCTTCCAGTTTTGATCGAACGTGATTGAATCCTGAGTCGCGGCATACGCGCAAGTGAAGAGGGCGAGCGGCATAAGCTTGAGAAGTGATCTCATGATCTCACCTTCTTGAAGTCAAACTTGATCGTAGCGGTTTCTCCACCCGCGGACAGGTCCGACGTTCCAACGATGCGCACGATCTTGCCCGTTTCGAGATTGAGGTAGCTCGTCAACGCCGTCTTGGAACTGCCCATGTCTGCATCGCCTGCGCAAGAGATTTCCATCTCGATTTTCGCAACACGCTCTTCGAATAGGCGACCCGTGGCGATCAGCGTGGCCTTTCCTTCTGCTCTGATCGACGTCCGACCTGGGATCCACTTGAACTCATAAGTTCCGCCCAACTCTACTTCTGTGTTGGGGAGCCATCCGCCGAGGTATGAGAGAACGCTCATCAAGTCGTACTCGTCTGTCAGCTCGGTAGGGAGCCCGTTGGGGCCGTAGGTCAATGTTTCGGGTTCTGGGAGTTCTTGCTCATCAAGCGATTCGCCGCCAAAGGTGACTTTCAGTTTGGTGACCTTCTCAACGATCTCTGCGCTTCCGCCGTCCGCCAGCTTTTGGATCGTGAGGTTGAATGCGCCTTCGAGCTTGACCGACTCTCCCTCGTCAAACTCTATTACAAACGTGTAGTCCTGGCTTTCTCCGGCCTTGTAGACTCGCTGGAGTTTGACTTTCAGCGGCGCGTCCTGATGCGCTGCCGTTGGGGAGTAACCCATCGACAGTATGAGAGCGCCAGCCAAAAACCAAACGAGTCTCATCTTATTTCACCTTCGATTTGTCACCGGCGTGGCCGCGGTATGTCCGTGTCGGAGCAAACTCACCGAGTTTGTGACCGACCATGTTTTCAGTGACATAAACCGGCGTGTGCTTGCGACCGTCGTGAACTGCAAATGTATGCCCGATCATCTCCGGAACGATCGTGCTTCGCCGCGACCAGGTCTTGATGATCACCTTTTGGCCGCCCGCGTTGAGCCGATCCACCTTCTTGATCAGGTGGGAGTCTACGAATGGACCCTTCTTGATGCTCCTTCCCATTACTTCTTACCTCTGCGCCGAACGATGAACTTGTCGCTGCGCTTGTTTCGTCGCGTCTTCTGCCCCAAAGCCTTATTGCCCCATCGATCTACTGGGCCCTTCTTTCTTCCAACCGGAGATTTGGCTTCGCCGCCGCCATGCGGGTGATCCCTCGGGGTCATTGCCACGCCCCTCACATGAGGCCTGCGGCCCTTTGCCCTGTTCTTTCCGGCCTTGCCGAGGACTTCGTTTTCGTGCTGTGCATTGCCGACCTCGCCGAGGGTCGCTCTGCACGTTCCGATCACGCGGCGCATTTCATTGCTCGGCAGTCGGAGCGTCACGTAGCCGTGCTCTTTTGCCATCACTTGCGCTGACATGCCCGCAGCCCTCGCGAGCTGCCCGCCTTTCCCAGGCTGCAATTCGATGTTGTGAACTTGCGAGCCAAGCGGAATATTGTTTAGCGGAAGACAATTGCCAGTGCGGATGTCCGCCTCTGGCCCACTCATAATCGTTTGGCCTACTTCAAGCCCAGCCGGTGCGATGATATAGCGCTTTTCGCCGTCGACATAGTGCAACAGTGCGATTCGGCTTGTACGATTTGGATCGTATTCGATTGCGGCAACTTTCGCCGCTATTCCATCTTTCTGCCGACGGAAATCGATCATTCGATAGCGCCGTTTGTTGCCGCCACCACGCCAGTGCGCTGTCGTCCGACCCGTATGGTTTCGACCGCCCGACTTGGAGATTCCGGACGTGAGCGTCGGCTCGGGCTTTGACTTGGTTACTTCGGCGTAATCCGAGCTGATGAGGTGTCGCCGGCCAGCAGATGTCGGTTTATGAGTTCTTGTTCCCATGGTTAGACTCCAAAGCCCTCCAGGATCTGACCCGGCTCAAGTGTGATGATCGCTTTGCGGCGATCGGGCCGGTGGCCTTTGGACTTGAACGAGACGCGCTTCAGCTTCCCTTTCTGGTTCATCACGTTCACTTTGAGCACCGTGATCTTGTCCTTGTCCTTCTTCTTTCCGGAGTTGTAAATCGACTCTATTGCCTTCGCGATTTCGATCTTGTTCGCGTCAGGATGTACCCAGAACACAAACTTGCCGCCTTCACCGAGGCGAACCGTCTTCTCGGTCAGGTGGGGACCGAGGATGATGTCAGTAGCGTTCTTACTCACGCCCAAGCCTCCTGAATTGCCGTTAACGCGTCTTTCGCGACGACGATTTGATGCGCGACGAGAAGGTCGCGGGTGCTAAATCCTTGTGATCGAACCGGCTCGCCTTCCTTTGCTCGGATTGGCGCCGTTCGGACTTCGACATTTGGAAGATTGCGAAACGCCTTTAACGCGATCTCGTCGTAAGCAGGCAGGATGACGAGTACACGACGCGAGTTAGCTCCAACTGCCGTTAGCAGCGCGACTGCGTCTTTCGTCTTCGGCTCCGAGAACTCGATTTTGTCTACAACGATCAGCTTGCCGGCATCTGCCTGAGTTGCAAGCGCCGTCTGCAGAGCGAGCCTTCGCTCCTTACGATTCACCTTCTTATCGTAGTCGCGGGGTACAGGCGCAAACACCACTCCGCCCTTTCGGTGCAGAGGAGAGCGGATCGAGCCTTGCCGTGAACGACCGGTCTTCTTTTGCCTGTAGGGCTTGCGACCTCCGCCGCGAACCTCTGCTCGGGTCTTGGCTTTCTGCGTCCCTTGACGCTTGTTCGCCTCTTCCGCAACGACGGCACGATGGAGCACCGACTGCTTTACATCAGCGGAGACCTGAAGGTCCACGCTGCCTTTTTCCTTTCCTTTGCTGTCGACTATTTTGACGGTTGTCATTAGTTCTTACCCGCCTTCAAAATCTTTACGAGTCCGCCGGGCGCGCCCGGTACGCTCCCACTAACAAGGATCAGGTTTCGCTCCGGATCCACTTGAACAACTCTGAGGCCGACTTCTGTGACGGTCTCGTCACCCATGTGACCAGGGCCCCGCTTGCCCTTGAAGACTCTCTGTGGTCCTGTTGCGCCACTTGACAGCGGCCGCCGATGGGTCATGTATCCGTGAGTCATGTGCTGGCCGCGAAAATGGTGGCGCTTTACGGCGCCAGCGAACCCTCGGCCTTTGCTCGTGCCAACGACTCTCACATCCTCGCCTGGCTCGAAGATGTCGACCGTGATCTTCTGGCCAACTTCAATCCCATTCGAGGGGCATCGAAACTCTCGCAACACCTTCAAGGGGCCCGTTCCGGCCTTCTTGAGGTGCCCTGCCTCCGGGAACGTCAGCTTTCGAGGCTTAGTTTCTTCGAATCCAACTTGGACTGCATCATAACCATCAGTCTCAGCCGTCTTTACTTGCGTAACGAACACCGGACCGGCCTGTATAACAGTGACCGGCTGTGCGGCGCCCCCCTCTGTAAAGAGGTGGGTCATACCGACTTTTCTTCCAACTATTCCGGTTATCACAAATGTTCTCCTTGCCTCATACGCAGGTACTCGTCTGACTCTGGCCTTGCCCGCTCTAAGTCGGGGTTGCTCGACGGCTGCTCCGAGGCTTCTGTGGCGGCTTGCCGTTAGGCTTGCTTCACCTCAATGTCGACGCCGCTCGGCAAGTCCAAGCGCATGAGGGCATCGATTGTTTTGTTTGTTGGATCCAAGATATCGATGATGCGTTTGTGGATCCGAATCTCAAAGTGCTCCATCGACTCCTTGTCGATGTGTGGGCCACGAATCGTACAGTAGCGCCGGATGTTTGTCGGCAGCGGGATTGGCCCGCAAAGACGTGCGCCGGTGCGCTTCACTGTCTCGGCGATCTTTTGTGCCGATTGGTCAAGCGCGCGGTGATCGTACGCCTTTAGCTTTATTCGAACTCTGTCGTTTCTCATGTATTTGTCTCGAGTGAAAAGTGTCGAGAGCCGGGAGATTTCTCCCAGCTCTCGTCACTCGATTCTATTCGAACACCTTCGTGATGGTTCCGGCTCCGACGGTTCGGCCGCCTTCACGAATCGCGAATTTGGAGCCCTGCTCCATCCCAATCGGTTGAATCAACTGAACCGACATGGTGATGTTGTCTCCCGGCATACACATCTCGACGCCCTCCGGCAAGCGAAGCTCGCCAGTAACGTCGGTCGTGCGGAAGTAGAACTGAGGTCGGTAGCCGGAGATGAACGGAGTGTGTCGCCCGCCTTCTTCCTTCGACAACACGTAGACCTCGGACTCAAACTTCGTGTGCGGCTTGATCGAGCCGGGTTTAGCAACGACCATTCCGCGCTCGATCTGCTCGCGGTCGACGCCTCGAAGCAGTAGTCCGACGTTGTCGCCAGCCTGGCAGTAGTCGAGCAGTTTGCGGAACATCTCGATACCTGTGCAGACCGTCTTTCGACTCTCTTCTTTGAGCCCAATGATTTCGACTTCTTCCATCGACTTGAGCTGTCCTCGCTCTACGCGACCCGTTGCAACGGTGCCACGTCCTGTGATGGTGAACACGTCCTCAACAGCCATCAAGAATGGCTTCTCGGTATCGCGCTCTGGGGTCGGAATGAAGTTGTCAACCGCTTCCATCAACTCAAGGATCTTCTTCGTCCAAGGATCGTCCAAGTTGATGGGGTCTTGCTCCATGACCTTGAGCGCCGAGCCGCGGATGACCGGGACATCGTCGCCCGGGAAGTCGTACTTGCTGAGCAAGTCACGGATCTCAAGCTCGACAACTTCGAGCAACTCTTCATCGTCGACCATATCGCACTTGTTCATGAAAACCACGATATGGGGAACGCCGACCTGTCGTGCAAGGAGGATGTGCTCGCGCGTTTGCGGCATCGGGCCGTCTGTCGCCGACACGACGAGAATTGCACCGTCCATCTGTGCCGCACCGGTGATCATGTTCTTGATGAAGTCGGCGTGGCCTGGACAGTCGACGTGGGCATAGTGCCGCGTATCCGTCTCATATTCGGCGTGATAGATGTTGATCGTGATGCCGCGCGCCTTCTCTTCGGGCGCTGCATCGATTTCTTCGTACTTCTTTTTCTGTGCGAGACCCTTCGCCGCCAACACGTTTGTGATCGCTGAAGTCAGCGTCGTCTTTCCGTGGTCGACGTGACCGATCGTTCCGATGTTGACGTGCGGTTTGGTTCTCTCGAATTTAGCTCTGGCCATGGATCACCTCGTTTAGTTTCTGCCGCCTTGGGCTTTTGAAATAATTTCGTCTGCCACGCCTTGAGGGACATCCTCATAGTGCGATGGCGTCACGCTCGGCGCTGCCCTGCCCTGCGTCAGGGATCGCAACGACGTCACGTACCCGAACATTTCCGCAAGCGGGATCAAAGATTTCACAATCTGAACCCCGCCGATTGAAGGTTCGGTGCCCTCAATCCGACCGCGCCTCGACTGCACGTCGCCCATCACGTCCCCGAGATATTGCTCGGGTGTGGTTATCTCCACAGCCATGATCGGCTCCTTCAGTGTTGGCCCAGCTTGTTTCATTGCTTCGCGGAAACCGATGAGCGCCGCTTGCTTGAAAGCAATCTCGCTCGAGTCGACTTCGTGATACGAGCCGTCGACGAGAGTTACTTTCACGTCCACCACCGGATAACCGGCGAGGACACCCGACTCCATTGCTTCGCGAATTCCTTTTTCGACGGCAGGTACGTATTCTCTTGGAATGGCGCCGCCGCTCAGCTTGTTTTCAAACACAAAGCCGCCTCCAGGAGGAAGTGGCTCGAGTTCGATCCAAATGTGTCCGTACTGCCCTGAACCGCCACTCTGCCGAATGTACTTTCCTTCGGCTTTGACGTGCCTGCGCACCGTCTCCTTGTACGCTACCATCGGTCGCCCTTGATTCGCGCTAACGCCAAACTCTCGGCCGAGTCGATCCACGATTATTTCGAGATGCAGCTCACCCATTCCGCTGATGATCGTTTGACCTGTTTCGGAGTCGGTTCTCACGCGAAACGTTGGGTCTTCTTGCGCGAGGCGTTGAAGGCTCTGACCAAGTTTCTCTTGGTCAGCTCGAGACTTCGGTTCGATCGCAATCGAGATAACAGGCTCGGGAAACTTGATTGCTTCCAGAACTATTGGATTGCTGGTGTCACAAATCGTATAGCCGGTAGTAACGTCGTTGAGTCCAATGACGCCTACTATGTCGCCAGCAAACGACTCCTCCAGATCTTCTCGACTGTTTGCGTGCATTTGCAGGATGCGTCCCACTCGCTCTTTGCGAGTCTTAAACTCGTTGGTTTGCGGGTCGCGATACGAGACGAGATAAGCAGTACCCTTCTTGAGGGTTCCACTGTAAATCCTGATGTATGTGAGTCGCCCAACATAGGGGTCACTCATGATCTTGAATGCAAGCGAAGTGAACGGCGCATTATCGTCTGGATCACGAACCAATTCCGCATCCGTTTCTGGGTCGATACCTGTGACTGACCCGACGTCGAGCGGACTCGGCAGGTAATCGATAATCGAATCCAGCAACGCTTGGACACCTTTGTTCTTGAACGATGACCCGCAGATGATCGGGACAATTTTGTTTTGAAGCGTTCCTTTCCGAAGCGCGTCGCGCAGGTCCGCCTCGCCGATCTCTTGACCTTCGAGGAATCGAACCATGATCTCCTCATTCACGTCGGAGCACGCCTCAATCATCTTTTCGCGGTATTCGGCGGCAATCTGCAACACGCTTTCTGGCACGTCGACTTCGTCGTACTCTTTACCCAAATCGTCTTTGTAAACGATTGCCTTCATGCGCACAAGATCAACGTATCCCTCGAAATTGCTTTCAGCACCGATCGGCACCTGAATCGGGACGCCGTTGCAGCCCAAGCGCGCGCGAATCTTCTCAACGACGCCGAAAAAGTCGGCGCCGAGTCGATCCATCTTGTTGATGTAAACAATCCGCGGGACACCGTACTTGTTTGCCTGACGCCAGACCGTCTCCGACTGAGGCTGTACACCTCCGACCGCACAAAAGACCGCGACCACTCCGTCAAGAACTCTGAGTGATCGCTCTACCTCGACTGTGAAGTCGACGTGTCCCGGAGTGTCAATGATGTTGATTCGATGGTCTCGCCAAAATGTGGTTGTTGCGGCAGAAGTAATCGTAATCCCGCGCTCCTGCTCCTGTTCCATCCAGTCCATCGTTGCGGCGCCATCGTGAACTTCACCCATGCGGTGCAAACGGCCCGAGTAGAAAAGAATTCTCTCAGTCGTTGTCGTCTTGCCGGCGTCGATGTGAGCGGCAATTCCGATGTTGCGGGTTACGTCCAGTGCGTGGGTGCGGGGCATCGATCTTCTTTTAGCGTCGTTCTAAAATCTGAAATGGGCGAAGGCTTTGTTTGCTTCTGCCATCTTGTGCGTGTCTTCTTTTTTCTTGACAGTTGGTCCTTGTCCGTTGAAGGCGTCTAAGAACTCACCGCTCAGTTTCTCAACCATCGAGCGGCCGCTTCGTTTTCGAGCATTGCCAACCATCCAGCGAATCGCAAGTGTTCTGCGGCGGGCAGGGCGCACCTCGGACGGAACCTGGTACGTCTGGCCTCCGACGCGTCGCGGACGAACTTCCGTGATCGGCATACAGTTTTGCAGTGCCTTTTCGAAGACTTCGATTCCTGGCTTGCTCTCTTTCTCTTCGCAAACAGAAAGCGCGCCGTAGAAAATCTGCTCGGCTTTCACTTTCTTGCCATCCAACATAAGTCGATTGATAAACCTCTGCGCGAGTTCAGAACCATGAACGGCGTCCGGAGAGATGTTTCGCTTGTAATTTGTTCGCTTTCTTGACATGGCTCGACCTCGCTACTTCGCTGCCTTTGGTCTCTTGGTTCCGTACTTGCTTCGACCTTGCATCCGATTGCTCGTCCCCGACGTCTGCTGGGTTCCGCGAACGATGTGATATCGAACGCCGGGCAGGTCCTTGACACGACCACCTCGCACCAGCACAACCGAGTGCTCTTGCAAGTTGTGCCCCACACCGGGAATGTAGGCTGTGACTTCAACTCCGTTGGTCAAGCGAACACGTGCGACTTTACGCATCGCTGAGTTCGGCTTCTTCGGCGTCACCGTTCGGACGACCGTACACACCCCGCGTCGCTGCGGGTTGCTTTTGAGCGCAGGAGACTTTGACTTCTTACTCGTCTGCTTGCGCCCTCTTCGGACCAACTGGTTGACTGTCGGCATACGTTCGATTACCTCGTTTGCGGGCTCCAGGAAACAAAAAAACCCTCTCGCCGGGACACGCGGGAGGGGCTTCGAAGATGCTCGGCCACATGGGCCGGGGTCGTTCTTAGATTATGAGTTCCCTGATTTTCTGGGTCCTCCCTCCGACGATTGAGATTTTCCACCCATAGCCTGGGCTATGTGCGGAGGCGGATTGTGACCGATCTCGGTTCCCCTTGTCAAGGGGCGGCCCGACGCTACAAACCCGCTAGACGCTGGGTTGTGGGTCACAAAGGCTCAAGGAGACACTATGATCAAAGTGACTGGGCCATCGTTCATGACTCTCACTTCCATGTCGGCACCAAACTCCCCGACTTCGATTCGAAGTCCCGATTCTCGGCAGAACGCGACGAACCTTTCGAAAAGGCGCTTACCGTCATCGAAGGCAGCGGCACCCTCAAAGCTCGGCCGACGTCCCTTCGAAGCGTCCCCGCAGACCGTGAAATTCGGGATCAGCAGCGCGCCACCGCCGACTTCAGCCAAGCTCAAGTTCATCTTCCCTTCCGTATCCTCGAAGACTCGAAGACCCATAACTTTTTCCGCCAGCCACTTGCACTGCGATTCGGAGTCGGATCTGGACACTCCGACGAAGACCGCGAGGCCGCGATCGATTGCGCCGATCACCTCGCCAGCTACGGAAACGGACGCAGACCCTGCCCGCTGAATCACCGCCCGCATAGGTTGACCTTAAAGGACTGGCATGGCGCGGTCATCTATATAGCCAGCTGGCCTCGGGCGATCCAACCTGCGTTGGAGAAGCCCCGCCTACTCCGGCTCCTCGTCCGAGGCGTACATCAGGGTGCCGTCATCCTCGAACACGAGGTAGAGAGCCTCATAGCGAGGGAACGTGCGCTCGTAGAACCAAACTTCCTGGTCCTCGCGGTACGGCTTCTTTTCCTTCGGCTCGCCCATTCGCTTGACGACATCCGCCGCCGGGATCCCACCTTCCAAGTCAAGCGCAATCTGCTCGTAGCTCTCCCTCATTCCGAAGAAATAGAGGAACGCCAAGGCACCTACGATCACAAGCACCAAAACTGCTGCCAAGACTGGATTAGACTTCTTTTTCGGGGCGACTACACCGTCTTCGTTCTCCACTTACCTGCCTCCTGACAATGGTTGAGCCCATTATAACCGGGACGATCTCTAGGTGGCGCCATCTCGTCACTTGAGCACGATGCGCTCATCTCCGACCCGCCGTGTGAACTTCAGTTCATCCAAGTAGATCAAGAGTGGTAGGGCGTACTTTCGAGAGGAACCTGTTGCATCGCGGAAATCCGCAACAGTAAATCTCTCGCCGAGGCCCTTGACCATTGCCTTGATCTCCTCAAGCGTCTCGATGGTGTAGTACAGACCCTCGTCCACACGGATCATTCTGCCGGTCGCGACACCCAACCTCCACATCTCCTCCACAGCTTGCGGCGGCACCGCCAATGCCTCGCCGATTTCCCTTGCGCTCGGCGCGATGGCGCCCTTCGACTGCATTTCGGCCAGAATCCTGTCGAGCAACGCCTGTTGCTTATCGGAGAGCCTTACCCGAAAATCGGGGTGCCGAACCTCTGCGCCGTGAAGCACGATCAGCCCCTCGCTGGCCATCAGCGCAATCAGACGGTCGAACGACTTGGGGGGCCATCCAAGCCCAGACTCCTTTAGCACCCCCGCCTTCGGGGCAGAAGGGTTACGCGGGGCTGCTTCGTGAACCGCAAGGGTCGCGGCCCTGACTCTCTCCGCCACTCCAAGATATGACGCCTGGGTCAGCCACATCCCAGCAAACCCGAGGATCGCTCCTTGGCCCTTGAGCCGCTCGAAGTCGTCCCCCAGTTCTTGAGGAGTTCGACCCAAGGCTTCGCACACATCTGAGGTCAGTGCACCAGCGGGCCGCCTCGAGATCTCGTCCACGATCCCAGCCGAGTCCGACTGCTCAGTCAAGAGCTCGATGACCTCCCGGTCGTTCTTTCTCCTCGGTTTTGAGATCGGAGTCACAATTTCGACCCCGGCAAGCACATCGGGCGGGGAGTACCGCCGCAGTACCCCGCGCTGCCCCCGAGCGCACGCAAGGGGTTCTTCCAGCCGAATCTGTCCAAATCCTGGGGCGAGATCGAAGAGGTGGATCTTCCCAATAAACTCCCCGCTACCGACGTGAAGTCGGATCCTCTGACCGTGCTTGATCTCGGCTAGTGGCGTAACGCGGACATTCAGGCATTGAGACTCCACCAGGGATCCCGGCGAGCCGATTGCCTGCCCTCGGTGTAAGTCCTCCCGCTTTGCGCCAGTCACATTCAGCGCAGTGCGCTGGCCCGCTTCGGCGAACTCCGCCGCCGAGCCGTGGACTTGGACCCCACGGATTCGGAGACGTTTCGTGCCGGGCATCAACTCACCCTCGGATCCCGGCAAGACGCGACCCCGGGCCAACGTTCCAGTGACGACCGTGCCATGCCCAGGCGCCGTGAACACGCGGTCGATTGGCAAGAACCAACCACCCTCTTCTTCCCTCGCGCCGAGCCTCAGCATAGTCCGGGCCAACTCCAGTTTCAAAGCATCAAGGCCCAGCCCCGAGACTGCAGACACGCGAACAATGGGAGCTCCAGCGAATTGCGTTCCCTCAAGCAGAGCGCTGACGTCTAGTTCCGCAATCGACTGAGTTTCGTCATCCGTGGCGTCGCACTTTGTCAGAGCGACGACGAGGGCGCGAGCTTCTAACAGGCGTATGATGTCGAAGTGTTCGCGCGTCTGCGGTTTCACGCCTTCGTCCGACGCCACGCACAGCATCGCGACATCAACTCCCGATGCGCCAGCCAGCATGTTCTTGATGAACCGCTCGTGGCCGGGCACATCGACGAGGCTTACCCGCCCGATCCCGTCCAGGTCGATGTGGGCGAAGCCGATGTCGATCGTCATACCCCTCGCTTTCTCTTCGGGTAGCCGATCCGCGTCAATCCCAGTGAGCGCTGCAATGAGCGTCGTCTTGCCATGGTCCACATGGCCCGCGGTTCCGATCAGATACGCCACCGAGCCATTCTAACCTGCGTACCTTCTATGCAACTCGCTCTGCGGACGTTCGGCTGACAGGCAGGACAGCGCGGCCATCAGGTCGAACCCTTGCCGGATGAAGGCAACCTCAGCATTAGTCGTCGCGCTCGCCCTGCAGGTGGGAGTCGCTGCCCAGAGCGACCTCATCACCAAAGAGACCTTTATGGACTTCGAATCCGGAGGGAGTCCCACCATCTCCCCGGATGGAGCGAACATCATCTTCACGCGAACATCGATCGACAAAATGCGCGACGCGCCGTCAAGCAACCTCTGGATCACCGATTCGCGAGGCGAGCGGGTCCGGCAGTTTACGGAAGGGAGTTGGCGGGATTCGTCTCCGGTTTTCTCACCCGATGGAAAGCGCGTCGCAATGATTAGCGATCGCGATGGCACGTCGCAGCTCTACGTGATGTGGCTTGATACCCGCGAGGTTGCGAAGCTGACCAACTTCGAGCGGGGCATCGGTAGCGTTACGTGGTCTCATAACGGAACGCACCTCGCCTTCACATCATTCGTACCGCAAACTGAATCGCCACTCGCCATTAAGCTCCCGGAGAGACCGACGGGGGCGCAATGGGCGCGCGGAGCGATCGTCGAGAGCAGACTCTCTTGGGCGGCAGACGGCGCAGGCTACCGTCCGGTTGGATGGACACACGTGTTTATCATCGACGCGCGACTGGGGGGTACGCCGAAGCAGATTACAACCGGCGACTTTAACCACGCGAATCCGCAATGGTCTGCTGACGGAAAGACGATTTACGTATCAGCGATTCGAAAGCCTGATGCGGAGCATCTTCGTGGAGACACAGAAATCTACGCGTTCGACGTTGAAACGAAAACGGCCGTAGCGCTCACCGACCGCCTGGGGCCAGACGGCAACCATCAAGTTTCGCCGGATGGACAGTGGATAGCGTACACGGGCTTCGACCAGCGGAATTACACGAGCCACCTGTCCAGCCTTTATCTTATGGACAAGAACGGCGGCAGCAAGCGCATGCTGGCAGGCGATCTCTCCAGTTCCCCTGGAAATGTAACTTGGGCATGGGATAACAGCGGTGTGTACTTCACGGTTGGCGAACACGGTGCGACGAACGTGCGGTTTGTAAGCCTGAGCGGTGATATGCGTCAAGTTACGCAGGGCGCGCACCAAGTATCTGGATTCTCGCTCGCAAGAAATGGGAGAGCCGTGTCGGTTGTATCGCATTGGAAGAGGCCCGGCGTACTCACGACATTCGACATACGAACTCCTGACAGAACCAGTGTGCTCGTCGACGTCAACGAGGACGTTCTCGACGGGAAGAAACTTGCCGATATCGAGGAGCTTTGGTATGAATCGAGCGACGGTTTGCGAGTACAAGGGTGGCTCGTCAAGCCGATCGATTTCGATCCGACCAAAAAGTATCCGATGGTGCTCTGGATTCACGGAGGACCCTGGTCGATGTATGGGGTCGGATGGAATTGGGCATGGCAAAACTGGGCCGCGATGGGCTACGCCGTGCTGTTTACTAATCCGCGGGGGAGCACAGGATACGGTCAGGCTTTCGTAAACGGGATCCAATTCTCTTATCCGGGGCGGGACTACGACGACTTGATGGCGGGAGTCGATACTGCGCTCGCGAAAGGATGGATAGACGAACGCAATCTGTTCGTTTGCGGGGGCAGCGGCGGTGGCGTGCTGACCGCATGGATCGTGGGACACACAGATAGATTCGCTGCCGCGTGCAGCATGAGACCCGTCATTAACTGGCATTCGTTCGTCGGAACGACGGACGGCCCGTCGTGGTACTACCAGTTCGAAGCGTTCCCGTGGGAAGACCCGGTGGAATATGCCCGCAGGTCGCCGCTAAGTTACGTACATAGGGTCAGCACACCTGTGCTGGTAATGACTGGCGAGGCGGACTTGCGAACTCCGATGGCACAGAGCGAAGAGTATTACCGCGCATTGAAGATGCTCAAGAAGGAGACGCTGCTCGTCAGGATGCCGGAGGAATATCATGGCTGGCGTCGTCCTTCGCGTCAACTAGCTCAGCAACTCTATCTATATGCGTGGTTCGAAAAGTATCGAACGCGATCGGAGGAGATGCATCCGGAACATGCTCCTGCGCCGTGAGCGGCGACAGCTGATTAGGATCTAGAGATTGTCGACGGCGGCGTCGCGAGGCGCCTTTCGGTTAGCCAGTTCCTGACGTCCTACAATTGGTCCGATTCTGGTGTTGCGACGGTTCTCTTGGTTGTCGACGGAATCGTCGAACAGGAAATCGGGCGGTGAATTCTCTTCTTTCCCCCGCACCTGCCTCCCGCACTTCCGGCTGCGAACCGATATACTCCTATAACTCATGCCCAAAGGCGAATATCTCCAGTACGGCGGTCAGGCCGTCATCGACGGCGTTATGATGCGATCTCCCAAGCACTGGGCCGTAGCCTGCCGCGCACCGAACGGCAAGATCGTGCTCCATGCAGAGGCGATGGAGAAGACGTGGATCGGGAAGCAGGGATGGTTGAAGGCTCCATTTCTGCGCGGCTCACTCGGAATCCTTGACGCGTTGTTTCTCGGAAATCGAGCACTGCGGATCTCGTCGGAGATTCAAATGGACCCCCGTTATCAGCCGGCCGAAGACGCAGAGGTTGAGAAGTCGAGTGAGGTGGTGGAGTACGTGGAGCGGCTGACCTCGGACTCAAAGCGTGCGGACACTCCTTTGGACGCCGAAACTGCGGCCGCAGCAGATCCGTTGCCGAAAGATGAGATCAGCCCACAAAAGATGCGGAACGCAATCATAGCGACGATGGTGGTTGGGCTGCTGTTAGGTTTGCTGCTTTTCAGCGCACTCCCGAACTACATCGCAGAGTTGTCTGCGAAGATCGGTGTTGGGAGTTCGACGATGAAGAACTTCATAGCGGAATGCGTGAAGATCGTCCTGTTCCTCGCCTACATCGGGTTGATTGGCTTGATGAAAGACATCCGGGAGATCTACAAGTATCATGGCGCAGAGCATAAGGCGATCAATGCGTTGGAGCACGATCAGCCTTTAACGATGGAAAGTTGCCAGAAGCAATCGCGGCTGCATCCTCGCTGCGGCACGAGCTTCGCCATCATCGTCATCATTCTTTCGCTTGCGTTCTTCACGTTCGTTCCGCGCTATCCTCTCGGGGAAAGCACATTCCTGGGTTTCAATGTCGCTGTTCGCGTGCTGGTCGAATTGGCGCTGATCCCCTTCGTCGCAGGTACCGCTTACGAACTTCTGCGGATCGCCGGCAAGTTTCGCGACCAACGATGGGTCAACATCGCGTTTGCGCCAGGGCTGGGTACCCAGTACCTGACGACCCGAGAGCCCGATGACGACCAGGTTGAAGTGGCGCTCGTTTCGCTCAAGTCGGTGATCGACCGCGACCAAATCGAGCCAGTAGTTCCCGAAGAAGAACCTGAAGCCGCTGAAATCGCCTAAATCAGAGGGCCCAATCCGCCGAAAATAGGATGCGGTGGAACTGGCTAGCCTTACGATAAAGATCTCGCGCAGCGAGAATCTCTCCGCTTTACCGCAAGTTATGTTGGGTGTCATCCGAAAAATGTCGGACCCCAATGTCTCTTCTGCGGAGCTCGAGACCGTCTTTCGCGGCGAGCCTGCGATTGTTGCAAAGCTACTGAAAGCAGCGAACAGCAGTTACTATGGCCTCCGGAATCCTGTGCAATCGGTGACTGCGGCGATTGCAGTACTGGGCATGAAAACGGTGAGCAACATTGTGATCAGTGTCGCTTACCAACAGACTCTTTCGACACAGCACAGCAAGCTCTTCGATCGAGGAGCGTTTTGGCAACACTCGATCGCTACAGCCATTCTCGCTCGCGCTATCGCCAAAAAGCTAGCACCTGCGAGTGCAGAGGAGTACTACATGATCGGGCTGCTGCACGACATGGGTTGGCTCGGTCTTGAGCGGCACTGTCCCGATGAGTTAGACAAGATTCTGCATCTCATCCGGCAGCACGACATTGACGAAGTTAGAGCCGAGGTTTCGGTGCTTGGCTTCGACTCAACTGACATTGGCGGCGTTATGGCGCGGCAGTGGCGACTCGGCGACCGGATAGTCGACGCAATAACGCATCACCGAAACCCGGCGGAAGCCGAGTCCAATCAGGATGCGGCGCGGATTCTAAACGTCGCGAACGGCATCGCACACCAAGCAGGGTTTACCAACCAGTCCGCGCACAGCTCCGTAGAGCCGGATCTCGGAGCACTTTTCAACCTAGACCTCAATGAAGAGCTCTGCGGAGAATTGCGCGGGTGGATTCGGGGTGAAGTTCTTCGCAGCAGAGAGTCATACTCTGCGGTGTGATCGCTGCTCGCGTTGTGGTTCGCGGCCGAGTGCAAGGTGTCGGATTCCGAAATTTCGCACTCCATGAAGCTTCAAATCGCGGTATCGGCGGCGAGGTGTGGAATCGCCGCGACGGCGCCGTCGAGTTGATGGTTCAGGTGGAAGAGCGCCAGGTCTTCGATGAGTTGATCGACCGGCTCAGGGCCGGTCCAGGGCGTGTGGACGACATTCAGATTCAGTCTGTGCCTCCCGATCCAGCCTTGGTGGGCTTCGTTGTAGGCGTCGACCGATAGATTCATGTATCATTGCGGGCGGCCGCAACGGCGCGGCGTTCCAAGGAAATCTCCAATGATTTTGAACTTCACCGAAGAAGAGAGCAAGTTTTTGAAGACGGTTAGCGAGTGGGTTGACGCCGAAGTCGCACCCTGCACCCGAGCTTGGGAGAAGTCGACTTTCCCTGACAACATTTGGAAGCGTACCGCCGAATTGGGCGTGACCTCGTGCGTGCTTCCAAAGGAGCTCGGCGGGCGCGGATACTCGTGTGCGACTTATGCGGAGATGTGCCGAATAGTCGCAAAGGGCGATCCCGCTCTCGCAATGAACGTCGCAGCGATTAATGCGCTTTGCGTTGCCCACTTCGAACTCTTTGCGGACGAAGCTCAGCGCGCTAAGTATCTTCCTGGAGTTTTGTCTGGCGACATCCCTCTCGCGTGGGGATTGACTGAGCCCGATGCTGGGAGCGATGCACGACGGGTTAAAACAACAGCCACGCCAATTCCTGACCGCCCGGGCTACTTTCACCTGAACGGCGAAAAGATGTTCATAACGAACGGCGGATTCGCGAAGCTGTTCATCATCATCGCGCGGGTCGATGAGAAGAACCTGAGCGGTTTTCTCATGGAGAAGGATCAGCCTGGATTTGAAGACCTTGGGCGCATACCGACGACGGGTGTTTCCGCTTCGTACACGCTGCGTTTCAAAATGAACGATGCAGTCGCCTGGCACACCCCAGGTTCGTTTGAAGACGTGACAGGATTGCTGTTTCGGGGACGAGTTGGGATTGGGGCCATGGCACTCGGCATCGCAGAGAAAGCTCTCGAAGCCGGGATCGAATACAGCAAGGAGCGCGAACAGTTCAATCGACGTCTCGCAGATATGCAGTCTGTTCAGAATCTCATTGCGGACAGCGCGATGGAGGTGGAGGCCGCGCGTTTGCTCGTCCACAAGGCGGCTTGGATGTATGACCAGGGTATGTCGATTGTTAAGGAGGCGTCGTATTGCAAGTTGTTTGCGAGCGAGGCGGCGCGAAATGTGACGAATCGGATGCTGCAGGTTCATGGCGGACGCGGTATGACGTTTGACTATTTGATCGAGAAGCTTTGGCGCGACGCAAAGTTGACAGAGATCGGCGAGGGAGCGAGCGAGATTCAGCGGATGATCATAGCGAAGCAAGTCTTGCGATAGGTTGGTCATGGTTAGTTGATTCGGCCTCAGATTGAGCGACAGGCGCCACCTCTTCGGGTTTCGCCGTTGTGACCTCCGTTTTTTCTTGTGGCCACTCCCTGCGCTCCTGGCGGAAAATGTGAGCCGGTCTCAGCGTTCGGTTCCCTGGTAGTCATCTGGCGATAGGCCGCAAGCGGCGTTAAAGTCAACCAACCGCGAACCAACAACCCGGGCTGAAAAAAGGCGCAGAGCTGCGTAGCTCCGCGTGCTTGAATGGGCAATCTGATGATTCATCCTGTACAATGCTTGAAGCTCTTTGGAGGGAAGAACGATATGTTGCATTTGAGTCTTTGCATTCTCGCCGTCGCGCCGGTTGGACTGCGCGAGCCATTTGGCCCCGCGAACGTAACCATGATAAGCGGTGAACTGATTGAGCGTATCCCGCACGGGTCTGACCCCTCGAAAGTGGTCGACGCGCTGGTTAAGTACAAGGCTGTAAGCCAGGTTTATGGGACAGTGACGAGAGAGAGCGTGCCCGGGCCAATGATCACCTTGCGGCCCGGAATGCCCACTCCTGATATTCGACTGGACGGGATTCTTGTCAATCCTCCCGACCCTCTCTTGACTTTGGAGGCACTTGAGAAGGTTGAAGTGCTTACCGGCCCAGCGTCGACGATCTATGGGTCATCGTCCGCAAGTTCCCATTGGCACACCGGCAATAAAGCTCTGTCGACGGCGCTTGCGGCGCGCAGCCACCGAATCAATCCCTCGCTCGACCTTCGTGCGAATGGCTGGACGACTCGCGGATACGGGTTTGACGTTTACCGCTATGAGATGCAGTACGATTTGCAGAAGGAGATCAGATACCCGTCCCTGAATGACACCACCACCACCACGATCGGCACCGTGATTCTCCCGATGGGGGATTGGCAGGTTCCGCGATTGAATCCGCTGATTTCAGAGCGATACATCCCTGACGCAACTGCATTCGACAAAGGCACGGACGATCCGATTACGTACACCCTCGGAGGTGTCAGCTTTACTGACGAATACAAGAACAAGCTCGGTGTCGGCGGACTAACTCTGCCGTGGAAAGCCTATTCTCCGAAACTTCAGTATCAGGCTGACTTCACCAGGTACCTGCGCGACGCGACCGATCAATACGGGTCCGAGTTCACGACCAACATCATGGCGAGATCAGGGTTAGGAATCAACCAGATTCGCAACATGTTCGAAGGCGCGACGCTTCGCGGAGAAGACATGAACAGCCTGAAGTTCCCAGGCAACCCATCCCTCCTCGGCGATGTGCAGTGTGGCTCTGAATTCGTGATTCCGTCCGGTACGCTTTTCGCTCCGGATCGAAGCGGCTACCAGTTGATGTCAAGCTACCTTAGCTTCAAGCACAACTTCCTCGGCCCGATCGCAGGGATCGACTTTCACGAACTAGAGCAAATGGACGTGATGACCCACTGCGTCAACATGGATATGAAAGAACCGGAGGAAGGCGTCAAGTACTACCCTTACTACAACCCTGATCCGGTGTTGCGAGGACTCATGGACTTGACCGAGCGGTCGCGATTCCGAGGTCCTTGGATGCAGGCAAGGACGTGGATCTATACAGACAAGGCGTCCCTCTCGGACATTAACAAGCGGCTGATCCCTCCAGTCTCGACAAGCCGATACGTGAATGGGCTGTTCGACGTCGCGTCGCTCGGCGGACTCGCCGACAGCGATCTGTCCAATGCGAAGCTGTTTGACCCTTCGCTCCTGGCATCCCCATTCGCAGAGAACAATTCGTTTGCGTGGTTCGCCGCGACGATGTCGCAAAAGCATGCGAAAGCGATGCGAGCGTGGATGGAGCGCGTTCCTAAGGAACTTAGCGATCTTGTCTCGTCGGGCGAAGCCGAGGACATGGAACACTTGACTCGGTTGTTCTCTGTGATGTTCCTGGCGGCTGACGGCGATACCCGGATGGGCGCCCTTGGCTTTCTCACAAAACTTCGGACGAGCACCACCTCGATCAAGGGAAAAGTTGGCGTGCCTTATGCTTCGCTGGCATCAAGTGACAACAAAGAAGTCGAGTTGGCGCTTGAGTGTGTGGAGAAGTTCTGCGATCCGATGCCGAAAGCTTCCCTGAGCGTGCTGTCGAAGCACGGAAAGACTGACGCAATCAAGAAGAAAGCAGCTGAGTTGGCCGGCAGATAGGCGTACGAAGCGAGCGAGCGGTGCGATAGAAGGTGGTACCCGCCAAAAATTCCATCGAGCACCGCTCGCTTCCTTCTGCCCTAGTAGACTGTCTTTACTAGCAAGGAGCCGAGAATGCAGTCAGCGCTGAAAGTTGGGTTGTTCGTCGTACTTTTCGTGGCCCTCGTGGTTGTCGGCTACAGTCTCATCGGGAGCAGCCTCTTTGCAAAGCCGGGGGACACCTACTACGCGGAGTTCGCCGACGCGGGCAACATTCAGCCAGGCGCAATTGTGACGATGGCAGGCGTCAAAGTGGGCACTATTGAGGAAGTGTCCCTGTTGGGTCCCGGGAGCGCGCGAATGAGGCTCGATGTCGTCCCGGGTACTTTCGTTCCGGATGACGCAATTGTTCTCATCCCTACAAGCCTACTAAGCATTGGGGAGCAGCGTGTTGACATCGTCTCGGAAAGAGGAACTGAATCAGGCAAGAAAGCGGTCGGTGGCACTCTGCGCGGGATGAAAGCAGGGCTTCTTCAGACACTCCTCCCGGAGGGCGACAGGACCCTTGCCGCGCTGAACGATAATCTCGAGGCAATTCGCGACTTGCTCGGTGACGACGGTTTGAGGTCACGATTGGATTCGCTTCTCGCGACCACCGAGACGACGATCAAGCAGGTTGGCCTGATAATGTCCGACGCTCGTGGGCTGATCGCGGAGAACCGCGGGACCCTTAGAAGCGCGCTCGTAAACGCATCCCTCGCGGTCGAGGATATGCGAAAAGGGATCGCCGTAATGACCGAAATGATCGGCGACCCGGGATTACGAGAGGAGGTCGCGCTACTGCTCTCGACGCTTTCTCAAACCGCGTCCAGCGCCGAGCAGATGGTGGCCGAGATGGGCGCGCTCGTTTCTGACCCAAGCTTAAGGGCTGCGATCGACACGACGATGCGAAACGTGGAGGACATAACGCGGACCGGCACGAAGATCGCCGAAAATGCCGAGAAGATCACCGCCGATGGCGCAGTCGTCAGTCACAAAGCAATCGCGCTCGCCGACAGCGCACAGCAGATAGCCGACGAAGCCAGAAAGCTTCTCTCCAAAGTCAGTGACTTCGTCGACCGGCTTCCGCAGGACCTCAAACTGCCCAGCCCAAGTCTTGGGCTTGAGACAGGCAGAAACCTGACGAAGGGCGCGTTCCAAACGGATGTTTCTGTTCGTTACCCACTGACGCACGACTCGTTCGTTTTTGGTGGCGTGTATGACGCAACGGAGTCGAACAGGCTGACGCTCCAATACGGGAACTCACTGAGGTACGGCGACCTACGGTACGGAATCTTCGCCTCTAAGCCGGGTGTTGGGGTAGACTGGCGCGTCCTCCCGGGGGTTTCGGTTAGCGGGGATTTGTTCGACCCGAACAGCCTCCAGTTCGACATCCGGGCTCGCATCGGGCTGACCCAGGGATGGTACACCTACTTCGGAGTTAACGACCTGTTTGGGGCGAATGGCGCCCTCATTGGCGTTGGCGTGAGGCGATAAGAAGATGAAAGTGATTTTGAATCAGACCCTGCCAAAAGTTGGCAAAGAAGGGCAGGTGGTGAATGTTGCAGACGGTTTCGCGCGCAACTTCCTTTTCCCTCGCGGTATTGCAGTGCCGGCGACGAAAGGCACGATCGCCCTCCTCGAGAGGCAGAACGCCAAGCTTGTTGCGGAGTTAGAGTCAACCAAAGCTGGCGCGGTTGCTCTCGCCGAAAAGATCAGCGGAAAGACGATCCGACTGGTTGGGAAGACCGCGAAAGGCTCACCGAAGTTGTTTGGCGCGATCACCTCAGCCGACATAGCAGATGGAATCAAGGAAACCCTGGCAGTAGACGTCGATAAGAGAGCCGTCCTGCTAATGCATCCGATTAAGCGAATAGGTGTCTACGACGTCTCTCTCGATCTGCATCGAACGGTTGACGCTGCCATCAAACTCGAAGTAGCCGATGAAGAGGGCAACCTCGGCATAGAGATCCCGGTTGAGCGACTCGAGGACATGGACGAAGTCGAGACAGAGGCAGCACCTGTGGAGCCGCAAGTTTCGAGTGAATCTGCTCAAGAAAAAGAAGTAGAAACGAACGCCGACGCCGAATAGTTACGGCGTGGCAACAGATTCTTTCTCAGGCGGGCTTTATGACCGCCTTCCTCCGCACGATGAACAAGCGGAGGCGGCCGCACTCGGCTCAATGATGATGAGTGAAGAAGCTGCTGGGCAACTTCTTGTACGCTTAACCGAATCCGACTTTTACAGTCCCATCCACCGCGAGATTTTTCGGGCGATGCTGGGTGTCGCCAACAGCATGCGGCAGGTCGATGCAGTTACCGTGAAAGCAGAATTGGAGGCAAGGAACGCACTCGACAAGATTGGCGGCGCACAATATCTTATGCAATTGGGCGAAGCAGTGCCTACTGCGTCAAATGCAGAGTACTACGCACAGATTGTCATTGACCTTGCAACACTTCGTGGTTTGCAGAACGCTGGCCAAGAGATCGTAAAAATAGTCCACGATCCCGAAAAGGACGTACGCGTAAAAGTCGACCTCTCCGAGAAGGCAGTTTTTGACGTAGCTCAGCGGCGAATCGGTAACGATTTCGTTGGGATCAACGAGTTAGCAAACCAGGTGTTCACAGAGATTGACCGTGTGCTGGAAACCGGCGAGGCCCTGCACGGACTAAGTACAGGTTTTCACGAGTTAGATGAAACATTGACCGGATTTTATCCAGGCAACCTCGTCATCCTTGCTGCCCGCCCCGCAGTAGGCAAGACCTCCTTGGCTCTGTCCTTCGCCGTCAACGCAGCGCGCAAGAATGCTGGAACAGTCGCGATCTTTAGTATGGAGATGTCGGCAATAGAGCTGACGCGACGTTTGGTTTGCACACATGGCCGCGTTGACTCCAACGTCTTGAAGCGAAACCGCATTCCTGAAGATGAGTATCAGAATCTGGTGCAAGGCGTCGAGCGGCTATTCAACCTAAACATTTACATCGATGATACATCCGACCTCAGTCCATTCGATATGCGTGCTAAGTGCCGACGGCTTAAGGCACGGAATGGAAACCTCGCATTAGTTGTAGTTGATTACCTGCAACTCATGCGCGCGCCGAACCCTCGAGAGAATCGCGCGCAACAGATTTCAGAGATTGCGCGATCGCTGAAGAACTTCGCAAAAGAACTGGATGTTCCGATTCTCGCCCTCTCACAGTTATCGCGGCTCGTCGAATCGCGACCCGACAAGCGCCCGATCATGAGCGACTTGCGGGAATCTGGATCCATTGAAGCGGACGCGGATGTCGTCATGCTGCTCTTCCGAGAGGACTATTACGCACGCGGCGACAGCGAAGAAGGGGTCAGGGTACCGCTCGACACCCGAAAACCGGTCGACGTCGAAGTGAATGTGGCAAAGAACCGAAATGGCCCGTCGAGGATGGTTCACTTAGCTTTTGTTCCGGCCCACACGCTGTTTACAAACTGGGATCGAGGCCACGAATGAAGGTGCTGGTTGTGGGCTCAGGTGGGCGCGAACACGCGCTCTGCTGGAAGCTCGCCCAGACGGCCGAGGTGTTTGCGGTCCCAGGGAACCCAGGCATCGCGTCAGTCGCTACGCTTCGCGAAGGATCGCTGGTAGACGGAGACCATCTAACCGCGATCTGCCGTGACGATAACATCGATCTCGTTGTTTTTGGGCCAGAGCGGCCGCTGATCGCAGGCATGGCCGATCGGCTCCGCGCCGAGGGGGTCGCCGTCTATGGCCCGAGCGCAGTGTGTGCCCAGATTGAAGGCAGCAAGGCGGTTGCCAAACAGATGATGGAGGAGTGCGGCGTGCCAACCGGTGGTTACGCGACCTTCAGCGACTTTGGGGCGGCTAAGGAGTATATCGAGAAGGAGTCTGCGGCGGGGCGCGAGGTAGTTGTGAAGGTGAGCGGCGAGGCGCTCGGCAAGGGTGTGGTAGTTCCCGAGGGAGCCGAGGAAGCGATCAGGGCAGCCCACGGGATGCTCGTCGGACGCGAGTTCGGCGTAGCGGGAGAGGTGATTCTCGTCGAAGAACGGCTACGCGGGAACGAGGTCAGCCTAATCGCGATTTGTAGCGGTGAACAGTATTGCGTTCTGCCGAGCGCACAGGACTACAAGGCAGCGCTCGATGGAGGCAGGGGACCCAACACTGGCGGCATGGGGGCGGTTTCCCCGGCTCCAGGGATTGACGAGTCCACTTTCACTAGTTGGGCGAATCTGTTCATATCTCCGATCCTGCGGGAGTTCGCGGCACGAGGCACACCCTACATCGGCACGCTCTACGCAGGTTTGATGGTCACGGAAGACGGCCCTCGCGCATTAGAGTACAACGCCAGGTTCGGAGATCCTGAAACTCAGGCGACTTTGCCTCGGATCAAGAGCGATCTCGCTGCGGTCTTGATGGCGGCAGCCACCGGTGGCGCGCTCCCTAAGCTGGAGGTGGCCGCCGAGACTGCGGTGACCGTCGTCCTGTCAGCTCCAGGGTATCCGGGAGAGTACACGCGTTCAATACCCGTCCCTTCGACTCAAGATTGTGAAAACGTGATAATCTATCATGCAGGAACTTCCTATGACGGGTCTCGAATCGTCAGTTCGGGCGGACGCGTCCTAAACGTAACCGCCCTCGGGTCGAGTACCTCAGAGGCAGCAGATCTTGTCTATGGAACAATTGACGGCAGATTCAACGAGAACTGGCACTACCGCCGGGACGTCGGAAGATAGGAGACTAGATAAATTGGAACCCTCGGAACTGCTTTTGCGGCAGCACGCCAACGCGCTACGCCTTATCGCTAACACTTACGGGACAGACCTGGGAGCGCTGACCGTTGCTGCGAGGGAGGTTCTCGATGCCGAAGGTGCCAACTTAATCTCCAAAACGACGAATGACCGCAAGCGGGGGGAGATTGCCGCTCTGGCAGCGTGCGCCGGTGCTAAGGTGAGCGGCACTTCTGACAGGCCGGAGTCTCCTCTGGCGATTGCCAAGCTTATCGAGGGCATCGACGAGCCGCTCTTAAGAGACACGCTGTATCAGCATCACTGGCTAGGACGAGAGTTGTCGGAGGTCGCCGAGTCACAAGGCCTTCGAATCGTCACCGTCCGCCAGAACTACGCCCGAGCTATTCGAAAGGCCTCGGTCAACATTGATGGATCGTGGAAGAGTCGTGGAGCCGGGAGGACCGCCGCAAACGTTGACATTAAGACGCTGTTTGCCGCATCAGACACTCTGCCCCTCGGCGCACAGGAACTGTACGTTGATGCGATGGCGGCAGTTGCACGATCGCTGCTGACGACGCGCGTCTTCTACATGGGTCCGAGAAGCCTGAAGGTCGTCTACGGTAAGGCTTGGATCGAGATGCCTGAGCGATTGTCGTTGGCTGAGCAGCGTCTCATGGCCGCCGAGGACCGCGCAGCTTATGACCAAACAAAGAACTACACGGTGATCGCAAACCCTGAGATTTTCACAATTCGGATTACACACGTTGATTCGGGAGATGACCAGTCAGATGTTCATGCGTGGTGGGTATCAGGTTCCCAGCCTGTCGCAATATTGGATGCTGACGAAAACTTTCTCGGCGAGTGTAGCCCTGACAGCCCAAATTTCACATTCGATTTTAAAGAGCTCCCATCCGAGTTCTGTCTCCGAGAGATGGGCACTTTGTAGCTCGCGGGGTACGCTGTACGGTCCATGATAGATCGGTACTGTACACCCGCGATGACGGCCATATGGAGTCGTGAATCGAAGTATGGCAAGTGGCTAGAAGTCGAGCTTGCAATCTGCCGAGCCCATTCGGAGGCTGGCAACATCCCAACAGCAGCGTATGCCGCGATAGTTGAACGCGCGCGCTTCGATTTGGCCAGGTGCGACGAAATCGAGAAAGAGACGCGACACGATTTGATGGCGTTCGTTCGCAACGTCGCAGAAAACGTCGGGGAGGATGGGAAGTACGTCCACTTCGGTGTAACTTCTTATGATGTCATTGACACTGCGCTCGGGATGATGCTTAGGGATTCGTGCGACGTTGTTGTTGATAGTGCTGAGAAGTTGTGCAGCCAGATCAAACGACTGGCGATTGATCATGCCGAGACGCCTGCGATAGGTCGTACGCACGGCATTCACGCCGAACCGATCACTTTCGGGTTCAAGCTTGCGGGATGGTACGCAGAGGTGCGTCGTGACATCGAGCGAATTCGCCAATGCAAAGATGACATTAGCGTCGGAAAGGTAAGTGGCGCCGTAGGAATCCATGCACACACGGATCCTGCGGTGGAGGCGCGAGTCTGCGAATTGCTAGGATTAGCAGCGGATCCTGTAAGCACCCAGATCATCAACCGCGACCGTCACGCAAGCCTCATGATGACGTTGGCGCTCGTGGGAGCGTCGTTAGAAAGATATGCGACGGAGCTCAGAAATCTGCAGCGCACGGAGATCCAGGAGGTTCAGGAAGCATTTCACTCGGGGCAGACCGGATCAAGTGCCATGCCGCACAAACGCAACCCCTGGAACAGTGAGACAGTCTGCGGGCTGGCGAGAGTGCTGCGCGGAAATGCGCACGCGATGATGGAGAGCGTCGCAACATGGCATGAGCGCGATCTCACAAACTCGTCCATTGAGCGAATCGTCTTCCCCGACTCTTGCCAACTACTTGATTTTATGTTGAATCGCATGACCACGATTCTCAGCGGATTGATCGTGTTCCCCGATAACATGCGACAGAATCTCGAAAAAATGGGGCAGCTTGTGTTCAGCGAGCACGTGATGGTGGCCTTGATCGGGAAAGGCATGTTGCGCGAAGACGCGTACAAAGTTGCTCAGCGCAACGCTGCGAATGCGTGGGATGGTGCAGACTTCAAGTCCGAGATTGCAAACGATCCCGACGTTGCTTCGCGCCTCACGAGTCAAGAGATCAATGAGATCTTTAGTCTTGAGCACCACTTGCGAAACAGTGGGCATTCCCTTCGTGCTGCCGGTATAAGATGATACGATGCGCTTGGGCATCTAACGCCGCCGCCATTGAGTATCACGATACTGAGTGGGGAGTGCCGTCGCATGATGATGCTCACTTGTTTGAAATGCTTACGCTCGAAGGCGCGCAAGCTGGGCTGAGTTGGGACACGATTTTGAGAAAGCGCGACGGCTACCGTGAAGCCTTTGCCAGATTTGATCCCAGGCTTGTTGCGAAGTTTACGGAGTCGGACGTCGAGCGGCTCGTCGGAGATGCGAGCATCGTTCGCCACCGCGGGAAGATCATCTCCACAGTCATCAATGCGCAGTTGGTGCTGGAATTGCAGAGTGAGTTTGGTTCCTTCGACACGTACCTCTGGCAGTTCACGGATGGCAGGTCGATTCAAAACAGGTGGACAAGACTCGCCGACCTTCCAGCACGAACGACCGAGTCAGATTCCATGAGCAAAGCACTCAAAGCGCGAGGGTTCAAGTTCGTTGGGTCGACAGTTTGTTATGCATTAATGCAAGCAATCGGGATGGTTAACGACCACACCACCGACTGCTTTCGGCACTCACAACTTAGCTAGTTTGTTTAGGCGATCGGCCAGTACACGTGCGTGATCCATTTCGAGGGGTCGGGTTCTTCTTCTGGATCTGTCATATAGATTTCGAACGGCGCATCGTTCGCTTCGAAGCCGTTTTCTGCGATATACGCTCTGATCGCCTCGTGCGCGCCACCGAGGCCCTCGTACGGCCCGTTGTACTCGCCCATTACGGCTCGCATCCCTCCGAGAGTACCTACGAACACTTCCCCGCCTTCCTGAACCTCTCCAATCACCGGACAGCCGCCTTCAATGTCGCAATCGTTCTCGCGCCAAGCTGTGTAACGGCAGAAGGGTGGCCCAGCCATTTCTGCGCCTGCGCGCTCCAACTGATTCGCCACGCTGGGAAGTACCTGCATCAGCGTGGGCCCGATCTCCGAGTGGCTGCACGTAGCCCGACCGAATACAACGTTTTGCCGAGGCACTTCGACGATGTCAATTTTCATTCTTGCTCTCCTTTTGTTGCGCGGACTGGGCTCGCCTTGCCCGCTCCGTTTTTTGAATCTCTTTCCACGGGAACGATCGTGGAGTCGCTCTCGGTGTTGCCTGAGACCCACACATGAGTATGTAAGCGCGGCGATGCTGATCCGTATGATTTGGACCCGCATAGTGTAGCGTACGATTATGGTGGATCGTGGCCGAGCCAGGGGCGAGGGGGCACGGAATGGCCCCTGTGACGGTTGGCTCTACAGCTTCTAACCCGTGGACGCACGGGTCACCGCCGATCGGGCGGTGTTCACATACCTCTCCAAGATGGCTGCCCGGAACAAAGTGCAAGCAACCGCTCTCGATCGTCGCGCCATCAAGGGGAATCCAGACGCTGAAGGAATCATAGTCGAGCGACGGATCCCAGTAGGCTTCGTCCTGATGCCAGGGCGTCTCTGAACCATATCGAGCAGGCTTGAGAATTGCGTGGTCGCCGGCGCAACTGCCGCACTCCCCGAGGATTTGCTTCGCGATAGCATCCGCATTCGCAAACGCGAGTGTTTCCTTGAGTTTCGGCGCATGATTGGATGGCGATAAGATTTGAGGAAGCCGCTGGACCTCACCGTCGATGTCAGGGCCCGCAAGGTCGAATTCGTCACCTCGTTCGCGCCCAGCGCGCTCAGAAAACAGCCGATCATAAATCTCTCGCATCCACTCAAGTTCCGCGACGGTTGTGAAAGACTCAATCGTGAGATAGCCGTTCTCGCGGTAGTCCCGGATTTGGTCGTCGGACAGGTTGAGGTTCGGCTCTGGGCTCATGGACACAAAAGGCGGCGTAAGGCTTATTATGTACCGCCACAGCGAGACTGAGGTTATGGTCTAATATGCAAACAAGAAGATCGGCAGGAGTAGACAAATGAGCGAAAACATGGAGAAATTTAGAAGCATGGACGGGACGGACGCGGAGATTGAGACACCGTACATCAAGATCACGTTTCAACACGGCCCGGTGCCCGAAGTCGGGGTCAACGGATGCCGAGTGGAGGACGTGATAGAAGTACTCGTCCAGAAGCTGCTCGACTTTCAAGGCCGCGACCTTGCGTGCGAGGAGAACGCCCAGGCTCTGTACCACCTGGAAATGGCGCGGGAAGCGATGTTGCTCCGCCAAAAGCGCAGACTTGAGCAAGGCGTAATCAACACTCGCGAACCCCACAAGCCTGCAACAAAAGCCGAGGCAAAGTAAGCCTCGGCGGGTATCCTCTTTGCCCCGCCCTCGTAGCTCAGGGGATAGAGCGCCGCCGTCCTAAGGCGGGCGTCGGGGGTTCGAATCCCTCCGAGGGCGCCAGCAACTTCTCATGACCACTACAGCCGCACCCGACTACCCGCAGGTCCGATGGGACCTATCCGCACTCTTTTCTGGCGTTGATGATCCCAAGATTGAAGCGTCAATAGCAGCGCTTCACCAACAGGCAGATCGGTTTGCCGAAAGCTACCGTGACCGAATCAACACTTCCCAAGTTTCGGCGCAACTCTTACTCGAAGCGACGCGCGAGGCCGAGGCGATCTACAACGAGCTAAGCAAAGTCATCGACTTTGCCTATCTCGTGTTTTCAACGAATACCGGTGATCCTAAACTTGGAGCATTTCTCCAGAAAGCGATGGAGTGGGCAAGTGAACTTCAAGTGAAGATGATGTTCTTTGAGCTGGAGATACAGGCGCTGCCGACAGGCGTTGCGGATCGACTGCTCGCGGATCCCGTGCTAAGTGCTTACAGCCACTACTTGCAGAAAGCGAGGCTTATGTCGCCATACCGTTTATCTGAGAAGGAAGAGGTGATTCTTGAGAAGACTGCAAACGTTGGAACGCGCGCATGGGTCCGCCTCCACGACGAGATCACGTCCAATCACGTCTTCAAACTGAAGAGACCGGGAAGCGATGAGATCGAGGATTTGACGCAGACCGAAGTGCTTGACTTGTTGCGATCGCCAAATCGCGCGCTTCGTCAAGCTGCAGCGGACGCCTTCTCTCAGGGATTGCTCGATCTGCAGCGCGTGATTACCTTCACTTTCAACACGCTGCTCCAGGACCGGAAGATCGACGACGATTTGAGGGGCTTTCCGACCCCCGACGCGCACCGCCATCTAGCCAACGAGCTCGATCCCGAGACTGTGGAGTTGGTGGTCGGGAAGTGCGCTGCAAACTACCGCCTGGTCGAGAGGTTCTATAACCTGAAAAGGCAAATCCTCAAGTTGCCCGAACTTACACATATCGACCGCTATGCCCCTCTGTTCGACACTAAAGAAACGGTTGAATGGGACAGGGCGAAGTCTATGGTCCTTGACGCATTTGGAAGATTCTCAACTGAGCTGCGCTACTTAGCAGAGGAGTTCTTCGCCAAGAATTGGATTGACGCCGAGCCGAGGGCCGGAAAGACTGGTGGTGCATTTTGCAGTGGTAACACACCAGATACGCACCCAGTTATGCTGATGTCATACATGAACAAGATGGATGACGTTATGACTCTTGCGCACGAACTCGGCCACGGAGTCCACGCCAGCCTCTCGAAGAAGCAGACTCTCTTCAACTACCAGCCCACACTTCCTATGGCTGAGCTCGCGAGCACCTTTGCAGAGATGCTTGTTTTCGAATCGCTCGTAGAAAAGGCAGACCCGAAAGATAAGCTTGCCTTGTATGCAGAAAAGATAGAAGGGATTTTCGCGACGATCTTCCGGCAGGCGGCAATGTTTCGATTCGAGCAAAAGTGCCACACAATGCGGAGAGAGCAAGGTGAACTCTCGGCAGACGAGTTCGGAGATGTTTGGCAAGAGACCGTGCAGGAGATGTTCGGGAGTTCCGTCAAACTCGGTGAGCAGCACAAGTGCTGGTGGGGGTACGTCAGCCACTTCTTCGCCGTGCCGTTTTATGTTTACGCCTACTCTTTCGGCGAGCTGCTCGTCCTCTCGCTGTATCAGCGCGCCAAAGTGGAGGGTCCCGAGTTTGCGGAAAAGTACAACCGGATGCTGTCGCTGGGTGGCTCCGTGACCCCGCAAGAGCAGATGGACGTGGTCGGCGTGGATCTGCAGGATCCGGCCTTCTGGGACGGGGGATTTGCTGTGCTGGACGGTCTTGTGGGGGAGTTTGAGCGGCTTTGGACTGAGGAAAGCGCTTCATAAGGCCATAACAGGATTAACCGTAAATTTGCGGGGCAGCGGCCCTGCGCGGGTACCTGGAGGACCGGATGAAAGCGAAACTCGCAATCGCGCTGGCAGCAGCGGCCATAGCCATAGGTGCGGCCTGCGTCGGAATCAAGCCCACGAAGATTGTCTTCGTCTCGGATCGAGACGGAGATAACGAGATATTCGTGATGAACTTTACTGGTGGCGATCTTTCTCAAATCACAACCAACGGTTTCGACGACAAAGAGGCAATGCTTAGCCCCGACGGCGAGCATATTGTGTTCGTGAGCGACCGCGATGGGAACTTCGAGATATACGTGATGAACTTTGATGGTTCGAATGTCCAGAGGTTGACTGTGAGCGGATCGGATGATCGCCAACCTTGCTGGAGCCCAGACGGCACAAAGATCGTTTGGGTAAGCCATCAAGGCGACCAGAATCACCTTTACCAGATGAACAGCGATGGTTCGAACGTGATCCGGCTAACGAGTGTGTCAGCAGACAACTCCGCACCGTTTTGGGGTCATGGAAATCTCATCTACTTTGGCAGCAATCGATCCGGCAACTATGAGATTTACAGGATCAACGCCGGTGGCACGGAAATCGGTTTAACACAACTCACAAACACCGGTGGATACAACTACTTCCCCGCTATAAGTCCTAACAATGGAAAGATCGCGTACATTTCGGACGAGGGTGGCAACTTCGACGTCTGGATCATGAATCTGGACGGCACAGATCCGACGCAGTTCACCGATAACGGTGGCCCAAACTGGGCGCCCAAGTTCACATCAAACTCCCAGGCCGTCGTTTGGCAAGCGTACGCTGGCGGAGGTAACTTTGACGTGTGGCGTATGAACACCGACGGCACGAACGCGGCCAACTTGACTTCGAACCCGAGCGTCAATTCGACGCCCTCCGCTTCTCGACGGTAGCAAACTCGCCGGCACTCCTGGGTCGGTTCGAGCGTATGATGTGTACCATGCGTACGCTCGGACCGGCTTTTATGCTCTTGTTCGTCTCATTGTTTATTGGCGCGGGCGCGCCTCAGACGCCAACCGACACCTTTGGGTCTGTGAGGCCAATATTGGTGGCGCAGTGCGTGTCTTGCCACGGAGCTAGATCACCTGCCGGCGGGTTGAGGCTAGACACCCATGAGGCGGTGATGAAGGGCGGCGTCAGCGGTAAGGCTGTAATCGCTGGGCGGCCGGCTCAGAGTCTGCTTTTGAGGCGCATAAAAGGTCTGGCAAAACCACAAATGCCTCCTGGGAACCCGATGAAGTCTGGAGACGCGGCGAAAATCGAGTCCTGGATTCGAGCAGGCGCAAAACCGTAGCGACTCTTGCGGCCAATTGAAAGGCAAACTGCTGGGTCAGTATTTCTTCTGATAAAGCTGTATCTCAAGATCGCCGGGCGCCTTGAAGAACGTCACCAGTCCGTAGCCGTGATCTTCGATCCCCGACGAGAACTCCACCCCGCGTGATTTGAGATCCGCGACGGTCGCACGGATGTCATCGCAGAAAAGCGATATCGCAGGCTTAGTTTCGTCTTCCTCATGAAAGCCAAGCTCGCCTTCCGGCGCTGTGGCGATCAGCCATCCCTCGCCAGCGTCGATGCACGGCATTTTCACAACGTCGCGAAAGAACAACCTCAATTCTGCCGCAACAGGTGAGTAGTACATCGCGTGAACACCCTTTATCATTTCCTTTCTCCTATCAGTTACCGAGACAGATGAGCGCGCCACCGCGCACTCCGATGTAGATTTTCTCTCGCCAAACGATGGGCGATGCTTCGACGGTGCTGCCAAGCGCAATCGACTCGATCTTAACGCCCGCCGAATTGGTCAGTAGCGAATCACCGGTACTCGCATCACGAACAAACACGTTGCCGCCGCTGTCGATTGCGAGTACTCGGTCTCCAAGCACGAGCGGCGAACTCCAACCATATCCCCGCATCTTCATTTGCCAGCGCGTCTTCCCAGTCTCCCGCTCCAACGCGATTAGGTATCCGCCGCCAATCCTAGGGTGATGGGTGGTAGTGAGATAAACCAGGTCGTGCTCAACCGAAAGCGCGACGGTTGAAAGCACCCCTCCGTTTATCGCGTTCCTCCCCTCAACTTTCGCTATCGAACCTGCTGTGAATGAGTAAGTCCAAAGCGGTTTCATTCCCATCGCATCGAATTTGAACAGCTTGCCTTTCCCACCCCTGCCCGCGAGCTTATCTACTTGGATGCCGACATAGAACGCGCCGTTGTTGTCGAACGTGATTGTGCTGTCACTGTCATCGCCAAGAGTGGCAACCTTCTGGGCTTCGCTTGGGGAGTCCAAGGCGATCCGCCAAAGTCCACCAACATTGTCGCCGAAGTACGCGTAGTCGCCCCAGACCGAAACGCTGCTTTCGATTCCTGCTGCGGTCACTCTGATCTTATGAACCTCAGGATCGATCTTAAGGTTGCCAGTGTCTGAATCCCAAGACGAGTTGAGTGTGACTTGGTAGTACATCCCGTTCTCGCCGACCTGGAGAAGCGTGTCGCGGAGCACGATTCCGTTTGCATCGAACGCCGGCCAGCCTCGAGGCGCGCTTGAATCAATTCCTCTGATATTGTAAAGCTCCTTGAAATCGATCAGCGAGAAAATGCGGTAACCGGTTTGACCACGATTCATCCCTGGCCCGACAAGCAGCAACGGATACCCACGCGGATCGACCGTAACAGTTCCTTTGACTGGATAAGGCGCAGGCATCTTGAGCGGCTTTCGACTGCGCCTGCCGGTGTCCGCATCGACAAAGTGCACTTGGCCGTCGAGCGCGCCAACGATAATCTCTGTGCGCGGGCCAGGCTGCTCGGTGAAGTTCATCCACTTTCGTGTTTGCTCGGGCCACTCGATCGCGAGCGGTTGGCCCGTCCAACCGATCCCCGTCCAGTATCCGTCGACGGAGCCAATCGGGAGGCGCCAAAGAACGCGCAAGTTGCCAGCAGGGATTGCCCCGTCACCGTAGTAATTGCGCTGCGCATTGCCACGGAAGCAGGTAATGCCCGCGAAGTCTCGATTGATCGGCTTGCCGAAATCGCTCGCTGGACTCCACGCAGTTGGGTCGCCCGCAGTGCCCAGCGCTCCGATCGGCGGCGGCGGGTCCTGCTCGGGCGCATCGACAGCCGGAAGAGATTCGACGCGCGGTGTTTGCACTATGGCTTCAGACTGCGATGGGTCGCAACCGAGCAGAATCAGCGCGCTAAGACAGATCGAAAAAGAGTATCTCACTCGGTTCCTTTGCGTGGATGTGAATCTCGCTCTCGTCGCTGATGCCCGCGCTATCCCCAGGCTTGAGGTCTTCATCATTTACCGAAACCGCGCCAGTGATCAGGTGCAGCCATCCGTGTCTTCCTTGATTGAGTGTGGGTGTTAGGGAAACGCCACCATCGAGGATTGACGCATAGATCGAAGCATCTTGATTGATTTTCACCGCGTCGGCTTCGGGCTCTCTCGCCGCGATCTGTTTCAACACATTCTTCTTTGCTTCGTCGGGGATATCCTTTTCTTCGTACCCAGGATCGAGTCCGTAAGACTCGGGCATGATCCAAATCTGGATGAGGTGCGTCACTTCGCTTTCGGAGCCGTTCTTTTCTGCATGCTTGACACCGCGCCCTGCGGTCATGCGCTGAACCCGCCCGCGTGTGATCGTCGAGCCATTGCCCATATCGTCCCAGTGCTGCAAAGCGCCGGAGACGACATACGACACGATCTCCATATCGCGGTGCCCGTGCTCACCAAACCCTTGGCCCGGTTGAACGAAGTCTTCGTTCAGCACTCGGAGCGTCCGAAAACCCATCCAGTCGGGGTCACGGTAGTTGCCAAACGAGAACGTGTGGTAGGTGCTGAGCCAGCCAAAATCGAAGTGGCCGCGCTCAGCCGACCTGCGAATGGTGATCATCGACTGAGTGTACCGAAGCTAGGCCGGCAGAGATGATCGCATCGACAGGCGTCGATACTGAAGAGCCCCGGCCTCGCGCTTTACCAAGAATCGAGGCCCAGGACTCTGCCCGCTTCATAGATCGCTTCTGCAGCGTCGCGCCAGTCGGATGTGCCCGGCGACCATACGCTGCTGAGCGCGGTTTGAGCGAACGCCCAGCCCCAGATGCGGTCCGGCGGATCGCCGAGAGTCTCCGAAAACCGAGCGATGCGTTCCGCCATCACGTCTGCGCCGGGCACATTGTCTATCGGGTTACGCATAAATGCGCTTGTTTCGAACGACGGGTCGCCGCGCATCACTTTCGGATCGATTGCGACCCATTCGTCGCCGGAGCGAAGAATATTGAAATGGTGCAGGTCCGCGTGCAAAAGACAATCGCGGTCGGCGGTGCTGAGGAGCCGCCGGGAAACGGTCGCTGCAAGCGATACAAGAGGATCGTCAGCTGCCGGATCGAGTGCAGAGAACCACGTCTCCAGATGTGGCGCCGCCATTTGGGGCGCGGAGCGAATGCGGAGAATGAGGCGGGCGCAAATCTCCACTGCTTCGCGCTCGTCGACACCTGTGAGGTCGGTTCCCGGCCGCAGGCGCGGCATCAGAACCGAGCCGGTATCCGAGTCTTCCTTCAAGACTGGAACGCCGCCGTGCCCGGCGAATGCGCTCAGATACTGTGCCGCGTGCCGCTCCTCCGTCTCACGTTTTGGAATCTTCAGCACGACCTCAGCACCATCTGCCGCGGTAGCCGCAAGCACGAGCGCACACATTCCGCCGCGCATCGCCTCACCGAGTTGCAGCCTCCACTCGGCTGCCAGGCGGCGGGCTTCCGCTTCGGGATTCGGCGAAGGCAGAGACTCCATCCCGCCATGCTACCGCTCTCGATCTTGGCAACAACCGGGCCCTTTGAAGCCGAGGATGATCCGGGAATCGGTCGGGTCGAACTCCCTCGCGGGCGGCGACGGGAGGATGGCGCGTGTCACAACGGCTGTGACACGCGTCACAGGGCCGGTGGCACGCGCCTTTTTCGCCTCGACACGCGACCAAATGACGCCGACGCGCGACCGCGCATGAAAAACGCGCGATTACTATGT
>JBGTLG010000037.1:0-25017 GCA_041744215.1 Fimbriimonadales bacterium | reverse complement strand
CTCGAAGAACTCGCTGGGCGCGCCGGAGTTTCGGCGGGGGATCTCGCGCTTGCCATAGCGGAACTTGCGGAGGCGCAGATGGCTCGCGCCATTCGGCGGGTTACCTCGGAACGCGGTCACGATCCCGCCGATTTCGCGCTGGTTTCTTTCGGCGGCGCCGGGGGGCTGCATGCGTGCGCCGTCGCGGATTTGCTCGGGATGCCCGAGGTGTTGGTTCCCGCGCGGCCCGGCGTGTTTTCGGCCGAGGGTCTTCTCGCGTCGCCCGACATCGGGGAGGCTTCTACCACGGTGCTGGGGCGTGAGTTTGATCTCGAATCGGGGTTTGGGGGTTTGCTCGATAGTGCGCTCGCGCGCGTTTCTGCGCCAGACCGAACCGCGCTTTCGGCGGATTTGCGCTATCGCGGGCAATCGCACGAGATCAATGTGCCGGTGTTCGCGGGCGAGGAGAAGACTGCGGTAGAGGAGCGATTCGAGGCGGAGCATCTGGCGCGCTACGGGGTTCGCCTCGACGGCGCGGCTGTGGAGTGGGTGACGCTGCGCGTGCGGCTGGAGGTGGACCCGCCGAAGATGGGGCTCTATGCGGAAGAGCCGGAGGAAGGTGACGCGGTCATCGGGGTGACCGATGGCGGCGCGGCGATCGTTGCGCGCGAGCGTTTGCGTATTGGTGAGCGCTTGGACGGAGCAGCGGTCATCGTGCAATCCGACGCGACGACGTTTGTGCCTGTCGCGTGGTCGGCGTGGGTGTTGCCTGGCGGCGAGCTTTCGCTGGCTCGGCGTTAGCGGCGTTCCGTGGTGGTAAAAGAGGCGATGGAGCAAGCGCTGCAACTCGCCGGAGCCGTCATGATCCTCGCGGCCTTTGGGCTCGCACAGTTGAAGAGGCTAGCGGTCGACTCGTATCCCTATCTGATCCTCAACGTTTTCGGCGCGGGCCTGTTGGGTTGGGCGGCGTGGATCGGCAGCGACTGGGGATTCTTGTTGCTCGAGGTTGTGTGGTTCGCATTTTCCGGGATTGGTCTTGGCGCACGATTGATCAAGCGGTCGCAATCGCCGGTGTGAAGGGGCGAAGTGCGCGCCTCGCCCGTCCCTCTCTCGACGCGCTTTGAACGGTCTTCTCAACGCAGCTTGGTATGGAATGCGCCCGCTCGCCATGATGGCGGTCGGCGTCGCTGTGCTTCCGGTGCGCCCGGGGGCAGCAGGCGCGTTCTATTCGTTCGCTCTGGTTTGGTCTGCGGGGTTTTCGCTTTGCGCGCTGACTCTCGACCGACAGGTTGTGGTCTTGGCGCAGCGCGAGGGTCGCCCTGTCGCCGACGCCCTGCGTACGCTGTGGCTCTGGTGGATTCTTTTCGGCGTTCTGCTCTGCGCGGTCTTGGGTTACCCTGCATCCCAACTCGGCGACTTGTCGCTGGCGAACTCCTTCGTTGCGCTCGCGCTGGGTGCTGCCGCCGGGATCGCCGAAGCGATACTGTGGTCTCTGTGCGCGGAAGCAGGGAAGTACAAGACTCTCGCCGCATTGCGTGCGCTCGCGTGCGGGGCGTTTCTCGTCGGCGCAGCGCTGTGGATGTCGGGTGCAGGCGAGCGCTCGGTCGCGCTTCCGTTTTTGTTTGAGTTCGTGGTCTTGGTCGTCGCGTCGATTCCTGTCGCGGCTGCGCCGCTCATGCGAGCGACTTCTATGCCATTAGCCCCCCGCACGGTGTTAGGCTTCTGGATGAATCGAGCAGTAACGTATCTCAGTATGCAGCTCGACGCGTGGTGGACAGTCGTCGCGCTCTCACCGGTCATTCTCGCGGCCTACCGAGTTGGCACGCCGCTTCGTTCGTTTATCCTTCTCAGCGTCGCCGCGCTGCTGCAGCCACTCATCTTCAAAATCAGTTCCCAAGACTGGTCTGCGCATCGCGATGCCGCGCAAAGGAGCGTCTCGCGAATTGTGGAAGGCGGCGTGCTGATCTCGTCACTTTTTGCAATTGCATTGGCGATCACTGTTTTGATCAGTTCAGAAGTTGCGGAAAGATACGCAGTGTCTGTTACGGTAGCGTGGCTCGTGCTATCATTTCATTCCGGTATCGGTTGGTTTGGGATGCTCGGATCCACGCTCCTTGCGAATCGCGGCGCGATCCGACTGCCGCTCATCGTTACAGTCACTTCCATTCTGTTGCGGTCAGCGGTGTATTTTGCCTTCCTGTCAGCGGACTCTCTCGACATTGTGACGCTGATCTTGGCGACGGAGTCCTTGCTGTTCCTCACTCAATTGCTCTATTGGAAGCAAGTGTTAAAGGAAGAGTTGTGGCGACTGAACCAGCGCGACTTCTTCTCGCTTGCGCTCCGAGCCACCCTCGCGATAACCGCGGTAGTCATCGTTTCAACTGCAAGGCAAGAAAACCCAACAATCTCAGCGACAGCAATTGTCTCGCTGCACGCAGTCATAGTGCTTCACGCGCTCTTCACCCTACTGCAGCGAAGGAAGGCATAATTCCCCTGATGTCGGATGTTGGGCACAAGTACACAGCGGACACCGAGGTTCAGTACGTCAAAGGCGTCGGCCCGCCAATGGCGAAGATCCTCGCAAAGCTTGGCATTGCATCTCTTGGTGATCTCGTGTACTACCTGCCGAGGCGGTACGAGGACCGGTCTAAATTCTTGCCGATTCGCGAAGCAAAGCCGGGTGACTTTGTCTCTGTAAAAGGGAGACTGCTTACAGTCGACGCGAAGAAAACGGGCGGTGGGCTCACTCTTGTTCGCGCTTCCATCTCCGACGGCACGGGCACGATTGGCCTGATTTGGTTCAATCAGCGTTGGATAAAACAGAAGCTCGAAAAGCAATCCGGTGAAGTTATCGCGTACGGTCAGGTCCAAGAAGGGAATTCGGGCTACGAACTTCGCACTCCGGAATGGGAAACGATCGACGAAGACGACGACCCCGAAGACTTTGCGCGAATCACTCCGATTTACCCGCTAAGCGAAGGTGTTGCGCAGAAGAGTGTGCGCAGGTCGGTACGCCGTGGGCTCGCGTATCTGCGGGCGTTCGAAGAGGCGCTTCCAAAGAAGTTGATGGACCGACACAAACTCCAGCCCTTGCAACGTGCGCTCGAGCAGATTCATTTTCCAGACTCCGAAGAGGATCGCATTCAAGCGCGGCGCCGTCTGGTGTTCGAAGAATTCTTTTACCTTCAGTTGGCGCTTGCTGCAAGGCATCGCGAAGTGGGCCTCCGAACAGGAATCTCCTTCAACGCCTCCGATGCAATCGTCAAAGAACTCGCATCGCAACTCCCGTTCAGTCTTACGTCTGCTCAGGAACGAGTCATCGGCGAGATATTCAGCGACATGCGTCGCCCGCACCCAATGAACAGGCTGCTGCAGGGCGACGTCGGGAGCGGCAAGACGCTCGTCGCTGCCGCGGCGATGATCGCTGCCGTCAAGTCTGGATACCAGGCTGCACTGATGGCTCCTACTGAAATTCTCGCGGAACAACACTACGCCACCATCCACGGCCTGCTCGAAAAACTTGGCCTGTCGTGCGTCCTATTGGTGGGAAGGCTAGCTGCAAAGGACAAGCGCAAAGCAAATGAAGCAATCGAGTCCGGAGAGGCTGATGTCATCATTGGCACCCATGCCCTGATTCAAGAAGCTGTCTCCTTCAAGCGGCTTGGTTTCGCAGTCGTCGATGAGCAGCACAGATTTGGAGTACTCCAGAGAGCGGGACTCCGCTCAAAAGGGGCTGAGAACGTGGACCTGCTCGTCATGTCGGCAACACCAATCCCGCGTAGCCTCACGCTCACCATTTACGGCGACCTCGATCTGAGCGTGATAGACGAAATGCCCCCCGGCCGCAAGTCGATCAAAACGCACTGGAAGCTTCCAAGCGACAGGGCAACCGTCTATGAAGGCGTCCGTAGGCTTCTGAAGGAAGGAGCACAAGCTTATGTCATCTGCCCCCTTGTTTCAGAGAGCGAGAAGATGCTCGCCCAGGCAGCGGAGCAACTCTTTGAACGAATGAGAACGGATGTCTTTCCCGAGTTCCGAGTCGCACTGCTTCACGGACAACAGAAAGCCAAACAGCGCGAGGAAGCGATGGAGTCCTTTCGCAAAGGAGAAGCGGACGTACTCGTTAGCACAACGGTGATCGAGGTAGGAGTCGACGTGCCGAACGCCACAGTCATGGTCATCGAGGATGCGAACCGATTCGGGCTATCGCAACTTCACCAATTGCGCGGACGAGTGGGCCGAGGTGAGAAGCAATCTTTCTGCATCCTGATTGCCGCTGCCACGACGAAGGATTCCGAGGACCGACTCAGAGTCATGGTCGAAACAACGGACGGCTTCCGCATCGCGGAAGAAGATCTCAGAATTCGCGGTCCAGGCGATGTATACGGAACGAAGCAGAGCGGCGCGTTCGAATTGCGTGTAGCAGACTTAGTACAAGATGGGCGCGTGCTTGAAGAAGCGAGGCAAGCAGCGCTTGAGATGCTCGAGTCCGATCCGACACTCTCGGCTTCTGGCCACGAGTTACTTCGTTCAAGCGCAGAGCGTCAACGTGCGAGGATATCGCAAACAGACGCGAGCTAGTTCACCTGCGCCTATCAGAATGACCGAATCGATTGATGGGTAGGATCCGCCACCACGATTTGCCGACAATCTGGTGGCGGGGAATGGGACCCCAAAACCTGCCGTCGTAGCTTTGCGTTCGGTTGTCGCCGACCATCAAGTACTGCTCGTCGGGTAGCTTCGCAGCAGGCAATTCCCATAGCGAGTCAAGTTGCGACGATGAGATGCCATACGTCCGATCGACATCAACAACGGACCTTCCCGAGAAGTCAAGCATCCTTCGAACAGCAATCATCCGTCCGTTGAACTCAACAAACTTGAAATCGACCACGTCTGCCTCAGGCATGATTGGCGGATCTTGAACATAAACCTCATTGACCGCGATCCCATTTCTAAACAGCTTTGAGTCTCGCAGTTCAACGATGTCGCCTGGCACGCCAATCAATCGCTTGACAAAGTCAGTGCCCTCTGGTTGCCCTGTCATCTCGCGAGCAGAATTCGGTGGTTTGAAAACGACGATCTCGCCAGCTTGAGGCTCCCGGAGAAATCGATACGTGAACTTGTCGACAATAAGAATGTCGCCTTCGACAAGCGTTGGCACCATAGATGGGCTCGGAATGATAAACGTTTGGATGAAGAACGGTCGGATAATCAAGAAAACCAACAGTCCTGCATAAACCAGGCTGTCGGAAATCTCTTGAATCCACCTGCTGCTAATCCCAAGGGGTAGCAACTCGAATCGGTCGTCTCGTCCACGAGCGTAGTAATGAAGATCGATCCTTATGGCAGTGCAAACCGCACCAAACAACAACACCGTGCCGACATCAGCTTTCGCAAGAACTTCGACTGTTGGTTGAAACCCGATATCTCCGATGAGCTTAGCGAAGTGTCCGATTACCGTCAGCACGCCCGCGATGTAAAAGACGGCAAGGGCATTCGCGGGACCATCAGTTCGTCGCTTATCGGCAACTTGATAGAATGCGATCGCAAGCCGGACAATCGCGGCGATAGCGCCGAAGGTAAGCCAAAAACCCCTTAGGTCAACATCCGGCATCGGCATGACCTGGCCCAAAAGGGACTGCATCCCCTACCGGGCCTCTTTGATCCGTGCTGCCTTTCCGACCTTGTCCCGCAGATAGTAGAGCTTGGCTCGCCGAACCTTCCCTCGCCGAGTCACTTCAAACTTGGAGATCATGGGTGAATGCAAAGGGAAAGTTCGCTCGACTCCAACATCGTGGCTGACCTTGCGAACCGTGATCGTTTCTGCAACTCCGCCGTGCTTCTTCGCGATCACTGTCCCCTCGTAGATCTGGATTCTCTCTTTGCCCCCCTCACGGACGCGGACGTGGACCTTGACGGTGTCGCCAGGGTTGATCCTGGGCAGATCGTCTCGCAGGTTCGGCTGGGCAACACTCTCTAAAATGGCGCTCTTACGCATGGGAAATCTCCTAGTTGGGAAATCGAAGGCCAATTATAGCAGGCGAAGGTCATCCTTCGTCAGGGGTGCCCGAGCAAAGAGATCCGGCCGATTGATCCTGGTCGCCTCAAGTCGTTGGCGGCGGCGCCAGTTCGCGATTTCTCCGTGATTTCCGCTCAAAAGGACGTCCGGAACCCGACGATTCGCCCAAACCTCAGGGCGGGTGTACTGCGGGTAGGTTAGGAGACCGTCCGCGAACGCGTCTTCGGCCAGCGACTGAGGGTCGCCTAAAACCCCGGGCACCAAGCGAACGATCGCGTCGGCCATCACGGCTGCAGGCAGCTCGCCCCCGGTCAATACATAGTCCCCAATGCTGTACCTTCGATCAGCGTACACATCCACCACACGCTCGTCAATGCCCTCGTAATGGCCACAAAGGAACACCAAGTGCTTCCTCCCCGCAAGGTCGCGCGCGTCGGCTTGACGAAACAACTCACCCGCTGGATCGGTGTGAATGACCGTGGCATCTTCCGTGAGCACGGACTCAACTGCCTCTGCTACCACGTCCGGTCGCAGCACCATCCCGGGCCCACCGCCATAGGGCTCGTCGTCGACACTTCGGTGCGTATCCGTCGCGAAATCGCGGGGATTGACAGCTCCAAACGCGACGATCCCCGCCTCCTCTGCTCGCCGAAGCATGCTGTGGCGGACGCAGGCAAGCACGGTGTCCGGAAAGAGGGTCACGAAGTCGATTTTCATTTGCGCTCCCCATCTTAGCCTCAGGTCGGACTTGACCGGCATTGGAACCAGCCTCCCAAGCCATCAGGTACTGTAGCTTTAGAGAGGTATATCAGACCATGAAGATTCTGTTACGTGTGGCAACCCTCGGGGTGGCCATGGCTGCGACGATCAGCCTTATTGCCCAGAACGTGGACGCCAAAGAAGTCCTGCGATCAATCAACGAATACCGCGCGGCGGCCTCGGCTGAGGCGCGCGCGAACAACACGCCCTTCGACGCAAATGCCGTAAACGCGGAAGTCAAGCGAATGGCGGTTGAGGCGACTCAAAAGGTTGAAGTCTCCGCAATTGCACCCGCAGATGCATATGACTGGGCACAAGTGTTCTTTATTGCCCAGCGCTATGAGGAGACTTGTGAACTTTGCGAGAAGTTCATCAAAAGCAAACCCGCAGGTGCGGCTAAGTTCCAAGCGCAGATGCTGATGATGAACGCGTGCAATGCTCAAGGCGAGGCGGACATGATTCTCATGACGCTAGCAACGACGGAAGCTCCAGGATGGAACGAGAGTCAGATGCTGGCGAGACAAGTCGTGGGAAGCTATTCGGCAACGATCGCAAAAGAGAAGGGAGTTGATGCTGCGATCAAGGCCATCGATTCCGCAGAGCAGCAAGTCATCTTTGAAGACCCCGCAGCATATGCTGCGCGAAACCTGCCAGCAATGAAGCGCACTGCGCCGAAGAACCGCGACGGTAGCGACATGACGGACGAGCAAATCCTCGCAAGCTTGACTGCCAACGGGAAGTCCGTCAATGACAGCCTGAAGTTCTCGTTCGTGCGCCGAAAAGCGGAACTCCTTGCTGACGCGAATCGAAAGCCCGAGTCGCTTGCGATGCTTGATGCCTTCGTAAAGTCGCTCGAACCGTCAAACCCACTCGTTCGCTCGGCGCAAACATACCGCTCCCAGCTGACATTGACCGGCGGCATGGCTCCGCCGTTGTCATTCGAGCGCAAGTACGGCGACTACACAAGTCTTGCTGATCTAAAAGGCAAGGTCGTACTCCTGCAGTTCACCGCGCATTGGTGCGGTCCTTGCAAAGCGTCCTACCCGGATGTGAGGAAGGTCTACGACGAGTTGGGCAGCAAAGGACTCGAAGTGGTGATGATCACCAGGTTCTATGGTTACTATGGAGCAGAGCGTGATTTGACACCCGATCAAGAGTATGCGAAGATGGAAGGGTTCTTGAAAGACCACAACTTGATCTTCCCAATGCTCTTCACGTCGAACGACATGTTCACCAACTACGGTGTTTCGGGTATTCCGCATATGGCGCTTGTCGGGCGTGACGGAACCGTAAAGGCAATCCAAGTTGGATACAGCGCTCCGTCGTTCGCCGAGTTCAGAAAGAAGATCGAAGCTGAACTGAACGCTTCGAACTAGGTAAGTCCCGCGAACCCAGGCGCCGCGACGGTATCAACCGTGGCGGCGCCTGAACTTTTCAGAGGCGTCGACCCTTCACGCGGAACACATAAGCCAAGACTTCGGCAACAGCCTGGAACAACTTCGGTGGAATCTGCTCCCCTACGTCCACTTGGTCAAACAGTGACCTTGCAAGGGGTGGGTTCGGCACGATGGGAACTCGCGCCTTCTTTGCTTCCTCTCGAATTCTTTCTGCAGTCAAGTGCCGGCCCTTTGCCAGACACACCGGCGACGCATTCTTCTTAGGATCATACTTCAGGGCAATCGCATACTCCGTCGGGTTTGTGATCACGACGTCAGCGTGCTTCACGTTCTGCATCATGCGCGAGCGCGCAAGTCGCTGCCTTCGACGATGCATTTCCGAACGGAGTTCGGGCGAAGTCTCCGTCTCCTTCATTTCCCGCTTAACTTCGTCTTTCGTCATCATGATTTGCTTCTCGACCACTTTGCGCTGGAACAAGTAGTCGATTACACCAAGAACGAGCCAAGCCATTGCGACTTTGAGGAAGATTCCCGCCAAAAACTGCCCTACCCATGCAACCGACTGTGTCGGCCCCATGCCGGATAGACCCAGCAACTCGTTTTGATTGGACCGTATGTCAGCAAACACGATGTACGCGATAAGCAGCATCTTCGTACACGTCTTAAAGAACTCGAACGCGGATTGCTTGGAGAGCAGTCGCTTAAAACCATTGATCGGATTGATCCTCTCGAACTTCGGCTGAAGAGGCTGTATCGAAGGTTTGAAGCCAACCTGCATGAATCCCACGGAGACTCCAGTGATGACACCGATCAACAAGATTGGAAGCAGAGGGAGAATCAAAGGCTGGAGTATCGACCAGAGGTGCCGTCCAATCGCGGCGACGTCCGCAGTTGCATCCTGAACCTGAAGTCCGTTCCTCATGGACTGCAGCATTGCAGAGCCGACACCCGCAGCGAGAGTCGGCAAAAAGATTGCCAGTGCAAACATAACAGACGACGAGTTGAGATCGACAGAACGCGCGACAGTGCCCTTCTCGCGCGCCTGCTTGCGCTTACGAGGCGTCGCCTGTTCTGTACGTTCCCCTGCTGGATGTTCTGCCATTGACTATCTCGCGAATGTCTTCTCGAGAGCTTCAGTTGCGATCTCGATTCCTCTGGAAACGCCGGCCCCCAGCGCAGGAAGCGCGATACCCACAGCAACGATGCCAGCCATCAGTTTCGCGCTGATGCCGACCATGAGAATATTGATTTGCGGCACGGCTCGGCTCACAATGCCGAGTGCCGCGTCTACAACAAAGGCTACCGCCGCCACTGGGGCAGCGATCTGCAACGCCAGCATCGACATCGTGACCAGTCCGCCAATGATTTGATCGTAGGCAGATGCCAACGATATGGCTTCACCAGCCGAGTAACTCGCTACTAAGGCTTGAACGAGGAGGTGGTGCCCGTTCATCGTCACCAACAGCACCAACGCGATCATGAACTTGAACTTTGAGATAACCGTGGCAGGCATCACTTGGTTGGGCAGCAGAACCGATCCCAGACCAAAGCCAACCTGCATGTCGAGGAAATTTCCCGCCATCTCTGCGGCCCAAAGAATGAACTGAACAGCGACCCCGATCAGAAGTCCACATGCGATCTCTTTGCCAGCAAAGAAGAAAAGTGAAAGCAGATCGTTCGGCACGGTTACCTGTCCATAGAGAATCGGGGTGAGGCACAAGCTCAACCCTGCCGCGAAGAATATGCGCACAATGACGGGCGTGCCGTTGCCTCCGAATAGTGGCGCAGCCAAGACCATTGCAGATGTTCGAAGAAACGCCGCAAAGAACGCCGCCAGGAGTGCGCTGTCGAGGTTCACTTCATTACGCGCTCGGCAGAAATGAAGGCCTGTTGAGTGAAGTTGACAATCGTCGTCAACATCCATGACCCGAACAGGGTGAACGCCAGAATCGCCGCAAGGATCTTCGGGACGTACGTAAGCGTCATCTCCTGAACCTGCGTTACTGCCTGAAAGATCGCAACAACCAAGCCAGCAACCAGCGTCAAGCCAAGAATTGGCATAGTTAGCGAAATCGCCACTTGGATTGCCGAACGACCAAACTCAAGGACATCACCTTGATTCATCTAAAGCCTCCTATCAATGCCTGCACCAGCAATGTCCATCCGTCCGCAAGCAGAAAGACAAGGACCTTCGCTGGCAAAGATACGATCGCGGGCGGGAGCATCATCATGCCCATGCTCATCAGCGTGCTCGCGACGACTAAATCGATTACAAGGAACGGTACGAAAATATAAAAGCCTATGATGAACGCGGTCTTGAGCTCGCTCAGTACAAACGCAGGTACCAACTCTTGCCAGCCCACGTCCTCGATGCTGTTATACGCTTTGCCACCCATCTTCGCAAAGAGGGTTAGGTCCTTCTTGTACGTCTGCCGAATCATGAAGTCTCGCATGGACGACCAAGCTCTGTCCTTCGCCTGATCGAATGAGATCTCCTTGCGCATGTAAGGCTGAACGGCCTGCTCGTTAAGCTTATCGAACGTCGGGCCCATCACGAAAAATGTTAGAAACAAGCTGAGTCCGATGACCACTTGGTTCGGCGGGATCGAAGGCGTTCCAAGAGCTGTCCGCATAAACGAGAACACAACGACAATTCTTGTAAATGCAGTGGTCATCACCAGCAGCGCGGGCGCAAGGCTAAGGATCGTCAGTACTCCGAGGATCTGGAGGCTGGTAGCAACTTCCTCTGGGTTCTGCGCGCTGTCGATTCCGAATCGGACACTAGGGATAGAAGTGTCTCCGGCCGCCTGCCCAAGCGCAGCAACCGAAAGTGACAGCAAACAGATTACGCCAAAGAGCCGCACAAGGAAGGTCATACTCCCAGCCTGTTCAACCTCTCGAGTACCGACTCGAAGTCGGAGGGCACGCCCGTCGATTCCGTCGCAGTCAAGCTGACCTGTTGATCAGGCCTAGGCAAATGGAAGACGCCCGGGTCTTCAGTCAAGTCAGCGATGAGCGTGACCCCTTGTGGACTAGACCCCAAGAGCAGGCTCCGGCCGCGAACTCTGACGAGATGTGCAGTTGCTAGACCGAGTGTTACTACGCCAACTTCCTCAAGGTCCGCAATATTGCTAACAGGGTTCGCCTTCTTGCCGAACTTCGCGGCGTACTTCGGAACGAGCCAACGGATCAGGATGACAACGATCGCGAGAGCCAACATCAGTTGGAAGAGCGACTGAAATCCGATTCCACCCGACGCCGATTGCATTGGCGGAATCGGATCATCGCGAAGCGCGTCGAGGCCGATACCCTCAAGCTGTGAAAGAAGCTTCACGCAGCCTCTCCCAAGCGTTGAACCCTTTCTTGAGGACTGACAATTTCTGTAATGCGCACGCCAAAGTTATCTTCGATAACGACGACCTCGCCATGTGCGACGAGACGGCCGTTCACCATTACATCCACGGGCTCACCTGCAGAACGTTCAAGCTCGATGATGCTCCCTGCGCTTAGATCAACGACGTCTTGGACCAGCAGCGACACTCGACCCAATTCGACGCTCAATTGCAACGGGATGTCGAACAAGATTTCCAGATCTCTCTCTTCTCGGGAAACCAGCTTCGCTGGCCCGTGACCTGGCAGTTCAGAATCCCCATCCTCCTCGCTGTCAGCGAGTGGGAGATTCATGAGCGTACGCATTGTAGGTTCGTCAATCAGCCATGTGACGATGCCCGTCTGAGATTCCGCAGCAATGCTAATCTGAACCCGAACTATCTCGTCCGATGCCTGCAGATTAGGAGGAAGGGAAAAGATCTCGATCGTACACGCGGCGTCTGTCGAAGCAATGCTCTCGCCTTTCGTAGCCTGAATTCCTTTGAGCAGCCCTTCGTGAAAAGAAAGGAAGTAGGGTTTCGTCGTTTCGATCGCATCTGCCGAAACGTCATCGAGAGTTGTCCCTGTCGCGAGCGATATCAGGTGCTTAGCAAACTCCTGAGTCATCAGTAGGGACTGCGTCTCATTGGGATGAGACTCGAATGCAAACTGGATCACGAGCATCGGACCGTGAATCTCGTTTGCGGCGTCTTCCGGCCGCGAGCCGATCGGAAGCGGAGAGGTGAGGTTAATCTCACGGCCAAACTTTTCGCTCACAACTCTGCTCACTTCTTGCCACAACGCGGTCTGAACGTCGGAGAAGCGGTTGATGATCTCGGGTTTTATTGTCGGCATTCTGTATGTCCTCTATTCGGCGTACTCGCCGATCACTTGTATCGCAAGCTTGCCGCCTGATCGAACGGGGCGGCCACAAAACTTCGGAGTGTCCTTGACGTAGATAGAGACAACGTCGCTCTTCTTGTCAAGCATCAGGATCTGTCCTGGCTGCAGCGACAAGAACTCGTGTATGTCCACGGAGGTTCTGCCTAACTCCACACGGCAGGGAATCTCAGTCCTGCTGACGTGCATCGACATAGACCTGCGGTTCACAGGAGACTTCTTTCTTCCTGCGGACGCCGCCCACTTCTGCCCAGCGAGCTTGCCAGCAATCGGCTTCAACACCAGATACGGAATGCAAAGACTCATCGCACCTCGCATCTGCCCGATCTTCACTTCGAAGAGAACCATGAGGGCGATGTCAGTAGGTGGCGCGACTTGCACAAACTGTGCGCTCGTCTCCATTCCATCAGCACGTGGGTTGACGATAACGACAGCTTCCCATGCGCTCTTGAGGCTTCCTAAGACTTTTTCAACGAGCTGATTGACGAGCGGTTTTTCGATATCCGTCAAGGACGATCGATTAAGCGCGCGGCCTGGACCACCCAGCATCCGGTCGATCATCCCAAAAATCAAACCGAACTCAAGTTCAAGAATCGCTTGCCCGCTCAACGGTGCCAGAGACAGAATCGTAAAGACAGACTGGTTGATGCTCCGCAGATACTCCTCGTATGGAACCTGTTCGACGGACATAAGCTCAACTTGCACGGGTGCCCGAAGAAACGCGGCAAGACTGCTGCTCGTGAGCCGCGCCATGGTCTCGTGGATCATGTTCAGCGTGCGGATCTGTTCTTTAGAGAGTTTGTCCGGCCTGCGAAAATCGTAGATCTCGTAGTTCCTGACCACAGGCTGCGACTTCGAAACCGCCTGCCCAGCGAGCATCGCGCTCTGACGCGCTGCGGCTGGTGACGCGCCCGCCACCTCCTCGCCCACGACTGCGTCCTCCTCACCCGATAGGGAAGTAAGGAGCGCTTCGATCTCTTCTGGCGATAGTATGTCGGCCACGTGCTCTTCCTCAAAGAAGAGCCGCAGCGGTCAGTACCGTTGTGTCGCAAATGAGGTGAAGTACACCTCGAGGACCGGTCCCCGGTTCGGCTCTTCCTCCGAAACCTCAGCCCCAGGTTCTTCCTGACTTGGGCTGTCAGTTGGCTTATCGGCTGAATTGGGCTTTTCCTCAGGCCTCGGGGCGTGGCCTGCAGGGTTCAGAAGCTCGTTAAGACGCACAACGATCTCGCGCTTCAGTCGCTCCTTACCCTCAGTTGTCGAGAGATCCGAAGGCTGCTTGGCTGTGAGGATGATGATGATTGCATCTCGAACTTCGGGTAGCTCTGCCGCGCCTTTCCCTTTCCCATCTCCGCCTTCCCCAAACTTCATTCCATCCGCGATACCAAGCGCTATCCCGGCCTTCAAGAACGTCTTTCCGTCTGCCAAGTTGACCAAGAACTCCTCGAGTTGAACCGTTGAACCCACCTTCAACTTGGCTGGCGCGCCCTTCTTCCCGGCATTCATTACCTTAAATCCGAAGAAGCCCCCGCCGCATAACAAAATGGCCAGGAGCACAATCACGATAAGCTTGTTCGACTTCTTTTCGGGCTTTGGCGCTTTCTCTTCTTCAGACACGGATAAGGTCCTCTTCCTTAAGTGTCGGCGCGCCCGCGAGCAAACCCGAGTGACCACCGCGGCCTTACTTTTTCCACGGCAGCGCAGCTAAGCCCCGGTACACTCGGCCTTCATGCAGATTCTGGTGACAAACGATGACGGGATAAACACCTCCGGGCTGAAGACGCTCGCCCGTGTAGCGGCGCGATACGGGCGCGTTGTTTGCATCGCGCCTGACCGCGAGAGGAGCGCGTGTGGCCATGCAATGACACTAAGGGATCCCCTTCGCCTAAAGAAGGTCGAGATGGAGGACTTCGAAGCCTACGAAGTCAACGGACTGCCCGTGGACTGCGTTAACCTAGCACTTACAGAGTTCTTCGAGGATGGGTGCGACTTGGTACTCAGCGGAGTCAACAATGGTCCCAACCTCGGATGGGACATCACGTACTCTGGAACGGTGGGAGGCGCATTTGAAGGTGCGATCAACGGCATCCGCTCGATATCCGTATCGGTCGCCTCGTATGTCGATGACGCCCCCCTCCATTACGAAACCGCGGAAGCCTGGCTTCTCGAAAACTTCCAATGGCTTACAACCGCCCCGATCGACCCCCATTCGATTCTAAATGTAAACGTGCCAAGCATCGCCCCTCAAGAGATCCGGGGCACCAAAATCACTGCGATGGGGATGCGCGTCTATGAAGACCGCGTCGAGAAACGATCAGACCCGTGGGGCAGAGAATACTTTTGGCAAGGAGGAGTCGTCGTCGTTGACAGCACGCAGCGGGGAACCGACGTCTGGGCAGTCAATGAAGGCTTCGTCTCCGTCACTCCTGTCCGCCTCGACTGGACGGCGCACTCGCTGATAAAGCCGCTTGAGGAGAGTCTGAGCACACGAGTAGCCAACAGCGGCTAAGAGTTAGCTTGGTGCCCTCGACTGGACTCGAACCAGCAAGCCCTTGCGGGCACTAGAATCTGAATCTAGCGTGTTTACCAATTTCACCACGAGGGCTAAGGGTGAGTGAGACCGGCCGAGATTATACCGAACGCCATTTACGCCCAGGCTGCTCAGCCAGCCCAGCCAAACACGGAGACCGGGTAAGAATACGCCGCGAGCGGCCAATGTCTAAATCGCCTCCCGCCCTCGACTCATGCTACTGGCAGTGTGCTCCGTGTTTGCGCTGGCTATCGCGGCCCCATTCATTCATCGGGTTGCGCGAGGCTTCAGCGCGCCACTTTTTGCAATTTTGCCTGCGAGCCTGTTCGCTTACTTTCTCTCACTAGCGCCGGGAATCGCCGCAGGCAGCCCAATAGCAGAGAAGTGGGCATGGGTTCCGAGCCTCGGCGCAAATCTCAACTTTTATCTTGACGGGTTAAGCCTGTTGTTCGCGCTTCTCGTAACTGGCATTGGAGCGGTCATTCTTGTTTTCGCTGGCGGTTACTTCACAGGGGACAGAAGCGCAGGGAAGTTCTTCTGTTTACTGCTTTTCTTCATGGGAGCGATGCTCGGCATCGTCCTCGCAGACAACCTGATCGCTCTCTTCGTCTTTTGGGAACTAACCAGCATATCCTCGTATCTCCTAATCGGCTACAACCACAAAAGCGCTGAAACCCGCGCGGCTGCGCTCCAAGCCCTGCTAGTCACAGGAGGCGGAGGGCTCGCGCTCCTCGCGGGGTTGATCCTCCTCGGCGTAGCGGGCGGCAGTACGGACATCTCGTCGCTGAACGCGTCTGGCTCGACAATTGCGAGCAGTGCGCTCTACCCGCTGATACTGTTCACGATCTTGCTTGGAGCGTTCACGAAATCCGCACAAGTGCCATTCCACTTTTGGCTTCCGAACGCAATGGCAGCCCCCGCGCCCGTAAGCGCATACCTTCACTCTGCGACCATGGTGAAAGCAGGAGTGTTCTTGCTTGCGCGACTTCATCCAGCAATCGCAGACAGCCCAGTCTGGATGTGGACCGTCACAAGTGTCGGAGCAGCCACGATGCTTTTCGGAGCGACGATGGGCATGCTGAGTACGGACCTAAAGAGAATGCTCGCATACACAACCGTGAGCATCCTCGGCTGCCTCACGATGCTCTTGGGCATCGGAACAGAAATCGCCATCTTTTCAATGGCCGTGCTCGTCTTGGCGCATGCCTTATACAAAGGGACGCTCTTTTTGGTTGCCGGCACCATTGAGAAAATGAGCGGCGGACGAGATGCGAGAGTCTTAGGCGGCCTCTTCCATAAGATGCCAATGATCGCCATCGCCGGCTCTCTCGCCGCGCTCTCAATGATCGGGATTCCTCTGTTCTTTGGATTCGTTGCAAAGGAAGCGCTTTACGACGCTGCATTGCAAGCACCAGCAGCGGGTGGTTTGTGGCTCACAGTGGTTATCGCTTCGAGCGCGATGTTCGTTGCAGTCGCGATCCTCACGGGGATGCGTCCCTTCTTTGCTACAACTGCCTCTCCTATTGTCGCCAAATCGCCTCCGGTCTCAATGTGGATTGGACCGATCGTGCTCTCGTTGGCAGGTTTAGTATGTTTCTTCGCTGCACCGTTCCTGGGTGGCAACATCGTTTATCCGACGGTTTCAGCGATCTCAGAGGCGACTGCAACGATAGAGTTGAAGTCGTGGCATGGATTCAACCTCGTCCTCGCGCTAAGTTTATTGACGATCGCTGCCGGCCTGGGACTCTATGCAGCGATGCCGATGATACGAAAACTGACCGAGGGTCTCTTCGATAATGGCCTGTTCGGCGCCGCTAGAGCCTATGACCGCACCTTGGACGGTTTGCTCCGCTTCGCCCAGTGGCAAGCGAGTACTCTGCAAAACGGCTACCTGCGTCGATACATCCTCGTAACGATCTGCGTCACAACCACGGGCGCAGGTGCAGTGTTCATCCTCCACACAGATTGGAGTTCGTTGGCCCTAACATTCGACCTGCGGGTACATGAAGCGGCGCTTGTGATTGTGATGGTGAGCGCAATCGCGATCTTGGTGAGAGCATCGTCAAGGCTCACCGCGATCGTTGCGTTAGGAGTCCTCGGCTATGCCGTTTCACTAATCTTTATGCTGTACGGCGCACCGGATCTTACGATGACTCAGCTTTGCATTGAAACGCTCTCCGTCGTACTGTTCGTCTTCGTGCTGTACCGCTTGCCACAGTTCATTCGACTCTCGCGGCGACGAACAAGACTGAGGGACGCAGTGATTGCATCCGGAGTCGGTGCTCTCATGGCCAGCCTTGTGCTGGTCGCAAGTTCGGGGCCTGCCGACTCCCACCTTCGTCAGTATTACGCTTCTAACGCATACACCGAAGCATTTGGGCGAAATGTCGTCAACGTTATCCTCGTTGATTTTCGTGCACTGGACACATTGGGCGAAATCACAGTCCTAGCGGTTGCTGCCATCGGCGTCTTTGCCTTGCTTAAGCTGCGCCCACCATCCGAAAGCGAGGAAGCAGCATGAGGTCTCTGATACTCTCCACAGCTACTCGACTCCTCATGCCGCTCATGCTGCTCTTTGCGCTGTTCGCGCTTTTTCGCGGACACAATGAGCCTGGCGGAGGGTTCATAGGTGGACTGATCGCGGCCTCCGCATTCGTTCTGTATGCGGTAGCAGAGGGAACGACACAAGCACGGCGCATACTCCGCGTCGACCCGCGAACGCTGCTTGGATCAGGCTTGCTTCTGGGGCTAATCAGCGGCGTTCCTGGCGCCCTCGGTTCAGAACCATACATGACAGGAATATGGCTAACGGAAGCGATTCCAGGGCTCGGAAAAGCAGGCACCCCCCTCCTCTTTGATCTTGGCGTGTTCATGGTAGTCGTCGGCTTCGTTCTGACAGTCGTGTTTGCGTTGGCGGAATCATAGATGCAACTTGTTTTTGCGATTCTGATTGGGATGCTATACGCCGGGGCAGTCTATATGATGCTCCGCCGAAGCATCGTCAAGCTGATTATCGGATTGGCGCTCTTTGGCCATGCAACAAATCTGCTCATCTTCGCAGTGGCTCGACTCGTTCGCTACAATCCCCCAATCGTCCTCAAAGGCGAAACGATTCCAATTGAACCTTTCGCGGACCCTGTCCCGCAAGCGCTCGTTCTGACAGCCATCGTAATTGGTTTCGGAGTGCAGGCGTTCAGCATCGTTCTGATCAAGCGCGTTTATCAATCTGTCGGAACCGACGACCTGGATGAGATCAGGAGCACGGATTCGTGAATGACTTGATCGCGCTGCCGATTCTCATTCCGCTCTCGACAGCAGCCGCCATGATGCTCGTGCGGCGCAATGTGCTGCTGCAAAGGTTGATTGGCATTGCCGGCTCCACTATGCTGATGCTGATCAGCTTCAAGTTGCTGCACCTCTGCTACACCGATGGCATCCAGGTTCTGCAGCTCGGATCTTGGCCCGCGCCATTTGGCATCTCTCTCGTCTGCGACGTCTTCAGCGCGATCATGTTGGTACTTGCAGGCATCATGGCGTTCGCAACATCGATTTACTCCGTTGCAGATATCGAACGCAGACGGACAGCCTTCGGCTTCTATTCACTGCTGCACATCCTGATGATGGGAATCTGCGGCGCGTTTCTAACCGGAGACCTTTTCAATCTCTACGTCTGGTTCGAAGTGATGCTGATCGCTTCGTTCGTCCTGATAGCGCTTGGGGGCGAGAAAGCGCAGATGGAAGGGGCGATCAAGTACGTCGCGCTTAATCTGATCGCGTCCATGATCCTCGTAGCTGCCGTCGGTCTCATTTACGGTTTGACAGGCAGTCTAAACATGGCAGATGTTGCCGTACACCTCCGAGACGTTCCGCAACAAGGCGTGGTCCTCGGCATCGCAATACTGTTCATGGCTGCGTTCGGGATCAAAGCCGCAGTGTTTCCCGTCTTCTTCTGGCTGCCGGCGTCCTACCACACGCCCCCAGCAGCGATCTCAGCTGTCTTTGCGGGACTGCTAACCAAAGTCGGCGTGTACGCACTAATCCGCACGTTTACACTCATCTTCGTAGATGATCCGCAGTTAACGCACACAGCGCTACTGATCATCGCTGCAGCAACAATGGTTTCTGGAGTGCTCGGTGCTGCCGTCCAGGTGGACTTCAGACGTGTACTCTCCTTCCACATCATCAGCCAAATCGGCTACATGGTGTTGGGACTTGCCCTCTTCACACCGCTTGCGATTGCCGGATCGGTCTTTTACATCCTCCACCACATCATCGTAAAGGCCAACCTGTTCTTCGTGAGCGGTGTCGTCCACCGTTTATCGGGCACCTATGACCTAAGGAAACTCGGCGGGCTCTACGCGGCCTACGTGTGGCTGGCCATACTTTTCATGATCCCGGCAATGTCCCTCGCCGGAATTCCTCCACTCTCCGGTTTCTGGGCAAAGCTAGCGCTGATCCGCGCTGGGCTGGAGGTCGGCGAATACTGGGTCGTTGCGGTCGCGCTTGCAGTTGGACTGCTAACACTCTTCTCAATGACAAAGATCTGGGCTGAAGCTTTCTGGAAAGAGCCTGTAACCCCGGGCCCAAGCGGATACCCGCATACTTCTGGGCTCGTCTGGATGGTCGCGCCGATTGTGTTTCTCGCAGCTATAACGATCGCGATCGGGCTCGGCGCTGAGACAGCGTTCAACATTGCACAGCGAGCTTCCGACGAGCTACTCAATCCCCAGGTCTACATTGACGCAGTAATGCGAGGTTCCAAGTGAACTACCTAGTAGTGGTCATCATTTTTGCTACCGTGTGGTGCGCACTCAATGGTGAATTCTCCGTCGCGCTGTATCTATGGGGTCTCATCTTCGGTGGCGCGGCCCTCTGGCTCGTTGAGTCACGTGCAGTAACATCGCCCAGCACGCATGGAAGGGGCTGGCGGTGGCTTTTGAAACCCTGGACCGCACTCAAGTTCGGCTCGTGGTTCCTGAAAGAGGTTCTCATCGCGAACGTGCACGTCGTGATCCATGCGCTGTCGCCAAAGCTCACAATCCGCCCGGCAGTGATCGCAATTCCCCTAGAAGTGAAGACTGACATTGAGATTGCGCTGCTCGCGAACCTAATCACGCTCACACCAGGAACGCTAAGCATAGACGTATCCTTCGATCGCTCGACCCTATACATCCACGTAATGAATGCCAAAGACCTTGAGGCCGTTCGCCAGAACATCAAGGATAACTTTGAACGCAGAGTAATGGAGTTGCTCGCATGACTTTACAATTCTTCGCCCTCTACGGAGTTATGTCTGCCCTCGCGATTGCCTTGCTGCTCGTGATGATTCGCTTGATAAAAGGGCCGACTTTGCCTGACCGCGTCGTTGCGCTCGACATTCTGAGCGTCTTGGGCATCGGATTCGTCGCCACCTACTGCATCGGCTCGGGTCGATCAGCATATCTCGACGTTGCGATCGTGCTCGGGTTGCTCGTGTTTCTCGGAACAGTCGCGTTCGCCAGATACTTGGAGAGAAGAGTATGAAACTTGAAGAAATCATAAGCGCGATCCTGCTCGGCGCTGGCGCACTGCTCATGCTGGTCGCCGCAATCGGCTTGTTAAGATTCCCGGACCTCTTCTTAAGGATGTCCGCGACAACAAAGGCGGCAACCCTTGGAATGATGTTGTTCATGCTCGCCCTAATCGTCGCCTTTCAAGACTCAGGCGTCACCACCAGGGCCATTGCGATCGCCATTTTTACTTTTTTGACGCTGCCCGTCCCCGCACACCTTCTCGGTCGAGCCGCGTACTTCATGGGCGTCCCACTATGGAAGGGAACACAGGTCGACGAACTCCGAGGGAAGTACGACCCCTACACGCATCATCTTGAAAGCGAACCGGTTAAATCGGAATTGCCGGAGAGCAAAGCGGACTGAATCCGACGACTCAGCCGCCTGGGAGCTTGTCTCTGTCAATCGACTTGGGGGCGTCGTCTGGTCCGGCAGCAAGCTCGTAAGTGCCGTCCCCTGAGCGAACGTACTTCGACAGTCCAGACTTCGCAATCCGATCATCCGTCAGCTTGCCACCTTCGATATGACCCATCGGCATACTCACGATTCGCCTGACCACTCCGCCACACTGCTCGCAATGCCCAAGAGGCTCATCGTTGATCCCCTGCATAACCTCAAACTCATCCTCGCACCCTGCGGGCGCAGGTTCGATGTGGCGGTATTCGTAAATCGGCATCTTATCGAATTATACGCGGCTACGGGGCGGAGACACAAATCTATTCCATAATCGCATAATGTCCACCGGGCGGATCGTAGTCGGCATAACAGGCGCGAGCGGAGCCATTTATGCCGTCCGCTTCCTTCACCACGCCAAAAACTACTTCAAGGAGATCTACGTCGTGAAGAGCGATCAGGCCGACCAAGTCGCACGAACGGAACTCGAAGTAGACCTCGACACTATCGATGGCGTGATTCACCTCGACAAAAAAAACTACTTTACGCCGCCAGCTAGCGGTTCGTTTCGGCACGATGGCATGGTCGTTGTACCGTGCAGCATGGGCACACTCGGCAGAATCGCAAACGGTGTGAGCGATGACCTCCTTACGAGGGCAGCGGATGTTTGTCTAAAAGAGCGTCGCCCATTGATACTCGTTCCGCGCGAGATGCCCTACAGTCGCGTTGTGATTCAAAACATGCTATCCGCCAACGACGCTGGCGCAGTGATTCTCCCCGCATCGCCAGCATGGTACTACCGGCCGAAAACTCTCGAAGAACTCGCTGACACCGTCGTAGCCCGCATCCTTCAGAACCTCGGAGTCGAACAAGATATTGTGAACGAGTGGCAAGTGAACCCTTGATTCCAAAGCTTATCACTGCAGCGCTGGTGATCTTTGTGCTGGCAGGGGCGTTGTTCCTGATTGTAAGTCGTCAGCCAGGAGTCTGGGTCGTGCCCGAAACATCACGGTATCACCTGCGACCCAACTGCAAAGCGATCCTGGTCGATGGACATCAAGCTGGAGACATGCAAAGCCTGGAAGATGCGATCACAAGCGGCTACACTCTCTGTGAAGTGTGCGGCGGAAACTGACGCGACATTCTCGACTCCGTCGCAACCGGAGCTATAACTCACGTCAACCCCTGAGCGTGGGCGAGAGCTCTTTCGGTGATTGCTACTCGTTGCGCGTCGCCGTCAGCTCCTAACATGCACAAGCAAAAGCGGAACCGACTCCAACAATCCCCCAGCACGACGCACCCCCGCAGGGTATCCTCTCGCTCGCCTTGGGCCGACATAGCTCAGTGGTAGAGCAGCTGTTTCGTAAACAGCAGGTCGCCGGTTCGAATCCGGCTGTCGGCTCCACTAGCACCAACCCTCCTTCTCCAGCGGCCATAATCCGCACATGATCGCTTGTGTTGCGCTGCTCCTAACGCCCATCGCCGTGGATGTCAAGTGCGTGTCTTTTAGACCCGATGACGCTGTTGTCGCAGCAGCGGGATGGGACCCAAATGTAAATGTGTGGCTCGTTGCAGACGGCTCCTTGCGCAGGTCGATGCCAGGCCACAAACACAACATAACCGGCATCGCTTGGAGTCCAGATGGCGCGCTTATGGCTGCCAGTTGCGGCGACGGAAAGATTCGCATCTGGTCGGGGACTGGACCTAATCTCATCAGAACGATCAGCGCAGGCACCGAGTATGTCGTCGGCATTGCTTTCACCCCGGACGGGAAGCAACTCGTAACGGCCGGCTACGACAACCGGGCGCACCTTTGGGACGTCGCGACTGGTCGCTCGATTCGAAAGTTCTCCGGCCTGACATCCGACGCTTATGCAGTCGCGCTGAGCGCCGACGGGAAGACCGTCGCCGCAGGCGGCCCGGACAAAAGCGTGCGCCTCTGGGACAAGGACACGGGCAAGCTTCTCCGGTCATTGACGGCACTCCACGGCGACATCTCCGCGCTCGCGTTCGCGCCTGGATCGTCGCTTCTCGTCGCGGTCACGCTTAACGGGGCGCTGCACGGACTCGATGCGGCGACGGGCGAGCGAAAGTACAGGCTAATCGAAGACTCGGAGTCGTTCGATGATGTCGCCATATCGCCGGATGGCAAAACGATCCTCACCGGCACTCGCACAGGCAAGCTCCTTGAATTCGACGCAAGCTCCGGCGCAAGACTGCGCGAGATGCAGACCGGCAGAGACGGAATCACCTGCGTCGCTTTTAGCCACAACGGGAAACTCGTGGCATTCGGGTCCATTGCTGGCCCGATCATTCTGCTCGACGCCCTAACGTGGGAGCCGGTGCGCGAGATCGACGCGAAGTAGTCTCTAGCCCAGAAGAACGGGCTGCCGAGACAAGTGTCTCGCGGGGTATCGTCGCTTCACCATGAAAACTCATTGGCCCTTCTTAGTCAGTGTAGCGGTTGTCGTCGGGGCGTGCCACGCCAGCGAACCCGAGCCGGAACCTATGCCGGAGCCGGCGCCCGCTCAAACCGAGCAGACCGCCCCGGTGCCACAACCCGCCGGATTTGCGATGATCGAACCGATCCTAAAGGACAACTGCGTCCTCTGCCACACGGGGCCGGAAGCGCAAGAGCAGCTCGACCTCAACAGTTACGCCTCACTAATGAAGGGCGGAGAGCACGGCGCAGTCGTGATTCCCGGCGATCCAGAGAACAGCCTCGTCGTCAAGGCGATTCGCGGCGCAAAGGGCACCGACAAGATGCCGCCAGCCCCTAACGAGCCTTTGACAGATGCGCAGATTCAAGTCATCGTCGACTGGATCAAAGACGGCGCGAAAGAAAGCTAACCGCCTTTGGCGCGGACCCAGTTGATCGCCAGGCGACCAAACAATGAATCTGGCGCGATCTCATAGGCGATGCGAAAGTGATCGCGCGCAGGCTCGTCGAGCCCTGAGCGAGCAAAACCGGTTCCCATCGCCCAATACCACTCGCACCGGCGAACAGCGGGCAGTTCGGCAAACCGATTGCCCATCTCACGCCGCGCGACAGTCAGCGCGTTCACGCTCTGGCGGTGCAGGTCGATCTCTGTCGGCAGCGACGCCTGCGCGACACCCGACTCCATCAGGAACTTCGGGTCCCTCGCTCCAATCTCCTGCGCGGTAGTCATTGCTCGGCGTGCCTCGTCGATCCGCCGCCGCTTCAGCACAGGGTCGCGCGTTTCGAACGCCTCTTTGCCCCGACAAAATCCAAACGCGAAATGCGCGCGATAGCTCAAGGCATCGAGGCTCTTCAGCCGCTCGGCGTGGGGCCGTGCGAGGCGGTGCGCCGCCTCGTCGCCGTTGACAGTTCGCGTAACGAGCAGCCAAGTCAGCTCGACTTGTTCGTCGTAGCTGCCGGCGGTTTCGGCGAGTGTGCGGATCCGCTCGGCGATCTGGCTGTTGGTTTCAAGGCTTAGGTTCTGGCCGCCGGCAACAGCGGCAGGGAAGAGCAAAAGGACAGCGGCAGCGAGCTTTAGGGTCACTTTATCTAAGACGGGGCCGCCACGCAATTGATGTCACGCGGTGTCTGAGAGCTAGCATCCTGCCGCTGTTGGTAGCTAAGCTGCGATTTCGTTGGTTGACGAAGAGATGTCAGCGGCTCATTGGGCTCCTCACACTCATCGAACTCATCACTGTTTATTATTGTTAACGCAGTTTCTTGAACTCGCTGGCTGGGTGTGGTGCGGAGTCTCGATCAGTAAGGACGCATTCGTTCTCGTACAGGGCCGCCGTCGGTTAAGTCCGTGGGAGGGGCAGAAGTCAACCTGTTGTGACGCAGCCAGTCTGATCGGCAGCGGGATGATGGTGTGCTCAGCAGTTCACAGACAGATTCTTTCGGCGCAGTGCGCTTACGAAGTTTGTTGAAGAATCTGTCAGTGCCACCCGGTCGTCACATTCAGTTCGTGTTACGCCACGCACGGAAGCAGTTGACGAGGCCACCCATCGCCTCCCTGAGCCGCCGACCCGGCGAGTCCAAATCTGATTCAATCACAACCGAAGCCTACCCAAACCGAAACCGACCCCACCCCAACTCCAACCCGCCACCATACTCTCGGCACTCTCTCGGCAATATCTCGGCAA
>JBGTLG010000036.1:0-91187 GCA_041744215.1 Fimbriimonadales bacterium | reverse complement strand
GTGGTCAGTTTGCATCCGATAAAGTAGGCGGTCTCAGGATTCATTCCGGATTCGATGGCATAGAGGCCCCTGCCTTTTCCGGTCATCTCCCAAGCGACCCCAACGTCGTCGAATTCTTCGCTCTCCATGATCCCGACCCAGCAAACGGTGCCGCTTTCGTCGAGGTTGACGAGCTGCGCGCCCGATGGAAGGCCATCGCCTCCGCCGCTTCCGCTTTTCACTTTGAGCGTGATTTCGAAAACGTGGCGGGTGTCGGCGACCTGGGTTTGTCCGTCCATCGTGCCGATCCAAGTTTGGGCCGCTTTGCGTTCGTTGATGCCGTTTGTGGCGTCGGTGGGAATCTCTATGGTGAAAAATCCCTGCGCCGTTGCGGCGCAAGTCAGCGCGAAGGCTGTGATTGCAAGTGTCAGTTGTTTCATCCGTTTCCTCATTTGTCTGTTGTGTAGTGATTCATTCGGTTCGCATTTCTGCTCTCGGAGCAAATCTGCATTCACTCCGATGCACTCTCAAAGTCATTTCAGTTACCAGGCTGGCGTTTCGGCCTCGCAGCTGACGGGGGGGATCGATACAAAGCTCCGGGCCTTTTTGGGGAAAAAGCAGCTTGCACATTGCCCGCGATTCACCTCAGCTAGCGTATTTTTGGTTGCCATCTCTGTCATTCAGTTCTCGTTCCTATGTCGCACCGGCCGTCCGCCGTGACCGTCACGCTCCGCATACCGAGCCGGCCGCTTGTTCCATCATGGATTGAACCAATCAAACAGCTCTGCAAGCTTGTCGATTCTGAGGGGCTCGCGCGACTCCTTCGCATTCAAGCTTTGTTTCAAATGCTCTAACTGTTGATCCAGTTTCAGTAAGTCTCCCTTTCTTACACAAACTACTGGATCGCCAGAATCCCAAGAGCAGATGCTTTGCTTCACCGTATAAGCCCACTTCTGAGCCAACGGTTCTCCTGCTCTGAACGTCCGGTCCGCAGTATCCTCCGTAAAGGGAGCAGATCCCAGGAATAAATCGGCGCCAGGTAATGGATGGGCCGTTTTGAAAGTCTCCTGAGAAAGGTCACAAAACGCCAGCCATGCCAGATCAACTGCGCCATGTACTGCCCCATGCTCAAACAACCTCATAACATCCTGGCGAGACCTGCACTGCAGCAGTAGCAGTTGACCTTGTGGGTAGTATTCAAAAGGAATCACTTCGAGTTCTCGCGCCCCGAGGTACATTGCTGATTCATGTGTTTTTTGCGTCGACACAAACTGCGCTGCCCAGACCTCCGAAACAGCAAACTGTTCGTTCCAGAGGATTGATGTAAGGAAGTGTTGAGCGGGCTCAGATTCGGGTGACCACACGCCGATCTGTTCGACCTTCTTAAGGTTTGCTCCGGACCCAGATAGTTCGCGCAAGACCAACAGCTCGTAGTGATGTTGTAGGTCGAGTCCGACTACCCCGCCGCGGTTTCCCGAATGGCGATCAGCTACAAACCTCAGCAATACACGTTGTTGATTCATTTAATGTGGTGGCCAATGAAAGTTTGGTAAAAGGTGCTTGCCGAATGAATCGTACCACTTCAGGATGATCTGGCCGTTGGCGAACTGAATCCCAAGAGTTTGACCGTTTAGGCCTACTAAGGCATACTGGAGGCGATCAGCACCCGCTTTGGTGATCAACTCCCTCAACTCAACATTGTACACGGTAGCGAAGTGCTCCGCATTTTGCTCGCCCCACTTCATCAATGCCTTCTGCAGCTGCCCCACTCCCCCCCGTAAACCCGCTCGGGCAGCCAGCAAGTTCATCTTCATTATCGTTGCCTGATCTAATGCGCCGGTTATCAGATCCCCAAATGTAAAGAGGCCGCTTGGGTCAGCTTGTGTTATCGGCTGATTGTCAGCATAAACAGCCCAGTTCCAGCCATCTCTCGCTGGATCTTCACTAATGAATCTCCCAGTCCACGGCTCGTAGTATCTCGCGCGCATGTAGGTGAGTCCGGATTCGTTGTCTTTCTTGTGTCCGAGATTTCCGACGTACTGCGTGTTCGGTCCGTCACCGGGATTGCTGTCAACGCGCAGATCGCCCCAAGCACCGTAAATGCGTTCGTTGCCGAGATCGTGGCCGTCGTTAGCCTCACGCGTTAGCGTGTAGATCATATTCCCATGCCCATCATAAATCGGGAACACGATCGTCTCTGGATCGCTACCGACTTTGTTGCGAATGTAATCAATGCCCCTCGCGCCGAGGCCGTACTGCGTCACCGTCACCGTCGGTGTGCCGAACAATCCGATCATCGCATAATCCTCTTCCATCGGCATCTGGCCGTCGTAGAAGTACCGCGTGGTCGGCTTGTTCACCGAAAGGTTGTCATCATAGAATCCCGAGCCCTCGTTTTCGTTGTCGCCCGGGTTCCAGGTTATCGTCAGATCCGCAACCTTCTTCATGCGCATCCCATCCGCGCGGTACTCATAACGCGCACCCTCGGAGGTTCCGCACACGCTCTTTAGGCGATTGACTTCGTCCCAGACGTACCTCTGCACGCCGGATTGCCCGAAGTTTCTCCACGTCCTATTCCCAAGCACGTCATTCTGATAGACGTATCCCGGCGACGATTCCATTCGGTTAAGGTTGTCGTAGGCGGTTCCAGTCCCCATACGGTTCCCGGCTGCATCGTAGCTCCAAGACTCCGAGCCGGTGTAGGAGGTCGAATACGTCGCCGAAGTCAGGTAGTCGAGGTTCGAATCGTAGCCGTACGCTTGCTTGTGATCCAGCGTCCATCCGCTGGACTCCAGAAAGTATTCGACCTGGGTTCTGAGGCCTGTGGTCGCGTTGTATTGGTACCCGGGTGGTCGAAGAGACGCGGGCATTTGAGAGGCTTGCCTCTTCTCGCCGGAAGCCGCTTCTTCGAAGATCCCGGCGATCTGCTCCTCGGTTAACTTCGACTTGTTCACAGCCCGTTCTCAGTGGAAAGTTTACTCTTTACTACGCGTTCCGTTTCTGGGAGAGGACCACTCCAAGTTCTAGAAGCGGGGTATTACAAGGTGTGCGCGTCGATAGTGAAGAGCAGATGTTGGAGTTGGGAATGTCGCTGTCCTCGTGCGGGGCGCGTGGTGTGGTTGTCGGCCTGATTGGGCCGCTAGGCGCGGGGAAGACGACGTTGGCTCGGGGAATGATGCGGGGGCTGGGCTGGACTGAGGAAGTGCGCTCGCCGACGTTCAACCTGATTCACGAGTACCCGACCGAACCGCCGGTTTGTCATGCTGACCTTTATCGGGTTGGAACGCCAGAGGAGCTGCGAAGCTTGGGGCTGGAAGAGTACTTCGAGACTCACTTCTGTTTGATCGAGTGGCCGGAAGTTGCGGAAGGTTTTTTGCCCGCAGACGCGGCGACGATTCGGATCGAGTTTGCCGGGGAGAGTCGCGAGGTTACAATCGAGGGCTTTCCCGAATGATCATCCTTGTGATATCCACCTCTTCACCTACGGCTTCGGTCGCTCTGTTTCGCGACGGGAAAGCGATCGGGCATGGGTTTGAGGTCGCGCCACGCGCTGCGAGCGGCGCGGCGATCCGAGTGTTGCGGCGCCTGCTGTCAGAGAACGGGGTGGAGGTCAAGGATGTCGATTTGTTCGTCGCTGATGTCGGCCCGGGTTCGTTTACTGGGGTCAAGGTTGGGGTCATGCTGGCGAAGACTTTGGCGTTTGCCCTTGGCAAAAAGGCGGCGGGAATTTCGGCGTTCGATTTGATATCGAGCGGGGCCGCGGCGATTCCCGCGAGAAAAGGGCAGTTCTTCCTTCGTACTGCTGGAGTCGAAGTTGTTCCCGACACTGATGCGAGGCTGAAGTCTGCATCAATGGCCGTGCCGGACGCTGTACGGGCAGAGGCACTGCTCCCAACATTGCGCCTCGTTGAGCCCGAGGAGTTGTTACCAGACTACGTTTTGGAGCCAAGCATCAGTCAGCCCAAGGTTCCTTACAAAACGCAGGTGCCAGAATAGCTGCCTATGGATCGCGCGATTAGTTTCCTACGCGATCACTTCGAGGACGACGTCGTGATCAGAGAGAACGCGCCTATGTCGCTTTACACGACGTTGCAGGCGGGGGGACCCGCGCGATACCTTGTCGAAGTCAATCGACTCGATACGTTCGCGAAGCTTGCGGCGACCGTTCAGACCATGGATGTCCGGCACGTCTTTCTTGGGTCGGGCAGCAACGTTTTGCCAAGCGACAAGGGGATCGATGCACTTGTGATTATCAACGGGTGCGCAAGGATCGACATTGGTGAGGAAACGTATGCGGAGACGGGTTGCTGGTTTCAGGACCTGTTTTTGAAAGCGGCCCAGCACAACCGCGCCGGACTTGAGTTTGCTGTTGGAATACCTGGGACGCTGGGAGGCGCGCTTGTGAGCAACGCCGGAGCGTATCGCGCGAACATCGCAAACCGATTGATATCTATCGAGATCGTTCGAGACGGCGTTCGGAAGTGGGTTCCGAAGTCGTACCTTGAGTTTTCGTATCGCGATTCTCTGCTGCGTCGAAGCGATCCTCCGTCGATCGCGCTGCTGTCTGTCAGATTGGACCTGCCGATCGAGAACCCGAAGACGATTTATGATCGTGCGCGGGATTATCAACGGCAACGGATCATGAAGCAGCCTCCCCATGCAAGCGCTGGGTCCTTTTTCAAAAATGTAAACGACTATCGGCTCGCGCAAGAAATCGATGGGCTTACCGACGGCATGCGCGCAAGCGGTGTTATTCCCGCTGGCTTCCTGATGGACGCTTGCGGTCTGAAGGGAGCGTCGATCGGTCGGGCACAAATCACGACGAGACACGCGAACTACGTTTGCAACCTGGGCGGCGCGACGGCGACGGACATTCGCGCGCTTGCTGAGCTCGCGAAGTCGCGCGTTCGCGATCGTTTCGGTGTGGAGTTGGAAGAGGAAGTTCTCTACATCGGCGATTGGGACGAAGCGGCGTGAAGGATGCGCCTCTCTTAGGTTTCGTGATTGCGGCGCTTGCAGCGATTCCGTTCGCAGCCTACATTTTCCCGCGAAAGCTGAGTCGCTTGCCGGTTCTCGAATATCAATGTTGGCTTGGCTTGGCGGTTGCTCCGCTCGGTGTGCTGTTCGCATTTCTGTTTGGCGCGGGTTTAGACATTTCGCATCCGATGGTCTTTTTTGCTCTGATCTGCGGGCCTGTTTGGACAGCGGGCTCGATTTGCTATAGCAAAGCGGTTGACCATATCGGAGTTGCGAGGAGCACACCCGTTAAGAACTTGGCACCTATGTTTGCGGCCATTTATGGGATCGCGCTGTTTGGCGAGTACACGCTGAGCGATCCCCAATCTCTGTTGATGGCTCTTGGTGGAGTTGGATTCATGATCTCGGCCGCGTCGGTTCTTGGCAAGGCGGGCGCAAACGAAAACGAGCGAGCGATCGCCTACGACAATCGGCTCAGCGAAGTTGAGAAGCGGGCGCTGATGACTCGCGGCTGGATCTACTCTGCATTGACTGCCTTCTTTTATGGTCTGTATGCGATTCCAGTCAAGCACGCGCTAAGGAATGATATGGACGCAGTGACGATCTGCGCCTGGCTCGGCATAGGAGTGCTGGCCTCGTCGTCGGTAGCGCTGCTGCTGGTGAGGCGTCAGATTTGGCCAAAGTGGCCTGGCTTTAGGGAGTTCAGGTTGGGGCAGATCGCCGGAAGCATATGGATCGTTGCGCAGACGATGGGGACCGTTGCGATGCTGTACGTACCGATGGCGGTGAGTTGGCCAGTTACGAACCTGTCTACGCTAATCGCCATTGCGTGGGGTGTGTGGATTTTCAAGGAAGTTCACATCGAGAAGCATAAGCGGGAGGTTGTGGTGTCTATCCTGCTTTACTTGGTTGGGCTTGTTTTGCTAGCGCTGGCCGCACCGAAGGGGCACGTTTAGCCCATACTATTCTCCTGCTCAATGCGCGCGTTCATCGGTCTCGGAAGCAATCTTGGCGACCGTCTGGCAAACCTCCAGGCGGCCGTGAACTTCATTGACCTGCGCGCTGGCCGCGTCGTGAAGATATCGAGGATTTATGAAACGGCACCGATGTACGTCGCCGACCAACCTTCGTTTTTGAATGCTGCGACTGAGATCGAGACGGAGATTGGGCCGATCGAGCTGCTGCGCGCGTGCAAAGAGATTGAGCGCGAAATCGGTCGCATCGAGCGGGAGCGGAATGCTCCTCGCGAGATCGACATCGATCTGCTTGCGCTACTACCAGGAAGCGAGCTCGCGTCGGACGAATTGACACTGCCCCATCCCAAGTTAATGGAGCGCCGATTCGTTCTGGAGCCGCTGGCTGAAATTGCGCCAGAATTGCTTATTGGGAATAGAACCGTTGCGTCACGATCGCAAGACGCTGAGATTGCTTCACAGTCTGTGAGAGTTTGGAACGATGCCGTTCTTTCGATACACCGCGACTGACTCGACGGGAAAGACCGTCGACGGGACGACCCAGGCCAAAGATGCTTCGGTCGCGTCCAGCCAATTGTTTAGCAAAGGGTATCAGAACGTGCGGTTTATCGACGATAAGTCGAGCTCGGAGGTAGTGCGCTCGGGCCGCGCGAACGATCAGGATCGCATGTACATGTATACGCAAGCGGCTTCGCTGATCCGAGCCGGGATCAATCCGTTCGATGCCTTTGGAACGCTCGCAGGTCGCGTTACGAATGCATCGCTGCAGAGGGCGTGTGTCGCGATATCGAGTTACGCGAGGGAGGGTACCGGGATCAGCAAGGTTATGGATCGGTTCGTCGATTTGTTCCCACACAACGATGTGGCGATGGTGCGTGCTGGTGAGATCGGCGGTTTTCTGCCTGAGGCTTTGGACTACCTAGGGCAACACTATGCCGAATCGACGACTTTCAAGCGGCGCTTTTGGATCTTTCGGATGTTGGGTTGGCAAACGTACCTGACACTGGTTCTGATGGTGCCTATCCCAAATGCTTTTTGGGCGGGGTTCCACGACGGCACCGCGCAAATGTTCTTCAAGTCTTACGTCGCGCAGCTTTTGTGGCCGGTCTTGCCAATCGGCGCGGCCATCGGCGGCTTCTATTACATTCTGCAATGGTGGCTTAAGCTGCGATCGAACGTTAGATTGCGCCATTCATTAGTGCTGAAGTTGCCACTCGGTATTGGGATGCGTGCACGAATGGAATCGATCAGGGCGTTTCTCTGGACGTTCAGGAATATGTCGTCAGGGGGTGTTCCGCCTTCGACAGCGTGGGCAGTTTCCGCAGCATCGGCTCCGAATGCGGACGTGGCCGTGCGACTTTCGCGGGCTGCCGACCAGATGGGCAGCGAGACGCGGGCATCGATTGCTTTTCAGGCATCGGGTCTGTTTCCGGATGAGTACGGACCGATGATTCAAACGGCGGAGCAGACCGGGGACATGGTTGGAACGCTCGATCGGATGGTCGGCCTGGCGAACGAGGGGTTTGAAGTTGGCAAGCTGAGGACGAACGCAGGCCTCGCCTCATTGGGCTGCCTTCTGATCCTGCTGGGGACAGGTGCGCTGGCTTGCTACGTGGCGTACGGATACTATGGGCGCGCCGTTGATGAAGTGGGCAAGTACATGGATGAATAGGCTCGCCTTTCCGTCTACAGCTATACGACGAGTTGCCAAAACTGATACTGTGACCAACCACTGAGAGAACTGATGCCGACTTATTCCTACATCGCTTTGGATCCCGCAGGCCAGCGGCAAACCGGGGTCGTCGAGGCCTTGAGCGAGCGGCACGCTCGCGACCATCTGACCGGATCCGGCCTGCTGGTGGAAGCGCTAACGCCGGGCCAGCCGTTTGCTGAGGATCGGAACGTTATCACGAAGCACTTGATAGCGCCATTAGGCGGTCGTGTGAACCGAGAGGCGCTGCAGCGGTTCTTCGCGCAGCTGAATTCAATGTATCGTGCAGGCGTCCCCCTTGTTCAGTCACTCGATACGGTTGCAAAGAGCACTTCGCATATGAAGCTGAGGGCGGTTATCTGGGATATGCGCGAGTTCGTCTTGGCCGGGCGAACGATATCGGACTGTATGAAGAAGTACCCCGAGGTGTTCGGAGGTTTGTTGACGAGTTTGATCGTAGTTGGAGAGCGAGGCGGGGTCATGGACGTGAGCCTCCAGCAGTGCGCTGATTATCTGGATCGCGAGATTCGCTTGCGCAACCGAATCAAGCGAGCGACGTTTTATCCGAAGCTGTTGCTGGTTGCGATCATACTTATTCCGATCGCGACCGCTGCGATCATCAAAGGGATAGCTCCCAGCTCCGCCCAGTTGCTACCAATCTTCTCTTTATCCGAGCAGCCTTGGTTCTGGCCGGTTGTGATTACGTTTTTGATCTCGACCATCATTTTCTTTCGACTGCTGTTAGAGATACCATCGATCCGAATGGGTTGGGATGCATTCCTATTGAAAGTGCCCTACATTGGCACGACACTTTACATTTATGCGTTAGCGAAGTTTAGCCGCGCTTTCTCTGCGCTTTATGCTGGCGGGGTTCCGGTGACTGAGTCTTTGACAATGGCAGCGGACGCTTGCGGCAATGAGTCGCTTCGATGGAGGATTCGGCCTGCTGCGAAGTGGCTTGCAGAAGGGAAAGGGATTTCAGAGTCGATGGCTCGAACTGGCGCTTTCTCGAACATCGCGCTTGACATGTCTGCGACTGGCGAACGCAGCGGAAACATGGAGGCGATGCTGGATCACGTGGCGACTCAGTATGAGGACGAAGCGGATGTTCGTATGGAAAAGACGGCGCATGTGCTTCAGGTTGGTGTCGTGCTGATCATGGCAGTGATCGTCGGCTTCATTGTCGTTTCATTCTTCATGAACTACGGTCGGATGCTGGAAAGTTACGGTGCGGAGTGAGGTCACGCACTATGAGGTTCTCGGTGTGGCTGAGAACTCGTCGCCGGAAGACATCCGGCGCGCATACCGTCGGCTTGTTATGAAGCTCCATCCAGACCGTTCTGGCGACACGAGGACAACTGATCGGTTTGTTAGAGTAACACAAGCTTACGAGGTTCTCTCCGATCCGGTGCGCCGGAATAACTACGACATTGTTCTGCGGATGAAGCGAGAGCAAGCATCGCGTGCAAGTACAGATTCCAGCAGGAGGCAGGAACCGACGAAGACGCGAGTTTCGACAACTCGCACGAGCGATGCCCCTGACATCTCGGCGAGAATTGCGGAGGCAGCGGGTCTGCTCGCTCAAGGTAAGTTCGATCGTGCGTCGGCGGTGGCGATGTCGGTTTTGCGAATGAATCCGCGAACGGCGATGGCGCACGCGATTCTCGGTGATGTTGCGCGTGCAAGGCAGGACCTGCGGACGGCGCTCGAGAAGTATGCGCTCGCGATTCAGCATGACCCGCAAAACCAAACTTTTCAGCGCCGCTACGAATCGTTGTTTCAACAGCTTGGCGAGGTTGACCGGTTTGGTACTGTTACGCAGATTCGCGGGCCGAGTGTTGCATTGTGGGGAGTCGCGGTTTTGAGCGGCCTTATGATGTCGTATGTCGCGATCGCTCGGGAGCAGCCGATGAGCAGTGGGCCGCAGTTCATTCAAACGTGGACCGTTGGATTGATCGTCATGATGTTCGTCAACGGCGTGGCGATTGGCGCGACCATGTCGCTCACGACGATATTCGACCGCTGGGAAACGATCGCGAGAGGCAGTACGGGGAGGCTCAGCACGGCGAGTGTGCTGAGTGTTGTCGGGTTGCTCAACTTTTGGCTTGCGGGGTTTCTATATGTATTGTTTGGATTGGCGCAGCGATCCTTCACGTACAGCATGAGCAGGGCGTTTTTTGTAGTCGCAGTACTGACTGCTTCGTACTCGGTGATGAGCGCACTCTCACCTTTTATATCTTGGGACCAGACAGCCTTATGGGGCGGGAACATTCTGCTTCTGGGAACCATATGCGGCTGGGCAGTAGCGGACGCGTTCCGGTAAACTCGGGTTCACTTGTTAAAGTCTACATTCATCCATATTCCAGGGATTCAGCCCGCCGCTGAGCGCGACCTTTGGTCGCAAGGCGCGATGACGTGGGACGACGTTCTTGCTTCGCCAACTCAGTATTCAATCGATGGGGTTGCGAGACGATCGTTGGATCGGGTTCTAAAGAACAGCCAGCAGCGGCTTGAGCACCGAGACTACCGTTACTTCGGCAAGCGTCTGCCTAATCGCGAACACTGGCGCGTGTTTCCTGAGTGGGAGGATCGGTTGCTGTATCTTGACATTGAGACTGACGGCGGTTGGGCAGGTTCCTCTATAACTGTGATCGGCTGTTATGACGGAAACGAATACAGAGCGTTCATCAAAGGCAAAGATCTTGATGCGTTCCCGAAATACCTCGAATCTTTCGGAACGCTTGTGACATTTTTTGGCGGGGGGTTCGACATCCCGATGCTCAAGCGGATGTATTTCACACTTCCCTTCGATCAGATGCATATCGATCTGTGCCCAGCGATGAGACGACTCGGGTATCGGGGCGGGCTGAAACGAATCGAAAGGGAGTTAGGGATAGCGCGCGAGGGGGACACGGACGGCTTGACGGGCCGCGACGCAATCACGCTTTGGAGACACGCTTCCCGCGGCGATACGCGAGCCCTCGACTTGTTGGTGCGCTACAACGCCGAGGATGTTGTCAATCTAAAGACGTTGATGCGGTTTGCATACCAGGGGCTTCGGCGAGAGACTGTCGGCACATCGTGAGTGCTGTGCTATTCCTTCTGCTTGGCGTTCTTCTCAGTGTGCAGCTTGTTAGCGCAGTGTTCGCAAGTATTAGTTTCTTTAGCTTTGAGGTGGGCCGTATGACTGCGTACTTGATACGGGCTATCGCTTTCGCGCCTAGCGTCATCGCGATTTACATTGCTTCATTGGGCCATGCGTGGCTTGCGGTTTTGGTTTGCACAGCTTCCGTGCTTGTGAACGCGCTGATTGCTTCGAAATGCAGTTAACGCTTGAGCACTTCGAGCGAGTAATCAAACATGCACTCGAACAGATCCGACCAAGCATGATAGACGGTGGGAAGATCTTCTCTGCTTACCAGTTGACGGCCATTCGACTCGCTTTCTACCGGGATGGGAGACAGTCGATCGACTTCACCAACATAGACCTCAGCCCAACGTACGTTACGGGGATCGCTGATGCGATAGCATCCCAAATACCTGACATTGCGCGCGGTCGCACCTGCTTCTTCGTGGGCTTCCCGCAGCGCGGCGTTGATTCCCTCTTCGCCAGCTTCAACTCGGCCACTCGGAATAGTCCATCCACGATCGCATATGTTGCATAGGAGCGCCTTCTCATCTTTCCAGAGGAAAATCATTGCGGCGAACGGTCGGAATGGCGGGCGGCATGGCGCCGCGACAAACTCGAGCCGATTGTCTAGCCACTTCCCCGTTGGAAACTTTCTCATCCTCCAACGACCTTCCCGAGAATCTCGCTCATCGGTACGGGCCCAAACGCGCGACTGTCCTCGCTGTTGCTCAGGTTGTCCCCGAGGACGTACACGTGTCCTGGCGGGACGATGAAGGCGCCTTCCATGAAGTTCCACTTTTCGGGTTGGAGGCTGCGGTCTACCTCTTGGCCCTCCACGAAGTGAACGCGCTTGACGAGGTATTCGCTTGCTTCGGTGCTCTTTATTACGACGATGTCGTCCTTTGTGATCGGACCTACGAGCCAGAGCGCCTTACAGACCAGGATTCGCTGGTTCGGTTTAAACGTCGGATACATCGACACACCCGAGACCACAACTCTCTGGAAATTTAGGAAGAAAAATACGAGAAACAGGAAGACGAGCAGCAAAACCACCAGGAACCAGTTCCGGGCGGCAGGCTTCATTCCGCGCCTCTTCGGCACGGCGTGCTTCAGTGCTTCCTGGGACAGATTGAACTCCATGCTCGGTAGAATGATCGGACGACCGTTAATTGTTGCGCAGTTTGGCGGTTCGCGACAGGTGCTGTGACATGCCTTCGGAGATAGATTCTGTCATGCTCGCGTTGATCTTTGGTCTGATCGGCTTGGTCGGGCTCGGGCTTGTTGCGCTTTTTGTACGTCAGAAGAAGGAGCTGGGCGCCGTTCGCACCGCCCTCCAAGGGAGCAGCGGCGAAAGCCTTGAGCAGCTTTTGATTGATCACACCAGAGGCCGGATTCGACTCGAGGAGGCGAATGAGGAGCTCCGATCGAGGGTGGCGGCGCTTGAGCGGGATGCGCTGGAGCAGGTCGGGCGTGTCGGCCTGGTTCGATACAACGCGTTTGAAGAGGTTGGCGGGGACCAGTCGTTTGCGGTGGCATTTCAGAACGCGCAGGGAAGCGGCGTCGTTTTGAACACGCTGACCGGTCGCCAGCAGGTGAAGATTTACTGCAAACTCCTTAAGGACGGAAGATCGGCGCACCCCCTAACGCCTGAAGAAGAGGCCGCCATCGCACTCGCTGCCCGTTCGCCAGTTGAGAGCGAGGATCTGTGAGCTTGGCTTTTTCTGAAGACGGCAGGCTCATTGAGCGGTGCGTTCAGGGCGACCGCGACGCCCTCGACGATCTCGTTCGGAAATACCAGCAGCGAGCCTATCAGTTCGCATTCAGGTTGACCTCCGACCCCGATCAAGCCGCTGACCTGACGGCCGAAGCATTTATCCGCGCTTACAAGAACCTCGATCGATTCCGCCGCGAAAGCCAGTTCAGTACTTGGCTTTTTAGGATCTTGACGAACTGCTTCCTAGATATGCGCAAGAAGGAAAAGCTTCGCCAACACGAGAGCATCGACTCGATGGTCAAAACGGAAGAAGGCGAAGTTGCAAGGCAACTCGAAGACACCAGCGACACTCCGGCCGAGGCGTCCGAGAAGGCGGAAAGGCATCGACTGCTCCAGCAGGCAATCACCGATCTTCCCGAGTACCAGAGGGTGATGATTGTGATGTATCACGTCGAAAATCTGTCCTATGAGGAAATGGCGTCGGCGTTAGAGCTGCCTATTGGAACCGTGAAGAGCAGGCTCAATCGGGCGCGACTCGCACTTCGAGAGCTTTTGGAGCCTGTGGAGGAACTTTTCCGGGTTTGAGGGGATCAGACTACGGGAATTAATCTAAAAGTTATGCACTGCCACAAGGTCCACGACCTATTCAGCGAACTCCATGAGGCCACTATTGCGCCCAGCCTCAGGCAAGCTGTTGAGGCTCATCTGAAGGATTGCCTCGACTGCCAAGCCGATTACGAAGGCTTTGTTAGCTTGTATGGCGCGCTCGCGGCACTGCCTATAGTTGAGGCTCCTGGTGACCTTTCGGAGCGCATCAGCCGACGGCTTGACTTAGAAACATGGGAAGCGAAGCAGTCCTCCCGACCCCAAATCGGCTGGCTGCGCGTTGCGTTGGCGTCGGTCGCGGCCACGGTCGTGATTGGCACCGTCTACGTCTCATTCACAAGTTTGGCGGGGGACGGCATTACAGCTGGCCCTGGGATCCCTCTTTCATCTGGCGAGCCACAGATTCTCATGAGGGACGGCAATCCGGTCCTTGAGGTCAGTCCTTCGTCTCAGACCCGGGTTCAAATCTTTGAGAATGATAAGCCGCTAGTTGACGATCGCGTCTCAGCAGGCCGAAAAGCTGAATACCTGCTGAATCGCAAAGGTGACCGCGCTGCCGTAGTTTGGGTCCGCGTCGGGGAGCGCGAGCCGATCGTAGTGATCGTTCCGAGCGGGAAATCGAGCTCAGGAGCCGGCGCGTTCGAGGGGACGCTCGTCCGCGGACTGGAGGCTCTGAGTGAAGGGTTCGGGTTCGTTTTTGTCGCTTACGTCCGCGAGAGTGGCGAAGTGATTCAGCGTGACTTCACGGGCCTAGATGTAAATGACTCATTGAGGCTGCTACTCAACGACACGGGCTACCGCTTCACCTCAAAGAACGGCGTCGTCGAAATCCGCTAACGTGCGGCTACGACTTCCGCCGCGCTCGCAGGAGTGAAGTGGAGATGCGCGAATCCCGTTTGCTCCACAAGTTCCGGACGATTCCGCGCGATCGTGTCCTCTGCGATCCAAAGAGGCAGCCTGAGGGCTGAGAGCGTATCGAAGCGCTCTCCTCGCATCGCCAATTGGCGCGATCGGGTTTCAACGATGAGGTTTCGAAGGAGCCGTTGGCTTTGATCTTCGCTTCGGAGCGCGATCTCCCAGGCAGAGAGCGTAGTCCAGATTGCCTCTCTCGCCGGGCTGATCCGCAGCTTCGAGCTTCTCTCGATGTGATCGACAAAGTTTCCACCGCGCCGAAATGTCCTTAGAGCGTCCGCGACTACTTCCAGCGCAGACACACGGTCGATGCTCTCTGGCCAGTACCTCGACTCGAGCGTGAGCAAGTGCATCTCATTTTTGAATATCTGGTTGACTTCTTGCCGCTTGACCTCGAAAGCGATGAGTCGATTGGAGATTCGTTCCAACTCATCCGCCGAGAGATGCGGAAGACTTCGCCTTATGGCGTTCGTAGCGCTGCCTTGCTGGGCAGTAGAACGCGCGATCGACGCCGAGTCCGCGTATCTCAGGATCCTGGTTACGATCAGGGCCGAAAGGGCACTTTCTGTGGCGTCCCAATGCCTGCCAGCATGTGCGTTCGAGTGGACTTCGTGGAGGATAGCCTCGAACGCATGTCGTTGCGCTTCCGCGATCGGCCTGCGGAGATCGGTGGCCGCTGTCGCTCCGACCTTGGTGCTTTCGACTGTGGGTAGACCTTTCGAAGCCTCGACGACGACGCGGCGGAGCAACTCACCGTGCTTCTCCTTGTGCGTCGGCTCACACTCTTGGAGCTGGTTCGCGGCGAGAACAAACGGAACGTGAGCCTCCAAGCGATCGACAAAGCCTTCTGGATCCCCTGGGATTGGGCTCTCCATGCTTGAGCCTATTCGTGCGCCAAGCGCGATGTACCCGATGAAAAACACCGGAGAAATGGCCATGAGCCAGGAGAATGCCCTCTTTGTCCTCACCTTTAAGATTCTCGGAGGCGCGAACCCAGGAGTTAACGCCTCTGGTGAAAAAAGCGTTGGAACCCGAAAATGGTCTTTGGCGTTAATACTTGACAGACATAGACTCAAGTAGGCTATACTCAACCTACTCAAAGACTCGGAGGAAAACATTGGCAAAGACAGTTGGAATCGACCTAGGGACCACAAACTCGGTAGTTGCGGTCATGGAGGGTGGCGAGCCCGTGGTTATCGCGACGGCCGAGGGTTCTCGGACCATGCCGAGCGTCGTGGCGTTCAAGCCAAACGGAGAGCGCCTTGTCGGCGTGACGGCGAAGCGGCAGGGGGTCGTTAATCCCGACAATACGATTCAATCCATCAAGCGATTTATGGGCATGACCTATGATCAGGCGCAGAAGGAAGGCGAGCACGTTTCCTACAAGATCGTTAGGGACAAGAAGGGGAATGCCGCTGTTCACGTCCCCGCTGTTGACAAGGAGTTTACGCCGGAAGAGATTTCGGCGATGATCCTTCAGAAGCTGAAGCAGGACGCCGAGGCTTACCTCGGGGAGACCGTCACCAAGGCTGTGATCACGGTTCCGGCTTACTTCGACGACGCTCAGCGGACTGCCACGAAAAACGCTGGCGAAATCGCAGGGCTGGAGGTTCTTCGCATTATCAATGAGCCGACGGCGGCGTCGCTTGCGTACGGCCTTGACAGGAAAACCAACGAGACGATTCTCGTCTTTGACCTTGGCGGCGGAACGTTCGACGTCTCGATTCTCGATGTCGGAGAGGGCGTTTTTGAGGTCCGCTCTACTGCGGGCGATACCCACCTTGGCGGGGATGATTGGGACCACCGGATCGTCGGGTGGCTCGCGGACGAGTTCAAGCGGGAGAACGCAGTAGATCTTCGCAAGGATAAGTCAGCTTTACAGCGCCTGAGGGAAGCTGCCGAGAAGGCAAAGATCGAGCTGTCGAGTCAGGTTACGACAGAAGTCAACCTGCCATTTATCACCGCAATTGACGGCGAGCCTCGACACTTGGTCAGCACGCTAACGCGGGCGCGGTTCGAAGAATTGACCGCAGACCTGATCGACCGTCTAAAGAAGCCGTTCACCGACGCGATTAAGGATGCGCAGACCGACGCCAAGGACATCGACGAAATCATTCTTGTGGGCGGATCAACTCGGATGCCAATGGTTCAGGAACTCGTTCGCAAGCTAACGGGCAAAGAGCCTCACCGAGGAGTCAATCCCGATGAAGTCGTCGCTGTAGGCGCAGCGATTCAAGCTGGCGTGCTTGGTGGCGAAGTGAAGGACATCGTCTTGCTTGACGTCACGCCCCTCAGTTTGGGTGTCGAGACTCTTGGCGGTGTTACTGACATCTTGATCGAGCGAAACACAACCATTCCGACGAAGAAGAGCCGAGTCTATACCACTGCTCAAGACAATCAGCAAGAGGTGGAGATTCACGTTTTGCAAGGCGAACGAACCCGAGCGGGCGACAACAAATCGTTAGGTCGATTCCACCTAATGGGAATTCCACCTGCGCCAAGAGGATTGCCGCAGATCGAAGTAACTTTCGACATCGACGCGGACGGAATTCTCAATGTGAAGGCTCGCGACATGGCAACGGGAACCGAGCAGCAAATCACGATAACGGGAAGCGGAAACCTCAACCGCGAAGAGATTGACCGGATGGTGACTGAGGCACAAGCTCACGCGGATGAAGACCTGCAGGCGAAGGAAGCAGCGGATGTGAAAAACAACGCTGATGGACTCGCCTACGGCGTCGAGCGTATGCTGCGCGAACTTGGCGAGAAGCTCGACCCCGCAGACAAGTCTCGAATCGAAGATAAGGTTGCTGCGTTGCGAAAGGCGATTGCGGACGGCGAGATAGAAGCGATCAAGACTGCCCAATCGGAATTGGAGCAAGAGCAGCATGCTCTCGCAGAGAAGCTGTATCAATCTCAACCCTCCGACGGCAGCGGCCCGGCTGACGACGGCGAACCCGTTGGCGCGCCCACCGGTGGCGGAGATGAAGTCATCGATGCAGAATTTGAAGAAAAGAAAGAAGACTGATAAGGAGGTAACAACCCATGATCATTCGATACGCAAAACCTGATCAGCATCCTGCGTTTGGTCTTGGATGGAAGTGGAACGAGACTGATCTTCCATGGACACCACGAACAGACGTGAAAGAGACGGACAAGAGCATTGTTCTGTCGATGGATCTCCCCGGTATCAGCCAGGAAGACATTACGATCGAGTTCGTCGACGACATGTTGACCGTTTCTGGACGACGCGAGATGTCTGAAGAGGAATCACGCGAAGACTACGTTCGCATTGAACGAGTGCGCGGCGAGTTCAGCCGTTCGTTCAAGTTGCGGGTGCCTGTGAATTCGGATGAGATCACTGCGTCGTATCGAGACGGCGTACTTAGGATCGACGTTCCGAAGGCAAGAGAGGCTCTTCCGCGTCGAATCGAAGTCACTTCGAACTGATGATCGATCAATGGCGGCGCGGGCGAGTTTGCTCGCGCCGTCATTTTGTTTAGGAAGACGACAGGATGGCTTCAAGGGACTACTACACCGTGCTCGGAGTCAAGCGGGGCGCGTCCGAAAAGGACATCAAGTCTGCGTACCGCAAGCTTGCTCGCAGATATCATCCAGACGTAAATCCTAACGATTCGAGCGCTGCGGAAAAGTTCAAAGAGGTATCCGAGGCTTATGAAGTCCTCTCGGACGAAAAGAAGCGCAAGCTCTATGACAAGTTCGGCGCTAACTGGGAAAACGCCGAAAAGATGGGGGATGTCTTCTCGCAACAAGGCGGACCCGGCGGGTATCGAGTCGAATACGGTGGTCAGGGAGTGCCGCCAGGGTTTGAAACTATTTTCGAAGGTTTTTTTGGCGGCGGCGGTGGCGGATTCTCGGCAGAACCAACTGGCAAAGCTGTTGCTCACGATCTCGAGCAAACCGTCGAAGTGAGTCTTCAAGAGATCGACCAGGGCTCTACGCGCACGTTGACGTATCGAGTCGATGACGCTTGTGGAACGTGCCGTGGAGTAGGAAGCGTTCGCACGTCGAATGAACGTCCGTGTATGCAGTGCGGAGGATCGGGCCGAGTCAGGGGAATGCTCGGGTTTGCGCAGACGTGCAACCTTTGCGGCGGACAAGGTGTCACGAACTACGAGCCATGCACTACGTGTCGCGGCGCGGGAACGCTGCCAACGACGCGGCGCGTTGACGTAAAGATTCCGGCGGGCATTGCGAGTGGTTCGCGATTGCGAGTGTCAGGAGGCGGAACTGTTGGGACCGGCGGACAGAAGGGCGACCTATTCGTTGTGATCAAGGAAAAGCCAGACCCACGCTTCCGACGCCATGGCGATGACTTAGAGACGGACCTCCCCGTGGATTACACTCTTGCCGCGCTCGGTGGAAAGTCTTCCGTCGAAACTTTGCGCGGTCATGTCGAAATGAAGATTCCGAAAGGGAGTCAGACAGGGCAAACATTTCGTCTGGCAGGCCAGGGGCTTTCACGGCTCAGCGGCGGGCGCGGGCATTTGATGGTGAAGCTTGTGGTTACGGTTCCAAAAGTCTTGACAGATGAGGAAACGAAACTGCTCGATGAGATTGTAACGCTGAGGGGCAAGATGTGAGCGACCGAAGCAATCGAGAGCCCGTCTATCGCATTGGGGTCGCCGCTCGCCTCTGCGGAGTCCACCCGCAGACGCTACGTCAATATGAAAGGCAAGGGCTTGTCTTGCCTGCCAGAGAAGGCGAAAAGAACCGACTTTACAGCGAGGCTGACGTTGAGCGCGTTCGGCAAATCCAGCGCCTTACGCGCGATATGGGTGTCAACCTTGCGGGTGTCGAGATTATTCTTAAGCTCTTGGATCAGCTGGAAGAAGTTCGCGAGGACATGGAAGAACAAATGAACGACTTTGTGAAGACAGTAGAGTCGCGCATCTCACATCTGCTGGCTTCATCGAATCACCCTGTGCGTCGTGACGAGCAGTTGCTTCCCGTTCCCAAGATTGTGATCCGCAAGCGAATCGATGTTTGACGCAGCTTAACGCATTTTTTCGTTGAAACGTTCTTCAAGCCACGGGTCGCCGTGCATATGATAGGCACCGGATTCCCAGAAACCAGGTCTGTCGCTCTCGACGAACTCGATCGCCCTTAGCCACTTTGCGCTTTTCCAGGCATAGAGCCGCGGAATGATTGCGCGAAGCGGGCCGCCATGTTCGATGGTTATGGGCATTCCATCGTGTGTGTCGGCGAGAAGACAGTCTTCCTGAAGGAATTCTTCGATTGGCACGTTTGTCGACCAATCACCATCGTAGCCATGAAGGATCACGTGAGTCGCGGTCGTTTGCGGTGTGACCAGCTCGCTGATCGTTGTCGTCGAAACTCCTTCCCAGACGTTTCCAAGGCGAGACCAGCGCGTTACGCAATGCATGTCCGCAAAAACTTTTGTTCGCGGAAGCTCACGAAACTCATCCAGGGTCCAAGTTCTTGGCGTAACGACAAGTCCGACGATCTCGAGGAGCCATTTGTTGAGGTCGATCTCCGGCGGTCCGGAGGCATCGAGAATTGGCCATTTGCGTGTCCGTGCCTGACCTGGCGGCAACCGGTTTTCGCGCAGAGTGTCGGGGCTTACGATTACATTTTCTGGTGGGGATGGTGGCGAGCCCTCTTGATACTTCGCTTCGTCGTGTGCACGGTCGATGCCGGGCACGACTCGTTTGATGGTGCGTCTTATTCTCATCGACGGGTTAGTGTCTTATTCTTTTTCGGCGCGTTCGGGTTCCAGCGGGAGCGCATTTCCCGTGATGGTGTCGCAGTAGCACCCTCTTTCACTTTGGCAGATCTCCACTTCTGCAATGTCTCCGTCCGGTCCAAACGAGCCAAGCGTTCGACCACACCACCAGATAGGCAGCAACGAACCTTCATGGGCCGCATAGTAGTCGTTTTTGGTCCTTAAGAACGCGCACGCGGTGGGACGTGTTGGCTCCATGCGCTTTACTCCGCTTTCAGCCCCGCGGCCTGGAGAACCGCGATGCGCACGACATTGGCCGTTAAGGGCACTTTGTAGCGATTCTCGCTCATAGGTGTCGCCTTTGATACAGCCGCCTGACCCGCGGCGATTGCGACGGTGTCGCTGACCGTCTTGCCCTTCAGCGCGTTCTCAGCTTCTGCGCTTCGCCAGGGCACCGGTGCGACACCTCCAAGCACGACGCGCGCATCGGCAACTGTCGAGCCACTCATCTTTAGCAACACAAGGGCGGTGGAGAGCGCCCAATCAAATGACTCGCGCTCCTTAGCTTTGTAGAATGCCGCGCGTGCTCCTTTCCAATCGGCGGCGACATCGACTCCAGTTATCAACTCACCGGCTCGCAGATTGTTTTCATGGAGGATGTCATCTTTCGGCAGAACGAAAAACTGGTTAATGGGTATCTGTCGTTCGTTCGTTACGACGGTTGCTCCGTAAGCAAGGAACGCTGATCCGAGGTCGCTCGGGTGGACGATGTGGCATGGACCGCCACCAAGGATTGCGTGATACTCGTTGTTCCCCGCGACGGCATAGCACGCCTGTCCGCCTCTCTTTAGGCACTTTATCTCGGGATCCCGGTAGTACCAGCATCGCGGACGCTGGCAGAGGTTTCCGCCAACCGTGCCCACGTTGCGGATTTGCGGGCACGCGATGGAAGCCGCCGCTTGGTGCAGACCCGCGTAATCAGTGCGAATCACTGTGCTTTCTGCGACATCCGTTGCAGTGACGAGCGCACCGATCTTCATTCCGCCTGCGACCGCCTCTATTGAGCGCATCCCGGGAATCGTTTTGAGATTGACGACGCTCGGAGGTTGGATCAGGTGTTCTTTCAACAGGCAAAGCAGTTCGACTCCGCCGCTCATCGGGGCACCGCCGTTCTTGACAGCGGTGACAGCTTCGGCTACGGTTTTTGGCTCGATCCAAGAGAAGTTATTCACTGAGTTGCCTCCATCGCTTCGAACCATCTTTTGGGCGTCATTGGCAGAGTTCTCAGCCTGACGCCAGTTGCGTTGTAGACGGCGTTGACGCATGCTGCAGCTGCGGGTATGACCGCAGGCTCGCCGATTCCAGCGACCTTATCGTGAGTTTCGTACAGCACGGGGATGATCTCCGGCACTTCGAGCGATCCGATGACCTTGTACATTTCCATGTTTGGGTTTAGCATCCGCCCCGTTGGCTCGTCCATTTTGCGATCTTCCAACAGCGCCATGCAGAGACCTTGTATGACGCCACCAATCAGTTGGCTCTCAGCAGTCAGCTTGTTGAGGACGTAGCCGCAGTCTTGGACTGCGACGACTTTGATGGGTTGAATCTTCCCCGTCCAAGTGTCTACTTCGACTTCGACAAACTGCGCTCCCGCGACACCCCCTTGTTGGAGGCTTGCGAGCGTCGTTCCGCTGACAGCAATTCCACCGGGCGGAAGTTTCGCGCAGACTTGATCGAACGTCATGGCGTTGGAGGGGTTCGATTTTGATGCGATTTTGCCGTCGCGCAGTTCGAGATCGCTCGCTTGTGCGCTCATCAAGGTCGCGGCAGTTTCGAGCAAGCGCACTTGCGCTTTCATGCTGGCGTCTTTGACCGCCGGCGCTACTGAAGGCGACGTAACGGAACCTCCCGATCCAGTTGCAAACGGCAAAGAAGACCTGCCGATATCCGCGCGCACACGAGACAACGGCAAGCCGAGATCTTCTGCAACTATGGTTGCGACATACGTTCGAGTTCCTGTGCCGAGGTCTTGGGTTCCGATGCCGACATACACGCTTCCGTCGTTCCCGATTTTGACGTCGCAGTTGCAGGGCTGGCCCATGCCACCCCCCCACTGTGCAACGGCGCAGCCCATGCCCCGCTTGTATCGGGCCGAACCGGCTCCCGGTGTTTTGTTTCGATTCTCCCACCCGATCATTTGCGCGCCGAGTTCAAGTTGCTTAGTTCTGATCTCGCTTCCTTGATTGATCTGGCGAACTTTCACCGGATCAAGCCCGAGTTTGTTTGCGAGTTCGTCGACGACGGATTCCATCAGGAACGACGCAGGGGGGCAGTTCGGCGCACGCCACGCGCGCGCTCCGCCGGTATTGGTGCTTACGCCTGCTTGCCAAGTTTTCTGATTCGGTACGGTGTAGATATAGGGCATCGGTATTCCCGAGTTGTTGCCATTGCCCGGCGTTCCCCAAATCTGCGAATCGAATGCAAGCAACTTTCCATCGGCGCTCATTGCGGCTTTGACGCGCATCAGAGCGTCTGGTGCGTTGCCACTTGCGACTTGCTCATCGTATCGCTCTAACATCAACTTGACAGGTTTTCCGGTCATCTTCGAGAGCGCTGATGCAATTCTGCCTTCAACGCCGGGGCCGAACTTGCTTCCGAAACCTCCTCCCATGACTTCACAGATCACTTCGACGTTTTGCTGTGGGATACCAAGCGCACCTGCGAGTTCCCCGCGCGACCCATGCACCGCCTGTGTGCTGAGCCAGACCGTTGCTCGATCGGGTTCTTGCCATTGGACGACGAGGCCGTGTGTCTCGAGAGAAAGATGTTCGCGCACCGGGCAATAGTATTCAGCTTCAATCACCGCCGCTGCCGATGACCACAGCGTATCCGGGTCTTGTCCTCTCGTTGCTTCGCGCGGTCTTCCAACTCGCGCTGAATCGCGCATTCCCCTTCGCGTCGATACGACATGAGGCTCGACTTCCCATTGCACTTTGATGGCGCGGATCGCGTCGCGCGCGATCTCTTCTGTGTCTGCAGCGACCGCAGCAATCTCTGCGCCAGCGAATCGCGCGGTTTGCGGGAGATCGGTGAATACGGCACGAACACCGGGCATGTTTCGCGCACCCGAAACATCAAGGTTCGCTACGCGCGCGTTCGCGTGTGGGCTGCGCAAAACTTTTGCGTGCAGCATCCCCGGCAGAACGATGTCAAAGGTGTACTTCGCATTTCCGGTCACTTTGCCAGGTCCATCGAGCCGAGGGACACTTTTGCCGAGGTAACGCGATGACTCTGGGTCATTCCATCGTACGTCTTGCATTTATGCGCTCCCCCCTGCTTTTGCAGCGGCTACTGCAGCTTCAAACACTCGGTTGAATGTGCCGCAACGGCAGATGTTTCCGGCGCAAGCGCGGCGGATTTCCGCATCGGTCGCGTTGGGGTTCTTTTCGAGCACCGCGTGAACGGACGTGACGAAGCCTGGCGTGCAGAATCCGCACATAAGAGCGTCGTGCTCGACGAATTTTGCCTGGACGACGCTCATGTTCTCAGGCGTTCCCATGCCTTCGACGGTCAGGATGTCGCTGTTCTGTGCGTCGACTGCCAGCATCATGCAAGCGTAAACGGTTTTTCCGTCTTTGATTACGGTGCATCCGCCGCAGCTGCCGCGATCGCAGATACGCTTTGGTCCGGTGATCTCGAGTCGCTCTCGAAGGGCGTCGAGGAGTGTCACTCGTGGTTGCACGTTCAAGGTGTGCGTTTTGCCATTGACTTTCAATGTCACGTCGATCGCCCCTTGCGCCGCGGGGACTGTTGGCGCGGCGTCAGGTTTAGGTTTGGCCGAGATGATCGTCCCGGCGACCGTCGACGCTGCGACGGCGGCGCCAGACACTCGTATGAACTGTCTACGGGAAAATCCGTTTGTTTGCGATTCTTCTTTAGGCATTAGTTTCTCTCGGGCTGATGGTGTTCAAACGGCAAGTTTCAGTGGTAGGTTCCCACGGGCTCGGAGAGGAGGATTGCGTAGCCGTCTGGGTCGGCAATGAGCAGCGTCCTATCTCCATACTGCGGCTCTTCTAAGTCGCGTAGGACATTGACTCGGTCGAGCTTCAGGGTTTCCGCCACCCTCGCCAGGTTGGTGACGCGAAAGTTAAGAACGACCCCGCCGCCCCGGGGGAAGCCTGATGGCTGATCATCTTCCGGCTGTTCCAGCAGGAGGATTTCGAAATCGTCGGTCCCAACGTAGGCCAGATGGTGTCCATCAAGCTCCTCGGTCTGACGAACCCGCAGGCCGAGCAGATCTCGATAAAATCCGATCGATCGCCTTAGGCTGTGGACGTCTAGAATCAAATGTGCGAACACGCTATTCATGCGAGCCTCTTACTGGCTGCCTCTTCCCTTAGATTCTATATGCCTTCGCGGTTTTCCTCCCTCCCGCTATAATCCTCCAGATGTTCAACGACGCCCTTAATCGAATCGCCAAGATCCAGAAGTTAGATACCGCGATTCTAGAACTGCGCCGCCGCATTGATCACCTGGATCCAGGCAAAGCAGTTTCCGAGGTGCGGGACGAGGCCCAAGCCCAGTTTGAGGAGGCGAACGGGAAGCTCAAGGCGCTGAGGGGCGAACTAACCGACCTGGAACTCGAGCAAAAAAAGATCGAGGCGAAGATCAAGTCGGAGAATGACCGCCTCTACTCCGGCGGGGTCTACAACGCGAAGGACGCCGAATCGATCGACCGTGAGGTGAAGAATCTCAAGGCTCGACTCGGTGATATCGACGTGAGGATCCTGGCGCTTTGGGAGGAACTGCCGCCAGCTGAGGAGGCGGCGAAGACCGTAGAGGCGACTTTGGCCGAGAAGCAGGCGCTCGTGGATGAGTACATGAAAAAGTACGAGCAGGTGAAGGTCGAGATAGAGCAGAAGCTGGCGCAGCTCGAAGGCATTAGGCCGAAGGCCGTGGAAGCGGCGGATCCCGCCGTAGTGGCGAAGTACGAGCGGATGCGAAAGGCACACGGCGGGGTCGGACTTGCCAAGGTGGACGAAGGCGAGTGCGAGGTTTGTCGGGCTCGCGTCCCGAAGCCACTGAAGGATGCGATACTGTCTGGCGTTGATCTTGAGACTTGCGAGGGCTGTGGGCGGTATCTGTACATCGAGACGTCGTGAACGAGGGGAAGCTTTTTCAGTTGCTTGGGCGGGAGTTATCCGCTGATCCTCACAAGGCACTTCACCCAGTGTCTATGCCTGGCTGGGAACCGGAGACTGGGCCGTATCACAAAGTCCAGTATGTAATCGAGCTTGTTGGGCCGAACTTGGTCCCGGCTACTCAAGCGAAGTCACTCTTAGATTCGAAGACTCGCGCATCTTTAGGCGATCCCGAGGTTTATGTGATGGTCCCGGGCGAGCCTCGCTGGCGCGTTTTGTGGACAGGCGACACCGCGATTTCGTACGACTCTCTGGCTTTCGCCTGGGACTTGGTCAGCAAACGTGGAGCGCTTTCCAGTGCAAACGCCAAAGAGCTTTGGTCTCGCTGCGATCGCATCGGTGCACCCTGGACGCGACGAGCGATTGCCATGCCCCCCCCAGATGAGGTTGAAGCGGCTGCACAGCGGCTCCATAGCATACGAGAATCTTTCGACGTCGGCGTTGACTTGATAATTCAAAGAGACATTGGCGCATTCGAGACGCTGCGAGCGGTTGAAGAGGCCTATGCATTTGGGTTTAGATTTGGAGAAAGTGGGCTTTTGGAATGGAGGTCGCAAGGCTGGCCTGAGCCGCTGCTATGGGTTTATCCCATCGAAGATGAATCGGGGCTCTCTACGCTCATTGAGGGAGGTGTTGAGGGACTGGCCATTGGGTACTCGCTGCCCTGCTCCCCATCGCCGGTCGATGTGTTTGACCGGCTTCAGGAAGCGGCAGAGGGAATTGCGCGCGCTACCGAAGCGATCGTTTACGATACCGATGGCCATGTGCTTACTGAATCTTCACGCGTCAGCATGCGAAAAAACGTCTTGCTCGGCGCGCAAACGCTGACGGATTTGGGCTTACGTCCAGGATCGGCTGAGTCCCTTCGTTTGTTCGAACAGTAGCGAATGTCGAAGGCGGGCCAGCGCAAGAGTTGCTCGAAAATCGTAGCTAAGACTCAGACACTGACACTTTGATTCCAATGCGCGCAATGATTGCGGCAACGTTTTCGCACTCCTCTTTCGCGGCGCAATGGACAACGCTTAATCCTTGATGATGCACTTCCCAGGTTTCCATGTATGCCTCTTCGACATTGCATCCCGTTGCGAACTGAAGAATCATCATCACTTCTTCCCACGTGTTGCGATCGTTATCGTATACGGTAACAACCCAGCCACCGCCTCCGCCCGAGCCAGTAGACAGTTCATCTTGCTTCTCCGGGATGACCACGGACGATGAAAAAACTGTCAATCGTCCCACTCCGGCCTCACCTCGGTTCGGACACCGATTCTTCCGACGATAGTTGCGACTGCAGCGCAAGCTTCTTGTGAGCTGAAGTGTACGGGCGCTTTGCCGTATGTGTGCGCTTCCCAGACTTCCATGTGGGCCTCGTCGACGGCGCAGCCTGTCGCGCGCATCAGAGCCTCGATCACCTCGTCAAACGTGTTGGTGTCGTTGTTGTAGATCAATGTCATGAACCTGCCACTGTAGCCGGTTCCGGCATCAATGATCTCAGGAAGTGTCTGAGTCGGCATTCCGCCTATATGATATCGCAAACAGGGCGAAAACACCAACCATTGCCAGCAAAAGTCCGAGGGTGTAGGTCCTGGGCGTTGCGGGCCGCCCCGACTCCGGCGAGGGCACGTCGCCGACCCTGTAAAGTTTCCAGTTGGGGAACGACTCTTCGACCGGCAGGTCGAGGTCATGTCTGGAGATAACGTGACTGACGCCCGCTGCCCGGAGCTTGGCTGGGTCGAACCCAGGCTTGATAAGCATCATGTTGCCGTTCGCGAGTGGCGCAGAGTCTTGCCCGTTTATGCCGTCGAGCACCGCTTTCGTTTTTCGCGGCACGAGGGAGTCGTAGCCGTCGAGAGTCCTAATGCCATAAGGCAATAACGAGTTAGGGGGCGCGATCGTCATTGGGCCGGGGCCTAGCAGCGACCATTGATCATTGACGACTGCAATCAGTTTCCCCTTGAGGTGTTCGAGCCCTTCGAACGGCTGCTTGAATAGGCCTTTGTCTGCCCCGGGATTGACGCTCCGTTGGGCAACGGCTGGGGCCAGAGCAGCCAGCAGGAGACAGATTGGAACCAGAGTCTTCGCGTGGAGACTTCGCCAAGAAACGCAGGCGATGGCAACGCATGCGCCGATACCGAAGACGATGAGCCAGGGGAGCGAGCTTGCCTGGGATGCGGCCTGCATTGGATGTTGTGGCTCCGCCGCGACTTGCGTGAAAGCAAAAAGAGCGAGCATGGCCGCAAACAGAGCCGCAAGAGCGACAGCAACCGGTGTAGGCCTTTCTTGATCCTCCCGAATCGCCGCCCCTGCGAGTGCGCCAATCGCAATGACCGCCAGTATCGCAATTCGGCCCGGCGACCCGGTGGCGGCCCAACCGGGGATCCCCCAATACATCGCTTGGGTCACGAATGTTCCGAGCGCTACCAGAAGAGCAAACACAGCCAAGAAGCCGAAGAAGTTCGCTTCCGGCCGACGCCACAACGCTGCGAACCCAAGCAGGAAGAGAGGGATAGCGACGGGTCCGACGTAGAGGGCCAACTCGGCGTAGTTCCTCCCTTGCTCTTCGAGTGAGAGCCAGTAAGACGGAGCCCTGCCGTCTTCCAACTCAACCCATTCCCCTGGCAAACCGAATACGGTCGGCGCGACGAGGACGGACAGGTGACGCGGGGTAAGCGCGAGGGCGGAGTATCCACGATAACCGTCCGCGGTCGGCGGTTGTGCTCGGTGCCCTTCGCGCCCGTTTTCGAGAACGGGCCCGAGTTGTGGAGCAGCGACCATCAGGCCGAAAGTCAGAGCGCTTGCCACCCATGCGAGAGTCTTTATCAGCCTGCGGGATGCGCCAAGCCAGATTGCATACAACCCCGTTGCCAACAACCCATACATAGCGATTTGCAGATGACCCGAGAGAAGCATGAGGGCGATCGCCAATGCGAGCTTCGCGACAGACTTGCCAGTCGGTTCCTCAAAAAGGCGAAGCACACCAACCATCGCCCAAGGAATCCAGCTCGCGGTCATAACTACGCTCGGAAGTTGGAGCCAACCGATGAAGAAGGAGGAGAGCATCACAGCGGTCGCCCCGATCAGCGCGCCGCCGACGGCACCTCCTAGCCTGCGACAGAGCAGGAACATGCCGCAGCCCGCGATCCAGAGGTGCAGCCAAGCAGAGAATGAGAGCAGAGCCTCGGCGGAGAGGTCGGTTAAACCCCATGCGATGTGCAATGGATACAGTGGCGCTGATTGGGAGTTTGCCATGAACGGAATTCCACCCATAACGTGGTCGTTCCAGATAGGTACTTCGCCCTTTTTGTAAGAAACCAGCATTAATTCGCGCCATGGCAAGAACTGAAGTGCGCCATCTAGTTGTAAAATGTCTATCGGCGAGTCTGCAGGCGCACCGTTCCACGGAGGGAGAGAATTCACATGGTCAACGGGAGCTGGGACTTGACCGCCGAATAGAAACTGCCAGGTAGGAAGGAACGCAACGACAGCGAGAACGGCGAAAGGCCATAGTGCCCGGGCACTCATGCTCTGGAGTATGGCCAATTACAAGTTGCGACGGGGAAAACGTTCGGCTATTAGCCTGGAAATCATGCAGTGCGTGCATCTAATGAGGAACATAAATGTGTGGAATCGCAGGATTCTTCAGGGTCGGGGGCGACCCTGGCTTAAACCTCGCAACTGAACACCGAAAAGCCATTCTCCATTCGATCCGACACCGTGGTCCCGACGCCGAAGGCGAGTGGGAATCTCCGGATGGGTTGTGTTGGTTGGGCTTTCGTCGCTTGGCTATTGTCGACTTGGTCACCGGAGACCAGCCGATGTCGAACGAGGACGGGTCGTTGTGGCTTGTGTTCAATGGAGAAATCTATAACTTCGGCTCACTCAAGGCTGAGCTGATCGCGGCTGCGCACACGTTTCGATCGAACGCAGACAGCGAAGTGCTCTTACATGGCTTTGAAGAGTGGGGCATTGAGGGTCTTCTCCAACGAGTCCAGGGGATATTTGGATTTGCGATTTACGATGTTCGAGCCCGGAGGCTTTATCTCGCGCGCGATCACATGGGTGTCAAGCCCCTCTTCTACCTCTTTGACGGCAATCGGCTTGTGTTTGCGAGTGAAGTAAAAGCTTTGCTAAAGTTTCCGGGCATTCAGAAGCCAGCCGTAAACACTGCAGGGCTTGCACAGTTTCTCACGTGTCGGTACGTTTCTCGACCCTATAGCATGTTTGAAGGTGTTCACAAATTACAAGAGGCAACATGGATATCGATAGGCTTGGGCGATCGGGAACCAACAGAACCGCAGCGATTTTGGCGGCCGTCATTCGCCGTCCCAGACAGTCCACCTAAATTTGACGACGCCCTTGAGCTACTGGATCGGATGTTGCGTGAGACAGTTGCGATGCAGCTGATGTCGGATGTACCTGTTGGGGCGGAGCTGTCTGGCGGTGTCGACAGCAGCATCGTTGTCGCGATGATGCAGCTTGCGCGAGAAGAGCGTGGGGAGCGCAAGCAGATCCACACCTACTCTGTGGGTTTCGATCAGCCAGGCTTTAGCGAACTGCGATACGCCAACATGGTGGCCGATCGCTACGGGACGATTCATAACGAGATAAACGTGGGGGCGTCGGAGTACCTGCGCGAGCTTGTTCATCTCGCTTGGATTTATGACGAGCCGATTGGTGAGCCGCCCGCTGTTCCGACGTACCTTATGTGCAAGCATGCCAAACAGGATGTGACGGTCATGCTCTGCGGGGAAGGCGCCGACGAGCAGTTCGGCGGGTACGGCAAGTACGCCTTCGATGCATACTCCAAGTACTTCGATTGGATGCCTTCTCTCGTTAGAAAGGCCCTTCTAAAGACCGGTGGGAAGTTGATGCCTTTCAAGGCGAGAAGGCTCAGAGCAATCTTAGAGATTTTGGCGCTCAACGAACCTGCAAAGCGTTACTCTTCTTGGTACGGAGCATTCGACTTCTGGGCACAATCCGCGATCTTGGATAAAGAGTTGCGCGCACATGTAGGCGAGGAGTTTCTTCGGCGATCCATCGTGCCGATCATTGCTGAGTGTGACAGTTCATCGGCTTTGAAGCGATTCCAGTACTGCGACATTCAGACACGACTTGTAGATGATCTGCTCGTTAAGGGAGATCGTATGAGCATGGGAGCATCTGTAGAGGCTCGTGTTCCATTGATGGATCACCGCATCGTCGAATTCGCTGCGTCGCTGCCAGCATCCTATCACGTGCAGGGAACGGAGACGAAACGATTGCTGAAGCGGCTTGCGGAAAGGTATATGCCGCAGGAAGCAATCTATCGTCGCAAGGTCGGATTCACGGTTCCGCTCACTCGGTGGTTCATCGGACCGTGGGCGAACTTCGTGCGCGACACGCTGCTCAGTGAGCGCTCATTGTCGCGCGGCTACTTCCGTCCAGATGTTGTGCGACGCGTCGTTGAGGATCACCTGAGCCGAAAAGTGGATCGAGAACAGGGTATCTGGGTGTTGCTTGCGTTAGAGGTGTGGCACCGGCTGTTCATTGATGGCGACGGGTCGGAGGAGGAGATCGAGAGGGTGTATGAGGATTTACAAATCGATTCTCACTTAGGCGCTCCTGTATAATCGCTTGTATGTCTCCCATCGCCAAGTCTTTACTCGTATTCGTGGGTGCAGGCTTGGGCGCGAATGCCCGCTATTGGATCAGCATCTGGCTCACGACCTCGAAGCCATCGGCGTTTCCCTGGGCGACGCTTTTAGTCAATCTGACGGGAGCGGCGCTAATCGGTGCGTTCCTCGGGTTTGCCTTGAATTCGGATCCGCCACAGCACTGGCGGATCTTGATTGGCGCGGGACTGCTGGGCGGCTACACGACTTTCAGCGCCTTCTCGCTGGAGGTGCTAACTTTGCTCGACGCACGGGCGCACTTGACCGCGGCTGTATACGTTGCGGCAAGCGTTGTCGGCGGAATCGCGCTTTGCTGGCTTGGATACGCCCTCTCGAAGTAGAATGACGGGCATGCCAGTTTGGGCCGTGGTCAATCAGAAAGGGGGAGTCGGAAAGACCACGACGGCCGTCAACCTCGCCGCTGGGCTGGCCGCCCGTTCCCAGCAGGTTTTGCTTGTTGATTCTGATCCTCAGGGCAATGCCACGACAGGCGTGGGCGTGGACAAACCAGCCCTCCAGGCAACACTTTACGATGTTCTAACAGAGTGCCTTCCGGCAGAAAAGGCAATCGTCAAGACTGGTTTCAGCGGTTTGCAGGTCATCCCGTCGACCCTGGACCTCGCGGGAGCAGAGCCTTCGTTGCTCAATACTGTGGGGCGGGAGACGATCTTGCGCGAAGCGCTTGCAGAGATTCGCGATCGCTATGAGTGGATCATCATCGATGCTCCGCCATCGCTTGGAATCCTGACGATCAACGCGCTTGCCGCCGCCGATGCGGTGCTGATACCGATGCAGTGCGAGTTTTATGCTCTCGAAGGACTATCTCAGCTGGTAAAGACGTTCGAGTTAATCAAACGGCGGATCAATCCTGACTTGCAGATTGCGAAGGTTCTGCTCACGATGTATGATAAGCGCAATCGATTGAGTCTACAGGTTGAAGAAGAGTTGCGAGGCTACTTTGGCGACAAGGTCGCAAAGACGACGATTCCTCGCAACGTCAGACTGAGCGAGGCTCCGGGGTTCGGTGAGCCTGCAGTCGTCCGCTATCCGTCTTCTATTGGAGCGAAGGCGTATGAAGAGTTCGTCTCAGAGGTCATGGATGCGTAGAGCGCTCGGCAAGGGATTAGCACAACTCCTCGGCGAGAGTCAGGGCGACTCTACGACCGAAGTTGCCATTTCGGCGATCGTTCCGAACCCGCAGCAGCCGCGCAAGCGCTTTTCCGATGAGTCGCTTCTGGAACTCGCAGAGTCCATCAAGGAAGTCGGCATCCTTCAACCGATCGTCGTCCGACCGCTGGATGAAGATCGGTTTGAGCTGATTGCGGGCGAGCGAAGGTGGCGGGCGGCTAAGCTGGCCGGCCTCGAAAGCGTTCCGGTTTTGGTTCGGGGGGCGGATCGGCAAGCATCGCTACAGATCGCTCTGATTGAGAATGTTCAGCGAGAGGACATCTCGCCCCTTGAGTCTGCGGAAGCCTACGCTCGGCTACTGAACGATTTCGGGATGACTCAGGAGGAGATTGCCAAGCGCGTTGGGAAGTCGCGATCTGGAGTTGCGAACGCGCTGCGCCTTCTTAAGCTGCCCAAGGAGGTGCGGGAATCGCTGATCGAAGGCGAGATTTCGGAAGGGCACGCGCGCGCGCTTTTGCAGTTCGACACGGATTCGGAGATGTTGCTTGCGCACGCGCAAATCATCGCGAAAGGGCTCAACGTTCGCGACGTTGAGCGCATGGCGCGAGGCGCCGCGCAGGTCGTCGAACCGAGCGTGAGCACTGTGCGGCGTGAACCCACGTCTCACGAATTGGACACTCCGCTCAGTGAGTTTTTTGGTACATCGGCGCGGATCGTGAGACAAGGCAAGGGTGGCCGGATCGAACTCTCATTCTTCGACGACGACGACTTGACTGCACTGCTCGACAGGATTGGGTTTCGACAAGACTAACCGAATCTGCCGCTAACGTAATCCTCTGTCTCGCGTTGTCTCGGCCTTTGGAAGATGTCTTCGGTGCTGCCGTGCTCGACCAGTTCACCCATGTTGAAGAACGCTGTTTGAGAACTGATTCGACCTGCTTGATGCATATTGTGTGTAACCACGATTAGCGTGTAGTCACCAGCTAGTGCTTTGATCAGTTCTTCTATTTTGTATGTGCTGATTGGGTCAAGCGCACTGCAAGGTTCATCCATTAGGATGATTTCCGGATTGATTGCCAGTGTTCGCGCAATGCAAAGCCTCTGTTGCTGACCACCCGAAAGCGACATTCCGCTCTTTTTTCGGTAGTCGTCCTTGACTTCATCCCAAAGTGCGGCCTTCTGAAGCGCGGTAACGACAACCTCTTCCAATTGGCTCGAGTTGAGCCCATAGTGGATTCGTGGCGCCATCGCCACGTTTTCGAAGATGGAGGCCGGGAATGGATTTGGCTTTTGAAACACCATGCCGACCTTGCGACGAAGCTGCATCAGATCGGTGCCTCTCGCGTAAATGTTCTGCCCGTCGACAATAACTTTTCCAGTCTGTCTTGACCCGTGAATCCGGTCATTCATTCTGTTCAGCACTCGCAAAAACGTGCTCTTTCCACACCCACTGGGACCGATTAGGCACGTCACTTCGCCCCGGGATATCTCAACAGTTACATCGCGAAGCGCATGATTTTGCCCGTAGTAGAAGTTGAGTTCCTCTGAGGCTACGACGACATCGCCCTGCGGCTTTGGTGCGTTTACCAGGTTTGCTTTCTCCTGGCTTTCGCTCGGACGATGATTGCTGCCAAGTTGATCAGCAGCACTAACAACATCAATGTTAGACAAGTTCCCCATATGATTTTCTCCGGAATGACACTTCCTTGCCGGTACCCTTCTGCCAAGTGATATGGGAGATTGGCAACCGGCTTCTTCAGCATTTCAAAATCGAACGAAAGTTGCGCAGTCGAGTAGTAAATCCCTGCGGTCAACAAGATTGGCGGCGCTTCCCCTGCGGCGCGCCCCGTGGAAAGAACGACTCCAGTGACGATCCCCGGTATCGCAGATGGCAAGACCACTCTTCGAATCACCTGCCATTTCGACATGCCGAGAGAGACTCCCGCTTCCACGAACGATTCGGGCACGGATTTTATTGCGGATTCAGTTGTTAGAACGATGACTGGCAGGGCAAACATCGCCAGTGTCAGCCATCCCGCGACCAAACTCGTGTGCTTCGTCAGCAATAGCACAAAGACCGCAAGGCCAAATAGGCCGTAAATTACCGACGGAGTTCCTGCCAACGCGACGACGCAAGCCCGAACTGTGTAAGCAAATCGAGAAGTTCCCGCGTATTCTGAAAGGAAAATGCCCCCAAAAACACCGACTGGAAGAACGATGATGAGTGTGCCCGCCATGAGCAGGATCGAACCCCGCAGCATCGGCCAGATTCCCCCCTCTTTCATTCCTTCCTTTGGTGCAGCCGACAAAAACTCCCAGCTCATCGCCGGAAGCCCTTTTGCGGCAATCGTTAGGATGAGCGCGAGGATTGCGATTGATATCGTGATTCCAATGATCCACAGCCATCCTTCATAGGCTAGCGAAGCCCGCTTTCTGAGTCGATCGCGCCCTGCGACTTGATCGGGCGTCGGAAACTTGACGCCTACGATGCTAGCCATTTCCGCTTCCTCCCGTAGGCGTAGCCCGCAAGGTTTATGACGAGTGTGACCAAGAACAGCGCCAGCCCGATCATGAACAGATGGCCGTAGTGGGCGCCCTCAAACTCAACATTGCCCATTTCGATGGCTATGGTGTCTGTCATTCCTCGCGTCGGTGCAGCCAAAGTTTTGATGGGGTTAGCACTCGGCATCACAGCCGTGCCGCCGCTTAGTATCCAGATGATCATCGTTTCGCCAATAGCGCGCGCAAACCCGAGCAGTACTGTGGCGACAATTCCCGCGCGAGCCGTGGGCATCACGACTTTCTTTATGGTCTCGCGAGTCGTGAATCCGAGCGCGGACGCGCCTTCTCGCATTAGGTTTGGAACAGCACGCAATGCGTCTTCGCCGATAGAGATGATCGTGGGCAGTAGCAAGAATGCAAGAACGAGGCTAGCAGTTACGAACGATCTTCCCGAGGTCATACCGAGCGATTCTGAGAAGACTTTGACGATTCCTGGCGCGACGATCATTAGCCCGAAGTAGCCAAGCACTACCGTCGGAATACTTGCGAGCATTTCAATGATTGGCTTTAGCCATTCGCGTACGCGTACAGGTGCGATCTCGGCGAGGTAAGTCGCACACGCTAACCCAATTGGAACGGCGATGAGGAGGGCGACGAACGACATCAGCATCGTGCTCAGCAACAATGGAACAAATCCGTATCGCGGATACTGAAGTGTAGGTGCCCAATCCGTTTTGAAGAAGCCTATGATCGTCGCAACGAAGTTGCTCTTCGTTGGAGTAGCGATCATTTCGAACACGTATCCGCTGGTTCGATCTGCGTCTGTTTTTGCTATCCAAGCTGGAAGCTCAATCGCGCCTTGCTCATGTTTGACTAAGTCGATATCAAAAGGGTCCAGCTCTACTCCCTCTGGTGCGCGCACAAGGCGTAAGCGAATGTCGTATGGACAATCCTTTGCACTGAAAGCTGCGTCAGGACCCCACGCGAGTTTCATGGTCGGCTTGTCGTACTCAGGAGTCGCAAATGCAAAGAGGTAGAAACTGTCGCCTTGGCTTGCTGGCTTCGCTTTCTTCCAGTTATCGCGATAGAGGCCATCCAGATTGACATCCTCAAGCGTAGCAATCACTGCTGATCCGGTACCGAATGGGTGATAGCCCTCAAGTTCGGCAAGCGTCGGCATCGGCGCCGATTGTTCTTTGTCATCAACTCCGTCCTCGCCTTCAAAGTTTGCAGCAAGGAGGGAGGCATTTGGGTCAACTGTCAAATCGTCGACGATCTCCCCAGTGTAAGGATCGGGCTCTAAAACTGGAGGTTGCAGCGAGAATCGGTAGCCATAAGGAAATGGACGATCAAACGCATACCGCGCCTCGTGCGCGAGGTAGTAAAAGATAGCCACGACTACCAACAGTATGAGGGCGCCCGAAAAATAGACGAGCGCAACAGCTGGCAACTCGCGGAGTCGGTTACGTTTCATTTTGATAGCTTCGCCCCAGCCGAGGCTGGGGCGAAGTCAATCGCGATCTACTTAAGGCCGTAGTATCCGACCTGCTCAACGAGAGACTGTCCTTCAGTGGACAGGCACCAGTCGATAAAGGTTTTGGTCTCGCCACGTGGGCGCCCGTTCGTGTAGAAGTAGAGGTATCGCCAAATGGGATAGCTCTTGTTTCGGACGTTGGCTTCAGTTGGAAGCACAGGCGGCTTACCTTCCGCTGGCGCAATGCCGATGATTTTGATGCCGTCGCGGCCTTTGAAGTACGCGACGCCGCCATATGCAATAGCGCCGGGTGTACGAGCCGTTTCACGCGCCTCTTCTGCCGTCGACGGCATGAACCGAACACCTCTTCCCCAGTTCTGGTTCTTGAGAACCTTCTCTTGGAAGAAGCCGTACGTTCCGGAATTGCTGTCGCGGCTCAGGACGACAATCGATTGATTGGGGCCGCCAACCTGCGACCAATTGTTGATCTGTCCGATGTAGATGCGCCGGATCTGGTCCATTGTCAGCGAGTTCACCGGATTGCTGGTGTTTACGATCACTGCTAGGCCGTCCAACGCCGCTGGGGTTTCCACAGCGATGGCTCCTCGGCTCCGCGCGCGGTCGATCTCGCTCTTCCGCATTGGGCGAGATGCGGCACAGATGTCGGTGACGCCGTTGATGAACGCGTTGATGCCGATGCTCGACCCACCCCCGGTTACCTCAATCGCTGTGCCAGGGTGCTTTTTTCCGAAGGCCTCGGCCCAGCGCTGGTTGAGGATCAGCATTGAATCCGAGCCTTTTACGGCGACGGTTCCAAGTGCGGGTGAGGGCGCCCCACCAACGATTGCAAGTGTTGCGATAAGTGCTGCTGTCATTTTCTTTGTTCTCCTTTTTTCTGATTGACTTGCGCAGTCCTCACAGCCTGAACTGGTAGCGAACGGTGAAGACGTTGTTCCTCCGTTCTGGCCCTTCTTCGTCGAAGATCTCGTAAGTTCCCGTGATCTTTGCGGTTGGGTGAATCCAGTACGTGTATCCGATCCCGTAGCCGTTCGTTCCGTCTGCAGGAGTGCCCCGATCCGGATCGAAGTACTGATAGCGGAAGTGAATCTGATTCCGCGGATTCATGTTGTATGTCACCTGCGCTTGGTATCCGAGAATGTTCGTGGCCGCCAGATAGGTCGGGCGACCATCGCTGCCAAGCGTTGGGATGCGGTCTCGACCGAACATCAGTTCTCCCCGAAGGGCGAATTGCTCGAGTAGGTACGTTCCATCGATGTAGATGAACTGTCGATCGACGCCGGGATACGCGTTGTTAGGTGGTGTACCGTTACTACCCGCTGGCCGCTTTGCGTAGAATGCGCTGATTCCCACATCGTGGACGTTGCTGTAGTGGCGTATTCCAGCATGGTATCCAAACAGCCCATTCAGGTTTCTGAATGTGTTCGCTGCAACCAACTGTCGATCCCCTACCGTTAGTCCGTTCCAGATGCCAACGTGAGCATAGGAATCCGGGCTCAAGCCGTAGTCCAGCCTGAGGCCACGGTCTCTTTCGCCCGCAAAGACTGTGTTGTTGTACAAAGTCCGCTCAGGGAACTCTCGTTCTCCCGACGACCTCTCCAACTCAAAGCCGAGCGGAAGCGGCTGTTGGCCCGCGACGAGCCTGACGCCAATCTGTGAAATTGACGGCACCGGTTCGTAGATCAGTTGCGCATCGCGCATTTCCGCGCCGATGCGTTGGCTGCCTGTCGAAAGGTCGAACGAAACCTTCATGCTCGTTTTAGGATCGAGCCGATTGTTCTGCCCGTACCTCATTCGTCGCATTTGGAATCCGTCGTTCGTCGTGCCGCTGCCTTCTTGCGTGTCTACATATTGGAACTGGATGTAGTTACCGATACCAGGCTTCTTGAGCGTTGCGATGTCGTTCTGCATGATCGGGATGTTCTCCAGGGATTGATCCTCGATCCAGCTTTCTACATCTCTGAGTCGCTCATCGATCTTCTTGAGCTGCTCGTTGACATCCTGAAGCTCGGTAACGAGAATCTTCAGGAGTGCGATTGACTCATCGGTCGTCGGCAATTTGCCGCTACTGGCGAGTTCGCCAATCGACTTGGTGATGCCTGCAGCTTTCTCTTGCAGGGCTTTAGCCTGCGCGATGTCTTGTTTGATCGCCTCGGCTGAGCGCTTGGGCGCAGACGTCTGGTTCTGGGCTGACTTTGCCTTCTCGATTCCCTTTCCGATCGCCTCGACCGGGAACTGAACCGTTATGGCGTGTGCCGTAGCCAAGACACCCGCTGCACCCACGCTCGCAAAGGCGAGACGCATGATAACACTTCGCACGTGTTGGTCCCTCCGTTAGTAGCTCTCTATCCGAGAGCCCACGTACATTCAACTGTGGGAGCGTCAACGGAATGTTAACTGAAGGCTATCAGACTGTTAATGTGTTAACTTCGCCGGGAGTGTTCGGCAGCGAGTTTGCCGCGACGGGTGAGCAATTCGACAACTCTGCTCTCAACTTGGTCTCGGATCGACCTGAAGACTTGAAGGCGCTCTTCCTCCGTCCCTTCCGCGGCGGCTGGATCGTCAAGGTTCCACGCTTCGACTTCTGCGCCAGGGGGCCGCGGACACTGTTCGGCGGCTTGACCACAAACAGCGATGACCGCGTCAATGGGCTTCGGGACAGCCGTGAAACTCTTTGGCAGAGCCGCGCTGATGTCGATCATCCTTTCCATCATCACGTGGACTGCGAGTGGGTGTACTTCGCGCGACGGAAAGGTCCCTGCGCTCCAGACATCGACGCCAGGCGTTCCGTAGGCCTTTGCGAAACCTTCGGCCATCTGGCTCCTGGCAGAGTTGCCCGTGCAGAGGAATAAGATTCTCATAGTTGAATCGTGAGGTCAAACTGTTAACGTAACGTCAACGCGGCTTGTTGTACCTCTTTAGCCGAAAAGTGCCCGCCTCGCTTCAAACTCAGAACTATTGGGGTACTAAGCCTCTATGAGACGAACTCTTGTGACCGTCGTGCTCGCGCTCCTTTTCATGGCGTGCTCAATCGCCCAACCGCTTCCCCGTAAGGGCTTGCTCGGAGCCCAACTGCTCGCTTTGAGCGCGGACGCGAAGAGCGCGGCGGGTGTTGAATCCGGCGTCCTGGTGGGAACCGTGTTTCCAGGGACCACAGCCGAGGCGCACGGCCTGAAGAGTGGGGACGTTGTGGTCTCAATTGACGGAAAGCCCATCACAACCCCGGCCGAGGGCGTCGCCGCAGCGAACACGGTTCTTGTAGGGTTGCGGTTTGAGATGCGAATTGTCCGTGGCCGGGATCCCCAAACCCTCTCCATGACCATGCAGGAGAGGCCGCGCGACAAGGGCGAGAACTATGAAGTGCTCTACGATCACGTGGTAAGTAACGGGCGCCGGATAAGAACGCTGATCTCGAAACCCACAGGCCCAGGCAAACGGCCGGTCTTCTTTTTGATTCAGGGGCTGGGCGGCTTTTCATTGGATAACCCGATCGGTACCGGGGCGTATGCGCCACTGGTGAAGTCCTTTGTAGATGAGGGGTGGGTCACGGTTCGAGTGGACAAACCCGGTCAGGGCGACAGCGAGGGTGGACCTACAGCAGACGAAGGGTTTGATGCAGAGCTCGATTGCTATCGACAAGCGCTAAAGGCGATCAAGGGTTATGACTTCGTTGATCAGGACCGCATCTTCATCTTTGGGCACAGCATGGGCGGCTGCTTTGGGCCGATCATCGCGAGCGAAGAGAAGGTCGCGGGCATCGCTGTTTACGGAACTGTCGTCAAGACATGGTTGGAGTACTGGCTTGAAAACGTTCGCAGACAGCAACTCCTCGCAGGGAGTACCTACGCAGACCTTCACGAATCCATGCAGAGTTTGGGGAGGTTCATGCATTACCTTTTCAAGGAGAAGTTGGGGCCCGACGACATCAAAAAGCAACATCCGGACTTGACGGCGTTAACGAACAGCTTTTTCCCTAACGGAGTCCATATGTCCACTCGGGTGATGGACTTCTGGCGCGAGCTGGACGCTAAGAACTTTGCGTCCTTCTGGGAGCGGGTTAGCGCAAATGTCCTCGCGATGTGGGCCGAAAACGAGTTTATCGCGACGCGCGAAGATCACGTGATGATCGCGGATATCGTTAACTCGAAACGACCTGGCACTGCTGAGTTTGTGGTCGTCAAAGAATCCGATCACGGGTTCTTCAAAACGACTTCAGCCACGGACAGCCATAGGAAGTGGGGTCAGCCAGGAGGCGAGTTTAATCCTGAGGTGATCCGGTTGTTGAAGGAATGGATCGCCAAGGTCGAGAAGCCAGCACGCTCACCGCGGGCTCAGTCGCAATAGATGATCTGCTGCTGCGCCTTTTCGTGATCGGGGTCGACCTCAAGGATCGCGCGGAACTCCATGCATGACTCTTCCATGAAGCCGAGCATCATGAGGGTCATGGCGTAGTCGTAGCGGATATCAAGGTTTGCTGGTGCCTCCGCAGCTAAGGCTTTCAGCCCGTCGAGTGATTGCTCAAACTCGCCCTCGAACCCGTCGATGAGGGCGACCTGCCAACGTGCCAGGAGATGTCCTGGCTCCTGGTCGATGATCTGGGTGAACAATTGGCGCGCCTGGCTGTAATCGCCGGCGCAACGCATTGCAAAACCCGACTCATATAGCTCTTCGACACTCACTGGTCTTTGCCCGCTTTCCTGCACATTGGCCATCGTGTTGACCTGACCGTCCGGTGACTACGGCAGTATAACACGGCTTTGGAGAATTGCCAACACCCCGTCTAAGTTTCGGCGGTCCCGGGCTTGAGTTTGGGCGCAAACCCGTCCTGCTTCTTTGCGGGGACCTCGGCTTCCGGTCCGCCCGGCGGGTCGATGATCGGTGTGTCTTCCGGAAGGGTCGGGTTGACCGCCCCGCTCATGATCGCGAGGAACTGCTCTCTGTCGATCGTTTCAGCCTCAAGGAGCACGGCGACGACCGCGTCCAGCTTGTCTCGGTTTGCGAGGAGAATCTCGTTGCAGCGCCGGTGACAGGCGTCCACGATGCCGCGCACCTCTTCATCGATCATCTTTGCGACATCCTCGCTGTAGTTTCTGTCCTCCATGTAATCGCGGCCGAGGAACGGGTTGTCCGATCTGCGGCCGAGGGCTAGTGTTCCGAGTTTGTCGCTCATCCCGAATTTGCAGACCATGCTGCGAGCTATGCCCGTCACCCGCTCGAGGTCGTTACTCGCGCCGGTTGTAACCTCGCCAAACACGATTTCTTCCGCTACACGCCCGCCGAGCAGTGCGGTGATGTTGTCGAGCAGTTCGTTCTTGGAAACGAGATACTTGTCAGTCTCCGGCAGCTGCCACGTGCTCCCCAGGCTCATTCCCCTCGGGAGAATCGTGATCTTGTGGACAGGGTCGGTGTGCTCTAGCAACTCGCCCACGACTGCGTGCCCCGCTTCGTGGTACGCGATGATCTCCCGCTCCTTGGGTTCCACGACTCGGCTCTTGCGCTGTGGTCCGGCGATAACCCGGTCGAGAGCCTCGTCGATCTCGGCCATATTGATGATGTTGAAGTTTCTTCGCGCAGCCAGAAGCGCAGCTTCGTTCAGGGCATTGGCGAGGTCTGCGCCTGTGAACCCGACGGTTCGCTTTGCAATGGTGGCGAGGTTGGCGTCCTCTGCCATCGGCTTGCCCTTCGAGTGGATCTTGAGGATCTCCTCGCGGCCCTTGGCGTCCGGGGCGTCGACGACGACCTGTCGGTCGAAGCGGCCGGGCCTCAGCAAGGCCGGGTCGAGCACGTCGGGCCTGTTGGTCGCGGCAATCATGATGACGCCGCTATTGGGATCAAATCCGTCCATCTCAACGAGGAGTTGATTGAGAGTCTGCTCGCGCTCGTCGTGTCCGCCGCCGAGTCCAGCGCCCCGCTGGCGTCCAACGGCGTCGATTTCATCGACGAAGATTAGGCTCGGTCGGTGCGCTTTCGCTGTTTCGAAGAGGTCCCTAACCCGTGATGCTCCCACGCCGACGAACATTTCGACGAAGTCGGAGCCACTGATGTGGAAGAACGGAACCCCTGCTTCACCGGCGACGGCTCGCGCGAGGTGGGTCTTTCCGCAACCTGGAGGGCCGGTGAGGAGAACCCCCTTCGGGATCTTCGCACCGAGAGCGACATATTTCTTTGTATTTTTTAGAAAGTCGACGACCTCAGCGAGTTCCGCCTTGGCCTCGTCGATCCCTGCAACGTCGTCGAAGGTCACCTTAGGAACGTTCTCGCTGACACGCTTAGCCTTGCTCCTGCCGAAGCTCATCGCTTGGCTTCCCTGCTGCTGCGCCTGCCTGGCGATCAGGTACCAGATGATCAGGATGACCGTGATGGGGAGCAGCATTGGGATGAGAACGCCCCAGAAGCCCTCTCCGAGGAATGGCGCCTTCTTCTCGAAATCTACGCTGTGGGCTGCGAGGATCTCTTGGAACCGGACGCCCGCATTGCCGTCAAACCTCGCGCCGGTCGCATACTTCGCGACCCCTTGCGCCTTATATTGGGCGTTGATTCGATCGTCCTGCCATTGAACCTTCTCGACCTTACCGGCCGCGATGTCCCGCTCCAGCTCGGCGATCGAGATCTGTTCGGGACCCGAAGCGAAGCCAACGCCGTTCATAGTCGACAGCATCCAGATGCCAGCGAGAACGACGAAGACGACGAGAATCATCACCTTGGTTCTGTTCACTAAACCTCCGGGCAGTTAGCCCTCTTGAATGTACGAATTAGCCCGAACAGTCGTTGCCTCGCCGGGCGAATGGGACGGGGATTATACCGACGACCCGAACTCGAGCCCGAGTCGGCGTTTGGTCCCTGGCGTTACCTTCACCCTGTCAGCAATGCAGATGGTCGGAACCCAGATCGGACCCACCATGTCGCAGACGATTGGGAGACGAGCTTTCGCGAGAGCGCCCACCTTTCTATCGGTCAGTAGGTCTTGGATCTTCTTCTCACCGGTCGATTTCAAAGGCTGGATTCTGTCTCCTGGCGAGAAAGGACGGATGTAGAGCGCGCCTTTCACGGCGTCCCCGTCGATGACAACGTCGAAGGAGTTGTGAGGTCGGTCGGGCGCATAGTCGGTGGGCGCGACGGTGAACCGAAACCCGAGCTCCGCGGAATTAGTTTCGCCTGGAACCGACAGGGGCTGGCGGTATCGAGGCGACTCCTCCAGTTTGCGGATGGCCACCACGTCGGATCCCACCTCTAAGACGACTTCGCCTCCTTCGAGAGTGACCGCCGCTTTCTCTCCTGAGCGGACGGCCTGATAAATCAGCTCAGTTTGATCGAACGAGATAGAGCCGCCCAGTACGTCGGCGATCAGCCGCAGCCCGCGCTTCGCGACGACCGGGAACAGGTGGCGGAGTTTCTGCGAATCGAGCAGAACTTCGAGGTGCCGGGTCAGAAATCGGAGCGGGTCTCTGGAATCGATCTCGCAGTCCTGCATCGCGTTCGCTGCGAGCGCGTTGAGAAACTCGTCCTCCTCCGCGAAGATGCCTGCTGATCGCGTGGCGTTTGCAATAGCGCCTGGATGAAGACTTTCGAATGCTGGCATGAACGCACGCAAGCGCACGCGTGCGAACCGCGAGTCGTCGTTAGACGGGTCGTGGATCGGCTCGACGCCAATCTTTTCGCAATAGTCGACGGTCTCCGATCGACGGATTTCCAACATCGGGCGCATGATGTAGCCGTCGCGTTGGACAGGGATGCCTGCGAGCCCTCTCATTCCAGAACCTCGCGCGAGATTGAGCAACATCGTTTCGACGCTGTCGTCAAGGGTGTGCGCGGTGGCAGTCGCATGTCCTCGTTCTAAGTGGATTCGGCGGAAGAAGTCGTAGCGCGCGGCGCGTCCGGCCTCCTCGATGCCGATGCGGCGATCCTTAGCAATCGCGGGTACATCGTACTTCGCGCTCAGCCATTCGACTCCAAACCTCTCGGCGATTTGGCGGCACTTCGCTTCGTGTTCGTCGGCTTCCGGCCGCTGGCGATGGTTGATGTGAGCGGCGAAAACACCGTAACCGAGTTCTTTGAGGAGGTGGAGCAAAGCGGTGGAGTCTGCGCCGCCGGAAAACCCGACACAGACCGCCTGGCCGGGCTGGAGGAGTCTCTTAGCTTCGATGAAATCGGCTACGCGCTCGATCACACAGAGAGTAAACCCTCTCTGGCTTGCTTAAGGCGCGAACATCCGCTGGTGTCCAACGCAGTTCTTCAAGTCACGCGGATTTCATTCGTTCGAAACTTCGACCGACGAAGTTCTCGTTCCGCTGACACCCGGCGTGTACGCCTTCGGCTGAAGCCTCGCGGATACGCTAACCGGACAAGCGACACCCCTGCAACTCATCGAAACCGTCGTTGTGGGCATCGAAGCGAGCGAAGAAACAGCAGTGTAATCGAACACCGCTCAAACGCAAAACTTTAGGGTGCTAGAGGTTTACTCGACGTCTTCTTCTGAATCTGATCCCGAGTATTCCTCGCGGAGCATAGCTTCGTCGATTCTGCTCCGCTGGGTTATGCCCAGCACGACCCAGATGATTATCAGCACCGGCGCTCCAAAGATCAATGCACACGAGGCACCCGTTACCGACTCAAATGCCTCGGAGGCGCCGCTCTTGCGCAATCCTCCCATGATTTGCATCACGCCCGTGAGCAGACCGAATACCGAGAGAAAGAAGCCAATCATGCTGATCGGAGTCAGAGTTGCAATAGCTGCAACAAAGAGGCTCATGCCACCTCCAAGTTTCGGTGGCGGCATCGCTCTTGGGGATGAGGGGATTAGACTTCGACGACCGCTTTTGCGACTTTTCTCGCTTCTCTGGCGACTTCCGGACGGCGTGTTACGATGGCGGTCGCGATCGCACCGGCGGCTATGATCGCTAGGCGTCGGCCTGACGTTTCCGGCCTGCGACACTCGGCTGCCGTGCACAAATCGATGAGGTACTGGGAGAATCGGTCATGGTGAGCGCGCGCCGCAAGGTGGACTGGATTTTCAGTCTCCGAGAACTCTGCCGAGGCGCATTGGAACATATCGCCACAAAAGTCAGGCTGCGCAAACCACTCCTGGAACGCATCGAACACTGCGAGGGCGCGCCTTCTCGGCGTGTCGCCGATCGCGTCAACTCTGTCTCCGAGCCAACTCATCCACGCGTCGCTGTTCCTGTTGAGCACTTCTACGATCAGAGCTTCCTTCGAGTTGAAGTGCTTGTAGAGCGTCATTTTCGCAACGCCGGCTTCGGCGACGATTGTGTCGACTCCTGTTGCGTGGAACCCATATCGAAGGAAGAGTCGAGATGCTGCCTCGATAATCTTCTCCCTGAACTCTTGCGATGCGGGCGCTTCGAGTATCGCTGTCATAAGAAAAACCTGCTTCACCGTAAGACGGTGCATGAACTCGTTTTGTTGCTAAGTTAGTTTACCGCCTACTGCAAGCGTGAGTTCACCGCGCCCCAGTCGATCACTTTCATGTATGCATCGATGTAAGCTGCTCGGCGCTCTGCGAAGTCGATAAAGTAAGCGTGCTCATAGACGTCCATAGCGAGAACGCAAGTGTGATTCCAGAGCGGGAATGTGTTCTGTGCATCTCCGAGATAGTTGAAAACGCGCTTGGTCGAATGATCATAGGCGAGAAAGACCCACCCACGACCAGCGATGCCGGTCGCCTTCCAATCGGCCGCCCAAACATCGAAACTGCCATAGGCTGCGCGTATCAGCTCCCCAATACGGCCTTTCGGTTCGCCACCTTCGCCACCGATCGTGTCGAAGTAAATGTTGTGATTGAGGAGCCCTTGGTACGCGAACGAGTAGTCCACCTTCAGGGAGCGAAGGTCGCTGTAGATTTGATTGGCTTTGGCAGCGTCGGGGGGAAGCTGCGCCAGAAGTTGCCGGATCTCGTTGGTCTTGCGTGCGTAGCCCTGCCACAGTTTTTCGTGGGCTTCATGCGTCTTCATGCTGATTCCGACCGATTCTGTTCTCCGAACTTTATCAGGGAGCGTTGGCATGGGCTCTTCAGACGGCAGGACCAAACTGCCTGTTTGCGGGGTTTCGATGCGTGGCAATCCTGCGAAAGCGAATCCACCCGCGGCGACGGCTGCGGATCCTAACAGCGTTCTTCGAGTTATATCATTCATGATCGCTTCAGTTGCATACGATATCTGGGAGCGATTCGCTCCCTAATCAGTCCTTCAGTCCGCCATAGCCCACCCACCAATGGAAGAATGGTCTCCGTACCAAGCCCTTTGCGCCGTCTTCCACTTCTTTTGCCCTCACACGGCTCCTTTCGCCTTGTGCTCCGAGTACGCCTAAGAGAAGCTTTTGCATCTCTTCGGGTGTTGACGGAGGACTTCGCTCGTGCGTCAGGAACTCATGCATCGCATTAAGCTCGCCATTCTCAACCCAACATCCGCCACAGCGGTCGCAGCCGTCCAGTTCGACATTCGAAGTGTAGAGGTAGCGGTATCTGGCTAAGGGAGAGTCGCATTCCGGACATAAGCGGTATGGCCCAGCTGTCCGCTGATAACTCTCGGGTTGCACACGCCGATCGAGCTCAGTCAACGAATCTTGCACATTCCGCAGTTCCGAGTCGTCGAACCAGATTCCGGCGCATTGGGGACACGCGTCGAGATGAATTCTCTGATGTTCGATCACCTGCAACTCGATCCGGCAGTCGGGGCAAACACGAGACATTTCGATCTTCCGTATAATAGCCGAAGCGATGACCGAAACCCGACTCCTCCTGAAACACTCCGGCGACCCCAGCTACCGAACGATTCAAGGCTATATGTCCAAAGGTGGCTACGCTGGCCTCAAAAAGGCTCTGGGTATGGACCGACAGGCCGTCATCGACGAGATCAAAGCGAGTGGCCTTCGCGGGCGCGGCGGCGCGGGCTTTCCTACGTGGATCAAGTGGAACGGAATCGAGAAGGAAAAGACCAAGCCACATTACATACTTTGTAACGCAGACGAGGGTGAGCCCGGCACGTTTAAGGACAAGGAGTTGATGGAGAACACTCCCCACTTGATGATCGAGGGGATGATGATTGCAGGATGGGCCACCCAGGGCGACGTTGGGTATGTATACATTCGCGGGGAGTTTGTCGATTGTGCGAGGGCAGTCAAGCAGGCGATCGACGAAGCCTACGCTGCGGGGTTTTTGGGGAAGAACATTCAGGGCACCGGATGGGATTTCGATATGTATGTTCATCTCGGCGCTGGCTCCTATGAATGCGGCGAAGAGAGTGCGCTCATGAGCAGTTTGATGGGCGAGCGCGGAATGCCCCGATTGAAGTTTCCTCACGCGCCGTTACCGACCGTCGCGGGGTTGTGGGATTGCCCAACGGTGATCAACAACGTAGAAACTTATGCGTGCGCTCCGCACATCCTCGTGAACGGCGGGGAGTGGTATGCGACGCTTGGCGCGTCCACGAAGAATTCTCGAGGAACGAAGATCTTCAGCGTCTCTGGTCATGTCAACAAGCCCGCCAACTATGAAGTCGAGTTTGGAACGACGTTGGCTGAACTCTTGGAGTTAGCGGGAGGGATGAAGGGTGGCGCGCTCAAGGCTTGCGTCCCGGGAGGATCATCCGTTCCAATTCTGAACGCAGAGCAGACGATGAGCGCAGTCATCGGGTACGAAGAGATGTTCGATGCGGGGAGCATGGTGGGATCTGGTGGATGCATGTTTCTCAACGAGCACACGTGCATTGTTACGTTTATCTGGCGGACGTCTCTCTTTTATGCGCGCGAATCATGTGGGAAATGCACACCGTGTCGCGAAGGAACAACGTGGATGGAGCAGGTCCTCGATCGAATTCGAAAAGGCGGCGGGCGCATGGAGGACATCGAGTTGTTGAAGGAGGTCTGCTCACAGATCGACGGGCGTTCTTTCTGCGGTTTGGGGGACGCTGCTGCGTGGCCAGTTGCGGGAGCGCTGAAGGTGTTTCCCGAAGAGTTCGAATACTTCATTCGTCACGGTCATTCGATCGTTGATGGGCCGGAGTATCGCAGGATGGCGCCGGAGCCGCTAACTCGGGTTATTGCTTAGCAAACTTCGCTAACTCCGTGTCCAAAACATCTAGAGGCAGCGGCCCCAAGTCGAGTATTGCTTCGTGGAACTGCTTAAGCGTCTGCCCCGATGACAGCGCACGTTCTTTCAATTCGTTCACCTTCAGGTAACCGATCATGTATGCGAGCGCTTGCCCTGGCCAGACGATGTAGCGATCAATTTCATTGATTACGTCGTGCTCTTGTTTCGCCGCATTCTGCATGAAGTATTCGATAGCTTGTTCGCGTTTCCAGCGGAATGCGTGAATTCCCGTGTCCACAACTAAACGGACGGCGCGCCACATCATGTAGGTTAGGTGTCCGAACTCGTAATAGGGATCTTCGAAGAACCCCATATCGTATCCAAGAGTTTCAGCGTGCATCGCCCACCCTTCTATGTATCCCGTGAAGTGTCCGTGCTTGCGAAACTCGGACATCTCACCAAGTTCCATCGCGTAAGCGATCTGAAGGTGATGGCCAGGCACCGCTTCGTGAAGCGAGAGCGTCATCATTTCCCACTTCGGTCGCGTTTCCGGCTTGTAGAGATTTACGAAGTGCTGGCCTGCGCGCGATCCGTCTGCAGCGGGTGGCATGTAATACGCGGTCGTCGTGTCGGGGGCAGAATCCATTGGAATCGGCGTGACGCCATAAGGTGTGCGAGGGAGTTTCGAGAAGACTTTGACGAGCTGCAAGTCAATCTCTTTCGCCATCGCGCGATAGGCTGAAAGCAACTCTCCGCCAGTTGAAAAGAAGAAGCGAGGATCGGTGCGAAGGAAGCGAAAGAACTCGTCCAGGGTTCCGTTGAACCCGGCGCGCTCTTTACAGCGTTCCATCCTCTCACGGAGAAGTTGCACTTGCTGCAAACCGATGTCATGTATCTCTTTCGCTGAGAGGCTGGTCGTCGTTTGTTCGCGAATGGCGTAAGCGTAACGCTCCGCGCCTTGCGGTAGCTGCCAAACGCCCACATCGCCTAAGCAGTTTGGCAGATACTCAGCAACGAAGAAGTCTCTCAGCTTTCCAAAGGCAGGGATGATATGAGATCGAATGGATTCCATTCCGCGATCCGCGAACTTTCGATTTGATGCGAACGATGCATAGAAGGAAGAATCCGCTGGGTTGCCCGTTAGTTGCTTCTCGAGTTGCGCAGGAACGCGTTGCATAACAACCTTCGGATGTACGATCCCGCTGGCGACCCCTTCACGAAGAACCTCGATTACTCGATCGATCATTTTCGGGAACTGCGCCATTCGCGAAAGCCACGCTTCGTAGTCCTCGTCCGAGTTGAAAGAGATGTTTCGCGCGATGTCGCCATAGAATTGAGGGCCGGATCGCGCTTGAATCGGTAGGAGATAGTCGCGGAACTCTCGACCTTCCACTTCGTCGCGGAGCATGCGTTCGAAGATCGCGCGATTGAGGCGATCTCCTTCTGACAGTTGTTCGTCGGCAATCGCTTCGACTTCGGCAAGCCGTGCAGCCAAATCGTCGTACCGTCGCTCGATCGCTTCGATGCTTTGATCCGTAATGCGATCGGCATACCGTTTATCGCCGTAAAAGGAGGCGCGCTCGGGATACTCCTTCATGCGCCATTCCCAGTCGGACGAAAACAGTGCATGAAGCCGCTCTGTGGACATGCGCTGCAGAATACTTCAAAGAATCTTCAGCAACGCCGCTTTCGCCTCCGAGGGCTTAAACCCCCTCGGTCCCGGCTCGCCCTGATACGCTATCTTTCCGTCGACACCAACGATGTAAATCCTATCCGGCCATGCGGCATAGGCGTTCCCGATCTTGTTTTCCATACCGTCGATGACCGCAGGAATCGTCAATCCTAACTCGCGGACGCAGCGGCCCGCAATCGCCTCCCGTTCGGCTTCGGTCTTGGGATCGGTTATCACGACGCCCTGTCGCTCGTTTTGCGCGACTTGCCAGCCGTCTGAGGGATGCGCTTCGCGAATGTAAACGATCCAGAAGTCCGCATTCTGCTTGTACTCCTGATACAGCTTTTCGAGCTCGCCGACCTGCGAGCGAAACGGCGGTCAGGTGTAGCTGCCAAAAATGAGAATCGTCGGCCGCTTCCCGTAGTTATCCCTGAGCTTAAATCTCTTGTCCTCGCCGACGATCTTCAAAGAAAAGTCAATCGCGTCCTCCCCAGGTTTCGGGCCTCCAGCCACGCGTTGGGCCAGCGCCAAGCTCAGACCCGCAATCAACACCAAAGCGGCAACTAAACCTTTCACATTCCGTTCTACGCCATGGGGCCAATGAAGTTCACCTGGCCGCCCAGACGGGCGGCCAGGCAATCGCCTACATCCGGAACTTGCCGGTGATACCGAAGAACAGATCGGTCTTCATGAATCCAAACTGAATTCGCACCTGCTCATTTGGACTGTATCGAACCGCGCCGTTGAAGTTGCTCGTGTCCCACTCGCCAATCAGGCTGAACTTGTTCCCGAAGAGGACCTCTGCGCCCGCAAACAGCTCCTCGTTAAACATTCCCGATCCAACTCCTGCATGGACTTTGAACCCGACAGGCGGCGTCCCTGCGATTGGCTCGTCTATGTTCGGCGGGATGAAGTCGGCACTTCCGACGACGTAAAGAGTACGACCGATCGCGTCGAGCGCATCGATAACGCCGATGCCGATTTCAAAGTTTTTGAAGTTCTGAGGCAGAATCGTGACCTTGCCGTTCGCGATCGCTTTGTTGGATGCGCCTTCACGATCAATGAACGCGCCGCCGATCTCAATAAAATCGAGGATGCCGAAGTTGGCGGCAGGCCCTCGCATGTTTTTGCCGAAGGAGCCGCTCACCGCGAACATGTTCTTCTCGACGGTGTAGGCGGTAGGGATCACGATCAAACCAGTCGGCCCGAAGAGCGAGTTCGCGCCTGTCAACAGGCTTCTGCTACCTTCGACCCATTGGGCGGCACCTAGCACCGGCGCAACGACGAGAAACAAGGGTATCGCAATTTTCTTAACTGACATGTTGAGTTCTCCTTATGCCGTGGGCTTTAGCCTAAGCTATGAGCACACACAGTCCATCTTATCACGACTTTCATGCCGGTGTGGGCAGTAAATCGCGCGCAAGGTGTCAAAATTGCCTAGATGGGATATGTAACGAGCGTGGGCATGGAGGTTCACGCCGAACTCCTCACCAAGAGCAAGATGTTTTGCCGCTGTCCGAGCACTTTCGGGGGGGAGGTCAATACTCGCGTCTGCCCGGTGTGTCTGGGACTCCCCGGGAGTCTGCCGGTCATCAATCGGCAGGCGGTCGAGCATGTGCTACGGACAGCGCTCGCGCTCAACTGCTCAATCGCGATGCGAAGCGTCTTTCATCGCAAAAACTACTTCTATCCAGATCTGCCGAAAGGGTATCAGGTCAGTCAGTACGGAGAAACGAATCCGATCGGCTATCACGGCTGGATCGAGATTCCCTCTGGGGATAGCGTCAGGCAGGTTCAAATTCAGAGAATCCACCTTGAAGAAGACACTGGCAAGCTTATGCACCTCCCAGGCGGCAAAGCCGGCGTTGACTTCAATCGGGCGGGCGTCCCGCTGATGGAGATCGTAACGGCATTTCCTCCAGACATTCACTCCTCGGAAGACGCAAGGGAGTACCTCCACTATCTGCGGCTAACGCTCATTCACCTCGAGGTTTCGGACGGGAGAATGGAGCAGGGCAGTTTTCGTTGCGAGCCGAACATATCAGTAGCGAAGGAAGGCGCGAGCGAATTGGGAACGAAAGCGGAGCTAAAAAACCTTGGCTCATTCAAGGCAGTTAGTCTCGGGATCGAGTACGAGACTGAGCGAATGATCACAACCTTGGAATCGGGAGGCATCCTCCATCAGGAGACACGCGGCTGGGACGAGGCGGGTCAGAAAAGCTTTCCAATGCGAATGAAGGAGCGGGAGCATGACTACCGCTACTTCCCAGACCCGGATTTGCCGCCAATGGAGTTTGACGAGGAACACGTCGAGGGGATCCGGGCTGGGCTGCCCGAGTTGCCGATGGCTCGCAGGAAGAGGTACATGGAGGAGCATGGCCTGGGTGCCTACGACGCAGGGCTGCTGATCACCGAGGATCGCGGGTGGGCGGAGTACTACGACGAGGCGGTCGAGGCTGGAGGAGATCCCAAGTTGGTGTGCAACTGGATGAACTCCGACTTCCTGGCCATGCTGAACGAAGAGGGTCTCTCCGCGCGGGCGTCGAAGGTCACTCCAGCTCACCTCGTTGACCTTGTGAGTGTGCTGAAAGGGAACCGGATCAACGGCAAGCAGGCAAAAGAGGTCTTTTCTAAGGCGTTCTCTTCCGGCGATTTGCCTTCGAGGATCGTCAGTCAGGATGGACTCGCCCAGATCACCGACGAGACTGAAATCAGGGAATTCGTAATTGATGCGATGAATCAGAACCCCGAAGCCGTCCAAAAGTATAAGGAAGGCAAAACGAGTATTCAGGGCTTCCTGGTCGGACAAATCATGAAAAGGTCACAAGGTAAAGCAAATCCCGAGATAGTCAGCCGAGTATTGCTACAGGAGCTTGAGCGATGAGGCGCTGGGTCGCTGTGCTTGCGCTGGCCCCCGTCCTAGGATTGGCGCAGCCGGACCATTCTCACGAGGAACCGAAGGACGTTGGCCGCCTCGCCCCCCCGGGTGAGCGCCGCGCTGGCCAAATCTACGACATGTACGACAACGAGATCGCACTGCGAGCCGATCGGTACTACCACGACGGACAGTATCACGAGGTGATCTCACTGCTGACGATTCGGCTTGGTGCAAATCCCCGAGATGGATCGATCAACAGCGACCTTGTCTTCTATCTGCGCAGCACTGGGCGATTCGATCTTGCGATTACGCAGTCGCTGCGGTTTCGCTCCACGAATCCGGTTGATGAAGTCGGCGTAGAGACTGAGGCTGACATCTATCGTTACCAGAAGCTTTGGGATCGGATACCGCCCATTCTTGAACCATTCCTACCAACAACGCGCAGCATCGGCATCTTTGTGATGCTGATGAAATCCTACGAAGAGATGGGGCTGATCAACGAAGCGATTCGAGTCGTCGAGACTAGGCTCCAGCGTTCGCCGGACGATCGGTCTGCACTGGTAAATCTGAACCGCCTAAAGGAAAAACTCAAGGGAGGCAACGTTCGCGATGAGCAAGCCACGGATTACGGCACTCGACATCGAGAAAAAGGAATTTTCTTCATCGCTAAAAGGTTACAACACTGCTGAGGTTCGAGCGTTTCTGGAACGTGTGGCTGCTGAAATCGAAACACTCGAGCGTGAAGCTCGCGTTTTGAAGGACCGGCTTGCCACTGCCGAATCCGATCGGACTCGGCTTGCAGAAATCGAGAACCAGGTCAAAGATGCGATCATAGTTGCTCAAGGAGCCGCGGAAGAAGTTCGTGCGAACGCACGGAAAGAGGCGGAACTTATCTTGAGGGAAGCCGAACTCAGTCGGCTTCAAGTCGTCGCAGAGATCGAGCGCTTGCGTTCTGAGAAGGCGGCGTTTGTCGCACAGATCCGGAGCTTCCTTGACTCCTTCTATGAGAAGCTCGCTACGCCAGAGCAGGCTGTTGTCGCGATCGAGGAAAAGACAGCTGCAAGTGGCTGACGCAAGCTTGAAAGTTCGGGTGACGCCGCGGGCATCACGGAATCAGGCAGTTCGGGACGGCGAGATTGTGAAGGTCTTTGTGACGGCGGCGCCAGCCGATGGCCAGGCGAATACTGCCGTGATCGAGACGCTGAGCAAAGCTCTCGCTGTGCCAAAATCCCGTATTGAGATTGCCTCCGGGTCGACATCCCGTAACAAATCGGTCCACATTGGTGGTATGAATCAAGACCAACTGAACAAACTTGTCAAGGAGAGACTTGAATGAAGAAACTTATCGGCCTTAGCATCATCATCGCCGTGTTTGCGATCGGATATGCAAATCCAACTATGCGAATCGCCAAGCTGCCGCTCGCGACGAAGCTCGTGGTTCACAAATCGGGCAAGGATCCACTGACATTCACGACATCTGACCGGATCAAATCCTTCGCACGAATGTTCAAGATTGATGTTGACCCCAATCGTAAGACGGCAGGGACACCCCCCTATCGCGTCGAGTTTTGGCGAAATGCAGGCGATAAGAAGCCCTTCGAAGAGATTTGGATCGATAGGCACGGAAGCTGGGGCTTTGTAAAGATGCGGCCGATCTATGGCCGCGACAGGAAGCTCGTCGACTGGATCGAAGACCTGTTCAAGGATTAACCTAATCCTTCTTGTCGCCATCTGCTTGGCGTACCAAGTTAATTTTGAGGTCAGTCATAAGGTTCTGATACCTGCGCCGTTCGTCGGCGGGCAACTCTGAGTCAAGCGCTTCTGCAAGTCTGGATGCGATGTCAATCGCAACTTTGGCTTGCGGGATGTTCCGATCCATCTTGTGCGTGATGGGGTCTGGTTGTAGCCCCATCTTCTGCCACGCGAGCGCCACAAACTGCTCGAATGAGATGGCGATTAGCGCGTAAACACTCAACGGCTCAAGCGACTCCTGCTGGCTCTTTCCTTCATCGGGCATGGTAACGCTATTTTGCCCTACTTACCCAAAATCGAAACCAGCAAGCGGACGTTCTCGGCGTGCATGGTGTCGGCGTCAGGTGTTTCGACCACGATAGGAGCATGCGCAAGTCGAGCGTCGTTTACGAGCAGCCGAAACGCCTCGATCCCTATCTCGCCCTTACCAATGTGTTCGTGCCGATCCTTCTTGGAGCCGAGTGGGTTTTTCGAGTCGTTAGCATGAATGCATGCAAGTCTTTCCAGGCCGACGACGCGGTCGAACTCCTCTATCGTCTTGTCATAAGCACTCTTGTTTCGAATATCGTAGCCCGCCACAAAAATGTGACAGGTGTCGAGACAGACCCGAAGCCTTGGGCTCCCGTGGTTTGCGTCAATGATCGATCGAAGGTGTTCAAACTTGTAGCCCATGTTCGAGCCCTGTCCGGCCGTGGTCTCCATCGCGATCGAGACGCTGTCGTCGGTCTTCTGTAGAATTCGCGCCGCACTCTCAGCGATCATCTGAAGGCCGACTTCCTCTCCCTGTCCCAAGTGCGATCCCATGTGCGAAACGACTGTCGGAATACCGAGCTTTGCACACCGGTTCATCTCGGCTGCCAGCGCGGCTTCACTCTTGACCCGAATCTCTTCATTAGATGCGGCTAAGTTGACCAGGTAAGAATCATGAGAGATAAGGGCATCCATCCCAGTCTCCGCGACGGCAGCTTGAAACTGCTGCGCGATTTCATCGGTTATCTCCTTCGCTTTCCATTGCTGAGGGCTGCTTGTAAAGACCTGGATCGCTGTGCAGCCGATCGCGTGGCCGTTGCGCACTGCGTTGTGAAGACCGCCTGCTGTGGGCATGTGTGCGCCAATTCGACGAGACATGGCAGGGAATCTACCCTCTTGCGGCGAAACAGGCTTGCGATGGGAAGACTCAGCACGCCCACTTGGCTGCAAACCGTATGGGACGGCAGCGACCGAAAATCGTATCAAGATGCCGATCGACGGTGCATCGCCATGCCTCTCGGAGGAATTGGGACAGGTCACCTTTGCATTTGTGGAGACGGAAGCCTGCGGCAATGGCAGATATCGAATAACATTCAGCATGTCGCGTACGTTCCGTTTGGCTTCTTCGCGTTGCGCGTTGAGGAGAGTTGGTCTAAGCAAGCTGCACGCATCCTTATGACCGACAACTTCTGGAATGAGCCGACGCATGAGCCTGCGCCGCTCGTTTCGGATCACTACGTTCCATTTGAGCACCGGCGTGCTTTCGCCGGCTATCCCCTCGCTGAAGGGACTCGGTTTTCCGGCGAGTATCCAATTGCACGTATCGAATATTCGCTGGGCGATTTGCCAGTCGCGTGCGATCTGACAGCTTGGTCGCCACTTGTCCCCTTCGATTCGGAATCGAGCGGGATGCCTGTCGCGATTTTTGACTTTGAGGTGCGCAGCAGAGCGCAGCGCCCGATTTCCGTCAGCCTCTTGGGATCGCTCCAGAACTTAGTGGGATGGGATGGGCGAAGTCCGATCCGAGGCGTCTCCAATCAGTCTTATGGCACCAACGTCAACCGGGTGTCGGCGGTGGGCGAAATGTCTTCGATCGAGATGTTTAACCTGGGCCTGACTAGGGATCACCCGCACAACGGCGAGTTAGTCCTGGCGTGCGACGGAAAGCACGTTACTGCGTGCGCGCAGTGGAACCGCCTTCCCGCGCTTTGGGAAGACTTTTTCGCTGACGGGAAAATCGAAGCCTCCGCTATTGAGATGCCAAGTCCGACTATGACGACTTGGAACGGAGCACTCTGTGAAAAACGGATCATTGAGCCGGGGGAAAAGGCACGTGTTCGGTTCTTGTACGCATGGCGGTTCCCAAATCGATATGTTGATTTTGGTCAAAAGGAAGAGATCGTTCCACGCGACCAGTCTCGCTTCTACCTGGGCAACGAGTATGCAAAGAGATTTTCATCTGCAGCGGCTGCCGTAGAACAGATTCAAAGCCGACCTCAGCTTGAAGAAGGGACGATCGCATACCGCGCGGCATTCTATGACTCTAACTTGCCCTACCACCTTATTGACGCTATCACCGCGAACAGTTCGACTTTGCGGACGTCGATTTGCATTCGCACAGAAGATGGTCACTTTTACGGCTTCGAGGGAGGCTGCGGAGCATCCGCGGGAGGCGTGTATGCAGCAGGCGGCTGCTGCCCGATGAACTGCACGCATGTATGGGGCTACGACCAAACGCTGGCTCATCTGTTTCCAGACCTTCACTTGCGAATGCGTGAGGTCGACTGGTTGGAGAACCAGAACGAAAGTGGCTATCTTCCGCACCGAGTTATCTTGCCGCTCTATCTGAAGCGGTTGTGGGACATGCCCATTGGCGGACCGACGAATCCCGCCGCCGATGGGTTGTTTGCAGGAATCCTGAAGACTTACCAACAGTGGTGTATGACATCAGGCAGTCAGATTGACGAACTGTTAGTGCGTGCGCGCGCAGCGATTTCATACGCTATGGAAAAGTACGACGACGAGGGAGACGGGTTGATCCGAGGGGAGCAGCCCAACACGTACGACATTCATCTCTATGGACCCAACACGTTTATCGGATCGATGTATCTAGCGTCGCTGCTTGCCTGCGAGAAGATGTTTCCAGACCTGGCGGATGAGTGTCGGCGCAGATTTGACTCGGGAACTAAGCTCTATGACGAGACTTGTTGGAATGGCGAGTACTATCGCCAAGTTGTTGAGATGGATCGATACGAGCACCAGTTCGGTGATGGGTGCGCGTCAGATCAACTGCTCGGCCAATGGTGGGCTCACGTTTGCGGATTGGGCTATGTACTGCCGAAGGATCGAGTTCGCGCAGCGCTCCAGTCCATCTTCATCCGCAACTTCCGGGAGAACTTCGTGGGCGTCGTGCAGACACCGCGCCAGTTTGCGATGGAGAACGATCGGGGGCTTCTCAATGCGACGTACGAAGAGGGGCAGCGGCCGGCGGTTCCATTGCTCTACTCTGATGAAGTTTGGTCGGGCGTCGAGTATGCACTCGCGAGCTTGATGATCTACGAAGGCATGACCGATCAGGCTCTACAAATCGTCAAAGCTGCGCGCGATCGTTACTCGGGCTCCCACAGAAATCCCTTCAACGAAATCGAATGCGGAGATCATTACGTCCGGCCGCTCAGTGCGTACTCGCTATTGCTCGCAGCAACGGGAGTCCACGTCGATCTACGCAACAAGCGACTTGGCTTCGCTCCGAATTGGCCGAAGGAGCATCTCCGTGCATTCTTCACGTTTGTAAAGGGATACGGGACGGTCGACATCACGAAGCAGGAAAACGATCTTATCGTCAACATCGAAGTGAAAAACGGCGCACTTGACGTCTCTGACATTGTGCTTCTGATCGAAAGCGGGCGTTACAAGAAAGCATCGGCGACAGTCGATGGGCGTCCGCTTCATGTTGAAATCAAGAACGAAGGATGCACCGTGAGTGGATTCGTTGGCCCGATAACCGGCACAGTCAAAGTTGTAGCACGTTAGACCTTCTTGTCCTTCCACTTGCCTTGCTTGAAGAGCCAGTACAGGAGGACGCCGCTAATCGCCTGAGTTACCGACATGACCCACCACGCTGCCGTCGAGTTGTGACCCAGATAGACGGCGAAGAACCAGGCCGCTGGCGCGCGCAAACCAAGCTGGACCACGAGCGTAACGATTGTCGGGCGCAGAGTGTCTCCAGCTCCTTGGAGTGCGCCCGTATAGACGACGCCAATGCCGAATAGCACCTCGGTGATCGCGATGATGCGAAGATAGTTGGTAGCGGCCTGGTGCTGAACTTCGTCTCGCAAGAAGATGTCGGCAAACCATGGTGCAAAAATGAAGAAGAGGACCGAGAGCACCGCGATGATGTACGTTGTTTGCTTGGCCGCAGCCGAAGCCAATCGCTCTGCGCGCTGTGGATCCTTCATACCGAGACTCTGGCCAACCAACGCCGACGCTGCGATCATGTATCCAAACGCTGGCATGAATGCAATGCTTTCCATTGCGAACCCGACACGGACCGCACCATAGACGCGCTCGCCTTCTGCCGTGTGCTTCAGGACAAGCATGAAGGACGCCATGCTAACGATACGAATGAGCGCAGACACGCTCGCCGGGATTGCGATTCGCACGACGCGCTTTACCCAAGAAAGCGCAAGCCATTGCAGTTTCCAAACTGGACCAAGGATTGTCTTGCTCGCAACAGGAAGGTACACAATCGCCGCGAACCATGCGCTGATCGCAATCGACCAGCCCGCTCCTGCAATTCCCATGTCTGCGCCCGGTACTGTGAACTCCCACCCATTGAAGTCGACAACTCGCGTTGGAAAGATCAACAGGTAGTTGAGAATAATGTGGAGCACGATCTGCGCTCCCGAAACGTACATCGGCCGCTTCGTATCACCGATGGCACGCAGACTTGCGGCGACTATTGCGAACAAAAATGTCGCAGGAACACCTATCAGCGCAGGGGCCACGTACCGCATCAGTTCCGTGTAGACTGGACCATCGCGATCTGTGAAAATCGCCGCGAGTTGTGGGAGACACGTCCAAGCTGCGAGCGTCAGCACGACGCCAATGATTAGACCCAGCGTTACTGACTGTCGGCTCGCGTCAATCATGTTGCGATGCTCGTCAGCGCCATAAAACCGACTGACGAGTGCGGTCGTCGCAGTCCCCAGCGCGAATGCGAGACCCATCAATAGAAACGTTATGTTGAATGCGGCGCCACTCGCCGCAATTGCATCTGCACCAACTTCGCCCAAGAAGTAGCTATCAAGCAGGCTGTTGACGGTCTGCATCAGATTCAGCGCGATGGCTGGCCACGCCAGATTCCACACGATCCTATGCGCCGAAAGAGTATCGGGTTTCCTTTCGACAGCGACTTCCGTCATCAGTCGCTCACGTCCGGCAGAGTTTTCAAGGTGACCTTGTACTCTGCGCTGGTACGTGCGCCCTTCCAATAAGCGAGGTTGAAGTCGGAGACCTCTTGAAAGTGCACGTAGTGATTTCCGCCATGAGTCACTACGATTAGCAAGACGGAAGCCGCATGGCCGTACGTGTGTGGAATCTTGCCTTCCCAGAAAGGATTCTTGCCCAAGGCAATGCGGCCCGACTCGTCAGCAGTGATCGCCATGTTCGGATCGCCTGAGTAGATCTTTCCGTACCAATCTCCCTGTTTCGGTTTCGCTCGCCAAACGCGAACTGTTGCACCGGACGCAGCTGCGCCGCTCGGGAGGACGAATTGCAACACGTTTTCGTCGGGCAGGTCATTCAAGTACTCGCCAATGACCGACGGCGAGTTCATATTGCCGCCTCGAGCCCTTTTGCCAGCGACACGTTCCAACGCTCCCGCGACATACTCGTCGATAATCGCGCGAATGCCGCCACCCATCACGCCCTTGTACTTGTTAAATCTCGCAAAGTTTTGCGGCAGCAATCCTCCGATCAAGGGGCTACCATCGATCTCCAACTGAATTGAAGGCGCGTGTACGTCAAACCCGTAGCTGTCGATCACGTATCGCGCATGATGCAGTTCGTGAATGAGTGCCCAATCCGCGAGGAACGCAGGCGGGTTTTCGTAGACGGATCTTGGGTGGTCGCGCAATCGCCAATACTCGCTAACCGTTGCATTCGGATCGACGCAGAATCCCCATGCGAGGTCGACTGATTTGTCACTCGAATCCGGGTTATTGCTAGGTAATCCACCATTCAAGGGCAGGGATCCGCTTGGTACGACCCAGACTCGATCTAATCGAAACCGATCGGTGAGCCCATTTGGCGAGATGCCTGGATGTACAGCTTTCTCCATCATCTCGTTCCAAAGCTCTACCATGAACTGAGCCCAGTCTTCAAAGCTCTCGTTCTTCTCATTTTGCTTGTGTTGATGCGAGAGCCAATGATTTGCGAGGCCCTCCTCCACCCAAAAGCCCAATGAAATCGCGTTCGTTCGAATAGTACGCGCATTGTTGTGCGGGTTGGAATCCCAGTCGGGGGGGGTCAGCGTCAAAGTGATCGTCTCACCAGCTTGCTTCCACGGGCGCTCAATCCAGACGTTATAATCGTTCGGCCTTGCAATGGTGACTGTTCCTCGCTCTACGATCTCTCCATCTACTCGCCATTCGTAAGGTATCAGGGCCGGAGGGTTGTTTCGTGCGCGGATATGCGCGACCCATCTCGCGGAGCTTCCTTCCGCAGGCCATCCTGGACCGTTGCCTACATCAGATGCGTCGAAACTTATCTTGGGCAAGCGCTCTATGAAGAGCAGATCGATGTCGGGGCGCACGTTGGTGGAGGGGATCTCCTTGATATCGAACGACTTCTCTGCGGTCAGGTTTCCTGCCACAAACCGCAGCGTCGCTTTCTCGGCGGCAACGGCTCGGAACGCGTTTTCGCCACCCGCAGGCCAAGCAACGAATCCTTCCGTTTCCCAGCGGCCGCGGCTTGTTACTTCTACAGACGCCCCTCCGAGAAATGCATACGCACGCATCCTCACCACACCCCCATCAGGTACCACATCGCTCGGCTTCCACTCTGGCCGAGCCGGGATCATTTCGATGCGCACACCTTCTGCCGGCGCCATAGTGGCGAATTGCCACTCATACACGTGGACGTAGTCGTCTCCCTTCGTTCTTTTGACCCAAAGCCTCCACACCTTCGCGCGCACCGGCGGTTCAACAGCGACGTAGCCTTCGCCCGCGTCGGTGCAAACTTGGAGCCCAGTAACATCTCGATAGCTTCCCGCTTGGTTGCGAAGGTCTACGAGTGAGTCTGCGGCTTCGATCCGGTACTCATTCGCATCGAGCAGCTTCACCCGAAAGCCCTTCGCCTCTTTCGGCTGTTCAAGCTCAATCACGATCTCCGCTGGATTGATCGAAGGGGTTCTCCAGACAGTGTCGTCCCGCCCGTCGAAGACGTACTTTGGGTCGCCGAGATCGTGCCGCGTCGCGCTGATCCGCGCCCGCCCAGCCTCGATCTCCGGCAAGATCGACTCCGGGATAGGGATGAGAATGAACTGGGTCAGGAAAGCGAGGCAGGCGATCATCGACCCATTTTGTACGTCCTCGCGCAGCCAGTGCCGCGTCATTAGGGTAAACAATCTGGAGAACCTGACGGTATGACTGAAACCAACGCCTGCGCAGAGTGCGGAGCAGCCCTCCGATCCGACGCCGTTTTTTGCATCGCCTGTGGTCACACGGTTCGCGGAATCGGCGGCGGGCAGTACGCCCCGGGGGCCGAAAGCGTGAGTGAGCCTCCGCCTGTCCCTATGCCGCCACCCCCGACACCCTCGGCCGCTCCGCCAGATTGGAGCCGTCCTCCCGGGACCAGCGGAACACCAGGCTATTCGCCCACGCCCTACGTTGCGCCGGTTAAGACCTACCTAGTGGAATCGATCCTGGCCACCCTTCTCTGCTGCCTTCCGATTGGAATTGCAGGCATCGTTTTCGCCGCGCAGGCGGAAAGTCACTCCAAGTCGGGGAACTACGCTGCCGCCGTGGAGGCCTCTAACAAAGCAAAGCTTTGGACGACCCTAAGTTTTGTCTTCGGCATCATTAGCGGCCTCTTCTGGATCGCGTTGGTTTTTGTCGGGATCACAGCCGGATGATACGAGCGCCGTTCACCCGACCCCTAACGGCAGCTCTCCTGGTCGGGCTCGCCGCCATCGCGGTGTTTGTGATCCTGGTCCCTCCGCAGGGTCAAGCCTATTGGCCGAAGTGCATCCTAAACGCCACGACTGGCCTGCATTGCCCCGGCTGCGGCGCGACGAGAAGCTTCCACCTACTTTCGCATGGGGATCTGGTCGGCGCAGTTTCACAGAACGCGCTTTTCGTTTTCGTTGGGCTGCCTCTGATGGCGTGGTTCTACTTTGCGGGCGCGCGTTTCGTGGCTACCGGCAAGTATGTATCCCCGCAGATCACAGGCAAGCGTACATCTGCGATCCTTGCGGTGATCGTCATCTCGTTCATGGCCCTACGCAATGTTCCTGTAGAACCATTTTCGTCGCTCGCCCCGAGAGAGCTGGCTGCACATGCGCAACGCGAGTGAGTGGGCAGCGGTAATCGCCGCCGGCGGTGAAATCGAACGCGAGATTCTCGAATTGACCGGAGCCGACCATAAAGCGCTCGTGCCTTTCGGCAATAGCACTACTATCGAGATTGTCATTAACGCTTGTCTCGGAGCAGGCTTAAGAGAAGTAGTGGTCGTCGCGCCCGAAGAAGTTCGCTCGACGGTAGGGGAAGTCGCAGGTGTGACATTCGCGGAGCCGGGGTCGAATGCAGTCAGAAGCGCGCGCAGCGGGTTGAAGTCCATCGGAAGCGGAGGCCCGATACTCTTTCTTGCAGCCGACCTGCCGCTCGTTGACTCTCCTCATTTGACGGAGTTTGTACAAAGGACTGAGTCGAGCCTTGACACGAGCTCGCAGAGTTGGTTCTCAGTCGGGCTCGTCGATCGTGATGAACTTGAGCGCACTTATCCCGGCACCCCAGCTAAGTTCATTCGCCTGCGTGAAGGACAATTCATCGCCTCATCGGTTTACGGCGCATCCCGCTTTGCGTTTGAGAACGCCCTGACTACGCTTGAAGAAGCCGCAAAGAATCGCAAGTCGATGGCAAGGCTTTTGTTTCGCGCTGGCTTGGTGAACGCACTGAAGTACGCCATCGGCAGAGCAGATATCGGATTGGCAGAGCGCACGTTGGCGAGACTTTTTAGCTCGCAAGTCAAAATCCAGACTGAGGCGCATCCAGCGCTCGCGATGGATTTTGACAATGCAGAAGATTTCCGACACTTGCGAAGCCTATTCGAGTAGGTAATCTGCCCGGATGGAGTATAGGCAGTTCGGCCGCACGGGCGTGATGGTCAGCCCCCTTTGTTTCGGAACGATGACGTTTGGTTGGGAACCTGATGATTGGGGCAGCACCAAAGAGCAATCCGCAAAGATCTTCTCAAAAGCTCTTGATGTCGGCATAAACTTCTTCGACTGCGCAAACGTTTATGCTCGCGGTACAAGCGAGGACATCCTTGGCGATCTAATGAAGGGCAAGCGGAAAGACCTCGTCATCGCCACGAAGTTTCACGGAAAAATGGGCGACGGCGCGAACGATTGGGGAAACTCTCGGAGGCACATCATCGAGCAATGCGATGCTTCACTCAGGCGCCTTAAGACGGACTGGATCGACCTGTACCAAATCCACCGACCCCAGCCCTCGATCCCAATCGACGAAACCTTGCGTGCGCTCGATGATTTGATTCGCGCAGGAAAGGTGCGATACATAGGCACATCCACCTTTGCAGCTTGGCAGTTGTGTGAAGCGCACTATGTCGCGCGAGAGATTGGATCCAACCGATTCGTGAGCGAGCAGCCGCCATTCAATCTGTTTGATCGCCGTATTGAGCGAGAGCTGCTTCCCTTCTGTCGCAGTTACAATTACGCGGTGATACCGTGGTCTCCGCTTGCAGGTGGTCAGTTGAGCGGGAAGTACCTCGAAGGGAACAAAGATGGCCGCTATTCAAAGTCCGACCCCAATCAACGAGTCAACGAAAAGACGCTTGCCGCGACAAAGAAGCTGAAGAAGGTTGCCGATGCTCTTGGCGTATCGCTAACGACGCTCTCTCTGGGGTGGGTGCTCCAGCAGCCTGGTATCACTTGCGCGATTACAGGTGCGCGGAAAGTCAAGCAGTTCGACGACTTGGTTGCAGCGACGACGCTCCAATTGGATAGCGAAGTGTTGGCGAAAATCGATGCCATCTTTCCCCCCGGCGACTTCCTTGTTGCTTACTACGAAGCCAACTTTGGTCCGAATGCCCTGCCCGTCTAAGTTGAAGCCGACGATGGAACTGAGGCCACTGCCCAAGGTATCCTCTGCGTTCGAGTGGCGACGGTAGCTCAGTGGCAGAGCACCTGACTGTGGCTCAGGGGGTCGCGGGTTCAATCCCCGTTCGTCGCCCCATATCTCATTAACTGATCGATGGTTTTGTTCATCGCTTCCGTCATTCTCATGGACGCAACGACGCCGAAGCAATACCTCTGCCACCGCGCCGGTGCGCCCATTCTAATCGACGGCAGAGGCACAGACGCAGCATGGGCCGCCGCGGAGTGGACCGACGATTTCATCGATATCGAGGGACTTCACAAACCCACCCCCAGATTCCGAACTCGCGTCAAAATGCTGTGGGACGACGAATACTTTTATATCCTCGCGCAAATGGAAGAACCACATGTCTGGGGCACACTGCTAACACGAGATTCAGTGATTTTCCACGACAATGATTTTGAAGTGTTCATCGATCCGGACGGCGATAACCATCAGTACTACGAACTCGAAATCAACGCACTCAATACAGTTTGGGACTTACTTCTGATCAAGCCGTATCGCGACGGAGGTCCCGCTGTGAATGGTTGGGATATCGCTGGGCTGAGGCATGCTGTGTACGTTGACGGCACGCTCAACAATCCAACGGATGAAGATCGAGGATGGTCTGTAGAACTTGCCCTGCCGTGGAAAGCGCTCGCAGAATGCGCCCACCGGCCGTCGCCTCCAAATGACGGTGATCAGTGGCGTGTCAACTTCTCGCGCGTCCAGTGGGAGCATCGCGTTAGCGACGGCCGGTATGAGAAAGTGCCAAACAGGCCGGAAGACAATTGGGTCTGGTCTCCTCAGCGCGCCATCGATATGCACCGACCGTGGATGTGGGGCTATGTGCAGTTTACGACGGCTGAACCTGGCAAAGGCCGCCTTTACGCTGACCCAACGTGGCACGCCCGCGAATTGCTCATGCGCGTTTACTGGAAACAGAAAGAGCTCTACGCTAAGCAGAAGCTCTACGCTTTCACGGCGTCCGAGCTTGGCATAGAAGGAAGTGTAGAGATCATACCGACGCTCTCAGGTTGGGAAGCTTCGACGCTAGCGCGAAACGGGGATGAAGTTCACGTCAGCCACGACGCAAGATTGTGGGTCGTTACTCCTCCGCCAATCGCACATTGATGTGAATGAGTTTCCAGTCACCCGACTCGAGTGTGTATCTCAATTCGAAATGGACTCGAAGCGGGCTTGTCGGATAGTAGCCCGCCATGACAAGGTTTCCATTGTCGTCGACTTGAGGCGCATCTGTAAACATTGGCTTGACGTCTGCGATACCTGATATGTCCGCTTGCAATTCGATAAAGCGCGCAAATGCTTGCTTCAGTTCAGCAGGGTTCGTCTCTTGCTTCCAGAGATCCGCAATGTTCGCGTAAAACGCAGTGAAATCTTGCGATTTAATCGCATTGTTCCATTGAAGCAGTGTTTTGAGCGCTGCCGCTGCGGCGATCTCATCGTCGACCTCTATCTCCGAGCCGACCACCGTAAGCTGTTCGCCGTCGACGGAGATGCTCGAAACGCGCCACCCGTCGGCCTCCGTGATCGTCGCCTCGATTGCTGCAGTCCCTCCGCCTCTCATATCGGCGACGCCAGAGAGGTTCGCCGTCGGCGGCGTGACATTTGTTGAGCGCCACTTGACGAGTTGGACTTGATCCAGCCGAATTCTTTTGGCCGTCGCCGCGAACGCGTCGAAATCCATGGCACTCTTAACCCTCGGATCTGTCGCATCGTACGCTCCCCTCAAGTCGCCCGTGGCGATTTTTGCCACGAACTCATCGGCCGCCTGCGCCGGAGCCCCGAGCACCCGCGAGAACATGAACACACAGCTGCCAATGGCCAAGAGGGCGATCAAGGCGAGAACCCCGAAAACAATAAGAACGGTCTTCACAGAGGATAAGGACGGAGCTAGGCTGCCATTCGATACGCGCCAATTTTGTTCAGGCCGTTGAGCGCCGCCACCTTGTAGCATTCCGCGAGTGTCGGGTAGTTGAAAACGTGATCGAGGAAGTACCGAATGCTCCCTCCATGTGCGATGACGGCCTGACCAATATGGACAAGTTCGGTCGCGCCCTCCCCAATTATATGGACTGCCAAGAGCTGTTCTGTTTCTCGGTTAAAGATCAGTTTCAGACGTCCGGTTTCGTCACCCAGAATCGTGCCGCGCGCGATCTCTCGATAGTTGGCGATTCCAACTTCGTAAGGAACTGCCGACTCAGTCAGCTCCTCCTCTGTCGGGCCGACGAACGAGACTTCTGGAATCGTATAAATCCCATAAGGGAAGAGTTCGGGAACCACTTTTGCATCGACTCCAAACGCCCTGCAGGCCGCAACTCGACCCTGCTCCATGGAGGTGCTGGCGAGGCTTGGGAAACCAACGATATCTCCTGCTGCGTAAATGTGCGGCACCTCCGTTTGAAACGCCTCATCCACAGTCAGTCGACCTCGCTCATCCGCTTCCAAACCTGTGACCGCAAGATTGAGTGCGTCAGTGTTCCCTTGTCGCCCGACGGCATAGATAGCAGCATCTGCGTGAAGAAGCTTGTTGCTTTGAGTTACTGCGTTCACGCCGCCGTCGGCTTCCACCTCTACGCGGGCCACTTCCTCGCCAAGCCTAAACGTCACGCCCATTGCTCGCATGTGGTACATGAGCGCCTCGAGAATCTCTCCATCGATGAATTCGAGCAGTTGGCGTCTGCCATCGACCAACGTGATTTGCGTGCCGAGCGCCGCAAAAATCCCCGCATACTCCATCCCGATGACCCCGCCACCAACAACGATCATCGAGCGTGGGATCCCAGGTAGATACATCAGAGCATCAGGATTGAGGACCCGGACGCCATCAACGGGAAAATGGGGAGAACTGGCTGGCCGGGTGCCAACAGCGATCAAGATTTTTGAGCCATGCACGTCTGCACCGCCTTCTTCACGGTGGACGCGGATTGTGTGCGGATCGACAAACTCCGCATGACCTTGGTAGACGGAGACCCCGTTTCGGCCAAAGTGCGCGCGATACACATCGACTTCGTGCTCAATGACACGCTTGCACCGAAACATCAAGTCTTGAATGGTTATGTGCTCTTTGACACGATAGGCCATTCCGTACAGAGCACGCTGACGGAAACCAGAGAGATACAGAACTGCTTCCCTGAGCGTTTTTGAAGGGATGGTCCCGCTTGCAAAACAGGTGCCACCGACAAAGTCGCCCCGTTCAACGACCGCAACCCGGCGCCCAAGTTTCGCCGCCTGTATCGCCGCATGGTGTCCAGCAGGGCCGCTTCCTAAAACGACAAGATCGTAGTGTGCGGCCATGAAGTGAGCCTTGCCTCGTTAGGCGGCTTCCTCCTCAAACGACTTAAGCAAGTCGAATAGAGACTCTTCGCCACCCAGCTTCCGCAGGAACTCTGCGCCGACTTCGAAGCCGCCGGACTTACCTTCAGCTCCCTCAACAATGCGCACAACTCGGCCCAGCGCCACGAACGGCTCATCTTCGTTTATAAAAATCTCCATCTTGACGATCGTGTGGATTCGCAAGGGCGTACGCACTCGAAACCTCACGCCTGTCTCACTAACGTTGATCGTCTGCCCGAGCGATCTTCTCGTGTCCTTATCTCCCGGATTCAATCCAGGTTCAGCGTATGTGAGCACAATTCTGTGACTGGAATCGTGTCGGGCAGATCGCTGGTGCAGACTCATCTCCCAACGAATGCTGCCTAAAACTACAACAACCGTGTCTCCTATATCGGAACGAACGACCCTTGCCCAGCCTACACGTTCATCGCCATCCGCCTGAATCAGTAGGAGATCCTTTGGCCCGAGCATTGCAAAGCTCAAGTCAAGTTCAAGCTTTAGGTTGTCTTTCGTAACCGCGAGAATCTTGCCTAAGGATGGATCCAGCGAGTTGGTTCCGACCGGCGATACTTGAAGCGTCATCCCCGGTTCCAACTGGCAGAACACCTGCTCAATTTCGCTCATTTTGCTATGCCCCATGACGTGGGCACGATAAAACACCGGAGCCCACCGACATCTGTTATTGTCGGCAGGCTCCCGTCCCTAGCTGAGCAGTTTTGCTAGAGCTTCGATTTTTCTTTGATCCACTGGATCATCGAGTCGACAGCGCGAGCGACTACCTTCGTCGGGTTCGACGCGTCGAACTCGGGGTTGCTGTAGGGGAACTGCATGAGGAAGTGGCTCATCCTCGCAATCATCTCTACGGTCGTGTCAACCTCGTTTGCAAGAGCAGCCTCTTTGAGGTCGTTTGCGTTCTTAGAGAGAACCATCAGGTCGTCGAGGCCCTGAACGATCAGCAGCGGGCTTCTTTGCCTCGCCGCGTAATCGAGCGGGTTCACGCTCATATGTTCCCTCAGCCACGGCAAGCTGATGCCATCAATCACTCCGCGCTCACCCGCACGAGCCTTCGCGATGATCTCACTCATCTTGGGAATCATCCTCGCGGCTTTTTCTCGCTCGCTCGCCGGGATGCTCTCGTCGGCCGCCATAGCGTTGAGCTGCTCGACGATGATTTTGTCCAGCGATCGCGACGGCCCGGCGAGCGAGATCACGCCTCCCAGAGTCGGGTCCTCGGAGCCGAGGATCATCGCGATCAGGGCCCCTTCGCTGTGCCCGGCGACATAAACGTTGAATGGATCGACCTCAGGCTGAGCCTTCACCCATGCCACGATCGATCGAGCATCGCTGACGAGATTCCAAAACGTCGCAGAGTAGACGCCACCGGTGGACTTACCGACCCCGCGATCGTCAAAGCGGAAGACCGCGAACCCGGCGGCCGTTAGCGCGTCCGCGATCTGAGCCCCAGGCGCACCGGTAACGAGCGGTGGTGAGTCCCAGTTCCTGTCGGACGGCCCAGTACCGCTGAACATCACAATCGCCGGATGCTTATCGCGCCCCTTCGGGTAAGTGAGACTGCCCGAGAGTACGACGTTCGAGGCTCCGAAAATCCTTGCCTCTCGCTCGTTATAGCTGTCCCGGTTCGGCATCACTCTGGAGAGGTCAGCAGTCCCAGTTGGCTGCGTCGTTCCAGGCGGCGTGACCGTAATCGGACCGGCAGGTGGGGTTGAAGCAGCACCGGGCGCGAGACGCACTACGCGAAGATTGCGCGACCGGATGTTGATGGATTGGATTCTCCCCTGGCCATCGGTCACGAACTCGTGAGCGACACCGTCAAGCGTTCCAGTCCAGTCGACCCGCGTCTCTCCGGCTTCGTTCCTCTGCGCCCCTCGCACGAGAACGAGATTCGTTTGCAGCCTCTCTGATGGGAGGAGAACTTGGAATGTTTGGCTGGATCCACCAGCCTGGTAAGCGCGGAAGACGAATGAAAAATTGTGCCAACAAAAGCTCTCAAGCGCGTAGATGGGCCTGCCTTCAGCCTGAACTCGCCGACCGTCGGAGTACATGAGGACGTTGCCCTGGGTTGAGAGGCGAGTGGAGGGCCCGTTGACGATGTTCACCACGGCGGACTCGAGCCCCGTGGGGCCACTAGTGAACTCGGTCTTTGCGCTCACGGTCGAGATGCCATCGCCAATCGTGTAAAGAATCGAGCTCGATTTGCCGTTCTCGAGGATGCGAAAGCCCTCGCGGGCGATCTCGACCCCGCTCATCGTGGTTGAGAAGGTGCCTTGGTCGAACACGGGGGCCGACTGCACCATGATCAGTAATGCCAATGCTTGTGTCATTTGGTTACCTCTGCTGTATTTGCGTGGTTTATCCTACTCCGAATTGCGACCCCGAAGGTGGATTTGGGCTCAAAACTGGCATGCGAACGGGCCTGCGGCGATCTATCCGGGGTGGGGAGCCAAACACACGCCCTGTGCCGTGCTCCAAGCGGAAAGTCGTGTCCGCGCCGGTACACTCGGGACCCGTGTCTCGAATCTCTGCGACATTCGACAGTCTCCGCTCCCAAGAAGAGAAAGCCCTTGTAGTCTTCGTCACCGGAGGCGACCCGCCCATCGAGCAATTGCCGGAGATTCTCAGGACGTTGGAGGCGGGGGGCGCGGATCTGATCGAAGTCGGCCTGCCATTTAGCGACCCGATTGCCGATGGACCAACCATTCAGGCCAGTAGCCAGCGGGCGCTTGACCGGAACGTGAAAGTGCATGACATCTTCGACGCCGTCCGCCGTTCCGACGTGTCGGCGCCGATTGTCTACATGGGCTACGTAAACACCGCGATGCGGGCTGGGTTCGAGCAGTTTTGCGACGATGCCGCGAGTTCAGGCGCATCGGGTGTTCTGCTTAGCGACCTCACCCCAGACGAGGCAGGCACATGGCGTGAAGCAGCTCGCAGCGGAGGGCTCGATACTATCTTCTTGATCGCACCAACAAGCACCGAAGCCCGCGTCCAGCTTGCCTGCGACGCGGCGAGCGGGTTTGTTTACTGCGTTTCGCGTACCGGCGTTACCGGCGCAGGCCATGAGGTACCAGGCGAAGTCGCGCAGACCGTCGCGCGACTTCGCCGCCACACACGCCTTCCGATTTGTGTTGGCTTGGGAATCTCGAATCCAGAGCAAGTTCGCATGGTCTGTCAAGTAGCGGACGGGGCGGTGGTCGGCAGTCACCTGGTCGCTCTTCTTCACTCGTCTTGGGACGAGGGTCGTGGTGCGGCCGCTCTTCGCCAAGATATCGCCGCCCTGAAGGCAGCAACGCGCAGCTAAAGGTCTAGACAGTAGCCCCACTCTTCATACACTTCTGGATAGTCTGGGTCTGCGACTGTGCGATCGCCAATCGAAACTGCTCCGGACTTTCGGTACAGCTCGTGCGACACGTCAAGTCGCTTGTCCGACCAGATCTCCATTTTCTGATAGCCCCGCTGCTTGGCTTCGTCAATCGAAAGGGCAAACAACCGCTTGCCTTGCCCCTTTCCTCGGTGCTCCGCGAGCAGGTAGAGCCTGCACAGGTCGCAGACTGCTTCCGTGATCGCACGTATTCCGACAGTGCCCACGACTTCGCCATCGTAAACCAGTACCCAAAAGCCTCCGCCTCGCTTGTGATAGAACTCCTCGACTTCTTCTGAGTCGCGGTTGTGGCCATCGGGTTGCCAGGGAAACAAGTATTCATCGAAAACACTCTTGATCACGCGCGCAATGCCTCTTTCGTCGCCTTTGGCGTAAGGTCGAATGGTGTAGTTGGACACGTTGCAATTATCCCCGGGGGTAGTCTGACCGCGTGGAAGGCGAAGTTCTGCTCATCGGCGCAACTGGGCTTTTGGGCGTCGATGTTCACGCTGAGTTTCGGTCTCGCGGTTGGGTTGTCGATGCGCCCCCCAAACACATTTTAGATCTTGAGGACCCACGCTCCATTGACGCCTACTTCCTTTCCGCTCGCCCTGCCTGGGTCGTTAACTGTGCAGCGTATACCGCCGTGGATAATGCCGAATCGGAAGTGGATCGCGCAAACGCAATGAATGCTGTGGCGCCGTACTCGCTTGCGCGCTTTTGTCGGTGGGTGCGCTCACGGTTTCTGCATGTAAGCACCGACTTCGTGTTCGACGGCGAAAAAGGCGCGCCCTACGCTGAAACTGATGAGCCGAACCCGATCGGCGCGTACGCCCGCAGCAAACGAAATGGCGAGGTTCTATCGCTCGACGAGAATCAAGATATGATCGTCGCGCGAACGTCGTGGCTGTTTGGCGCAAACGGCAAATGCTTTCCGCGAACGATCTTGAATGCAGCGCTGCATGGCAAGCCACTTCGTGTGGTCGCAGACCAGATCGGCAGCCCATCGTACACGAAAGACATCGCGTTCGCGATTGCGAACCTAATTGAAACTGATGCGCAGTCCGGGATTTATCACATTGCTAACTCTGGAATTGCAAGTTGGTATGAATTAGCAAAAGAGTGCATGTCACGCGCAGGCCTAGAGGTGGAGTTATCAGCCATCACAACTGACGATTGGCCGACTCCCGCAGTACGACCAAAGTTTAGCGCTCTCGACTCGGCCAAGTATTCAGCGCTCCGCTTTGGCTCTTTGCCATCTTGGCAAGATGCTGTCGCTCGGTATGTTGAGGAGATCTCGCCGACTCTACAGGTGAAAGCTGTCGGGGAATAACGCGTCAAGCGCTGTTTCTCGAACCACGCCTAATCCGTCGACGAGATAGATCGCGAGCGACTCCGCAGTGGGCGCAAACTGCGATAGAACCTGCCTGCATGCACCGCACGGTGGCGCGCCATCAACGGTGGCGACCGCGATCATGATGCACCCAGAGCACCCGCCAGCAACCATCGCGCCGATCGCGTTTCTCTCAGCGCAAATCGACAAGCCGTAGGAGTCATTCTCGACATTACACCCAGCGTAGATGTTGCCGTCGCGCCCTAAGACGGCTGCGCCAACTTTGTATGCCGAATGGGGCGCAAATGCCAGAGTTCGCACTTGAACTGCGTTTTCGATAAGCAGGTCTTTCATTTTAGATACACAACGGTCACACCGCCTCCGCCTTCACCAGGTTCGCCTTCGCGAACCCGCTCTACGTCGCTTCGCTTAGACAAGAATTCGCGAACCACTCGTCGCAGAACACCCTCGCCCTTGCCGTGCACGATTCGAACCATCGGAAGTCCTGCGAGCACCGCGTCATCAAAGAATCGATCGAGCTCTTCCAAAGCGCTTTCGGCTCGCATTTGTCGCAAGCTAATCTCAGTCTTTGCGCTCATCGTGCGGTGCACCGAAGCGGACATGGATTTTCTTGATCGATCACTCGGCTTCTCCTCTGCTGGAATGACCTCTGTGGGAGAGAGTGTGATTTTCATGGCTCCGACTTGTACGAGGACCTTGCCGGACTTCTGGATCTCAAGGATGCGTCCATGCTGATTGTTCGATGCGATGCGCACGTACATTCCCGACTTCAGCGCTGATTCTTGCGCGGCTGACACATCGGGAGCAATCTCAGCCTTGGCCGCGCGGATATCGTCCTCCACTCTCTTTGCTCGTTCTAACAACATCTCACGCTCTGATGCGGAGGCGGATTTCGCGATGTCGAGCAACTCCCGATACTTTTCGCGGGATTCTCGCAACGCATCTGCTGCAACTTGCTCCGCACGATCTCGCGCTTTTCGAAGCTTCTCTAATTGCGCTTCCACCTGAGCTTCTGCCTCACGTTTTACGGCAATTGCTCCCTCTCTAACCTCGGCTATCTCCTCTCGCTCGCGTCGGGCTTCCATGAGCAAGCGATCGAGCTCGGTCGACTTCTCGCGAGCCTGCGCGGCGTCGCTCCCAAGCATCGACTCAGCAAGGTCAACAACATCGCCCGGAATGCCGTGACGTCGCGAAACTTCGAGCGCATGGCTTTGTCCAGATGCTCCTGGTATGAGGCGATATGTGGGTCGCAAGGTTGCTACGTCGAACTCCATAGCGGCGCAACAAAATCGGTCGTCGGACTGTGAAAACGCTTTTAGTTCGCCGTAATGAGTGGATGCCGCGATCACGACGCCTCTGTCCGCGAGAGTTTCCAAGATCGCCTGCGCCAATGCGGAGCCCTCGCGCGGGTCGGTGCCCGCTCCAACTTCATCCAGCAACACAAGATCGCCATTTTTCGAATCCTTGAACGCTGCAGCGATGTTTCTTAAGTGGCCGCTAAATGTCGAAAGCGATTGCTGCAAACTCTGTTCGTCACCGATATCTGCCCACACTCGACCGAACACACCATACTCGACGTGCGCTGCGGGCACAAGCATGCCGCAACCAATCATCATCGCGTATAGCCCTAACATCTTCAGAGTAACGGTTTTTCCTCCGGTGTTTGGCCCAGTAATCAACAGCGACCCGCTACTTTCGCCAACTGTAACATCGAGAGGCACGGATATGCTCGGATCGATCAGGGGATGATGTCCTGACTCAATCTTCAAAGAGCGACCGGCCACGAGTTTGGGCGCAACACACTTGCGCTCGATACCAAATCTCGCCTTTGCAAACAACGTATCGATTTCCGCAATCGAGTCCAACCCTGCCGCAATCGGATCTGCCTGCTCGCCGATGCGATTTGATAGCTCGCGCAAAACGCGCTCCACCTCTTCGCGCTCAGCCGCTTCTAGTTCCCGAAGCTTGTTTGCCTCACCAACGATACTCTCAGGTTCGACGAAGATAGTCTGGCCTGAACCGCTAGCATCGTGTACGATGCCCGGAACCTTTCCACGATACTGCGCCTTAACAGGAACGACGTACCTTCCGTCTCGGATTGTAAAAATCGGTTCCTGAAGATAAGTCTTCAGCGAACCGTTGATTAAAGTTTGCACCCGAGATGCGAGCCTTCTTGATTGCGCGTTTTTGTCCAAGCGAACTCGCTTCAGCGCAGGGCTCGCAGAGTCCAGTACCTCTCCCTCATACGTGACCGATTCCACGAGGTCTCGATGCAACTCTGGAAGGTATGGCATCGACTCCGCGATCCGCCAAAGTTCGTTGGACTCTTCGCGCTTGCCGTTGAGATACTTCCGAAGCCGATTCATCGCGTCCAAGGTTTCTGCAACACGAAAAATCTCTTCGCCAGGCATCGTGCTTCCCTTGCCGGCCTGAGAAACTGCATCCCGCACATCCTTGGCACCGCCGTAAGCCGGGGGCTCCCCGTTTCGCAGCAACGATAACGCCTGCTCCGTCTGCGCTATCCGAACCCGCACCACTTCAGCATCAAAGCTCGGCTTCAGAGCGGAGATGAGGGATACCCCTAACGAGGTGCTGCAACGCTCAGCGACCATCTCCATGACACGGTCAAGCTCGAGAACGCGTTCCGAGTGACTCCGGGGCTCCACAGCAAGATTGTGACGCACCGCGCGTGCCACAATCCTCCGCCGTGAGCGACCGCCGCATCGCCTTCGTCTTTCCTGGTCAGGGCTCCCAACAGCCTGGCATGGGCAAGAGCATCCACGACGCCTACGCCGAAGCGCGGGAGGCATTCGACGAAGTAGGCGAGGCGACAGGGCTCGATCTCCGTTCACTGTGCTTCGAATCCGACGAAGAGACTTTACGACAGACCCAAAATGCACAGATCGCACTCTTCACAGTTTCCGTGGCGACGTTTCGAGCGCTCGGGGATCACCCTACGGCAACTGCGATGGCTGGCCACAGCGTTGGAGAGTACGCCGCGCTGGTGTGCGCTGGGGTCGTGTCCGTCGAGGTCGGAGCGAGGCTCGTCCAGCGGCGAGGCGACTTGATGGCGAGGGCCGGCGCGTTGCGACCGGGAGCGATGGCGGCAATCCTCGGCCTCGGCGACGACGACGTTGATCGACTCTGCATGGAGGCGACCACTGGCGATATGGCGGTGGTCGTTGCGAATTACAACAGTCCAGGGCAAGTCGTCGTCTCCGGCGATTCGGAGGCAGTGGCAGGGGCGTGCGAACTCGCAAAGCAAGCAGGAGCCAAGCGCTGCATTCAGCTCAATGTCAGTGGAGCGTTCCACAGCCCGCTTATGAAGGATTCAGCGGCGGCCATGGGCGAGGCTCTGAGCCAAGCCAGCTTTGCGCCCAGTGAGGTCCCAGTGATTTCAAACGTAACAGCGGAACCGGGCTCGGAATGGGCGACGCTTTTGCAGCGCCAGCTTGAATCCCCCGTCCGCTGGGCCCCGTCCGTACTGAAGATGCGGGAGATGGGCATTTCGACATTCGTAGAGTGTGGGTCCGGAGAGGTGCTTACAGGGCTACTCAAACGCATTGACCCAGACGCAAAGGGCCTAGCCGTGAATAGTCCAGAAGGCGTTGACTCCCTGCGCCAAGGAGTGCCGCGGTGAAGGGGAAGGCAGCGCTGGTGACCGGTGCAAGCCGCGGGATCGGCCGAGGCATTGCTGAAGCGCTGGCAGCCGCTGGCGCGAAGGTCGCCTGTGTCGCGAGCAGCGTCGGGGGAGAGGAGGTCGCAACCGCCATCCGCGCAGCAGGTGGCGAGGCAGTGGGCCTCCGATGTGACGTTGGCGATCCTAGCCAGGTCGACGCCGCAGTCGCCGCCACGATCGAAGCGTTCGGATCACTTGACATCCTCGTCAACAACGCCGGAATCACCCGCGATACGCTCCTTCTGCGTATGTCGGATGAGGACTGGGACGACGTAATGCGAGTGAACGCCAAGGGCGTTTTCAACATGACGCGCGCTTCCGTTCGGTCAATGATGAAGGCGCGGTGGGGCAGGATCATCAACATAACCAGCGTTGTGGGATTGGGCGGCCAGGCTGGCCAGGCTAACTATGCCGCCAGCAAAGCCGCCATCATCGGCTTTACGAAGTCTGTGGCGAAGGAGTTTGGTAGCCGGGGTATTACCTGCAACGCGATTGCTCCTGGGTTTATCGACACTGAGATGACGAAAGACCTATCCGAAGAGATGCGAGAAGCGGTATTGTCCACAGCACCGGCAGCGCGCCTCGGCACTCCTGAGGATGTGGCGGGAGTGGTGATGTTTCTGGCTGGAGACCAGGCATCATATATCACCGGCCAGACCATCGTCGTCGACGGCGGGCTGACCTTGTGACCCACAATACAAAAATCAATGGCATCAGCGAGGAAAACGGAGTAACATGGCCCCGATCGAGGAATTCGAAGATTTGGAAACAGCAGAGTTCGGCGACGAACCAGACGACACGGAGGAAATCGAAATGGACGACATCGTTGCGCGAGTCAAGAAGGTAATCGAAGCTCAACTTGGGCGAAAAGAAGAAGAGATCACCCTCGAATCTTCTTTTGTAGAGGACCTTGGAGCTGATTCGCTTGACATCGTGGAGTTAGTCATGGGATTTGAGGACGAGTTCGGCATCGACATCCCCGACGAGGATGTGGAACAGATGCGGACCGTCAAGGACGCCGTCGACTACATCGGCAAGAAGGTCGGCGACGGCTAAGCGAGCCTAAGCGATGCTCCGGGGTTACGATCCAAACCGCCGGGTGGTTATCACCGGGCTCGGAGCGGTGACACCGGTCGGCAACAGCGCCGATTCGTTTTGGCGCAGCCTCGTCGCAGGCGAGAATGGCGTAGACCGAATCACTCACATTGATCCCGCCGACTTCTCCTGCCAGATTGCAGGCGAGGTCAAGGACTTCGACCCGGCAGAGTTCTTAGATGCCAAAGAGGCCCGCCGACTGAGTCGGTTTTTGCAGTTCGCCGTCGCTACCGCAGACATGGCTCTCAAGGATGCTTGCCTTGAGCTGGAGAACGAAGACAAGGAGCGAATCGGAGTTCTGATCGGATCCGGAATCGGTGGGCTGGACATATTGGGCGAGCAGCATCGACGCCAGATAGAAGGCGGGCCCGGAAGAGTGTCGCCGTTTCTGGTGCCCTACATGATCCCAGACATGGCGAGCGGGTACGTCTCAATTCGTCACGGGCTCAAGGGTCCGAACTCGTGCGTGGTAACTGCGTGCAGCACGGGCGCAAACGCGATCGGAGACGCCGCCCACATCATCCTTCGCGGTGAGGCGGATATCATGGTCGCAGGGGGCGTGGAGGCCCCAATAACTGAGATTGGGTTGGCGGGATTTTGCTCGGCAAGAGCCGTCAGCACGCGCAACGATGACCCGAAACGCGCAAGCCGACCGTTCGATAAGGAGCGGGACGGCTTTGTGATGAGCGAAGGCGGCGGTGTGCTGATTCTCGAAAGCGACGAGCACGCCCGCAAGCGGAAAGCGAGAGTGTACGCAGAACTTGTCGGCTATGGGATGAGCGCGGATGCTTTTCACATCACACAGCCAGACCCCAATGCCGACGGCGCACGCAGATCAATGGCGCTTGCGCTCCAGGGCGCAGGCCTCGAACCGACTCAAATCGACTACATTAACGCCCACGGAACCAGCACACCATACAACGATCGATTGGAGAGCCACGCGATTCGGCAAGTGTTCGGAGAGCACGCATACAAACTCGCGGTGAGCAGCACCAAGTCGATGGTTGGACACAGTTTGGGAGCGGCTGGCGCAATCGAATCGATAGCGTGCGTTATGGCTCTCAAGGACGGCATCGCGCCGCCGACGATCAACTACGAGGTCAAGGACCCAGACTGCGACTTAGACTACGTTCCAAATGAGTCGCGAAAGATGCCAATAAACTACGTAATGAAGAACTCCTTTGGCTTCGGCGGTCATAACGTTACTCTGATCTTCAAGAGGGCTGATGGCTAGTACAACAGTTTCTCGGCAGAAAACAGCCACGCTCGTTTTTGTGGTCGGTTGGTTGCTGATCATCTTCAATCTCGCTGCGATCGTTCTCGCAAACTATGCGCCGCTTTATCTGGAGGGGTTGACTCGTGAAGCCTTCTTCTTCATTGATGAAGCTGCAGTAACGTCGCGAATCATCGCAATTGTTAGCACTTGCTTGTACGCCGCCTTATTGTTGCAGGCAGTTTTCTTGGGCAAGGTCGCACACTCGATCATGAAAGACGACTCCCCCCAAGTCGCTGCCGCAGAAGCGTCGCTAAAGCTGGCACGTGTAGTTGCAGTCGTAGGGCTCGTGCTAATGTTCTACGGTTGGTTTAAGACGGTGCAAATGGACCAGTCGTGGCAAGAAGGCGTTCGCCTGAAGCAGCTGCAGGATCAGCGCGACTGGGGTGGATAAGTAACTTACGATTGATCGAGCAGCATCTTGGTCGTTCCTGGCGCTAAGCGTTCTAGTTCCTCTAACCACTTGCCTATAGAAGCGTCGTCAATATCATCGGTTGCGCGACCGTTCTCAAGAAGAACCTCGACAAAAGGCGTTTCCGAATGCTCGTGGACCGAATGCGATGCGTACGCATCTTTCATGACGAGGCGTAACGCGCTATGCGCAGCGGGGACGCGCTCCCAGTCCGGCAGCGGCGCTGGCCAATCAAGATGATGAGCGGGACCCCTCACCAACTTTCGCGCAAGATCGACAGGACGGACAAGGTTGATGACAGTTGGACGATGCGCAGAGGCAGCCAGGTACTCATTTACTGCGGAAAAGACTGGCGAAAGCAGGACCGCTCTTGCGAGCATTGCAGGTCTTGAGCCGGGGTCCGAGACACCCGCGAGGCGAAGCCACTCCTCCCACACTTCTTTCGACCTGCCAAGACCGAAGCAGAGGATCACAGTTCCAGCTCCCAGCATCGTCTCATCGATCTCGCTCGTGGAGTGAATCATTACTTCGCCCGGTGATTCATCTGAAAAAACTACGGCAACTCGATGAAACAGGTCCAGAGCTTCCGAGTGGGGATCACAAAGGCGAATTTCGAGCGGAGCCACTCTCGGCAAGCTGAACAAACCTGCGAGGACGGGCGTGGCGCACCTGAGGCTTCCGCCCCCAATGATCGCTATTCGCTCGCTTGTCGCCACCGGCGAATTCTACTCCGCAAACACGCCCCTCATACCAAGTAAACTGTCAACAATGCCCGTCACAGAGCAAGCAGTGCTGGATGCGCTTAAAGCCGTTATCGATCCTGATCTAAAGCGCGACATCGTCTCCCTTGGGTTCGTGAAGGACGTGCGGATCGAGGGGACATCGGTCGACTTCAAGGTTGAACTGACTACTCCCGCATGTCCTGTAAAGGACATTCTCAAGCAACAAGCCCACGACGTGGTTCTCGCGCTTGCAGACGTTGACGCTGTGGAAATTGAGATGACAGCGAGAGTTCGTGAGTCGCTCAATGCAGAGTTGATACCTGGTGTCAAGAACGTCGTGGCAATCGCGAGTGGTAAAGGTGGCGTAGGCAAAAGCACAGTTTCGGTAAACATCGCAGTCGCACTCGCGCAGTCTGGAGCGACTGTCGGGCTGATGGACGCAGACGTTTACGGGCCGAGCATTCCGATGATGATGGGTTGCGAGGATGAGCGTCCTTGGACGCAAAACTCGAAAATCATTCCGATCGAGCGCTACGGACTGAAGATGATGTCGCTCGGGTTTCTGCTAGAAGAGGGACAAGCCGTGTTGTGGCGTGGACCGATGGTCGCCGGGACAGTAAGACAACTTCTTGCCGACGTTGATTGGGGTGAGCTCGATTATCTTATTGTGGACCTGCCACCCGGCACAGGCGATGCGCCCATGTCACTCGCACAGTTGGTTCCTCTAACCGGTGTCGTGATTGTTGCCACACCACACGATGTCGCTGCGAACATAGCAGGCAAGGCCGTAGCATTGTTCGAGCGATTGAATGCGCCGCTGCTAGGTGTCATCGAGAACATGTCGCACTTCGTCTGTCCCCATTGCGGAGAAACGTCGAAGATCTTCGCCGGGACGAGCGGCGACGAGATGGCGCGACAGTTCGGGATCCCTTTCCTCGGTTCGATTCCACTCGACCCCGCAATCAGCGCTTCTGGAGATCGTGGCGAGCCGAGCATCGTAGCGCACCCCGAAAGTATTCAGGCGTCGCGAATTCGAGAGATTGTCGGCAGGCTGGCCATGGAGGTAAGCAAGCACGGCATGGCTGAGAAAGATCTGATGCGGGGTATCGGGGTGCTCAAGCGGAAAGTCGACTAGCGCGATATAATCGTCTGCAACCCAATGCACATTCGAAGAACTTTCCCGTTTATCCTTCTTCTCGCCGTAGGCTGCGCCGGTAGCGATAAGAGTAACACTCCGTTAACAAACGGCGAGACCAAGGCTGCGCTGACCATTGCGCTCGTGTTTGACGAGGCCGGGCGCGGTGACAAGAGCTTCAACGACAGCGCGGCAAGGGGCCTCGACCAAGTTGCAGAAGAGCTCGGTGCCAAAACAAGGGAGATCGATAGTAAGTCGGCATCGGACTACAAGCCTAACTTCGAAAGCCTCGTCTTTGACAGCCCCGACCTGATCATCGGCGTCGGCGTCAGCATGGACAGCGCGCTGCACGAGACTGCGGCGGCGAACCCCACGCAGAAATTTGCATTGATCGACATGCCGTCGCGAGCAGAGAACGTTTTAGGAATCACATTCAAAGAGGAAGAAGGCTCTTTCCTTGTAGGACTGCTTGCGGGAATGACATCCAAGTCTGGACGAATTGGGTTCGTCGGTGGCAAAGATATACCGCTAATCAAGAAGTTTGAGGTGGGATTTCGAGCCGGAGTCATGACAGCCAATCCGCGCGCAATCGTCACCGCGAAGTACACGGAAGATTGGTCCGACATTCAAAAGGGCAAAGAAGCCGCGCTGTCGCTTTACAACACAGGCGCTGACATCGTATACCACGCCGCTGGTAGATGCGGACTAGGTGTTATCAATGCCGCCAAGGAAAAGGGGAAGCTTGCGATCGGCGTCGATAGCGATCAAGATCACATAGAACCGGGATATGTGCTGACAAGCATGGTCAAGAGTGTGGACAAAGCCGTTCTTGATGCAAGCAGAATGGTTAAAGATGGCACGTTCAAAGGAAGGACGCTTTCACTCGGAGTCAAAGATGGCTACATCTCGTTAAGTGAGCCGAAAGAGTACACGAAACCACTGATGCCGGAAGGCGCGCTGGAGACCATCGATGAAGCAACGCGGATGATCGCCGACGGAGCGCTCATCATCCCTAAGGCACCGGAGGAGCTCTCGAATTTCCGTGCGCCACGGCTGGCGGGACTCAACTAATCGCTCCCTCTTCGGTCAAGCGGTCGACGGCTCACCTTCCATCATAACTAACAAAAACCACGCATCCTCGGCGCATCTGCCAGAGGACCGGTAATGCTGGAGTGGAGCTAGGTCATCAATCGTCCGACCAACAACCGAGGCTCGCGAACAACCTCAAAGTGCGATAAGCGGCAACTTAGAAGTCTGCATCCTCAGAGAAGGATTCGAAACAATCACGGGCGGTGTGCAATGAGAAGTGGCGGATCTTGTTTTATCAACCTATTGCCTCCTCAGCCGGTTGCTCTCAACGACTCGGCCTGTCAATCGGCGCATGGAGGTATTGATGCAAGTCTACTGGCCCAAGTTTCTGTTCACCCGCACGCTTGTGAAGCCTCTGCGGGGGAAATGCCCTGTAGTGTTGCTGCCGATACCAGCGCTAACGTGCTGTTGCACCGACTGAATCTTGGCGTCATCAAGAAAAGCTCGCAGATGCAGCTTGCTTTCGAAGCCGAACGATTGAAGTGATTCATCGGCTGTGAAGTAATCGTTGATGAACTTGCGAGTAGCATCATCAAGGGAGGAGACTGATTGTCCTTCGAAGATCTTGATCGAATCACTGAAAAGCGCAGCTTCAAGCGCGCCGTACTGGCGTGCGTACCTCTGCGCCTGGGCGTCCAGTAGTTCGTGTAGCTTCTTGGAGAATCGCTCCGCGCCGTCGGCCCGTATGGAACTCTGTACGGTCGCCTTGGAGAAACTGAACAAGAGCCTCTCGGAATACGGTGGAAAGGAATGATTTGCGGCGTCATTCTTCAAAAATTCGGCGATTTCGCTCTGCGAAGGTTGGGGCGAATGAAAACCCGTGGGTGTCCTTTCCTGCTTGTATTGCGGAACTTCAATTTGAACAGACTTCTTGCCATCGGACACCTTCAGGACTAGATGGCTCCTAATCTCAAACTGCGTGGCATCGTTGTTCAAGAGGGGACCGAAATCTCGAGCCAGCGGAAACAGGATTCGTTTCAAGCCTGCCCTGGCCGATTCATCGAGCCGATCAAAGCTTCCATAGCGGGTCCCGCTACGAACAATCGCTTCTAGTGCCGAGATGGCGTCAAGCGCCTCATCCATTGCAGCGATGTTGAAAAGATTCTGGTGCCTGATGAAAACAAAACGGTCCTCAGCTTCAACTACGTAGCCTGAGGAATCTAAGTCTTGACGAGTCTTCTCAAGCGATTCCGATAGCAAGCGACTCTCAAACAGCGTGGGCAGATCGTGAGTCGCTAGGATGACGAGAGTCTCATCTCCGACAGTGGGCTGCAGTAGAGTAGCTGCGAGCAAAACGGGCGTGATGACCACGTAGTCTAACCTCCTCCTGGCGGATTGTTGCCGCCAGTCAGATCGAATTCTGCACTTGTGACTTCGCAGTTGGCCCAATCTTGACGAGTCCTATCGTAGGGCCCTCCCTCCGGATTCGACCTTAGCCAGCCTTCTTCCCTCGTGATGTAGTCCCACTTAAACTGCCACTTTCTAACCTTCATAGCCGACACACTGCCGCCCGTCTGCACAAATGTCGGGGTCGTCAACTCGAAGAGCTCGGTGAACGGCGAAGTCCAAGGTGGATCGTTCCACAGGTATCCTCGACAAAAGCTTTCCAGATTAATCTCGTGATCCTGGGTTTCTGCCGTGATTGGGTACGGATGCGGATTTTCCACTGAGCGAAGCAGTAGCTGCCGATGTTCGCTTGCTGTCGATGATTTGTACTTGAAGTACGTAGGTTCAGCGGCGATTCCGTAAGATACAAGAGACCCCATTATCAGGGTCGCAAGTCCAAACCTAGCAAACCGAAAGTTCATACATCCCCCTGTCTAGTCCGATTAGGATCATCGCGTAAACGCCGCGAGAAGCTCTGTTTAGAATCACCATCCATGCATCCACCTTACTCTCTCGTTGCTAAGCTTCCTAGTCGTCATTTGTGATAGCCGACAAAGGTCTACTATTTCAATTGCCCCCCCCCGAACATAGACCCCCACTGCAACAGCCGCCAGGTCCACCCGGTTCTGTGCCCCAAGCTTCTCTCTCGCTCGCTGTTCATAAGCGCGAACAGCGCTTACGCTTATGGCGAGCTTCGAAGCGATCTCCTTATCTGCCCTGCCCTCGGCGACACCCAACGCGACCTCGGCCTCGCGAGCCGACAAGCCTTCAGCGGTCAGCAGTTCGATAAACTTGCTAGTGTCGAGGTGCATAAGTTTGCCCCGAAGAGGCACCCATCGTACCATATGGGCCACATTCCCGCGGGAAAAGTGACCGACTTTTGGCCCGCGCCCGCTCTCCACAGCCGCCGGTACAATCCCGACAGATGAACGCAAACCTACAAACCTGGCTCGCGGGGCAGATACAGGCCATCAAAGACCAACACCTTTATAAGCAGCCGCGCATCCTCGATACCCCCGCCGGTGGATCCGTCGTGATGGATGGGCGCGAGGTCATCAACCTCTCCAGCAACAACTACTTGGGCCTCGCGAATCACCCGAAAGTGCGCCAAGCGGCACTCGACGCGATCGAAAAATGGGGAGTCGGAGCGGGTGCGGTGCGATGGATCGGCGGCACAATGCGCGTTCACGACGAGCTGGAGGATCGGCTTGCGAAGTTCAAACACGTCGAAGCCGTTCTGGTTTTCACGAGCGGATTCACCGCAAACAGCGGCTGCATTCCGGCGGTGATGACCGCAGACGACGTCATCATCAGCGACGAATTGAATCACGCTTCTATCATTGACGGGGTGCGATTAAGCGCGGCAGAGTACCGAAAGTCCGAAGGTTGGGTTTACAACCACAAAGACATGAACCACCTCGAAGATATCTTGAAGAAAGCTGTCAGCTTCAAAAAGCGGATGATCGTGACCGACGGAGTGTTCAGTATGGACGGCGACATCGCGCCATTGCCAGAGATCGTGGAACTTGCAGAGAAACACGACGCGCTGGTGATGGTCGACGACGCGCACGCGAGCGGAGTGCTCGGAAAGAACGGGGCTGGATCTGCATCGCATTTCGATTTGTATGGCCGCGTGGACATTCAGCTCGGGACACTCAGTAAAGCGCTCGGTGTCGTCGGTGGTTACATCGCGGGGTCGGCATTGCTTAAGGACTGGCTGGTCAATCGCGGACGGCCATATCTGTTCAGCACCGCGCTTCCTCCGGCGGTTGCCGCCGCGCTAATCGCGGCGCTCGATGTGATGGAAAACGACTCAGAGCCGATGCGTCGGCTGTGGGACAACGCGCGATGGTGGAAGACCGAGCTCGCGAAACTCGGATTCGACACGATGGGTAGCGAAACGCCCATTACGCCCGTGTATTGTGGCGAAGAAGAGAAGGCGGTGAAGCTCGAGAAGATGCTCTGGGACGAAGGCGTTTATGCGCTTTCGATTTGCTACCCCACCGTGCCAAAGGGCAAAGCACGCATACGAACCATGCCCAGCGCCGCGCACACGTCCCAAGAACTGGCGCGTGCGCTCGAAGCGTTCGCCAAATGTGGTAAAGCGCTCGGCATTATCGGCGAGCATGCGACCGCATGATCTTCGCAAACGGCTCACAACAATTGAGGTTCAACAGCAGCCGTGCCGAGGCAAGTGCAAGAAAGCAGCAACGAGAGAATTGGAGGCAAGAAAGTGTCAAATGCAAAAGTGACTCAAGAGTGTATCGTATCAATACCTAATGAGGGCGGATCGGGCGCGAACGTACTCGAAGCGATCGCCGGCGCAGGCGTAACTGTCATCGGCCTGGTGGGCTACGGAGTCGGACCAGCGCAAGCGTTTCTGCACGTATTGACCGACAACCCTAGTCGTGCGTGCACTGCGCTGCAAAGCGCAGGCTTTAGCTGCGAATGCCACGAGTGTGTGACATTCGAGTTGCCAAACGAAGCAGGCGAAATGGCCAAGGCACTGCGAACACTAGCGGATTCCGGTTTGAACATCGAGCATTGCTATGGATCGTCTCTCGGCCCCGGAGCGGCGCTATGCGTGCTTAGAACAAGCGACAACGCAAAGGCCGCAACTCTGCTTTCGTAGCGATCTACTCCTGCGAAGATTCCTCAACAACAATCTGCTTGATGCGTTCAGCGAGTCGGCGCGCTCTTTCGTGCCCAGCTTGCAGCAACTTACGAAACGCGAAAAGCCCGGCCACAGCGACACCTGTCGCTGAGAGTATCCCCTGGGCAACTTGACCGCTCTCCGCGAGCACACCCATAGTGATTAGGCCAATCATAAATGCAGGCAGAACTCCGAGCAAGAACGCGAACAAAGGTGTCGATTTCACCTTTATCTTTGTTCGTCCACTTCGCGAGGAGATTTCGATCTCCGCTTGAGAGACTCCGGTCCACGCGCTGCCCCTTAGTGATCTGCCGATCTGTGCAAATGCAGGCTGTCCTGCGTTGCTGAATGGTTTTAGTTGCGAAGCAACGACGTCAAAATCATCTGGATGCAACTCGACATCAACCACCCGCTCGGTTTCTTCCGTTAAGTGCAGGGGTCCCTTGCGTGATTCGACGGTGCCCGCTTCGATGATCGCCTGCTGCAGGAACTGCACGCTGACACCGACTTCGTCTGCGATTCGCTCCAGTGCTTCGCGAGTTATGCCGGGCTGATAGTCTGCTTCTCCTACAGCGTTTTCGTTCAGCTCGACAGCGCGCCGAAGGATCTCCGCCGCTTCTTGCTCGCTGTAGATCTCTTGTTTTGAGCGCATCCGAAAGAAATTGTAGCTCTTAAAGGCTCGACATGCGCACGAGCGGATCAAAGCCCCTCAGCATCATTCCCTGTCCCCGACTGTGGTGCGTGTCAACCGTCGGCAGATCGTCGGCTGCACGCAATTGCACAAGCCAATTCCTTCTTGGCCGCCCACTTGTGTTCAGTCCGCTGCCATGAACAGTCAGATAGTTGAATATCACAACGTCGCCGGCGTTAACTTCGCATGGCATCGCTTCCTCAATTGGGAACCGATCTTGCACAACATAGTTCGCTCCAGAAACAGTTTCCATCGCGCCTTCCTTGTGAGAACCAGGAACGACACGCAAACATCCGTTCTCGATCGTCGAATCGTCGAAATGAAACATCGCAGCGAGCATCGTATCTCTTTGGTGCGGGAAGTATGGATAGTCTTGATGCATCGGAAACGGCGCGCCTGTCTCTGGTGGCTTGACGATCAGCTTGGTATGGTGCAATTGTATGTTAGGCCCGATCAATTGTTCGACTGCATCGAGCACTTTGTCGCAGTTAACCAGCAGACGAGAGAATGCAGCAGAGTGAAACTGGGGATCGTGAATACCGTTGATGTTGAGCTTCTCTCGATCTGCATCGGACACAAAGTCGCCACCCCAAAAGAAACTTGTTCCCTCTTTCGCCTCCTTCGCTCGTTGAACCACTGCGTCCGACTCCCGTCGCATTTCGCTAATCTGCTCGGAAGTCATCGCTCCTCGAACGATGATGTAGCCGTCGCGGTCGTAGTCCTCTCTGTACCCATGCATTGAAGTCAGTTTACACAAAAAAATCGCGCCGTCTGCAAAGTGCCGCAGGCGGCGCGATCGCGGAAGTGCTTGAGATTAGAGCTTTCTCATCGTCATCTTCATAGTGCCGCCGCCGCCCTGGCCGCCGGGCCCTGCGGGCACAGGAGACGTACCTTGGAGGGCGACCATCATCCCATTCGACGGGTCAACCCACATGACGAGCGTTTGAGCGTCTTTGCCCGAATCGACGCTCACATTCATTTTGAGAGACCGAACACCATGCTTCGTTTCGACACCAACAATCTTGTAAGTGCTCTTCACAGTGTTCCCGTTCATGGTCTGCTCGGTTGTATAAGAATCGCCGACTTTTACAGGCTTTTCGGGAAACGCGGCGGTTGCACCGCCCATGCCATCGAACGCCCGCTCCATCCCTGGCATACCGCCTTCAGATTTGATGGACTTCGAGTTGCCGCGTTCATCCAATGTGTAGATGATAGCAAGGCTCTTGAACATCGTTTCGACCTGCTGCCGTTGCTCAGGAGGAAGCTGGGCGAACATGGGAACGTCAAGCTTCTCGAAGGTCATTCTGATGGTGGTTTCCCCGGCAGACACATCAGACACTGACATTCTGACGGTCGCGTCCATCTCGCCCATAGCAGCGGGCCCAGATGCGCCTTCTGCTTTCATCGACATCTGATAGCGGAACGACTCGCCCTTTTTGGGCTTCACCCGAAGGAGATACGATCCGGCTGGTGGTGCCGGTGTCGAGCCGCTCGGCGTCGCAGGCCTTGCGGTTGCCGCAGGCGATTCAGTGACGGGCTTGCTCGGAGCCGGCGCGCCAGGCGCCTCCGGCTGAGTCGCCTCGGTTGGAGCTGCAGGCGTTTCCGAACCAGGGCTACCGCCCGGCGCCTGGGCCGAAAGGGATCCCGGATCGGCCGGGGTGCTCGGCGTTTCCACTATGGTAGTCGTGTCCTTTGCACAGCCGAGGCCGACGGCGAGGACTCCGAGAGAGAAGAGAAGAATCTGTAGGTGCTTCATTGGGTTCTCCGACACCGGACGGTGTCCGGCTATATTATGGTCCGTTTACAGACGTACGACACTCCTTGCGCATCGCGATCCGGGGCGGATCTGGGGAAAACGGCCCTTCCCTGACCCCTTCACCCAGATTCAGATGGGTGTTGTCGGGCGTCCCTTGTCAGTGTCAGAAGGCAGAACTGGCCTAGAGCCACTTCAAGAACGAGCAGAACGAAAAGTGCTCACGGCAGATTGGCGCGCCAATAGGCAAGCAACTCCCGCTCTCGCTCGATCCGAGGTGGAAAAACGCTCCAATCCCAACTCGGTTCGAGGTCAGGACGTTTCGCCCACGTCGCGAACTTGCTGAAGATCACGAAGCGGAGTGAATCAACTTCCAGCAACTCACGCAAGTGAAGTAATCCTTCTCGAGATGGTTTGCCGACCATCCGTCGAATCAGCCAATCACGGACCCCGTCATCCAAGACGATCGCGAGACTCTGGCATAAACGATCAGATGTCAACTTTCCGGCGGAGCTACTAAGTTGCGGGAGTAGTGTCTGTCCGTACTTCCGCAAGTTGCTTCCGGCCAGGTACGCATCCTCGAGCGCATCGAGCCACTGCTCGGCTGTATTCTGCACACCCCACTCAGCAAGAAGACCCAGAACATTCGCGCGACCATACGAGGTCAAAGTGATCGAGGCAGATCGCATCTCTTCGCCAAGAACGGATGTTCTCCACTTCTCGACGTCTCGGCCCTCGATGTTCGGCGGGCTCCAGGATTCATCTGTTCTAAGCCTGTTCAGAAAATCGCAGATCCGTCGCACTTCATCGTCTGAGGCATGTTTGAGGGCGTCGACAATAGCAAGGAGAATCATTGCCGTTCGATCTTCGCGTACCCGAATTGCGGACAGGCGCGTTCCAAAGATTGCAATCCCAGACAGTTCAGTCGAGTTTAGCCTTTCGAACAGTGACCAGTTCACTGGAAAACGAGGTGGCGAGGACTTATCGAAATCGAGTTCTCGCAACTTGCCGTCGTCTTCGGTTCTGGCCAAAAGGAGGTAAGTCGCATTTGTATCCAGTGGTGAAGGCGGCGGTACAGTTTGGCCGCGCAACACCGTCGGTTTCGGATACACGACAGCAATCGTTCCGTGCAATTCGCCGATCGCGCAGCCCAACACCTGGAAACGATCCACATAGAAGTCTCGCAGCTCAATTGGCGTGCCTGATCGAGTCCAGCGATTGCGCGGCGTCGGCGGTTGTGTTTGGGCGATCGGCTTGACGACGGCAATAACGTTGACGACTGACAGATCCGGCAGCTTGACCGTGTGAGTGTCAAATGGATAAAGCCACTCGCATCCATCTGGCAGCTGAGTCGCTGCCAAACTTGGCACGAGCGACAAGGAAAAAAGTGTAGCTGCGAGATACATCGTTATCACCTCTTACTGCTTTACGTGCTCCGACCAATCCGACCAAATCCGGATACTCCAATAGCCAACGCGAATTCCACCTCCAACAAGAGGTCTTGGCCACGAAACATCACGGTTTCCTGCGTAATATGCGTGGTGGAGATTCCACTGCGGATTATTGGGGTTTAGTTCATAGGGGTGGTAGATCATGAAGCCGTTGACGCTCAGAAAGTCTATGAATGAGCCCCATTCCTCCATTGTCTCCTCGCCCCACTTGAAGTACTCCTGCTTGCACTTAGTGACCCACGGTTGCCCCTGTTGATTAGTGGAAAAGCCAGGAGGCAACTCGAACTGATTGTAGCCCTGCCCATTCGGCTTATGAAACACCTCCTGGACCCAAACTGCGGGCATTGCGTCACCTAGATGATCAAACAGGACCATCAGATACGCGTCTTCCCAGTGATACGGAGGCGAACTTGAATGGCCAATGTGGAGCTTCGCGAGTCCCTTGGTATCATTCGGCCGGTGCGCGGTGAACCTCCGGTAGGTCTCCCGAGGCGATGGCTCGTTAGGGGGTGGTGTTTCATCGGTATCGTCGTCAAACGGACCGTACAACTGACCTTCAAACTCGATGGTGTACTTCACTCTGACGACGATCTCACCCTTGCCGCTACCGTTGGTCGCAGCGATCTCGACGTTGTTGGCCGTCTCAAGTTGCGACTCGGGCGGCGATCTCCAAACGACCGGTCCCTCCTTTTCCCATTGGAATCGCACTTCCGGTGGCTGCGCTAGCGCGACGCGCACCTTCGCATATTGGGCTCTCTGATCAAGAGGACCTGGGTGCGGCTGCAGGGGTTGATTACCGAAGTACTGCAAGTACCACGGTTTCTCCGAGTCATATGCATCCCATTTCGGTGTGTTGACCACATCGGCTCCGTCCACCTCAATGCGCAGCGGACCACCTACAACCGCACAGTTTTCTATGAGTGTGAACTCTTGCGGTGGCCAGCCCGGCGCCGTAATCCTTATCGTACAAGCGGCTGTAAAGTAGCCGGGGAAGAAGGCGCGACCTACTGCGGTTGCGCTGTTGGCAGGCGGGTCGAAGACGAGGAGGCCCACAACCGGGGGGGGGGGGGGCACCCGGTTGCCAGGACACTAACCACTGGTACTCCACAGAGGCATTCGGGGGAAGATTCTCGACGATTGCATTGCAGGTGAACTCTGCAATCTGAGTCCCTACCTGGTCGCCTTGCTCATACGGGCTTTGTCGTTCTGGATCAAAAGAAAGAGGTAACACTTTCGCGCTCAATTCAATGCGAGTTTCAGCAGAGACTAAAGGTGCGAAACAAAGGGCGGCTAATGCCACCGTGCCACGGGTCAATACTGAGATTGCCATACGCTACCTCGGGCAAGTACTCCAAGAAACCGGTTGGACAGCAAATCGTTCGACCAGGGAACGTCCCAACGTGAGTGTCGGGACTGCAAAAGTTTGCTCCCTATAAAGGAGGTGATCCAGCCACACCTTCCGGTACGGCTACCTTGTTACGACTTAGTCCCCCTTACCCCCCACACCTTCGGCCGCTCCTTCCCTTGCGGGTTAGGCCACGGACTTCGGGTGCAGACAATTCAGGTGACTTGACGGGCAGTGTGTACAAACCCCGGGAACGT
>JBGTLG010000035.1:0-47899 GCA_041744215.1 Fimbriimonadales bacterium | reverse complement strand
GCTGATCTAAGGCGAAGACACTTCGCACGCGACGACTTGAGACACCGCCAATCCCTCCGAATTTCAACCCTCAAAGCAAGAGCCGCAGCCACAGCTCAGAAACAAACCCATTGCGACAGCCTTCTTGCCCCAGCCACCCCGGCAGGGCAGTTCTTCCCTGCAGCCGACGTCACACCGATTGAGCAATCTGAGGTAAACCAAGCTCCAGGCTGAATGGGAGCTGTCGAATGTCACCGAATTCACCCAAGCCACCGACGACCGAAGGCTCTACCGGGCCACGCCGGCCGCCCGGAGCTTCGGGAGCCAAGGTATTGAAAACCCTAATCACAACTTCGTTAGCTGTTATCGCATTCGGTTTACTGACTTGGACATGCTGCGGTAGGCTAGCATGTAGTGATACTCACTTTTCCCTGAAGCTCCAAGACTATCTGATTGAGATGGCGTGGATCAATGATCGGGAACTGCTCATCGTGACGGCTTCCGGTGATGTTGCAGTCGCTCATGTAGGGGAAACTTCGGTTAGGCGAACCGTGATCGGTGACGGCGCACGTTTTTCTAACGCAAGTCTCTCTGCAAGAACGGGCCGCGTGGCAATTGTTGATAGTGACGGTGTTGCTTTCCTATTGGATACAAACTCCTTGGAGACTGTGTTCCGTAGCGATGACTACGGGATCGCCAACGTCATGGATGCTGTTGCGGTTGATGGCTCAAGCTTGCTGATTGCGCAACATCCGAGTGTCATAGCATTGGTCTCTGTTGACAACGGAAGAGTTTTATCGTCGGTCTCAGTAGATGGCGTGTACAGCAGTACCTTGATTCAATTGTCTGGAGACGGCGAGTCGGCTATAGTCTGTGGCCCGTCCTCGGTGCACCTGCTTTCAATCATGCAACTACAGCTTAAGCTTGTAAAAAAGTTCCAAGTAGCCATCGGCGGGCCGTCTGTGCTCCTGTCTGATGATGGAGACCTGTTGTTACCTACCGTCGGGGAGAAGTCCTACGCGCTGATTTCTGGCCGAACCGGTGAATTCCTCGCTAGATTCACAACTTCAGGTGTCGAGGATCTCAAACAAAATCAAGTCGTGATAGCAAGTGACCGAGCCTCGATTGCAGCAGCCTATCTTGGGGGTACGGACTTGTTCCCGAAATCCGTACTGGCTATATGGGCGCGCGCTGGACAGCAAGAATTGCTTCGCAATGAGTATGCGGGTGTCGTGTCGGTCACGAACGTGCCAGGCCAACCTGGCTTCGCAGTGGCATCAGACGGTCAGATTCAGTTCATGAACGGGGAGGGGGATGTCCTGCGTACGCTGGGTTCTCGGCGTGGGATAAACTATATGTTGTTCTCCCCTTCTGGCGACAATCTAGCATACAACAGCACCGATGGAACGAGCAAGCAGGTTGTCATCCTCTCATCGGACCGAGCCGGCGGGTGGACAGACTGACCAGTGACGAGGAACGGAATGAAAGAGGATGACGGCCGGGACAAAACTTGGTGCCATGGGGGATGGGAGAATTGAAGGACACTCGATCCGCCAACACAGCACCCGAACCCGCCCACGCGTCCCCTCCCCGTGAAATGAGAAATCCATGCAAGGTACATTGAGAAGGCGGATGTTGGCCGATTGCGCTTAGGGGATCGCGTCAGTGCATCCGAGCAATGAGGCCATCGATCCGATATCAAACAACAAGAGAAAAGCAACATGAAAGGTAGCAGCAAAGCCGAAACCCCAGCAGAATACATTTCCGAACTCGATGAGCCTCGGAAAACCGAGATCAAGCGCATTGATGCTCTTATTAGGAAGTGGGCGCCAAAGCTCGACCCGCATATGCGGAGCGGCATGATTGGATACGGCACCTATCATTACAAGTACCCTTCGGGCCGCGAGGGAGATTGGTTCAAAGTTGGACTTGCGAGCAACAAGAACTACATATCGATTTATGCGTGCGGCGTAAAGAACGGCGGCTACATTGCAGAAGCATACAAGACTCGATTGCCAAAAGCGAGTATTGGCAAGAGCTGCATACGATTCAAGCGCCTCGACGATCTCGACTTGGGCGTTTTGGAAGAGATTGTGAAAGAAACGTCACGCGCCGAATTCAGCTTTTAGTCGTTGATCGGGTAGCGCGCCGTGCGCGGGCTGATTCAATAGTAGACGTGGTTAGCAGCCGGAAGCATTATGTGTTTCGCGGATGCTTCGCAACCCAGTCGATATCGATTCCGTGCGCCATGAGCAGTTCCGACAGCTGTCCAACATGGCCTTGCAGGTGGCGGAGGTTCATCAACTGATGCTCCATCTTGCTGATGTTTTTATACCAATGAAATCCGGGGTCTTCGGTATCGAGATCGAGGCCATCGACGACTTTGTCGACATCGTTGTAAAGATATTGCACGTAATCAAGCAGGTGCTGCTTTTCGATGTGCGCATCGCCGGGCGCGTCTTCGTCCAGATCCGCATATCGATCCGGCGTAACGTCTTGCCAATTCGCGTGCGCATCAACGTTTTGGCGCATGTATAAATCTGTAAAGAACACCGCATGTGTCGCGATGCGATCGAATGTTCGCGGGTAGGCGCCGCTTTGCCAGAGGTTGTCTGGGCAGCGGTCGATGCATTGGCGCAGCATTTCTAATCCGCCCTTGTATTGAGACTTTAACGCAGTTCGCACATCCATATCGGCGAGAATACCGGAACGCGTTGAGCTGGCTCGGCTGATTGCAGGCAGGTGGGGCAACGGGAGAGCCAATAAGCCCAAATGACGTCGCCCGCTCATTTGGCCAACGTTGGCGGTCTTTGCTCAACCCCTGCCTGTCGCAACGTTCGTGCCGAGTTCGTAGACAAACCCTTTATCGTCGGTGTTTGCCTTCATTAGCTCATCGCTGTCCCGTGTAATCGTCTCCACGGCTTCCGCGCGCTGCTCATCGTCCATTTCTTTCGAAGCGGCGCTCATGCCCACCAACGCCATGGCATTCATGCTTACGAAGGCTGCCCCGTCGTCGAAACGGATGGTCTTCGAGACGGTCTTGCATCGCACGTCGGAGAAGCCGGCAGCCTGGAGCAAAGATTCAAGCACCCCTGCGTCACCAAGACTGTGGCGTGGATCTATGATCGCCCCCAAGTGCCTTTCTGCGATACGGCGCAGTTCCAGCAACACAGGGAACTCCGTATCAGGCCTCCAGGTGCTAACGGCCACTCGGCCTGCGGGTGCCAACGCTCGCCGCATTTCGCGCGCGGCCGCTGATTTGTCTGGGAAGAATTGGAATCCTTGCTGACAAACGATGACGTCAAACTGCTCGCTGTCCGCGAGCGGCAGGGCACCCGCGTCGCCTTCGCGCCATTCGATATCCGGCGCCTCGCGACGCGCCACAGCAAGCATTGCGGGGCTCACGTCGACGCCGACGATCCTCCCTGTATCGCCGAGACGCTGCTGCGCGACGCGCGCGACTATCCCTGTTCCACACGCAACGTCAAGAACACGATCTCCCGAGGCGAGCGCTACGTCATCGAGGAGGGGACCTGCCCAAGGCAGGAACACTGGGCTTACGATTAGCCGTTCGTACATGTCGGGGAAACTCTGGTGAGCAAATGGTAGGGCCACTCGGATTCTCCTATCTGGACGTCGTTACACTGTTCAGCACATTGTACAGCACATTGTCCAGCCCTGCAACAAAGTGAGGTTCTCACGGCGCTACGGCCAAGTCCTGAGCCAGGCCAAGCTGTCATAGTTGCAACGATGGCATTTTGGGCGGACGCTGACTCTGGGTTAGCGTTCCTGACCGGGGTCATGCCACTCGGGGTTGGCGGTGGTAGCTTAGAGCAGCTCGGTTGTTCAAAATGGCGAGCGTGAGTCGCAAGCAGATAGGAGAAACAGCGCCGGCGGACCTTCGCGAAGCGCTCGCGGCGGAGCCATCGGCCGAAGCCGCGTGGAGAGGGCTCACGCCGATCGCGCGGCGCGACTTCGTTAGCTGGATCGACGAAGCGAAGAAGCCGGAGAAGCGCCGACGCCGAATCGAGCGGTGCTGCGAAAACCTCGCAAAAGGCAAGCGCCGCCCGTGCTGCTATGCCGTCGTGCCGATGGACATTTACAAAGCCCTGGGCAGCGCGCCGAAGGCGAAGGCGCAATGGAGCGCGCTGAGCGCGAACGAGAAGCGCGACTTCACCGACTGGGTCGGCGCAGCGAAAGACAAAGCGACGCGCATAGACCGGATCGAAAGAGTGTGCGCAGCGCTCCAAGCCGGAAAGCGCAACCCATAAGCGACAGCACGATGGGAAGCGCACGCTCCAGCTAGCGACTCAGCAAGATTTTGCGCACGAACAGTGCGCCGTCTGTCTCATACGCGACAAACGATTGTGGCGGGTCGAACCAAGCCTGCTTCCCTTCGGCGGCGATCAGCAGCGCGCCGGTCGGCCGTTCTCCGTCGGGCGTGTTCTCAACCATCCAAAGCGAACCCGACGTGCCCGACCGCTCGGCGGCGAGAACCTGCGCCGGTGCGCCTTCGGCATGGACTCTCGGCCAGAAAGGCTCGTCGAGATTGGGCCCGCGCGAACTAATCTGGCGAAGCCTCCCGTTCCAAGGCATCACTTCGAGCACAGGCCACCCGGCGTCTGGCGCACGCATATTCTCCAAAACGAGCAGCCGGTTAGCGGAGAGAAAGATGATTGGGCCCTTATGCGAGCTGTCCGACTCGACCTCGAAGAGGTATTCGATGGCTGACCCGGTCCCCCTGCTGAGTGTGATCCCTCTCGACGCAATACGCAACTCGCCCGCTTCGGCGTAATACGCAGTGCCGTCGAGCGACCAGCCAACAAACGAAGATCCGGCGGCGATCGCTGCCGCAATATCGTGCGCGGGAACAAGGCTTTCTGCGCCGTCCAGCAGCACGAAAGGATGCTCTCCGCTTTCGTCTTTCAGGGTGAAAATCGCGTGGTCGCGCGTTGGTGAAACGTCGAGTTTGGAAGAGACATTCGCGCTCTTCGGAAACACCCAGTGCGCAAGCTCGCGCGCGGTGAACTTCTGTGCATCGAGAAGATAAACGCTCCACCTTACGGCATCTTCGTCCGGCAGTTCGCGAGAAAGAACTTCGATGACGGCGAGCCGATTCGGCAGCCACTTCCAGTGTTGGAACGTCGTTCCCTCAGGAATGCGAAGGACGGATTTGGCCTTTTCGTCGGTTGTGCGATAAAAGCCTTGGTGATATCCGTCGGCGTCGACAGCGTCATAAAGGAGCGCCTTTCCGGTGGGCGACCAGTTCACGTCCTTCAGCCCAACGGTAACGGCGGTCGGCGGCCCGAGGGTGACGGTGCGTCCATCCACCTTCAGCGGCGCTTGGGCCGAGGCGATCATCGCGCATGCGGCCATCCCCAGCGAAACTTGAATCTTCATATCAGTCTCCTGCTGCTTATTGTATCAAATACGCGGGGGGAAGTCAAAAAGGTGTCTGGAAACGGCAGGGAAGGTCAGCCCATGATCGGTTGTCGAAAGACTTCACGTTTCCCTTAAGCTGATGCGAGCAGGGCACCCGGCGCAAAGCGGCTGGCCGCTTGCTTTCGCGAGCTAGTTAGTCAGCGGTTCGCTTTCGGCGAATCGCAAGGATGACAAATCCCGCGACGAAAGCCGTCGCGGAAAGTGGTTCTGGAACGGCTACTATTTGAAAGCCGTTGAGCTTCGAAAGTCGTTCAGAGTCGAGCCCCCGTACTGCTATAGCGAGTTCTCCGTCTGAAACGACTACCTCATGCAACGCGTGAGTAACATGCAGTCCAAAGCTGTTTCCAGGCATAGGCCCAGTAACAATTTGGGACAGGCCAGCGATACTTACCTCGGTTAGAAGTGGAGTTGTATGGCTGGGTATCGGGCTAACTGCATACGTGAGGATCTGATAGATGCCGGGCACAAGACCGGAAAAAATCCAAGTATGGGGCTCAAGATGTAGTGTTGCTGCATCATTTAACAGCAGGCTAAAATCCCCGGTGTTCAGAGGATTGTTCCATCCCCCTCCCGCGCCTGATTTTCGGAGCGCTCTCAGTTGAACGTTTGTCGGGTTTCCATCCAGAGCAACCAAACTCACGGGATTTGTCGCAGTTACGGGGTATCGATTCCATCGACCGGGCTGACTGGCGGCGGCCCCGAAGGCGTCCGATGGAACTCCACGGCCGACTTCCGGCGAACCCGTCGAGATATCCAGGTCAATGTTGAACGACTGCCCCTGGGCCGTCGAAGCCAACCCAGCGATTCCCAAGCCTACGATAACTACTGTCTTCATATCCCATCTCCCGATTCTCATCACCTAACAATACATCACAGTAATGGACGATTGTCAAAAAGAATTTCGTTCGTCCATTGGCGCCCTACGGGGTGCTCGGCGCGTGCCCCCGAATTCAGAGCTTTTCCTGGCAGTTCGCGCTAACCTCAGCCGGTGGTCTCCGGGTCAGCAACAGAGTCGATCGGCCAGCCCATTTGCCCGTGTCAGAGGTCGCGGCGTCACGTCGCAAATCGGGCGGACATCACGAAGAGGTATATTTTCGCGCGGTCGCTCGAAGCGAGCGCCCAGTGCTGGATAGTTGCCGCAGAGCGGGTTTGATCGTGTATGCGGCGGCGTGGGGGCTTCCCACGTCAAGGAGATCTAATGCTTAATGTTATGTTCGCAACCGCAATGTCCATCGCGCCCGCGCTTGGCGGCAACACTTCGCCAGTCGGGCCCGAACTCGGCGCCATCGCCGCGTCCTCGTCGAACTGCTCGGCTCTTGCGTCCGCGCGACTCCGAACTGCCGCGGCAGAGGAGCTCGCGTGGGGCGACGAGCTGCCGTCGGACTTCAGATTCAACTCATACCTTGGCGGGCCCGAAGTCACGAGGGCATCATGCAAAGGGAAGTCTGTCGTGATCGTTTTTGTGAGCCACGCCCAGAACGCCGCCTACATCCGGCGCACGCTGGAAGCAACTGAGACGATCGCTCAACGATTTGCCAAATCGAGCGTCCAGGTGGTTGCCGTGTATGTTCCTTTCGACGACAGCTCGCTGACGGAAGCGTACGAAGGCCCGATGCCGAGCTTCACGATGCCCGTCTGCCAAATGAGCGGACGCGAATTGAAAAACACCTGGGGGATGACCGGCACCCCGGGGATGGTCATCGCTGACCCCAAAGGTATCGTGCGAAAGATTCAGATTGGATGGAGTGGGGGTAGCGCCAGCGACGCCAACCAGTATTCGAACATCGCAACGCCTTACTTGAAGGACTTCGCGAACGGTCTGTACGAGCCGAACATCTCGGTTGCCGTCAAGAGGCTGGATACGCTTAGCGCGCTGTTCGGCAAGTACACCGGCAAGCTGGAACTCGAAGACGCCGTCGTCAACGAAATCGCCATCGAACGATGCAACGAGAAAGACCACCTGCTTATCTCAATCATGACAGGTGAAGATTCGGGGATGATGCTCGGGCTTGCCTGCGATTTTAGCGAGCGTAACCCATCCTACTATTCCTCTGACGACTACATCAAGAGCGAAGAATGGGGCGCAGTTAGGATGGACGACGATTGGAAGCCGGTGTATCCCATGACGCTGTCGCTCTACAGCGCGGGCAAGCGTCTGAGGCTCGAGCGCTTGGCTGGCGACGCGCTCCTCGTGGCGCACACGTTTGAACTCTCGGGCACTTCACTGAAGGTCTCCTTGTTTGAAAGCGAGTTCGAGGAACCGAGCCGCGGCACGTTAAAGAAGGTTCCGGGGGGGGCTTCGGCGTCGCCCCAGCAGAGAAGATAGTCCGAGACACTCGGCTTCGCCCACGCGCAGCGATCCGGAGCGATCTGACTCCGGGTCGCCGCGCGCTGAGCTTGTGATCGAGTGCGCCTCAATCTGCAAATTGTTCACGGTGCGCCGCAAAACGTTCGCGGCCTATCATAAAATGCTTGCGGCGGATCGCAAAATGTTCGCGGTCTGTCATAAAGCGTAAACGGCGGATCGCAAAGCGTTCGCGGTTTGTCACAAAACGTAAACGGCGGATCGCAAAGCGTTCGCCGTTTGTCACAAAACGTAAACATTTTATCGCTGGCGGTTAAGATTCCTGAAGAAAGACTTTAGGTCTTTTGAGTCGGGGGGGGCGTAAACCACCGAACCCCGCAAAAACACCTGGGGACGCTGGCAATCTGACGTGGAAAATGGAGCTTAGATGCTGTCGGCGGAATCAGTTTTAAGCGGACTGCGCTCGCACAAGGCGGCAGAGGAGAAGAATAGAAATGGCACACTATTACGATTTGAGTGAAGCCGCGTTTCGCGCGTGGTATGACAACTGGGCGACGGTTGCGGTTGCGAACACGGGGACGCTGGGTTTAGGTGTCGAGGGGGCCGCAGCGATCACCACGGCCAAGACCAACTATGCGACTGCTGTCGCCGACTACACCGCCGCGCACGACGCCGCGAAGGCAGCGACGAGCACCAAAAACGCGGCTTACGAAACTGCGCTTGGGCTGGTGCAGCAGTGGTCGAACCAGTGGCAGGCCAATCCGGCAGTCAGCGATCCGCTGAAGCTTGAGCTTGGGCTAAACATCCACGACACGACGCCGAGTCCGCGCCCGATCTACGCGATCAGCGAGCTGAGCGGAACTGGCAACAGCGTCGGCACCGTGCGGCTTCGATGGAACCGAAATGGCAATCTGCCGGGTTGCAATTTCATCGTGCAATCGCGGCCGACGGGCGGCGAATGGTCGTTCTTGGCGGTGACTTCGCGGACTCGGCTCGCGCTCGTTGGGCAGCCTTTGAGCGCGACGGAGTTTCGCGTTTTGGTCGAGCGCCGGGGAATCTTGTCTGAGCCGAGCGATCCTGTGGTCGTTTTCAGCGAGGGCGGCGGTTCGCCGGAGTTGATTCTGTTGGAAGACGCTGCATAAGAGGCGTTCCTTTTCTTGATGATCCCCCGGCGTCGGCGCTGGGGGATTTTGTTTTCTTGCGGCGGCGGGCTGTTGGCGCGGAAGAACTGGTATGGGCGGGGTGAACTTCTTTGGGTTGGCGCGCCTCTAAGGAGTCATGAAATCTCTCACGCTGGCCGCGCTGTTCTTATGCGCGGCGTATGGCGGTTCCGCCGTGATTTGGGACGAGTCGATCCATGGCGATCTTTCTGGCAACCACCTGGTTCCTGACACGCTGAGCGTCAGCATCGGATCGAACATCATCATCGGCTCGACCGGAGACTACGACCGAGACTACTTCCACTTCAGCCTGGCTCCTGGGGAGTCGCTGACGGCGATTGTTCTTTTGGATTATGTGAGCGAGGATCACTACAGTTTTCTCGCCGTTCAGGAAGGGACGTTCATCACTGAAGACCCTGTCGACCCGAACGTCGAGAACCTGCTTGGGTGGACGCTTTTCGGGCCGCACCTGATTGGGAGCGATTTGCTGCCGCTGATGGGCGAGGGGATGGGCGCGATTGGATTTGTTCCGCCGCTCACCGGATCGGACTATGCGTTTTGGCTTCAGCAGACGGGGGATCACACGGATTATGTTTTGGATTTCCAGGTTGTTCCGGAGCCTTCGACGATGGCCGCGGTGGGGTTGCTGCTGGGGCTGGCGATTAGGAAGCGTCGGCGGAGCGGGTAGTTCGCTGGGGGCGCTTGTTCACGGCCGTTTGGCCGTTCGAGCATAATTTGGCGTGCGCAAAGAGAGTCTCGCCTTCTTCAAAGAGATCGTCAACGCCCCGTCGCCGAGCGGATATGAGGTTCCGGCGGCGGATGTTTTTAGGACGTATACCAAGCAGTTCGCCGACGAGGTGAAGACCGACGTCATGGGGAACGTTTCGGCGGTTATCAACCCCGACGCGAAGCGAAAGATTATGCTCGCGGGGCACTTGGACGAGATCGGTTTCGCGGTGCATTACGTGAGCGACGAGGGTCTGCTTCATTTTCGGACGATCGGCGGGCATGACAGTCTGATCCCGATTGGGCAGCGTGTTTGGATTCATAGCAAGAAGGGGCGAGTTGCGGGCGTGATCGGGCGAAAGGCGATCCACTTGCTGTCTGCGAAAGAGCGGGAGGTGAAGCCGGAGATCAGCGAGCTTTGGATCGACATCGGCGCGACGAAGAAGGATCAGGTGATGAAGCAGATCGATCTCGGCGACGTTGTGACGTATCAGTGGGAGTTTCAGAAACTGTTTGGTGATGTTGTGACTGCGCGCGGTTTTGATAACAAGATGGGCGCGTTTATTGTTGCGGAGGCGGCGCGGTTGCTGGCGGAGAAGCGTCCTGATAAGGATGTTGGCGTTATCGCTGTTGGGACGGTTCAGGAAGAGATTGGTTTGCGCGGCGCGCGAACAAGCGCGTTTGCGAGCGGTGCGGAAGTTGGTTTGGCGGTTGACGTTACTCACGCGACGGACTATCCGAGCGTTGACAAGCGCAAAGAGGGCGACGCGAAGATGGGTGGCGGGCCGGTTGTTGCTCGCGGCACGAACATCAACCACGTTGTGTTCGATATGATTTTGAAGGCGGCGAAAGAGGAGAAGATTGACATTCAGATCGAGGTTGAGCCTGGCGGCACTGGAACGGACGCCAACGCGATGCAGGTTGCTGGGGCGGGGATGGCGACGGGGTTGCTGGGTGTGGCGATTCGCTACATGCACACGCCTGTGGAGACTCTGAATTTGAAGGATGTGGAGCAATGCGCGCAACTGATGGCGGGGTTTTGCCGTAGAGTCTCCGGCAAGGTTGATTTCACGCCGCGATAAACATGAGCAAGGCATCGAGCAGCAAGGTAGCGCTTTGGGTGGCGCTGGGGATCCTCGGATTGATCGTTCTCGGGGGGATCGTCATGGCGATTCTCGTGTTTTCGTTTATGCGGAGCGACCAGGGGCAGAAGTTTGGCGACACCATTGGGAAGCTTCAGAGGCTCGAGAGGCTCGCTCCTGAGCTGGTCAGTGGGATGGAGAAGTACCTCGAAGCAAACGAGGCGTTTCCTGATGAGTTTGCCGACTTGCGGGGGACGCTTGACGGCGAGACATACAAGGTCGCGGGCGAACTGTTCACTTATACCAAGCCGGACGATGACGACCCAGACAGCGCGGTGATCCTCCACACGGAGGACATGGACATGATCATGGGCGGGAAGGTTCGGGTGGAGATTCTGAAGGATATGTCTGCTCAGCAGGTTCAGACGATGCCGCTGCAGTCGAGCGGCGTCCGAGTCAAGATCGAGCCAACGACGGACTAGGGGCGGGCGGAACCACGGAGGACTGAACGTGCGTACGTCGAACTTACGCACATGAATCACTTCAAGGCCCGTCTCGCCGCCGCGATTTTCGCGGCTACTCTCGCTCTTCCCGCTCTGGGTCAGTATTCCGGGGCTCTGCCTCCCCCACCGAACGTCGCTGCTGGCTTCGATTCGATCGGGCTGTCGGACGCCCGGGCGTGGATCAGCCGCCTGGCGAGCGAGGAGTTTGCCGGACGTGGAACTGGCCAGCCCGGCTACCTGAAGTCGGCGGAGTGGGTCGCAGGGAAGCTGAAGGAGTTCGGGCTCAAGCCGATCGGGGACAACGGGACTTACTTCCAGGGCGTGCCGTTCATGTTCTCGCGAATGAACCCTGATTCGATTTCGCTCTCTGGCGGAAGTTTGAAGCTCGGGAAGTCGGACCTGGTCTTCACGGGAACGGCGTCGGTAGATACGAAGGGAGCGGTGGCGATCGTTCGGACTGGGAACAAGGACGCGCGCATTGCTAACCCTGCGAGCTTGGCGGGGCGCGTTGTGCTGGTTTCGGCTCCTATGGACGGCGCGTTGGCTCAGAGTTTGAACCGCCTTGGCGCTGCGGCTGTGTTGCGAGTTACGGAGTCGCTTCCGCAAAACGACTGGACGATCGGTCGTGGAGGGGGCAGGCAAGGGACGCGGGCCAATGGCTTCATTACGCCCCTGGGAGCGCGGCGGCTGGCGGGCGTCTCAGGACTTGATCCGTCGCTTGTGGACGCGATTGGCGACGGCGCTGAGGCGACGGTTGCTTTGTCGGATTTTGAGGTGTCTCTTGCTGCGACGGCGGAGACGGAAGAGCGAACCGTTCCGAATGTTGTAGGCCTTCTTGAAGGCAGCGATCCGGAGTTGAAGGAGGAAGTCGTTTGTATCGGCGCACACCTCGATCACCTGGGCGAGCGCAACGGCGTCATCTATTACGGCGCGGACGACGACGCGTCTGGCTGCACTGCGGTGCTTATGATTGCGAAAGCGTTTGCGACAAATCCAATCAAGCCAAAGCGGAGCATCATGTTCCTGTTCTTCACGGGAGAGGAGTTGGGTCTTCTTGGCGCGAGGCATTACACGAATAATCCGATCATCCCATTGGAGAAAACAACGTGCCTTTTGCAACTGGACATGATCGGAAGGAACGAAGAATCTGAGACGGAAAGAGCAGAAGACAACATCGATACGATTCACCTTGTGGGCAGCAAACGAGTATCGATGGAGCTACACGATAAGATCATCGATCTGAACAAGTACGTGAACCTGGTTTTCGAATATGATCAGGAAGATGTTTACACTCGGAGCGACCACTACATGTTCGCGCAAAAGGGAGTGCCCGTTGCGTTTCTATTCAGCGGATTCCATCCGGACTACCATCGTCCAACGGACACCCCGGACAAAATCAACTACGACAAAGTCGTGAGCGTTGCGAGGTTGTTTTACGTTGTTGCAGATGCCGCAGCGAATCGAGATGGAATGCTCAAGCGGGGTACTGGATCGAATTAGGAGGCAGGCTGTGAACCATAGATATGCGCTAACTCTCGCAATTGGGCTGATTTGGTCGGTTTCAGTTGCGAACGACAATCTCACCGTCGAGCGGTACATCGAGCCGACGAGAGCGATTGCAGACATCGTTACCGCTCCGAGGCATCTGAATGTTAATCTGACTAATCTCAGCCCCGACAGGACGAAGTTTCTGATCGTGGACTCAGGCGGTCTGCCGTCGCTTGCAGATTATGCGCGGCCGCACTATAACTTGGCGGGAATCCAAATTGATCCCACGGCAAACAGAACGCGGACAATGACGACGAGGGGTTCGGCTGGGATGACGCTACTTAGCTGGCGGGACGGGTCGCGCACAGCGGTTGAGATTCCGAGCGGGGCGACGTTTAGTTCGCCAACGTGGTCGACTAACGGGAATCAGATAGCGTTCGTCGCAAACTTCGAAAACGGATCCTATGTTTACGTAGCGGATGTCAATTCGGGAAAGTCTCGTCGCGTTTGCAGCACTCCTTTGCTGGCGACCTCAGTAAACTCGGTCGATTGGACTGCGGATGACAAGACGTTGGTGGCGGTTCTTGTTCCCGAGAATCGCGGCGTAGCACCTGCGCCGAATGTCGTGCCGACCGAGCCGATGATTCGTGTGACGCAGCCCGGCAGCAAGACCTTGCGAACTTATCCTTCGCTGCTGTCTGGACCGAGGGACGCGGAGATACTTGAGTTCTATCTGACCGGACAGCTTGCTATGATAGACGTCGCATCCGGCAGAGTCACAAAAGTTGGCTCGCCATCGATGTTTCGCTCGATTAGCGTTGCTCCGGATGGTTCGGTTATCCGGGTGACGGTGATGCAGAAACCGTTTTCGTACATTGTTCCAGCGTCCTCGTTTGGCAGCGTGCAGGCGCTTTGGGATCCGTCTGGGAAGGAAGTCCATCAGATTTCTCGCACTCCGCTTCGTGAAGGCGCAGCAGGTGGTGGCGGCGGGGGAGGTGCACGGGGAGGCGGCCAAACTCAAGATGAGAACCGCCGCAGCTTGACTTGGAGGCCAGATGGCAAAGGCTTGAGTTATCTGCAGTTGGAGCCAGCACGCGAACGCGCGGCTGGAAGCGAAGAGGGTCAGCAGCCGGCGAGGAAGGATCGTGTGATGCAATGGCTGCCGCCTTATGACGACAAGTCAGCGCATGTAATCTACGAGAGCGAGACACGTATTAACTCGGTCGATTATTCATCCGATTGTCGTTGGCTGTTCATAACCGAGACGGCATCCAATCAGGAGCATGTGTTTGCGGTAAACCTTGATGCTCCTGAGACCAAGTTTACAGTTTCTCGCCGTCGCACCGAGGAGTTCTACGAGAACCCTGGCAGTTTGATGACGACGCGCGGGCCTGTCGGGGTCTCATGTGTTCGAACATCGAGTGACGCAACGAAAGTGTACTTGTCGGGGACGCAGTATTCGCGCGATCCGTTGAACGAGGCGCCCAGACCGTTTGTAGACGCGGTGACCATTCGTACCGGAGAGAAGAAGCGCGTCTTTGAAAGCTCGAGCATCGCGTTTGAACAGATCACCAGCGTACTCGATGACGATTTCGAACGGATTGTGGTTCAGCGACAGTCGCCATATTCGGTGCCGAATTGTGTTATGCGGGAGACGTCGTCTGGAGTGGAGCGGCCCCTCACAAACAACACGGACTACGCGCCCGACGTTACGGCTGCGCAGCGGTCGCGAGTTCAGGTGACCCGGGCGGATGGATTCAAGTTTTGGGTCAACATTACATTGCCGAGGGATTGGACTCCTGGCGAGAGACTTCCTGCATTCTTCTGGTTCTACCCGCGCGAGTTTGCAGATCAGCGAGCTTACGACAACACACTTCGGACCTATAACAAGAATTCATTTCCAAACGTTGGTACGAGAAGCGTGAGCATGCTTTCGATGCTCGGATATGCGGTCATTGAGCCAGATTGCCCGATTGTTGGTCCAGCGGGACGAATCAACGACCGCTACGTTCCGGACTTGCGCAGCAACATGTACGCCGTGATTACTGCTCTCGATCGGCAAGGGATGATCGATGTCGAGCGTCTTGGGATCGGGGGTCACAGTTACGGCGCGTTCAGTACTCTTAATGCGATGGTGCACACGCCTTTCTTCAAAGCCGGCATCGCCGGTGACGGCGCTTATAACCGTTTGCTCACACCTGCCGGATTTCAGAGTGAGTCGAGAATGCTTTGGGATGCGCGCGAGACTTATCTTGAGATGTCGCCGTTTCTTTATCTTGAGCGCATAACCGGTGCCGTGCTCTTGTACCACGGGATGGATGATCAGAACGTTGGCACATTCCCGATAAACTCCGAGCGTTTGTATCACGCGCTCGAGGTGATGGGAAAGCCTGCGTCGCTATACATGTACCCATTTGAAGATCACAGCCCTGCTACCAAAGAATCGAATCTCGATTTATGGGCGCGCTGGATCGCGTGGCTGGACAAACATCTAAAGGGCGACGGTAGTTAAGCGAGCAGCTCATCGGTTGCGCGCTCCGCGCTTTCGAGCGCGCCTTCGATGAAGCCAAGCCAGTTCGCTGTGTGCTCCCCAGCGAAGTGAACGCGTCCATGAGGCTCGCGTAAAGCGCTGAGTTCGCGGACATCCATTGTCGGCGGAATGTGTGAGAAGCCGCCGAGAGAATAGGGATGGCGGGTCCAGTCGTAGTATTGGCCTCCGACGAAGCAGTCGTTCGCCTCGGGGAAGACCTTTACGATCTCGGACAGAATCGATTGCAGTGGGTAATCGCTTGTCAGCAGTTGTTGCGTATCGCCACCACAAACATACGCCATGAGTATAGGGTCACTGCCAAGAGAACCAAGCCACGTTTGCTGCGCCGGCGAATCGAACAGCATGCTCCCGTTCCAGCCAACCGATTCCCAGAAGGGTGCGCTAAAACGCAGCGCAGCCTTGACGATTCTTCCCATGCCAATCGAGTCCAAGCCAGTATGCATCTCGTTTCGCAAAGGCGGCGAGAACTGGATTTCGCGTAAGCACTTCGGTGGTATAGCAATCAACGCGCGATCGCAACGATGGATGTTTCCGTTCTCAAACGTCAAGGTGACTGCGGATGTTGATTGTTCCACCGACGCGAGGACGTGATCATACTGAGGCTGCGCACATATCGTCGCGAGAGCCCGCGAGAAGAAGCTCCCTGCTCCACCTGCGAAGCGAAAAGCACTTAGCGTGCCTTCCACACGGCCGATGTAGTTGAGATAGCCGCAGAGCCAGCCATGCAATCCGATGTTCTCCGTATCGTCGCCCTCATCCGAACGATAGTAGGCCTCGGCGTACCAACGGCCTCTCTCTGACTCGCACGTTTCATCGAGGAATGATGAGAGGGGTCGTTTTCCAATTGCTAGATTCGTTTCATTCGCATAGGGTTCGCGACGGATTTCGGCGGCCATTTCTGCTGCGTGAGATTCGATGCGCGTGATGTCGTGGGTGACGTCGCCCCACAGACTGTTCTCCGAGGCAATCTCGTCCTTGTATCTGACGAGCGAGTTTCCGGTCGCCTCTCTCGGCTGTGCGCCGAGTTCACGAATCAGGTCGAGGCAGCGCAAGTGGTCTGCATCAATCCACTCGCCGCCAAGATCGTATTGCGGTCCATTTTCATCGGAAACGGTCCAGAGTCTTCCACCTGCGCGATCGATCGCCTCAAAGAGCGAGACTTCGATCCCTGCCGCTTCGAGCAGCATGGCCGCGCGGATTCCGGCAGGGCCGAGTCCAACGATTGCAACGTTCAATTTCTGTTTGCGAGGATTGCTTCCGCGATCGAGTCGATAGCCACGGATGTCTCCTCCCCAGTCAGCAGATTCTTCACTTTTGCTTTGTTTGTTTCGATCTCTTCATCACCGATTGTCACAGCGAACTTTGCGCCGGATCGGTCGGCTTGTCTGAACTGGCTTTTTGCGGATCGGAACTCAAGGTCACAAACCACTCTGCATTCAGAGTTACGCGCTTGCTGCAGAATTTTAGCGAATCGATTTCGGTCTTCGGTTAGGCAAACAAAAAACGCGTCTGGCGCGTTTTCAATCTGGGGAAGTCGACCCAGGGTTTCCAATACTAAAAGCGCGCGCTCTGTTCCCATCGCAACCCCGACGGCAGGGGTGGGCGATCCGCCGAGCTGTTCCACCAGTTTGTCATAGCGACCTCCACCGCAAAGCGCACTCTGCGCACCCAACTCACTTGAGTTGACTTCAAAAACGGTTCGTGTGTAGTAATCCAATCCGCGCACAAGTCGCGGTTCGATCGCATAACTCACCCCAAGGACGTTGAGGCGTTCAAGCACCTGCTCAAAATGCGTGCGTGACTCATCCTCCAGATAGTCACGAATGTTTGGAGCATCCGCGAGTTTCGCTCTCAGCGATTCATCTTTCGTATCAAGCATACGAAGCGGGTTTCGCTCGCACTTTTCCCGCTCATCCGGTTCCATATCAGCAAGAATCGGCTTTGCAAAGTTCAGGATTGCATCGCGAAACTTTGCGCGGCACTCCGATTCACCGATCGAGTTGATACCCACGTGCAAGTCGCCGAGTCCAATCTCTCGATAGAACCGCGTCGTAAGTTCGATCACTTCTGCATCTGCGTCCGGCTGTGCCGATCCAAGCAACTCGACGCCGGTTTGGTGCAGCTCACGGAGACGTCCCTTTTGGGGTCTTCCATAGCGGAACAGCGACATGATGTAGAAGAGCTTGACAATCTTTCCCTGACCGCCGAGGTTATGTTCAATATAGGCGCGAACTACGGGCGCAGTTCCTTCGGGTTTTAGTGCGAGCTCCCGGTTTCCTTTGTCTTTGAAGTCGTACATTTCCTTCTGCACGACATCGCTCGTTTCGCCTGAAGTGCGCTTAAACAGTTCGAGATCTTCGAATGTGGGCGTCCGAATCTCCTCATAATCGTAGGTCTCGCATACGCGGCGAAACGCGTCCTCGAGCCATCTCCAGATTTCGGAGCGACCTGGCAGAATGTCTTCTGTGCCGCGTGGCGCCTGATACTTCATTAGCGGCGTATTGTGGCACGGGCGGCGGGGCGGGTTGAGTACGGGTTAGAATCGCACAATGCTTCTTAGCGCATTGATTGTCGCCTTGTCATCGAACAGTGTTCTCTTGGAGGGTGGATTGGTGTTCGATGGCACTGGTGCGCCGGGTCGGCACATCGACGTTCGCATTTCCGGCGATCGGATTGTTGAGTTGGGCGACCTGTCGCCGCGGAGCGGGGAGACTGTTTACCGCTGTGGGGGGCTTGTTGTATCGCCAGGATTCATCGACGCCCATAGCCATGCCGATCGCGGGATTGTCGGTGAACCTCTTGCGGAGAGCCAGATTCGACAGGGCATCACAACCGCTGTCGTCGGCCAAGACGGCGGTGGTGAGACGCCAATTCGCTCGATGTTTGACCGACTTCGATTGTCGAGGCCGGCGCTCAACTTCGCCGCGTTTGCGGGCCACGGAGTTATCAGAACCAAAGTGATGGGAGATGGGTTTAGGCGCGGAGCAACGGCGGATGAAGTTGAGCGAATGAAAGAGTTGCTGGATTTAGATATGCGCGCAGGGGCTCTTGGGCTGTCGACGGGGCTCGAATATGATCCAGGCTTCTTTTCCACAACAGACGAACTCATTGCGTTAGCGAAAACCGCCGCGAAACATGGAGGGATGTACATCTCGCATTTGCGCGACGAAGGCAACGGCGCAATGGCTTCGATAGAAGAGCTTATTCGAATTGCGCGAGAGGCAAAGATTCCTGCGCAGATCTCGCATATCAAACTAGCGACGGCCAGTGTGTGGGGTCAGGCATCGGCTGCGCTAAGACTGATCAACGACGCACGAATGGAAGGGCTCGACATCACCGCAGATGTTTATCCGTATACGTATTGGCAATCCACGATTACGGTGCTGACTCTCGATCGAAACTGGAATGATCCAGGCGTTTGGAATAAGGCGCTGGAAGAAGTGGGCGGGCCAAAGAATGTTCTGCTTAGCACCTATTCGCCAGATCCATCTTGGGTAGGAAAGACGATCGATGATCTTTCGACGATGCTCGGCAAATCGCCAGCGGAAGTCATCATTCAAATCGTCCGGAGAACTCATGGCCCAGACGGACAGGGCACTGAGTCCATCGTTTGTACCGCAATGCGAGAAGATGACTTGCGCAAGCTCATTTTTTCACCGCACACTATGTTTTGCTCAGATGGGGCGATTGGCGGTTCGCATCCTCGCGGCGCTGGGGCGTTTCCGCGGTTCTTTGCGCGGTACGTTCGCGAACAAGGGACTATCACCATGCAATCAGCCATTCACAAGGCGACTGGAATGCCGGCCTCCAGATTCGGGTTCTCGACTCGCGGAGAAATCGCTGTCGGCAAAGTAGCCGACATTGTTGTTTTTGATCCCGCTAAGATCGGTGACAGAGCGACCACCCGCGATCCGCGTGCCTTTTCGCAGGGAGTTCACCACGTGTTTGTCAACGGCGTGGCTGTGCTTCAATCCGAACGGATGACGGGTGCTCGGCCGGGTCGCGTGCTTCTTCGTCAAGCAAACTAGCGTCCGCTGTATTGCATATAGAGTTGCGGGTCTCGCATGTAGCTCCCCAGCCAGTCGCCCTGAACTTCGGCCCAGCCCCACGACCCCTCGACACATTCGCGGATTACTTCGGGTGCGGTGTCGCACTCGTGGGATCTGCCATCGACTGTCATCAAAACGACATGGTATCCGGGCGACTTTAGGTCGACCTCTTCAGGTGAAACTACTCGCCCGCGATCGGTCACCCATACGCGATCTATCTTCGCAGCGATTCTCTGCTTGGGTCCAGATCTGGCCTTCGCAACGGATGCGCTGCGTGTCGCTGCGCCGACCGTAAGGCAGATGCCGAACATTAGCACTGAGAGCCCCATGAGCAAGATAGAGCCCACGAGCAGCCCGGTACCAAGCACAAGCCCAAATGGCGACACTGCAATTAGGAGCGTAATCACTCCAATGAAGAAGAGCACAATGCACACCGTCATCGCAGTCGCCATTTTTGAATCAAAAGTTGACACTATTCTCACCTCCCAAATGGCGGGCTATGCTCGCCACGATTTACTCAAGCTTCTTCGTTGAAATCTTCACCTCGTCGAACCAGACTCGATTGGTTCGTGTGGAATTGTGGATGTAAAGGTCAAGCGCAAATGAGTTTAGTCGGAGAATGTCCGAATCGCGAAATCGGATGTTCTTCCAATGGCCACCCAGCTTTCCATCCATCCAAAAGGCCTTCTCGCCGTTCGCAATGCCGGGGGTGTTGAGTTTCATCCACATCGTCATAACCACCCACTTTTCTTTCGGCACTTGGATCTTTGGATTCGATGCGAGTGTGTTTCCCCAGTGCTTTCCATCTGGAGCCGCCTGCATATCGGGCCAGTAGCTGTAAAACGTGAGAGTTCCCGGAGCTTCCGCGGCCCCTCGTTCCCGATTGGGCTCGATTACTGTAACGAAGAAATCTGTGCCGTTTGGCTTGATTCCCGCTTTTCCAAGCGAACTGTATCTGTTGTCGGTTCGATTGCCGCCGACCCAGCACATATGCATGTGATTGCCTTGATCGAAGTCGTGGGCGAACTTGACTGCAAACGACACGTAGATTTCGTCGTAGCCCGGCATGAACCACCGAACCGCGTGCCCGCCAGACTCTCGGCCGGGAGGGGCGGTGTACTCAGCGCACTTTTCGCCTGCGAAGGGGTTAGTTTCGACGATGCGGATGTTTGCGGCGCGAAGATCCCCCCACAGGTCAAGGTTCCCTGCCTCAAACCCGTCGTAGAAGATGGTGGGCTGCGTAGCCGCCGCGAGCAACGTTAGGAGCATTTTTGAATGAGTTCGACACTTCCCCGCGAGGCTCCTTCCTGGTAAGATTTGGGCGTTCCATGCCGCTCCCAATTGAAGAACTCACGCCACGCCAGATTGTCATTGAGCTTGATCGCTACATCGTCGGCCAGCATGCAGCGAAGCGCGCCGTTGCTGTCGCGATGCGCAACCGTTATCGCCGACAACGGTTGCCAGAGGATCAGCGCGAAGACATCATGCCGAAGAACATTTTGATGATCGGGCCGACCGGTGTCGGGAAGACCGAGATCGCTCGAAGATTGGCGCAGCTTGCGCGCGCTCCGTTTGTAAAGGTGGAGGCGACAAAGTTCACAGAAGTGGGCTACGTAGGGAGAGATGTCGACAGCATCATTCGCGACCTTGTCAATGTGTCCCTGAGATTGGTGGAGAACGAGAAAATCGAAGAGGTGGCCCCGAAAGCTGAGGAGCGCGCGATTGATCGAATCGTCGATATGATCGTTCGCCCTTTGCGCGATGAGCGCCAACCTGCTTATGCTGGAAACATTTTCCAGGCATTCGAGCAGCTTGCTGCCGGGAAAACTGCGTCGTCAGATGAGAGCGAGAGTGAGCCGGAAGATGATCGGGAGGACCGCAAGAAAGCAGCTGAGGCTTATGAGCGGCAACGCTCTAAGGTCCGCGCGCAGGTCATCGATGGATCGCGCGATGAGGAGATTGTGGAGGTTGATGTGGAGGAGGCGACCAACCCGTTCTTCCAAGTGTTCTCTCCTCAAGGAATGGAGGAGATGGGGCTCGACTTGCCGCAGCAGATGAGTGGGCCATTCGCTGCAAAGAGCGTGAAACGCAGAGTAAACGTGCGGGAAGCGAAAGAGATACTAACGCAAGAAGAGGCAAAGAAACTGATCGATCGCGGTTCGGTGACGCAAGAGGCTATCGAACGAGCCGAGCAGACCGGCATTGTTTTCCTTGACGAAATCGATAAGATCGCAGGGAAGAGCAGCGGCCATGGACCTGATGTGTCGCGCGAAGGCGTTCAAAGGGACTTGCTCCCGATCATCGAAGGCTCGACGGTAGTAACTAAATATGGGCCCGTAAAGACCGATCACATCCTCTTTGTTGGGGCGGGCGCATTTCATATGTCGAAGCCAAGCGACTTGATTCCTGAGTTGCAGGGTCGACTACCTATCAGAGTGGAACTTACCGATCTGGGCGAAGCTGACCTGAGACGAATTTTAACGGAACCAAAGAATGCGCTAACAAAGCAGTATGTTCAGTTGCTTTCAACCGAAGGCGTCGCACTTGAGTTTACGGAAGACGCCGTCGATGAAATTGCACACATGGCGCACGAGGTTAACAGCAGAACGGAGAACATCGGAGCACGCAGACTGCACACGATCCTTGAGAAACTTCTGGAGGAACCGATGTTCGATGCCCCAGATAGCGGTGCCAAAAGCGTGGTCGTCGATGGCGTGGCGGTTCGGGATAAGCTGAGTGAGCTTGTGAAGGACGTCGATCTGTCAAAGTACATCCTGTAATGGCATTCGATCCAATTCGAATTGGTCTCTTCACGGAGTTGTTTGCGTCGATCGCCGACGAGATGGGAGTCGTTCTAGAGCGCGTCGCATATTCTCCCAACATCAAAGAGCGGAGGGATCACTCATGCGCGGTCTTTGATCGAGCGGGACGGTTGATAGCCCAGGCCGCGCATATACCAGTTCATCTTGGAGCGATGGAGTTCTTGATGCAGCGGTGGCTCCTCGATGGTCCGAATATCGAGATCGGCAAGCTTTACATCACGAACGACCCCTATTTTGCAGGTACGCATCTTCCTGACATTTCGGTTTTGCGCGCCGTCGATGTCGAAGGGAAAGTCGTTGGTTACGTGGCAACGCGCGCGCATCATGCGGACGTTGGCGGGTCAGCCCCTGGCAGTTTGGCGCCAGTCGATACGATTCTCGAAGAAGGAGTGATTGTTCCGCCCAGCGAGCTGTGTGAAGGCGCGATCAAGCAACTCCTGTCGCGCTGCCGAAATCCGGCTGAGCGCAATGGAGACCTTTCGGCACAAGTCGCAGCATGCGCGATTGGCGCAAAGAGGTTCGCGTCCCTTGCGATGAAGTTTGGCCATGAGATTGTGGTCCGGTTCAATGAGTGTCTCCAGTACGCAGAACATATGACGCGAGCGGCGATTGCAGCAATTCCGGACGGCGTTTATTCGGCATCGGACGTTCTCGAAGACATGCCAGGTGGAGAACTGCTTGCAAAGATACAGGTATCAGTTACCGTCGAGGCAGATCGAATACGTTTCGATTTTACGGGCACCGATTCACAGCGACCCATCGGCCTCAATGCGACGGAGGCAGTCACAAGATCAGCTTGTTACTACGTGATCCGATGCCTCGCGGCTGGCGCACCGACGAACGGAGGGTGTTGGAGACCTATCGATGTTGTCGCTCCTGCTGGGTCGCTGGTTAATGCGCAAAGTCCTGCACCTGTAGTCGCCGGAAACACAGAGACGAGTCAGAGAGTTGTCGACGTCGTGATGCAAGCTTTGTCGCGTGCGCTACCCGAGAGAGTTCCGGCGTGCAGCCAAGGAACGATGAACAGCCTTGCGTTCGGTACGAAAGATTGGGCGTACTACGAGACTATTGCTGGAGGAGCTGGCGGCGGGCCAAGCCGATGTGGTGTGGCAGCGATACACAGCCATATGACGAACACTCGCAACACGCCTATTGAAGCGCTGGAGATAGAAATGCCGCTCTGCGTTGTCGCTTATGCGATCCGCGACGGGTCTGGCGGTGGTGGGAAGATGCCGGGCGGAAACGGTGTGATTCGCGAGTTTGAGCTGCTTGAAGATGGCATCGACGTAACTCTAATGGCTGATCGGCAGACGATGGGTCCACCTGGCGCTTCCGGTGGAGCAGCAGGTCGCCCGGGCACCTGCAAGATTCGTCAAAATGGCAGTTGGAAGCAGATGCCGTCGAAGTTTTCAATACGGCTGAATCGAGGAGATCGGGTTCGAATTGAGACACCTGGAGGAGGGGGTTTCGGGGTATAATTTGGAGACGTCTAAAAGGGGAAAGTTTGACGTCCTTATCACTGTTGGATGCCCTGAATTGGGCATTAGGAATTCATGGCAAAAGGCAAAAATAAAGACGGCGAAAACAAGCCGGAAGAGCAAGAGATTCTCACGCCCAATGGGGGCGATTCCAGAGACACTATCGCCGACAAAGTGGAGTCGGGCTACACCTCCGAGAACATTCAAGTTTTGGAGGGTCTCGAGGCGGTTCGCCAGCGTCCATCGATGTATATTGGTGATACCGCGTCGCGAGGGCTACACCATCTTTTCAATGAAGTTCTCGACAACTCGATAGACGAGGCGCTCGCCGGGCATTGCGATACGATTATAGCGACGCTACACACCGATAACTCCGTCAGCATCCAGGATGATGGCCGCGGAATTCCGGTCGACATCATGCCTAAGTACGGAGTATCTGCGTTGCAGATAGTTATGTGCACCTTGCACGCTGGCGGGAAGTTTGGCGGCGGCGGCTACCACGTTTCTGGCGGGCTGCATGGCGTTGGAGTTTCGTGCGTAAACGCGCTGTCTGAGTGGTGTGAGGTTGTTGTCGAGCGCGACGGAAAGATGTACAAGCAGCGATACATTCGCGGTGTACCGGAATCGGATGTTGCTGAAATTGGGAAGGCGTCAGGGCGTGGAACCACAACGCGGTGGATGGCTGACACGACCGTCTTTGAGACGACAAAGTATGACCCCAACCTCTTCAGGTCGAGAATGCGCGAACTGGCTTATCTTAATCCTCAGGTGAAACTGGTTTTCGTAAATGAGAACAATCCTGATGATAACGTGACGTTTCACTTTGAGACGGGGATTCGCGCACTTGTCGAGGACATAAACGAAGCGCAGCTAACGCTACACAAGACGATTTATTTCAAGCGTGTTAAAGATGACGTCGAGGTTGAGTGCGCGTTGCAATACCATACCGGCTATAAAGAGACGGTTATGTCCTTCGCTAACAACATTCACACAATCGAAGGCGGCACTCACTTGACCGGCGCTAAGACGGCGCTCACTCGTGCAATAAATTCGTATGCAAGAAAGGCAAACATCCTGAAAGAGAAGGACTCAAACTTTCTTGGGGACGACGTTCGCGGCGGGCTAACAATGGTGTTGGCGGTTAAGCTTTATCGCCCGCAATTCGAGGGGCAGACGAAGACGAAACTTGGCAACAGCGAAGTTGAAGGCATCGTGAACTCAATCGTGGGTGAGGGGCTCCAGGAGTTTCTTGAAGAAAACCCGAAACTTGCCAAGATCATCATCGACAAGTCGATGGAAGAGCAACGGGTCCGCGAGGCGATGCGAAAGGCCGCAGAAACGATCAGGCGAAGCGGTGCCGTTGATAACTATGGCCTCGCTGCGAAGTTAGCAGATTGCATCGAGAAGGATCCGAAAAAGTCGGAGTTGTTTATCGTCGAAGGCGACTCTGCCGCAGGGCCCGCGAAAGGTGGTCGCGATAGGAAGTTTCAAGCCGTACTTCCGATCAGAGGAAAGATTCTGAATGTCGAGAAGGCACGGATCGACAAAGCGCTTGACAATCAGGAGATAAAGTCGCTCATCTCTTCGCTTGGGACAGGAATCGATATCAGCGTCGGTCGCAGCCATGATGAGGAGGAAGGCGCATCTGGCAATGGCAAACCTGATACCGGCTTCGATATCTCGAGGCTGCGGTATCACAAGATCATCGTTATGACGGATGCTGATGTTGATGGTGAACACATCAGGACGCTTTTGCTCACGTTCTTCTACAGGTACATGCGACCCTTGATTGAGCAGGGTCACGTGTATTTTGCAAAACCTCCTCTGTTTACAATCAAGGTGGGCAAAGACGAGCGTTATTATGCGCAGGATGAAGCTGAGCGAGACGAAATCATCAAAGGATTGCGAAAGAAGGACGTGATCGTAACGCGATTCAAGGGTCTTGGAGAGATGAACGCCGAAGAGCTTGAGGAAACGGCGATGAGCCCGGCAACTCGAGCCATCGTGCAGGTGGAATTGAACCCGGAGAACGAGTTTGAAACGGAAACTATGTTCTCAAAACTGATGGGCGATAAAGTCGAGCCTCGCCGTGAGTACATCGAAAAGCACGCCAAAGAAGTGACCGATCTCGACTGGCACTACTAAGCGCCGCGAACTTCGTCTTGATCTTTTTTGTGCAGTTGCGCCTGTACGATTTCGTCTGCTAGTCGAACGGTCGATGGAGACTGCTCATTTCGCAGTTTGTCGATTATCGCATCCATCAACGTGTCGTCAAGCGGGCCATAGTATTGATCTGATATCTGTACAACCGGAGCGCGATCGCAAGCGTCGAGACATTCGACCTCTTCAAGCGTGAACATTCCGTCCGGAGTCGTTTCGCCCCAATCTATGTTCAATCTTGCTTTGATATGATCGGCAAGGCGATACGCTCCGCAAAGGTGGCAGGAGAGGCACGTACAAACTTCTATCAGGTGCTTTCCCGTGGGATGTCCGACGTGATACATTGTGTAAAAGGTCGCAACTCCCTCAATCTCAGCGTAACTTCGATCCAGGCGTATAGCCACTTCGGCGATAGCTTCCGACGGAATATAGCCCCCATACTCCCGCTGCGCTATCCATAAGCATGGAAGAGCTGCGCTTTTCTTGTCGGGATAGTGGGTAAGCAGTTGCTCCAACTCACGCTCGGCCTTCTCGGAGAAGTTTAGTTTGACGTCTTCCGGGCGTGGCGCGCGTGGGCGTCCGCGCAGATCGGAAATCTGAATCACATCCATGTTATCGGTCGATCTCTCCCAATACGATGTCGATGCTGCCGATGACAGCGACTACATCCGCGATCATACGGCCAATACACATCGGTTTCAGCGCCTGCAAGTTCATGAAAGAGGAGGGGCGAACGTGCCAGCGATACGGACAGTTCGATCCGTCACTTACGATGTACCAACCGAGTTCTCCCTTCGGGCCCTCAATCGCGTGATAGACTTCGCCGACTGGCGGGTGGAAGCCTTCTGTCCAGAGCTTGAAGTGATGGATAAGGGATTCCATCGATGTATCAAGTTCTTCGCGTGGCGGTGGAACTATCTTACGGTCGTCGCTGCTCCACGGCCCTTCGGGAAGTCCGTCGATTGCTTGCTGAAGAATCTTGATCGATTCTTTCATCTCCGCGATTCGCACAAGAAATCGGTCATATACGTCGCCATTCTTGCCAACTGGAATTGCGAAGTCATAGTTCTCGTAGCCGGAATAGGGATTGCTTTTGCGGAGGTCCCAAGGTATTCCCGATGCTCGGGTGATTGGCCCAGACAAACCGAGCGCTAACGCGAATTCGGGAGAAATCACTCCTACGTCTCGTGTTCGCTCAACCCAAATGGGGTTCTTGACCAAGAGGCCTTCCACTTCGGCAAGCGCGGGAATGAACTCTTTGATAAAATCTCGCAGCTTTCCTTCGAATTCCTCGGGCATGTCTCCACGTAGGCCACCAGGAACGATCCAACTTGGCATCATACGGACGCCAGAGAACATTTCGAACATGTCGAGAATCTTCTCGCGCTCGCGAAAGATCCAAAAGAACGGCGTCATCGCGCCTAAATCGAGAGCGTGCGTTCCTAACCAAACGCAATGGCTTGCGATTCGGCTCAGTTCGCAGAGGATTACTCGAAGCGCTTGACCACGTGGTGGCACTTCAACCCCAAGAAGCTTTTCTGCTGCGAGAGCGTAAGCCAAGTTGTTATTGTTCGCCGACAGATAATCCATTCTGTCGGTCATCGTCACGCACTTCAGGTATTGCTGATACTCACCCTCTTTCTCCATTCCGGTGTGGAGATAGCCAATCACGCATTCGAGATTGACAATGGTTTCCCCCTCAAGCTCGAGAATCACCCGCAAAACGCCGTGCGTGCTTGGATGTTGCGGGCCCATGTTGATGACGATTGTGTTTTCGCCTGTTCGCTCGAACACGGTATCCGTCGAGGGCATGAACTCGAGATCTTGTGTGCTCATCTTCCGCTCACGTCCTCTGAACCGGTCTTGCCTTCGAAGCTTTCGCCTGCGTGCGGCATAGAGATGTCCTCGACTGCGGGCCCTTTCGTATTCTGGGCGAAATCGACGTCTTCGCCGCCGAGCGGCACGTCTTTTCGCAAGGGAAATCCGACCCAATCATCAGGAAGCAAGAACCGCTCCAGCTTCGGATGTCCTTCAAAAACAACGCCGTAAAGATCCCAAACCTCTCGCTCGGGATACTCTGCCCCCGGCCAGACGGTTGTCATCGTTGGAATCGGAACTCCGTCTTCTGCTCCGACTTTAACAAAGATTCTCGAGAAGTACTTGAGCGAGAAGAGGTTGTAAATGACCTCGAATCTTTCTGTTAGATCTCGCTCATGCTCCCAGGCGCTGTAATCCACGCATGTACACTCTGAGAACATTTTGTATTCGAGGTCCGGATCATCGCGAAGAAACTCGCAAACTGCTCGCAGCGATTCTCTTGTGACGCAGATAAAAGTGTCGCCACGGAACTCCTTGACTTTCAAAACTGCTGACGGAAACCTTTCGCGAACTTTGACGACTTCGAGGCGTTCGCCCTGATATATCGGCGCGGGCATCTACGCGCTCACCTTCGCCGGATATCCTTCCGCATAACGCAAATCCGCCTCGTCGTCCGCCAATGCACCCTTGAGTTTTTCGGGGTGGAGTGTCTCGCTGCCTTCCCATTCGAGCGCACCCGACCGGATCACGTATAGGTCGCCGACGAACCACAGGAACATGTAAAGCATCACTGCCCAAAAGCTGTAGGCAGCCATGGGGCTCCCGATCTCGACCCATTCTCTAAACACAGCCATCCAGGACCACAGGAACACGACTTCAATATCGAATAGGATGAACAGCATTGCAACCAAGTAGAACTTGATTGGGAACCTCTCTCGAGCCGAACCGAGCGGGGTCACGCCGCATTCGAATGGCGCAGACTTGTACGGAGTGTTTTTCTTGGGACCTAAAAGCCACGAGCCCACGACCATGGCAGTGCAGATCACTGCGGCAATCGCCATGAGAATGATGATGGGCAGGTAGGGGTTCATTTTGCCGTCGGTGTTTTACCCCGCCTGGCGGTCATTTCGGGCACCGGAGGGCGGGTAACAGGCGGAACTCGCCGTTGCTTCAGCTAGAGGAGATGCCCAGTGCTCACCAGGTGTCTATCGTCTTCGAGGTGTCGAGAAGCCACACAAGGTGGTCGAGATGGTAGATGTCGTGACAGGGGATCATGTTTGCGAGGTTAGATGCGGAGACTTCGCCCCTTTCGCTGTGGACCGCAAGCTTGGAGAAATCGGCCGCACTCAGACTCGATACGTATTCGACTGTTCTCAATCGCTCTTCGCTCCAAGCCTCCAGCCGCTCGTTCGGGTCGCTCTCCGCGTATCGCTCGGTTTTGGCCCTCTCTGATTCGTCCATGCCCATGATCGTCGAGCCCGGACTCTCGACGGCGGTTCGGATTCGGTCGCGCAGTATCGGTTCCCAGTCGGCGAGGTGGGCTATCGCTTCGCGCACTGTGAACCGGTCTGGATCCGGTCGCAAGTCGATCTGCCCGGGCGCGAACTCCGCAAGGAGCCGGCGGGTGAGTTCGGGCGTCATCTTCAGCGCGGGAACGAGATAGGGATTCATGCTTCCATTAAGGCCGAAATCCGGCATCCGATGGCGAGGTCATTCGGGGACGTCCTCGGGCTGGGTCTTGGAAGCCTCTATGTTCTCGGTCTTGATCTGGCTGTAAATCTCTTGGCGGTGGACGGTCACGTCCTTGGGTGCCCGGATCCCCAAGCGAACCTGCTCGCCGCGAACTTCGAGGACGACGACTTCGATTTCGTCGCCGATCATGATGCTTTGATGCACTTTTCGAGTCAGTACGAGCATGGGTTCGGCCCTCCTTGGCTCGCGGACGAATTTCGTCCGCACCCACTATTTCACCCGTTTTTTTACGGGGACGTCAGATTTCCTATGCTGCAGCCTTTTCGGAGGCCGACGGTAGGGCTTCCGTCAAGGGGTGTTTTGTGTGCCATTCCGGGTCGTGCACGACCACTTGCCTGGCGAACCGTGTCTCCGCATTGACTACGATTGGCCCGGCTAAGTTTGCGGTCATCCCTTCGGGATTCCCTGGGGGAATCGAGACGATCGCATACACAATTCGGGGCGTTTGCTCCGTCAGTTCCAACTCGGTGGCCACATCTGTCGGCATCTCCGGCGAGTAGTCGGGCCGGAACACGCCTGGATCTAGAACGAGGAACGCCAGACCCGGATCGTCTACAGATTGGAGCCAACGAAAGACGCTGCCGTCTTTGTGGCTGACGACGACATATTTTTCTTGGCCAGGAAAGCCGAGGGGCCCGTCCTTGAGCGTCAAGATATCTTCGTCCGTGTATTCGATTGTTCCGAATCGGGATGTGGTCAGAGTCATTCGTTATCCTCGCAGGTAGTCCAAAAGGCTTACTCGCGAAATGCCCGCGAACGCCGCGAGCGACATCTCGTATGCCGTTTGGGTGGATTGAAGGTCGACGATTGTTTCGGTGATGTCCGCGTCTCCGCGCTCCGAGATCAATCGTGTGAATTCGTCGATGCGCCTTAGGGCGGCAGAAGCGGCAGACTCTAACGCTTGCATGGAAGCGCCGACTCCTCCGCGAGTCAAGTTGATTGCGTCGTTTGCATTATCCACAAGCTGTATCGAGATTCCGGATAGGCCGCTCAGATCGCCACCGACAAGTCGGTCGTGTACGTCCTGCAATGCATCGTATGCTTGGCGCACCTGCTGCTCGACGATTACGTTTCCGGCAACGGAGAGACCGGGCCCAACCTGCAGCGCATTCACGTTAGTGTCGCCTTGATAAATGAGTGTCGGGGGCGGCCCGCTGTCCTTGACAAATGGGGCGGTGTTGACTTCAAATCCAGAGAAGAGATACTTACCTCCAGAGTCCTTCGCGTTGCCGAGCGAAACCAGACGTTCCTGCAACGATCGAATCTGTGTGGCGATCACCTCACGCGCTTGTTGGTCAGTAGTTCCAGTTGCCCCTTGGAGAGCGAACTTCTTCGCTTCCTTCAACAGTTCGCCCATCTCGCCGAGGGAGTTCTCCGCAAGCGCGTAGTTTCCTCGCGCAAACTCTGCAACGCTGCGATGCTGTTCCGCCAGTCCTTTGGCCGACCCCAGTGACAGAACGCTGGCTGTCGCAATCGGATCGTCGCTCGGTTTGTGGAGTCGCTTGCCAGTGGCGAGGTTAGTCTGCAACTGCGCTATACGCGATTGCAGGTTCATTACGCGGTCCGTAAGTTGCGAGTATTGATGCGGTGTACTAATTCTCATTGTCAAGTCCCCGTTAGCGTCCGAAGGTCTTAATAAGCTCCTCCGTCGTTTGATCCAGTACTGACAGTATCTTGGCGGCCGCTTGGAACGATCGTTGGTATCGCATCATGTTCGCCAGTTCCTCATCGACATTGACGCCAGAGATGGACTGGCGTTGGGCTTCGAGTTGCGACATCGTCGCGAGTTGCGTGTCGAATGCGATTGCGAAGGACGCGCTTTCTTGTCCGAGCACTGCAATCATGTCGTTGAAAAACCTCGTCAAGCTTCGATTTCCTAAGCTAGCGAGGTCTGCGTCCCTGAGTTCCGCAATCGCATTGGCAAGCCCCCCGTCACCCGGCGCGCCGGACGCGCCAGCCGAAATGTTTCGCAGGTCTGCCAACACCTGCGGGTCGAGCTCAAGGTCCCTTGCGCCGTTTGTGCCTGCGAAAAAGTCGATCCCTGTCGTGCCGTTCAGATTCGTACCCGTAGCGTGCAGAGTGTTAATCGCAGTTCGCAGTTCGTTGACAAATGTATCCAGTTGTGTGCGGTAACTGTTCGCCGATGTAACACCAGCCATCAGGCCCGCAAGCGTTCCGCTTTGAATCACGATGTCCTTCGTGCCATTGCTCACTGTCGATGCAGCAGCATCGTAGTTGGTTGTCAATGGCTTTGAGCTGATCTGGTCCACGAGGGTGTGCTGATGTACGAAGACAGTTAGCGTACCGTCTGGCAACTCTTGTGTTCGGATGTTAGCAAGCGAGGCGAGGTCTTGAATAGCGCGGTCACGCTGGTCGAGCAAGTCGTTCGGATTGGCTCCTGCGGCGCGTTGCGCGCGAATCGAGTCGTTTAGTTCTTTAATGGTTCCGGCGATTTGATTTACTTTGTCAATCGTCGCTTTGATTTCCCCGTCAAGGCGAATCTGCTCGTTGCCGAGTTGGGAGTCAATCTCTCGAATCCGCCCTGTAAGCAGCATCGCCCTTGATCGTACGTCGAGTCGCGCTGCTTCGTCAGCTGGATTCGCAGCGAGTCTCGCCCACGAGTCGAACATTGCGCTCAGGTGTCCCGAGATTCCGTCTGCTCCCGGTTCGCCGAAGACCATTTCGATACCGCGCAGCGACGTCATCATTTGACCGAGGCGGGATTGTTCGGACTGTGTTTGAACGATTCGCCCCTCTATAAACATGTCACGTGCCCGATTCACACTCGAAACGAATGCGCCGGTGCCCACCGCGTAAGGCCGTAGGCCAAAGTACGTCATCGGCGCCGTTTGATCGAACTCAATGATTTGGCGGGAGTACCCGCGGGTGTTTACGTTAGCCAGATTGTGGCCAGTGACGTTGAGCGCCGTCTCGAATGAGCGGAGTGCCCTAGAGGCTATATTGATTCCGAAGAACGATCCGGACATAGGCTACGCCGTTTGGTCGAGCAGCACGGCTGCGTGCGTGCGCGTGCCAAACGCTCCTTCCTTATTTTCGGTTGCCTTAGCCAAGAGATGAAGTGACCCGGCCACATAGGCCAGTTCATTCTCTATCAGAGCCTGGTTCTTGTCGATAACGGCCTGGACCGTCTGTGCGGCGGCCTTGACCCGGTTTGCGATCGCGTGAACTTCCCGTGCTTCGTCCTTCTGCAGAGCGTCCGCCAAGCTTCGAAAAGTAGGTTTGCAGCCCAACTCTTCGGCCAGCCCTCTGGCGCACGCCACGGCTCGTTCGTCGATTTCTTGCAGCCCTCCGATCTGGCGGGCTATCTCCGGATGCAGCCTTTCGACTCTCTCGACATCGCGCAGCATCACTGCGGCGGTCTGTTCGTGGAGCGATCTCAGGAGGCGCTCGGAATGTCCGAGCCACTCCCACCAAATCGCTTGCAGTTCCTTTGTGATCATGGGTTTCCTCCGTCCGGGCGGTGTTCGCCCTTTGCCCGGATGCTTTCGTCTTGGTTCTCGGCCTCCATGGCCTGTTTCGCTGCGGCCGCCCGCAGCGTGACGCTCTCCATGCTCTTGTAAAGGGCGTCAGCGATTCCGATTCCGCGCCCTTTTGCCATCTGCCCTGCGACTGCCTCGTCGAGGAAGTCTGTGTACATCTGAGATTCGATGCTCTTGCCGAAGATGCCCTCGGTTTGACCCTTGCGCATTTCGCCGATCAATTGCTTTAGGAAGATCGCTTCGATCTCTTGACTTGCTTTTTTGAGCCGTGTCAGCTCACGCTTGGTCTCAGGGTTCTCTTTGACCGAGTCAAGCTTTGCCTGATGTTCCTTTGCGAGCGCAGCGCGGTCGATACTCAGGTTCGGAATTCCCTGCATCATTGAGTTTTCACCTGCGCTTTGATTGCGCCTTGCGCTTTGAGCGCCTGAATAATGGCGATCATATCGGTGGGCGTTACGCGCAAGGCTCGAAAGATCTTCGCGAGGTCGTCGATAGTGGCGTTCGGTTTTATGATTCCGATGTTCACTCGGCTTTCCTGAACTCCGACTTCGGTGTTTGTCTGCGTCTCCGTCGTGCCTCGGCTGAACGGAGGTGGCTGAATGACTTCGTTGTACTGATTGATTCTCACCACCAGCCCGCCGTGCGCAACCATCGCGGGGCCAATCTTCACGTCGCCGCCAACGACGATTGTGCCGGTGCGCTCATTCACGACGATTGTCGCAGCGATATCCGGAACAACTTCGAGCATCTCGACGCGGCTCATCACTTCCACTGCGTCGAATCGCATCGGATCCACTGCCTGGACCTCCACGCCGCCGCCGTCGTATGCGATCGCTCTGAGATCTGAGAAGTTCGTGTTGATCGCGTCGGCTATGCGAGTTGCGGTCGTGAAATCATGCTGCATCAGCTCAAGGAACATCGTTCCGTTGAATTCGATCTGTGTTGGTACGGAGCGCTCAACAAGCGCGCCGTTGGTTATAAGCCCGACTGTCAGGTGATTCTTCTGCCGGCTGCTGCCACCTTGCGCCGCTCCAAACCCGCCGATGCTGACCGCGCCCATCGCGACCGCGTAAGCTGTGTTTCGATTGCCGGGTGCGTATAGAGGCGTTTGTAAAAGGTACCCGCCCTGCAGACTCTTCGCGTCGCCGACCGAGCTGACTGTTACGTCAATGCGGCTTCCGGGCCGAGTGAACGCAGGGAGCTCCGCCGTGACCATCACGAGCGCAATGTTCTTGAGATTCGCGGATCGCGCATCGAGTGAAATGCCGTACTCTTTCACAAGATTTTGAATCGCTTGCTGAGCCCACGGCGAGTTGCGCGAATCGCCTGTCCCCTGCAGGCCAACGACGATGCCCATGTTTGTGATTTGGTTTGCGCGAACGCCTCGCAATCGCGTGATGTCCTTGATTCTCGCTGTTGCGGTGTTCGATTGCTGAACAGCTTCGGCCTGTGGGTAACTGCCAGTCGCGACCACAATTGCGACGATTCCAACGATACAGATTCTGTGTTTCAACATGATATCGATCTCCTTAGAACAGCCAGCTTAGAATCGTGGCGATGATGCCCCGTCGCTGGCGGTCGCCGACCGTGCCTTTGCCGTCATAAACTATTGATGCCTCCGCGACGTTTTCGCTGAGAATTGTGTTGTCGGCGCGGATGTCATCTGCGCGTACAATTCCAGTGAGCACCAGCTTCTGCGTTTCTTGGTTCATCTGAACGAAGCGCGTGCCTTCGATCAGCAGGTTGCCATTGGGCAGAACTTCCTTTACGGTGACGGTCAATCGTGCTTGCAGACGCCCGCTGCGCGTGGTGCTGCCTTGACCCTGGCTCGATGAGCTTGTGCCTGTCTGAAGGTCAGGAATGAGGGCACTCAGGATCGGCCCGATACCCGCATTGATTTTTGCAGCATCTGATTTCGAAGAGCTTGTCGCGGCGGTCGCCGTCGCGCTGCTCGTTTCTTGTATCAGCACAGTGAGGATGTCGCCCGGCCGCGCAGCCTTGCGATCGGCAAACGGACTGCGGGCGCTATCGCTCCATAGCGAACCTGGATTGTCGGACTGTGCCAACCCGGACGATGCGAACGCGAGGGCAAGGAAAAGAGTGATGCGTTTCATAGTCGAACCTCCACGCTGCCGTCAGCTCGGACTTCGCCGGTCAGCGTTGCTTTTGTATCTGGAATGAAAACGGTCGCTCGAGTGCCACTAATGCCTTTCACTTGGCCGAATACTTCGACCGCGATCTCACCGCTAACGAGAACTACGCGAACGACCTGATTGGGCTTTAGCGCTGGGAGGGCTGCCGGGCCTTCGGCCTCGCCCTTCGCGAAGACGAGCTGTTGCGAAGATTGAGCGTCCCCATCGACGAGAATCTGTATGGTGACGATCACGTTTTTGGGCGACTCGCTCGAGTGCGTTACGAAGAACGTCGTTTCGCCAGATGCAATGGTTAGATCGCGAGCAGTTCCCGTCTGGCGGATCGGCCCGGCGTCGGGAAGGTTTGCTTCGATCCACGCCGTCGCGAAGTTAGATAACTCTGCTGGGGGCAGCACGCGGGTGGCGCGGCGAACCCTTGCCGCTTGCGGACCGGACACGTGCACCGTAGCAACGTCGATGCCAGCCGAGCGCAGCGCACTCTGGATTGTGATCGGAGTAATCACTCGATCGCTGCCGACGCGAGGCGTTACTCCGATTGAAACTGCAGCCAATCGCAAACGGAGTGACTCCGGTCCAGCGATCTCTGCGATTTGCGCCAATGAGATCGCCTTCGTCTCGACTTCTGTAAGCGGGTTGATTACGACGGCCGCTGTGTATCCCTTGGGAATTGCTGCGCTTTGCGAGAATGCCCCAGACACGACGAGCGCAAGTACGATTGATAAGAGCAGTCTCATCTTATTACCTCTTGAGCTGGTTCGTCGTGTTGAGCATCTCGTCAGCGGTCATGATCGCTTTCGAGTTGACTTCGTAGGCTCTCTGCGCGAGGATCATGCGAACCATCTCATCGACCATTTGCACGTTCGATCCTTCTAGGAACCCTTGCTCGAGTGTGCCCGCACCGTTCGTTCCCGGCTCTACTTCAGTAGCTTCTCCGCTCGCGCTCGTCGGGCGATACAGGTTTTTCCCCATTCGCTCGAGGCCGGCGGGGTTCGGGAACGTCGCAACCGTTATCTGTCCGACGACTTGCGGTTCCGCAGAATCTGCGGTGAGCACCGAGACCGTTCCTGATGCTGCAATCGACACACTCATCGTGCCTTCGGGCATCGTAATGCCGCCGCCGACGACGAATCCATCGCTCGTGACGAGTGTCCCTTCAGAATCCACCTTGAATGTTCCGTCGCGTGTGTATGCGACGAAGCCGTCTCCCATGGTCACTGGAAAGAATCCGTTGCCATTGATGGCCGCGTTGAGCGGATCACCGGTGGCTTGCAAGCCGCCGACAGAGAAGTTTGATGCGTTGGCAACGAACTTCGCGCCCATTCCAACTTGCTGCGATGTTGGGATTGCGCTGCCGCCGCCCTGATCTGCGCCCGCCAGTCGGTAGGTTTGATACATGAGGTCCTGAAATTCGGCGCGGCTCGATTTGAAAGCCGTTGTATTGATGTTCGCCAGATTGTTGGCAATCACGTCCAAGTTTCGTTGCTGCACCACCATTCCGGTGGCCGCTGTGTTTAGCGATCGAATCATAGTTCTTACTCCGTGCGGATGTCTCGATCGCCTTGCGATTCGCTTCCGCTATCAGTTGGAAGCGTGTGCCTTCGTCCCGAGGAATCGGAACGTCCAGGTTTATCTATTCGCAAGGCTGCCGATCAGTTTTTCGTATAGTTCGTCTTGTGTTCGTACTGCGCGCTGCGCGCCCTCAAACTGGCGCATCAGCAGAATCATCTCAACCATCGATTGAACGGCATTCACGTTTGAACCCTCGAGCGTTCCCACCAGGAGCCTTGGATTGTCGGCTTGGTCGCCGTTCCCGGTCCAAAGGTTTTCGCCCGCCTTGTCGAATCGGCCTTGAAACACGCCGAGCAACGCGACCTCGATCCCGTCCGCGACCACGCGCCCGTCGGGGGTGATCGACGGTGTCGTGCCAATTGGGATCTGAATCGGATTGCCGGTCTGATCGAGCACCGCATGCCCTGATTTCGTGACCAACTCGCTGTCTGCGCTCAACGTGAACGCGCCGTCCCTCGTATAGCGGACCCCTTGCGGAGTCCTGACTGCGAAGAAGTGCGACGCCTCTTCCAGCATCGCGTCGAGCGCGCCGCCGGTGTTAACCGTTGGGCCCGCGTATCTTGTGGTGAATCGTGCGGCAACTTCGGCGCCGCCGCCAAGCTCGCCTACAGGACGCGCGAATGGCCCAGGGCCAATCACGAGACTGCGATTCAACCGATCTGCAAAAGCAACCCCGTCAGATTTGTAGCCTGTGGTGTTGATGTTCGCAAGGTTGTTCGCAACGACATCGAGTTGCGTTTGAAACGCCCTCATGCCGGATGCGGCTGCTTGTATTCCGCGATTCATGCTCGAAGCGATTGTCTGGCGAGCTATGAAATCCGATTAGGGCGATAAGTTCGCAATCTACTTGAGGTTCGTTGTTGTTGCGTCCTGCGCTGATTCAAAAATGCAAGCGACGATTTCTCAAAACATTTCTCAGTTGAGGAGAATCATATATCGAACGGTAATCGCTGCGCTAACCGATACTTGACCAGGCTCAACAGGAGTCGGCGCGCCGCCTTGTACTCCTCCACGGGCCATTTCCATCTGCATCGGTGCCCAACTTGCGCCGCCTTCCACGACTTCAAACAGCATTCCCAAGCGAACACCCAGTGCATCGGCCAACGCTTCAGCCTTGGCTTTTGCTTCCCGCGCTGCCTCTCTCAACGCGTCGAGCCTCGCAGCGAGGTCGTTGCGAAGTCCGAACGAGACGCCTTCAAGCGTGTTTCCACCCACTGCGATCGAAGCATCAATCACCTTTCCGATTAGTGAAAAGTCCGACAATCGAATTGAGAGTGTGTTTGAGGCGCGGTAACCGACGACCGTCTGAGGTGTCGGTTGATTGCTGTAAATCGGATTGAGCATCAACCGCGACGTTTGGACGTTAGCCTTGTCGATACCCAGGCCGTCGATCCTCGCCAGCAACGCTTGCATGACTTGGTTTGCTTGGGATTGCGCCTCTGCAGCGGACGCTGCCTGCTTCGTGACGCCGAGACGAACCGTCGCCTCATCGGGATCCACCCGAATCAGCCCTTCGCCCGACACAGTAATCAGCGGAATCTGCGGCTTTTCCTGGCCAATCGCCACACTAAATGCGGCGAATGCGACTATAACGAAGATCTTTCTCATAACATTGCCTCCTTGGTTGGCATCGTGTCTTAGATAGAAAGGATAGCCGAAACCGCACCATCCGGCGCTTTCGGAGAACTTTCCCTTGGTGAGTCAGAAGTTTGGACTCCCTTAGTGTCCTGCGGGTCTTTCGTCCCCGATAGGGAACATTCGGTAACCCACGAGGCGATTTGCCGGTTTAACCCCATGAAGATAGGGACACTCCTAACGAAGGAAATCAGAATGATTGCCACACATGAAATCAAAGAGACAGTCGAAAAGCACGACAGGGTCTGGAGCAGGATTTACGCGCCCTTGCGCCGCACGCTCGCGGGAACGTGGGTAAAGGGCGCAGGCGGGAATCGGTTTCAGCTCACGCTCGATGCATACGGCAGTTACCATCTCCGCTGCTTCGACACCAATACGGATGGTAGAGGACGATACACAATCGTAGGAGAGCGAGGATCGCATTTCATCGCTCTGCATTCGAGCGATTCAACGATCCAGTTGCTTCGCATCGAAGATGTCGATGCACTACGGCTTCGACTTGCCGACGATCAGAACAATAAGATCATCGATTTGGCGCGCAGACCGTTGCCCGCCTAAATGACCGAAGCAACTCACATCCCTCCTATACAGGCCCGCGGAGACGCGGGCCTTCAACTTTGGTCGTCAGGACGCCGCCGACCTTTCGGGTGTTTGGTTGCTATCACCTTCCGCAGTCTTTCGATGGACACATGCGTATACACCTGCGTCGTTTCCAAGCTCTCGTGCCCGAGCAACTGTTGTACAGTCTTCAAGTCAGCACCTCCGGTGAGCAGGTGCGTCGCGAAACTGTGTCGCAGAGAGTGCGGGGTGACGTCGTGCGAGACGCCTGCGAGCGCTCTCCGTCTCGCAACGATGTTTTGCAGCGTTCGCTGCCCCAAGCGCTTTCCTTGCTGATTGACGAACAGGGCCTGCGAACTGCCCGCTTTGCGCTCGGCAGAGAGATAGGCGGCAATAGCGTCGGCGCAGGAGGTGCCGTAGAAGACGATGCGCTCTTTGCGTCCTTTGCCCATGACTCGCGCGCTTCGCTCTCGAAGTTCCAAATCCCCTAAGTCGAGCTTGACGACTTCGCTTGCACGCAACCCTGCGCCATAAAGCAATTCGAGGATCGCCCGATCTCGCAGCGGAAACCGCCCTACCTCTGCCTCGACCAGGGCGCTGGCCTGCTCCGGCGAAACGTCCTTGGGCAACCGCGTGCGGCGAATAGGAGCATCCAAGCCAGCGCATACATCTTGCTCGGCCAGCCCGATGCGAACTAAGAACCTCGAGAACCCCTTTGCTGCGCTGAGCTTCCTCGCCCGCGTCACTGGAGTCTTGGCGTATCTGCGCAGGTATCCGCGAACAACGTCTTCGGTCAACTGGTTGGGCGCGGTGGCCCCGGCTTCGGAGGCGATGGCTGCCAACTGCGCCAAATCGCTGGCATAACTTCGCACAGTGTGAGGCGACCGCCCCGCTGCCAGGCTGGCCAGGAACTGATCTATCGCCTCGTCGAGGGTGACGCCCACGACACTTAAGACGTCGATTCAGCCTAAAGCTTGGCGGCGAACCCGCCGAAGACTCCAGCGGGCGTCGCTCCGAAAACCGAGCTACCCTGCAAATTTGCAGGGACAGGCCGACAATTTGACCGGGGACGACAGAGCAGACATCACGTTTTTGTGGAGCGAATATAGAGGTATGCCGAATACAGGTGCCAACAACGGAACCGAAACGGTGAGCATCAGCGCCGCAAGCGCAATCACCGGCGTCGAGATTCACACCCTGCGCTATTGGGAGACCGAGTTCAAGGAGTTTCTTGCTCCTCGGAGAACGGCGGGCGGCCAACGACGATATCGACCTGAAGACATCCAAACGGTCTTCACGATCAAAAGACTGCTGCGTGACGAGATGTACAGCATCGCCGGAGCAAGGCGACACCTACAGATGTTGCAGCGCGTGGCTGCCTAATGCCTTTGACACCAGCGACCTACCTCGAATCCGCTCGATCTCTACAGGCAGAACGCAGCTGGGACGAAGCCGAGGCAGCGCTTGCTGAGGGTGCCAGGCGCTATCCAAACGATCCAGATCTAAATGCGGCTTACGGGCTGTGCTTGTGCGCACGAGCGCGCGAGGCGCAAGCGCTTCATTACGCGGAGGCAGCATCAGGCGACGAGCTGATCAAAACTCTTGCGGCTCACTTTCACCTCAAGATTCAGGCAGACCGCCGGTTGAAAATCTCGGATCAGGAGTCTTCCGCCGCGCTGGAATCAATCCGAGAACTTGCGATCGAGCGGGGCATCGACCTCAATCCGCTACCTGACTTGCGACTTAGCGCGTGCATGATCGTCCGAGACGAGGAAGCGCACCTTACCGAGTGTCTGGCAACATTGGATGGAATCTGCGATGAGATTGTTGTCGTGGATACGGGATCGACAGACAACACGGTAAAGATCGCAGAGAGCTTTGGTGCCGTCATTGGCCACTTTGATTGGTGCGATGATTTCTCCGCTGCGCGAAACGCGTCGCTGGAGCTGGCGTCGGGAAACTGGGCGCTATGGATCGACGCGGACGAGCGGTTGTCGCCGAATTCGCTAACCGCACTGCTATCTGCGATGGTTCGTCCTCACTTTGGCGGATTTACGATTCCGATGATCAATTTTCTATCTGACGATCTGACCCGCGACAGGCTCGAACATCGACCCTGCAGGCTCTTTCGGCTTCATCCGTCGATCAGGTTCGAAGGCAAAATTCACGAGCAGATCACGACGTCCATTGAAGCTCTTGGGCTGCAGGTCGCACAACTCGATGGAATACACATCGATCACTTTGGCTATCAAAAGTCTGAGATTGAGCGTAAAGGAAAAGCACAGCGCACATTCTCGATGTTGGAATCCGAGTTGGCGCTGAACCCCACCGATTCTTTCCACTTGTTCAATCTTGGCAACGCATACTTTTCAGCAGGGAGATTTGAAGAGGCAGCAGAGACCTTTTCGCGCGCTGATGTCAATGGTAGGGCACCGCATGCGCAGTTTATGATGCACCTTTGGGCGTTCGCTCTCCTCCAGGTCGCACGTCATGATGAAGCAATTGAGGTTTGCGATAGAGCTGAGAAGAGTGGTATCGGAGGCATTCTAATCGACTACGCACGGTCCTGCATTCTCGCGGAGCAAGGGCGACTTGAAGAAGCGCTCGCGGCAGTTCGGGCGGCTCGTGGCAAGAAGCTTGCGCCGGGCGAGCCAGGTGATCGCGCAATCGAGCAGCATCGCGCGAAGTCGCTTGAGTCCTCGATCCTCCTCGAATTGAACCGCGCAGAAGAAGCGGTCGTCGCCGCAAGGGAAGCCTTCGCGTCCGCACCGACGCACCGGGACCTGTGGATCGGGTGGTTGCGTGCGGCTGAAATGGCAGAGGACGGGAGTGAACTTGTCACAGCTTTCTCAGCGGGCGCTGACCAGTTTGAATTTGATGCCGAGTTGTGTGTGGCCGCAGGTCGAGCATTTGAGTCGACCGGAAGAAATCAGAACGCTCTCGAGTGCTATCAACAGGCTATCGAAACGCAACCCGATCATGCGAACGCATACTTTTGCGCGGCCGATCTTCTGCTTCGACAAGGGTTCGCTCTTGAGGCGGCTGAGGCTTACCAAAAGGGTCTGGGATTCGAGCCGTACTTTGCAGAAGGTTGGTTCATGCTAGGCAACGCTTTGTATCGCGCAGGGTCGTATGATGGCGCGGCGCTCGCATACCGCCAAGCGCTCGAACTCGACGAGAGTCACGATCGAGCGGCAGCAAACTTGGCGATAATCACTGAAGATGAATCTGAGCGCGCAGCTTAATGCGACTCGGCCCGCTCCTTGATCGCCTTCATGATTCCATCGATGTTCTGTTGGACGATATGATGGACGACCTTCTTCAACAGCGGACCTACAAGAGGGACGTTGTACTCGTAGTCTAACCACGAATCGAATCGCGTTCCGCTTCCTTCAACCGTAAACTTCCACCAACCTTCAAGCTTGTCGTAATCCCCTTGGGATTGCTTGAATTCTGATCGGTGCGATGTGGGCTCCCACTTTTCATCCTGTGTCCATCTGACGGTCAGCCCGAACTGTGGGATTTTGCCCGACCATTTGGTTGTAAGGGAGTTTCCGTCTTCACTCTTCGAAATGATTTCGATCGACTTTACGTCGGGCATGTACTCAGGATACTTTTCCGCGTCGCGTGCGATGGCGAACACCTTTTCTATAGGCGCGTTGATCAGGAGGGACTGTTCGATGACTGGCATTGGAATGTGAAGTCTACCGCTACGCGGTGCGGGATTTGCCGAGGTCCGAGTTGCAGCACTTCGTGCTGCAACCGCTCCGAGAAGAGCCTCACTTCACAGGAATCCAGATTTGATGCGCATTCTCAATGCCGACAACATCAATGAACTGAACCCCATCCTTCCATGATGCCTTCCAACCATCGACGTTGTTCGCACCGTTCGCATCCCACGTGAATCGCTTTGCCGATGGCTTGCCCATCATCGACTCGAGCTGGTCGATAACGAGGGCGCCAAATGCGACTGCAGCGGCTCTCGCAGGTTGTGTCGCATAGGTGCGTGGAACTGTGACACCGATCCGCGTCAGCTTAAACTCGTTTTGTGCAGCCTCGAGGATCTCTGTTTGCGCAGGGCCCAGCCTGTTTTTCCCGGTCTTCCAGCCTGTCGTGTAGGGAATGCTTCTTCCAACTTTGTCCGCCGCCTTCTTGTTGACGCCATCAAACTCTGCATAAAGCACAATGTCGTATCCGCCCTTCAGCCACATCACCATTCCGTTGAAGCGGTCGTCTTTTCCGAAAAACAGTTCGTCGATGACGTAACCCTCGCGCTTGAGCGAGATTAGGACTTTGCCGAACGCCTCCGATTTCGCAAATGAACTGGCGTGACCAACGCCTTTCTCGACGTAGGCTCTAAGCTCGGCGTTAGTGAGGCTCTTCTCGTCAGATACGTGCGCCGCGCAAGCAAAAAGTAAAGCACCGATGGTCGTGAAAGTCATGAATTTCGTCCTGATATCTCTTATTCGGGCCGTCCTGTGCCCACGTATATGATTAGACGCCCCTAGCGGTCCCGTCGTGTCAAAGGCCACCTCCCACGCCTCGTGGTGAGTTGACCTCATGGCTCATGGAACCAGTTCCAATCCTGGTGGAGCGAGCTTTGCGTGCACATCCGCTCTGCCAAATCTCCGAAGGACTGACGTCGCGATCGACTTAATCCTGAGATAGCATCTGAACCAATTGGCACAGGCCCTCATACTGTGTTCGGAGAGCATTGCCGCCGAGTCGGTGGGCGGGCGCGAGCCTTAAGCAGGGCAATACGAAACCGCTGTATGGACTCATTCGGCAGTTCGGCTTTGTAGATGACGCCATCTGCAGGTGAGATTGTGAGTAGTCCAAGCAGAAACAACGCCACTAGCGCACTGCACCTAGTGGACTTTGGCTGCCGGCTGGATGTAAGGATGAGCTTTAGTTCAGGAATTCGATCAGTATCTCCGTCGGGGTGAACAGCACTTGCCCGCGGGACTCCGCCGTTAGCATCACGATGGATGTGAGGACTGGCCGAACATACAGCATAAACATCTCCGTTCTTGCAGGCAATTCGTACTCAACGCTGAGCACTCCGTTCTTTCGCTCACGTACGTCGTGAAATCCTGCGATCGAATCGTAAACTACCTCCATTTCGAAGTACTGGATTCCAGAGATGTCGTGCGTTTCCAGGTCACTTCCAGTGCCGCGCAACTTGGTTCCATTTTGCAGCGATGTGACAGCAAACTCGACATCGAAGTACAGTTCTCCTAAGCCCCCTACGATGAACACCGACCCAGAAAAGTCGTACTGAAACTGAAGGCTTGCTCGCATGCGTTTTGCGTTTTGAGGCTTCTGGATCATTACGCCGACGGTTCCTAACGCGGTGTACGATCCGAAGGGCGCAATAGCGTGAGCGCTGAGATTTACTTGAGCATTTCGCTGGTTGATGCTTGCCGAGGCGTCGCCTGATGAGAAGTTAGATGCGTGGTAACGAGCAGATTGAATGAGGTACTGCGGACCAAACACAGCGTCCGGATAAGGTTTGCGCTCAATTGTCCGAGGAACCCTGTCGCTAATGGTAGCCTGAGCCAGACGCGACTTGGTGAACGCGAGGCCGGACTGATTTCGATTATCATGATGAAGCGATTTCACTTTCTTCACGACATCAGGATTCGCGCTCAGCGCTTGCGCAGCTGTCCGCTTGATCATGACTTCATTATCTGAGAAGTGCTTTCGGAGGCTTTCCATCCGCGCATCGCTTGCAAGATTTGACTTGCCTTCCATTAGTTGGCGCGCCCTCGTAGTAAACAACCGTAGCTCGCGATTCGACTGGGAGTATTGTTCGAGCGTCGACCTGAGGGGTGCGGTTGCCTCAATCACTTTCTCAAGCTTTGATCGCCGCTCAGCGTCAGATGACGCTCGGAGCTTATCAAGTAGCGCCTCATCTCGCTTATAGAACTCTTCCAGTTTTGCGCGGGTGATTCCCTGAAGAAGCCCCTTCTCGTTATAGTCAATTCTTTGGATTTCGAGCGCCGGATAAGCGAACATCATGCTCGCGATCACTACAGTCAATGTCACTGAAACTCTCCTTCTCGTAGTCCTTTGGGTTTGTTCGCCGACTCAGCGGCGCCTTGGTGGCAACCCCAGCACCCATTTGCGAGTACAGGTGGCCGTCACAGGGGCGGCCTGATGACGATTCGCCTACCTTACACCAACTTCAAGTTTGGGCAGGTGTCCCTTAGTAGTCTGTCAGGAGTCCTGAATGAGGAGTTCCAACGGCACTCTTGGGCGGATGGTACGTCAGAATAGAACCCGATGCGAGCAATAGCCTCCCTTGTCGCGCTTCTTCTCGTCGCCCCAACCTTGGTGGCGGCGCAGGATGACGTCGAAAAGCGAAAGAGTGAGGCTGAATCCGACGCGAAGCTCGGGCGCGAGTACATCACCGAAATCGAGAAAGAGCTACGCCTTTCCGAAGATCCGGTCCACATTGAGCGAGTTCAGAGGATCGGAGCTGAACTTGCAAAGATTGCGAACACCTACAATTTCGGCGCAATCTACGGCGATAAGCACCACCACCAGTTCGAGTACGTCTTCAAGGTGATCGACGACAACGATGTTAACGCATTCTCCGTGCCCGGAGGCTTCATATATGTTAACGTCGGACTATTGAACGAGGCTGAGAGCGACGATGAACTGGCTGCCGTTATTGCACACGAAGTGGCACACGCAGCAAATCGCCACGTTATCACGCTTATGCGCGAGAGAAGCAAGGTCGACTTGCTAACGCTCCCCGTTATCATCGCAGCAATATTTTCAGGGGGAGACGCCGCTGGCGCGCTGATCACAACAGCGCAAGCGCTTCGCCAGTCGCTAACTAGTGGCTGGAGTCAGAACGCTGAGCTTGATGCCGACCGAACCGGCTTTTTCTACATGACAAAGACCGACTACCATCCGGTGGCGATGCTCACCTTTTTGGAACGGCTGGCTTTCCGCGAGAAGAGCAGTCCACGCATCGACTGGGGGATCTTTCGCACGCACCCTCCAAGCGCCACCCGCGTGCGCAAGCTGGCCGAATTGTTAGCTGAGCATTCAATCCCAATGGAGCGGAGTAAGGTCACGACTTCGTTTAGGGCGGTTGCGATTGAGCAACAAGGCTCGGTCTTGGTGCGCTTTGGTGAGCGGCCCCTCTTTGAGCTTAGGGGCGATCGGGCGACCGTTCGCGCCGCGGAGGCCGTCGCCGCGCTGAATCTGTTTTTTGATTCGATGCCCGAGGCGTTCCAAGCTCGGGCCGCAGGGCCTCGGTTGGTCGGACGTGGACAAACGTTGGTGGAGTTTTCGACCGACGACGGTGATGACCCTGCGCGACTCGCATCCCTAGCGCTCGAAACTGTCAAGGCGGCAGCTTTCAGTCTCTCAATGCGGACTTCCCGCTGACTTTGCATCTTGAGGCTCCTCGCCGCGGCTCACCTGGCGATTTCCTGGATCTCAAAGCTCACTGTGGCGGGTTGCCCGTTCGGTCTTTTGATAGTGAAATCGACGAACGCTCTTGAGAATCCTGGCCGAACAGACACAGCGCACGACGCCAAGAATGAGTCTGCGTCGTTCGGGTCGGAAAGTCCGAACCAATGTGGGAATCGTCTTCCGCCATCCGACAGAAACTGGCGCAAGCCTCGCGGCAGGTCGCCGAAGCCGATCGCTTCCCCCTCCAAAAACCTCTTCGCATCTTCTGAAGCGAACTCGGCTTCGAGCGCTCTCTCGACCATTTGGTCGATCTGACGAAGCACCTCGCCGCTTCGGCGCATGACAAGCTCCTTGGCGCGTTCGAAAATGCGATCAAAAACATTGGAGTCCGTCTGCCTCGAAACGCTCAATGCAAAATCCGTGGACCTTAGTCCGAAGAGCTCCGGCCTGTCTGGGTACTCGACGGGAACCGATTTTGGCATCGTTTCTACCTTCCTGGCGGGACCGAAGTGGCCTGCGATTTGTTTCGGCGAGAAGGGAACGATAAAACTTCGGTCACCCGAGCGAAAGACGACATCGATTGAAAGTGAGACTTTGACCTCCCTCAGCGGTGAATTCTTCATCAGTTCGCCTAAGTCGCCTCCTAGTTTCATTTGCTTCTGATACCGCACCAAGTGATCGCGCTGAAAGCCGGGCAAAGTCAAGGGGTCGATGGGACGATCGAATCCGCTCTCGATCGCATCTGTTAGGAGATCCAACATGGCCACTCCAGGCCCACCAGACCAAGCAGGAACAGGCACAAAGTATGCGATTTTGCCTTCTGCGATTACTTCGTAACCGAGTTCAATTGCTGCGTTCCGCGCTTCTGTGAACTCCTTGAGCGGCAGTATTGTCTTCTTGGCCAACGAATCGTCGGCATGAACGAGAGCCCAAAAGTCAGGTTGGGCGTAGGCAGAGCAGCAGCATAGTACAGTGCAGAATGCCAAAGCGGCAACCCTTCCCAAGTTCATCTTGATTGGACCTCGCACTCGGTCCCTGGTCCAACTGGGGGTTCGGGCACAGGGCAGTCTTGAATCTTCAACATGCGGACTTCGATCCGCATATTCACATCTGTAAACCTTGCGCGTGAAAGAGTTTTTAGCACAACATTGTTTTCTACGCAATCGAATGACTGTACTCGGCCTACCATTGTGTAGAACAGTTGCTCTCTCGCTTCCCATCCAGGAGGTACCGTGTACTGCTCTACGGGAAGGCTAACCAGCCCGCTATTGTCGTAGAGGGCCTGGAGCGGCTCGATCCAAGCCAGCGAAGCGCAAGAACCCCCGGATTCCCCGCATATGTCGGTTTTCCACTCGGAATGGGAATGGGCGAGGATCGAGAACGGTACGCAATCTACCGAGGTTTTGCTCTCGATAAGGATCGGTCCCATCGGAATCGACTGTTCACTGCCGTCATGTTGGCCCGCGACCCAAGAGCCTGGGCAACTGCAGTCCTGATACTGCGCGAACGCGCCCGAAACGACGACGAAACCAGCCAAAAGTGTATGGAAGAGTCTGCGCATGTCTTTACCTCGGCGGGCATTGTACATTAACACCCGTGCCAAGCCACCAGCAAATCAGCGGGTCGTGAACCGGAGAGGCTAAGCTGCCTGCTCTTCCGAGTAGCCGCCAGGCGACTGCCCGGTGAAGAAGACGGAAATCGGCTCGCTGCCCGCGCTGCTGCCCGAAGAGCGGTGCGC
>JBGTLG010000034.1:0-8811 GCA_041744215.1 Fimbriimonadales bacterium | reverse complement strand
CCCTATGGGGGCGCCGCGGAACAGGAGGAACTGGCCTGACAAGGCTATTGACCGTGTCGAACGACGACATCTCCAGCGCGGAGCATTCCTTCCGCCTCAAAAAGGACTTGCTGATTGGGTCCGACAGCACGAATGCCAAAGGCATCGGGGCGATGATTGTCTTCGCCGCCGTCTTCGTCGGAGTGCCCGCTGCGCCGATTATCGATGGCGTAAGCGAATACCATGCAAGCCACACGGTTTCCGTTGCGCTCGATCACACCAGGTCCACCGAATCGAACACCGTTTCTCGTCCACTCCGCGTGCCGAACATTTGGAAGTGCAATTCTGACCAAAGGATTGTTCAGCCTGCCTGCTTGAAAGTGAAGTTCACCACGTAGGTGCTCACCTTCCTGCCCAACTCGGAAATTGAAACTGCCCGGAACATCTGGCCCGACGGCAATGACTCCTCGCCCCTCGGCGCGGTGCCAAACGACGGCAAGGGCTGCCGAAACGACCGCAAGCCCAATCATGATTGTGAATAGTTTTCTCATCTTTTTCTCCCTCGTAGCAAGGTTGTAGGCTTGGACGCCCTTCGCAAACAAAAGTTCAGTGACTACTTCTTCAGCAATTCGACAGCGGTTCCCTCGCTGATTGAGAACACTCTGTCTGCCTGATCCAACATGGCAGGATCGTGAGTCACCATGACCAACGCGCCTTGGTGATGGCGTCGCAACAGCGACACGACCTGAACGCCACCCGCGTGATCGAGTGACGCCGTCGGTTCATCTGCGAAAACCACCTTGGGTGAAGCTATCAGTGCCCGGGCAACACACACGCGCTGCTTCTCGCCCCCAGAGAGTTCGCTCGGCATCCGATTGAGCTGATCGCCCAAGCCGAGCACATTGAGGAGGTGCGTAGCACGTTCATAAGCGTCTTCGGACGAGGAGTCTGCTAAGACGACGTTCTCGGTGGCAGAAAGGTAGCCAAGCAGGTAAGGCTGCTGAAAGACAAAGCCGAACTCTCGCAAGCGAAGATTCGAACGCGCCGCATCATCAAGAGTTGTGTACCGAGCACCGCCATATCTGACTTCTCCAAAAGTAGGATCTTTGAGTCCAGACAGCATATAAAGCAGCGAAGACTTTCCGCTTCCGCTTGGGCCGAGAATCCCGACGAACTCCCCATCTCGAACTTCGAGGCTGATATCCCTGCACGCATGAATCTCCCGGCCATGATCGATGTAAATCAGGCTCGCAGAATGTGCTTCGATCATGCGATCCTCCTCTCGACGACCGAGATCGGGTCGAACTTCCTAAATCGCCACCAAACCGTGAGCGCAGCAGCAACGATTATTGCAATCGGAACGGGTATCGAATACGCATACGCAAGCGTATCGGTCGGATCGAGATAAAACCCACGGGGCTCCATCAGCACTAACTGGATGATGTACAGAAGCGCCCCAGCGGCCAGAACACCGAGCACCCATCCGAAGACGACTACTAAAGCCGCTTCAAAGATCGCGCGACTGATCAGTCTCCGCTGCGTGAACCCAATCGCTTGCAACAACCCAAACTCAACGATACGCTGACCAAGGTAAATGTTGATCAACATCCCCATCATGATTGTGATAACGGTAACCAGTAAACCGACCACGACGTTCAAGATCTTGAAGAGAATTCGAAACGTCTCAGTCGTATCCCTCTCAAGAGACGGATACGTGTAGACCATTGCGCGTTGGCTGCGCAAAGACTCCTCGGCCCAAGCATCGAGATTCCGCTGCTCGGTCTGATTGGGCGCGAAGAGCATCAAGACATCAACGGGCGGAAAGTGATTCTCCTTCAGGTACTCATACGAGGAGAAAGCGAACCACTCTCGCCCTTCGAGAATTCCAACGATCTTGACCTCATAAGGCGAAAAGTTCTTGTCGTCGTCTGGCCTTAGAAGAGCATCGCCCAACGAAAGCCCGAGATTCCTCGCAACTCGCTGCGATATCACCGCCTCGGGTTTTCCGGCCTCAGGGAATCTGCCTTCTCCAAGCTTGAGCCCGACCTTCTCAATCACATACCCCGCGTCCTGGCTCCCTATGCCATGAAGTACAAAAGGCCACGGCCCGACGATGCTCTTTACGTTAAAGATAACAGTCCGAGCGACAATTGTTCGGTCGATCGGAACAGGGCTTTGTTCGAAGTGCTCCTTGAGCTTCGGGAAGAAACTCCTGTCGCCCCGCGGTGTCGCTCCAGTGATGTGCTTGCTGTATCCGTATACATTTCTCACAGAAAGTGGAATGGAGTTCATAACTGAAACGATGCCCGCTATCAACAAAACGGCAAGCATGATCACAAGCATTAAAGGGATGGACTTTCCCGCATTCCTGACCGGAAAGACCCATGCAGCCAGCGGTCGTGAGCGACCGCTTCGCCTTTCGGTCAACGGAGATCTTGAGGGCACACTCGATTATGACGCCGAGCGGGATATACTCATGGCTGGAGCAACCCCCAGATGTCAGTTAAAGTAGGAATCAATGGATTTGGGCGCATCGGCAGACTCACCGCCCGCGCCATCATAGAAGAGTATCCCGGTGTCTTGGAAGTCGTAGCGGTGAACGACCTAAGCGACCCAAAAACCAATGCCCACTTGTTCAAGTGGGACAGCACCTACGGCCCCTTCGAGGGCGACGTGGAAAGCGATGAAAACGCACTCATCGTAGATGACCACCGTATCCGCTCATTTGCTGAGAAAGATCCCTCAAACATCGACTGGTCGGATGTAGGCGTCGAGGTGATTGTTGAGTCGACCGGCATTTTCACCGACCGGGAGAGTGCGGCCAAGCACCTCGGCGGAACCGTCAAGAAGGTCGTCATCAGCGCGCCCGCAAAAGACGAAGACGCGACGATCGTTCTCGGGGTCAATGACGATACTTATGATCCCGCCAAACACCACGTTATAAGCAATGCATCCTGCACAACCAACTGCATCGCGCCAATGTGCAAAGTATTGGACGATGCATTTGGCATTGAAGCGGGGTTGATGACAACGATCCACGCATACACGAACGATCAGAGAATTCAGGATCAAGTTCACCGTGACCTTCGCAGGGCGAGAGCAGCTGGCCAAAACATCATTCCGACCAGCACGGGAGCAGCGAAAGCTATCGGTATCGTGCTTCCACAACTCAAAGGCAAGCTGCATGGCTTTGCAGTTCGCGTTCCCATTCCAACCGTCAGCATGGTCGATCTCACGATCACCCTCAACAAACCGGCTTCAAAGGAAGACATCAACAAAGCAATGATGTACGCCGCAACGGGATCGATGGAGGGAGTTTTAGCGCTCGCTGAAGAGCCCTTAGTGAGCAGCGACTTCGTGGGAAGCGACTACTCCTGCATCATCGACTCTGAACTTACAATGACGATAGGCGAGAACATGGCGAAGGTCATTGGATGGTACGACAATGAGTGGGCATACGCTGTGCGGGTCGCCGATCTCATCCAAATGATGAATGAAAAAGGCCTGTAATTGTCCGCACCGAATGCGCTGATAGAAGCCGCCTTCGAACATCTGTCAACGAAGCCTGGATTCATTGACAGACCCGATCAGCGGCAACTCGCGCTGTTGATAGGCGACTGCATCGGTGAGCATTCAACCGGACTGTTCGAGGCGCCGACAGGACTTGGCAAATCCTTGGCAGCGCTGATACCGGCCATAGCACACGCAATCCACTCCAAAAAACGAACCGTAATCGCAACCTATACAAACGTCCTGGCCGAGCAGTATTGGCGAAACGATCTGCCCCTCGCGATGTCGCTGTTCGAAGCAGAACCGCCTAAAACGGAGTTCCTGATGGGAAGGCAGCGGTACGCGTGCTTGGTAAACATTCAACAGAGTGCACCGCAACTGTTGCGCACATTTGCTTATCGAACCGAGAAAGGAATCGAGTCGGAGTTTCGCAAACTCGTCAACAAACGCCCAAGCGAGCAATCGAAGCTGTGGCAAGACGTTTCCGCTCCACCAGTATGCGCAGGAAGGCTCTGTGACCACTACGATAGGTGCTTCTACTACCGCGCCAGGCGGTCGGCGGAGCGCGCCGAGATTGTCATCACCAATCACAGCATTGTGCTCCAAGACGCCATCCTCCGCGATTCGAGTGAAGGTGAGATGTCACTGCTTGGTAACGTCGACTTCATCGTGCTCGACGAAGCGCACGACTTCCCGCAGGCGGCCCTCAACGCGCTTGAGTTTGAGCTGAGCGAAGAGCGGATCGGCATCCTAATCGGAGTTGTCAACAAAGCCGAAGAAGCCATCCTGCCGCTCGCTGCTGAAGCGAACTCGCTGAAGGACTGGACTGAAGCCTGCGAGCACTTTCGTGTTGCGCTCGCAGCATGCGCAAAGTCAATTCACGAATACGGCCTGTCTCTCCGAAAGCCCGGGATACTGATCGCGTCGCCCGACGAAGTGCGCGACCACCCACAAGTCAAGTCGATGTCAACCAAAGACCTGATCGATCAGGCCAAAGAGGTCGCCAACGAAGTAGCAGAACGTGTCAATCGCTTCATCGATGTAATGGGGAACCTCATCGACAGGTGGGAGGAAAAGACCGTCGCGGACAACGCGAAGGACACGCTCCGAAACTACTCAATGTTCATTCGCGAGTTCGGGAGCGGTTCGCGTTCCCTGTTCTCACCTTCAGGGATCTCGGTCAGTTATGCAGAAAGAAGCAACGATGGCACGCGCCTGCGGCACGACACCGTAGGGTTGGCAGAACCCCTGACGCGAATGGTCTGGAGCCGGTTCCCAACTGTCTCGATGTCAGCGACTCTTGCGCTCGACCACGACTTCGCCTTCTATCGCGAAATCACAGGCTGCAGCCCAGACTTCGAAGAGGTGCTCCCTTCTCCGTTCGACTATCATGCGCAAGCGGCCCTCTACCTGCCAAAGCAAAATTCGATCCCTGACCCAACCATCGCTCGGAAGCAAGGATCCGAAGATGACTACTTCGATGCGATAGCCCGCGAACTTTCACTTATCATTCGCGCGATGAACGGACGTACACTCGCGCTGTTTCATAGTCGACGAGAGATGGAGGCAGTGCGCGATCGTGTCGACGTCCCCGAAGAGCTCACAATTTATCTGCAAGGGAGAGCGGGCGTCGCAACAATCGGCGAGAAGTTTCGCGAGGATCGCGTCGCGTCGCTCTTCGCGGTCCGTTCGTTTTGGACAGGATTTGATGCGCCAGGGGACACCCTCTCTTGCGTCGTCTTAGTTCGTGTTCCATTTGAGGTGCCAATAGACCCTCCCCAGGTTGCACGACAAGCATGGATCGAATCGCAAGGAGGCAACCCGTTCATGAACTACTCGCTCCCGCTCGCAAAGATGATGATGCGCCAGGGTGCCGGACGCCTGATTAGAAACCAAAGCGACCGGGGCGTAATTGCTATCCTGGATCCACGGCTCACAACGAAAAGGTATGGACAGGAAATTCTTGGAAACCTGCCAGAAGGAATGAATGTCTTCCACGACATCTATGATGCTGTGGCGCACGTTGGGTTAGGAGAAGAGGTTGCACCCCACAGTTCGTGAACTGATCGCCAAGCACCAGCTGAGCGAACACCCGGAGGGCGGCTGGTATCGCGAAACGCATCGCTCGCCACTGAAAGTCGAAACACCATCTGGCATCCGGCCCGCAGCGACCTCCATCCTCTTTCTGCTCGACTCCACCGACTTCTCCGCGTTTCACAAACTCGTACAAGAAGAAGTGTGGCACTTCCACGACGGAGACCCCCTCGACCTGCACCTGATACACTCCGACGGCCGCTTGGAGCAAACAACGATCGGTCCGCATCAACCGCAGCATGTCGTTCCGCCTTCAACGATGCAAGCCGCCACCACTCAAGGCGTGTACTCGCTTTGCGGATGCACCGTCGCGCCGGGTTTCGATTTCAAAGACTTCGAGTTGCCCTCAAGAGCCGCTCTGCTTTCTCACTATCCGCAACACGCAGATCTAGTCCGCAGATTCACTCGTTAGAGCCGACCGGGCCGCCTTGCGTCTGTGGCGTACGATCTCAAAAGCTATAGGAATGATCGTCACGAGAATGATTCCAAGAATCGCAACAGCAAAGTTCTGCCTCACGATTGGTATCTGACCAAACAAGTAGCCCGCGCCAACACAAACAACAGTCCACACGATAGCGCCAATAACGCTAAACCGAATGAATCGTCCGAACGTCATGTAGCCCATTCCCGCAACAAACGGACACATAGTGCGAATCAAAGGCACGAACCGCGCAATAATGATCGCCTTCGGGCCGTACTTCTCCATAAACGCATGGGTCTTCTCCAAGTTCTTCGGATTCATTAACCTCGAATTCGGATTCTTAAACAGCCGAGGACCAAGCCACTTGCCTATGGTGTAGTTCGTCACATCTCCGCAGAGCGCAGCGCAAGGAAACAGGATCATCAATATCCCGACATTCAGCCCACCCTCATGCGAGAGAACACCTGCGGTGAAAAGCAACGAGTCGCCCGGCAGAAAGGGAAAGATGACGAAACCAGTCTCGAGAAAGACGATCCCAAACAAAACCCCATAGACCCAATTGCCCGTCTGCCCGATCAGTTCCGCCAGGGTTTTGTCCAGATGAACAATCTGATGCCAGAACTCAGCAAAGAACTCCATCTGGATTCCTTACGCCAGCCGATCGGGATTCAAACCCTCAAGCTCAGACAAAACGAATAATCCGTCCTTTCGGACCAGTTTCCCGTCGAACCAAACCTCGCCACCCCCATACTCAGGGCGCTGAATCACAACTTTGTCCCAATGAACCGCCGACTTGTTGCCGCTTCCGCCCGGTCCCTCATACGCGTTCCCAGGCGTAAGGTGGAAAGAGCCAGCGATCTTCTCATCAAACAGCGTGTCTTTCATCGGATGCAGGATGTAAGGATTGAACCCGAACGACCATTCGCCAAAGTACCGCGCGCCCTCATCAGTATCCAATATCTCATTCAGCTTGTCGGTATTCGATCCTGCAGTAGCCTCCACGATCTTCCCATTCTTTACGACATATCGAACATCGGCAAACTCAGTTCCTTGATAAAGCGAAACCGTATTGTATTGAACAACGCCATTGACGCTCTCCTTTTCCGGGCAGGAAAAGCACTCGCCGTCTGGAATGTTTCTCAGACCCGTACAAGGCACCGCGCCAATGCCCTTGATCGAAAAAGTCAGCTCCGTTCCTGGACCCTTCAGCTCGACTCTGTCAGTGGCATTCATCAAATCAACAAGCGGCTCGACTGCGACTTTCATCTTTCCGTAATCGAGCGTACAAACCTTAAAGTAGAAATCTTCAAAAGCAGAAGTGCTCATGCCCGCCGACTGCGCCATCCCCGGAGACGGCCAACGAAGCACCGCCCACTTCGTCTTTGGCACACGAACCTCGAAGACCACCGGAACTCCATAAAGCCGCTGCCACATTTGAAGCGTCGAACCAGAAACGTCGGATAGCTCCAGCGAGTTGTCGCCTCCTCGCAAAGCGATGTACGCCGTCATCTGCTCCATTTCAAAGCGCTCGCACTTCGCAATCGTCTCAACGTTCGTATCGGAGACTCCCAACAGCATCTGCCTCCGAACAACCGAACTCTCCAGTCGAGTGACCACCTTTGCACCGGTCGAATGGGCGACGCGCACAAACTCCGCGACCGATTCGTTCGGAATGTCAAACGCATGAATCAGCACCGTGTCGTCTGGACCCAAACGGGTCGAGTGACTGCACAGCATTTCCGCAAGCTGGGTTACACGTGGATCGAGCACGGCGCGAAGGATACCCCCGCTCACCCTCGCTACAGGCCGTGATGGTCTAACAGGTGCCTGACGGAATACACCTTTTGCCGCAGATCAACCGGCTTCGCCCCAGGATTGAATCTCGTGTCGAAGAACTCCTCCGTCGGCTGAACATCTGCCCGCTTGAATTCTCCTCGCAAAAAAGGACCAACGCCAACAATGACAAGGGATACCACGCACACCAGCAAAAAGTAAGCACAAAGGAATAAGAAAACCTGCACGAAAAGCAACGCGTGCTCAAAAGTTGCCGCTAAAACGATCACGCAGACAAGAGCAGCGATCGTCCGGCGACTCACGACCATCACCTCCACATTCCTCATGCCTCCATTGTATCACGCAACAAACCCGCGTCGTCGTTTCACGGATCACTTCTGGATCTGTATGTCTTGATGCAAAAGCCATTCACAGAGTCCGCTTCTGCTGCACCAACGCGGCAGTCATCACGAGCGTCATGAAAAGCAAAGCTGCCATCAGTCCAGGCTACTTCGTTGTTCGCGCGGGGACGACATGCGCGTACAGGCACACGTTGAACTCCGCAGGATCGAATTCCCCATGCGCGCCCGACACGTTCCAAGCATTCGTGTGCGAATCAATGTGAACCGAAGAACCATCGGTGAAGCGAATCTCAATAAGCTCACTTTGATGCACTCCCTCGTAGTTCTTTCGTTGAGAGAGAGTGACAGCCTCGATTGTCTTGCCAGCCAACTGTTCAAGTCGTGAAACTACCTTGGCTGAAGCCGGATGAGCCGGGCCCTCGGATATAGGACTGCGATCTATTGCGTCTTGTCTGTTCATGGCGTCTTCAGATGTCTCAACTGGTCCTCCTGTTGAGACTACGTTCGCGTGAGACGAGAGCTCCATCCGATTCGACTTCGCCATTCAGATACATCTTTGCACTCGACCATTCGTATTGCTCTGCTACGGCCATCAACCCGCGCCTGACCGGGTTTTGGTGGATGTAGTTCAACTTCTGAAGAAACACCTCCTTCTTTACGATTTCGAACGCG
>JBGTLG010000033.1:0-180128 GCA_041744215.1 Fimbriimonadales bacterium | reverse complement strand
GCGGCGGCGGCTTTGGCGGCGGTGGTGCCGGCAGAGGCGGCGGCGGTGGCGGAAACATCGGTGGTGGACGCTAACGTCCCTCGTACGGCCAGTCCAAGCAACGAATCATAAAGGAGAACGGAGGACATGCATACTCGCTTTGTATTCGCAATTCTTGCTGCAGTCGCAATGCTCGGTGCCGCAACGTCGGCTTTCGCGCAGGGTGGCGAGCAGGAGAAGCGATTCGACCTAATCTTGGAGGGCGCGGAACTGCAGGACGCAACCAAAGCCCTCTCCCTTCAGACCGGGCTTGATCTGCAGTTCGTCTTCAAGCCGAGCGCTCAGCCATACAACCTGATCACGCTCAGATTGACGAACTCGACACTCGACGAGGCGATCCGCTATATCTGCGAATCAGCCGGAGCAGAGTACCGTCGCGATGCGGGTGGCATCTATGTCATCTGGCGCAAGGGTACGGAGACTTCAGCCCCGCCGGTCAATCAAATGACCGCGCCCCAGACTCCGCCGGAAGAGAGAATCGTCAAGAAGATACCGGTCCTTCACGGGAACCCGCGTGACATCTTCGAGCGAATCTTCGCGCGCGAAGTCGACGTGCTCGGCGAGATGAAAGCGCTGATGAAGTTTCGACAAATGAACATCGCGTCATACATCAACCGCGGCGCAGACCAACCCGTGATCATGTCGCAGGCGGCATCCTTCTCTCCGATGACCGGTGGCGCACCCATCGCACAGCCAACAACACTCGGCGGCTCTGAAGGCGGGATATCCGTACCCGGCGGAGCCAATCAGATATCACCAGGTGGTGGTGGCGGTGGACTCGGCGGAGGCGGAGGCGGCTTCGGCCAGGGTGGCGGTGGTTTTGGCCAAGGCGGCGGCGGCGGCCTCGGTCAAGGAGGCGGTGGCTTCGGTCAAGGCGGCCAGGTCACACTTCAAGGCGGCCAAGGTTTCGTCCCTCAGGACATTGACAACATCGTCTACGACCCGACCGACAACTCGTTCATCGTGCGAGGCACCGACAGCGCGATTGCGCAACTCGAGCGCATCATTCGACAGTTCGACACCGTGCCCCAACAGGTGATCATCAAGGTTGAGTTCGTAACGACAACCGCAAACAACTCAAGAAGCCTCGGTATTGACTGGCTGTTCCAGCGAGGCCAAGTGTTCATGGGCAATACGCCCGGAACGATGGCTCGCTCGGGAGACCCGTTCTTCTTCAACTGGGCAAGCGGCAACTTCTCCAGCAGGCTGAGAACGGCGCTTCTCGAAGGTGGCGGCACAATCGTAAACGCCCCCATCGTCAGGACGCTCAACAACCAGCCAGCCCAAGTGCTGCAGCAGCTTGACACGTGGATCGTTCTCACCCAGATCATCTCGGTGGGCAACGGCCAGGTCATTACTGCGCCGCAGCTGAACCAAATCTCGATCCAAACCGGACTCAGCGTCCAGCCGCGTATCAACGCGGACAACACGATCACGATGACGATTAGCCCCGTCATCTCTGAAATTGCCGGCACAGTTCGTGGGCCACAAGGCGAAGAGTTCCCCGAGATCATCTCGCAGCAGATCTTCGTCACGGCTCGAGTCAACAACGGCGAAACGATCGTGGTGGGCGGTCTGAACCGAAAACGAGAGACGTTCAGCACTCAGCGATACCCAATCCTCAGCGACTTGCCTATCATTGGCCAACTCTTCCGGTCATCCACGAAGAACGTGGACAACCAGGAGCTGCTGATCCTCATCACGCCAACAATCGTGAAAGAGGGCCAGACAGGCTTTGGTGGGTAAATCCTCAAGTACCTCCGTCCTAAGCTAAAATCGGAGCGGTCGGAAATGATTCCGGCCGCTCCGATCCTTTGTATATGGGCGTCATTCTCATTGGCATGATGGGCTCCGGGAAGACCACGGTCGGCAGGTTGCTCGCCAGTCGAGTCGGGGGCAACTTTGCCGATTTGGATGATCTGGTCGAAGAACGGGCAGAGATGTCGGTGCGCGAAATCTTCGAGACGCAGGGAGAGGCTAAGTTTCGTGCCCTCGAACGCGAAGCGCTGTCTTCGGTGCGACTGGACGAACGGTCCGTCCTCGCCGCAGGTGGCGGAACCCCTTGCAACAGCGTCAATCTGGTCCAAATGCGAAAGATGGCGCCACTCGCCTACCTCCGTGTTCCAGTCAACCTGCTCGTCGAGCGCCTTGCTGACGCGCCCAGCGTAAGACCAAAGCTGGATTCGGGTATCGAGGCCGCGATTAGAGAATTGCTCAAAGAACGCGAAGAGATCTACGAGACTGCAGACTTCGTCGTCGACGCCTCTGCTTCGCCCTCCATTGTCGTTGAGGATCTTCGTGGGAGGCTCGGGTGGTGAAGCAAATCAGCTTTGGCCCCGACAGCGTCGCAACACTCGGTCGCCTCGATGCAGGAGCCGTCACAAGGGAGATCGAGAAGCAAGACATCAATCGACTCTACGTGCTCACCGACGAAAACGTCGAAGAGCACGTTGCACACCGTTTCAAACTTGGGACGAAGCTCATTCTGAAACCAGGCGAAACAACCAAAAGCATCGAAGAATGGGCGCGAGTGTCCGAATGGCTCGCCGCACAAGGCGCGGACCGCAAATCCGCAATCCTCGCGATTGGCGGGGGGGTGGTTACCGATCTCGCGGGCTTCGTTGCAGCGACCTACATGCGAGGCATCCGCTGGATGGCGATCGCAACATCGCTAATGGCTCAGGTCGACGCTGCGCACGGCGGCAAAACAGGAATCGACCTTTCCGCGGGCAAAAACCTTGTCGGCGCGTTTCATATGCCCGCGGTCGTGTGGTGTGACCCAGTACATCTTGAGACTTTGCCCAAGCGCGAAATGCGGAACGGCTTGGCAGAGGTGGTCAAATATGGCTTCGTCTTTGATGCCTCCCTTCTCGAGATGTTAGAAGCGCCGGAACCAGATATTGCGAACGTCGTCGCGCGGTGCGTGGAGCTCAAAGCGGCCGTTGTGAAGGCAGACCCCCGCGAGACGACGGGCCAAAGGTCGGTCCTCAACTTTGGCCATACCGTTGGCCACGCGATCGAATCCGCTCTCAGTTACAAGGGCATTCTCCATGGCGAGGCCGTCATGATTGGTATGATTGTGGAAGCGGAGATCGGGGTTCGACTCGGTCTCACAGAAGAGAGTGTAGTATCCAGGCTAAGGTCGCTCGCAGAGCACATTGGACTTCCGCACGCACTGCCTGATGGACTGAGCGCCGATACTCTGTTGCCTGCTATGCGTCGAGACAAAAAAACGTCTAACGGATTAGTATCGATGTCACTGATTCAGAATGTTGGATCCTGCAAGCTAGTCGCAGACCTCGATATCGATATCGTGCGTGGGGTGCTAGACGCAAGATGAGCCGGCGTAAGATTCGTTTTTTTGCTGCCGCGTTCGCGTTCGTCATTCTTATCGGTGGCAACTTGATGCAGCAGTGGTACTACGTGGGCAACCGCCTCGGCGAATTCGACTCCATCATGCATTCGCGCAACATCATCATTGGCTGGATTCTCTTGGTATGCGCAATCGCGCTATCGCTAAAGCAAGACGAGGAGGATCAAACAGCGTGATCGGGGAGCTCGTTCGTCTACGCTACGAGGTCATCGAAGCGCTGAACTCATCGGCAGTTTTCGATAACTACGTCGCGCGCGATCGGGTGAGAAACTCCGACGTTTGCTTGCGCATGGTCAAGCTGCCTTATGCATCGGAACCCGACTTTGTCCAAACGCTCGGGCAAATTGTCGAGCGCACGAAAGTCATCGACCACCCAAACATTGTAACGGTTTATGAGATAGACGAGCATGAGAGCCGCCCCTTCGTAGTAACGGAACTTGTCAGAGGAACGACACTGTCGGAAAGAATCAAGAGGCTCGCCCCTTTTTCGCCCTCCGTCGCGGTCGAGATAGCGATCGGGATTTGCGAGGCCCTGGAGCACGGTGCAACCTATGGCATGCCTCATGGCGATCTTTGCGCGGATCACGTGCTCGCGACACTCGAAGGGCGTATTGCGGTCATGCACTTCGGACTCTGGGAGTGCTACGGAGCAAGCGAAAGCGCCGGAGGGATGGTGCTCAATCGAATGGCGCCCTACCTGTCTCCCGAGATTATCGAAGGCGAATTGCCGTCGTATGCGAGCGATGTATACGCGGTTGGAATCATTCTCTTCGAACTTCTTACTGGCCTAATGCCGTTTTCAGGACTGACGCCTGCTTCAATCATTGCAAAGCACGCCACACAGCCAGTTCCATCGGCCCGCGCGATGAACCCTGCGGTACCACAGGTACTAGACGAAATCCTCCAGCGCGCGATGGCGAAGGATCGCGCAGAAAGATACGCGTCAGCAGGTGCGCTCGTAAGCGATTTGCGCAAACTGCTCGACGCGCTTCGGTTCGGCAAGAGTCTTGACTTCCCGCTCGAAGGGACGCAGGCTTACGCGCACGGACCGCGTACTGCGCAGACGTACAAAGAGAAACGCGCACAGCGAATGGGCGGCGCGGTTCACGAGAAGACGTTTGACCGCCGAGCTGCTGACGCGAAGAGCGGACCCAGAACACCCAAGCGCATACCGCTCGCTGCGGAAGCGCCACCAGACGATGTCCCGTGGTGGTTGCGTGGCTTGGTTTGGGCGCTCTCAGGAATGGTCGCGCTGCTCGCCATCTGGTACGTGTTCTTCAACCTGACTCAAAAGAAAGCGATCGACGCGCCAAACCTTATTGGCAAGTCAATGACCGAGGCGCGTCAGGTTGCAAATGGGCTCGGGCTGGAATTGGTCAATGCGGGAGAAGAATACAACGAGCGGTACCCGCAGCCAAAAACGGTTTTCTTTATGGACCCTGCTCCCGGTACGCCAATCAAGGAAGGTGCGACGATTCAAGTGAAGCTGAGTGCTGGCACACGGATGGTCGAAGTTCCAGATTTACGCGGGCTCCACTTGTCCGAAGGACGAGTGCGACTCGATGCAGCGTCGCTCCAACTGGATCCTACGATTCGTCGCGAGGCCGCGCGCGGATTCGAAGAGGGGCTCATCATCAAAACCGACCCGGGTCCCTGGGAAAAGGTAGAGCGAGGTTCCCAGATTACGATAACGGTGAGTAGCGGCAGCGAACGCCCGGACAGGCCGAATGTTCCAGTGGCGGAATTGACGCCAAACACCTGGTCGCTCCAGTTTACGGTGCGCAGCACGATTGAAGTGATGGTCAGGGTGGAGATGACAGACGCGCGCGGAGAGCCGCAAGTCGTCTATGAGAGTGAGCATTCAAATGGAGATGTGGTCGATCTTCCGCTCGTAGATGGTTTTGGGAAAAATGCCACGTTCCGAGTCTATTACAACAACAATCTTGAAATGACGTATCCTAACAGAAGGGGCTCATTGGATTGAACATAAAGATTGCGCCATCAATTCTGAGTGCAGACTTTGGCCGTATGGCCGAAGCTGTCGAGTTGCTCGAGGCCTCCGACGCTGATTGGATACATGTCGACGTGATGGACGGGTCGTTCGTGCCTCCCATAACGTTTGGCGCGCAGATGGTTGCCGCGATCCGGTCACTGACGACCAAGCCTCTCGATTGCCACTTGATGATCGATCATCCTGAAACGCAGATCGAGATGTTTCGAGACGCGGGCGCAGACAGAATCACGGTTCACGCAGAAGCATGTTCTCACCTGCACCGGGTTTTGCAGACAATTCGAGAAACAGGATTGAAGGCGGGTGTCGCATTCAACCCAGGCACGCCGATTCATGCCGCCGCTGAAGTCGTTGAATTGGTCGATCTGATTCTCGTGATGACGGTAAACCCAGGCTGGGGCGGTCAACGGTTCATAGACGAGTGTCTGCGAAAGGTCTCGGATGCCCGGCGGCTCGCGCCGAAACACTTCATCCAGGTCGACGGCGGAATTGACGCGAGGACTGCAGCAAGTGCCGTCGCCGCAGGGGCGGATGTTCTTGTCGCCGGATCCTTTGTATTCTCAGGTGAACCGGCCGAGCGCATAGCCGCGCTGAGGAGAGCAATATGCGAGTCCTCCGCATCGTAACGACGACGTTCGTGATCTTAGGAGTCGTACTCTTGCTGAGCTATCCATGGCTCGTCGGAACCATGCCGGCGGACGCCGCATCAGTTCATGCGAAGAAGCTCTACGCAACACGGATGGCGTTTTATGTTTCCACGGTTGCCGTCGTGTGGTTCGTCGCTGCTGCGAGCGCGATCCTGATGGTGCGGCGACTGCGGCGCGAATTCGAAGAGCAATCGATGCAAAACCTGGCCGACTTGCTCACGTCCATTCCGGAACCAAAGAAGAAGGAATCAGAGGGGGATGACTGAGTCGGACTTCGCCTTCATGCGCGAAGCGATCGAGTTGTCGAAGAGAGGTTTTCCTGCTCCGAATCCTCGCGTTGGCTGTGTTGTCGTTCTCGACGGAAAAGTAGTCGGCACTGGTTTTCATGAGGCCGCAGGCTTAGATCACGCGGAAGTCATCGCGCTAAACGAAGCGGGCGCACATGCACGCGCTGCTACGCTATTCGTAACACTTGAGCCATGCAGTCATCACGGGAAAACGCCGCCATGCGTCGATGCAATAGTCGCTGCAGGTATTCGGCGGGTCGTGTACGCGGTCAAAGATCCAAACCAGGATGCAGCGGGAGGCGCCAGTCGGCTTCAATCACAAAGTGTTCTGGTCGAGGAAGGGATGCTTAAAGACGAGGCGACGAACGTCAACCGAGTTTTTCTCACCCGCTATGAACGCGGCCGACCTTTCGTGCTGGCAAAGGCAGCCACCACGCTCGACGGCCGGATCGCCACGCGATCCGGTGAGAGCAAGTGGATTACAGGTGACCAAGCGAGAGAGCGCGCGCACGAGCTGCGCGCTGAAATGGGTTGTGTCCTTGTCGGAGCGAACACAGTCATCAATGACGACCCAGCGCTCACCGTTCGCGATGTCGATGCGAAGAGCCAACCTGTTCGAGTCGTATTGGATCCCGAGGGAATCACGCCAGAACACGCGCGAGTCTTCACAACCGATCCGGAAAGAACAGTTTGGGTAACCGAGTCCGAAGAAGAGCGAAACGTAGCTACTATTCGACCGCAGCGAATCCACGAAGAAATCTCGCTGCAAGGACTGCTCACCCAACTCGCAAGCCGTGGTGTAATCGGTGTGTTGGTCGAAGGTGGCGGCCAAACGCTCGAGCCGTTTTTCCGACAAGGGCTAGTCGACGAGATCGAATTGCACGTCGCCCCGAAGCTTCTAGGAGCGGGACGATCCTGGCTCGATGGGCGCGGAGTCGAGGCTTTGGCAGATGCGTGGCGACTGAAGGACATGAAGGTCGAACCGCTCGGTGACGACTTCAAAGTGACTGCGAGGATAATGCGCTAATGTTTACTGGAATCATCGAGGCGAAAGGCGTACTGACAAGATCCGGATCGCGTGTCACGGTGACCTCGTTGATTTCGGTCGAAGCAGGCGCGAGTGTTTCTGTGAATGGCTGTTGTTTGACCCACATCGGCGGCGACGGACTCATCTTTGATTTGAGTGATGAAACACTCGATCGCACGACGCTTGGATCCATTCCTGGCGGAACGCATGTCAACCTCGAAACTGCTCTGAAGGCAGGGTCACCGATGGGCGGACACTTCGTTCTCGGTCATGTGGACACGGTCGGCAAACTGCTTTGGCGCAAACCTGGGAAAAGCGGAGAAGAGCTCCGATTTCAAGTGGCAGAGTCAGGAGAAAAGTATCTCGTCGATAAGGGATCGATCGCCATCGACGGCGTCAGCCTAACAGTCGTCGAGCCACAACAAAACGAATTCTCGGTTTGGATGATCCCGCACACGCTCGACCAGACGTGTTTCTCGAACATGCAGCCCGGCGCGTCCGTCAACGTCGAATACGATGTCTTGGCGAGATACCTCGATAAGCTGCTGGCAGCGCGCGGCTAACGCAATCGCCACTCGTCCATGTTCGTCACGACGTCTGCCGCAACTGAGTCTGTAACGCGCGGCCCTACGTCACCGGAAACGTTTGTGAAAATGGCAACACCGAAATCTTTCGCTGGGGCGATCCACGCAACAAAAAAGTTGAGTGTGTTGCTCCCCGCATGATTGAGCACGTGTCCACCACCCCAGCCCCGATTCGCACGGAGCCATCCGAACGCGTAGTCTCCACCCATCGAAGGCGTATGCAGCGCGTCGAACTCGGCTGATGTCAAGAGCTTGGGCCCGTGCTTCAGCACAAAGAGCATCCACTTGCCATAATCCTCCGCAGACATGTGCACAGTTCCCGCAGGCCCGAGAACCGCGTTGTTATCCACGTAAGGGCCGGGCGAAGGCGCCCCGCCTCGAACGCTGTGCGGCCAAGGCTGGTCGTTCTTTGCAGCCTCTCCCGCAACCCCAAATCCCGCAGACTTCATCCCAATCGGCTCGAACAGTTTCTCGCGGATAACTTCTTCCCAATCCTTCCCCGTGATTTTCTCGATCATCGCGCCCGCCAAAACGTAGCCCGCATTGCTATACGCGAACTGTTCGCCGACGCCCCCAGCAGGCTTCAGATTCAACGCCATCTGCGCGTAGCGCAACCGCGCTTCACGAATAGTTTCCGGCTTCGTCGCAGCGGAGAAAGGCACGTTCGGTATCAGCCCCGAGCGGTGGGTGAGTGAGTGCGCAAGCGTCGCCCCTCGCAATTCATCCGGGAAAACCAATCCGCTTAGCACGTCCGATGCCTTCGTGTCCCAACTCAACTTTCCTTCCTTAACCAGAAGCGCACAAAGCGCCGCCGTCATCGCCTTCGTGTTCGAACCAATGTGAAACTTGTCGTGAATCGTAACCGGAATCTCCTCGCCATACTTCCGCGTTCCAACAGCAGAGTAAGCGACGATCTTTCCATCAGCGACAACGACAGCCCCGAGTGCGGGAACATCGAACTCCGCGCGCTTCTCATCAAGCAGCGAAGTCAGCTTCGCTTGTAAAGAATTCGGCGGTTCTTGAATCGACGAAGAACATCCCAACAGAAGCACAGCACACAGCATTCCAACAGTGTACCGGGCAAAAAGCAAAAGACCTGCGCCAGCGGGCGCAGGTCCAAAAAAAAGAAAGCGGTCTCGATCAGTCGCGCGAATCATAAACCGCGACTCGGCGTCGCTTCTCGGGCCCCTCAAACTTAACATAACCGTCTGTCAGGGCAAACAGCGTGTGATCGTTGCCAATACCAACGTTTGATCCGGGATGAAACTTCGTCCCGCGCTGGCGAACGATGATAGAGCCCGCACGGACAACTTCTCCGCCGAACTTCTTAACGCCAAGCCGCTTCGACTGGCTTTCGCGGCCATTGCGCGAGGATCCTACGCCTTTCTTGTGTGCCATTGCTTTACTTTCCTGCCGAAATCTTCGTGATCTTTAGCTCGGTCAGCGCCTGGCGATGACCCCAGCGCTTCCGAACGTTCTTCTTCGCCTTGTAGTTGAATGCGTGAATCTTAGGACCACGCTTCTGCCGAACAATCTCCGCCTCCACATTCGCGCCAGCAACCAGCGGCGAACCGATCGAAGCCGAATCGCCCTCGCCAACCATCAACACCTGATCAAAAGTCACCTTCGACCCGACATCCCCAGGAATCCGGTTGATCGTCACGGTCTCGTCTTGTCTCACGCGGAGCTGCTGCCCGCCTGCCTTCATTACTGCGTACATGGTTTGCTTTCCTCGTTAGGGGCGAACGCGAATTATGGCGGATCGGGCACCCCCAAGTCAACTGCCTGCCACCCTCGCGCCAGGCGCCCCGGAATAAGTATCCTAACGTACCTGAGGAGAGGTTAGAGACACGATGGCCACCATGCACCCCCGACAGTTCCCCCAGGAACGAGCCGCAATGCCCCGATTTGAGGCGGAGAGGCGCGTCTGGGACGCTTTGCGCACTCAGATGGGGGAAGACGTCCATGTCTTCTACAACGTGGCGTTTCTCGACCACGCCCCCGACCGAGCCAGCCGAGACGCAGAGGCAGACTTCGTCATCGTTGACCCAGCCAACGGCGTCATGTGCCTCGAAGTCAAAGGAGGCGCCATCGAATACGACCCCGAAACCGGCAGATTCACGTCCACCGACCGCGCCGGAGACTCCCACCCCATCCGCTCACCAAAAGACCAGGCAAAAAGGGTCAAGTACTACCTCCTCGAAGCCCTCCCTCGAGCCCTCTCATCCTGGGGAGATCCGCCCTGGGTACTCATCTGCACAGCAGTCTGCCTGCCCGACGCCTACCGCGCAGGAGACCAATTCCCAGATATCGACCCGCAAGAAACGATCTACTTCGAAGACCTCGACCGCCTCCAATTCGTCATCCCCGCCATCTTCGACTTCCATCGAGGAGCCAAACCGAAAAAAACCCACGGCGCAAGTGTCCTAAAAGCCGCCGAGCAAATCCTCGAGCCACCAACCCGAGTCGGCTCGCCAACCACCGTGCGCGTGACAAACGCAGAAAGCGCGCTCTTCGAGCTAACGGCCGATCAAGTCCGAGTCCTGAGAGGCCTCCGCTTCGCTCGCCGCTTCGCGCTGGCCGGCGGGCCAGGAACAGGAAAAACCGTCATCGCATTCGAGCAGGCGAAGTGGCTCGCGTCCCAAGGATTCAAAACACTCTTCACCTGCTTCAACCGATTGCTTGCCGACCGCCTCGCAGAAAACGCGAAACATATCTCAATCCTCGAAGTGATGACATTTCATCGACTCGCAAGAGAAACGTTTGGCGATAGCGCATTCGACGAAAAAGACAACCTTCAATTCACAACAGAACCGAACCGCAACTACGAAGCAATCGTCGTCGACGAAGCGCAAAACTTCCACAACGAATGGTGGGTCGTCCTCGATTCGATGCTCGCCGACAAAACATCAAAACTCAATGTCTTCTATGATCCAAACCAAGAGATCTACGACGGAACAAACGCGTTCCCATCTGTCTTCGGCGATGGACACGATGGCATCGCGCCAAAGGGCTGGTATGGATTCCTGCTAACCGATAACGTCCGCAACACATCGCCGATCATTTCCGCGACAAACCGAGTTTCCGACAGATACAAACTCCCAGACAACGGCGTCGACGGAGAGCAAGTCATCCTAATCCCAACCGACGAGAAAGACATCGCAAAAGAAGTCGGCGCGGAAATCCAACGCATTGTCGAAAGCGGCGTGCCAGCACGCGAAATCGCGGTCCTCTGCGCGTGGTCGTCCGATGCCATCGAACCATTCATCGCAAAACTAAAACCGCAAACGAAAGCACATCTTTCGCGAGACCCCGGCGACTCCGTCCTCGTCGAAACCGTGCGCCGGTTCCAAGGCCTCGACGCAAGCGTCGTCATACTCGTCGGCCTCGACGCAGTCCAACAAAACGCGGGCGCGATGCTCGTCGCGATGACCCGCGCCAGGTCCAGACTCGCCATCGTCGCCAGCCACGCGCTATGCGCCAGGATCGATCCAAATCGGCTCGGAGGCACAGCGGTCGAATTCAGAGAGCTCTAACGCAAGGTAGCATCACACAACCCATGAAGTATCGCCGCCTCGGCAAAAACGGCCTCCAAGTCAGCGAAGTTTCGCTCGGCGGATGGCTCACACAAGGACGAACACTCGATCACGACGCAACGCGCGAAATCGTCCATCGCGCATTCGACATAGGGATCAACTTCTTCGACACAGCCGACGCCTATGCGCGGGGCGAAGGAGAAATCGCGCTCGGAAAAGCGATTGCCGACCTAAGGCGTGACCACATCGTCGTCGCATCGAAATGCTATTGGCCAATGTCCGATTCGCCAAACGATCAAGGACTCAGCAGAAAGCACGTCACCGAAAGCGTGCACGCGAGCCTAAAGAGACTCGGACTCGACTACCTCGACATCTTTCAATTCCACCGACACGATGCAAAAACGCCGGTCGAAGAATCGGTGCGCGCGATCGACGATCTGATCAAGCAGGGCAAGGTCTTGTATTGGGGCGTCTCCGAATGGTCTGCTGCGCAAATCGCAGACGCAAACCACGTCGCGCGCGCAATCAACGCAAACCCGCTGATTAGCAACCAGCCGCAATACAGCATGCTCGCGCGCGACATAGAGAAGGAAATCCTGCCGATGTGCGTGCGCGAAGGAATGGGCACGATCGTTTGGTCGCCGCTCGCGCAAGGCGCACTGACCGGAAAATACAAACCGGGACAGCCCCCGCCCACCGGTTCTCGCGGCGCAGACGAAAAGGCAGGCGCGTTCATGAAAGACTTTCTCGCAGACGACATCCTGTCGCGCGTGCAGCAAGTCGCGTCGCTTGCATCCGATGCCGGAGTCTCGCTGGCGCAGTTCTCGCTCGCATGGTGCCTTCGCAAACCCGAAATCTCTTGCGTCATCGTCGGCGCAACCTCGACGAAACAGCTCGACGAAAACGCCGCCGCGTCCGACTCACAAATCAACCCCGCCCTATTCGCAATGGCGGAGGAGATTCTGGCGGAATAGCGGGGAAACTCCGAGCGGTTACAGTTGCGGCACTACCGAGAAAGCACCCACAGGGGGGGTCTGTTTGTAATGACGCACGTACCGTAAACACGCTAGCGCGTTTAGGGCGGCAACAGGTCGAAGGAAATGATCTGCATACCGCTAACGGCCTGTTTCTCCCTTTGAGTTGCAATCGGCGCGATTCTTCTTCCGCGCTCCTGCCCCTTAAGCGTTTGCCCGGGCGAAGCTACGGTCACCCGCCGGTTGACAATCCCCACCGCGAGCGCCTAAACTGCGCATATGAGAGTGCTGTTGCTCGCACCGTTGATGCTCGCCGTCCTACTCGCCGGGTGCGGGCAGGGCGACGGCCAACCGCGCGATGAATCCGACCCGCTCGTTTTCACGGTCGAAGAGAACGACCCTGAAATCGCAGCGGCTATCGCCGAAGCACGGCGCAGTATCGACGAATTCATCGCGCACCTGCAGAATCCGTCGCCGACGATGATGCACTTCAGCGTGAAAAAGCCCTTTCCCGCGCGAGATGGAAGCCGCGAGCACATTTGGGTCGACGTGACCGAGTTTCGAGACGGAAAGTTTCACGGTAAAATCGGCAACAATCCGGTCGCCGTCGAAGGCATTGCGCTGGGAGACGCTGTGACGGTCGCAAAGGACGACATCAGCGATTGGATTATCGTGGACGGCGACAACATCATCGGCGGATTCACGACCGAAGTGATGAGGAAGCGGCAGGAGTAGTTGCGATCGCGCGGCGTTCGAACTACACGTTTCCGAACGTCTTTTTCAATTCCTCTTCATCCATGCTCGGCGGATTCGCGATCGTCATACCCATCCACCATTTGTGTCCGGACGGATCGGCGATCAACGAATGCTATCGCTCTTTTCCAAGTTATGCCGCGCGCACAGCAACTGCACATTCCCAACTTCCCGACTCGAGCCCCCGTGACTGAACGGCAGTATGTGGTCGAAGTGAAGGTCAAACGCGTTATCATGTGATGAACATGCGCTGATTGTGCCACTCCAAGAACTCGCGAGCCGGTTGATCAGATTCCGACGGCGGCAGCACCGAGAGTTTCTGGCCATGATAGGCGTAATAATCACGGCCATTCTCGAACCGCTCCTTTATTTCTCGACTCACTTCCACGACCATGTTGGGGGTAACAGTCAAGTAGCCCTGATCAAAAAGGATATGCATGTCTGCTCTCAGGCACAATCCGTTTTCGACTCTGTGCGGTCCATTCATCGAATAGGGCTTGATGTGCGCAGCCTGTAACACCGGTAGAGTGCGCTCGCCTGTTATTGCGCAACGCCTTTGGTAAACCTCTGTGACCTCGACTCGAAATGCGCCTTGCCCAAGGCGCTGGCGCACCTCATTTTGTCTATATCGAGCAGCCTCCTCTCCAACACGCAGCCCCTGGCGTCCATCCAACCGCTCCTCTACATGTCGCCAAAGGAGCGCTCCCGTGGTTTCCGCCGTCGAATAAGATTTCCCCTGAACTGCATTCATTGGCCAGTCACGTGGCACTGGTATCCAGCTACCCTCTGGAAGAAAGAATGGTTCGACCAATATGATGCACCCAATTGTCGGATCGGCCTCCTTGAAAGCTTCACGCCTGTACTTTCGGATACGGTCAAGGAACCGCTCCAGATTCTGGACTCCGTTCTTAGGACCGAAGGCTTCCCAAGCCAGTGATACAGGGAGTTGAGAGTAACGCAAGAAGTGTCCACCACCCACGATGTAGTTATCTGGGCTGTGCAACTTGAAGAGAAGCGGCTCCCCCAAATCGAGCGCTTTGAATTTGGCTCCGCTTGGTCGCCAAAAGTTCACCTCATTCGGCTGCTGTTCCGCGAGCTGCCGGAACCAGCTCTTGTCAGTGACCGCAACAAAGTACTTCAACCATCCGAGATTACCCTGCGGAGTGAGGGGTAGATGACCTGGCGCCGCACAGAAGTTCTGCCGTCGAGGCGCACCGCGCTCCTGACTGTATTCCAGTGGACAGACTCGATCATTGCTCGCCGTCTTCACGTTGTCCAAGGCTTAGTTCCAACATCGGCTTCCAGCAAGCGCGAGCCTATGTGCCAAAGTATGGGCGCGTGAACCGGTACTACTATGCAGGGCCGATACGAGACTTACTTCGGTCAAGCCCTAATGAGATTCTTGGAACAATGGCTGAAGGGGCACATCATACGGTGCTTCTTACACAGCGGGATGCTTGGCTTCAGCAGATCGCCATCCTAAAGGAGCAACTTACCAATCGCGACGGGCACGTAATCCTCGAATACTCGATCCCCAGAATGGGATCGCGGGTAGATGCGATATTGATCATAGACAGCTGCGTGTTCGTTGTCGAGTTCAAGGTTGGAGCGAGCACCTTCGATAGGGGAGCAATTGATCAAGTCTATGATTACGCCCTCGACCTCAAATACTTTCACGAGCCAAGCCAGAGAGCAATCCTCGTTCCGGTTTTGATTGCCACGAATGCTGATGAAGGCAGTTGGCGGCAGCTCCCGTCTGCTGAACGATTCGATCCACAGCTTTTGGCCCCGTCCGAGCTTCGAGATGCAATCAGCAGGACGCTCGCCCTGCACGGTGGACAAGCCATCGATCCGCAGGAGTGGATCGATGGTCGATACAGCCCTACGCCAACAATTGTGGAGGCAGCAGCGGCACTGTACCGCGGCCATTCCGTTCAAGAGATTTCGCGGAGCGATGCAGCTGGAGACAGCTTGCAAGTGACTTCGGACACTATCTCGAAGATCATTAACAATTCTCACGATAACTCCCAGAAGGCGATCTGTTTTGTGACAGGCGTACCCGGCGCGGGCAAGACGTTAGTTGGGCTGAATATTGCGAACAGTCACACCGATTCAAAGAGCGAACTATACAGCGTCTTTCTTTCGGGCAACGGCCCTCTCGTTGCTGTGCTTCGCGAAGCACTGGCCCGTGATGCAGTAGCGCAAAAACGCCAGAAGGGAAAGCGCTTGAAAAAGGGCGAAGCAAGATCTAGGGTGAAGCAGTTTATCCAGAACGTCCATAACTTCAGAGATGAATGCCTACGGGATGCAAAGCCGCCAATAGAGCACGTCGCGCTCTTCGACGAAGCTCAGCGAGCATGGAATCTAAAACAGACGGAAAACTTCATGAAGCGCAAGCGCAACCGGATTGACTTTGGTCAATCCGAGCCCCAGTTCCTGATCTCGTGTCTCGACAGGCACAAGGATTGGGCGGTGGTAGTGTGTCTTGTTGGTGGCGGACAAGAGATCAATACTGGAGAAGGTGGAATTCAGGAGTGGATTCACGCTTTGCAGCGTTTTCCTGACTGGAAAATCTATATATCGCCACAGCTTGAGGAAGCTGAGTTCGACCCAGGCAGCATTTTGCAGGAGCTCGAGGAGCAAAACAGGGTTACAAGGGATGAATCCTTGCACCTGTTTGCCTCAATGCGTGCATTTCGTGCTGAAAACGTCTCGCACCTCGTACGGTCGCTTCTTGAATTTGACGAGAGCGATGCGCGCGCGAGCCTCGTAAACTGTCAGGATGCCTTCCCGATTGTATTGACAAGGAGCCTTTCGGCGGCGAAGACTTGGATACGCGAGCAAGCAAGAGGCAGTGAACGATATGGAGTATTAGTTTCTTCGGCCGCCGAAAGACTGAGGCCTCATGGAATTCACGTTCGTGCGCCAGTCAATCCCATACATTGGTTTCTCGACGGCAAGGACGATGTCAGGTCGTCGTACTACATGGAAGATGTGGCAACAGAGTTTCATATCCAGGGTCTCGAGTTGGACTGGACGTGCGTAACATGGGACGCTGACTTCCGATACACTGAAGCTGGCTGGCAGAATTTCGACTTCGTTGGCTCCAAGTGGCATCGCATAAGGGCCGAGGACCGTCAACGTTATCAGAAGAATGCCTACAGGGTATTGCTAACAAGAGCGAGGCAAGGCATGGTTATTGTTGTTCCAGAAGGGGATGCTTCTGACCACACGAGGCTTCCTGAGTTCTACGATCCCACCTTCAACTATCTCCAAAGAATCGGCTTGCCAACCTTGCCATGACCCTTACCGACACCTGTGCGGCCGCAGCCGGGAGACGGCTGGCCCGCCGAGCTATCGCTCCAGGGAGAATCTCAAGTAACCAAGAATCAAGATTGTGGTTTGGATTTTCTCCCTTCTCGTGCTGCTAGCCGCCCTCTACTTCTGGCGCAATCGTGAGCCAGCGCAAACAGGAGAAGGGGCACAGGCTGCCAACGCACTTATGGCACTTGAGACGGGGATCGCGCCCAGGGACTGCCTGCTTACTGAGACCGAGTTGGCTTTCTACACGTGCGCTAACCAAGTTTTGCCCACAGATCTGTACCTCTGTCCCAAAGTTAGGCTGGAAGACTTCGTCAAGGCTAAAACGAATTGCAACACAGTTCGCAATCGGATCAAGTCAAGGCACTTGGACTTCGTCGTCGTCAGAAGCAAGAACTTTCATATCTGCGCAGTGATTGAACTCGACGACGCAAGCCATCGCAGGGCGAAGCAGAGGGACTCTGACGCAGTGAAGGACACCGCGCTTCGAGCGGCGGGCCTGGAGCTACTAAGAGTACCGGTCGCCAGATACTATGACCGGCAAGAACTGGGTGCATTCTTCAAGAAGTTCAGTGACCAGTTTGCTGCGTAGCGTAGCCCTGTTTGACGCGTGCCCGATGGTTGACCTCGGACCGCCCCGTGACCTTAATGCCGGGCGAAGCCAGGAAGAGCCATCCAAACCGACCTGACACAAGGGGACACACTTTCCCAGGAGATTCCCAGGAAATTCCCAAATCCCCACGTTCAACAAAACGAGAAACCGACGCGTTAACAATAATAAGCGTGATGAGTTCGATGAGTCTCTCGAGACGAGACTCCAAAACCGTAAACGCGTCAACCAAGAAGAAGCGCCAAAAAACAGAACGGTCAGGACGATGAGGGCTCCACAGGCCGAACCGCCCCGCCTGCGCCATAATCCGCCTCGTGTCGGCGAAGCACCAAACAACCTTCGAAACCCAGAGAGGCATCTCATCCGTCGAGGTCAGCCAAGGCCACTCCCTGGTCATCGTAACCAGCATCCCCGAGGCTGATTCCGACGAAAAGAGGCTCTTCGCGCTCCGCCGCCTCGCCCTCGCCGGCCTCTCGATCGACTTTTTAAAGCTATCCCTCGATGGCTTCTCCTTCCTCGTCCCCGAAGACGACGGAACCAAAGCCGAGGAAGCCCTCTGCGCCGCGGGATTTACAGCTAAAGCGGTCAAGAACAGAGCGATCATAACCGTGACCGCTCCAAACATCCGCGACGAGAGCGGCCTCGTCGCCAGAGTCGCCGAAATCGTCGTCCGCTCCGGCGCCAACATCGACAGCGTCGGAGATATGCACTCGTCGGTCCTCCTGGTCGTCGAAGCCTCGCTCGCCGAAACCGCGGCGAAAGCGCTCGAAACATTAATCGGTAAGGTGGACGCCGTCTGATGCAAATTAAAGTGCTGAAGTTCGGCGGCACAAGCGTCGCCACCGCCGAGTCCCGGCAGCTCGCCGCTCACAAAGTGATTTCGGCGAAAGAAGCAGGCTTCAGTCCCGTCGTCGTCGTCAGCGCGATCGGCCGCCAAGGCGCGCCCTACGCAACCGACACACTCATGAGCCTGCTCCACGACGTCGATCCCCTGGTCCAGCCCGACGCCCGCGAAGTCGACCTAATGCTTTGCTGCGGAGAGATCATGTCCACCTGCATCTTCGCGCAGACGCTCAAAAGCATGGGCCACGCCGCAAGCGCTATGACAGGCGGCCAAGCCGGCCTCGTCACCGACAGCACCTTCGGCAACGCGCGCATCATCGAAGTTCTGCCCGACGGCGTGTTTTCGGTGCTCCGACAAGGAAAAATCCCCGTCGTCTGCGGTTTCCAAGGCAGATCAAAAGCGAGCGAGAACGCAGTTTATGGAGAGATCACGACTCTCGGCCGTGGAGGAAGTGATACGACCGCGAGCGCGCTGGGCGCCGCGCTTGGCGCGGTCGCTGTCGAAATCTATAGCGACGTCGACGGCGTTAAGACGAGCGACCCGGCGATGGTTCCGTTTGCGCCGACCCTCGGAAAAATGACTTACGAGGAGATCGCGGAGATCGCGCACCAAGGCGCGAAGGTCGTGCATCCGCGAGCCGCCGAGATCGCGATGAAGTTCGGCATCCCTCTGCACTTGAAGTGCACCTTCACCGACGAGCCGGGAACCGAAGTTGTGCCGCGCGCAAACTTCCCAGGGCGGCGCGTCACCGGTGTCACTCACACAGGAAAGCTCGTTTATCTCCAGTTCGACGCGCCGTTCGGCGCAGACAAGTGCGTTCTCGAATCGAAGGTCTATCAGTTGATGGCGGATTATCGAATCAACCTTTTCATGCTGAATGTACATCCGAACAACTTCGGTTTTGCCGTCCCACGAAAACAGTTACCGAATGTAAAGGAGATCCTCGACGGACTAGTTATTCCGCTGCTCGATGGATCGCCGCGCACCTACATCGTGCAGGTTGGCCGCGCAGGTTCAACAGAAGTCGCCGCGCAAGAAAGAATGCTTTCCGGCAATACCGCGTTCGGCGAGATTCGAAAGTGCGCGGCAAAGCTAACCGAAAACTGCACCATGGTTTCGGTTATCGCCCATGACTATCTTAATCAGCCCGGTATTTATGAAAAGGTTATGGGATGTCTGCAAAAGGCAAGCATTCACGTGCTCCAGTCGACGGACAGTCCCCTGTCTGTGTCGCTGCTCGTTAGCGAAACGGATTGCGAGCGCGCGGTAAGCACTCTTCACGACGAATTCGAGTTGGCCGACGCGATCTAATCGGACAGCCGTTCGCTGCCTGCCAAGCTGCAACGGAACCGATCGGCGACTCGTCTCTTAACTGTGCATCGGGTGGCTACCTTTGAAGGTGGACCCTTGCCAGGAGGTACAGATATGACTAAGTGGATTGTGATGGCGACTTGTTTCGCCGCTGTCTTTGTTGTGGGCTGCAATGCCGAGGAGGATGCTCCCGCGGACACTCCGACTACTACCGAAGGAAAGCAGTCGGCCGCACCCAACACCGAGACCGAAACGACTCAGGCTGCGTTGCTCGCTTGCGAAACGTGCAGCATGGATCATAAGAAGGAAGACATGAAAGAAATCGGCAGCAAGATGTATTGCACCGATTGTGGCTGCGCGGACAAGGCGATGGCAGCGACGGCTGACGGAAAGAAAACAGAAGAGAAGAAACCCGAAGAAGCGAAATCCAACGAATAAAGAAGTCGGCGGATAACAAGAAGCTGGATGCAGATAGTTTCACTGCATCCAGCTTTCCTTTAGATGAAGCCTACTCGCTTAGAGCGCCATCGGCATGACAACGCACAAGTAGCCGCTGCCCGCTTCGCTCGGTCTTATGACTGCTGAGCGATCGTTTTCTGTAAGCTGTAAGAGAACTCCGTCGCTTTCAATCGGAGCAAGAGCTTGCAACAAGAAGCCGCCGTTGAAAGCGATTTCCAAGTCGTCCCCTTCTTGAATGATTTCCATCTCGTCTTTGCCTTCGCCGATTCCTTCGCTGCGGGTCGAGAACGTCACGACTCCACCCTTCGCGCTGAGCACGACGCGCATTGCGTTGTCCTTTGCCAAAACGCCAGATCGCTTCAAGCAGGCGGCAAACGATTCGCGATCCATCATCCAGGACCGAGTGTGTGAATTGGGGATGACTCGATCATAGGGAACGTAATCGCCAGCCAAGAGTTGTGTGACGACGCGCGCGCCATCTGCTTCGACCATGAGGCGGTTGCCGCCGAAAGTGAGAGTCAACTCGCCTTCGGGCGGGATGGGCAGCCGGCGGATCACGCCAATCGTTCGCTCCGGCACGATCGCTTGTACGGGAGGTCCCAGCGCAGGAAAAGGCTCTGTGCGTATGGCTAATCTGTGCGTATCCGTCGCGACTACCTGGAGCGTTTCGCCATCGTATTTGAACAAGACTCCGGTTAGATAGGGGCGACCGTGGCTCTCTTTCGCAACCGCAAAGTCCACCGAATCGACCATCTTCACAAAATCTGAAGCTTTCATCTTCAGCGTCGTTTCCGCTGCGACAGTCGGTATCTCCGGGAAGTCTTCCGGCGTCATGCCGACGACTCGGTACTCGCTCGCTGCGAGGGATAGCCGCAGTGAAGTGCCGTTAGGCTGCTCGACTCGAACGTCGCCTTCCGGCAAAGAACTCAGGATGTCTGTGAACAGCCGGGCGCCCACCGCAAGCGAACCGTCTTCGGATATTTGCGCGGGCATTTTCCGCTCGACCCACATCTCACCGTCACAACCGACGATTCGCACTCGGCCATCCATGGCCTCAAACAGGAGCGAGGAAAAGACGGGCAGATTCGTTGTTCGGCCACCCGACGCAACGCCAGCCAGCTGGACGGCATCGAGCAGATCTCTACGTGGACAATTGAGCGTCACGGGCTACGCCTCCTTTCTAAGTGGTAATTGGAGCTGGGCAGGGGCGGGATCGTATGCGGTTTCACCCTGGGAGATGGCGGCCTCACCAAGAATTCGGCACAGCACCCTGCATCTCTCGTCCTCGGTCATCCAGTCGCCGTCGTACGCGAGCCACAGAGCTTCTCTTGATTGGCGCAGCGACGCGACTTCGGACCTGAGTTCAGGGCTATCAAACATCGCCTGTTTGAATTCCGACGCCAACTCTGCCGGAAGCTCATCGTCCAAAAAGAGGTCGATTAGTTTTCTTGCATCATTCACATTCATAAAGCTTTCTCCAAAGATGCGCCGAGTTTGTCTCTCAGCGCGCGCCGACCGCGATAGAGTCGCGACTTCAGGGCCGGGACCGAAATGTTCAGTATCTCAGCGGCTTCCCGAGCCGAAATGTCTTCAAGGTCGCACAGAATGAGCGGATCTCGGTAGTCCGTCGGCAAATCGCTCAGAGCTTGCCGAACCGCAATCCTCAGCGCGGCCTTGTCCTCACCCGACCCGACTGTGGCGTCCACGGGCAGTTCCAGCAGCATAGGTTGCCGAAGTTTGTCAATGCACAGGTTTCTGGCTATCCGGAACAGCCACGTTCGAAATGCCCCATCGGCGCGAAGATCCCGCGAGCGCCGCAGCACTCGCAGGAAAGTCTCAGACGTAGCGTCCTCGGCATCGGCGCGATTGTTGAGCATTCGGAACGTGTAGCGGAAAATCCGCTCTCCGTAGAGTTCGTAAATGGCCCCAATCGCGGCCGCGTCACCGTTCGCCAGAGCGTCTAACAGTCGCTTTTCCGCTGATGAATCTTGTTGCAACGTGATTCCTTCCTTAGGACGCCTCAGGCATCCTTTTAGCCGCTTGATTTGCCGGATATTACTCCCATTTCCGCCCGCCCCGGCCAGTCCGAGCGAAAAAGCCTCATTGACCTTTGAATGGGCCGATCGCCGTGGTCGTTAGCCCCTCCTGTCGGAGAAGCTCCGTGGCGAGCCCTTGGACATCTTCCGCGCTCACTGCGGCGACCTTCGCCAGGGTTTCCTCGACAGGGATGTCTCGACTGTACAGCATCTCATTTCTTGCCATGCGGGTCATTCTCGCGCTCATGCTCTCCAGCCCAAGGACGACACTCCCTTTCAGCATCCTCCGGGCGCGCTCCAATTCATCCTCACCGACTTTCGACTGGGTGATCTTATCGAGTTCTGCAGCCACGATGGACCGCACTGCGTCAAAGGTTTTTGGGCTGGTACCTCCGTAGATCGTGAATGCTCCTGCTTCTCGGTACGGCGCCGTGTAGCTTCCAATAGAGTAGGCCAGGCCGCGCTTCTCGCGAATCTCCTGAAACAGTCTGCTACTCATGCTTCCCCCGAGGATTGCATCGAGTACCAGCATCGCGTGCTTTCGCTCATCGTACACATTCACTCCGTCTCCACCGATGCAAAAGTGTACTTGTTCTACATCTTTCGACATAAGATGCTCGCCAGGCTTGCTTACTGGAGGTGGCTCGGTGGGCAAATCAAAATCATTCGCAAGCGGATCCAGGAACTTCTCTGATAGATCTCGCACGAGGTTTGGATCGACATTTCCCGCAACGGATACGATTGTCTTTCCGCCCACATATCGCCGCGACATATAGTTTGTCAAATCATCGCGGGCAAACCCGCCGACGGATTCGAGAGTCCCGATGATCGGTCTGCCGAGTGGGTGATTGCCCCAGCGCATCCTCGAGTGTAAATCGTGAATATGGTCTTCCGGCGAATCCTCGTATTTGCGAATCTCCTCTTGGACAACCGACTTCTCGAGTTCCAAGTCGTCGGGTGCGAGACGTGAGTTGACGTACATGTCGCTCAACACATCCAGTGCATTTTCGACATCGTCTGCGAGTACCCGCGCGTAATAGCACGTCATTTCCCGATCGGTGAACGCATTCATTGATCCCCCGCGTCCCTCGATATCCTGAGCGATCTGCTCGGCAGTTCGCCGGTCGGTCCCTTTGAAGAGCATATGCTCGATCAGATGGCTGATCCCGGCCTCTGCCTCTAACTCCATGCGGCTTCCCGTTTGACACCAAACCCCAATCGCCGCCGACTGCACGTAGGAAATCGGTTCGCAGACTACGCGGACCCCGTTAGGGAGAATGAACTTGTGAACACCGGTTGTCATCGCGCGCAGTTTGACAGGTTCGCGCCGGTAAGATGGAAAGATGGTTCTTGCGTTAGCTGCTCTTTCGTCTCCGCTGCTTGTCGGCGTCTCCGAAATTGGCGCGCCTGGGATCCCTGGGCCGCTCGTGGTCTTTGGCGAAAGAGCGCAGGTCGTTGTTGCTGCAAAGCTGTCTCAGTTTGTGGAGCCGGTAATCGCGACTGCGGAGTATGGTCAAGGAAAAGTCGTTGTGTTTGGACACGGCGGGTACTTTGGAGAAGCGATGTTCGCCGAGGGACAAACGGGGCGATTCATGCGAAACGCGATTAACTGGGCGCGAGGCGGAAGCGGTGTGGTTGGCTTGCACCGCGCAGGCGATATGTCGAAGCTATTGCAATCTGAGGGCATTGAGTCAAGACCCCTTTCGGAATCTGACCTCGGCGCGCTTGACGGACTTTCTCTTCTGATTATTGATCCCGCGAACAGCGCGGCTCTCCACGCGCAGTCGATCCAGAGGTTTGTTGAGAACGGCGGAGGGCTGATGATCGCAAATCTCGGCTGGGGATGGTTACAGTTGAATCCGGGGAAGACGCTTGCCGAGCACCCGGGCAACGTCATCACCGAGAAAATGGGAATCGTTTGGGCAGACGGATACCTTGAGCGCAACGCACCGGCAGGCTATCTTGCACAGCCTGGCCACGCGACCGCTCACGCCTTGAGAGCGCTTGATGCCGTTGTTTCTGGGCAGGCTACCGGACAAGCAGGGCAAACACTTACGCGCGCAACTGCGACCCTAAGTCGCAACCACGATTTCATCATTCGACTTGAACGCGCTCTCTCGTCCTCGCAGGCTGCTGTTCCAACCCAGCAAAACCCCATACGAGTTCAAGACGTAGGTCCCCGCGTATCGCTATCGTTGCAGCTGACGCAGCTTCGAAGCCTGGGCCCTTCTGAGATAACGGCACATCCTGCAGCGGCGGACTTCCCGGGAGTACCCGCATCAAGCGCAGTCTCGGTCGTTAAGACGTTTCGCGTCGACACCTCGCGAACGCGGTGGCACAGCACGGGGCTCTACGCACTGCCAGGCAAGCCGCTCCAGATCCGCACGACAAGCGCAGCGATCGAAGCGAGCTTGCGAGTTAGGATTGGTGCGCACAGCGACACGCTTTGGCACCTAAACGAATGGAAGCGCGCGCCGGAGATTGCGGTCTCCGTACCTGTTCGAGAAACTCAGTTTTCGCTTGCGAGCGCGTTCGGCGGGCTGGTTTATGTGGAAGTACCGCAGAACGCTCGCGCATCGACGATTGAAGTGCGAATCGAAGGCGCCGTCGAAGCGCCTCATTACATCCACGGAAAGACAACGGACGAGGAATGGGTGTCGACAATTCGCAATCTCTCCGCGCCGTGGGCAGAGCTTGAATCTTCGAAGGTCATTCTGACTGTACCGTCGAGTTTCATTCGAGAACTCGGTGACCCGTCCTCGCTCATGGACTTTTGGGATCGCGTGGCCGACGCTTGCGCTGATTTAGCGACCGTGCCACGCGAGCGAAGCAGCGCGGAGCGCTATGTCACCGACGTTCAGATAAGCGCAGGGTATATGCACGCGGGCTATCCGATAATGACCCATCTCGATGCAGCGCCGCGATTTGTTGATCTTAAGTTTCTAACGGACAAGAGCAAGGGCGGCGATTGGGGCATGTTTCATGAGATCGGCCACAACCATCAGCATCCCGATTGGACTTTTGGCGGTACAGGCGAAGTCACCGTCAACCTCTTCACGCTCTACATCATTGAAACTGTCGTTGGGCGTGTTCCGGGATACCATGTTCGATGGACAGACGAACAGCTGCTCGACACATTCCGAAAGCACCGTGATGCCGGAGCATCATTCGCTAAGTGGAAAGCGGATCCGTTTCTCGCTCTCGCTATGTACGTTCAACTGCAGCAAGCTTTCGGTTGGGAAGCATACAAGAAGGTGTTCGCAGAGTACAGAACTTTGACCCCACCGGAGCGACCGCGCAACGACGATGAGAAGCGCGATCAGTGGATGGTTCGATTTTCTCGCGCCGTTGGAAAGAATCTGGGCCCGTTCTTTGACGCTTGGGGAGTGCCAGTATCTGCATCCGCAAAAGAATTGATCAATGACCTGCCTGTTTGGGATTTCCCTCGTTAGATGATCTTTGATCGCAACTCGCCCAAGCGCTCGACTTGCATGACGACTTCATCTCCCGGCTTTAGGTAACCGCGCTCGTGTTCGAGCAGGCTGCCCGTGCCAACCGTGCCGCTGGCAATCACGTCTCCAACCGCAAGCCTTGAGCCCTTCGACGCCTGCGAAATCATCTGCGCAAACGTCCAATGCATGTCGCGCATGTTTCCGCCGCCCATCAACTCGCCATTGAGGAACACCTTCATCTCCAAGTTGTATTGTGCGCCACGATCGCGAGCGACGATTCGTCCTTCCAGCTCGTCGGGCGTCACAAGGTATGGCCCAATCGTCGTTGCAGTGTCTTTGCTCTTTGCATATCCCAGACCGGTCTTTGCCTCGCGACGCTGCACATCTCGCGATGTCCAGTCATTGAGTATCGTGAAGCCGAGGATGAACGAATCCGCTTCTTCCACTTCGATGTCTCGACCTGTATCTCCGATGACGGCGGCAACTTCCAGTTCGAAATCAAATTCATCGGTGAAGGCGGGCTTTTCGACAGGGTCTTCGGGCCCAAGCAGCGTCACGGGATTCAAGTAGAAGTAGGCGGGTGCTTCATACCATTCTTTCTGCACCCCGTCGCGTCCGTATTTGCGCCGCGTGTTCAAAACGTGCTGCTCGAAAGACATAAAGTCGCGGATTGTCGGAGGATGAGCAATCGGAGCGAGAAGCGTGATGTCATCGGCTTTGTAGACGCCGATCGGCTGGTGCCCGTCCGTCTCATAAAAGTGTCCGTCATGGAAAATTCCGGATCTGGCGGTCGGGTCGTCGTGCACGCGGAAGCGACAGAGCTTCATGAGCGCACCAAAAGAGTTGAGCGCCGTGCGTGACGGCGCTCCAGCTGGCGCAACAACACGCTTAGAGCGTTCCTCGCAGCGATTGCTCGCGCTCGATCGCTTCGAACAGTGCTTTGAAGTTGCCTTTGCCGAACGACTTCGCGCCGTTCCGTTCGATAAACTCGAAGAATAGCGTGGGCCGGTCTTCAACTGGCTTTGTGAAGAGCTGTAGCAAATATCCCTCGTCGTCTCGATCGACTAAGATGCCGAGTTCGGACAGTTCATCGAGTGTGTTGTCGATCTTTCCGACTCGCTCGATGACGGTATCGTAGTAGGTAATCGGCACTTGCAGAAACTCCAATCCGCGCGCGCGGAGTTGGCGAATCGTCTCCGGGAGGTCTTGCGTGTGCAGAGCGATGTGCTGCACTCCTGGGCCGCCGTGGAACTCCAAGTATTCGTCGATTTGGCTCTTCTTCTTTCCTTCTGCGGGTTCGTTGATCGGCATCTTCACACGGCCGTTGCCGCTCTGCATCACTTTGGACATAAGCGCGGTGTAGTCGGTGCTGATGTCTTTGTCGTCAAACGTCGCCAGGAGCGAGAACCCGAGCACGTCTTCATACCACTTCACCCAATAGTTCATTTGGTTGAGTTCGACGTTGCCGACTACGTGATCAACATATTCCAATCCAATCGCATCGCCTTTCACGTTCTTCGGCTGGAAGTGCGGGAGAAACGGACCGCTGAATTGATCGCGGTTCACGAATGAGTGAATGACGTCGCCATACGTTTTGATGGCTGCCATTCGCACCTTTCCGAACGAGTCTTCGAGAGTGATCGGTTCATACGAGGGCTCTGCTCCGCGATCAACAGCTGTCTTGAACGCGACGTCGGCGTCGTCGACCTCGAACGCGAGATCCCGGACGAAGTCACCGTGGACGCCAATCATCGGCCCTGCGGGGTGCCCCGGTCGAAGCGGCGATGCGAGGTAGAGGCGGACATCCCCCTGAGAAAGCAGGTAGCCGCTTTCGTCTTTGTTTCCGGTCTCTAGACCTGTGTAGGCGCTGATATCAAATCCGTAGATTTTGTGGTACCAGTAAGCTGACTGCTTGGCGTTCCCGCAATAGAACTTCAAGTGGTCGACTTTCCGGATGGGAAAACTATCGATCATCGCTTGCTCCTTTTCGGCTTCTATGGCGGAATTATATCCGAGCCGCGCCTTCGAACTGCGGAATCCATCCGCGCCGCTTCACGGTCGCACTCAGTACATCTTCATGATCAGGGTGTCGTATTCGTAGGTGTCTGGATAGCTTAGCGACTGAGTCCCCGGACCGACAAGGCAAGGTGGCTTCGGAAGATTCACATCACCTTCGGTATAGAACCTCATGCCTGCAGTTGGAGTGTAGTGATGCTGTGTCCGACGCGGCCCTGCTGGGACTGCGGAGTCGAGCGAGCCATCCGGTCGCCGCACAGTTCTGGTTTCCTGCCTGCAAAACGCCTCGACCGCCCGGAAACTGCCGCTGACAGCGGCAAGGTGCCACGCTGCGAGCGCTCCTTGAGCTGGGTCGGAAGGCAACTGCAGGTGAAAATACGCGTCTCGTTCTCCTCGAATCTCCGTGACTTCCAAGAGGTCGGATGGCATTACTAGGTCGCCATCAGCGATCAGGTCTTGCAGCGGCTTCCTATCGACCGGCGTCTGCGCGAGCATCTTGCCTTCGACGAGCAACATTCCCGTACCTTCGATCCCTGTCACCCTGACGTGGCCGTCTGCTAGATCGGGTCCGGTTCTGCGAGGTTCCGATACGTAGATAAAGAATCGATCCGCGATCGAGTGTCGATTGCCCGCCCAAGATTGAGGGTTCAAGAACATCCCGGCGATGCTCTTCCAATGGTGATCTTCAAACCACAAGAGGTCCTTACCCTCATGATCAAGTTGAACCAGGCGTGACTGAATCGGTTTCTGGTACTCAAAGAGACTGTCAAACATAATTAACTCCTCCATTCCCGGCGTCTCCGGGGTGACAACTAGCTTCGCCGCAGCCCCCTGATAGTCCTTCAATCGCCTTCAGCCAGGGCCAAGACCCTTGTCGCGAGCACCTCCCATTCTAATCCGCGTACCCGTGCGGCGTCCGGGGTCGAGTCGTACTCTCGCTGTCTGTTGCGAAATCTGCGGAAGGCGGCGGAACTCCCCTTTCGCATCTTTGATTTGAGGTGGGAATGGAGTTTTGTGGAGGCGCAGAGCGCGGCGTAGGCGGCATCGACTCTATCAAGGCGTGACAGCGCCTGACCGATGTGCGCCAACGCGAAACCGGCGGCGAATTTTCTGTCGGCCTTCATAGCGAGGTCGAGAGCGCGATTCAGTGCTGCGACCGCATCCCTAAACTTGCCGAGTTCTCCAAAGATGCGTCCGAGCGATCCGAACACGTATAACCAGTAGTCTGCCGCGCTCGGATCCGATGCCTCTTTTGACAGCCGGACAGCCAACTCCTCAGCCTCGCTGCGGTTTCCCTCCTGAATCATTAAGTCGATTCGGGCAACGACTACCGTCGCCAGTAATCCCGGGATGCCCGCCTCAGTTGCAGCGCGTTCAGCATCAGTTACGTAGGCGCGAGCGACTTCGAGATTTCCTGATGATCTGGCGATGTTCGCCAGATCAATCAGCGTGTCCGCGGCCTGTTCTTGGTTGTTGGCTTCAGCACAGCGATTCAGGCGTTCTTTCCATGTCTTTTCAGCTTCTAAGTCGTCTCCGAGCCGGGACTGAAGTGCGCCTTTTAGCCCCAACACCATGATCGTGAGATTCAGGTCTTCTAACGAGGTGCTCGCGCGGATCGCTCCTGTGCTGAGTGATTCGAACTCTGCATAAAGTCCATTTTCGAATAGAGAGCGTAGTAGTCCGTTCGCATAGTCGCGGATGAGTGCGTGTTGATGGGTCTCAATAGCGTATGCGATTCCTGATTTCAGATTGCCGAGTTCTTGGTGTAGAGTTGCGGTTGCGGATTCCCATTCGCCGCGTTCCGATGATTCCCGGATCGCTGTCGCGATGTGAGCGAACCATGCTGAATGTCGCTGCTTTGCGGACTCAAGTTGTTTACAATCTGCTGTTGATAGCGCGTACTCGCGGAGTGTGTCCAGAATTCTGTATCGAGTTTCAATGCCAGCACTGGACATGACAACAAGACTGTGGTCGCGGAGCAGCTCGATTTCTTCTGCCACATTTCGGCCGCACACCTCCGCTGCAGCCGAGCGCGTGAATCCGCCAGTGAAAACACTCAGTTCCACGAAGGCCTGCTTCGTTGTTTCGGGAAGAAGCTGTAGTGAGCCCGCGATAACGTCGACGATGCGCGCGTGTCGGTCGGTTCCCGGCTGCCTGCGGTGCAATACGGAGATGCGCTCGATGTCGAGCGTCGCTCGCAGCTCGTTGAGAGACACATAGCGCAGTCGCGAAGCAGCCAGTACGAGCGAGAGCGGCACGCACTCCAGACGTTCGACAATATCTGACACAATCTTGCGGGTTTGTCTCGTAACGTCGAGTCCGTCGACTACGTGGCCTGCGCACTCTAAGAAGAGCTCGACTGCGTCATTGATGCGGGATCGCTCGTTCCCAGCGAGGGGCTGAAGCGGAAGTTCATGTTCGCGGGGAACGCCAAGCACGACCCGGCTCGTCACAAGTACGCGCACGCTAGGACAGCTTGCGATGAGTTGCTCCACTAATCGTGCGTGTTCAACTGCGCCCTCGAAGCAATCCAAGACAAGCAGCATCTCCCGTTTGAAGAGATGCTTTTCGATAGCCTCCACAGGACTGACACTGCCTGACGGAATGCCTAACGTCGTGGCGATCACCGACGCGATTTCGTCTCGAGTGCTTGCAGACTCGCATTCGACGAACACTGCGCCGTCAGCAAAGTCGGATGCTGCCGTCCGCGCGAATTGCCGCGAAAGCCGAGTCTTCCCCATACCGCCGATACCGGTGATCGTGACCAATCGCTGTCGCTCCGAAAGAAAGCGATGCCGCAAGTTCGCAAGTTCTGCTTGTCGCCCAATAAACGGTCGCTCATCCTCTTGCAGATTGTGTTTCGGCTTCTTTGAACGGGAGCTGTTGTTACCGCTCGTCTCAGAGATGGGAAGATCAGGATGAACGAGGACATACGTTCGCATCGACGTCTCTATGCCCTTGAATCTGAAGGACCCGAGGTAGCGCGAGGCACCGTTTTCGAGCGTGCCAACTTTTGCCGCCCGAGAGGCGGTCTCGCTCAACACCACTTGGCCGACACTCGCGACAGAGAGAAGTCGAGCGGTCCGGTTAACTGTTGGTCCGAAGTAGTCGCCGCTACGCTCTTGCGCGGGACCGGCGTGAATCGCCATTCGCACCTGCAAGCCACACCCTTCCGGCCACTCGACTTTACTCAACCTTCGATGAGCATCGAGCGCCGCACCCACGGCGTCACGGGCACTGGAAAATGCCGCGCAGACTCCATCGCCCGTGTGCTTGAAGAGGTGGCCCCCGCACGACGCGATCGCGTTTCTGAGCGCGTCGTCGTGGAGCGACAGTGCGACGCCCATCCGCGCACGATCAAGTTCCCATTGCTCGGTACTCCCAACAATGTCCGTAAACAAGAAGGCCTTTGGTTCTGCGCGAGGAGACATGTTCCCGCCCTTCTTATTCTACTGCGCGGGACCTTCGCCGAGTCCGCGCGGCTTGGCGCGTGTGCGGGGATACTTGCTGTAGAGAGAGGAGGCTCGCTGCGCTAAAGCGCGCTGCACAGCTTCATGTTGCCGATGTGGTTAGGGTTCGATTTTTCCCAGTTCAGCAACGCCTTACGAAGCGCTTTGTGCGTCCGGTGCAGGCGGCTGCGGATCGTTCCAATCGGTGCGCCGACGATGTCGGCTATATCTTTGTATGGCATCCCCTCGACGTCGGCGAGGAGGACGATCAGGCGCTGGTCGGGAGAAAGAGTCTTAAGTGCGGCCTCCATCTGTTCTCCGACGATTCCGCCGAACAGGCTCTGCTCAGGGTCAGGTGTCTCATCGGCTTTGTCAAAAAAAAGGTTGTCGTCGCCGTCTTGGGGGATGGGTGCGTCGTAGCTCACGGTCGGTACTCGCCGCTTGCGGTACCGCAGTAAATCCAAGAAAAGTCGCGAAAGAATGCGGAAAATCCAGTTTTCGAACGGCTTATCGCCCTCATAAGTGTTGAAGCTGCGCAGTGCCCTAAAATAAGCTTCCTGAGTAAGATCCTCTGCATCGGCCGCATTTCCGGAAAGTCGATAGGCCATGTTGTAGACCTTTTTATAGGTCCGTTCCATGAGTTCCTCAAAGGAGGCGGTGTTGCGAAGAGGAAGGATCGTAGCTGCGTCGGTACTCATCGTGTCTCCTGCAAGTGTCAACAACCGCTTAGACGACTCAGTTCCACGATGTGTTCTATATTCCAGCTAAGTTGAGCAAAATCGACAAATCTGACAGGGTCGGGTCAGTCGATGTCGATTCGAACAAACCCCAGTAGCCGGGGCATCCGCCCTAAGCGATAGGAAAACTGAGCCACACGCGACGTCCGGTTCCCCTCAATCGTGCCAAGAAGGCTGCCCGCCCTGGCCTCAACGATGCCTATATGGCCGAGGGGCCCTGTCTTGCTCCCTCGCCACCAAACCACTAAGTCGCCAGGTTGTGGATCCTCGGTCACCCAGCCCCGCCTGTTCGCTTCGGACCAAACCGACCTCACTCGGATCAGATAGGGCAGAGGTGGGCGAACTTGCTGGTCTTGAGCTGCTCGCAGCAGGCACCATGAAACGAACGCGGCGCACCAGGGCTGCGGTGCGCGGACTCCGCTCGGGGCTAAGTACTTGTCGACGAATGGGCCCCGGTTGTTTCCACCGATTTCCCGTGCGCCTTGCTTCAATTCTGACTGCGCCACCTTCAACACCGCTTCGCGATAAGTCTGTGATTTCACAGACCCATAGGTCACTCCCGCCAAGGATGTCAACCAAATGAGCGAGGCCGAGTCTTCATTGACTCGGCCTCTCAACTCGAGCGGGGTCGGGGAGCCTCTTAAGGCTATTTTTGACCTCGACCCCTGGAGGACATGCGCATCTATTTCGACGAGGAATCTTCGTTCGGGTTTCGGTGTTGTATTGGATTAGGTGCGTTCGGGCCGTTAGTCCCGTCACAATAGCGACTTGATATGAGGCCAGACCTATCTAATCGAATCGTGTTTCTTCTCGCGTGCTGCGGCGCCGCCGTTGCACTCATTACCGGGTTCTTCCATATGTTCGGCGCAAGCCTTCCTTGCGGGGAGGTGGCCCAGGGCCAGGTATCAGGTTGTGACCAGATCGCAGGCGACACCTGGGCGTGGGTTCAAGGGGTTCCCACCGCGTTCTTCGGTGCATCTTTGTATCTGCTCGCGATTCTGCTCACGATGGTGCGCGAGGCGCGTGGGGTCTCAAACACGCGAGAAGTTGGAGGTTGGCTTTGGGGATTGCTTTTTGCTGGCACCGTCGTTAGCGTCGTCATGTTGGCTCACGCAACCTTCGAGATCCGGGCGATGTGCAGTTGGTGTTGGGCGAGTGGCGTGATCATGTTTCTCGGTTTGGTGACCCAGACGCTCGGCCTATCGAAGAAAGAGTTTGGCGCGGGCAAGTCGATACCCATCATAGGAATGGCAATCGTCGGAGGGGTAATCGTCTTAGGAGGCGCAGGGTGGGGTTTCATCACCTCGAAAGAAGGGGCTCGTTTAGCGCTCAATATTCAAGAAGTTGTGCCCAACAACGAAATTGAATTGATTAGGGAAACCTCAGCTTCTCTCGGCCCCAAGGATGCGCCAATCACAATTGTCGCGTTCTCAGACCTCCATTGTCCAAGCTGCGCCCGAAACCACGAGTTCGTAAAGCAGACCATTGAAAACCGCCTTAGTGGACAAGCGCGACTGATCTATCGACATTTCCCGTTGATCGCCACGCATCCAAACTCCGGGACCGCCGCGATCCTAGCAGAATGGGCAAAATCCAAAGGGAAGTTCTTCGAGTTTGTTGACCTTATGATGAAGAACCAAGATCAAGCAGATCACGACTCGATGCTGAATCTTATAACACTCTTAGAAATGGACGCAAACGAAGCAAAGAGGGTCATCGATGACATTGATTTTCGCAAGCCGTTTTCGGAGGCTGTGCACCAGGACCGGCTGGATGCTTACAAGCTAGGCGTAAACATGACGCCAACCTGGTATGTGCGCTATCCGAACGGGAGTTTCCTAAGCTCGACCGGCGACGGCATCAAAGAACTCCTCTCGGATGCCGAACTAAGGAGCCGAGGCTTCGTCCGCCGGTAAACTTAGGCGTCTTATGGCGAAGCGTCGGGTTCTCGTAGCAATGTCCGGCGGGGTGGATTCCAGTGTTGTGGCCGCCCTGATGGTTCGGCGCGGATACGACGTTGTCGGAGTTACGATGCAGATTTGGCAGGAAAGCCAGACTGACCCTCGACATGCGGGGTGTTGCTCATTGGGCGCCGTCGAAGATGCGCGCCGGGTTGCGTCCAGGCTTGGAATTCCGTACTATGTTGTCAACATGCGCGACGAGTTTCGCCAAACTGTTATCGACTACTTCCTCGACGAGTATGAGTCGGGCCGTACGCCCAATCCATGCGTTGAATGCAATCGACGTGTGAAGTTCGACCTGCTTATGAAGAAGGCCGACGAAATTGGTTGTGAATTCTTAGCAACTGGGCACTACGCGCGCGTACGTAACTACAAGGGTCGGTGGCGATTGCTTCGCGCCCGGGCCAGGGAAAAGGATCAGAGTTACGCCGTGTATATGCTCAATCAGCAGCAGTTGTCGCGAACGCGGTTTCCGCTCGGTGAATTGCCGGGCAAACGGGAGACGCGCGAAATCGCGAGTGATCTCGGGCTGTCCGTTTGGTCAAAACCAGACTCACAAGAGATTTGTTTTGTTAGTGAAGCTGGCGGATATCGCGAATTCATGAAGAAATCTCGTCCGCAATCGCACGAGCGGGGAGAGGTCGTCGACACTTCTGGGAACGTCATTGGCGAACATGGCGGCGTTGCGCTTTACACTGTCGGCCAGCGACGAGGACTCGGGATGAACGTGGGCGGTAGGCCCGTTTACGTTTTGAAAGTGGATCCAAAGTCCAATCGGGTTGTGATCGGCTCGGACGATCAGTTGTTGAGCCGGGAAGTGCTCTACGAAGACGTTGTCGCTCAAATCGACGGACCCACGCGGGTAACGGGCAAGATTCGATACAACATGCAACCGGTCGCCGCCACCGTCTTTCCCGGAACACCATCGCGGGCGCGCTTCGACGTGCCGGTTCGCGCAGTGACACCGGGGCAGACCGCCGTCTTTTACAAAGGCGAAGGCGTTGTCTCCGGGGGCACTATAATCGGACAAGGAGCAAACAACTGATGGAGTACGTGATTATTGGCCTTGCTGCGCTCACCGCTGCAGTTGGGGTCGGCCTCATCGTACGCGCGATCCAGCTGGGGAAGCAGTTCGCTGAATTGGCGGCGAGGATCGCCGAACTCGAACTCACGGTGAAGAAGCTTACGGAAGCAGAGGTGGTGCCAGCGATGGAGTCGATTCAGGGAATCAATCGGCAAGTAGACCAATTGATCCCGCAAAATGATTCGACTGAGGCTGATCTCGGCACGGAAATAGATGGGTGGGCTGACTACCTCCCGAAGGTCGTCGACATAGTTAGCAGGTTTTCGAAATCTGGGGAGCCTGTGGACCCAGGAGGGAATCCGGCTCCGCCCGGCGAAGCATAATAGGGACTCCGGAGTCACCAAGCCGCTATGGATACGCTCATCGTTGTTTTGCTCATCGTCCAGTCCCTTCTTCTCGTGGGATTGCTCCTCGTTATGTCGGCGCTGCTCTCGCGAATTGGGGCTACAGGGCAAAAGGTGAATGAGCTGGTCGCCCACGTCGATAAGCTCGTCACCACAGATGTAGCCTCGACGCTCGCTGAGGCAAGAAAGGCCGTCCAGAGGATAGAGAGCCTTGCCGAGAATGCATCTGGGACCCTCCAGGCGGCGGAACCGGTCGTGAAGGCAGTCTCGGGGATTGCCAGCGTTTTCCAGAAGCCAAGCACGCCGCTCTGGATGGATGCGATTCGCCTCGCCGTTGGCGTTTTTGGCGTAGTAAGATCAAGGAAAGCAGATACTAAAAAAGCACTATCCGCCCGCAAGCTGGCGGAGGAGGAATAACAAATGAATGATCAGAATGAAAGGAATGTGATGCTGTATTTTCTCGCTGGCGTCGGTCTCGGCGCGCTTGTAGGCGCCGCGGCGGGCTTGTTGCTCGCTCCGAAGTCGGGTTCCGAGACACGCGAAGAACTTGCTCACAAGTTTGACGAGCTCAAGCACAAAGTGACGGAGTGGGGCAAGCAGCGAAAAGAAGGCGCGATGAAAGTTGCGAACGCCATCGCCGACGAAGTCGGCGCGTAACTAACCGTCCCATCCTTACTGCATGGGATCGAGAGTGCTGTTGTGGCTGGCGATCGTTGTGGTCGTCGTGGCGTTCCTTTACGCGGTACGCTCGATTCTCTTGCCGTTTGTCGTCGGGATGTTTGTCTCGGCTCTGGTTGACCCTATCATTCGCAAGTTGCGGATGCGTGGATTTAAGCGAGGCTGGGCCGTTTGGACGGTTTTCATCGGCTTCTTCGTGGTGGTGGGCACGACTGTGGCACTCGTCGCGCCGCGCGCCGCAGCTCAGTTATCTGAGATTCAGCAAGTCGGTACAAAGTACGTCAATGAAACCGTCTTACCGGGATCGCTGATCCGTTTCTACGCGGATCCCGCTGTCGAGTCGAATCTTCGTGCTGAGAGTTATCCTGCCACTGCCGCAGACTTTAAGTCGTGGATTTCTGATCCAGCAAAGAGCGATAGTTACTTCTCGCCGTTCTTCCGCAGCATGCATGAGCAGCTTCGCAGCTACGACGTGCCGCAGTCAAGGGCGGAGATACTTGCGAAGTGGGACGAGTTGACTCGACCCGGCATCGTCGATCAGTTTTTCGTTAGCAATCAGGCGTGGCTGAAGCGTGTAGGGCTGCCGACTTCTGTGGAAGAGGCCGACGAAAAATTTCAGATCAGGATGCAAATTGAAAGATCGATCCAGGGCCTGGTCAACGGAGCATTTGGCGGCGCGAATGTCATCCTGGAATACCTGACATCTTCGATTATCTTCTTGATCTTCACGCCCATTCTTACGCTGTTGTTTCTGTTCGACTACGACAACTTCCGACGAAGGTTTGTCACTTGGATTCCGCCATCGATTCGACCGGCGGCTACGGATCTTCTGGGCGACATCGGCGTGGTGCTCGGTTCCTATGTCCGCGGGCTAACGACAAGCATTGCGCTCTATGTTGTCGTCATGTCGATCTTGATGACGATTCTGGGTGTGCCATACAGCATCTTTCTCGCGTTGCTGTTTGGTGTGTTTTATCTTATTCCGTACATCGGAAACTGGCTATCTGCAACGGTGCTTTTTCTTGCTGTAGTCTCAAGCGGAAAAACTGGTTGGCTTTTCATCGAGTTCGGCCAGTCAACCTATTACGGCATCCTTTGCGTTGCAGTTTTCCTTGTTGTGGGTATCTGTTGGGATATGCTCGTCCACCCAAATGTCGTTGGCAAGTCTGTGGATTTGCACCCGATCGTCAGCTTCTTCGTCGTTTTCTCTGGCGCTGCGCTGTTTGGGTTGCTTGGAATGATCCTGGCGTTTCCAATCGCTGGCACCATCAAAGTGATTCTCGATCGCTTGATCCGCTATACAACGACAACCCAATCGGGCGAACTCGACTTGCCGAGGGTCCCCTCTCGCCATCAAACCTGACGCGCGATGGCACGGGCTTGCCCAGGAGCATGGGGTACGGGTTCGGGGCTCTACGGGCTCATCCGGGATCAGGAAGCCCGGCTGGTCATGACCCACCAAACTCTAATCTGGGGGGAACATCAATCCCCGCAACTCCGTACAGGTTTCTATGAGAAGATTCATGGGGTTCTTCGCAGCCGTTCTCATGGCTGGCATCGCCGTAGCCCAACCCATAACGCCTGAGCAAAAGGCCGATGTCTTGAAGAGCGTTGAGGAGTTCGTGACCACGCGGGCATTCGTGCCCGGGATGGACTTTTCGAAGTGGCCGAGTTTCATAGAAAAGCAGGCGGAAGCTGTTGAGGCCGCGGCGGAGATCCCGGCGTTCACCAACGCGATCAATCGCGCCTTGCGAGAATTCGGCGCGAGCCACATCCGCCTCGTGACTCCGAGGGCTGCTGTCCAAAGGACTCAGACATCGACCATCGGCGTTGGCGCGAGCGTCCGAAAGGAAGAGGAGGGCCTTGTAGTAAGAGCCGTGACGGACGGAGGGCCTGCGAAGGACGCCGGACTTCAGGTTGGCGATGTGATCATCGAAGTCAACGGCAAACCCGTCGAGGAGACGACAACGCTTGACGGCGATGAGGGAACGAAAGTCGAGCTAAAGATCAAGCGGGCAGATGGCAAGATCGAAGTCGTTCAGGTTGAAAGACGGCGGTTTTCAACTGTTCGACCGGAGACAATCACGTGGGTGGACGATGAGACGGCAGTCATTCGAGTGTTCACGTTCAATGTGGGATACGGCCGCGAAAACCTCGAGAAGTTGTTTGGGGAAGCGGCGAAAGCAAAAAGACTGATTATCGATTTGCGGAGCAACGGTGGCGGCGCGGTCAACAATCTGAGCCATTTCCTCAGCCACTTGCTGCCGCCGAGCACTGTCATCGGCACGTTTGTTTCGCGTCAAGTTGCCGATCGATACCAGCGCGAGACAGGAAAGGAAGCGACGGATGTCAAAGCGATCGCTGAGTGGTCGACTCAGAAGATGACCACGCGCGCGCAGCGAACGAAGCACTTCGAAGGACAGATCGCTGTGCTTGTAAACAGGGGGTCCGCCAGCGCGTCCGAGATCGCCGCTGCGGCGCTCAAGGAGCAGGGTGGCGCAGTCGTTGTCGGCACACGAACCGCAGGGGCTGTATTGGCATCGGTTTATGGTCGCTTGCCTCACGGGTTCCAACTCCAGTATCCCGTGAATGATTACGTCACTGCGAAGGGCGTGCGGCTTGAACGGAACCCGGTTGTTCCGGACGCTGAAGTGACGCAAGCAGGCAACCCAGATCCTGCCGTCGCAAAGGCGATTGAGCTATTGAAGTCAAAGGCGTTCGTGCCCGTCTGGCTGAAGGCCGCGTGAGTCAAAGTCTTTGCTAAAACCAAAATGGCGCGGTGTCCGAGTTTCGGACACCGCGCCGAGATCTTTGGTTAGCGTCGCGAGTCCTAGGACTCGCCGCCGGAATGGCTGCTGAACGTTGGCTCAAAGGGAATGAGACCAAGGCGTGTCGCGGCTCGAAAAGCTTGGACACGATTGTTCACTTGCAGTTTTCCGTAGATGTTTGCCAGGTGAAAGTCTACCGTCCGCTTTGAAACGAACAGATGCTCAGCAGCTTCCTTGCTGCTAAAGCCCTGCGCAATTAGCGATAGAACTTCGATCTCTCTCTTGGTGAGACGAACGGGACGTCCGCTCGACTCCATTCTAGACGTTGGCATTGCCATGATTCACCCCTCGCTCCTGTTGGCTGGACTTGCCGCCTGAAAGGGTCATTCCACAGATCTAGCGATTTTTGAGACGCCAGCACTTGATTCTGGGCGGAATTCCCAAAAGATTGCCCGTAGCACCGGGCAATTGCCGTGGCGAGGCCTCTCTCCAAATGTCCGCGTGCCACGAACGATCGCCTATTTGGACGACACAGAAAACGTTCAGTTCCCGAGCTGCGTGGCTCGAGCCCCCCGAGCCGCCGAGGTCTCGAACAAGACCGGCACCCGGAATCCATACATTCCATAAGACGCCCAGACAGATGCCTCGAATTCCCGGGAAGCCTGGGATTCGAACAGCGCGACGCAACACCCTCCGAAACCCGCGCCCGTCATCCGCGCCGCAATGCATCCGGGGGCGCCCCACGCCGCTCTCGCCATCGCGTCCAGTTCTTGACAGGAGACTTCGTAATCGTCGCGGAGGCTCTCGTGAGATTCCTTGGCCAATGTGCCAATGGCCTTAAGGTCTCCTGCGAGGAGGGAATCTCTGAATGCAATCGTCCGCGAGTTTTCCGATAAGACATGGCGAGCGCGCTTCATCGCAACCTCATCGAGATGTGCTTGCTTCAGGTGGTCCTCCGTCGCGTCACGCAAGGATCGTATGCTGGGATCGACCGCAGAGATGGCCTCAACGGCTCGGCGGCACTCAGCGACGCGTTCGTTGTATGCGGAGGATGCCAGCGTCCTGGGCTTGCGAGTGTCGAGAATTGCGATCGAGATTCCGGATGGCAGTCTGTGCGCAGAGTACTCCCGAGAGCGCGTGTCGATGAACAGAGCGCAGTCCTTTTCACCCAGCGCAGAGGCCATTTGATCCATCACGCCCGATTGGACGCCGACGTACACGTTGTCTGCTTCTGCAGCGATGATTGCGAGCTCGAAGTTCGACAACCCGTATCCCCCAAACACGTTCATCGCGCTTAACAGGCACAGTTCGAGCGCTGCACTCGAACTCAGACCCGAACCGGACGGAATGTCAGAATCAATCACCCCTTCAATCGAAGGCGCCTGCTCGCCGGTAACGTCTCTCAGGCGCAGCGCGCACGCCGAAACAAAGCGCGCCCAATTCTTCGATTTCACGTACTTTCCGGGATCAAAGGCCGTTGACCATCCCGCTTGTCGCGATAAGACACGGGTTGGACCATCTGATCGCCGAAACAGACCACGAGTTCCTCGGTCAATGGCAGCGGGGAACACGTATCCCTCGTTGTAATCTGTGTGCTCGCCTATGAGGTTTACCCGCCCGGGCGCTTCGGATGAAACCTCGGGTGAGCCCGGAAAGTGCTCCTGCCACATGGATTCTAAGGTGGCCTTCTGCACCTTGTCAGCGTACCCGCAACAACTGAACAGGCAAGATTCACAGGCACGTCTGGCACACCGCGTGGAATTACCCCCTGGACGTGGAGTTGGGTCCTAGCCGCCGCCCGGACTTGACTCCCGTCAAACAACAGCCTCAGGAGTCGAGCGGAATGAACAAGAAGCGAACAAAAGGTTTTACGCTGGTTGAGGTGATGATCGTGGTCTTGGTCATCGGCCTGCTCATATCCATCGCCATTCCGCAAATGATGACTGCACGACGAAATGCCGCAAAGCGGACGTGTCAAAGCAATCTGAGAATCTTCGATGCGGTAAAGGCGCAGTACGCAATTGAGATGCGCGCTAACAGTGGTGACCCGGTCGTACTCGCAGACCTGATGCCTTACATTCGAAGGACTCCGGAGTGTCCGATGGGCGGCAATTACGACTTCGGGACGGTAGGATCCCACACGGCGTGCGACATCGCCGAACACCCGAACCCTGAATTGTAAACGAGTTAGTTGGGGCGAACAAAAACGGCCGGCTGCGATATGCAACCGGCCGTTTTTCGTATATGGATCCCTATTAGTAGGCGGGAGGAGTGTGCGGCTTCTCGCCCTCAGGCAGGTCAGCGACGGCCGCTTCCGTTGTCAGCAGTAGACCAGCAATCGACGCAGCGTTCTCGACGCACAGCCGAACCACCTTAGTTGGGTCGATGATGCCTGCTGCCATCAGATCGTGAACCTTGAGTTGATTTGCGTCGAAGCCTATGTTTCCGTTCTGAGCCTGCACTCGTGCGACGACCGCTGAACCTTCCAGTCCGCAGTTATCGACGATTGAGCGCAGAGGCGCGGTCATCGCGCGGCGCAGTATCTGCGCACCGATAGCCTCATCGCCAGACAGCTTCAACTGATCGATCACCGCAGATGCGCGGAGCATCGCGAGGCCGCCGCCAACGACGATCCCCTCTTCCAAAGCAGCGCGAGTAGCATTTAGGGCGTCGGTGATTCTCTCCTTGCGCTCTTTCATCTCCGTCTCTGTGACAGCACCGACTTTGATGACTGTGACGCCGCCTGACAGCTTCGCCAATCGCTCGGACAGTTTCTCCTTGTCGTAACTGCTCGTCGCGGTCTCGATCTGTTGCTTGATCTGTTTCACGCGAGCGTCGATCTCAGACTTCTTCCCCTTGCCGCCGATGATCGTTGTGTGCTCGCGGGTTACGATGATCCGCTGGCACGAACCCAACATGTCGATTGTTACGTTTTCGAGTTTCAGGCCGATGTCTTCGCTGATGACGCTTCCACCTGTCATGGTAGCCATGTCTTCGAGCATCGCTTTTCTGCGATCTCCAAACCCAGGCGCTTTAACCGCGACGCACCGCAACCCGGCGCGAATCCGATTCAGTACGAGCATCGCGAGAGGCTCGCTTTCGACATCCTCCGCGATGATTACGATCGGTCGACCCGTTTGCGCAGCGCGCTCTAAGAAAGGAAGGAAGTCAGGAACGTTGCTGATTTTCTTTTCGAAGAACAGAATCAGCGGATCTTCATAGACGACTTCCATTTGGGCAGCGTCAGTAACAAAGTAAGGGCTGATGTAGCCTTTGTCGAAGCGCATACCTTCGACCTCTTCGACGGTGGTCTCCATGCTGCGACCTTCCTCGACAGTAACGACACCGTCGAGTCCGACTTTGTGGACGGCATGGCCGACCTTTTCGCCGATCTCGTCGTGTTTACTGGAAATCGTCGCGACCTGGACCGCATCATCCGCGCCCTTAAGCTTCCGGCTCTGCTTCTTCAGCTCTTCCACGACCGCGGTCACCGCTTGATCGATCCCGCGCTTCAGCGCAATCGGATTCGACCCACTGGTGACGCTGCGCATGCCTTCATTGAGAATGGCTTGAGCGAGTATCGCGCTAGTAGTCGTGCCGTCTCCAGCTTGGTCGTTCGTGCGGCTGCTAACTTCGCGGATGAGCAGCGCGCCCATGTTCTCGAACCGATCTTCGAGCTCGATCTCTTTCGCAATCGTCACCCCGTCGTCAACAAGAGTCGGGCCGCCAAACTTCTTTTCGATGCCCACAGCGCGTCCTCGCGGGCCGAGGGTGACTTTGAGCGCCTCCGCCATTTTGTTTACGCCTGACTGAATCGCCGCGCGTGCATCGGGACCGTACTTGAGTTCTTTTGCCGACATCGTTTACTTTTTCCCCTTCTTGTTTGCCTTTGACTTCTTGGTGTCAGCAGCGGGCTTTGCCTTCGCGCTGCTGCCGTCGATGATCGCCAGCACATCTTCCTGGCGCAGGATCACAACGTCTTCGCCGCCGACCTTAACCTCTGTTCCAGAGTACTTCCCATAGAGCACGATGTCCGAGACCTTGACCTCCAGCTCGGCGACTTTGCCGCTCTCAAGGACCTTGCCGGGCCCCACGGCTATCACCTCACCTTTCAAAGGCTTCTCCTGCGCTGTGTCTGGGAGGACGATCCCCGACGCCGTGACGGATTCCTTCTCCGACGGCTTCACCACGATCCGATCATGAAGTGGTTTCATTTTCATTTCTTGCGACTCCTTTTGTCCAAATTGGCACTCGGAGCGTCCGAGTGCTAACTGTCCGCATTATACATCTCAGGAGGCCTCTGGGTCGCCGTGCCAAACTAGAGAACATGTCCCAAAAGCCGGAACAAGAGGAATTCAAAGTGTCGGGCGGCGGCCTGCTTGAAAAGGTCAAGGAGCTTGTCCACGAGGGCAACGTTCGCAGGATCATCATCAAGAATGAGAAGAGCGTGACCCTCCTGGAAGTGCCGCTGTCAATTGGCCTGGTCGGAATCGCGCTCTTGCCTGTCTGGGCTGCGGTTGGCGCCGTGGCTGCGCTTGCCACCGATTGCACGATCGTCGTCGTTAGGAAGGAAGACTAGATCCGCTACGAGTGTCGGATCGGCATGATCACGACTTCCGCGTTGACCGGGCCTCCCTTCGTTTGCATCGAGACGATGTCGCCGTCCCGCGCGGCCTCTACGCGAAGGATCGCAGCACCGATCGGGCCGTAATCGGGCGAGAAGGCTGCCGATGTCACGATCCCTGCGTCCGGGCGATTGGGGTGGGAAAGCGCGGCCCCAACTTCAATGTCCCCGTCGCCAATCAAGCCAACCCAAATCTTGTTTGCGTGGCCCCGAGCATGAATCCGCTGGACGACCTCCTGGCCTGTGTAGCAGCCTTTGTCGAACGAGACGTGTCGAGAAATGAAGTCTGGCCCCATCTCCATAACGAGCGTCTTATCCGTCATGTCAGCCCCGTATACAGGGATGCCCACTTCGATCCGAGCGGCGTTCCAAGCATCGTGTCCAACGGGGCTAATCCCATCGATCAGACTTACCACATCCTGAGCCAGCTTCGACGGGAACAGGAGATCCCATCCGCCCATTCCGCTTCGATCATGCCGCAGAAGCCTTAGCGCCCCGCCTTGCATTTCGACAATGCCCGCGCTCAGCCTCGGCAGTTCCAGCCGCTCGCCCAGGACCTCTGATGCAGTCGGCCCCTGTATTGAGATTAGAGCGTGCGATTCGGTTAGGTCATCGATCTTGACGTCCTCCAGAATCAGCATTTGGTGGAGCCGCTTCAGCGCAGCCGCCGCCGAAACCTCGGGCAGCAGCATTGCAAACTCTTCTCCAAGTGCCCAAAGGCCGAGGTCCGCCAAAACCTGGCCAGTCGGAGTGAGGATGCACGCCTGGCTGAATGTGTATTGGCCAAAGCTGCGCAGATCCTGGGTGATCTGCCCCTGGAGCCAGCCTTTCCGATCCTCTCCGGTCAGTATGAGTTTTCCCACTTTGGAAAAGTCGATCCAGCCGCAGGCCTCCCGAAGAAGTCGGTACTCGGCGTCGAACTGCCCGTATCCGGCGGGTCGACCGTCGGACCAGGTCACTTGATGAGATTCATGTAGCGATTTGAGTGCGGCAATCATTTCCATACGGTTCAGGGTTCAAAGCTAAAATGCCAGCGTGAACACTGGCCTCATTTACTACGTTTCTATAGCTTGCTCGGTGACGCGGTGATACCCCTCATTCTCGCCGGCTTAGGGGCGATCGCCGGGGCGACCGCGGATAGTTTAGCCGAGTCGTTCGAGCGCCGTGCGGCGCGGGAGTTGGCGACCCAACTCCAAGGGCGCGAAAAACGGGTCTGGATCCAATCGGAAAGCGGCGGGATCTTGGATGCTGCGAGCGGTCGGCTTCGCAAGGTGACGATATCTGCCGAGAACTTCCAGGTTTCTGGATTGCCCCTTTTTACGGAGCCCGAGCTTGCTGCGACGGGGCGAATCGGCCTTCTCGAACTTCGGCTGAAGGACTTCGAGTTGCGCAGTCTTCACGTTGAGGAGTTAACCGCTGACATCTCAGAGTGTCGGTTCGACTTCGGCTTTGCCAAAAGAGAGGGCAAGATGCGGCTGAGCCGGGCTGGAACGGGCCCAGGATATGTGCGTATCAATGCTGCCGCGCTCGAGCGATTCATCCTCCATAAGTTCCGCGAAATCAAGACCGTTTCCGTCCGACTGGAGAACGACAAGATCTACGTCGAGGGGACCGGAGAATTCATGCTATTCACAACAAGCTTTTACGTGAGTTCTCGTCTCGCTGTGAAGAACGGAGTCGAGTTGTGGCTTGAAGATTCGTGGATGCTCCTCGATGGGTCTCTCCCTACTGCTAGCGCAAAAACAGTCCTCTTGCAGGCGCTCAATCCAGTGCTGGACATTGATGCGGATCTGCGCCTGTTCGGCGCCTTTCAAATCCAGTCCCTGAGAAGCAAGGGCGGCATCCTCGAACTTTGGGGAGAATCGACGGTGCCGGCGGACCCGCGCCGTTAGGACCATAATTGCGCCAATGGCCGACTACCGATACGAGAGCGTCCCGCTCATTGCGCTCGCATTTGGACTATTCGGCACGCTATTCGCAATCGGCATCGGGTCACTTCTGATCGGGAGGTGGACACGTGGACTGCCTCCGACGGCGGTGTGGGGACTCTGCGGCGCGGTGGGACTCGGCGCGATTGGGATGGTCACGTTTTTCGCGGGAATCGCAGGCTTGTTCGTACACTCGTGGTTCTTTTATGGTGGTGCTGCTATATGGGCTGTTGTCGGTGCGGTTGGATTGCGAGCGAACAAAGATCAGTTCGCAGTATCCAGAGAAACCGATGCGGTCAGTCGCATCTTGATCCTTGTCATCGGATTGCTGGTGCTGACGCGACTCCCAGCTGTGTTCACACCAAGCGCTGGCGCGGACTGGGATACGACGAGTCACCAACTTGCGATGAGCAAAGTGTGGCTGCTCGAAGGCAAAGTCTCGTACCTCTCATGGATGAACCACAGCAACATCCCCGGCACGGTGAACATGGTGTACGTGTGGGGTCTCGAGTTTGGTGGGCAAGCGGGCGCGAAGATGATCGCGTGGTGGCTTGCGATCCTCGCCGTTTTTGGTGTCGGTGGTTTGACCGCACACAAGTACGGCCGCATCGCAGGGAACTGGGCTGCGCTCGCATTCATCTGTGTCCCTGTCATTTTGTGGGAGCCAGGGACCGCTTACCAGGACGTGATTCACGGCTTCTATGGCGGCGCGGCCGCCGTTCTTAGCGCTATCTACATTGGCGGCGGCGACAAGCGCATGTTGTTTCTTTCTGGAATCATGCTTGGCTTGTCGATCGCGACGAAGTACACAGGATTTCAAGTCGCGTTCGCACTCGTCGTTGCGATTCTTCTGATTGGCGCATTCGCGCGAGAGACTCGCAAGTCTGTGTCCGCTGCGCTGGTCGTTGGTTTAATCGCGCTCGCCGTCGCATCCCCATGGTATCTGCGAAACATTGCCACAACCGGAAACCCGGTCTATCCATTCTTTTATAGTGTCTTTGGCGGCAAAGACTGGACGCCTGACATGGCGCACGCGTATTCGACCGAGCAAAAGCGATTCGGCGTCTGGACGTTTTCAGGCGATGAGTACACAGAAGCGAACAAAGGGGTCGACGGCGCATCGCGAAATCCGCTCACCATTCCTGGAGCAATCACCGCGCTCGCCATTCAGCCTCATCGCCAAATTAATGGCGGCGCGTACTGGGGAACGATGGGCCCGCTGCTTCTGTTATCCGTACTGTTCTGGTGTTTTAGCGGAAGGCTGAGGAGGGAAGAAGCGCTGTGCGTGCTCGTAATCTCGATCGCGCTCCTCTCATGGTTCTACTTGACGCAGCAATCTCGATACATCATCGCGCTCATGGTTCCAGGCGCGTTCCTGCTTGGCGGAGTTATCTCGCGGCTCGCCTTTCGGCGTCTCGCGATTGCAGCCATTTCGATCCAGTCGGCAGTTACGTTGTTCTGGTTTGCTGGACTTTTCACATTGATCGAACGCGGCGCGACGAGCGAGTTCGGCAATTCAATGAAGTTCTTGTCAAGCGGCAAGCCGGACTCCGCGTATCTGTCGGGAGGCGATTTTGGCGGCGGTCCGATGCGCAGGTTTCCATTCTGGGAAGCGACTGCCTACATCAATCGTCTCGCGGCCGAAAACTCCGAAATGCGAGTTGCGCTCCTTGACGAAGTCAGGGGGTTCTATCTCGATGCGAGATACTTCTGGGCGAGTCCTGGATTTAGCACTCTGATTCCGTGGAGCGAAGCCGATTCGCCGCAGCGATTCGTCGACGCGCTGAGGGAACTTGGAGCGACGCACATCTACATGAACTTCGATCCTTCCGTAATTGGAAGCAGGGAAGAGGCACGTCAGCTACAGTACGTCTTTGCGCCTTCGCTTTTCGCTCAGCAACCGGACCTTGCCGACGTTGCAGACTTTCGCGGAATCGTTGCCGCCGCCTACCGCGCAGGCTTGCTCATCCAGCTGGCTGCGTTTGACGAGGAATCGCCAGGTGGTCCGCCGCGCGCGGTGCTACTTGAAGTTCGCTAGGCCTCCCGATCGTTGGAAAGCGTGCGCATCTTGGGGATCAGAAGCGGCCTCTTCCAATTGTACGTAAGCCCGTCGTAGCCTCGAACAACACGTGCTGCTTCTAACCACACGTCGCACCACTCCTCATCCCGCAACGTGTCGCAGCATGCGATCATTGCAACATCCAACTTGGGTGCGGCGCGGGATGCGCGCTGCGCCAATAAAGTCCTTACAGCGGCGACATCGAGCATGTCGTCGGTGTTTGCAGACTTGTTCGCCTTGTCCTTTAGAAACACGCGACCCTTGTCGCCGTGGCCATAGAATACGACGCCACTCGCTGCCGCAATCGCTTCTATAGCCCTCTCTCGCGTGGGTGCCTTGAGTATCGCTAACTCGAACGACTTCCGAAACTGAATCCATCGAGAGAACAGGAACAGCGGCCAATACGCTTTGATTGCACCCCACGCGCCTGAAGTGTCGCCGCGAACAATCACCAGTTTCTTGCGCGAACTCATTGTCCGTGATAGCTGCGCGGAACGCGGGACATGATTCGCGTTGGCATCTCGTGTGGAGTTGTCCCAACGATCGCCGCGAGTTCAGCGGCGGTGATCTCCTGGCCAAGCAGGATCGCCTCATCCCCAATCGTTGCGGCTGGAATGTCAGTAACGTCGACCATGATTTGATCCATGCACACGAGTCCGCGAATCGGTGCGCGTTGTCCGTGAATCACAACGTTGCCCTGGTTGCTCAGTGCGCGGTGATAGCCGTCTCCATACCCGACCCCTAACGTTGCGATTCGAGAAGGTCGGTCGGTCTCATACGTGCAGTTGTAACCGATCTTCCGCCCCGGCGGAATGTCTCGCATCGCCATCACTCGTGCCTTCCAGGTTAGCGCAGGACGGAGATTGAGTGACAAGTCTCCAATGTGGCTGATCCCATAGGCGAGAATGCCGACGCGAACCAAATTAAGGTGCGCTTCGGGAAACCGAATCACTGCGGCGCTGTTGCCTGTATGTCGAATCTTCGGCTTGATTCCAGCGGCCTCGATTTCACACACTGCTGTCATAAACTGCTCAAACTGTTGTGCTGTGAATTCGCGCGGACCTCCACCGAAGGCGAAGTGACTGGCAAGTGCTTCGATCTCGATCCCAGGGAGAACGGCAACGTCCTTGGCGAATTGTGCCGCAGACTCCACCTGAACGCCGAACCGACTCATCCCTGTGTCGATCTTTATGTGCACGCGCGCAGTTCTGCGCTGTTCAACCGCGGCCTTCGAGAGCGCCCGCGCAACTTCAATCGATTCGATCTGACATCGCAAATCATAAAACACAACTTGCTGCGCTTCCAGCTCGAGAGCCGGAGCAAGAATCAAGACCGGCGCGTCGATTTCAGCCTCGCGAAGCGCGACGCCTTCTTGCACTGTGGCAACGCATGCCCAGTCCGCACCCGAGCGTAGCGCCATACGGGATACCGGGATCAATCCGTGCCCATAAGCATCGGCCTTAACGACGAGCCCGATCATCGTTTCGGCAGGAAGCAGGGACCGGATTTGGGCCAAGTTGTGCTTGATTGCACCGAGATCGACCTCCGCCCAAGTCCGCGGAAATGTCGTCACGCAGGCTCCACCCAAACATGGCGGCCGACTTCACGACCGACACTCATGGGCTTTCCGTTGACGTTGATGTGCATGAGATCGTCACCCTGCGCCGCGTCAATGACGATGACGCGAACACCTGGCAGCAAACCCGCGTCCTCAAGAAACTTCAGAAACTCAAAGCGCTCATTGGTAATCTTCGACACGTGAACTTCTCTTCCGGGTTCTGCATCCTCAAGTCGCAAGCTGTTGTCAGGAGCATCAAGGTCGATTAGCGTTCCGTGTGGGCATTTGGATGGACGCCCAAGCTTCTCGTACATCATGTCGATCACATCGCCAGAAATGTAGTGTTCGAGCTTACAAGCCAATTCATGCACGTCGTTCCAGGGGAGTCCGACTGCGTCGACCAAGAACCGCTTAAGTATTCGGTGAGTCCGGCTGAGTTGCTTTGCCAGCGCCTCCCCTTCGGCCGTCAAAGTTACCGACTTGTAGGGCGTGTAGTTCGCGAGGCCCATTTGGGAGAGTTTCTTCACCATCGAGGTCGCGCTCCCGGCGGATACCTGCATGTATTCCGCGAGTTCGCCCGTCGTCACTTTCTCCATAGCCTCGTCGAGCCGAAAGATGCCTTCGACGTATTCCTCGACGATCTCAGTGGTGCCGCGCTTCGTCTTGTGATGATCGCCAGGACGGCAAGACGCCGGAACGCGCAGCGAGTGCTCGCTAACGGCCATAGGGGTAATTGTACCGGGGCTCAGGGATTGTTGTTGTCCGGCTCTTCGATCAGGATGATGTCGGGTTCAAGCACTCCTGCCTCGCCTTCAACACCCTTCAGAAGAACGATGTAGATTTTGCCTGCCTCAAGCACGACTCCGGTCCGAGAAAAGAGATTCCCTTGGATTGCGCCCGCGATTCGAACCTCAATCGTATAAGTCCCTGCTGCGAGGAATCCGACTCGGTGTTCGCCGAATCCGATGTCCTCAATCTCTGGCGCGATCTTTCCAGTCCGATAGATGTCGACTTTCGGAGTCTGCGTCCCCAGAGCGCGGGCGTAGGCGTGGACCCATATCAGTCGAGCGTTTGAGCCAGATGGCGTGGTCCTTGTAACTGTCACAGGGACAAGTCTGACCCCTGGCTGCTGCGAGCCAGGTGACTGAAATCCGCAAGCGAAAATGTGAGTGCTGACCTTGTTTTCTTTTTGAACTGCGATCGAATCGAGCACGTTCTGTGTGCCACCTTCAAAACCGTCATAGAACGTGTAATTCTCGTCGTCCTCGAGTTCCGTGTAAGAGGTCGAAGCCACATATCCGATCCCGACTCCAGACAAATCGTCGTTCACGTAGAAATCAGCTGTGGCCACATCCGGCACGATATTGGTGAACCGGTGGAAGATCTTTGCCTGCCTAACACCGCCGCCACAACCAGCGGCGAGTCCGGCGAACAAAAGGGCGATCAAAGCTGCGTATTTGAACTTCAAGGCAAGTACGGCTCCTCTACTGAATCAGACGACCGAGTATACCGCGAGGATCCAGCTACTGGGCCAAATACTGAAGGTAAGACTTTAGCCCGCCCCAATTCTCCGCGCCTGTCGGCAAGATCTGATCAGCGGGGAGCAGGAACCCGTTTGTGCCTGTGTCCCGCATCTCGACAGTGAACGAGATGGCGCCGAGGGCGTCCCAGCCCCAGTCCTTGCTCGTACCCCCAGCAACGTACAATGTGCTCGACGCCTGTCCATGCTGGTGATTGAGGCCGCCCGCGCCCAAGATTCCGTTCCGGTAGGCCGCGCCAGCATTGAAATGCCACGTTCGCTCGGGTTCGGGAAGGGAAGTCGTCGTGTACGTCCACGGCCACAGGATCTTCTGGCCATAGCTGTGGTAATCGATGAAGCCTGCGACCTCTCCTCCGATGGAGTCGAGGAACAGCCGAAGTCCGTTTGTCTCGGGCTCGCTGAAGATCGCAGGCCCCCGGTAGGTCTCCGACGACGGGGTGCCGCTGCTGCCTTGCCCGCCCCACCCTTTAGGATAGTTTCGGTTCAAGTCAACACCAAACGAACTACCGTTGTTTCGCCTGTTCTTTCTCCACATCCGGTTGTCCGTCCAGCAGAACTCGTAGCCGTCCGGATTGAGCACGGGAACGAAGTAGAAGTCGAACTGATCGATCAGCGAGAAAAGCGCCGGGTTCGTCCTCGGTTCGGTGCGCAGTTTGTTAAACAGGTACATCGTCACCGCTGGGCTGATCCACTCGCGGGCGTGCGTCCCACCAATGATCACCATCTTCTTTCTAGGAGGCGATCCGGGTATCCGATACAGGGTCTGCCTGAACCTGTAGACATAAACCGGACGTCCGCCCCACGAACTGGCGATCGATGTTCGAGTGACTCGGTTCGGGTCAGCCGCCCGCCAGCCCTCATAAACCGCGAGGATGTCGTTATAGCGAAGGTACTGAGTCTCCCAGTTCGAATCGCCCGCGCCGTACCCTTTGTCCCAGCCGGCTGGGTCTGGAAGCGCAGAGACGATCTTGAAAGGCAGACCGAGGCCGAGGAGTTCGGGCCAGTCCGAGGGCCCGACAATCATATCCGTCATCCCGAGAACGATGTCCTCGGAGAACAGCCCAAGCGAGCAATCGGCCACAGCCTGGGCCTGCTTATCGTCCGCGATGTAAACCGAAACTCGTTGCCAGCCGGTCGCCTGACCAGCCGCCGCCACTGCCAATACCAAACTTGCGATAAAGAAACGACGCATTGCTCAACTCCTCCGTGGGATTTGCACCTACCCTATTCTGACGGAAAAACTGCTTGCATAGTGCGCAAAAAGCGAATCGGCTGAAGCCTTTTGGCTCCAGCCGAGTCTGGATCGAGCTTGCGCTTTAGGAGTTACTTCCGGCGGCGGCGAGCTGCGAGCGCTGCGAGGCCGAGACCGAGCACAGCCATCGTTGCAGGCTCAGGAACTGTTTGGAACTCGAGGGCGAAGTGCGCGATCGCGCCTGTGTCGGTTCCGGCCCAGTCGATCGCCTCAAGCGACCAATTTCCAACGATGCTCTGGCCCGCCACCATGCTGTTCATGCCGACAACAGTAGCGGCGGCGGTGTTTGTCGTACCCGAGTCGGATCGCGTGCTTGCGCGCCAAACGCCGGTGACATCCGTGATGCCTGGTGTAACAACATCCGGTTCCGCGTACATCGCAGCGCCAAGATCGCTGAAGATCATGTACTCAGCGTAGTTGCCTCGAGTGGCGGCCGGCATGCCGTAGTTGTCGTTCGAGAAGCCAAACGTCGAACTACCAGATCTTCCTGGCCGGTTCACCAACTCGATGGAACTGCTCCAAGGGGTAATGATCCGCAAGGTCAGGTCGCCCTGCCAAGTGTGCCGAACCACGAGGGCGGCGTTCATCGAAACGATCGTGTCCGCACCGATGGACGGAATGTTGATCGTCGCGAGCGCGGCTGCCCCGGGCGTGTTGCTGCTCGCACCGTCGGGAATCGTGACGGCACCGCCCGAATATTCGAAGATGACGGCGCTGGCCGCCCCGCCGATGACTGCAATACCAGCGATTGCTAATAGTCTTTTCATTAGAGATATCTCTCCTCTTTGTTCAAATTTGCCCTGTCCATGGAGTCAGAGCATCGCACAGTATATCAACATTTGGTATGCCAAGGGGCACGATTTTTTCAGAACTGTCACTTTTACCTGCCGAAACTGGTAAGGATCGGTGCTGGGCCGTATGCGGCTCTGCGTTCTCGTTACCAATCTGGGCGCGCGGACTGGGAATCTATGCCTTACGAATAGGCGGCGCACTGTCCTGCCTAGGAATCGTGGCGAAATCCCTAGGGAACGTAGCGTCGCACCTTCCACATTTGAACCTGCGACTGCGCCGGGGCGGGCCTTGCTGGAGCTAACTGACCGTGCGGCAACGACCACGCCCTGCGAGGGGCTACTCCTCTTCCTCGATCTCGCCGTCGTCGCTGTCCTTGACCAGCCGTGCGAGGCTCTTCACCTGGTCGTCCTGCCCCAGGTTGATCAGCTTGACGCCCTGGGCGATCCTGCCGACCATGCGGATCTCCTTGATTCTCAGCTTAATCGCCTTGGCCTTCTCGGTCATCAGAACCAGTTGGTCATCCGGATCGACGATCTCCGCCCCAACCACCTGGCCGGTCTTCGCCGTGACTTGCATTGTCTTGATGCCCATTCCGGCGCGCCCCTGGAGGCGGTAATCCTCGATCGGAGTCCGCTTGCCGTAGCCGTTTCTGCCAACGACCAGCACGCTCAATTCGGGATTCTCGACGATGTCGGCGGCGACCACCTCGTCGCCCTTCCGCAGCTTGATGCCTCGGACACCACCCGCGGCGCGGCTGCGCCCGGTGAGTTGGCTCTCATTGAAGCGGATGCTCATCCCTTCGCGGGTGATCATGAGGATATCTTGCTTGCCGTTGCTTCGCAGCACCCACTTGAGTTCGTCGCCGTCTTCAATGTCGAACGCGCGAAGCCCGTTTGCCCGCAGGTTTTGGAACGCGTTGATCGGTGTTCGCTTGATCTCGCCGAGGCGAGTGATCATGACGAGATAGCCCTCGCCCTTGATGTCCCTAACGCTTTGCGTCGCGGTGATCATTTCGCCGCTTTCGATTTGGATGTAGTTGATGACCGGCGTTCCCTTTGAATACCGTCCGCTTTCGGGAATCTCGTATGCCTTTAACCGATACACGCGCCCTTTGTCCGAGAAGAACAAGATGAAGTGGTGCGTGCTAACTTGGAAGAGGTGCGAGACGTCGTCTTCCGCTTTCAGCTGTGTTCCGACGACGCCTTTGCCACCGCGCCGCTGTGCGCGATACGCGTCGATGCTCATCCGCTTGATGTAGCCGTCTCGGCTGACGGATATGATCGCGTCTTCGTCGGGGATCATGTCCTCGTCGCCGATTTCACCGGCTTCCATTTGAAGAATCTTCGTGCGCCGCTCGTCTCCAAACTTCTTGCGCAGGTCTTCAAGCTCTTCGCGCATCAGCAGGTCGACCCTCTTCTTGTCGTTGAGGATGTCCATGAGATTCGCAATCTTGCGAAGAATGCTCTTGTACTCTTCTTCGAGCTTCTGCTGTTCAAGCCGCGTCAATCGCCGAAGCTGCATGTTCAAGATGACATTCGCTTGGAACATCGTCATCGCAAACCGCCGGACAAGCTGTCTGCGCGCGTCTTCGGGATCATCTGCGCCGCGAATGATCTTGATGATTTCATCCAGATTCGCCCGCGCGATTTGATAACCTTCGCTAATGTGCGCGTCTTCCAGAGCGCGATTGAGGTCGAATCGCGTACGCCTTGTAATCACCCTTCGTCGATGGGCGATGTACTCATCCAGCAGTTGCGTAATCGGCGCAACGCGAGGGACATTGTCAATGAGACTTAGCATACACGCGCCAAACGTCGTTCGCAAAGAAGTGTGCTTAAGCAGGTAGTTCAGCGCTTTGTTGGGGTTTCCTTCGCGTTTGACGAAAATCTCAAGTCGCATACCGCGCCGGTCCGAATAGTCCTCAACGTTGCTGATTGCATCCAGCTTTTTGTCGCGAATAATCTTGGCGATTTGTTCGATGAGTGTCGTCTTATTGACCTGATAAGGAATCTCGCTGACGACGATAACGCTGCGCCCACCTTCAGTCGGCTCGATCGCGGTCTTAGCCTGCATGATAATGCTTCCTCGGCCGCCTTCATACATACTTCGAATCCCCTTCGTCCCGAGAATCATTCCGTACGTCGGAAAATCGGGACCGGGCAATACCTTTAAGACGTCGTCGACTGTGCAGTCCGGGTTCTCAACTCGCAGCAACACCGCGTCAACGACTTCGCCCAAGTTGTGAGGAGGCATGTTTGTTGCCATGCCGACCGCGATGCCGGAACCGCCGTTGCATAGAAGATTCGGAAACTTCGCCGGCAGCATCAGCGGCTCATTCTTTGTTTGCAAGTAGTTTGGAGTCCAATCGACCGTCTCGCGCTCGAGGTCTTCGAGCATCTCCATCGCGATCTTGCTCAGTCTCGCCTCGGTGTATCGCATCGCGGCAGGCGGATCGCCATCGACGTTTCCAAAATTCCCCTGAGGATCGATCAGCGGATAGCGCATCGAAAAATCCTGCGCCATCCGAACCAGCGTCGGATAGATAACCTCGTTGCCGTGTGGGTGAAACTCTCCGCTTGTGTCGCCGCAAATCTTCGCGCACTTCGTTCGCTGACGATCCGCTGTGTATCCGCCAGCCAGCATCGCATACAAAATCCTCCGCTGGACAGGCTTTAAGCCGTCGCGCACATCGGGAAGCGCGCGCGCAATGATCACGCTCATCGCGTAGTTCACATAGGAGCGCGACATCTCCTCATGAATGAGCGTTTTCTCGACGATGGACTCGTTTTCGGGCAAGCGAAATCTCCTTTTATAATGTCTGGAACAAGCAGCCGCCTTATGGACGGCCAGCCCCCTGCGAAGGCTTCAATTCTACCTCCTTTCGGCTTCAAATCGCCCCTTACTTCATGTATACTTCCGACCAGTTGAAGTGACGCAAACGAACGCCCGGACAACCCGCAATACCATGACGCCGCGAAGCGCCAAGAAGCTCGTGCTCGAGCACCTTGCCGCAAACGCCTACTTGCGGTGGAGAAGCGCCGACAAACAAATCGAGCAGACGTCCAAAAACTACAAAAAGGGCTATGAGTTCCGATTCCCCGTCGACACCAAAGCGAGTGCGAAACGCCTCACACAAGCATTGGAAGTCCTCGGCATTTACGCTGGCCGCCCTTTCCCCAAACATCGCCAGTTCATCGTGCCGGTCTACGGCTGCAGCCAAGTCGAGAGGCTGATCGAGATGAGCGACCACTGGAAGTTTGTTTAGAAAACGCAAGATAAGCCAGAATCGCAACCCCGGACGCCAACCGTCCGTGAATCAGTAGGAGAAACATTGATGGGTCTGGCCTTTTTTGGAATCGTTCTTTTCGTTCTTTCATTCATCATCGGGGGTCTCAATCGACAGACCTCCGACAAATCAAACCTCGCGCCCACAGCTTGGATCGCGAGGGTCGTGGGTCTGGTCATGTTCGTCGGGGGGGTGCTCTGGGCTTGCGCGGTTATCGTGCCGGCAGGACACAGGGGCGTTTTGCTCCATCTGGGCGCGGTCCGCGGCCTGAAGCAAGAGGGCTTCCACCTCATCGCCCCGTTTCTTCAAGAGGTGATCCTCATGGAGGTTAGAACGCAAAAAGAGCAGAGCGAAGCCTCCGCCGCGTCGAAAGACCTCCAAATCGTCAGCACGACGCTCGCGCTCAACTTTCGAGTCGATCCAGACAGAGTCCACACGCTCTACCGAAACGTCGGCACAGAATACAAGGCGCGAATCATCGATCCCGCCGTCCAAGAATCGATCAAAGTTGTAACCGCGCAATACACCGCGGAAGAGCTCATCAAGCTCCGCGCGCGAGTCAAGTCGGAGGTCGAGCTAGACATCACCGAAAGGCTCGGTGCGTACAACATCCTCGTCGAGCCAGCGGGGCTTTCGATCACCAACTTCGACTTCTCACCCGAGTTCAACAAAGCGATCGAGCAAAAGCAGGTCGCCCAACAGCAAGCAGAACAGCAACGATACATCCTACAAAAGGCGGAACTCGAAAAACAAACCGCGATAACGATCGCGGAAGGTAAGTCCGAATCTGCGAAGCTGAACGCAGACGCGCTACGAGTCCAAGGCGGCTCGCTGGTTATAGCGCGCGAATGGATCGAAAAATGGAACGGCACTCTCCCCGCAGTCTATGGCGGTGGACAAGGCATGATCATCGACCTCGGCACACTCTTAGAAAACCAGGCGCAACTCGCCAGATAGAACAAAATCGGCCCGCGCATACGCATTGCGCGGGCCGATCGATTCAACTTACGATCTGGGAAACACTTGCCAAATCGCCTGGTCGATGCGCACCTGCCAACTCGGCGAGAAAGCAAGCTGACCGTCAACCCGCAAACGAGCGCGAATCGCGTTCGTTCCAGACTGAACGTATTGCGGCAGATTCTCTTCCGCAAAAACATGCGTTCCATCGGTTCCAACAAACGTCGTCCGCCAATCGGTCGCGACCCACTGACTCGTCGAGAAGTTATACAGCTCAACCATCTTCCTTAGGCCGCCTGTCGATGTATGACCCTCGATCTTGAAGCTGATCGCGGCAGGATTCGAAACCTGCGAAGTGCCGTTGAACACAACCATCACTTCCGATTCCGAAAGATTCAAGATCGGCGCGTTGCGAATCACCAAGCGGCTGTCATCGCTGGACAAGATGTCAGACAACCCACCCGAAACATGCTCGCCACGCGTAATCGTGTATGACGTCGGGTTGCGATTCACACCGAAAAACCCAATGTTCACATTGACGGTCATCACACCAGCGTTGATCGAAACAACTTGCACCGTGAGCGACCGATAGTTGTCAGTCCAAGACGTCCCAACCTGCAGCGCGGAATCCAAAAATCCGTTCTGCAGCCGGAAGTCGAGCAAGTGCGTCCGCGTATTGTTGTTGTTCCAATGGAAATGCCCCAGCGCACCCGTATAGTTGATGCCACTGTTCCAGTTGATGTCAGTGTCGTATCCGATCGGCTGTCTCCACTCCAGATACAGCCACTCGTTTCGCTGCGTCGAAGGACCGTATCCGCGAAACACCTTCAGCGCCTTCGGCCCAGTCGAGAAAAGCGTGTACGGCGTCAAATGATACGTGCCGCTTGCGGTTACGGTGACAACATGTCCCGGATCGAACCATCCGAGATTCCACTTGTGACGCGCATTATACGCACCCAAGTTCCAGTTGCCCATCGTGTCGAAACGATCGTTGTATTCGTCCTGCGTTCCGCCAGCAGCGTTCGTGTCGAATGAGCCCAGCGTCTCGCCGACATAAGCGCGAGAGCTCGCGTGATGCTGCGCCAAGTTGTGGCCCAACTCGTGCGTGCTGATCGCAATCGCCTGCCGAACGTCGTTGTAATACTCCGATCGGCACCAAGACGTCGTAGTTCGCCAAGTGCCTTGAGGGGTGCTCAAATTGCTAAACCCAAGCGTGCCAAGCCCGCCCCAGCTGCAGCCGCCACCGCCAGGAACAAGCAGCACAAGCCGGTTATAGTCGGCAAACGTCACGTGCGGCGACGCAGCCTGAATCGCAAGATCGCGCCAGCCGTTCGGGTCGCAGCTTCGATTCACCGGAAGCGTGTACCAGCCGAACACGTCGACATCGATCCACATCTTCCCAAACGATGTCTCCTGATACCACTTGTTGACCGAACTCGTTGGGCTCATAAACCGGTTGTAAACCGTCGCTGGCGTTGTGTTCTCTGTCGTCGCGTCTTGGAAATTGATCAGCAGCACAAGGATCTTTTGCTCGCCGATCGGCGTGTAGTTGCCGTTGTCCGGCATAACCGGCATCTCAGAAGACAGCACGCTCAAAACACGGGCGCGATTGTCTCGCACCGTAGCGCGCAAGGTCACAAACGCGCCAGGCTCAGGGTGTTCAACCCCAGGCGCGAAATCCAGGTCGTACACCGCCCCAGATTCCAGGGTCAGCGTGTAAAAGCTCTCTTCTCGGCCCTCGTCCAGATAGCACGCGACCGTCTCCATATACTCGCCAGAGATCACCGTGGCGCGCTGCGCCCCGGCGACCTGCGCGCTCGCCGGCCACCAAAACAGCCCGACGACCACAACGACCAGCCAAACTCTCAGTCCACTCATCTACATTCCTCCAAGTTCGAGGCGGCGATCCGCCCCGGTTGGGCTAAAGACGAGTTCGGGATGCAGGTGGTTCGATTCGCCGCCCCGCCCGCCCGCACGCCCCCGGCACCCAAACTTGGCAGAGGATCGTATACTTGATACAGCGACGTGATTGGGAATAGAACGTGGAGGGACAGTGAGAGCCGACCTGGGTGCACTCGCCGGCACGCGGAGGGACATTTAGCTTCTCCATTTTCTGCTGGGTGGCTTGCATAGAATGAAAGCTAAGGCTACGGAATCAGGCAAGGCGCGACTTTTTCGAATACCAGTGTGGATGAATGGGATCGTAGCGGCACTGCTAGCGCTTGGCTTGATCACCAATGTCGTGACGTGGCATCTCGTGTTGGCGATAGCAATTGGTATGACCCCGCCAGTCCTCTTTCGCCTCGCAGATCGATATGGCGGTGCCAAGTGGCTTGTTATCTCGTTTCTTCTCTACGTATGGGTTCCTCCTTTGCTGGTAGCAGTTCTAGTCGTACTCCTTAAAGGACCGCTATGGGTGCTTGTTGTTCCATTACTTGGATATGTAATGGCAAGCAAAGTAACTTACGCGATAGTACGGCTAGTTCGATTAGAGCGAATCCGCAATGGGCGACTCGATTGGGCAATGATTGGCCAGCCTGAAGGTCTGGATGAAATGAGTAGAGATGATGAGAACGAGAATGCGTGAAACACGGCGGCACAGGAAGATGCGTTGGGTGGCCTGCGTGACCAAGGAGGCGGCGCAACCGCCGGTTTCAGTCGTGGCACGGGTGAATTCTGATTGTGCTGATTGGGGGATGTCGAATGCCAACGAATTCACCCATGGCACTCACGACCGAAACCTCAACCCAGCCACGCCCGTCGTCATTCTTTGCCGTTCAGTTCGCAAGATTGGATCCAGAGTATTCACTTGCCAGCCAAGCTGTGCCTGGAGTCGCATTCTCTTTGCTAGCAACATTTTTGCAACGATAGGCCTATCTCAGTTTGCTCTGGCAATCTGCATTTCCATGGTGAGCGATGGAGAAGATGCTTGGTTGGAGCAGACCTGCCGAGAAACGCTTGAAAAGGCAGGAGTTTGGCCATGAGTGTACGCTCAATCGCAACATTGCCGCTACTGGTCAGCGTTAGTATACTGATCGTAAGTGCTGTCTTTTGCGTCGTTGCTTTCGTTCAGCCAACACAGGTGGGATCTGATACTCACCTGAAGGAGTTGATAGGTGCCGTCTTAGCCGTAACGGGGATTGTTTTCGCCACCATATCCATTGGCCTTCGAAAACTCCACACTCAAGCACACCGCTGTACCGCTGGCGTGGCGATGTTAGCAACGGTAGTTGCCGGGTCGCTACTAATGAACGTGAACAATGAAGCAGAATACCGCGCGCATCAGGTGGCCGCTGTAATTATTGGCGCGACAATAACATGGAGAGTGTTGCAGTTGAAGAGCTCTACGACGGGTGGCCCATGCGACAGAGGAAAGCGAGCAGAATGAGGAAACAAACGGTGAGTACGAAACAGGATGCGATAGGTGGAATCTCATCGTCCCTTAAGGAGAAGTCTGAATGGCAGCGAATAAACCCATGGCAACCGCGCATGAAACCTCACCCAGCCCGCGCGATCAGACTCCCGAGTGGAGAGGGGATTCGTGTTGATTAAAAGAAATTGGCGCTTTTTCGTAGCGTGCTTTGCAGCTGCGGGGTATCTGTTCTGCTTCACTTTGTCTATAGTGCACTTGAAAAGCCCTTCCGGCAATGCGGAGGTCACAGGGCTTGCCGCAGGTGGCGCAGCCGTGGCTGTAGCGCTCGGCGTTACAGCCATGATCACCAGACAGGGGTGGTTAGCGGCTCTGTTTGTGCTATCCGCTGGGATGGCCGGCCCGCTCCCAATTCTCCTAGTTGCTCTGGATCGCACCAACCAGAACGGGGGCCAGACAATTGCCAGCGTTTTAACCGTAATCACTGCGTTGATTCTGATCATGCTAGGATGGAAAAATCGAAGTGCCTACTCTAAAGAAACCGAATGAAGGGGGAGCTTGAGGCTGAGTTTGTTTATGCGTCGGGTTGCATGGCGGCGTGGCCGGTGCGTCGAACCGAGGAAGGCAAAGTGAAGGAGCAAACGCGGGAAACAAATCTGGGTGCCATGGATGAAAGTCCGATTTCGAGGAGTTTCGGTTCGACAAGCATCCCTACGTTCGCGGCAACTCTCCCCTCAAACCGCGAAACCATGCCAGACCGCGTCGGCCGCATCTCTAAGGGCATTTTATGGTGATCCTGACGTGAATCAGATCCAAAGATTCTGGCGACCAAGCCTCATAGGCTACGCAGTAGTAATGGGCGCGCTGTTTCTCGCCGCTAAGCAATTTGAGCTTGCAGGAACATCTCTGGCAGTTTGTTTGCTTGTTATTGGCTCTCTACCTCAGATTCGCGACAAATCCAAGAAGCTCTCGGCATTCTTCCAAGTGATTGGAATGCTCACTCTTCTCTTGGCTTTCACTGAGTTTGACGTTAAGAGGGCTTTGGTCATTCTGGCTTTGCTCGTAGCTGCTGCAACAGCGACGACACTTATCATCTGTTTGGCGGTGATACTGTTTACTATTGCGACAACAATCTGGCACAAACTGTTTCGGACCGGCGGCCGAATGGAACGATGACGAAGACCGTTCCGAACAAAGGGCCCAGGCGACAGAGGAAAGGGAGCAGAATGAGGAAACAAACAGTGAGAACGAAGCAGGATGCGATCCGTGGAATCTCATCGTCCCTTAAGGAGAAGTCTGAATGGCAGCGAATAAACCCATGGCAACCGCGCATGAAACCTCAGCCCGGCCACACCCGGCGTATTCGTTGATTCTGCCAGCTACGCTCGTTATGACAGAATTCGACTGAGATACCACAGGCTGCTATTCATGAACACTACAGACTTTTTAGCGTTGGCAATCTTAATCAGCGGGTGCTTCTTAGCAGCCTGGGGAGTGCTCCATTTGTTTGGTCTCAACTCAATGCCACGTGTATACGCAGCAAACGAGTGGAGACGCATCTGTATGCTCATGCTGTACTTGGTATCCGCTGCCTGGATTGCGTTGGCACCATTCACCCCTCTGTATGTTAGCTTGCCCTTGGTTGTCGGTCTCACGGGCCTCACTTTTGCTGGATTGTCAACTCACCTAATAGCCCGCGTTAGGCTTCGCTCCTTCGGAGAATCTGAGGGAGAAAACAACGATGAGTAAAGGCGGATGGCGGTCTCAATGATGACTAGCTTAGGAATGCGGAAAACGGCGACGGGTGGACGGAATGACCGATCACCAGACACAGTGTGAATCAAAGATGGCGGGAGGAAAAGTTTTGGAGCCAATGGCGATGGCCGAGGTGTAGAGTGCAAAAGAAGACAAATGAAGAAATCGATGCGAGCGCAGTAGTCGCTGTAGGGCTGAGTGTGCTCAGCCTCGGGTTGGCGATTGCGCGGGCGTCATTCCCGTTGTTGGACGAAGGCATCTTTCGTTTTCTCTCCGCCGTACCGATGGTGCTCTCACTTCACGTGATAGCCAATCTGTTTGAGACTGATTCAAAGAGCGGATTGGGCATTTGGTTTTTCTTGCTACGGCGAGCACTTGACTTGGTAGTGATTGCAGAGTTCCCTGTCTGGGTTTACTTTGGGTCTATGATTTGGGTTCCAGTATTAAGCCTCGCGGTACTTGCGTGGTATTGGGCCCAGCTGTGGCGCGTGTGGAAGCAAGGTGAGTTGGCAGTAAACAAGATTTGGAAAGCTTTGTAACCTGTGACGGTGTGGCTGAAGTGATAGTCTTGAGAACTGATAGGACGGGTGGCCTCGTTAACTCCTTCCGTGCGTGGTGTTACTCAATTAGAGAGTTGCGACCGGGTGGCACTGACAGATTCTTCAGCAAACTTCGTAAGCAGACTGCTCCCTAAGAATCTGTCCGTGAACTGCTCAGGTCAGCATCCTCCCCCCGTCGCCAATGCGACTGGCTTCATCACAGCCGGTTGACTTCTGCCCCTCCCGAGGACTTAACCGATGGTGGCCTAATGCCAGAGTGAATGCGTCCGAAGCACTCGCAACACCGCATCCAGCCCATCCGATGAACTCAAGAAACCGCGTTAACAATGTCTAAACGTGATGAGTTCGATGAGTCCAATGAGTCCGATGAGCCGTTAACAAATCGAGAGCAGGCAAGTCAACCAGGGATGCCCAAGAACCTGAGCGACCACCCTGTCAGTTCTACCGAACACGCCCCCAGCCTCGGCACGTCTATAATCGTATTGATCTGGACCGGCTAGGCCCAAGATCGCAGACATAAGGAGATGCACTTGAAAGGACTTCGCGCCGTCTTACTGACCCTCGGCCTCGCGCTCGCCGCCTTCTTTTCCTACGGCGGCTGCGGTGGAACCGGAGGAGGAGGCACCCCAACCACCTTCGTCCTCGTCCGCGTCGAACTCCCAGGTCAGGATCCCCTCAACCTCGAAGTCGGCATGAACGTCCAGTTCGTCCTTGCTGGCTACGACGTCAATTTCACGCGCTTCGTCCTCTCGACCAACACTTGGAATCTGACCAACGTCCAGGGCGCGCCGGGCACGCTCAATTCGAACGGCTCATTCAACGCCACCGGCGTCGGCTCCGGAACAGTCAATGCAACCTGGCCCGGACACACCGTTACCGGCCTCAACTTCCAGGTCAGACCGCTCCAGGCAAAAGTCACCGGCAGCGTCCGAAGCGAATCCAGCGGCAACGGCGTTTCGGGGGTCATCGTCGTCTTCTTCAACGACGCGAACACCGAGGTCGGCCGAGCAACAACAAACGCGTCCGGCACTTTCCTCGGCTCCGTCCCGACCACGGCGACCAAAGTGAACCTCGACCGCGCGCTCATGCCACCAGGCTGGTACGCGGAGTGGCTGTATCGCGCCGTTCGTTATAGTTCGAGCACCATGGTGCCCAACTGCCATGCGGTCATGGTCCTGAACCAGCCGCTTGCAAACGGCGCGACGAGCACGATGCCAGACCCGATCTTCATCAGCTCCACGCTCGATCCGCCACCCCCCCCGCCTAACGGTTGCCAATAGTTCTGACGGCGCAGAAAACTGGGAATCAGGAGTTGCCTTCATAAGCGGAGACGACCGATTCGGTCTCTCCGTCTAGGATCACTTCGCCTTTGCTCATCCACACGGCTCGATCCGCGGCCTGCCGAACCGAGACCATATCATGCGAAACGAACAAGATTGCACCGCCAGCGGCCTTAAACTCTGAGATGCGTTTCAAGCACTTCCGCTGAAACTCCAAATCTCCGACGGCGAGCGCTTCGTCGACAAGTAAAATCGACGCGTCGACATGCACGGCAACGGAAAAACCTAACCGCAGCAGCATGCCGCTTGAATAAGTCCGAACCGGAGCGTCGATGTAGTCGCCGATTTCGCTGAAAGCTACGATTTCATCCATCCGCTCGGCAACTTGCTTTCGAGTCAAGCCGAGGACCACGCCGTTGAAAACCACGTTTTCCGACCCAGTCAAATCTGGATGAAATCCCGCGCCAAGCTCGAGCAGCGGCGCGACGCGCCCTGCGACCTCGATTTCGCCGCTCGTCGGCTTATACACGCGAGCAAGAATGCTCAGCAACGTGCTCTTGCCCGCGCCATTTCTCCCGACGATGGCTACGCACTCCCCCGGCTGCACATCAATCGACACGTTCTTGAGCGCCTGCAGCTGCTCTTTTTGTCGGCTCTTCCACCAAAGCAGCGCACCCTTGAGCGACGCATATCCGGTATGAGAAACAACGAATTCCTTGCAAAGATCGCGGACGCGAATTGCTGGCTTGCTCATGGCCGCTCCACGAATTGCCACTTCTTCTTGTTGAAGAGGTAATAGCCAAAAATCAGGGTGCCGAAGCAGGTGATGGCACAGATGGTCATAAGAACCGGATCCAGCGGCAAAACGCCCGCTTCATGCGTTTGTCCATCGCGGGTCATGACGATCGGCTGCGGATCGAGCATAACTTTGCGATACGCTGTCATCAGCATCGCAATCGGGTTTAGGTTGTAGATGAAGTAGACGGTCCCACGGTGCTCTTCCGGGATTCCCGGCGCATTGTAAACCTGCTCCACGAAGTAAACGATGGGCGAAAGGAAGAAGAGCAGATAGAGGCCGACGCTGACTATGTACTTGACGTCTTCATAAAACGTGTTCAGCGCGCTAATGATCAGCGCGAGGCCGAGAGTCAGCGAAAGCTGCATGAGCATAAGTAGCGGCAGCCAGATTACTGTTGCGCGAAACGGGCTTTCGCCAGGATTCATGATCCAAACAAAGAGCAGATAGGCGAAGAACACACTCATTGCAAGCATGAAGTGAGTGAAGTTCGCAAGGACCGACCCAATCGGCAGGATCTCGCGAGGAAAGTAGATCTTTTTCAGGAGCGAAATCTGCGACAGAATCGATTGGCTCGAATCCATCAAGCTGAGTTGAAAGAACATGTAGGGAAGATATGCGGCGAGCACATACGCGCTGTAATTGGGCACCTGCTGTCCCATCACGTACTTGAAGACCAGCGTCATCACAAGTACCGTCACCAAGGGATTAAGAATCGACCAGAAGAAGCCGAGAAACGAGTTTTTGTAGCGGATCCTCAGTTCGCGGACGACGAACGTGAGCAAGAGCTCGCGGTACCTCCAAAGCTCCTTCAGTTCGCCGCGCATTAGGTGGCAGTGTACACGATGGTCGCGGGGCTACTTCGCCCCGATCGTCTTGTCCATCCGCTTAGCAATCCTGGAGTCGATGGAAATCGGCCCCATGCCGGTCAGCATCAGACAGACAGCTGCGATCATCAGCATCATCGGAAACTCAATTCCTCGGTCGGCGTTCCAAAAGCCGTTTGGCATGTGGACCTTAAACGTGGCGACCGCCATGGTGCAGGCGATACCGAACGCAGCGAGCCGCCCGAATAGCCCCACTATCAAGGCGAACCCCCCGCCAACCTCTGCGATCAGCGCAAGGTATCCGAGCCAAGGCGGAATGCCCTGCATCTCCTGCCAGCGCTGAATTGTGGAGTTCAGGTCCCTGTCTCCCCCAAAAACGCCCAGCTTTTGGAGGCCGTGCGCCATCATGGTCGCACCGAGCCCGATTCGCAATATGAGGAGTCCAACCCCTACTGCCCCGGCGGTAACGCTTTCCCTAGACATACTTAGTATGAATACGCTATCCCAATGCCAAACGGTTCATTCGTATGGATCAGCGTCTGGGGCTTTTGGGTAGCTCCCTAAGACGACGCACTCGAGTGTAAGGGCTTTCAATCCCTGAATCGCTGCTGCCAAATTTGGCTGTGTGTGGTGCCCGTCACAGTCTGCATAGAAGATGTACTCGAACGTCGCGCGCTGTGCTGGCCGGCTTTCGATCATCGACAGGTTCACACCGTTCGTGTCGAATGCGCCAAGCGCGCGGTAGAGTTCGCCGGGCCTGTTTCTCAGATTAAACATCAGCGACGTCTTGTCATTACCCGTTGGTGCAGGTTCGTTGTATCCGACCACGAGGAATCGAGTTCGGTTGTGCGGATCATCTTCAAGGTGCTGCGCGATCATCGGCATGTTGAGTTCTTTGGCGGCGAGGTTGCTCGCGATCGCAGCACCGCTTGGATCGTCCTTCGCCTTTTGCGCGGCGAGAGAAGTAGGGACGACCTCGACAACCTCTGCATGAGCAAGGTGGTTTCTCAACCAGTTGCCACACTGCCCCAGCGGCTGCGGCCCTACATAGACCCGCTGGACGCTGGCTAAATCTGGCGCAAGCGACAGGAGGTGATGTGCAATCGGAATGAAGATTTCCGCGCAGATGCGTACGTTGGTTTGGGGAAACATGTCGAGAGTCTGAGGAACGACTCCTGCGAGCGAATTCTCGACGGGCACGACGCCATAGTCCGCTTGTCGATTCTCGACGGCCCGGAAGACATCCGTGATACTCGGTTTCGACTCATAGGTCGAACTCGATCCGAAACCCTTCATCGCGGCCATGTGGGTGAAGGTTCCGGCGGGTCCCCAGTAGGCGATATCAAGGCTCTTTTCGAGGCTCCTCGCTGCGCTGATGATCTCGCGAAAAACTGCTCGGATTTGGGATGGCTTGAGTGGCCCAGGGCTCTTGTCTTGAAGTCTTCTATGGATTTCGACCTCGCGCTCAGGCGTGTAGTAAGGCTTCTCATCCGTTTCTTTCATCCGCCCGGCTTCGATTGCAAGCTCTGCACGCCTATTGAGCAACTCGAGAAGCTTTTCGTCCAGAGAGTCGATCTCGAGGCGAACACTTGAAATGTCCTTTTCATCCATCACAGTCGCAGGATACCGAAGGAATCCGGGCTCGCTGTATCGAATCTACAAGGGTGGCCAAGTGGCTTGCAAAACTTGACAACGTCGACGTGCGTTGGTTCTATGGCGTGCTCCTGCTATGCATCGTGCTGGCGTCATTCATTCGCGTTCCTGTCAAAATCGAACCAAGCGGGGAGGCAAGAGGATTCTTCCACCAGATCGAGCGACTCGACGGTTCAAAACCCGTGCTCCTCCATAGCGACTGGGATCAAGGGACGATTGGGGAACTCAGGGCTCAGTTTCGCGGCGTAGTCCGGCATCTTTTCAGAAAGAACATCAAGTTTGCGGTTGTGAGCGGAATCCAAACTGGGCGCCAGTTTTATGAGCCCGTCCTTGATGAACTTGCAGCGGAGTTCGGTAAGGAGTACGGCAAAGACTGGGTTGCATTTGGTTTCAAGGTTCCTGATCCGAAAGGCATCGCGATTGAAGCGCTTGCGCGTGACTTTGTGGCACAAGTCCAAGAGGATGATCGCGGGCAACCTGTAAGCGCATATTCTTGGCTATCAAAAACTCGCGTCGCAGAAGACTGGGCGCTTGTTGTCAATATCTCTTATGGTCCGTATCTCGAATACCTCACGTACTTCCACGCTGCCGCGAGAGTACCAGTCATTTCTGGGATGGCGTCCATCTCATCCACGAACATCTACCCCTATTTCACTGCGGGGACGTTGAAAGGGATGCTGGTCGGCGCGCGAGGAGGAGGAGAGTATGAACAGCAACTTGGAATCAGCGAGTTCGGTACGAGGTTCTTGCTTGGTCAGTCCGCAGGTCACATTATTCTGCTTGTCGCTGTCATCCTCGGAAATGTAGGCGCAATCGCCCACAAGCTTAGGCGGAAGAGGGAGCAAGCTTGATGTTCGCGGAAGTCGGCGGCTGGGTCGCGGCGCTCTGCGTGCTGATGATCTTGAGCCTCCTCTGGAAAGAGAATCGGATTTACCGAATCGGTGAGAGTTTACTTTTGGGATTGACGGTCGGATTCACGTTCGCCGTAACTTGGTTCGAGTTTCTAAAGCCCAAGTGGTGGGATCCTTGGACTCGGAACTTTGGAACTCTTGGAACGAGCGACATTGCTTGGACGGGCATCCTTGGTGGAGGGTTTGCACTTGCGCTCGGTCTATGCTGGTATGGGATGTACTTCAAGAGGACGGAGTGGCTGATGCGGCTCGTGCTTGGGGTCGTTGTGGGAGCTGGCGCGGGCCAAGCTATCAAAAACCAATTCACTCAGCAAATGCCCGTGGTTACCGCGTCCTTCCGTTCTCCGATCGTTGTTCATGAGGGAAGCGTTTCGGCTCCACAATCGATTAACAACACGATCTTCCTCGTCGCTTTGATTAGCGTGATGCTCTTCTTCTTCTTTAGCGTCGACCACAAATCAGCAATCATGCGCGCGATCTCGAAAAGTGGTCGCTTCTGGCTGATGATCGGATTTGGAGCGTATTTCGGAAACACAGTTATGACGCGACTTTCTGCACTGATCGAGCGAATCTGGTTCGTCGTGCATCAGTTTACGGGGTTGAACTAAAATGCTCGCAGCATCATGATTGCCAACAAGATAGTTCACGTGCGAGCAATGGGAACGCAACGTCTGCGGGATCACTTGGCCGCGCATCCCGCGGTCGCTCTCGATCACTTCGAGGAGGCCGAGGCCGAGCGAATCAACTTCACGTCTGGGGAGTGGCACAGGGAGACCGTCGTGGGCTGCTCGTCAATCGACGGGCCGTATGGACTGGTCGAATTGATGGACAACAATCCGCTCGTCTGCGCCGATCGCGCGTCCTGCCCCGGCCCGGCTGCAACTCTCGCGCTCATTGGACTCGGCCCGCTCATACGCGGAGGGTTGTTAGTCGAGCGACCATCTGTGCTGTTCAGTTTCGATGGAGACTACGACGAAGTGGATGCCGCGCTCGGATCGATGGAGTGGCAGCAGGGAGCTACGTGCGCGGGTGAACCCGCGCCATTTGCAGGAGTTCTCAGCGCAACTTGCCTCGCAGCTGTGAGGGTTCCGGAAAGTGCAGAAGAAATCGACGAGTTGTACGACGAAGCTTACGGTCGATCGTTCTTTGTGAAGGGCGCTGCTAGCAATTCGCTCGACCTGGAGAGATTGCGAGGCGCCGCGCACGCAGAGTACGCGCTCGCACTTACCGAAGGGATTGACGGGCTGGGAATGCTACGGATACAAGTTCTCGCACATAGCGACGGAAAATGCGGAGCGTCGCAGCTTGTGCATATGTTCAACGTGATGGCTGGTTTCGAAGAGGACTTGGGAATCAACTCGTAGTTTGTGCAGAAACATTCTTGCTATCGCCTCGTCCTAACACAGTGACAGCCGGCTTTGTGGAATAAGTTCGGTTAAGGCCAAACGCGGCCGCCCGTACGCACAGCCGGCAGTAATGCGAGAATGACGATGTCACATTGGCGAGTCAGCGATGACCACCCGCTCCGGGAATTCTTCCGGGGGCTCGTGCACGGTAGCCTCCACGTCAAACTGGGTCTCCAAGACCACGATGTAGAAGACTACCTTGCGGGCCTCGTCACCGAGTTTGTCCATGCTGAGGCCAGCCCTCTTAGAGTGGGAGACGGCCAGGTCGATGATCTGGTGGAGATGGTTCAGGAAGGAGACGTTCTCCTCAATGCCGACAGTTTCGAGCAGGAGCGTGAGGTGCACAAGCACATTGGCGACTACATCCTTTTCTGGGGTGGGACCTTCCCGGAGCACCTCAGTCTCCTAAAGCGGCAGGGGAGGGCGGCAGGGATGGTTGATCACGTCACCCTCGGCAGGCAGAGCTATCACATCGTGAGCACGTTCGTACACGGAGATTTCGCGACAGAAGCCAGGCTGTTCCGCCAGCTGAGTGAACGGTTCGAGACATACCTCTTCGCACTGCACCTTGTGCGGGAAGCATGGGAAGGCGAGTCGAAAGAATGGTCTCAAGGTTTCCGCGCGTAAGGTAGTCTCTTAGCATGACTCTCAGCGAGGTCATGCACGTACATATTCCAACGCTCGGCGTCGAATCATCCGTGCGTGACGCAATCGACAAAATTGACCTCTACCAGTTTCCTGCGCTGGTCGTTGTTGATCTTGAGCGTCGGCCGATTGCAGTCGTTACCGAGGGCGATTTGTGCCGCGCGGCGATTCAGAAGGGCGACATCACGGGCCTGGCTTCAATGAGAGCGATAGACCTTGGCACGAGACAACCTGTTTGCGCTGGGCCGGATGTCGAGGTAGCTGAGGCGCTGCACACAATGCTTAGCCAAGGCATGACGCTGTTGCCCGTCATCGCGCAGGAGCGATTGCTCGGTGTAGTTTTGCGTATCGATTTAATGCAGGCAATGCTTATGGACGTGGCTTCGCCCGTAGCAGAGGGTTAACGACTGCGACATCGCCACTGCTCGCTTCAATTCTCAATCGAAACGCTTGGCTCAAGTCGATAGTCAGATTTTGCATTTCGCTTTCGCCGAGTTCTCGGCTTTCCCAAGCTGTCTCTCCATCCAGCAGTACTCGCAGCCGGGATCCTCGGCTGAGACCCAACACGGACGACTCAAGAGTCGCGAAGGCGCGCGATAAAACAAACTCGACACTCCCTCCGTCGATCAACGATAGTCCTGCAATGGGTCGGCCCGATAAAGTTAAGGTTTTTCGCTGTGGAGTTTCATTGATCCGTGGGGGCACGAACGCAGGGGTGTACCGAGCGTAGGGAATTCGATGCAACGCGATGTCCGTAGGCCACCCTGGAGTGACCGGGAGGTACTGAGGTTCGCCTAGTGCGCCAGTGAAGCCGACAGGAATTGCCTTGTATGTGTACAGCGCAGCAGGGCTTACGTCTTCATCTGTTAGCAGCAAATCGGGGGTGTAACCTAAAGGCGCATCGTTCTTGTAAAGGTAGTAGCCCGCGTTCGGAAAGCGGTGTGGCCCTTGCAGCGCGAAACTAACTGCCCAAGGCGTCGCCGCTGAAGCTGTGATATCGAGATGCGTCGTGTCCGGAAACTCATTGCGGTCGGCAAATGTGATATCGAAGTCCAGTATCGCGTTTGCATCTCCTTGCAATTCTAGGCGATAGAATCCGTTGTTTGCGTGAATGTGTGCTTTGCCATTTCTTGCGATGACTGTTGGCGCGCCGTAGATCTCCGAAGAACCGCCTTGCGAAATGAAAACGTTGAACGGCTTATCGCTCGGCGCGAGTGCGCGCCCCGTCAATCGCATCGATTCTTCGCTCCAGCTTTCTGTTAGGGATACCGAACACTCACCAACGACATGCGCGTCTGTCCCCAAGACTTGCGGGTGGGGCTTCGCTTCGCGCATCGAGACCACTCTGACAGATTGTGCGGGCACGGTGAGTATGAGATCGCCGACAAAGGTTCCCAGATTCCTCGTCCGCCAGAAATCGAACGCTACGTAGGCCGCAGCTGGCAGTCCCATCTCATCCGGCACGATTCGAATCGACCGCGCCCGGTCCCAGAAGTTGAAGACACAAAGCACAGTGTACGGTTTTCCAGCAATGCCGACATGGACGGCGATGATCTCCGGAATACCCTCCGGCGACTCGCCATCAAGCCGAGTCACTCCTGCATACGCAGTCCCGGCACGGTCACGCCATCGAGTCCAGGGCGCAGAATCCAGGCTCACAACGAGATTGGAGAGCGCGGCCAACGTGGCAAATGGATAGCCTCCATCCTCTGTCTCCGGGGCCAGAAGAGGTTTCGGCGATGTTAGCTGCATCCGGCCGCCAAACTTGTCCGCAAATCTGGCCAGCGCTTCCGGAAGCGGATCCGCTTCGGTTGGAATCGTCCGTCCTACGATCTTCAGGTTGAGCAACTGGACTGACAGCGTCGAGATTGACGAGGAAAACTCTGCGCGCACTTGCACGCCACGCGAAGACGTCTTGATCCCACCGAGCGCATCCCCGAACGAGGCAACCGTCTCGTCTGGGAATAGCAGGGCATTAGCCGGACCTTCGTTCAATTCCCCAATGTAGACAGATGCTATGCGTGCCGATCCTCTATATCGTGCAGGACGCGCGCCTTCGGGAGCAGCGAAGATGACATTGAGTTTCGCTGGCGGAGAAAGTTCGAAGCCTTCCGATGTTCGACTGATTCGATAAGGTTTATCGCCCAGCGCAAACGACCACTCACTTCCGGAGGCACTTGAGTCGATTGGTACTTCATTGCCGTTATCAATCGCAATGACAGGAACGAGGCTCTGGGCGGAAAAGCAAACGGCCGCAAGAAGGAAGGTCATTTGACATTCACCTTTGACATGATCGCAAGCGCAACCATCGCGCCGGTTGCATAACCCAACGCTGCTCCGGCTATGACATCTGTTGGCCAATGCACACCGCGATAGACGCGCGAGATCCCGATTAGCGTTGCCACCATGAAGAGCAATAGCCCAGCCCGGAGCTTGTTGCCCGGCCAAAGCATCACAACTGTCGTCGCGATGGCGAACGAAGAGGTTGTGTGACCGCTAGGGAAACTCGATAGCGTCGGCACCTCCGGAGGGTGGAGCATCGTGTCCTCGAAGTTCGTTGGGCGGAGTCTCGGGAGCTGCCACTTGCCGATATGTAAAAGAATACTGCTTAAAACTAGCGAAGCGAGTGTTGGGAAAACCAGTTTTCGAAGCTCCACTTTCATGAGCATCCCAAGGACGAGGATGACTTGGACCCAGCCCAGCCCGAGGGAGGTGATCAGCCAGAACACGGGATCCAGCACTGGCGAATTCATTGACCGATTCACCGCGCGAAACACCTCTGTATCGAACTGCCACAAGAAGTCCATTCGCTGGGAGTCTACTCGGCGGGTAAATTCTGTGGGATGAGCCGAGATATTCTCGAAACGTTTCCGAACCCGAATCCCGCGAGGGACTACACGATCGAGCACACGACCGAAGAGTTTACGAGCGTCTGCCCAAAAACTGGTCAGCCGGATTTCGCGACGATTGTCCTCACATACACGCCTGATGACCTATGCGTTGAGTTGAAGTCATTGAAACTGTACTATCACTCTTTTCGAGACAAGGGAATCTTCTATGAAGCGGTCGTCAACCAGATCTTAGATGACTTCGTCGCGAGATGCTCGCCGAGGTGGGCGGTGGTGCAAGGGCTGTTTAACATTCGCGGCGGGATCGCATCAGAAGTCACTGCAGAGTATCGAAAGTCGTGAGTTTCTCGCACTTGGCGACTATGTTCGTCAATCACGCTAATCATCCCCGCAGATCGACTGCGATGAGATAACATCGCTGGATGCGAATCGCGTGGCATCGCGGGGATCTTCGGCTCCACGATCATCCTGCAGCTTCTGCATCGAGCGGTGTTGGTATTGTGATCTTCGATCCACAGATACTTGACAACACTTCGCCGAGACGGTGTGCGTGGTTCGCACGCAACGTGCAGGCGCTTCGTGACAAGTACCATGAGTTGGGCGGAAAGCTGATTGTTCGTACTGGCGCGCCATGGAAAGTGCTCCCTTTTGTCGCTTCCGCGCTCGGCGCGGGCGAGATACATGCGCTTCGCAGCTACACTCCGTATGGGCGGAAGCGGGACGGCCTCGTCACGGGGGTCACGTGGCACTCGGGGTGCTATGTGCGTGAGCCAGGAACGGTTCGGAAGGCAGATGGGACCGGATATGCGGTGTTCACGCCGTTCTTTCGAAGATGGTCTGAATCGGCACAGCCTTTGGTTATGGAGGCACCTTCACGGTTTCGCCAAGTGAAGTTGTCGATCGATGAAGGTGACATTCCTGAGTACGATTCCGATGTTGATCTTCCTGCTGCGGGCGAGGACGCTGCGCTGGCGGCGCTACACACGTTTATTGACGGGCGCCTCGAACTGTATGAGTTAGAGCGGAACCGGCTCGACGGCGCGGCAGGCTCACGACTATCTTGCTACTTTACGCTTGGGGTTCTTTCTTCGCGGTATGCGTTTGATCTGGCGCAAAAGCGTGACACTCTTGCAGCAAAAAAGTGGATATCAGAACTTGCGTGGAGGGACTTCATGGCGGACGTCCTCCTGCAACATCCCCACATCATAAGCAGCGCGTTCGATCAAAAATGGGACGCGCTGCCGTGGTCAGAAGATAATGGTCTCTTCGACGCGTGGAAAAATGGGGAAACGGGATTCCCAGTGGTCGACGCGGCGATGAGAGAACTGCGAAGTACCGGCTTCATCAGCAACCGAGCAAGAATGGTAGCAGCCCAATTCTTGTCGAAAGTGCTGATGGTTCACTGGCAGCGCGGCGAGCAAGTGTTCAAAGACTGGCTCATCGATGGTGATACGGCGCAGAACGTTGGCGGCTGGCAGTGGTGTTCCGGGCTCGGGATCGACGCCGCCCCATACTTCCGTGTTTTTAATCCGGTTTCGCAAGGAGCGACTCACGATCCAAGCGGAGAATGGCTCACCCGGTGGGTTCCAGAATGCAGCGGGTCACCGAGGCCGCTGGAGAGCGCTGTGGTCGACCTTGCAACTGCGCGCGAGCGGTATCTTCAAGTTGCATCACGAATCGGGAAGTCTGACGCGGTATAGTTGATAAGGTGTCAATCGACTTTGATACAAACCTTGCCGCTCTGCGCAGCGCCATTGACGTTTCCAATCGGATTGTCATTATTCCGCATGTGAATCCCGACGGCGATGCAATTGGTTCTGCTCTCGCTCTCTCTCATGCGTTGAAGAAGATCGGGAAGTCTGTAGCACTCATTGGAGCTGATGAAGTGCCAAAAAATCTGCGCTTCCTTCCCGGATGGGAAGATTTTCAGTCGGCTCGAGATTTGTTTCCGAACGACGAAGCAGTCGATGGGGCAGCTGCAACCGTCGGAACGTTTGATTTGGCGATCATTGCGGATCTGAGCGCGCCAACTCGATTGGCTCATGCTAGGCACCTGCTTCCGTTGGCGAAACAGATCGCAGTCATTGATCATCACGAACTCGGCGATGAGGTTGCGGAAGGAATCTTGCTCATCGATCCAAGCTACAGTGCGACTGCGCTTTTGCTGTTCGAGGTTTGGGATCGACTCGGGTTGGAACTCAGCGCCGCCATTGCACAATGCCTTCTCACCGGGATCGCTACCGACACAGGCGGCTTCAAGTTTCAGAATACCGACGCGAAGTCGCTTCACGCCGCCGCCGAGCTTGTTAAGCACGGTGCAGATATCACGGAGATCCACGAACAGGTTTGGGATAGGAAGCCGCTGTCGGCGATTCGGCTTCTTGCCGTTGCGCTCGCGAATATTCAAGTTGCTGCAGATGGCTCGGTGGCATACAGCCGCATTAGAAACTCGGATTACGCTACGGCAAATGCCACGGACGAAGACACCGAGGGCATCGTCAACGAGATTGGAAAACTAGACTCGGCGATTGTCTTCGCATTGTTTAGAGAACATAGTCCTGGCCGGGTCCGAGTCAGCGTTCGCTCGCGGGGTGAGATCGACGTCGCGCAGGTCTGCCGTGCATTTGGTGGTGGCGGCCACAAAAATGCGGCCGGATGCACTTTTGAGACAGGAGTTGATAGCGCAATCGACATCTTGTTGCCTGCGTTAGAGGGCGCGGTTGCGTCGACGAGTCGATGATTGGCATTGCGAATGTTGATAAGCCGGTCGGACTCACTTCGCACGATGTCGTAGCGCGCGCGCGCCGGGCTTTAGGAACGAAGAAGATTGGCCACGGGGGGACACTCGATCCCGCAGCGAGTGGCGTTCTCGTGTTGGCAGTCGGTCCGGCAACTCGTGTACTTCAATATCTTCCCACGGAACCCAAAGTCTACGAGTGCGACATTGCTTTAGGCACTGCTACCAATACACAAGACGCAGAAGGGGAGGTCGTGGATGAACAGTCCGCAGAGCACGTTACTCTGGCGAGCATTTGCGAGGCGGCGTCAGGATTTCTCGGCGCCATCAGTCAGGTTCCGCCGATGTATAGCGCCATTAAGCACGCAGGCAAGCCGCTTTACGCCTATGCGCGCAGAGGCATCGACATCGATCGCGAGCCTCGCAACGTAGAGATCCACTCTTTAGAGATCGACGTGTATGAACCGCCGATTGCGAAGGCCACGGTTGTCTGTTCGGGTGGGACCTACATTCGAACGCTGGCGCATGACTTGGGTCGCGCGCTGGGTACCTGCGCCCATTTGGCAAGTTTGCGCAGAACTGCGGTCGGCAAGTTCACTTTAGAGTCGGCTCTGCGTCTGGAAGAGCTTGCTGAAGACAGGCTGATCCCGCTCGATGTGGCACTCGAGCCTTTCAAAGTCGTGCGTCTGCCGGAGCAACAAGCGGCGCTGATACGCAATGGCCAACCGATTCGCCTGCCACAATTGGACAGTGAACGATTCGCCACAATCCTTGACGAACAGGGTGAGTTCCTTGCAGTCGCCGAATCTGTTGGCGACGTGTGGCAGCCGCGATGTGTTGTGCCGACGATGACGAAGCAGACATGAAGGTAAAAGAGCAACCAGCGTTTTATATACAAAGGGGAGTGCCGCGCAGAGACCTCATTCCAGAAATCGTGCTGTTTTTGTTTTGGTTGGCCACCATCTCCGTCGCTGCATTTCTTGAGCCAAATGTGGCTGGCCACGGCACCCATACGCAGATCGGATTCCCGCCCTGTCCGTGGCAGTCCGTTTACGCGAGGCCCTGCCCAACTTGCGGAATGACCACGGCGTGGGCGGCCATGCTCAATGGCGATTTCGCCCTGGCTATAAGGGCGCACCTGTTTGGTCCGGCGGTCTTTCTGTGGTTCGCTGTCGGGTCGATCTACTATGGATCGAAGTTTGTGTTCCGCTATCGGATGATTGCGCCGGTAAAACCGATCCTCACGGCTAATCTTCTGTTTCTGGCGGCGTTCATCGGCTACGGGATCTGGCGGATGATCCCGTAGGCCATGACGATGGTGTAACATGGTTCCCCCCGCTCCTGGTGGGGTAAAGCCGCTATGCAAACCAAGCCGGATGCGTTTCTGCGTTGCGAAGGGTGCAAGAAGGTTCTGTTCTCCAAGGAGTTCGTAAAGAACCTTCGGGTCTGCACTCACTGCAGTCACCACCATCGCATGCCTGCGGAGGAACGGATCGCAACAACTTTTGACGAAGGGACCTTCGTTGAGGTGGACGCCAGCATGGCGTCGGCCGATCCTATCCAGTTTCCTGAGTATCCCGAAAAACTTGCGAGAGGATTCGCGGCTACGGGCCGCAACGATGCGGTCATTCGGGGCACTGCAAAGTTAGATGGCCAGCCGGTCTCAGTTGCGCTGGCTGATTTCCGGTTCATGGGCGGAAGCATGGGTTCAGTCGCAGGTGAGAAGGTCACCCGAACGCTCGAACTGGCGGCATCCGATCAGATTCCAGCGATTGTTTTCACTGCGACAGGTGGCGCGAGAATGCAGGAAGGACTCTTGTCACTGATGCAAATGGCGAAGACATCGGCGGCATGCCGCAAAGCCTATGACGCCGGCATTCCATACATTTGTGTGTTCACGGATCCGACGATGGCAGGAGTGCTCGCATCGTACGCAAGTCTCGCAGATGTGATTCTCGCGGAGCCGAAAGCGCTCGTTGGCTTCGCTGGCGCGCGCGTTGCCGCCCAGGCCAGCGGCGGCCAAAAGCTGCCGGATAACTTTCAGACGTCGGAGTTCTCCCTTGAGCATGGCATGATCGATGCAATCGTGCAACGTAAAGACATTCGTCCAACACTCGTTAAACTCGTCTCGCACTTCATGGGAGGCAAACGTGGCTAAATCTTGGGCCGAGTGGGAGAAACCCCTGATCGAACTTGAACGCGGTATTGAGGAACTGCGCGAGCAACAGAAGCGACTCCCGCAGGAGAAGCAGTCTGGGGTCGAAGAGCAGATACAACAGTTTGAACGTACACGCGACAACTACATTCGAGTCAAGTACGGTCGTCTCGGACCTTGGGAGCGCGTCCTCGTTTCTCGCGCAGACAATCGACCGTACACGATGGACTACATCCGGACACTCGTTACAGATTGGGTGGAGCTAAAAGGCGATCGGCGCTATGCTGATGATAAGGCAATTGTTGGCGGAGTGGGCAAGATCGCAGATCGATCCTGCGTCATAGTTGGTCATCAGAAAGGTCGCGATTTGAAGGAAAGGAAGTTTAGAAACTTCGGAATGGCGAAGCCAGACGGCTATCGAAAAGCGATCCGGTTGTTCGACATGGCAGATCGATTTGGCCTGCCGGTCATTTCCTTTGTCGATACCCCTGCAGCCGACCCAAACGTAGAGAGCGAGGAGCGAGGCATCAGCGAGGCGATTGCCGCAGGAATGTTCAAGATGTTCAGCTTGGGGGTGCCAACGGTCGCGATAGTGATCGGCGAAGGCGGCAGCGGAGGAGCTATCGGCATCGGGGCTGCGAGTCGTGTTCTCATGCTGGAGAATTCGATTTACTCGGTGATACCGCCAGAAGGATGCGCGGCGATTTTGTGGCGCGATCCGACTGCTGGCGACAAAGCCGCGGCCGCGCTGAAGCTCACAGCGCAAAACGCTCTTGAACTTGGCTTGATCGATGAAATCGTTCCAGAAGAGTTCGGAGGCGCACACCGAGGTTTGAGAGAGACTGCTGATAACATTGAAGGTGCAATCGGCCGTCACCTGTCCGAACTCGAACGCGCTTCTCGCGATGAGATTCGCGCAACTCGATACGAAAAGTATCGCAATATGGGCGTCCAACTCGAAGGTTAGCGGAAACGCCGTGCCTGTCGAACAGGTGAGAATCGAGTCACCTCTTCTCGATACACGGTTGCAAGACCCCGCAACGGATTGTCGCGAAGTGTGCGCCTGATCTTGCGCATCGCTTGCCGAAAGATGTGACATGCGCCTTGCTTCGAATGACCGTGCCGCCGTCCGATTTCTTCCCACGTGTCGCCGCTCGTGCGAGCCAAGAACACCTCCCGCTGCCTGTCCGTCAGTCCGGCACCCGAAACCGCCCGCGCAAAATCGCGCTCACGCAGGTACAGCGTGGCGGCGGCGGAGGGATCTGTCCCCGGCGCATTCCAAACCGCGCGGCAGTTTGACCGTCGAAGCTTCTGCTGGAGAGTAGCCTCCGTATAGTGCGGTCGCTCCGAAGACCGCTCGATGCCGCCGACGTAAGCCTCGACGGCATCGGAAAATGAGTTTCCGAACTCCACCTGAACCCCCTTGATTCGTTCTCTCTTTAGACTATGTAATAGTAGACAGATGTCTGCTATTAAGTCAACCAGAGACGCGGATGGATTCCGGTTTTGTTTCGAAAGTCAGTCCTAGTTCCCGGTCGGCGGCTTCCCGTTCGCGAGAACTTTGCGCTCAACGTCGAACTGGTGGACATTTCCACCTCTGCTGACGGTCAGCTTGACGGTGGAGCCGACATCGCCTTCCAGCAAGCCCTGGATCTGGTGCCGAGGGATTGTCGTGAGGCTCCGGCCATTAATCGCAATCAGCAGGTCCCCGTACTTTAGGCCAGCCGCCTCAGCAGGGCTGTTGTCCAAGACCCGGTATATCTGGACTCGATTCTGAGGGTTCAGCGCCACAGCGATGCCGGGGTCGCCCTTGAAGTCATCCACGACGCGCCCGGTGAAGTTCTCCAACCAGACGTGCCGCCTTTCGTAGTCGATCGTAATGTTGAAGTTCTTCAAGAACCCGTATCCGACCGTGCCGTCGTGTTCCGCGCTTGAACTTGGCAGGTCGATGATGTTCCAAATCGAGAGCGGTACCGGAACCCCATAGATATTCGCGTCGTGAACCCAAATGCTCCAGCTGTCTACGACTCCAGATGCTACGCCAGACTGCGATACGTGTTTCGGTTTGTCCGTATTCTTCCAGAGGCCGATGCGCTCCAGCACGTCTTTATGTGTCGCGATGTAGAAAGCGTTTCCTGTGTCGAGAGCGAGCATTAACTCCTTGCCATTTGCGTGTACAGCAATCTCAAGCGAGTTGTATCCGTGCGGCTCCAGCTTTGCAAGAAATGTTCGCTTGTTGTCGGGCTTGAGTTTTGTGATGTCGTAGGTTTTCGGATGAAAGATGAACTTGCTCTTTTCAAAGTTGATTTCGGTGACGTAATCCTGGACAATGGCTAAACCCATGATTCCGTCGCAGTGCGTGCCGTAATAGTCCGTGTAGCGACTTCCAGGCTCCTGGACAGCTTTGCCGTCCAGATTGCTGAGCTTGAGCTCACCTAACTCGACCGATTTGAGATCTACGACTGGCACTTCGAACTGACCGACGAAGTCGCGCAGCCCGATCGTGCCACTCGGTTTTCCGATGTCGATCCTGTTGTTGATCGTGATGTACCCACCGAAACCGGTGTCGAACATGAAGGATGCTTTACGCCCGTTGACTACCGCATCGACCACAATCGCGCTCTCGGTCACCTTAAAGGGCGCCTCAAGAGGCCGGTCTATGACCGTCGGCGAAGCCGCAGCCAGCGCGAGAATTGCGAAGGTAAGCATGGATTACGAGCCTCCTTGTACAGGCGTCGGGATCATATCTACCATTATACGAAGGATTTGACAGGTTCGCGCTACTCTTTTCTTGTTCCGATCATATACGCGGCGAACATGACCGCGCCCAGGACAGGCAGAAACGCCAGCAGGCACAGCGGAACCGACAGCGAAATGGTCAGGATGGCCAATATGACGTAGGAGCCGGATGGACGTCGGTCGGCTAAGTCCAGAATATAGGCGAGCGTGAAGGCGAGCCAGGCGACGATGTAGGTGTTCGCGCCGGAGATGGCATCGTAGGTGGGCTCGAGGCCGACTTCGAGCATTGAGGAGAGTGCGAACGCCATGAATCCAGCCTGAACCGCAAAAATCCCGACAAAGATGAAGTCCCAGACCTTTCCGAGCCGAGCGAGAAGGGCGACCGAGTGTTTCGGTTTTGGCGGAGCTGCAGGGAAGAAGGTGTCAGAAGGAGGAGCCTGGACCGGAGGGGCCTCCGCGACCGGTCCTCCTGAGGGATTACTGAACCTCATTAGCGGCGGGGTTTGCTGATCCCTGTCGATGCGTCGGAGCAGCTCTTTCGCTTTGCCGTAGTTCGGGTCGAGATCCAGCGCGGTGGAAACGTGGCGCTGGGCCTCTTCTTTCCAGCCGAACCGAAACAGGTGAGCCGCGAGGTTGTATCGGTGCTTCGGATTGTCCGGCTCAATCTTCGTCGCTTTCTCCAGCACCTCGGTTGCCTCGTCCGGCATATCGGCGCGACTAAGGGCTGCGCCGAGGACGGTCAGCGAATCGGTGTGGGTGGGGGCGAGCTCCAGCGCTTGCCGCGCGAATCCGAGCGCTTCTCCGATCTGCCCATTCCTAAGGCAGGCTCGCGCCTGATCGGCAAACTCGGTTCGGCGGTCGGTCAAGCGGTGATTACCGGCCTATTGGTTCGACGCGGGTGGGTGCTCGCCGGGTGCTTGAATGGGAGGAGCTTCCATATCGCCCATCGCGCTAAGGCCATCGGCCTCGGGCTTTTCTTCTTTGTACTTGTAAGCTCCTCGGCTGTCGCCCAGAGAAGACGTATAGGGTGCGACCTCAACGTGGGTTTCGGCCTCAAGCTGCTTCAGCAGGGTGAGCGCTCGCCGGTGCTTCGAATCGGTTCTGATCGCTTCCTGGGCCATCGACATCGCGTCGTTCTTGTGTCCGGCGTGATAGTGGTGGAGCGCCAAATTGTAGTAGTGGCTTGCGGTGTATGGGGACGTCTGGATCGCCTTCTGAAGCGACGTCGTGGCCTCATCTTCCCGACCGGCTTGTGCCAGGGCAATTCCAAGCACCGAGAAGGCGTCCGCGGAGCGGTTGTCGGCGTCAATGGCCTGGCGCGCGAGATTGATCGCGCCGTCCAGGTCGCCAGACTCAAATCGTTCAACAGCCAGAGTGACGAGTTCTTTTGCAGAGTTTTCAGCCATGTTGTTAGTTCGCTCCCCCCTTAGACGGGTTCAGACAGAGGATTTTCGCTATACTACACCGAATTTCCAACCAAAAGAGGCGCGGAGCGCCCAACTCAAGAGCAAGCTCTTGATCAGGAGGTGTAGCTGATGAAAACCAAGTTGATGATCTTAGCCCTGGCTGGAGCCTTAGTGGCCGGCATGGCGGGCTGCAAACAAGAAGAAGGAACCACCACGACTGGCGGAGGCCCCAGCGGCGCTGGTGCTGTGGCGATGTGGGTTCCAGAGGACCGCATCGAGTGGTTCGACGCTGGCATCGCGCCGGCTTCCCAGCGGCCGGTCTCCACGGGCCCCGGAAACACAACCGAAGGCGATACGATCAAAGTGGGAATGATCGCCAGCCTCTCAGGCCCCGAGAAGCCGTGGGGTGAAGAATCCGTGAACGGCGCAAAGATGGTGATTGACGAGTTCAACGCAGCAGGCGGCATCAACGGTAGGAAAGTCGAAATGGTTGTCGAGGACACCGCCGGTGATCCCGCGCAAGGCAAGTCCGCAACCGAGAAGCTCATCGGACAGCACAAGGTTGTGGCAATCCTTGGCGAAATTGCTTCAGGCGTTACAGCGCCATCCGCGCAAGTCGCGCAAGAGAAAGGTGTTCCTATCATTTCGCCGGGATCAACACGTATTGATCTGGCCAACATCGGCAACATGTTTTTCCGCGTTTGCTACACGGATGACTTTCAAGGCGCGATGATGGCGAAGTTCGCCTACGACAAGCTCGGCCTGCGAAACGTTGCCGTGCTAACCGACAAGAAGCTTCCCTACTCCACGGGGCTTTCCGACGCTTTCAAGGCCGTGTTTACGAAACTCGGCGGAAAGATCGCGACGGAAGCGTTCTATGAGAAGGATCAGACGGACTTCAAGGGCCAGCTGACCAACATCAAAGCAGCAAATCCTGACGGTTTGTTCTGTTCGGGATACTTCACAGAGATCGGGCCGATCGCGCGCCAGAAGCGCGACGTCGGTCTCGATGTGCCGATGTTCGGTGGCGACGGGTGGGATTCGAGCGAGCTGCTCCAAGCTGGTGGCGAAGGAATCATCGGCACCTACTACTCGAACCACTACAGCAACATGGAAGATCGACCCGAAGTCAAGGCATTCGTCGACGCATTCCGCCAAAAGTACAATCGTGAGCCTGCCAATGCGATGGGAGCGCTCGGATACGATGCTGCGGGTGTGTTGATTGATGCCATCAAGCGTACGACGACGTACGACTCGAAGGGAATTCGTGATGCGATCGCAAGTACGACCAACTTCGCCGGGGTGTCTGGAACCATCAGCATTGGCCCAGACGGAAACGCCCAGAAGGCGGGACTCATCCTAACTGCAACGAAAAGGTAAGCATCTCGGCGTTAGCTTCAACTCGATGCCAAGAAGTGAGTCGAACGCCGCAACTACCGCACCCTGTTCGCAAATCGAACGGGGTGCGGCCCTATATCCCATTGACACTATGTTGCGCCGGGGAGGCGTAGAGTGATCGCACGTCAGCACCGGGTCGCTTTGGCAATCGGTGTTGTTGGCGTATTCCTTCTGTTGTCGCTTCTCTTCGGTTGGTTCCCAATCATGTGGGAATGGATCAGATCGAGGAACTGGGGTCTGCTCGATCAGCAGATCATTAATGGAATCCAGCTTGGTTCGATCTACGCGCTGATTGCGCTCGGGTACACGATGGTGTACGGCGTTCTTCGCCTCATCAACTTCGCTCACGGCGAGGTCTACATGGTTGGCGCGTTTGTCGCGTACTACGTTGCCGAAGTTTGGTTCGAAAAGAATTCGATTAGCCCCTGGCTGCTCCTCCTGATGATGATTGTTGGGAGCATGGTCGTATGCTCTGCGCTAGGCGTGACGATAGAACGACTGGCGTATCGCCCTTTGAGAAGCGCTCCAAGAATCTCGATTTTGATTACGGCAATCGGCGTTTCTCTGTTCTTGCAACAGTCGCTTCTGTTGGTGTTTCGAACTGCTCCTCCTCCGAGCATCAGCGAGACGGTCAATCCGTTTCGGACGATCAAAGTGGATCTTCCCGTCTTCGGCGAGTTAATCTTCTCAGGGGGACAGCTCGCGATGTTCGGCGTGTCGGTTGTGTTGATGATTATGCTGTGGTACGTCGTGTCCTTCACGAAGATTGGAAGGGCAATGCGTGCCGTCTCTCACGACTTCAACACGGCCGCTCTGATGGGCATCGACGTCAACCGTGTCGTCACTGTCACGTTCATCATTGGTTCTGCGCTGGCTGGCGCGGCTGCAATGATGAATGCGACCGCGCTTGGCACACCACTAAAGACTGACTACGGGTTGCTTCCCGGAGTGAAGGCATTCGTCGCCGCTGTGCTTGGCGGTATTGGAAACATTCCCGGCGCGGTGCTCGGCGGGTTTCTGATGGGCGTTGCAGAGCTTCTCGTTGTCTGGATTGGCCAAGACCTTTATAAAGACGCTGTCGCTTTCGTCATCCTGATCCTTGTGCTCATGTTCAAACCTACCGGATTACTTGGAACAACCGCGGTGGAGAAAGCGTGAACGCGCCGAAATTTTGGATCACTCGGCTGGGCAGCATTGCGATTGTGGTGTTGTTTCTGTTTCTGCTCCAAACGAAGATTGCGCCTGCACTTGGCTTTCTGGACAATCGTCTCATTCAACTTGGGATGCTCTATGCGACCCTGGCCGTGTCGCTCAACTTGATCAACGGCATCACAGGGCAGTTTTCGATTGGCCATGCTGCCTTCTATCAGATCGGCGCCTACAGCAGCGCGTTCGTGACCATCCATTATTACAACACCGGCACGATCGAAGGATGGGTGTGGGTGCTGCTGATGATCATCGTTGGCGCGGTCGCGGCGGGAATCGCAGGTTTTGTCGTGGGGCTGCCGTCGCTGAGACTACGTGGTGATTATCTTGCGGTTGCGACTTTAGGGTTCGGCGAAATCGTGCGCATCATTATTCAGAATCAGGAAAAGCTTGGGGGATCGTACGGACTGACCGTCAGAGCGGCGAATTCGCCCGAAGCGATCAAGTTGACGCAAATCTGGATGATTGCTGGTCTCGCTATTCTCGTCATTGCAATTTGCAGGAACCTGCTCAAGACTGCGCATGGGCTGCCGTTTCTTGCAGTCCGCGAAGACGAGCTCGCGGCAAGCGCGATGGGTGTCAACACAACCCGCACCAAAGTGACCGCGTTCATACTGGGCGCAGCATTCGCGGGCATGGCGGGCGCGCTGTTTTCCCACTACGAAGGCTTCATTACGTTGAAGCAGTTCGATATGAACCAGTCGTTCCTAATCGTGGCGATGGTCGTCATAGGCGGCGCCGGCAGCATCACAGGTGCGGCAATGGCCGGATTCTTTCTTTACCTGCTGCCTGAATCACTGAGAGATCTTCCCGACGTTTCCGGGTTCGCCGTCTTTGGGTTCGTGCTTGCGGCAGTCGTTGCTTTAACGGTCGCAATTCAGATTCGTAAGCGTCTGTCGCTCACACAAGCGGGCGGCACGCAGACCGCATTCGCAGGAATGGGACTGATTGGTGTGCTCGGTGCCGGATACCTCGCGTATTGGATCTGGTCGGTTGAGGTTCCAGCAATGACGCAAGTCAGCCTAACGATTATGTGTGCGGGACTCGCGATCGCAATGATCTTTACAAAGCGGCGCATCCCGAATCTTGCAGGATTTGGTTGGGTCGTTCTGTGCGCAGGATTGGTCGCGGCGCTAACCATTCCAATGATCCATCTGCTTCAGTCTGTGTCCTTTACTCATGCCATCCTCGCTGATATCAGCTACAAAGCGGGCAACCTGAGGTACCCGCTTTTTGCGGCAATGCTCGTGATTGTCATGCTCACCCGACCGCAGGGCATGCTCGGCCACCACGAGTTCAGCTGGGACTGGCTCAAGCGAATCTTTGGCTTGCCACACAAGAGAACGGAGATCGCGGCGTGAGTCTTCTTACCGTGTCCCGAGCAACGATTAGATTCGGCGGTCTCGTCGCCGTGAACGATGTTTCGTTTGAAGTTCCTGCCGGCAAACTGTTCGGACTAATCGGACCCAACGGAGCAGGGAAGACGACGTGCTTCAATCTGATCACAGGTATCTATCGCCCGACTTCCGGCGACATTGTTTTCGACGGCTCGTCGATCGTGGGGCTGAAGTCTCACCAGATCGCAGCCCGGGGCATCTGCAGGACGTTTCAGAACATCAGGCTATTTGGTGACTTGTCTGCAATCGAAAACGTCGTACTCGGAGGTTTCTTGCGTCACCACAGCACGATGGTAGAAGCGGTCACCCTGCTGCCGCGCGCGGTCAGAGAAACGGACGGTCTAGTCGAGTATGCCATGCATCTCCTGGAAACGTTTGGCCTCGCCGATGAGGCAAACACGAGGAGTCGCGACCTCGATTATGGCAATCAGCGTCGCTTGGAGATTGCTCGCGCTATGGCGACCAAGCCAAAGTTGCTCCTGCTCGATGAGCCTGCTGCGGGCATGAACCCGTTCGAGAAGATCGGCCTCATGGCGCAGATCAGACGCCTGAGAGACGAGTTCGGCCAGACGATTCTTCTGATCGAACACGACATGAAGGTCGTCATGGGCGTATGTGAAAGCATATTCGTCCTCGATCATGGCGCCGAGATTGCGCATGGCTTGCCAGAAGAGATTCGGAATGATCCGCGTGTGATCGAAGCGTACCTTGGAGAACCGGTGTGATACTTTCAGCGTTAGCGGCAGCGGCGATTTTGCCGGTCCAAAGCTATCCGTTCAAATCAGAAGGCCCGCTCGAAATCAAAAACCTGACTTTTCCAGCGACAGTGCGCCAGTTTGAGCCTGTCGAGATCACGTTCGAGTTAAGTGGAACCTGGAACGATCCGTTCAATCCGAATCAGGTTGATGTAACCGCGACAGTCATAGGCGCAGAAAACACATACTCGATCGTAAGCGGTTTCGTCGTACCAAGACCTCCCCAGGATGAGATTGGAACCGCGAACAGCCCTTCGCTAATCTGGAAGGTTCGGTTCACACCTTGGAACATCGGCGGATACGGAATCTTCATCCGCGTAGCAGACACAAAAGGGACGATTGAATACCGGAAGCTTGGAATTCGTGTAAACAACGGTCCCGGCGGTTTTGTGCAGGTAGAGAGGAACTCACGCTACTTTTCTCTAAACCGATCTCCGCTCCTCCTTGCTGGCGTGTCGGACGTTCTCGACAGTGCTGCCGATGCGGATCGTATAGCGAACCAAATGGCGGATTTGAAGAAGGCTGGCGCGTCTGTGATCCGGATCCTCTGGGGCAGCAACGCGGGTCAAAACTGGCGAAATCTGTCTGGCGTTTGCATTTCTCCCGACGAACGCACGTTTCGAATGGCAGAGATGCTTGAGTCCGTCCTAACCGCGGCGATGCTAACGGATATGAACGTGATTCTGGCGTTGTCTTCAGCAGATGAACTGACTCCGGGCAAAGGCTGGGAGAAGAATCCGTTCAACAAAGCGAATGGAGGGCCGTGCGATAAGCCGCAAGAGTTCTGGACAAACCTCCAGGCGAGACTGCTTTACAAGCGCGGTCTGCGCTACCTCTTGTCGCGGCTGCAAAACTTTCGCAGCATTGCGGGCATCGAGTTCTTCACGGGAGTGGATGTTCCCGGCTACTGGGTTCAGGAGATGTCAAACGAGGTTGCGGGAGTTCACACGTTTTTGCTCCCGATGTCTGTCCATCCCGGCGCGCCCGACGTCTGGCGCGTGCCGCGCGTTGGATATGCTTCGATCCCGGTCACCTACCGCTCGACGCCGCACGAAACGGCCGCGTCTATCGTTTCGGAACTTCGCACGATGCGAGCGCAAACTAATCGCCCTCTTGTGCCCATCGCAGAATCGGACGCCCCGAACACAGAGTCTGCTCGCGCAGCGCTTTGGGCACCCCTGTTTGGTGGCGCAGCCACTTCAACAATTTTTGCTAAAGTTCCAGTCGAAGCAAACTTCTTCGATCCGTTCAACCGGTTCGCTAACCGGATCGAATGGCTTCGACGCCGGTTTCAAGATGTAGTTGCGACAGTCGACGAAGGGATGCACGCGTGGGGGTTAGCTGACGATACGGGTTGCATCGCGTTGGTGCTTCCGGAACCCGATGAGCAGATTCGTGGAGCGATTGTGATGCCTGTTCGACGAGGCGGGAACTACGAGTACACGTGGATCGACATCGAGTCTGGAGAGGAAGCCGGTAAAGGTCAGGTGCGCTCCTCGGATGGCACAGTAGTTGTGCCAATGCCAATTGGGACTGGTGGTGTAGCGGGTGAAATCTCGCGCCGGTAAGGTCGCTGCAGCTGCGGGGCTGTCGTTGGTCTGCGTCTGCATGGGCGATGCCAATCGCCAGAAGTCGGTCGCCGACGTCCTTCAGGAGACTCGTCAGAGAGTTGAAAGCAAGTACGAGCCAGCGTTTCGCAGCCACGGGCTGCGATGGCCACCCTCAAATCTTGTTCTGATAGCGTACAAGCGCGAGAAGCGGCTCGAAATCTGGGTTAAGGATGACGGTCAGAAATCGCAACGAATTGCAACCTTTCCTATTTTGGCCGCAAGCGGATCACTCGGCCCAAAAAGAAGAGAAGGCGACCGGCAAGTTCCTGAGGGATTTTATCGACTTCCGTATCTCAATCCGAACAGCAAGTATCACCTCTCGGTCTTTGTTGACTATCCGAACGCAGAGGATGTAACTTACTCAAAGGTCGCGCGCAGCGAGATGGGTGGGGAAATCTTTGTTCATGGCAAGGCAGTCTCAATAGGCTGCTTGGCGATGGGGGACGCAGGAATAGAAGAGATCTTTACCTTGTGTGCGCTCACTCCTGCCGCAAAGAGAAGGATCATCATCTCACCGGTCGATTTCAGAGAGGAGCCCGGCTTCGCATTACGCGGCGAAGCCGGGTGGGTAACCGCGCTCCACGCGCGCATTCGCGCTGAGCTGCTGTCGAATCACAAGCTTTAGCGGATGTTCGGATCGGCGTGGCCATTCCAATATCCGTTGTCTGCGACGCCGTCACGATCATAGTCGTCGAGCGTAGACAACTTCATCCCTTTTGTATGAGTATCAACGAACGCAACAATTGCGAATTGAAGGTGTCGAATGTCGGGTTTCGATCTACAGCCGTCGACTCCCGGACCGCACTCGCTGCCGACTCCATAGAAGCCGCTGGTCGTGCCAGACCCGGCCGCTGCGGTGATCGGCGGGTCGACGACGTAGACACCGGCTCTCGGCGTGTTCTGTGCATCGACGACGCCTCTGGTGTCGGCAATCAAAACTGTTTCCGTCGGCGAGGAAATGGCAGACTCAGTTACTGATGTCGGGACTAAACCGTTGCCGAGATACTGGTAATTGTATCCATAGCCGCCGTACGCTTTGTTTATGACGTGCAGCCACGGTTTTCGTGTGATTGATTGATCGACGATTGGGCAAACAAAGAGCTCCGTTTTCGAAACGTAAGGGAAGATTGAATCCGACCACGTCGATTCTATAAGCGATAGTCCCCACGCTGTGCCATCGAGTTGCTCGTGGAGAGGCAAAGCCTCGTAATCTTGAACATAAAGTTGAACAGCCGTCCCAAGTTGCCGCACATTGCTAAGACAAGAAGACTTCTTGGCGGCAGCTTTAGCTTGTTGAAACACGGGAAACAGGATGGCGGAGACAATGGCAATAATGGCAATGACGACCAGGAGTTCGACGAGCGTGAATCCGGCCCGGCGAGGAGAAATCTGCGGGTGCATAGCCATAATTTTCGGTTGCGGGGGGCGAATCTTCAGACTCACTGCCGCAACGAAAGCCCCTTCGGCGTTGTATAATCGATAACCCCAATAGGGAAGGAGAACGCAATGTCATTGTGGGACAAGATAAAGGGCGAGTTTATCGACATCATCGAGTGGACAGATGATTCGAGCGACACCATGGTTTACCGCTTCGAGCGATACGGCAATCAGATTAAGAATGGAGCGCAATTGACCGTCCGCGAGAGCCAGGTCGCCGTCTTCATCAACGAGGGTCAACTTGCAGACGTCTTCGCACCGGGCCGCTACGAGCTGACCACGCAAAACTTGCCGATCCTGTCAACTCTCAAGGGGTGGAAGTACGGATTCAACAGTCCCTTTGTCGCTGAAGTCTACTTCGTTAACACGAAGCGCTTCACGGACCTCAAATGGGGAACGATGAATCCAATCATGATGCGGGATCCAGACTTTGGCATCGTTCGCGTGCGAGCTTTTGGAACCTACGAGATACGTGTGTCGGACGCAGCGCAGTTCTTGCGGGAGATCGTCGGCACCGACGGCCTCTTCTCTCAAGACGATGTCACCGGCCAACTGCGAAACCTGATAGTTTCTCAATTCGCCGACGTCATCGGGCAGGCGAACATTCCCGTACTCGATCTTGCAGGCAACTACAAGAACATGGGCGACGCGCTTGTCGGCGCAATCGCACCGAAATGCCAGGAATATGGACTTGAGCTTACGAGGATGCTCATCGAAAACATTTCGCTTCCACCTGAAGTGGAAGAAGCGATCGATAAGCGAAGCAGCATGGGCGCCGTCGGCAACATGGATCAGTTCCTCAAGTATCAAGCGGCGGAGTCGCTCACCCAGCCTGGCGGTGGAACTGCCAGCGACGCGATGGGAATGGGGATGGGCTTCGCGATGGCTCAGCAGATGGCGCAGGGAATGAACCAGCAGAATCAGCCAACGGGTACGCAGCCAACCCCGCCACCGATACCGAACGCGGGCTACTTTGTTGCTGTCGAAGGCCGCCAAACGGGTCCATTTCCAATGGAGCAGCTCATTGAACTCGCCACATCAGGAAGCCTTACTCGGGACTCGCTTGTGTGGAAGTCGGGCATGGAAAACTGGGCTCCCGCTGGACAAGTTGCTGACTTGGCACAAGTCTTCGGTGGAACTCCGCCGCCTGTTCCTCCTCCGCCTCCACAGCCATAGTGCAAATCTCGCTTGCATCCTTCGACTTCACGTATCGATCGGCTTGAGTGAGTTTGTTTCTTCATGTCTGTCAAACGCTTTCCTTGTCAACAATGTGGCGCGCAACTCTCATTTGAGCCCGGCACAGTAAACCTGAAGTGCGACTACTGCGCTTTTGTCAACCACATTCCGCAATCCGAAGACGAGATCGTCGAGCTCGACTTTCACGAGTACGCTCTCAACGCTGAGCAAGAAGCTGTCGAGGATGGGCAACAAACCGTAAAGTGCAGCGCGTGCGCTGCCGAATATACAGCGTCAGCCAGGGCAGTATCCGACATGTGCCCTTTCTGTGGATCGAACATGATCATCCCTGTTCCTGCAGAAGCCCGAATCCACCCTAAATCGCTCCTGCCTTTCAAGCTGAAATCAAAAGAAGCCAGGGAAGCTTACAAATCTTGGCTCCAAAAACTTTGGCTTGCACCCAGCGCTCTCAAGAAATTCGCGCTTGAAGAGGGCGCGCTACAGGGCATGTACGTACCTTATTGGACATACGACGCTAAAACGACGAGTTGGTACACCGGTATGCGTGGCGAGTACTACTATGTAACTGAAACATACCGCGACTCGCAGGGAAACACGCAAACGCGACAGGTGCGAAAGACTCGCTGGTTTCCAGCGGCCGGCGTCGTTTGGAACTCTTTTGATGATCTGCTTGTCCTCGGGAGCCATTCGATCCCTCCCAAACATGGCCGTGCCCTTAGGAACTGGGACTTGGATCAGTTGACTCCCTATGCAGACGAGTTCCTCAGCGGATTCCGCACCGAGCGTTACCAAGTCAGTTTAGAAAATGGCTTTGATGAGGCCAAGGAGATGATGCTTCCCGCGATTCAAGCAAGTATCCGCATGGATATCGGTGGCGATCAGCAGCAGATCACTTCGATTAAGACTCAGTACGACGGGGTGACGTTTAAGCACATCCTTCTGCCAGTGTGGTTGGGATCATATCGGTTCAAAAAGAAGTCTTACACGTTCTTGATCAACGGGCGCACGGGCGAAGTTTCAGGTGATGCGCCTGTCAGCTGGTTCAAAGTCACGCTAATCGTCGTTGCGATACTTGCAGTGATCGCGCTGCTGATTTATGTTTTTGGTGGTTGATTGCGGCGAGGATTCCTCTGTGACAAGCTCTCAAAGAGTTTCTGTGCTTCAAGTTGAATTCCAAAACTGATAGCACCTGGGCTACTTCGATAGGCGACATACGGGCGAACACAGTGCATCAGTTGACTGAGGCCAATCTCGATGTCGTACAATTGCTGTCTATCGAAGTCGTACTTCAGCAACACCGATAGATTGGTTGCCGCGAGGTTTACATCCGTTCGCAAATGGATTGCGTGGGATGAGTAGAGCCTGTCGATATCCAGCTGTGGCGTTCCAAATGCCTGTGCCTTGAAGTACGACAAGCTCACCTGTAGCGATTTCGACGGACAGTAGGCCAATCCGACCATCGGCCGAAACCAGCTGTAGCCCGATGCATTGCCGAAAAAAGTGCCGAGGTCTCCTCGAACGCGAAACGAAACATCCTCTGTTAGCTTGACATCGGGCACGAGGACGGTCGCGTATCCCTCGAAGCGGCGGAAGCCGTCGCTGGACAAACGGGGACGGACCGCGCCGTAGTCCAACTGGGCTTGCCATGAGGCATTGCCCAATTTTCCAGAATGCTGCACGCCAAGAAACCATTCTCGATCAAATCGTAAACTTGTGTCAAGACGCTGTACCGAGCCGACGTTTGTCCGCCGTCCTATGTAGGCGGTCATCGCCCCTTCTGCTATGCTCTCTTCCTCGTGCCGCATCTCGCGAACGGTAACGTTGTCCCAGTATCCATTCTTAAACCTCTCGCCGTCTTCATTGCGAATCAAAATCGGTCTGCGCTTGTCGTATCGGTTCCCGTCGAGCGCATACGCAAAGTGCATGTTTACTGACGGTACAGCGTCGAATGCGGCAGACTGCTCGAACATGGCTTGTGCCGCTGGTCCAATCTCGAACAAGTTTCTCCAACGATATCCCGCGCGAAAGCCGGATGACAACGTCGGCTGAGGAAGCAACAAGCCAGCTTCCTGACGGCCAATCGTTGCATAGTAGTCGGGAAAGGGAAGCTTAAAGCCCTTGCCGAGGCGAAACTCCGCGCCCTTCCATCGAGCGACATCACCGGGATGCACCTGTAGTTCTTTGAATCGAAACTCAAAGTCCGGCGTTTCGCGGTCACATGCAGTCGCGGTGACACCTTCCATGTGGATCGTGATTGCGCCAGGCTCTCGCCCGATACGTGGTCTGACGCTGAGCAAGTCTGCTCGAAAACGTCCCTCAAACGCTTCTACATCGACGTTCCGCGCAGTTCCGCCAAGAAACTCGTACCGATCATTCTCGCCATCCTCACGGATCTCCCGAACATCAAACTCCATTGTCGTGGCTCTGATGATGCCGAACGGATCCGTAAGAGTTAGATTGCCGTTCAGCAGGACTTTTCCACGCTCAGCGTCGACAATCGCTTCGTCCGCGACGACAGTCGTTTCGAAGTAGCGCAACAGTACACGACCTCGAAACGTCTGGCGCCGTTCGTCGATTTCGAATTCGGCACGGTCTGCCTCAATGGTCACGTCGCCGAGTCGAAGGATCGGACGTTGTTGAGCAAGGTTAGCCTCCGCGCCGATCCGAAAAGGCAGGAAATCGACGGGAGGTGGGGCCTGTGGCCCGAGAATCATGCCGGGAGTTTACACCTTACAGGTGTGCGCCGATGCACCAGCCAACCCACACGACCGAGTAGACGACTGCTCCGTAGCCTGCGACAAGCCGCACAAACTTTTCATCGTGACGCCGGTACCACTGAAGTCCGATGAACGCCGCTGCGATGGTCGCGAGTTTGACGACAACAAACAGGGCTGGGTGAGTGTGAATCAGAGGCCGCATCAGAGGGTTCATCTCTTCGATTAGCCCCAAGCAGAAGAGCACTGTAGTGACTACCAGGTCGAGCAAGGCGATACTCACCAGAAGCGTCACTGAGATCGGCGGCCGAGACAGAATCACGACTTTCGGCGAGCAATTCCTGGGCCAAACTCTAAAACGGGTACCCATCCGCATCGAAGGCGGCCTCCGATATCAAATCTGCGCCTGCGAAGTCACCTGGCGGAATCTTCACTTCGCCCGCTACCCCGCATCGGCTCAGCAGTTCGGCAAGTCGGGTTGCTGCGCTTGAGTTGGCAATCGCTTCGAAGTGCGAAGCAGCCGCCTCGGCGAGATCCGCTCTTGGGTTTCCAGACGATCGCATTTGCTGAGCGCGCTGCCTCGCGGATTGCTGCGCGTAAAACGTCATCGCGAGATCGCTTGCACAAGCCAGTACCTGCTGGCTATCCAGCCGCTTGCAAGCGGCTCTGGCTCCTTGGATCAAGTATTCGTGTGTCGCAGAAATGGGTTCTGAGTCTAGCAATTCATCGAGTATTCCTCGCTTAACGATTCGGTCGAATGCAAAAATGCGATTGATCTCGTTCGTCCCTTCATAAATCCGCATTACGCGCGCATCGCGGTAAAGTCGCCCAACGGGAAACTCCTCGGTAAAGCCATAACCACCGTGAATCTGCAGTGCTTCGTCAACGATGTAGCTTAATGTTTCAGTCGCAAAAATCTTGATCAGAGAGCATTCGATTTGAAACTCTTCTGCAGCTTTGCGGTTCTCTTCAAACCGATCCCCACCAGGATTCGCTGCTGCAAACGCTTGATCGATCAGTTCGGCAGTTCGGTAGAGCGCGCTTTCTGCCGCAAAGAAAGAGGAGACAGACCGCGCGATCTTGTCTTGGATCAGTCCGAATTCCGCGATGGGTTTGCCAAACTGCTTTCGCTCCTTCGCGTATCTCGCTCCAAGACTCAGCGCCGAGCGAGCCTGGCCCGCAGCCATCGCGGCCAACTTGCATCGACCAATGTTTAAAGTATTGAAGGCAACTTTGTGTCCCTGGCCCTCATGATAAAGGACGTTCGCCACGGGAACGCGCGCAGACTCAAGCAACAAGCGGGCGGTCGATGAGCCCTTTAGCCCCATCTTGTGCTCCTCGCGCGATACGGAAACGCCTGGCATATCCCGCTCAACCACGAACGCTGTCAACCGTTCGCCGTCGATTTTTGCGAATGTAATGAACGAGCCCGCCCACTTCGCGTTTGATATCCACATCTTCGTGCCGGTAAGCAAAAAGTCCGACCCGTCGCGGACTGCTTTGGCGGTACCACTCATTGCGTCAGTGCCGCTGTTGGGTTCGCTCAGCGCGTAAGCGCCCATGTATTCGCCGGATGTCAGAGAAATCAGGTAACGCTGCTGAATCTCGTCGGTTCCAAAAAGCGCAATTGGCATCTGGCCGACCCCTTGATGCACTCCGATCGTTGTGCTGAAGCTTCCGTTTAGGCTGATCATCTCCAGGATGCGCGTCGCAACGGTCTTCGGTAATCCTAAGCCGCCAAACTGCTCAGGAGAGTCGGGTCCCCCAAAACCTAACTCGCACGCCTTCCGAACGAGGTCCATCATAAGGTTGTCCTCTTGAGCGTCGAGCCGCTCAAGATTTGGAATGACCTCGTTCCGGGCGAATTGCAAAGCGGTATCAGCCATCAAGCGCGCATCTGAGTCAAAGCCCTCCGGCGTGAAGATTTGATCAGGACGCTGAACAATGAACGAGCCCCCGCTTGGACGCGACGGCCCATGTTCCGTGTCTGGCATTCCTGCTTCATACCCCACAGGTCGCATCACCCGCGAGTTATCTCGCTCACAACACCTGGGGTACAAACCGATTGTGCCCCCCAAATCGTACTGGCTATTCAAATCCGAACCCGACTGCTATTCGATCGAGGATCTCTTAGACGAGCCATCAGGGGCGGGGCGCTGGGACGGCGTCCGCAACTACCAAGCACGCAATTACATGCGCGACCTAATGTCGGTTGGAGACGGCGTCCTCTTCTATCACTCCAGCTGCCCTGAGCCCGGTATCGCAGGGATTGCAAAGGTGTCGTCTCAGGCCTACCCCGATGACACCCAGTTCGATCCTGCATCGGAAGGCTATGATTCAAAGTCGAATCGAGACGAACCGCGCTGGTGGCTGGTCGAGATCGCCCCGGTAAAGAAGCTTGAAACTCCACTTTCGCTAGCGCAAATGAAGCAAATGCCTGAACTCGCCTCGATGGTTGTGCTCAGGAGAGGAAACAGGCTGAGCATCACTCCCGTCACCAAAAAAGAATGGGACGCAATCATAGAAATCGTGCGGTGAGCCGGCTGGTTATTGTATTCGGAACAAACTCGCGTCGACGGGCGCATCCACCACAAGATTAACAATCCACTGATTCGTTATCTGATACCGGATGGTCTGCCTCGTCCGCTCGTTTGTTCCCTGTAAGATCTCTTGATAGACCATTCCTAAAAAGTCAAAGTTCTTGCTCACATAGAACCACGCCTTCGCATAAGCTGCGCGCTCGCCAGTGCCGGGGCCACCGACACCTATTCCATACTCCGCCGACAGCCGCCAAGCCGGTGTCCCGGATAGCGTTACTTCCGCTTCCATTCGGATGTTCTTTATCTGCTTTGTGAAAGTAACGACTTCATATGGATTGTAAAGCGCGAGACCAGAAGCAAGCTGGCGATCGAGCATCAACACAGCGAACGAGTCCATAGCATTCGAGAAGGAATCCGGGGCCTCTGCAAACACCATCCGTGCGCCTGGGCGGTAGTTTGTCCAATCGGGAGGCGCCGTAAACACTAACTGCTTTCCGTCGCAAATCGCTCGGAAACTCGCCTTTTCGCCGGTGGTCTTGGTCTGCTCTATGAATAACAGGTTTGGTTTCTGCGCTTGCACTGTCGTCAAGATCGTACTCTTGCCAACCCCTTCGACGGTCTGATTAAACTCGATCGTCCCCTTGATTGACTTCGCGCTGTAATACTTCGTGAGCATTCGCTCGAACGTGGCCTTGCCATCGAGCGGCGTGTCTTGCGGTGCGCTGATCAGGGCGGCGACGATTATTGCAAACATAGAGTGAATTCCCTCGCCAAGACGTCCGAGCCAGGGCGCCGAGTTCGAATCAGGATACCCAAACGGCTACTGCACCGCAAAGACTGACGAGTCGATCGGCACATTCACCTGGAGGTTAACGTTCCACCGATTGACAACCTGAAGGGAGATGTTCAGCCCCGTCCGCTGATCCTTAAAGCTCAGTGTTTCCGCATACTCCATCGCCAGCAAGTCCCCAGCTTTCGTAACGTAGAGGTGGATCGGAATCCAAGCATCGACCGAATTGCGCTTGCTTGGGTCGGCAGGGCCAAACCGGGAAAACGCAAAGTCTGCCTCCAAGCGATAGACTGTCCTTCCGCCGTCCACAAATTCATCCGCAATCACCGGTTTTCGAATCGCCCGAGAAAACAGTTTCACATCGACTGGATTGTAAACCGCAAGTGCAATCGGCAATTGCCTATCGAGCAAAAGGGTCGCAATGCTGTCAAGCGCGCCTTCCAGTTTTTCTGGAGCCCACCCATACACGGTGCGTGCACGCGAAGAGATCCGTTGCCAGTCAGCGGGCGCAGTGAACGACATCTGTTTCCCGTCGCTCGCTGCCATGAACACCGATGCTTGCCCCGTTCGCTTCGTCTGACGAATTGAAAACAGGTTTGGCTGCTTTGCCGCCACTTCGGTCACGACGACGGAGCGACCCTCTAAGTCCCCGGCTGTGCCCGTTTGAACAAACTCGATCGTCCCCCTAACAGCCACAGCGGTCTCATACCTCTGAAGCGTGTTCGTCCACAGTTCTTCCGCCGTAAGCGCATACGGCGAACTCATAATCAAGGCAGCAACAACTGAAATCACGTCTTAACCTCCGGCGTCCACTTCAATTCTTCGACGCCCGACCTCCTGTTCACGGTACGGGCAAGTGTGAAGAGCAAGTCCGAGAGCCTATTCAGGTACATGATGGCTTCGGCAGGAACAGCCTCCGTCTCTGCCAGCCCGACGACCGCCCGCTCGGCTCGACGAACGACGGTTCGAGCAAGGTGCAGGTGGGCCCCCAGCAACGATCCGCCAGGCAGGATGAAGTGCGTCAGCGGAGGGTTCTCCGAAGAGAACCCGTCGATCTCGGATTCGATCTGCTCGATCTGACGTTGCCCGACGCTCGACGTCCTATAGGCTCCCGACTTGACCGTCGCCAGGCTTGCTCCCAAATCAAAAAGCTCCCATTGGATGCGGCGCAGAACCGCAGCAACGTCTGCATCGAGGCCGGAGGTGACGGCTAAGCCGATCGCCGCATTAGCCTCGTCGACTTCGCCGATCGCGTTCATCCGGGCACTCCCCTTCGAAACCCGGTCGCCGCCAATCAGCCCAGTCTCGCCCGCGTCCCCCGTCTTCGTGTAGATCTTCGCCATAGTCTGCCAGTTTACATACGCTGCCCAGGTAGTCTTCCGCTATGATCAGTTCCGTATTCGCTGCCACCGTGATTCTTCAGACTCCGGCAGCCATCAACTACATCGACATGGTTATAGGAAAGGGAGAAACCGCCCAATCTGGCGATATCGTCGCTCTTGACTACCGTGGGTCGCTGACCACCGGAGTGGAATTCGGGACGACCAAGGGGAAGGCTCCAATGGCGTTCGAACTGGGCAAAGAGATCGTCATCTCGGGGCTCGAGCAGGCGATCCTCGGTATGAAGCCGGGTGGCAAGCGAATGGTGTCCGTTCCACCCGAACTCGGATACGGAGACAAATCCAACGGACCCATCCCCGCAAACTCGACGCTCGTCTTTGAGATTCAGCTGCTCAGAGTCGACAAGCAGGGCGCAGAACCGAGCATCGAGATCGAGCAATTGACCGAAGGCTCCGGCGTGGCCGCAAAAGATGGCGACGCCCTCGAGGTGCATTACACTGTCACCTTCCTCAACGGGCACAAACTCGACAGCTCGCACGATCGAGGAGAGACGTTCAAAGTTACGCTCGGCAAGACTGCGGTGATCAAAGGCTTCACACAAGGTCTGACTGGCATGAAAGAAGGCGGAAAACGAAAAGTCACGATCCCATATCCGCTCGCGTACGGCGAACCCGGTCGGCCGCCCGCGGTCCCGCCATTTAGCACGCTCGTTTTCGAACTTGAGATCGTAAAGATCGCTCGCTAATTGTCACCGCTTCGCGCAGGTCTGCTGACAGCTCTCGCTCTCGCCGCATTTGCGAGCAATTCGATTCTTTGTCGGCTGGCTCTGCGCGAAGAACAAATCGATGCGGCGAGCTTCACCACGATCCGGCTCGTCTCTGGCGCAATCGCGCTTTGGCTACTGTTCTCGCTTCGCTCAAAACAAAAGGGTGCTGGCAATGCGATCTCCGGCTTTATGCTTGCGCTGTATGCGATCGCGTTCTCGTTCGCATACGTTTCGCTCGAATCCGGCGTCGGCGCGCTGATTCTCTTCGGCATGGTGCAAGCGACGATGATCTCTTATGGGATCGTGCGCGGGGAGCGTCCGGGACTTCAAGAATGGTTGGGGCTTTTGATCGCGCTCTGCGGCTTGGTCTATCTCGTCTCGCCTGGCCTATCAGCGCCTGATCCGCTCGGTGCGGCGTTCATGGCCATCGCCGGAATCGCGTGGGGGGCATACACTTTGCGCGGACGAGGCGCTGAGCATCCTGCCCTCGCAACGGCAGAGAACTTCCGCTGGTCCGCGCCTTTCGCAATCGCATTGTCCGCAGTTCTCTTCTCGCAAATCGAGTTCACAAACGTCGGCGTTGTGTACGCGGTTGTTTCAGGGGTCGTCACGTCGGGTCTCGGCTACATCTTGTGGTACGCGGTGCAGCCAAGCCTAACCTCGACACGCGCCGCCATCGTCCAGCTTTCGGTCCCAATCCTAACGGCGTTCGCAGGTGCGCTCCTTCTCTCGGAGCAGATCACGATGCGTCTGATCGTCGCCTCCATCGCCACCCTCGGCGGAATCGCGCTGGCGGTCTGCTTCTCTAATCGCCAGCAAGCCGTCCCAAAAACCGATCCTGATGAGCCTAAAACCCAGTAAAAATACTGTTGCTCTCTCTCTCTCTCTCTCTCTCTTATACTTGTACTATATTGATGAGAGTAGGATGGATCGTCGCTGCGTCGCTACTCGGCGCTGGATTGTTCGGGCAAACGGGTGGAGGTGGTTCCCCCGATCCGCCGCCCCCGGGCGCGGTAACCCTTGATCACAAAGGGAAAAGACTCTCGGTCAGCGTAAGTGGAGAGGATGTCCTGTCATCGCACTCTCCCACCCTTGTCAGCGGAACGAGCGTCGAGTTCGGTGTGCATGCTGGAGCGGGAGAGATTCCGATGGGAACACCTGGCTATGATCCCTTCGCGATTGACAACTGGGCCGGAGTCCGCATTGTGGAATTCGAGCTGAAGATCCTGGGGGAGGAAGCGGGAAACCCCTCTGGCGAGAATGATCCTCCGATGCCGCAGGTCAGTTATGAGCCGACTCCAACCTACGGCTACGGAGTGCGCTTCTCTTCGACCCATTTCCCAGATAACACTCAGGGCAAAATCCGCCTTCGCGCGAAATTCGAGGGGTATTGGCTCGTCTCATACGACGGCGGAGTTACGTATGTGCAGGAGACCTCTACGAAGGAACTGGTCGTCGAAGTGGACATCAAGGTGTACAACAAAGCTGGACTTGTCGCAACCGCCGTGCCACCGGGTTCGCCGGAGTCTTCGAAGGCTAAGGAGTGCATCAACATAGCCGGTGGCGCGCTCGAAGGAATGAATCACACGGCAGAGCCAAAGCCGTTCGATGATTCACAATCCGTCTCGCTATCACAATTGACCGAGCTGATACGCAAGAGCACGGTGCTGGTCGGCATTACTCATGGCGACCAGCGCGGTGTCTATCCTTCTGTTGCTATGCAGCCGCAGCCACTGGAAGCGACTTGGTCCAACATCAAAGACTGGGTACTTGATCCGAATCCGGCGAACGCTCCGCCGTACAATCTTGTCGTCTTGATGGCTTGCGACACGACTGGGCGCGACAGCGGGAGAACGCCTGCCGCTGCTTTTGAGATAGCAAATGTTGTCCTTGGACCTGGCGGTTCGATAACATCGGGTTCAAAGAATAGAGCCTATGTAGGATGGAGCTTCTCATTGTTTGCTCACGGACCGCCGCCTGCGTTGAACCCTGGAGACATTACTGACCTCGCCATTTGGGCCGAGAAGTTCTTTAGCGATTTGACGGCCGGCAAGACGGTTGGAAAAGTGATCGGTGACTTGATCAGTGCCGGAGTCATTCCACGCGCTGGACAGTATGAATCGATTTCGAGGGCGTACCCTCGAATTGTAGGAGACGGGAACATGAAACTGATGGGTGTATACGGGGGAACAGGAACCCAGTGGATTCTGATCAACCCGCCAAGTTTCGGAGGGGGAACGCCAAACAATCCACCAGGAGGAAGCCAATGACCTCAATTGTTCTGCTGCCAGTTTTGTTGTCCACAGGCTTCGTTTATGACGACGAAGTAACTGCGCTCAATAAAGCGCGAGCATTTCGTGAGACAGCGGCGAGCGCGAACGGAACATATTCGAACCAATATTCTCCAGTATTCGAGCTTGAAAAAACCGATCACAACGCTGAGATTTATCACTTCTATTTTGCAGATGGGGGAGTGCGCATTCGCCGCTCGGATCACCTCATCGTCGGTTTCAGTTTCTCACCGCCGGATGCGGCACGGCCAGTTCTCGATACGTGGGATGCCCAGAACGCGATCGGCGATTCAGCTGCACAGACGCTTGCAGGCCAGTACATCGAAGCGAGTGGTTGCTCGCAGCCATGCGTCCTCAAGTACTTTGAGCGAGATCTGCATGCAGTCATGTATGTAGCTTACTCAATGACACATCTTCCTGCTCACAACAGCGTACTCTACCATCCTCAGTACGCAATATCAACTTTGGTGGAATACAACACGGGTCGCCTCTTGTTTCTCGTACGGGACGCCGAATTGCCGAATCCACCGGCTTCATTTCTGACGTCTGTGCCACATGAAACGGCGCTTTATAACTTTGCTGCGCACGTCTTCACCACTTACGGTGCCAGCAATATCAACGTGGAGACTTCGGAACTGGTGATATGGAATCCACAACCGTCGCATATCAGCTATGAATCCCATAGTCTGCCTCAATCGGTACTCGACTTGATTGGAACCAACGACTCGGTTCTAGTCTATTGCTTCTGGGCCGTGCAGCCGAGCGGATACGCGGAAGGGAAGCGGGACATTTCCGGTTACGGCGGATATGTCGATCCCAACTCGGGCGCAGTCTGGAGCGTGAAGCAGTACTTCCCATTCGGCGGCGGCAAAGCCGCGCCTTTGCGTTGGGACCTCGGAATCGGCGCGATCACCGTTTCCAACGCAAAACAATCGATCGAAGTCAAGGACGCTGACGTCGATCAAGTTCCCGAACCAAAAGCCTTCAACGCTTCATCGAGACTCGTACTCCGACGCGCAAAAGTCGTTGTCATGATCGAATATGACCGAGCAAGCGGTCTCCTCCGCACAACCCTGGGAGAAGCGCACAGCTACGGCAAACCGTCGCCGAACCTCAAGAAGGCGCTCGATCGGCTCACGGGCTAAGCCACTTCAGCGCAAACCGCGTCGCCGAACTCGCTCGTCTTCCGTTCCCTGGTCGCACATCCTATCTTAGGTCCGCGAAGCCTGGGGCCCGCGCCTCGAGGAACGCGCCCGTAGATACATGATGATAACTGCACTTTTGATCCCAGCGGTCGTTGCGGGGTTTCTGGTTCAGGTGGACGACGAGGCAGTCGCTCTCGCAAAAGCCCGGGCGTTCCGCGACGTGGCGGCGACGGCAAACCGAACGTACTCGAATCTGTACAGTCCTGTATTTGAATTGAGGGGCACCGATCACAGTTCGGATAAGTATGTCTTCGAGTTCAAGGACGGCGGCGTGATCCTGCTTCGCTCTAATCACCTGGTTGTCGGCTTCAGTTTTTCCCCGCTGGACGAAGCTATACCGCTTGAAACGTGGGATAGCCTGAACGCAATTGGCGACTCGGCGGCCGTTGCATTGGCAATGAACTACTTGACGGCAGCGGGGCATTCCCTCAACTTTGTGGTGATGCGCCTCCGCCGGGAGAATAATGTTTCCGGTCGGCCGGGATACGTTTTCAATTGTGCCCCGACTTACAATGGAATTCCGTTCGACGGTGGATATCAAGCCTTCGCTGTGATTGAGCCAAGCACCGGACGCCTGACCGGTTACTTCGGTCCGGAGAACACCCCTAATCCACCCGCCTCTCTCCAATCCTCGATTTCTCCGGAGACCGCCCTCTACAACTTCGCGTCCTGGGTTTACTCGAACTACGGTGCAAGCAACCTCAACATCGATGGGGCAGAATTAGTGATTTGGAACCCGAAGCCGCAGGACATCAATCAGTCTGCGAACAACGTGCCGCAAGCCGTACTCGACCTCATCGGCACGAACGAATCGACCCTCGTTTACTACTTTTCGGCGTTCCAACCGAGCATGGGCGAATCGACGAAGACCGACGTCGCCTTTTTCGAGGGCTACGTAGATCCAAATTCAGGCACAGTCTGGAGCGTGAAGCAATACACGCCATTCGGCGGCGGCGGCGGTAAGCTGGCGCCGCTTCGTTGGGATCTGGGACTCGGAGAGATTATTGCCTCGAACGGAAGACATTCGATCGAAGTCAAGGACGCTGACGTCGATCGAGTTCCCGCACCAAAAGCCTTCAACGCTTCATCGAGACTCGTACTCCGACGCGCAAAAGTCGTTGTCATGATCGAATACGACCGAACAAGCGGTCTCCTCCGCACAACCCTGCGAGAAGCGCACAGCTACGGCAAACCGTCGCCGAATCTCAAGAAGGCGCTCGATCGGCTCACGGGCTAAACCAACTCCGCGCAGACCGCATCCCCGAACTCGCTCGTCTTCCTTCCCCTGGTCGCACGTCCTATCTTTGGTCCGCGAAGCCTGCGGGCCGCGCCTCGAGGAACGCGCCAGGAGATACATGATGATAACTGCGCTATTGGTCCCAGCGGTCGTTGCGGGGTTTCTGGTTCAGGTGGACGACGAGGCAGTCGCTCTCGCAAAAGCCCGGGCTTTCCGCGACATGGCGGCGACCGCAAACGGAACGTACTCGAATCTGTATGTTCCCGTGTTTGAGTTGGAGAGCGCAGATCACACTCCGGACGTGTATGTCTTTGCCTTCCCGGATGGCAGGGTACGCCTGCGCAGGTCAGATCATCTCATCGTGGGCTTCAGCTATTCCCCTCCGGATCGCGTATTCCCTCCGCCCGAGTCATGGGACCACCAGAATGCTATTGGCGACAATCTAGCCATGGCCCTCGGAACTGAATACGTCGCAGCGAGTGGGTGCACGCAGCCGGTGGTTGTCAAGCAGTTCGTGCGGGAGTTGAATGCGAATGGCTTTCCGGCCTATGTTCTGGCTTACCTGCCTACCCATGAGAGTATTTTCTTTCATCCTGAGCATCGCATCGCCGCTCTTATCGACTACAACACCGGTCGCTTGACCGGATTAACTCGTGACCCCAGGCTCCCAAATCCGCCCACATCGTTTCAGGTTTCGATTTCACTCGAAGCGGCGATCTACAACTTCGCCGCCCACGTCTACACCAACTTCGGAGCCAGCACACTCAACGTCGAGGTGGCGGAATTGGTGATCTGGAACCCGAAACCCCAGCACATCAATCAGAACGTCAACGCCGTGCCGCAATCCGTACTCGATCTCATCGGAACGAATGAATCGACGCTTGCTTACTGCTTTTCTGCATTCCAACCCAGCATGGGTGAATCGGTAAAGACCGACGTGGCCGCATTCGGTGGATACGTGGATCCAAACTCTGGAACAGTCTGGAGTGTGAAGAAGTACTCGCCATTCGGCGGCGGCAAAGCCGCGCCTTTGCGTTGGGACCTCGGCATCGGCGCGATCACCGTTTCCAATGGAAGGCAGTCCGTCGAAGTTAAAGACGCCGACGTAGATCAGGCCTCCGCTCCAAAGAAGTTCACTCCCACCGCGAAACTCGTACTGCGCCGCGCAAAAGTGGTCGTTATGATCGAATATGATCGCTCTTCCGGCCTCATCCGAACAACTCTGGGGGAAGCGCACAGCTACGGCAAACCGTCGCCAAATCTCAAGAAGGCGCTCGATAAGCTGACGAACTAACCCAGTTCCGAACAAACCGCATCCGCGAACTCGCTCGTCTTAGCAGAGCCGAACAAATCGTACGTCTTGATCCCCTTAACCAAAGTCGTCTCGACCGCTTTCTCGATCCGAATCGCCGCAGCGTCTTCGCCGATGTGCCGCAACATCAAAGTCCCGGACAGCAATAGCGCCATCGGATTCACTTTGTCGAGCCCTTGATATTTCGGCGCGGAGCCATGCACCGCTTCAAAAATCGCGGCTTTGTCTCCATAATTCGCGCCGGGCGCAACACCCAAACCGCCCATCATGCCCGCAGCGAGATCGCTCACTATATCGCCATACAAGTTTGGCAATACCAAAACATCGAACATCCGCCACTTCGTCACCAACTGCATACAGAGCGCATCCACAATAACGTCCCACGACTCTACGTCAGGATACTCGGCCGCAACGCGCTGAAAAGTGCGCAGAAAAAGGCCGTCCGAAATCTTCATGATGTTCGCTTTGTGAACGCATGTCACAGCGCGACGACGGTTTTTCCGCGCATACTCAAACGCCGCGCGGGCAATCCTCTCCGCTCCCATCTCCGAAATGAGTTTGGTCGACATCGCGACCGTCGGCGTCTCCATGTATTCGATCTGCGCGTAGAGATCCTCTGTGTTTTCGCGGAAGATGACGATGTCGAGCCCCTCGAAAGGGGTCGGCACGCCCGGTAACGACTTCGCAGGGCGCACACAAGCGTACAAATCCAGTCGCTTCCGTAGCGTTACATTCGGCGAAACAGAACCCTTCCCAATCGGTGTCGTCATCGGCGCCTTGAGCGCGATCCCAACTTCCTCGATCTTCTTCAGCGTCCTGTCCGGAACAATCGGCTCACCAGCTTCGACACACCGCAATCCCGCATCGACTTCGATCCAGTTGATTGCAACGCCCGCGGCTGCGATGATCTTTTCTGTCGCCGCAGTGATCTCCGGCCCAATCCCGTCTCCACGAATCAAACAAACATCGTATGGCATATCTTTTCTACTTCGTCAAACGACCCACGCCTCAATAAGGCTGACTGTATTGGTTCTCCCCGTCTTTGCGATAGAGCTTCTGACACTTCGTCCATGTGAAGCCGCCGTGGGTAAGCGCGCTCACCAGTCCCTCGACATCATTGTCAGAAATCTCGCCGTCCGCTTCATACCGACACCGCGGCCAATCGATCATCGAAAAGCCTTCGATTTTGTTTGGCCAAACGCGAGTGCCGCGATTGGATATGAAAATCAATTTGAAAGGACCGTGTTCGCGCGGAACTTCGGGAACACCTTCAGATCTCAGGTAAACGTCTACACCGACAAGTTGAAACATTCGACTATTTCCTCAGGGGGATGGGCCGATCCGATTATGCGGCCGATCACCTCTCCAAGTCAACCCGTGGTGCGCCGAGCGTGACGCAAGAGTTTGACCCCTGGCTCGATGCAGTGCTGCGTCAAGCGGTCGCGCCAGCGTGGCTCCAAGGCGACGCGCCGCAAAGCGACGTCGTAATCTCTTCGCGTGCCCGTCTGATGCGCAATCTGTCGGGCTATCCGTTCACACATTCGGCGTCGCGCCCGGAACTCGAAGCCATCGAAAGGGAGTGCCTCGCGGCTGGCCTCGCTGGGAACTTCACACAGGTCCAGAACCTCCCAGAGGTGCAGCGAGCGGTTCTGGTCGGAAGTCGCCTCATTTCGCCCGAGTTCGACCCAAACAAACCCGGCAGGAACCTCCTGCTCTCGCCGGATCGGGGCGTAGCGATCATGGTGAACGAGGAGGACCACCTGCGCATCCAGGCGGTCACAGCCGGGTTGTCCATCGAGTCATCGCTGTCGGCAGCCCAATCGGCCGAGGCACGGCTTGCGGAGCGGCTGACCTTCGCCCAAGACTCGGAGTTCGGCTTCCTCGCAGCGAGCACGAGCAACGCAGGCGCGGGCCGCCGCCTCGGCGTCATGCTCCATCTGGGCGGCTTAGCCGCCTCTGGGGCGGCGCCCGAGGCCGTCAGGCAGCTGGACGCCCAGGGTTTTGAGGTGCGAGGGCTCCTGGGCGAAAGGTCCCTCGGCATCGCCGGGTACGTCCAGGTGTCAACCACAACCGACCGTCTGTCGGAACTTTCGGACAGCCTAAACGTTCTTATCTATCAGGAGCGCCAAGCAAAAAGCGCCTTTTACGAGCAGAGAATCAGGGAAGGCGTTGACGGTGCTCGGAAGAAGATTGATGCCCAAGAAGGCATGAACATTGACGCTGCAACCCGGGCGATCGGGTGGCTCAGACTCGGTGCCTTGCGCGGCATTGGTGAATATCACCCACGCAGGCTTGACGCACTCTTGACCCTCATCCTCTTCGGTGAGGACGACGACCCGCCCACAAACCGCAGGCGGAGCCGGCTTTTTCGGCAATTCCTCGGCTTGACCTCCCAGGGCGCAGAGCCCTGACCGATAATCCTAAAGAAAGGGTCCGTGGGGTAGATTTCTCCTTGGAATCCCGGAAATGTCACCGGGTTCAGGTAGGAACGACCATCGGAACCGCGGTGAGACCCCGCAAAGACGCAAAAACTGATATGTGGCAGAGATTTACAGAACGCGCAAGAAAAGTCGTCTTTTACGCCCAAGAAGAGGCGCAAAAGTTCGGCGAGGGCTACGTGAGCACGGAGCACCTTTTGCTCGGCCTCGTACGCGAGCCCGACAGCGTTGCCGCGCGTGTTCTCGAAAAAATCGGGATCAGCCTTAGCCGAATCCGGACCGAGGTCGAAAAGCAGCTCCCGCGCGGTGATCACAAATCGGTGCAGGAGATGACCCTCACACCGAGGGCAAAGAGAGTGATCGACTTGGCATACGACGAGGCGCGCACCCTCAATAACAACTACATAGGCACCGAGCATCTTCTTCTCGGTCTGATCCGGGAAGGCGACGGCTTGGCCGGCCGCGTACTCGCAAAACTTGGCGTAGACCTCGAAAAAGCCCGTCAAGAAGTGATGAAGCTTCAAGACAACGAGGCACCAAGCCGAGCGGGCGGCGGCGGCAGAGCGGGGCGGAGCCAAACCCAAACCCTCGACGAATTCGGTCGCGATCTAACCGACTACGCGAGGCAAGGCAAACTCGACCCGGTCGTTGGTCGAACCAACGAAATCGAAAGGGTCATGCAAATTTTGAGCCGACGAACGAAGAACAACCCGTGTCTCATTGGAGAGCCGGGAGTCGGCAAAACAGCTATCGCCGAAGGACTCGCACAGCGAATCGTCGCTGGCGACGTCCCAGAGCAAATCCGTGACAAGCGAATCGTCGCTCTCGACCTGGCGGCACTCGTCGCCGGCACCAAATACAGAGGTGAGTTCGAGGAGAGGATGAAGCGGGTTATGGAGGAGGTCCGCAAAGCGGATGGCGAGGTCATCCTATTCGTGGACGAGCTACATACTCTCGTCGGGGCGGGCGCCGCAGAAGGCGCAATCGATGCTTCAAACATCATGAAACCCGCACTCGCAAGAGGAGAGCTCCAATGCATCGGCGCGACGACACAAGACGAGTTCCGCAAGTACATCGAGCGGGACGCCGCTCTTGAGCGTCGGTTCCAGCCAGTGGTGGTTCGCGAGCCCAACGAAGACGAGGCAGTAGAAATCCTCAAAGGGCTTCGCGACCGCTACGAGGCGCACCACAAAGTTGAAATACGCGACGACGCACTAGACGCCGCCGTGCAGCTTTCGCAAAGATATATTACCGATCGAACGCTTCCCGACAAAGCGATCGACCTTATCGACGAAGCCTCCAGTCGCGCTCGCCTAATGCAAACGCTTCCGCCGCTCGATATCCGTCAGGACAAGCAGAAGCTCGAACGCCTGAAGATCGAACTCGAGCACCTTCAGAAGCACCAAGACCTCGATTCACGCGGCGAAAAGCTCGATCAAGAAGTCAAAGATCTTGAGGCGAGCATCGAAGAGCGAGAAGAGCAGTGGGCAGCTTTGCCGAGGCAAGACCCGATCATCACCGAAGACGACGTCGCGCACATCGTCCAAGCATGGACGGGAATTCCCGTCGCCCGATTGGTCGAAACAGAAAGCAACAAGCTTCTAAAAATGGAAGACGAACTGCACCGGCGCGTCATCGGGCAGCATGATGCAGTCGCCGCCGTGTCGCGCGCAGTCCGACGCGCGCGCAGCGGACTCAAAGACCCGAAACGTCCGATGGGTTCGTTCATCTTCCTCGGACCAACAGGAATTGGCAAAACCGAGATGGCTCGCGCACTCGCCGAATATCTTTTCGAAAACGAAAACAATCTCGTGCGCATCGATATGTCCGAATACATGGAGCGATTCGCGGTAAGCCGGCTCGTCGGCGCGCCTCCAGGATATGTCGGCCACGAAGACGGCGGTCAGCTAACCGAAGCGGTGCGTCGCAATCCGTATTGCGTCGTGCTTCTCGATGAAATCGAAAAAGCGCACCCCGAAGTATTCAACATCTTGCTGCAAGTACTTGAAGACGGACGGCTAACCGATTCGCAAGGTCGAGTCGTCGACTTCCGAAACACAGTCGTCATCATGACCTCAAACGTCGGCGTCAAGCCGATCGAAGAAGATCGCGGAATGGGATTCCGAGAAGCGAAACTCGATCCTAACGATCCAAAAGTTTACGAGGCGATGAAGAACAAAATGCTTTCGGAAATGAAGAAGCTCTTTAGACCCGAGTTTCTCAACCGCGTCGACGAAGTCATCGTGTTCCACCACCTGTCGCGCGAAGAGATTCTGCAGATCGTCGATTTGCAGCTCGACCGCGTCAACAAACAGGCAGAGCGCAGCCACATGAAAATCGAAGCGACGCAAGCGGTCAAAGATTTCCTCGCAAGAGAGGGCTATCAACCCGACATGGGCGCGCGCCCGTTGCGCCGCGCTGTCCAGCGATACATCGAAGACCCACTCTCCGAAGAAATTCTCTTCGGAAGGTTCTCCGATGGCGATACGATTCTCGCAGATCTCGACGACACTGGCCAAATCGTCTTCAAAAAAGCCGATGGCCCCGACGGCAGCGCGCCGAGAGAAGAAGAGTCGGCAGTCAAGAACTAAGAAGACATATAGGGCGCGGCAATTCGTCCACGCCCTATTTGTGGCTCAGTTACCCTGAGTGCGAGACGAACCGAACGCGTTGTTCTTCGTAAAGTTGTTTGCAACTGACCAACTCGTGTTATTGAATGAAAGTTCAACAACGTAGAAGCCGTTTGATCCTGGCGAAGATGCGCTCTCGTTCTCGAAAATCCCCTTGAAGTATCCGGAAAACTGACCATCGGGACCGCGGTACTCGAAAAACCCATCTTGATCGTCGTCCGTGCCTTGAACTCCAGTCACGATGAACTTGTACTCGTAGCGCAAAAACGTGCCTTTCGTCGATTCGCCGCTGCCTTGCACCGCACCAGCATTCCACAGGCGCGCATAGTCGCCCGGGTTCGCGCCGGACGGATAAGTAGCGTTCCGGCCCATCGCCTCAACAGTAAAAGTGGTCTTGCTTCTATTCCAGTAGCCCTTCTGGTTGAGCCAGTTCGACGCGTCGTCGTCATACATCTGAATAAAACCTAAGTTTGTGTTGTTTGGGTTCTGCCCTTCATGCGAACTCCAAAACGTCAAAAACGCATTGAAGTCCTCATAGAAAGTCGGACGGTTGCGAACTATGTAGATCGCGCCGTCGCGGTTAGGAACCACGACAGAGGAGTGCCGAGGATTCCTACCCGATTGAGCTTCGGCAAACGTGTTGTAAACCGAAATGGTCCCCGTGTATCCGAAACGAACGGACGAGCAGAAGAAGGACTCCGGGCCTCCCTGTGCGAGAGTCACCCCGAAAGTTGCTGCTAAAAGAATTGTGATCATGCCTGCCCCCAACCAGATAGTGAACCCTGATTATATAGCAATCTATATGCCTATGCCAAACGATGGCAATTTTACGGGCGACAGATACCAGCGCGGTTGTTCGAGGATCAGGCGAGTGCCATTGAGATCGGAGCGAGGTTTGGCCATCTGCACATCGCACCGCTTCCATTCTCAAGACCCCCCGAATTACACGAATCCCAACGCCAACAACAACGTCATCCGAAAACCGCATCACCCAAGAGGAACGCCGCCCTGCGCCACGGTAGAATTACCAGTTTTGCGCACCCACAGCCCACGTCGATGCCAGTTGTGATACCCTGTAACCGGGCCGGATTGAGGCCCTAAGGCCAAACGGGATTTTTATCCGGAGGCCAAGGAGAGAAAACGATGATAAGCAGAGCCTTCTTATGGGCGTCGGCAGCATTGATGGGATCGGCCGCGATGGCCGCGCCGCTCACACCAACGATAACCGGCCACGACATAAACTTCGGTGCGTTCAATAGGACGGTGCCGATGCCAGAGTGGAGCACAAGGGGCGTGGCGCCCGATCTGCTTTCTTACACTCTCGGATCATTGGATACCGAGGTGACTGCCTATTGGCCAACCTGGCCGGCCCCGCCGGTCCATCCGATCTTCAACGCCGCTGGCGAGTTCGGCGGCGACTTCGGGATGCAAGTCATATTCACCGGCCAAGACGCGCCATACGCCGGCCCGGGCGGAGTGATAGACGTAAGCCTAACCGGTACGGGCGCCGACGCAGCAGGTCCAGACCTCGTCATCATGGGCTCGATCCCCTCCCTCGGTATGCCGTTCGGCGTGCTGTGGGCGCTCGAACTCGATGCCGTTTCGCTGTACGGATATTCGGATTTCGACGCCTACGTGCTCGAGGGCGTCGGCACAATTGTTGGCGGCGAGATCGCTATCCGAAACCAGTTGATAGGCCAAAGCGGCGTGATGCGAGGTCATTTGGATTTCATCGACCGACCCACCGGCTGGATCCCAGCGCTATACGATCCGATGGCCAACCCAGCGCAGCTTCATATCCGCGCTGCCTTTTCCGGCGAAACGGGCGTCGGGTATGCGGTCCCCGAGCCTGCAAGCTTGGCGATCCTCGGCATCGGCCTTGCGGCTCTGGCCGCGCGGCGAAGAAAGAAGTAGAAGCGAAGTTCCTCTTAGCTGACCAGGGCCGGGTGGCTTTACGCTCCTCTCGGCCCTTAACCAGAGACCGCGATCTGCCGGAGGGTCACCTGCCTCAAACGACTTGCCCAATCGACGGACGCGACGTTAGGAGCGTCCGTCGTTGGGGCAAGTGGGCGTTCTTCGATTCAGTAAACTGCGAGCCCATCCTGAAAAGCGACAACCCCGACTATCCGCCCCTCGAAACCCTAAGATGCGAACTGATCGGCCAAGTCGTAGGACTCGTCAGAGAACACGTCTAACCCCGCAGATCCTACACCTAATAACGGCTTCGATCAAGGAACTCCTGGAGCGCTTCCTCGTCCGTCCGAACAACCGGGGCAGGACCGCCCTTCCCGAAACCTACGTCCCGACCCATGCGGCTGCGAGTGTCCCGGAACAGGTCACCCCGAAGAGCCGCGCGGACCATAAGCCACGCCATAACCACCCCGCCGAACGTCGCACCGGCCGCGAACACCGTCATCGCCGCCAGATAAATCCCATTGGCGACCGGGTGATCCACCGCAAGACCGAACACCACCACAGCGATAGCGATCGCAAGTAGCCAACCTAACATTAGCTTCATCATAACGCCACCAGTGTACACCTTGCCGCCATTCTACGTGAGCCCCATTTATATGCCCCGGGATCCGTTGGGGCAAGTGGGCGTTCTTCGATTCAGTAAACTGAAGGGAACGTAGAGCAACTGACCACAAAGGTTGGTGCGCGTGCGCGCCCTTTGCATCAAAAGACTCAGGTGCAATGAGACGCATAGGGCGGGGTTCCTCGGTCTGAATGAGAGCGGACACGAGCGTGGTGGAACAAGAAGTGATAAAGGGAAAAAAGGAGAACAAGGTAAGAACTGCCAAGCAGGCGGAGGAGCTTCTTGGCGTCGATCCCCGGTTTTCGGCAGATGTTGCGGCGATCCTTTCCGGACGGGTTCAGAGCTGCCTATTGACCAAAGATGAAAACGGCAGAACTAGACCCATGACAAGGGCCGACTTCGAGAAGCTTGGCTACGACTTCAAAACAGTTTGGCCGTTCAATCAGATTTTCGAGAAAGACAAGTAGATCTGCGCGCGCAGACTTCGCGCTGGAGCCAAACGGAACGCCATTGAGAGTCGCGCCTTCATAGAGGCACCTCCAGTTAGGTGTGTAGGTTAGAGCCCCCGCCGCCCAAAAAAAGGTCACCAGAAACCCCTCAGTTGGTATTATTGATTGGATGCAGCCAGATGTGCAGCATGCGCTGCCATTGAGATCAACGACGAATTGCCCGAGCGAAGGGAAGGTCTATGAAACAGAATTTCCGTAGGAGACTAGAGAAGGTCAGGGTGGCCCCCAGGCGAACCATGGTCCCGGTAGTGGAGGCGATTGTTAACTCCATAGAGGCCATTCAAGCGACCAAACGAGAAGATGGAAAGGTAGAGGTCAACATCGTACGAAACCCTCCGATGTTTGCGGGCATTGCCGGTGACATCGCACACGTGGAAATCACCGACAATGGCATTGGGTTCACAGACGAGAATCTAGACTCATTCCTGGAAACGGACTCCCCGTATAAGGCGGAAATAGGCGGGCAAGGGATCGGGCGCCTTTCGTGGCTGAAGGTGTTCGAGAGAGCCGAGATTGAGAGTGTTTATAACGATGGCGAGTTTCGAAAGCGCGCTTTCGTTTTCGGACGCGATCCAGAACTTGATAGGTCGCAGATCGAAGAGCAGCTTGTCCCTGATCAAGACACACGCACGCGTGTAGTGCTTCGTGAACTTAGGCAGGAGTACGCCGAGAACTCGCCTCGCACTTTGACAGAGATCGCAGAGCAGATTCTGGATCGCTTCATGCTAGTACACTCTGACAACTCCCCTGATGTCGTCATTCGCGATCAAGGTGAAGCGCTTCGGCTCAACGATTTTTCCGGTGCGCAGGACGGTGATCGGTTCCCAGACAAGCGTATCGATGTAGGCGGGGAGACATTCGTGCTTTCTGCATATAGGCGACGCAGCTCATACAATCAGGGTCATCGTTTAAGGTACGTCGCGAACAGTCGGGCCATCAAGACTGAGAATCTCTCTCGATACGTCCCCAATTTAGCCGGGAAACTAGGCGGCTCGGACGGATATTTCTACGAGGCTTTCGTTGCGGGCAGATACCTGGATGATCACATGGCGCCAGATCGGTCAAGGCTTGAAATCCCTGAAACCGATGCATCGGCGGATGATGAAGCGGGACTTGCTCCCATCGACTTGTCCACAATTCGAAGACAAGTGATTCAAGACGTGTACGAACATATTGGGACCGACCTCGAAAGTGCCCGCACTCTTCTGGAAGTAAAGCTTCGGAAGCTGATAGTGGAGCATCCGATCTACGCGCCGCTACGAAAGAAACTCGAACGAGTGGCCTGCGCGCTTAATCCGGACGCGACTACCGATGACATGTTAGCCGCGTTGGATCGCGCGTTGCACGAACTAAAGCAAAGAATCGCTCGCGAAGCTCGTGAGGTTCTAGCAGGTGAGGGCGACCCCTCTCGCGAAGAAATCCGTAATCGAACCAAGCGCTTATTGGAACTCGTAAGCGAGACTGGGCAAGCAGCGCTCGCAGAGCATGTTGCCATGAGGAAAGTCGTGTTGGACTTCCTTCAGCGTGCTTTAGAAGCCGACAGCGAAAAAGACTACGATCTTGAGTCCGTAATCCACGGTCTCATTTTCCCCCGAAGAAAGACCAACGATGAAGTGGAGTACGACCGCCACAACCTCTGGTTGCTTGATGAGCGCTTGGCTTACTCGGAATACATTGCATCCGACGTAGGGCTCAGGTCGCGGAAAGGTCGGGTGGCCGCCAACAGCGATGTCCGCCCCGACATTCTGATTCTGGACCATAGCTTCGCGTATACAGACAATTGGGAGGCGCCATCCGCAATCATCCTGTTCGAGTTCAAGAAACCCGGGCTCACGGACTATAGGGAAACCCCATATCAGGAGCTGGTCCGGCACATAGAAGCAATACGGAATGGCAATATCAAGGACTGGAGAGGAAGGCCGCTTGAGCAAGCCCTGCGGGAAACACCAGTGTTCGCATATATCGTCTGTGATGAAAGCAAAGCGATCGAAGAGATGCTGAGGAAGGAGGACTTTCGCAGGGCGCCCGACCGGGGCTGCTGGTACAAGCATCACGAGACGCTAATGGCCTACTTTGAGCTATTGCCCTATCACAAACTTTTGCGCCTAGCTAACCAGCGAAACAAGATCCTTTTTGATAAACTTGGGGTTCAAAACGGTATAAGCGAAGACTGCACATTGTAATCAACACGAACGCGTAACTACTCCCGTGTCGCAGACCACACAAAACGTGAATCATTGGACGCCTTCCAATCTCTGCCTCTAACGACCGCGCCGAGACTTGGGGGGGGCATCTGCCAGTTGGCGCCTCCTCCTCGCTCAGTTCTCATCGGTGCCGGCGACCTCCGCCTCTTCATAGCTGATGGCGATTTGGTTGGCCCTCATCCCCTTCCCAACACCCTTCGACCTCGGCAATCGGTAGCCCTCCGGGATTACGAACTCCTTCTTCTTTTCGAGCAGGTCCTTGATCGTAAGAATCTGCAACCGGGGCACCTTGCGGCTGCCGCCGAGGGATGCCGCATAGCCCATCTTTTCTGCCTCTTCCCGCATCTCCTTCGTGATCCGGAAGCAGATAAACAGCCCCAACAGCGCCTTCTCGCGGTCGAGGACGCGCGCGAAGTCGCGCACGTGTGCTGGCCCGCTGCTACCGCCTTTCACCTGTATCATGCCCCAGCGAAGTTGCTTATCTATGCCTCGAAACGGAATACGACCGTCGATGCCCTTGTCGCCGCCCTTCTTTTCCTGGGGTTCGCCTTCGACAAGATGCACTGCCCACATTTCGAAGGGTTTGTGATTGTACGGCGCGGTTTCCTCAAAGAACTTGAGCGCGGACATCTCGTCCTTAGGCGTCCCGCGCAGTTCGTAATCCTTGTCGCGAACCGCAGTCGTTTCTGTGGTCAGGCGGTAGACGATTTCGGAAATGGCAAGGTACGTAACGTCGATGCCGATCCAGCGCCTTCCCATTCGCTCGGCAGCGACCACGGCAGTACCGCAGCCGCAAAACGGATCGAGTACGACGTCGCCCTCCTTGCTGCTCGCAGCGACGATCCGCTCCAGTAACGCAAGGGGCTTCTGCGTTGGATACCCGCGACTCTCCCTACTCGCATATTGAACGGGGCTTATGTCTGTCCAGACGTTCGTAACGATGGAGCCTTTCATCTCTGCAAGGTATCGCTTAACCTGGGGCCGCTTCGACGTGTCGGGTGATCCGTCTGGATGCCTCGGATACCAGATTCTTCCCTCCGAGTCCAGCTTTTCCATGGTGTTTCTCTCGAACCGCCACCCCTTAGCCGGATGCGGAAATCCTTTCCACTCATACATTAGGTTAGGGCGCGGATTAGGACTCGCGATGTTGTCCTTCCGATAAGAGCCTCTCCCATCATTGTCGTCATAGCGATAGAAGCCTGCTATATATTCGGGATTGTGATCAGTAAACACGGGCGCGAATTTCGTCTGGCTGCTCTTCGAATAGAACAAGATGACGTCCGCAACATCAGGAAACTTGAGTTTCGCGTCGCTGTGGGCGCTCTGTCGCTTCCATGTAATCTCATTCCGAAAGTTTTGAGGCTCGAAGATAACGTCGAGCAGAATCTTCAGATAGTGGCTTGCGACCGGATCGCAATGCAGGTAAAGCGAGCCCGTTGGTTTGAGCTTGCGATGAAGTTCGAGCAATCGCGGCGCCATCATGACGACATACGCCATCATCTCGGAATCGCCCAAGATTTGGTAGAGGCTCTGCACGAGGTCGAAGAGTTTGGCGTTGCGCCCGTCTTCCATAAACTCGTCGTAGAGCATAGGGCTCCATCGCCAAGTGTCCTCGAACGCCATAATCTGCGCCGGAGCCGGATCGCCCTTCACCTGTTTGAATAAGACGTTGTAGTTCCGCTGTGAGTTAAACGGCGGGTCGAGGTAGACGAGGTCCGCGACTTCATCCGGGATCTTCTCCCGCATGACTTCGAGGTTATCGCCATAGTGAAGCTGGTTGATCCAACCCTCGCCCATCGGGTCGATTGTACTCGCTCTGCATCGCTCCGCGACGCGACCGGAAAGTGCATAATTGTCGCAGCAATGGACCTCGATGAAGAACGCGCGAAACTCGGCATACCCGAGTACTCAGTTGGCACGCAGTTTAGGCGTGTGTCCGACGGTGTTCAGGTCACCGTCTACGAAAGGGGCGGCTACGTGGGATTGTGCGAAGGGCGGATGGTGTTTGTGAGAGTCGTAGACGGGCAATCGAGGATTTGCGGGTACGTCTACAAGTGTCGCGAGCCGGTGTCCGGCGAGCAGATCGACGTTTATGGCGACGAAATCGGTCGCGAATTTGAATTGGTCGAAGGTTAGGAGTTGACGTTTACCGGGTGCAGCCTGCATCGGCGGCAATGCGGGGCTCGTCGGAAACCGACCGGGTAGCACTGACAGATTCTTCAACAACCTCCTGAATCGCAATCTCACAACAGGTTGACTTTCGGCCCTCTCAAGACTTAACCGGCAGAGTTCCTGCATCCGAACGATTGAGCTAACGACACGTAAGCCGCAAACTCTGCCGAGCCGATGAGTTCAAACAGTCCCGTTAACAATAACAAACAGTGATGAGTTCGATGAGTCCAGTGAGTCTAGTGAGTCTGATGAGTCGTTAACATTCCGGCGTCAACCAAGCAAAGTTGCATGCCGCCGCCAAAGCCAAAACTGACACAATCCGACAAGCCCCGAAAACCCTCGGGACCGAAAGATCAAAGCTTGAGCAGCTTCGAAGCGGACTCCATGTCCTTGTCCCCCCGCCCGCTCAGGTTGACCAACACCGTCGATCCGGCCTTAATGTCGAGCTTCTTAAGCAAAGCAAACGCGTGAGCGCACTCGAAAGCGGGAATGATCCCTTCGAGCCGGGAAAGCCAAACAAAGGCGTCCAAAGCCTCTTCGTCGGTCACGGCATGATATTCCGCACGGCCCGTGTCCTTCAAAAAAGAATGTTCAGGTCCGACTCCCGGATAGTCCAATCCGGCAGAAACGGAATGCGTTCCGACAACCTGCCCGTCCTCGTCTTGCATAAGATAAGAAAACGATCCGTGCAAAACGCCCGGTGACCCCGCGGTTAATGGCGCAGCGTGCTCGCCGGACTCGAGGCCGTGTCCGCCCGCCTCCGCGCCGACCAGCCGAACGCTTGCATCAGGAAGAAACGCGTGAAAGAAACCGATTGCGTTCGAGCCTCCGCCGACGCAAGCGATTGCAACGTCAGGCAAGCGTCCAGGATGCTCAAGCATTTGCGCGCGCGCTTCGTCACCGATAACGCGCTGAAACTGCCGGACCATAACCGGATAAGGATGCGGCCCGACGCATGAACCGACGATGTAATGAGTGTCGCGAACGTTTGTAACCCAATCGCGCATCGCTTCGTTCGTTGCATCTTTGAGCGTCTTCGTACCGCTCGTCACCGGAATCACTTCCGCGCCGAGCAACCGCATACGAAACACGTTGATCTTCTGTCGCTCGACGTCCTCCGAACCCATGTAGACCACGCACCCGAGCCCGAACATTGCACAAGCCGTCGCCGTCGCGACCCCGTGCTGCCCCGCGCCCGTCTCGGCGATGATCCGCCGCTTCCCCATCCGAACCGCCAGAAGCGCCTGCCCGATCGCATTGTTCAACTTATGGGCGCCGGTGTGACACAAATCCTCCCGCTTAATGAAGACCTCGCACCCGAACTCCTCCCCAAGCCGCCTGGCGGGCGTAATCGGCGTCGGCCTGCCGACGGTGTGCTTGTAGTGCCAGGCCAGCTCTTCCTGAAACCCTGAATCTTCCCAGGCCTGCTCGAAGGTCGCCGAAAGCTCATCGAGCGCTGGCACAAGCGTTTCAGGCACATACCTGCCGCCGTAGTCACCAAAGCGGCCTTTCGCGTCGGGCGGAAGCTGAATCATCTCTCTTCCATTATGAGCCGTCGCAACTCTTTATACAGCTCTACCATCGCCAGCGTATCGAGCTTGCAATACTCAAGAAGGTCTCTTCGTATCTGCTCCCGCTCGTTTGGCGGGCATTTAGGATCAATCATCTTGCGGTACATCGTTGTTGCCATTTCACCTTGCTGGATATTCAGTCCGGCGTAAGACAAGGAAGGAACCATCGCAGGAAGAACCCGTTTGATGCTGAAGCTTCCGCAGAATTCCGGGTAGTAGACGTAAGCGCGAATGATCTTCAGCAAATCGACGACGCGATCAGAGAAGAATTCGTACAATGGCTTTGCGGAGGATTCGTCGAACGATAGCAAGTCTCTTAACCGCTGCTCTTCGAAGTTCGAGTAAACGACGATTGAGCCCGCGCCGTTAACCGTGCGAGACAGGCTCTCGATGAACTCTGGCCTTGGATCGCCAAAGCCGACGTAGATGAATTCGTCGTGCGACAAGTTTCCGCTTTCGTCGAGAACGTGATTCGACCACTGCACTGGCAAGAAGTCATACGGGCCGGTCGCGACGTGCCTCGGCAGCGCGTACTGCGCGGTTTCAAAGTCCACGAAGTGGATGGGGAACCTCACTTTGTCGAACTCCTCCGCCATCGCCGTGTCGATTCGCCGCTTGCCAGTCCGCAACGCCTCCCGGACCATGTCCTGGGTCGAATGCTTAATCATGCTGTCGGGGATGTCCTGGATTCGTTCGATTCCCGCCCCTCGAAGAAGTCGGTACTGGTTCATATCGATCCGGGGGAGGTTCATAAGGTGGTCGATCGGCAGCGGAGTCGGGTGGCAATGGTCGTAAAACGGACAGTGGTACGGGTCATCGCACTGGGGGCCGATCTCGATGGGAGGTTCCGAGCCTGCGTCGAGAATCGCCACCATCCGCTCGACATCTGCGCTGATGGTTGGGACCAGATCTTCGACGAGATCTGTCACGTCTACCTTCTCGAAGAGTTCAGCTGTCGAAGGGGCGACGCCTTGATGGATGAAGTCACGGTTGAGAAGGAGCAAGCTCGCCCGGTCGACTTGTTCTCCTGCCTGACGCAAAACATAAACTTGGAATGCGACATCAATCAAGTACTCTGGCTTCGGGTCTTTTCCGTCGCGAGGTGAGGTGCCAGACTTCACTTCGATGACTTCCCAGCCGCCCGAAGGAGAATCGAAGAGTGAGCCCTGGGCGCCGTCCGTCGATGCTTCGCGTCGCAACACATCAACTCGAACCGAGAGCCTTCCAACACCGAACGCCGATTCAAACAACGTGTTCTTACCGCTATCGATCAGCTGACGAGTGCGCTCCTCCGCACCGGCTGGATCCCATGCTGGAACGTTGACCAAAGCACCGTTAGGAAACAACTTCTGAGCGAGGCGCCCTACTTCGTTTCCTTCGTCGAACCGAAGTTGATCCGCCGCTGTGATCACGCGTAGCTCTTTGCGATACTTCTCGAAGTATAGTCGCTTTTCACACTGCAAACCTGCGGTGAAGTTTGTCTTTGTCAACCTGATTGGCGATACGCTCACAGCCATTCCCAAACGACCTCCACTGCCTCCGCTTCATGCGACTCACAAAGCATCGATTCCACGGCGGCTCGCTCACGATCGACTGTACGCTTGTTAGGTCCAACGATTGCCGCGACAACGACTGACGAGCGGATGCGATTCTGAAACCCTACCTCGCTGATGCTGACATAACGGGCCCGGCGCACTTTGTCGAGGAGGCTCTTCAGGGCGCGCCGCTTGTCCTTCAACGTCTGGGCACCTGGAAAATCATAGGTTATAGTCAATATTCCAGCGAATCCCTCCACTTTATTCCGCCTCGCGTCCTGCGGTCCTGATCATCGGAGGCAATCGGTATCTTCGGTCGCGATAATACTGGAGCGTCTCGGCATCAACCTCTTCATACGGAAGGCTGATGATTGGGTTACGCACCGCATTGAGGTGATAATCCCGCACCAGTTGGGCTGCTCGAACGCCCATCTGGAACGGCTCATCCGTTATCGCTTGCCTTACTGTTCCGGTTCCGATCGCCTCTAACACTCGCTCTGAACCGGATACGGGGTACAGCGGTTTCGGCAGATACTTTGTGCATGCTGCAAACGCGTCTTCTCCTATCGGTACGATAAGTTCGGCCCACTCTGCGTCCTCCTGAGTGACAGCCCCAGTTTCACGAAACCGAGAGTCGAACTCTGTGCCTTTCCCGGAGCGCGAGAAAACTGCACCTTGTACGCGCTCTGTTTTGATCGGTTCGCTACCAAAAACGAACAACACTCGCTTCGGCATTTGTTCGAGTTGCGATACACGAATCTTCCAAACATATGCCATGCGCTCTGCAGACATACCAACGTGTCCCGTCCGAGTTACCATCGCATCGTCTGCGCCAACTGTTACCACCTCATGGCCTTCACTCTTTAATGCAGACACTACATGCTTTACTTGTGCACGGCGGGTAAACACGACACAAATCGGGGCGCGCTCTCCTCTTTGTGCCTGTTGCGCCGCCTTCACGACGATATCCGGATCATACGCAGAGAACGATATCAACTTCGTCTCATATCCATATGCTGCGAGGGTGTCCTTGAATCCGGACGCCAGCTCGGCTTTCCACTGCTCGCGCCCTTCTGGAATCAGCATCGAGAACGTTGGCCGGGGAACGTAGTCGCCGCCTCCGCACCCAGCCGCGACGAGTGCTGCGACCGCTATCCACACCCTCATTCGAGTAGCGCCTCTGCATACTCCTTCGCATCAAAGGTCTTCAAATCTGCTGCCTTTTCGCCGATGCCGATAAGCTTGATGGGTATTCCGAGTCGATCCTTGACGCCCAACAGCGCCCCTCCCCGCGCTGTCCCATCCAGCTTGGTGACGACGACTCCGGTGATTCCGGCTACCTTCCCAAACTCCTCCGCTTGGCGAATTGCGTTTTGACCGGTGTTTCCATCGATAACCAGGAGGATCTCGTCGATCGGGCGGCCGAGCGCTTTCTCCGCGACGCGCCCGATCTTTTCTAACTCTTGCATCAGATTGGATCGCGTATGTTGTCGCCCAGCGGTGTCCGCCAAAACAAAATCGACACCTCTCGATTTTGCTGCAGTAATCGCATCATACACAACAGCGCCTGGATCGCCGCCAGGCGCGCCTTTGACGATATCTGCACCAACTCGCTCGGACCAAATCTCAAGCTGTTCAATTGCAGCTGCGCGGAAAGTGTCTGCAGCTGCAATCAGAACGCGCTTGCCTTCGCTTCGCAAGCGCTGCGCGAGCTTTGCAATCGTTGTGGTCTTGCCTGCGCCGTTGACACCCAAGAAGAGATACACGGTCGGCCCCGCAGCAGCAACGACCAAAGGCACTTCTTCGTCTTCGAGTTTGCGCGTGATTTCCTCAGTCAGTGCAACGCGCACCGCCGCGGGTTCCGTCAATCGCTCGGAACGGACGCGCTGCCGGACTGCGTTCAGGATCTCGCTGGCGACGGTGATGCCGACATCCGCTGATAGCAGGGCCTCCTCCAAATCCTCGAAGAGTTCCTCGTCGACGACGCCGCGCCCAAACAGCCGGTCAAGCCGGTCTTTTAGCCCCCGAAAGAAGCGAACGCGCATCTCTAACCCGGCGCCGGTCCCTCGACAAGGGACAGCCGCGCCTCGGCTATCGGCTCGCCGTTATGCAGCACGTCTAGTCGGTATGCGCCCGGACGGGGAAAGGCCATCCCATCGACGCGAAACGTCTCGAACATCGTTGCCGGGCGTCCTCCGATCGACTTTGGAATAGGGAACTCGCCCTCAATGCCCATCATCTCGTGACCATCTTCGTCCATCAATACGAGTTTGATCTTTGTATGGGAACCGCTCTCGAACGGGTCGAACTCAAACTCAACGCAGATGAAAAACGTCGGATGAGTCAACGGGTACTGCGAGCCTCCAATAGTGTCGAACATGCCCATCAGACAGCCTTTGCCGCCATCGAGCCGACCAGCGTAATCGCAAAACTTCAAGAGAAGAACTTTCACCACCGCTATCTTGGCATAGGCGAGACCACGTATGGCGAACCGAGTACTGCCGTGATCCCTCATCTGCGTTCAAACTGATTTGGGCATCAACTGACGGCTTTCTCCGGTCGGTTCCTGCGCGCGACAGGTCGAAGCGGGAGAGGATGACCCGTGCTAACTACTCTTGTCGGACCTGCCGCGGTGTTCGTCAAACCAATCCGTATTACTCATCGCAACTTGTGGCGCGACGTCTCAAGGTTGGTAAACATCGTTGCTTGATCAGGCCTTGGCCGCTTTGAGGTGATCAATCAATTCGAGCTGCATCCCTGTCACTGCGAGGTCGCTTTGCGTCCGTTCGAGCACTGCGCGAAGTGCGTCTACGCTGCGCCGGAGATTGCTCGTCAGAGCGTCGGGGTAGTCGAATGTGATCAGTTCGTCGTAGATGTCTTCCATTTCCTCGGCGAGATGTCGCGCCGTGGTTTCATCGCCTCTTCGGAGAGCATCCAACGAGTAGCGGCGGCACTCGCTTGCAGCTTCGCACAGCCCGTTCAGATAGGCTTGTGGCTCCACCCCAAGTTCCTCCGCGCTGGGCAGTGGCGCGTGTTCGGTGAGAGCGAAGAGCGTCCGAGCTTCAACGTACTCCTTGACCGCGTCCTGAAAGTAGGGTGCGAATTTTAGGGTGGGGAACTGCTCCAGTACTTCGAGGGCCGACTTGATGATCGTGTCGGCTTCATCCATGTACTTTTTGGCATCCTCGCGCTGCCCTCTGTGAATGTGCTTAATGGACTTAGAGCAGAGTTGGATCACTTTTCGGCCTTCGGCCAGCGCTCGCTCGCGGGCGGCGTGCTGCAGCTCGATCTTCCCGCGCAACACTTCGGCGATATCGGAGAGGTTAGTTGGCATATGTGAGTTTTAACCTATTGCGCCTAAGCGTTGCATCGATCGGAACTCGGTTTCCCCGACGATCACATGGTCGAGAAGTGGAATCTCAAGCAGCCGGCCGGCCTCGGCAAGCACGCGCGTAACCTCGAAATCCTCTCTGCTCGGAGTGGGATCTCCGCTCGGATGATTGTGAACCGCAATGATTGCCGCGGCACCTTCTCGGACTGCCTCCTTGAAAAACTCCTTTACTCCGACGACGGACGCTGAAACGGTTCCAATGTGAACGACTTGGTCACGGATAACGCGGTTCTTTGCATCGACCAGCACCGCGCAAAAATGCTCCTTTCGCTCGTCACGCAGATACAAAAAGCGATCATAAACGTCATCCGGACCCTTTATCTCTTGGCGCTCTCCGCGCCCGGCTTCGACTGTTCGGCGTCCCAGCTCGAGAATTGCGAACAACTGACTCAAACGGAGGCCAGAGAGCCCGGCGTGCTCTTCGAATGTCGTTGGAGGTGCGGAGGCAAGCGCGCGAATGCCCCCTGCAAACTGCAGTATGTCGCGGGCGCGCAGTATTGCGGCATCCGCGTCGCTTTCGTCATTCACAATCGCGATGGCAAGCAGTTCCACAGGAGACATGGCGCTCACTCCGACTTTCTTGAGCTTCTGTATCAATTCGCTGGACACGCGAATCCTATTCGCCGGAGAGTCGCGATCTCCTGCGTGTAGACTAAGCGGCAGATGGCGACGCGAGTGGCGATTATCGGTGGGACGGGCATTGGTTCGCGCCTTCTTGAGGAGGGAGCCCGGCCCGTTCACGTCCCCACGCGCTATGGCTTGGTTCGGGCCAAGGAGCTTGAGGACGCGACGTTGATTCTCGCAAGGCACGGGTCTGGGCACAAGACCCCTCCCCACCTCGTGAACTACACGGCGATGTCCGAAGCCCTGGTGATTCTGGGGGTTGAGTACTGTTTTTCGAGCGCCGCGGTTGGAAGTCTTCGCGCGGATTGGCTCCCTGGGACTCTGAGTGTTTGTTCGGACTTGATCGACGTTTCCGGCCGTGAAACGGTCCGTTTCGCAGATTCCCCGCAACACACCGACATGACGGAGGCTTTCGATCCTAAAGCTCGCAACGCTCTCCTTCGCGCTGCGGGAGAAGCGAGCATCGACGTCGAAGATGGCGGTGTGTACCTCTGCGTCAATGGGCCGCGATACGAGACGCCGGCAGAGATTGCCGCTTACCAAATGGTTGGTGTCGATGTTGTCGGGATGACGGCGGGAACCGAGGCAGTTGCGATGCGCGAAGCAGGGATTCGCTACGCGTGTCTTGCAGTTGTATCAAACCTTGCGGCCGGCTTGCATCAATCGACGCTCTCGCACGATGAAGTTGTTGAGCAAATGTCGCAGACAGGTGATAGGGCGGTCGCAATTCTAACGGGAGCTATGAGTCAGATTGAAAAAGTTTGATCCCAATTCAGATTTCGAGTACGCACTCTGTCTTACTCCTTCGCTGGGCTCTTCTGGGATTTCGCGCATCCTCGCTCGGAACGCAATCAGCGGGCGCTCACCTGAGCACTTTTTAAGCCTTGGGGAGGAAACACTCATCGAAGAGTACGCGCTAAAACCGGCTGCGGCGAAAGCGCTCTCTGCCGGAGCTTCTCGAATCGCCGAAAAAGTCGTCAGCTTGAAGGAAAGAATCGCGGACAAGGCAGTGCGAATTGTCACGATTCAATCAGCGCTCTATCCCAGACGGCTTGAGCCGTTTTGCACCTCGCCGCCCGCTTACGTCTTCCTCTATGGCAATCACGCGGTGCTGGAAACCAAAACTTTTTGCGTACTGGCAAGCCGGGACTCAGATAGGACTACTGAAGACCTCGTCGAATCTAACGTTGAGAATGGCGTCCTGCACCCCATGACACTCGTCACTGGCGCAAACACCAGTTCGTATATGCGAGCGGCCGTCGTTCCGCTTCGGTGGGGAGCGCCAAGGATTCTTGTTTTGGATCGGGGCCTTTTCGCGGCTCTTGGTGAGAATCTCGACGAGGAGCCGTTTCCTGCGGCGCGGCTCTGGAGATACAAATTTGACCCAGAAACCGATCTCGTGGTCAGCCCATTTCGGCCCGATGACGGCTTTGTGGGCAGAAACAACCAGATACGCGACGAAATGGTTGTGGGACTGTCTGATGAAGTGCGCGTGGTGAGGGCGCGTCCCGGAGGAGTGATGGAGCGTCTTGCCGATCGCGCAGAAAGACTCGGGCGAAAAGTCGTTAGGATTTGAGGAGCGATCTTGCGCGCGAGAAAACAGCGTCGAGCATTGGCTCTGTCAGTCGCCTGGTAAACGTGTTTTGCTGGCTGGGATGATATGACCCGAGCAAGAGTCGTCCATCTTGCAATTCCGTTTCTGCAAGGTGTGCGAATTTTGCAGGCCGAATCTGCAACGCTCTCGCACTTTCGATCCATGCGAGTCCGCCCAATGCAATCAGCATCTGCCAGGGCGTTCGCTCGATCGTCTCAGTGAGAAACGTCGAACAATTCTGGATCTCATCGCGATCCGGTTTGTTGTTAGGTGGCGCGCACCGACAGACAGCAGTGATTAGGCAATCGGTCAACAGTAATCCGTCTGACGCGCTGCAGGAGGACGGCTGATTCGCAAACCCTGCACGATGCAGAGCTCGGTAGAGCCACTCACCACTTTGGTCGCCGGTAAACATCCTTCCGGTTCGGTTGGCTCCGTGGGCCGCGGGGGCCAATCCGACAATCAACACCCTCGCGTTGGGGTCTCCGAAACTTGGAACTGGCCGAGAATGGTAGACGTCATCACGAAATGACGCCCGTTTCAGTCGACCAACCTGCTGGCAGTGTGATCGTAGCCTGGGACAGGCCGTACAGGCAATCACCTGCGCGTTTTGGGCATCGAGCCAGCATTGATTGGGGGGACTTTTGGGTCGGTTCAACTTGGCCCACAGGTATACTCTAAGTTCACGTCCGGAGAGCCCTCCCCGCTACCGCGCGTCGCGATTTATATGAAAATTGACCAGGTTTTTCGAAAGTGGTTCGACAAAAGTGGCGAAGAGACCAAGCGGCTCTGGCCGACAGTTGAGAAGATCAACGCACTCGAGCCGAAGTATGAGGCGATGTCCTTGGATGAACTCGCCGCGCAAACACCGGTTCTGAAAGAGCGGCTTGCGGGCGGCGAAAAGATGGACGACCTCCTTCCTGAGGCGTTTGGCATTGTCAGGGAAGTTAGCAAGCGGCTCCTCCACATGCGCCACTTCGACGTGCAGTTGCTCGGCGGAATCATTCTTCACGAAGGCTCGATAGCTGAGATGAAAACCGGTGAAGGAAAGACGCTGGTTGCCACTTTGCCCATCTATCTCAATGCTCTGTCGGGACGAGGTGTGCACTTGGTTACGGTGAACGACTACCTCGCGCGAAGAGACGCTGTTTGGATGGGTCCGATTTATCACCACCTGGGACTGTCTGTCGGAATCATCCAAGGTCAATCGCCTGACTCTGATGAGCTTGGTGGCAGCTACCTGTATTCGCCGGGAGCGCAGCATCCCGACCCGAGGTATGCGAACCTGGTTGAGTGTTCGCGCCGCGCCGCTTACATGGCGGACATTACGTATGGAACGAATCACGAGTTTGGGTTCGACTATTTGCGAGACAACATGGCTTTCCGGGTTGAGGATCTGTCGATGCGCGATCTCAGTTACGCCATCGTCGACGAAGTTGACAGCATTCTCATCGATGAGGCGAGGACGCCGCATATCATTTCAGGCGCAAGCGCAGAAGACGTATCGATTTATAGCAAGCTCAATGAGGTTGTAAGAAAACTTCGGGCGGGCGACAAAGAGGACGCTGAGGCCCATTACGCAGTTGACAAAAAGAATCACAACGCATCGCTTACAGAGCGGGGCTATGACGAAGTTGAGCGATTGCTTGGCATCGACAATCTGGCCGAGCATCCCGATCTGATGCACTACGTTAATGCATCCATCAAGGCGCATGGACTTTTTGAAAAGGATGTTGAGTACGTTGTAAAGGAAAACGAAGTCGTTCTCGTCGATGAGAATACTGGGCGGCTTATGTTTGGTCGACGCATGGGCGAAGGTCTCCACCAGGCTCTCGAAGCGAAGGAGGGCGTGACCGTTCAGCGAGAGAGCCAAACGGTCGCGGTGATTACCTTCCAGAACTTGTTCCGACTTTACGAGAAACTTGCGGGAATGACCGGCACAGCGAAAACGGAAGAAGACGAGTTTGCGAAGATTTACGGGTTGTCTGTTTTTGCGGTGCCGACCCACCGCGATATGGTTCGCAGTGACCACGCGGACGTAATCTTCAAGACGGAGGAAGCGAAGTTTCGAGCGATCGCGCGCGAAATCCTCAGACTGTATTCGAAGCAGCAGCCTGTTCTCGTCGGAACTCGATCAATCGAGATGTCTGAGCGGGTTTCGTCACGATTGACAGCGGATCGACTTCAGATTCTCGTGCTTGCAGATCGCATCATGCATGCGTGCGAGCACGAAAAGGGTGTCGACAAGAAGACGAAAGGCGAAGCAATGGAAGCCATTTCCGTTTCGATCAAGGAAGCGAAAATGAAGAGCTTCCAAGAGGCCGCGCGCATGATGTCGCTGCCGACTGATCCGCTTGGCGATGAGATGCAAAATTGGCTGCTTGCGCAGTTTGGGCTCGAACAAGGCGATAAACCCAATCTTGATGAAGCGTTGCGGCACGGGATACCTCATAACGTCTTGAACGCAAAGTTCCATGAAAAGGAAGCTTTGATCATCGCCGAAGCGGGGCGCAAGGGGCAGGTGACCATCGCTACAAACATGGCGGGCCGCGGTGTTGACATTCTGCTTGGTGGCAGAATCAAAACAGACGAAGTTACTGCATCCGAAAAGGCAGACACTTCCTTTGCATCTGAGACATTTGCTTCGCACAGACGTGGAGGGAAGGAACGCGCCGCTCCGCCGTTGCCGCTCGATGATCAAGAGCGAGCCGCGCTGGCGGATGTAGTGAGGAACCTCGGCGGGTTGTTCATCCTTGGGACTGAGCGGCACGAAAGCCGCCGAATCGACAATCAGCTTCGAGGTCGCGCAGGGCGTCAAGGCGACCCCGGCGAGAGTCGCTACTTCGTCTCGCTTGAGGACCAGCTTTGGAAAATCTTTAATCCGAAGATGCTTGAGAATCCGTTGCTGCGTGCATGGCCCGATTTTGAAGAAGTGAACGCGAAGTTCCTGAGTTCGATGATAGAGAAGACGCAAAAGCGAATCGAACTCCACTTCTTCGAGTACCGAAAGCATGTTCTGGAATACGACGACGTTCTCAACGCTCAGCGAGAGCACATCTATAGCTCGCGGAGAAGATTCCTTCTTGGACAAGACGCACGGCCGACGATTCAGGAGTACGTTGACGAAGCGTTGAACGAGATGATCGCAGGGCATCAACCTGACGGAATCGAAGTAACCAAGTGGGACTACGAGATTCTCTATCGCGAGATCATGACCATCTTCCCCGTGATGGACTACGGGACGCTCGATGAGTTCCAGCAACTTATGAATGCTGAGCAGATTAGGGAGAAAGTGTTGGGGTGGGCGCGAGAAGCCTACCAAAAGAAGCTGGATGAGTTTGGCGACGAGCCATTCTCGGAAGTAGAGCGTATTGTCCTTCTGCAATCCATTACACAGAAGTGGACCGAGCACTTGCAAGCAATCGAACGGCTTCGCGAGGGGATCGGGCTGCGCGGCTACGGACAGGTCGACCCGCTTATAGCCTTTCGCAAGGAATCACATACCGTTTTTGAAGATACGCTGCGTGCGATTCGCGACTTCGTGGTGACGCATATCTATCGGGCAGTTATTCAGCAGCAGCAGCCAGTCGCGCCACAGGCTCCGAGGATGCAGCGGCTGGAAGCTGACAGCATCGATGCTGTTCCGCAACCAAATGGCTCGAACGGCGCAGTCGATTTCACGAAGGCAAAACGAAACGATCCTTGCCCATGCGGGAGCGGAAAGAAGTTTAAAAATTGTCACTATCGCGAGATCTACGGTTGATTTCGCTCGCCTTCGCGGCACAGAATTGTTGCGCCTGCCACCATGCCGGGCAAGAGCAAAACGAACAAAAAGGGAAGTAGACTCGTTAAGCCGCACATTAGCGCAAAACCTTTCGCGCCTTGCGGGCGCCAGACTTTTCGAAACTCCTCGCCGAAAGCGATACCGCGCCTTAGATATGCGCTGGCAGAAAAGTCGAGCAGACCAATCCATCCGGCATACACGGCTCCCGCGACAGGTCCAGTCCAACAAAAACAGAGTGATACAATAAACAATCCACCGGAAAAGGCCGAACGCGAGACAGAGTCGGTGATCTGGGTGCCACAGCCTACGCGCTGAGTCGGCGCGCTGCCATAAACATGCTGCTCTACGGCGAGTGACAGTTTGTCCCAGAGAAGGCTGCTGAACAGACCTGAGATAATCAAGTAGATCGGCAGAGCTGCAAATGCGGCGATAGCCCCAACGCCGATGCTACCCAGCGATTCCAAGACACGCGATGCCGAGTCCGGCAAGTCTATCTTTCGGACGAGAGCTGGGACGATCCAAGCTACGGCAACAGTAATCGCCGCCGCATAAACAAGAAGCGCGAACGCCATAGGCTTCCAAATGAAGCCCCAAAGCTTTGGCGTCCCGAGCAGGAGCAAGTGCCCTCGAAAGAACTCTCTCATTGCATTGTCAGTACGTTAGAGGAGATCAATAGGATGCGCGTGGGTATCATTGGACCCGATGAGCCTCAGTCAAGTCGGCATTGGTCCACAGCCTCCCCACGTCGTCAACACGATTATTGAAATTCCAAAGGGTGGATCAAACAAATACGAAGTCGATGAGCATTCCGGGGTTGTGAAACTCGATCGTGTGCTGTTCTCACCGCTGTACTACCCCTGCGATTACGGTTACATCCCCGGTACGCTCTACTCCGACGGCGACCCTTTGGATGTACTTGTACTAATCTCGCATCCGACGTTTCCCGGATGCGTTGTCGAGGCGAGGCCCATCGGCGTCCTCGGAATGAGTGATGACAAGGGGCGCGATGACAAAATTCTCTGTGTTGCGCTCCGAGATCCTCGATTTGTCGAAGTGAGATCGATCGCCGATCTGGCAGATCACACCAAGAAAGAGATCATGCACTTCTTCGAGGTGTACAAGCAGCTTGAAGAAAAGCCCGTCGACGTCATTGGTTGGGGCGACGAGTTGAAGGCATATGAGCTGATTGACGAATTCAGGGTTGACAAATAGCGATGTGGTCGAAGGAGGCACTCGAAACGCTAACGATTCGAGCATACAAAGAAAGCCCCTGGCACAGCCTACTGTCAGCGTTGAAGGACCTATCCGAATCCGCTTTTTTCCATGCACCGGCGACCCATCGCGGCTTCGATTGGATGGACGGTTCCGTCAGAGACATCGTCTACCACGTTACAGGCGACAAGCACGTCCAGCTAAGCGCCGCATTCGGTGGGGGAGTTGAGAACTGGACTACGGTTGCGCAATCCCACTCCAAGCACGATATGGAAACCATGCTTGTGCAGCTTCAAGCGGCGCACGAGTTGCAGCTTCGCCACCTTCGCGAGTTGCCATGCGAGCAGCTTGCATCGCAAGTTTCGACGTGGGGCGGAAAACGTATGCGGGCACATGATCTGTTTCTTATGCTGATTGAACACGACTACTACCACGCGGGGCAGATCCGCTACATTCGAAATGTCGTCGAGTGATTCTGTTGAGGTTTATCTGCTTGCTGCGGGCCGTAGCGAGCGCATGGGTGCCAACAAACCCATGCTTCCGTTTGGCAATACAACTGTCCTCGCCCGGCTGGGCTCAGCGTTCTACGATGCCGGTTTGACGCAGATAAGAGTGATTGGACGACCCGACGACCACGAACTCGCGCGCGAAGCATTTCTGTTAGGATATCGCTACATCATCAATCTCGAGCCGGAGCGTGGCATGATTGGCTCCGTGTTGGAGGCGCTCGACGATTGTCGGGCTCGTTGGCTCGGGCTCTGCCCGGTTGACATGCCGTTGCTCACTGCAGAGTCTATTGCGCGGCTCATCGCTTCGCTTGATGATTCGTCGGACATCGTACAACCCTTTGCAGCAGATCGAGCCAGGCACCCGGTGTTTCTGAGGCTCGCCTCGACGCTACCTCTAAGGCAGCTGATTTCGGAGGGAAGAACTCTGCGAGACTTCGTGAACAGCGGGAAACGGCGACTGGTAGAGTTCGATTCGCCCGATGAGTTCTTGGACATGGACACTCCAGAACAGTACAAACGCCTGCTGGCAATCGCCGGGTACGGGCGAAACTGACAGGGTAAAATGCCGCTTCCAAGGCGGAGTAGCTCAGCTGGTTAGAGCATGCGGTTCATACCCGCAGGGTCGTCGGTTCGAGTCCGACCTCCGCTACCACTTTTTTCACAGCGCTACGGCATCGCCGTGCGCTCTTGTTGCTTGGGAGACGCGTCGCGCCAACTCAGCGATCTCTGCGAAATCAGCTGTGGATACCGTCTGCGCGCCGTCTTTGATCGCTTGCTCTGGATGCGGATGCACCTCGATGATAAGCCCATTAGCGCCTGCGGCGATCGCAGCAAGGGCCAGCGGCTTTACATATCGCCGATATCCTGCGGCATGACTTGGATCCGCGATGATCGGCAAATGCGTGAGAGTTCTCGCGACTGCAATAGCGCTTACGTCCAAAGTTGTGCGAGTTGCGCGCTCGAACGTCCTAATCCCTCGCTCACATAGGATGATCGCTTCGTTACCCTCTCGCGCAATGTACTCCGCGGCGCAGAGCCACTCGTCGATGGTCGCTGACATAGCTCGCTTTAGAAGAACCGGCTTTCGCTGCCTGCCGACCTCGCGAAGCAGGTCGAAGTTCTGCATGTTTCGCGCGCCGATTTGGAGAACGTCTGCATAGCGGGCTACCTCATCGACGCGCCGCACGTCCATCACTTCAGTGACAACGCCAAGTCCAACCTCATCGGCAACCGAGCGCAGCAGCTGCAGCGCATCTTCACCAAGGCCTTGGAAGGAATAGGGGGAAGTCGCAGGTTTGTACGCGCCTCCACGCAACCCTGTCGCACCAGCCGCCTTAACGCTCGTTGCAGTTGTCAGCAACGTACCGTCGTCTACGACGGTGCAAGGGCCGGCGATCAACGTCGGCTCTGCGCTGCCAAATTCTGTCGATCCAAATGGAATTCTGCTGCGACTCGACCGCGCGTTTAGAGACACCATCTGATACGGTTTGCCCGTATGTACCACCCGTTCAACATAGTCAGAGGCGCCGAGTTGACTGATTAGATCAGTGGGAGGGGAAGGCCAGAATCGGTCGGCGAGCAGCACGCAAGCGCCACCTGTCTCGATCTCGCGCACATCGCAGCCTGCGGTGAGCAATGATGCACGAAGCCGCTCAATCTCCTCACGCGGCGCGCCGGGCCGCATCAGTACGATCATGACAGCGCTCCCGCGGCAACGTTTGCCAGCGCCTCTTCCAAGTGATCGAGGTTTTCATCCGTTCCTGACGAAACCCGAACAAAATTAGGTCTCCCAAAAATCGCCCCTGATCTAACGATTACGCCTTCGCCGAGCAAGGCTTCGCAGAGCCCTGCGACTGGGCGTCCAAAATCCGCCCAAACGAAGTTTGCGTGGCTCTTCCTTGGTCGTCCGCCATACTTTTCGAGAAGCAGTGAGATGCGATTGAGTGCTCGACGATTAACGTCGATAGACTTGTGCAAGTGATCCGTATCTTCGAGCGCCGCAATCGCTGCGATCTGCGCGAGGGAATTGACGTTGAAAGGTTCCCGGACTTTGTCCCAAACTTCCGCGATGTCTTTTGTCAGAAATGCGTAGCCGATTCGCATTCCTGCCAGCCCGTGAGTCTTGCTAAAAGTGCGTAACCCGATGACCCGCTCGTCTGCGAGTACATACTTTGCGGAGGAAGGGAACTCCGAACTGTCTGCGAACTCGAAGTAAGCCTCATCGAGCACTACAACGACGTGCGCGGGCACTCGGTCGAGGAAACGTTCGAACTCCGACCGCTCGATGATCGTGCCCGTGGGATTGTTCGGGTTTGCGATGAACACAATTCGAGTGTTCGTATCGATTGCATTTGCCATCGCCTCCAAGTCGTGACGATCATCTTGATCCAGCGGAATCTTCCTCGGTTCAGCCTCTTGAATCTGAGCTCCACATTCATATCTCATGAACCCGGGATCGCCCATGATCATGTTCGAGCCGGGTTCTAACAGAAGGATGCACAGATAGTGAATCAGTTCGTCACTGCCGTTGCCCAATGCTATTTGTTGTGCGGGTACGCCTGTGTGCCGTGAAAGCGCGTTTCGCAAAGCGAGCCCGCTCGCATCGGGATAGAAGTGTGAACCTGCTGCCGCGTCACGAATCGCCGTAATCGCCTTCGATGATGCTCCAAGGGGATTTTCGTTGCTTGCGAGTTTGGTGATGCGCGTCAGTCCGCGCTCGCGCTGCACCTCTTCGATTGGCTTGCCCGGTGAATACGCCGTCAGCGACCGAAGGTGTGGGCGAATCGGCGGTGCCATGCCTGGATTTTGACACATGGCGGCGGCCGCGCCGCCTCGATCTACTGCCGTCTGAAGCTCTCCGGCCCGATCGGCGCGTCTGCATAGGCGGTGTAATCCAGCATCCCTTTTCCCCCTCCTAGCAGCACCCGACGAATGAGGAGTGTCTCCACATCAATCAATACGGTCACCCCGGTTGAATCCGTGATTTTGTAGTGGCGGTTTCCACCGAGCACCATTTCTTCTCCGAGGCTGGGGGTCTTCAATCTGTCGAAGAACGTGTCCCCATGAAATTTTTCAGCGAACAGAAGCGTGGGGACGATGAGAGAGGTTTCGGCGGAAGAAGCAGAGATTGTGCGAAGACCCTCTTGCAAGGGCTTCTCGCTGCTAACCCGTCCTCCAAGAGCAGTCTGGATAAACTCCGTCCCTTCTTCAATCCAAACGCGATCCCTGGCCATACCGTCGCCGTACGGATCTTTCGCAGCGACTTCAATCAAGAAGCTTCCGCCGCGCTCAAAGGCGGTTCGTGCGAACCCCGTTCTCGGGCGAAGCTCCCTCCCGTCCGCTGCGATCATGATGTCGTCCGTGTACGTTTTCAGGTCCAGATAGGCTTGTTCGGATTGACGGATGATTTCGAGCGCTCGCGGATCTGCCGCTGTCGCTGCCGCGACTTGGCCCTTAACCTCGTCTCCTTTCCCCCCGGTGGGTGCGCGGCCGCAAGCGGCCAAGCAGACAGCCAAAATCAGAATTCCAAGAAGTCGCACGCCCCATCTTACACCTCGTGGTCGCATCAGCCCTAACCTGGCCATCGTGTCCTGCCGAGAATCACCTTTGAACACTCAATGGAGGTGTTGCTATGCAAGTCAACCTTGCGAGCGCGCTCGGACTGTTCGGGATTGGTTCCCGGGCAACCGACGACGCTAAGGTAGCGGCAGGGCTCACACCTGAGGTTCAAGCGAAGGCGTTGCCACCGACGGCGGCAAGTATGGCGATCGATGAAGCGATTGCCGGATTGCTCGAAGCGGAGCTCGCCCAGCCTGAATCTCCGCCGATACTACAACCGAATAAGTCATTCTTCGAGGCACCAGGGAAACAGCCGATTGCTGACCAGAAACAGCCGGACGAAGAGTGGGACACTGACAAACCCTTGAAGGGTGTCGAGTTGCGCACCGCGTCAGCCGCGGACACGCGACCTCCCATTCTGCAGCCCGGTCCGAATCTGTTCGTCGGCAAGGGGCTCGATCTCCACCTCACTAACCCGAAGTACGATTCCAATTCTCAGGGTGAGCGGAAGCCACCGGTGCTCTATGCGAAACCCGAGGGAACCGATCTCTTCTTGCGCAATGAGCCTGCTCTCGCTTCAGCAGCTGGAAAGGCGTTGACGGTAACTCTTCCTAACGGAGAGACTTTCGTCGCCGAATCAGCGAGTGAAGACGGCGTAGTTACGACCCCTTCCGGTCCGATGCGCCCCTTCGACACGACGCCATTTGGCAGGAGTGATCGCGGCATTCGCAATGATACGGAAAGCGCGAAGCCCCATGCGCCGGCAGTGCCGATTGCAGATGCTCCTCGCGTGTCTCCGTTCGAGAAGCTGCGCGAAGACCGTCCGAGCATCAAGATCTTGGACAGGCTTCAACGTATGCTCGATCGTGTCGCGCCTGAAGCGAAAGTGACACTTATCGCGCTCCGAGATTCAGCGATCGTAGCGAACAACCCCATTGAAAAGGTTGTCGCTTCACTGACCGAAAAGGTCAGGATGGCTATGCAGAATCAGTCGGCTAGCGAAGATACGTCGCAAACGGAATCGTTTGTCGACGCAATCCGCTCGCAGCGGCCAACGGTCAAGCTGCCACTTTCGAGCCTGATGGAGCGCATTCTTGGGCAAGATCGCATCGACAAGCAGCCACAGATCCTGTTGCCGCGCGGAGAGACGTTCACAACGGAGTCGTCGGTGACGGACGTTGCCCGCACGCTGTCCGTAGGAGCGCAACAAGGGGCAGCACGTTCTGATGCGGCGAACGCACAAACGGCAGTCGCCGACGCTAAGCTAACCACCGCGGTCATGACCCGCGTTATCGATCGCATCCATCAAATGGTTGAAAGTCGAAAACCGCAAACTGTGACGATTCGACTGGATCCTCCCGAGCTCGGCTCGATCGACATCACTGTGAAGTCGGTCAATGGGCGCGTGGATGCGCAGATAGCGGCGACAAACTCGGAGGTAAGGCAGTTCGTCGATGCGAATCGAGCGATGCTCGCGCAGGCCCTTGCTGATCATGGCCTCGAACTTGGTTCGATGTCGGTCGGAGGGCAGAGTCACGGACAGTCTCAGGCGCAAGACAGCAATCAGGCATCTGGACCAGCATGGCGGCCAGACATCGACGCGAGCGCTGCGCAGTCGGGAACCCTAAGCGCGGCATCGTATTCGATGAGCGCATTCGACATGAGTGTGTAGGAGAAGATCATGGAAATCAATGCGCTCTCAACCTATGCACTTCCCGCGCCGCCAGACGGTAAGAGCAACTACATGGATCAACAGATGTTCATGCGCCTGTTGGTCGCTCAGCTAACAACGCAAAATCCACTCGAACCGATGAATGAACGTGACTTCTTTGCGCAACTCGCGCAGATAGGAACTGTTCAGGGAATCGACAGGCTCGGATCAACGATGCAAATGGCGCAAGCCGCCAACTACATTGGCCGCACGGTCGACGTGCGCCCAGATGGCGGACTTCCCATGCGTGGCGTTGTCGAGACAGTCGAAATTGATCGAGGAAAGGTCTACGTGACAATCGAGGGCCACCGTTTCGCGATGGACAACATTGTGAGGGTGGTCAGCTGAGCAGGTAGGTCACGGTTAGTCGTGCCCTACCTAAAATCGAAGGAAACCGCATCATGGCAGAACCCATTAACAACCCGCAGATACGACAACTCGTCGAAACGCAAGTTCAGAGGCCGACAACGCAGCCGCAGCGCATCGCGCAAGGCGTCGACTTCGGCCAACTGTTGGAGAGAGAACTCGGGCTCAAAGTATCGGGGCACGCTCAGACGCGCCTCAAGAGCCGGGGGATCGACCTTGCAGAGAATGACTGGAGCCGCGTGAGAGACGGAATTGATCGCGCTGCCGAAAAGGGAAGCAGGGAATCGCTCGTGATGCTCGACGACATCGCTTTGGTGGTCAGCGTGAAGAACCGAACGGTAATCACTGCGGTCGCCAAAGAACAACTCAAAGAGAACGTGTTTACGAACATAGACAGCGCGGTATTCGTGTAAGGCTGGACCGCGCCTCGAAGGATCGGGGCCGGAGGTCTGCAACGTGAGGAGGGCTGCGTTTCGGCGTAGCCACTGCAAGCGACGAGTAACGCGCGAACAACAACGGAGGAAACAAAACCATGTTGCAAGCGCTACTTGCTGGCGTCGCCAGCATCAAAGCTCAGCAAACGAGAATGAACGTCATTGGTAACAACCTTGCCAATGTCAATACTACGGCATTCAAATCGAGTCGCGTGACGTTTCAAGAGATGATCTCGCAAACGATCCGTGGCGCAACGCGCCCGGTATCCGGCGGCTTGGGAGGTACGAACCCTGTCCAGTATGGCCTCGGAGTTCTTGTTGGCGGGACTGACACCAACATTGAGCAAGGATCACTGCAAGCGACGAATCGCGCTACCGACCTTGCGATTCAAGGTAACGGGCTGTTTCTCGTCAGCAACGGCGAACGAATAGCCTACTCACGTGATGGCGGCTTTGACATCGACGCTAGCGGAAACCTCGTTCAAAGAACCACGGGCGAGCGACTGCTAGGATGGTCCGCAGATGCGCAAGGTGTAATTGACACAAACTCGCAGGTTGCTGCGGGCAGCACAATCAACATTCCGCTCGGCTCGCTCAACGCCGTCCAAGTCACCTCAAGAGCGAACTTCGCAGGCAATCTTGCAGCGGGCGCCGCTCCCGGCGAGTCCTGGGACACGACATTTCGCGTCTACGATCAGCTCGGAGGCACCCACGAGATCGCTCTGACGTTCCGGAACCACACCGTTCCGCCTGCGGGTACACCCCCCCCTGGAGCGGTGTCGAGCTGGGAATGGGAAGCGTTCGAAGGTACAACTTCGATCGGAAGCAGCGCTACTGGAAGCTTGATCTACTTCGATGCAGAAGGCAAGATGATCGATACGGGTGTCGATCAAGAGATCATGGTTCCGACAGCGGCTAATGGAGCTCCCGCGTTCAACGTGACGCTCGGATTCGGCAACATCAGCCAGCTCGAAACCGAGACGCAGGTGCAGATGACTGAGCAGAATGGCTTCCCGCCAGGTTCGCTCGCATCGTTTGCAATCGGCATCGACGGAACGATTACCGGACTCTTTACGAACGGCTTGACACGGGCGCTCGGAAGAATTGCTATGGCGATTTTCCCCAACCCCGCTGGCCTCGAGAGACTCGGTAACAACCTTTGGCGAGGAACCGAGAACTCGGGAATCCCCGTCGTCGGCGCACCGCGAACGAACGGACGTGGCGCAATCAACGCCGGCTTCCTTGAGCAATCGAACGTTGACCTTGGAAATGAGTTCACAGAACTCATTGTCACGCAGCGTGGCTTCCAAGCGAATACGCGAGTCGTCACGACTGTTGACGAAATGCTCCAAGACCTTCTGAACATGAAGCGTTAGGGACTCTTCCCCCTGATGCCGCTACCAGGCCGGGCTCCTTCGGGAGCCCGGCACTCTCTCTTAAGTAGGCACTGCGATTGAGTGCTTCGAAGTGCGAGGATTGCACGCCGAACGAGGAGAGAAGCAAATCAGGTGAAATAGCAGAATGCAAACTGACGACACGTCAGATCTCATTCTTGCTCGTTCTCCCGCAGACATTGATACTGAGGAGTTCCGGGCAACTGGTCACGCGCTCGTTGATGCGGTTGCAGCGCATATGGAGCGCATTCGTGATCTCCCTGTCACACCAGGCGACGATCCTGCCCGGGTTTGGAAGGAGTTAGGAAGGCGGTCGCTACCAGACGAAGGCGCACCAATTGGCGACTTGTTTGAAAAGGCCGTGACCTTACTTGAGCAGAATTCCCTGTTCAACGGCCACCCGCGATTTTGGGGATACATTACCGCGTCTCCTTCTCCAGTTGGCTTGCTTTCCGATCTGCTCGCGTCAGCGATGAATCCGAACTGTGGCGGATGGACGCTCTCACCGATGGCGAGCGCGATCGAACTGCAGACTGTCCAGTGGCTTGCAGAGTTTATCGGTTACCCAACTCCGTGTGGTGGGATGCTTGTCAGTGGAGGAAACATGGCGAACTTCCTCGGTTTCTTTGCTGCGCGCCGCGCGTATCTTGGCGAGACGGCGCGCGAGGATGGAATCGGTGACCGAAAGCTTACCGTTTACACCTCCGAAGCGACGCACACTTGGCTGCAAAAGGCCGCTGACGTCGCTGGGCTGGGTACTCATTCGATCCGTTATGTGCGAACGATCGACGAACGAATGGACTGCGATGCGCTTTCGACATTAATCGAAGCTGACCGAAAGGGCGGTATGGAGCCGTTTCTCGTTGTGGCGACCGCAGGAACCGTGAGCACCGGAGCGGTGGACCCCCTCATCGACATCGCGAAAGTTTGTAGGCGCGAACAGATCTGGCTGCACGTCGACGGGGCGTATGGCGCGCCCGTCGCGGCATTGCCCGAAGCAGCCGAAGACTATCGAGCGATTTCTCAAGCTGATTCCGTCGCGCTCGATCCGCACAAATGGTTCTACGCGCCGCTTGAAGCAGGTTGTGTGTTAGTGAAAGATCCTGCCGCGCTTGAGGCCGCATTTAGTTTCCGTCCACCCTATTACTACTTCCATGCCGAGGACGAACGCGTCAACTTCTATGAGCATGGCCTACAGAACTCCCGCGGTTTTCGTGCGCTGAAAGTCTGGATGTCGCTACTGCACTTGGGCAGGCAGGGCCATGTTGACGCGATCCGCCGAGATATCGCACTTACCAAAGCCATGCGCGACTCACTGGCCATGCATTCACAGATTGAGATTCGTACTTGTAGGCTTAGCATTGTCACCTTCCGCTACCTGCCTCAGAATGGAAGCGACGCAGACGAACTCAATCAACGGATTCTCGCGCAAATGCAAGTGGAAGGTCGCGCGTTCGTCTCGAACGCGATTATCGATGGGAGCTTTTTTCTCCGCGCATGTATCGTGAACTTTAGGACAACTGTCGAGGACGTGCAGTCTCTCGCGCCGATTGTGATCGATCTCGGCCAGAGGCTCGACGTCTAAGGCCCGAACCCTGCGTGCGAGTCGCAATGGCAACCCAGGAGGGCGACAGGCCTCTTTGGCGGGCATAATGGCACCACAATTGCTCAAGCTATTCAGGATGGTGGACCAGACAGCATGGATTGGGATGTAGCGATCATCGGCGGGGGACCCGGCGGTTCGACAACGGCGTCGTTGCTCAAGAAGTACCGACCTGAGCTTCGGGTCGCGGTTTATGAGCGAGAGAGGTTCCCGCGGGAGCACGTTGGAGAAAGCCACCTGCCGCCGATTAGCAAGATCCTAGACGAGATGGGCTGCTGGGAAAAAGTCGAAGCTGCCAACTTTCCGATTAAGATCGGCGCGACCTATCGGTGGGGCAATTCAGATAAGCTCTGGGACTTCGGCTTTATGCCGATGAACGAATACAAAGATGATCCGCGCCCTGGGAAGTACGAGGGCCAGCGAAAGCGTTTGGCGTTCCAGGTCGATCGAGCGGTATACGACAAAATCCTCCTCGATCACGCGGAAGATTTGGGTGCCGAAGTCTTTGAAGAAACCAAGGTTGCCGAAATACTCAACAGCGGTGATCGCATTGACGGGCTGCGGCTGGAAAATGGTCAGGTAGTAACTGCGCGCTTTTACATCGACTGTTCCGGAAACGCAGGGATTGTCCGCAGAGCAATGGGAGTTGAGATCGAGGCGCCGACAAAACTGCGAAACGTCGCGTTTTGGGATTACTGGGAGAATGCCGAATGGGCTGTGAAGGTGGGCACGGGCGCAACGCGAGTTCTCGTCCTGAGTATCGGTACCGGGTGGATCTGGTTCATTCCGCTCGGTCCGACGAGAACAAGCATAGGCTTCATTTGTCCGGCTGAATACTTTAAGTCTTGCAGCAAATCGCCGAAGGAACTTTATGATTGGGCGCTCGCACAAGAGCCGCTGGTGCAAGAGCTGACGGCAAATGCGACTCGCGACGGTGAGGTTCGGGCAACCAAAGATTGGTCGTTCATTGCAGAGCGTATGTACGGCGAGAACTGGTTTCTCGTCGGCGAATCAGCAGGTTTTGCAGATCCCATTCTTGCTGCTGGCCTAACGCTGACGCATACTGGTGCGCGCGAGTGTGCCTACACATTGCTGGAACTGGATAAGGGAGACCACGATAGCGACTGGCTTAAACTCCAGTATCAGGAGCTGCAGCAGCGCCGGATTGGGCAGCACATTCGATTTGCCGACTTTTGGTACTCAGCCAATGGAATCTTCACCGATCTCGAGGAATACACCACCGAAATCGCCCGCGATGCTGGCCTTGAATTAACTCCGCAACGCGCGTTCCAATGGCTCGGTACAGGTGGCTTCACCGATGACAATCTTGGACAAGTCGGGGTGGGTGGACTGGATCTCGCAGGCGCGCGCCAAGTTTCGCAGATATTCTTCGATGCCGATTACGAGTGGAAGCTTGCAAACAATAACATTTTGCGGCTAAATGTAGAGAATGCCGACAAGACGACGATTCCCTCGTATGAGGACGGCACGATCAAGGCCATACCGTGCTACATACGCGGCGCGAAGCGGCTGCCAGTCTATGGGTTGTTCGACATCTTGATAAAGTGCTTAGAACGTGAGAAAGAGATCGTTAGGGTCGTAAACCTCGCAACTGCGATGCTTGCAAAGTCTTCTGACAAGAACGAGGTTCAATTGTGGCTGAATCAGACTCTTCAGGCACTTGAGGTGATGGTTGGTGAAGGTTGGGTCAGAGCGAAACTGGATATCAACAAGCCCCGTCTCAATGTCGGCGCGCCGCGCGAAGGCAGCCTAATCTACACAAATGTAGAACTCAACCAGCGGATCAAAGACGCGAGCGATTAGGCGATAGCAGTTGTACGCCCGCGGTTCAGCAAGTGAAAGAGCGGAGAAGCCATCAAAGTTGTTATGATTGCCATCAAGACGAGCATGGTAAAGAGTGTCGGTGTGATTATTCCAGCCTCCAATCCAATGTTCAGCAGTATCAACTCGATCAGACCACGAGCGTTCATTAGTGTGCCGATGGTTGCAGCGTCACGCCAGCTCTCGCCAGTGGACTTCGCGGCGAGCATGCAGCCAAGCCCTTTGCCCGCCACTGCAACCCCGATCAAAAGCGCTGTCAGCCCCCAAAGATAAGGAGAGTCCAGTAGACCAATGCTGGTGTTCAAACCCGAGTAAGTAAAGAACAAAGGCAGGAGCAAGACCGTCGTCACGCTCTCGCAATTCTTCTTCAGCCTTTCTGCGAGGAGTCCGCGGGGCATCACAGCCCCCGCGACAAAAGCCCCAAAAACCGCATAGATGCCGATTGAATCCGTGACGAAAGCGGAAGCTAGCAGTACGATGAACGCGGCAGCAAGCAACGTGTGTGTCGCCTCACCACGCACCTCTGCACGGCGCCCCAAGAACCGAAGCAGGTGTCTGCCGAAGGTAAACATCCCTACGGCGAACAGAGTCCCGCCACCAATCGCCAACCACGCGATTGTTGGGTCACCTTTCGAAACGGCCAAGACGATTGCGAGTAAACACCAAGCAAATGCATCGTTGATCGCACCTGCGGTTAACGCAAGCGTTCCCATCGAGGTCTGCGCGATACCATGCTCGTAGAGGATGCGTGCCAGCATAGGAAATGCCGTTATGCACATCGCCGATCCCATGAAAAGCGCACTTCCCCAAACGCTAATCTTGTCAGTAAACAGCGGGGAGCTATCGGAGACTAATAGCGCAACGATCGCACCAAGGGCAAACGGCAAAGCGATTCCTGCAAATGAAACCCAAGCTGCGCTTTTGGCGCGGTCTCGCAACATTGAGACGTTAAACTCAAGCCCAACGATGAACATGTAGAGTATAAGTCCAAGCTGAGCAGCAACATACAGTATGCTCATCGATGGGTGTGTTACCGTTGTCGCAGCACTGCCTACCCCAATCGTTATCGACTTGGGAAACAAAAAGCTCTCTGCAGTTGGGGACAATGCTCCAAGCAGCGATGGACCGAGCAGGACACCCGCAATCATCTCTCCGACGACCTGCGCCTGGCCAAGCTTCTGGCCGAGCTTTCCCACGATCCTGCAAATGACAAGGATCACGCCAAGCTGGAGGAAGAACTGGATCGCCAGCTCGACGTCACTAGGCCAAGTCGTTAGGTTCGCTGGCTCAATGCTCATCGCGGATTCGCATCTCCCGGGGAGCCGATCGATGCCTCGTTTTGTCGGAACAGGTATGCAAGTGACGGCCACCCTCCCCAACTCGATTCAGCTGGAAATCGAACATCGACGCCCGGGATTCACGACATCGCTTGGTCCATTTCCTCACGAATCCTCGCCCTAGCTCGATGGAGCCTAGACTTGATGTTCCCAACCGTTAGCCCTGTTCGCACAGACACTTCTTCCGCCGTCAGTCCATCGAGTTCACGAAGTTCGTACACCTCGCGGTACTGCGGAGGGAGCTTCTCGAGCGAAGAGAGCAAGCATCTCTTGAGTTCTCTCTCCATCGCCACCTCTTCCGGACTTGCGCCGGGCGCAGAAATCTCGAGGCCATGCTCTTCCAACTCCGCGAGCGCTACCGTACGCCTGGCAGCGGCTCGCTTCCTCAGTCTGCCGCAGGCTCGGCGACCAATCTGAGTCAGCCATGCTTGAAATGCCTCCGGCGCTTGAAGCTTCGGCAATGCTCGGTATGCATGGACGAGTGACTCGGCTAACACATCCTCCGCGTCGTCATGATTTCCGCACATCCGCAGCAGTTGACGATAAACCGCATCTTTGTGTCGGTTGGCTAGCCGGTCGAATTCCACGCCGACATTCTATTCGGAAACGGCTTCTGCTCAGTGAGCGGTTCCGACAGGAACCCCAGACTCGACGGGAAAGCCTAGATCGCGATACTCCGGGAATCCCCCCGGCAGGTTCGCGACTGCGTCAACACCAGCCTTTTGCAAAACCGTAGCGGCGATCGCCGAACGCGCGCCGCCGCCGCAATGCACGATCAATGGGCGAATCGGCAATTCCGCGACTCGCTCCTCTATGTATCCGAGAGGAATATTCAACGCTCCCGGAACGTGCCCGTCCTGAAACTCCGTCGCGCCGCGAACATCGAGCACGAATGCCTCCCCTGCCTCCGATCTCGAACGCATCTCGCGCGAGGAAACCTGTGCGACCATGGCCAATTCGCCATGCCGGTTTTCAAACTGACGGATCGCATCGATTCCCATCCATCCGCGAACGTCATCCAAGCCGATCATCGCAAGGTCGCGCGAAGCCTGTGCGGCCGAAGCTTCAGAATCTGCGATCAGATAAACTGGCTTATCGTAAGGACAAAACCACCCAGCCCATGTCGTAAATGATTTCCCCAGCGGGATGTTGATGGTTCCAGGAACATAGCCCGTCGCGACGTCGCCTGCAGAACGTACATCGATCACAAACTCATTTCGTTCAAGCAGATCAAAGATAATGTTTCCTCCCAATCTGGGGGGGGTCTTGAATCCTCCGATGATCTGAGGACCCATCTTGTTGATCCTCTTCATCTCTTTGAAGTATCTCGGCGGCTCGGGCTGGCCTTCCAAGACCGTCTCTGTGAAAGCGTCCTCGCTGGCGGCTCTCAGTCCCCAGTTCGCAACTTTCTCATAGCCGAGCGTGCTGACCGGCACGCCACCCAAACTCTTGCCACATGCGGATCCTGCGCCGTGCGCCGGCCACAGAAGTAGTGAATCTGGAAGCGAAGACTTGAACTTTTCTAACGACTGGTAGAGAACCCGTGCACCCTTTTCCATTGTCCCCTCAAAGCCAGCGGCCCGCTCCAATAGGTCTGGTCGCCCTACATCACCCACGAAGATGAAGTCGCCTGTGAATGCGCCGAGGGGGACGTCCGAGGCGGCAGTGTCGGTCACGACAAACGCAATGTGCTCGGGGGTATGCCCGGGCGTCTTGACGACATCAAGTCGGACCTTTCCCACGCGAATCGAATCGCCGTCACTAACAAGCGTTACGTTTGCTTGGTCTGCAAACCCATACTTCCACTCGGCATCACCTTCATCAGATAGATAGAGCTGTGAGCTTGTCCTGTCCGCTAACTCCCGCGATCCAGAGACGTAGTCGGCATGAATGTGAGTTTCAGTTACCGCTGCTATCCGCAGACCTTCCGCGGCGGCGGCGCGGATGTATTGTTCGACGTCGCGGTTCGCATCGATCACAATCGCTTCGCGAGTTGCGCCACATCCTGCCAAGAAACTTGCTTGCGCAAGATTGTCGTCGTAAAATCTCTTCAGTATCAAGTTCTATCTCCTACCTGGGGGCCGGGGCGTTCGTGACTGGTTTCGCTTTCTTCGCTTTGTTCCACGGCATCGCAGCGAACATCGCTGCCATTCCACAGACATTCGTCATGCCCGCAAACGTTAGCCCTGCTCCAACAAACATCGCGAGATACACCCATGCTGGTGCAACAAGGACCGAAAGCACCGTGCCGGTCAAGATCAGCAACCCGGCTGCCAGCCGCACCTGCCTCTCGATCGCCCAACGCGTCGCGCTCGCGCCAACCATCTCAAAACCGGCGCCCTCCCAGGCACTCGTGCCGCCATCAAGAACAATCAAGTCGTCGCGGTGGTGCTCAATCAAATCCTTGCACATCGCCGCTCGACGCCCTGACTGGCAGACCAACACCACTGGGGCAGAGCCTTGTAGGTCGGCAAGCCTCGATTCCACCTGCTCAAGGGGCATATTGATTGCTCCAGGGACGTGGCCAGCGGCAAACTCGCCTGCCGAGCGCACATCGATGACCTGAATGCGTTCGTCAGCGTCTAACTTTTGTTTCAATTCTGTCGGGGTTATCTTCATGGGGTGCTCCATTCTACAAGGAAGAGGCTCCGAAAGCCGCAAAGGATTCAGATCAAAAAAACGAATTCGCCGGTCAGGTTTTCCCCCGACCGGCGAATCGTCAACAACACTCAGTGGGACTTTTAGCGGGCGCGTCGTCGCCTGGCAAGGAGAGCCAAGCCAGCGCCGACCAACAGAATTGATGCCGGCTCTGGAACGACCCCGATGTCGTCCAGCTGGGATAGCCCCGTGCCAGCGGTCAAGGCGAACCCTCGGAAAGCGATCCCGCCCGGCGTCGTGAACCCGGTCGCAGCGGTGTTCGTTTGCGCGAGCAGGTTCGTTCCCGTCTCGTCATAAAGGAAGCCGGTCATGTTGCCACTAGCTTCCCATAGGAGTTCGATCCTATACCAAGTATTTGGAGCATAGGTCGCGGCTACCGTTCCAATTGTCGTGAATGTGTTGTAGGGCGTGTTTTGCTGAAGTAGTAGCTGGCCCGTGTTCGGTGCCGCGACAACCGAGTAGGTCCCGGTCGCCGCCGCCCCGACGCCAAGGTAAACACGCTTGTTCGTTAGCGTTTCGGTGAATCGGACGTACCCGTAGTACGGGTTAGCTCCTGGAGCTGTACCAATGTCTGTACGGTAATACCACTGTGGCCCACTCCCCAGCGCGAATTCGACGCCTGCATTGCCCGAATGCGCAGCGTGCGCGACAATCGATGCATTGCTGAGGCTGCCGCCCGCCTGGGTGTACAGCCCGATGTTGCCGTGTTCAAAGTCCTCGATCAGCGCAGCGTGCGCACTGATTACCAACGACCCAGCGCTTAGCGCGCAAAGGCCAATCATTCTTGTGCTCATTGCTTTTCAGTCTCCTTCCTCTTCGATCCACAACACCTTGGAAACCATGGTCCCCTCAGCATTGAGCCCTTACTGTATCAAACTTTCGCGGCAGCGTCAACAGCCGAGCCCGTCTTTCGGCAGGTGGCTGACGAAAACCCGTATTAATGCCTGCTCGACCGGCTTGTGTGAGCGACCTTCCCGAACCCCGCCTTCTGAATAGGAGTAGAATAGACCTAAGCGCCAAGGCGCCGTTCCCGCTAGGGGAGCCCTGTGTGGGCTGAGAGTTCCGGCTTGACCGGAAGACCCTCGGAACCTGATCCGGTTCAAACCGGCGTAGGAAAGCGGAGCACCGAGACTCAAGGGTCGTTCCGCAACCGCGGAGCGACCCTTGGCTTTTGGAGGCAAATGAAATGAAAAAACGAGGGTTTACGCTGATCGAACTTCTCGTCGTGATCGCGATAATCGCGATCCTCGCGGCCATTCTCTTTCCTGTTTTCTCGCAGGCGAAGGAGGCCGCCAAGCGAACCGCGTGCCTGTCGAACGCTAGGCAAGTCGGTACAGCGCTGATGCTCTACCTGGGTGACTACGACGGGACGTTCCCGATCTTCTATGCATACATGTCGAATCCACATGCTAGGCAGCCGGGACATAAGGGGGTCGAAACGCAACTCGCGCCCTACGTGGGCGGTTCAGTTACTTCCGTTGGCGGGCAGCCACTCACGCGGCTCATGCCGATCTTCAAGTGCCCGTTGGATCAAGGTGGTCCATACACGGAAGTAGACGTGCCGGGGGCGCGCAGCTATTGGGAAGCGTATGGGAGCAGCTATCGCTTTACCAAGTGCGCGTTTTCTGTCGTCGAAGATGAATCGAGCGCGAACAACGTTCCCTATGGCTACACTAAGATCGTCAAGGAATCTGAGTTTGTGGCGCCTTCTGACACTCGTATCATTCGTGACGAAATGTTCGCGGCATTCGATCGAAGAAACACGCAGGACGCTTGTGACCGATACGGTTATGATTGCGATCCTCCCTGGAACTTCTATCGCAGGTGGCACACAACTGGGGGCACGATGATCTTCGCGGACGGCCATGCAAAGCACATTGCTGGATCCGCAAGATTCGACGACGCTCTGATCAATCCGGAAGGCAATCGCACCGGCGATCCGCATCCGACCGATGGCACCTGGTATTGGGCCTGCGACTAAACTCACGATAACGCGAGCGAGGCCGTCGGCGTACGATAAAATGGAAGCTGATGGCCTCAAAGCGCGTTACCCGAGAAGCATGTGCGCCTGAGATTAGAATTCCTCTGTCTGATAGGAGGGAAGCTCGGGCCCTCGCGGTGTTTACGCTCGTGGTTTGGGGCGTTCTCGTCCCTCTGCCATTGATGGGCCTTGTCGCGACAAAGTCACCCTTCGCTCTTGCGATGCTCGCGTTTTTCGTGGTGCTTGCAGGGCTTGTGTCTTGGGCCATGGGGATCGATCACAGGCAGCGGAGACTCTCTGAACTCATACTTGATCAGAAGGGCGTGCGGCTTGAGCGAGCTGGGAGAGAGCGGTGGAGGGCGCGGTGGGTTGAAGTGCTTGGCTGGAGGGCCAATGACGATGACCGTCGCTTCGGCAAGGTGATGATCCTGACGCGCGACGGGCGCACGTATGCAGTACCAGTTGAAGGCGGGTTGCAGCTAGACGGAAGATACGATCGCGTCGCAAGGTCCATTGGTGAGTTCTGCGATGAGATCAAGCCGAGCCCCACGGTGGATCGGATTTGAGCAGCATCGACTCGCGCGTGACAGGATGCACCAGCTCTAAGATGTAGGCGTGCAACGCCTGTGTCTTGAAGTGCTTTGAGGCGACGCCGTAGAGGCTGTCTCCAAGTATGGGTAGCCCAGCGGATGCAAGGTGAACCCGAATCTGATGGGTGCGGCCGGTTTCCAACTCGCACTCAATCTCAGATGAGGCCACGTCATACACGCTCGGAGCAAATGTTCGAATCGAGCGGCAGTGAGTGATCGCGATCCTCGCGTCTGGGGCCGACGAATCGACAACCGCCTGCTTCTGCCGATTCGATGGATTCCTGCCCAGCGACGAGCGGATGATGAACGCTTTGGAAGCCGCGACGCCGCGTACGACAGCGCGATACACGCGCCGAACGGTTTTCTCCTGAATGGCTTTCTGGAGAGCGTGATGCACGGCGTCCGACTTGGCGACAAGCAACAGGCCACTCGTGTCCTTATCGAGTCGGTGAACAATTCCTGGCCGGTACGCGCCTGCGGCAGAGCTGAGCGAATGAGACCGAGCAAGCAGAGCGTGGACCAAAGTTGGCTCATTCGCGGTGGGGGAAGGATGTACTGAGAGGCCGGCGGGTTTGTCGACAACAAGCAGGTGCTCGTCCTCGTAGGGAACGACCAGAGGCATGTCGACCGGGGTCAGCGAGTGTGCGGGACGCTCGCTTATGGGCTCGACAATCACCCGCATCCCCGGTTGGAGCCGAAACGACGCCTTTCTGGGCCTCCCGTCGACGAGCACTCCCCCGCCCGAGATGTGCTCGGCGAGCCGAGCCCGGCTGTGGTTCGGGAGGCTAGACGCCAAGAACCGATCCAACCTGTCTTCTCGGTCGACAATGAAGCTATCCAACGGCCGGAATCATACAATCAAGTCAATACTTGACATTTTCGTCAAGATTGCAGTAGCATCGTCTCTCGGGATTTTGATTGATCAAAAACTCGACTTGGATAAACACAAAATGGAAACTGCACAAACCCACCGCCGCGCTCAAACCCCCGGGTTCACCCTCATCGAACTGCTCGTCGTCGTCGCGATCATCGCGATCCTCGCGGCAATCCTCTTCCCAGTCTTCGCAAGGGCCAAGGAAGCCGCGAAGAAGACAACGTGCGTGAGCCACTCGCGGCAGCTGGGTATGGCGCTCGCCATGTATGTGATTGACTACGAGCGGTACCCTCAGCATTCCTCTCCGTCAGTACAAGTGCCAAGAACGCGCTGGGCGGACGCCATTTACCCTTACATCTTGAATGAGCAAGTCTTCATTTGCCCAGTATCGACCCTCGACGTGTTAGGCAAGAAGTGGGCTCACAACCAGGAGCGCACGTACGGGGGATACGGCTACAACTACCAATATCTGGGCAATTCGCGCTTTCCATTCGTAGCGAGTGAGTCGGACGTGACCGCTCCGTCCGAGACGGTCGCCATCGCCGACACGCGAGGAGTTTGGCGCGACGACGGCACAGTCGGTGGTGGCGAGTATGTAGTGGACCCGCCTCTGCCTAGTGATCGTGGTAGCGGAAGGCCAAGTGGCTTCTACGGTCAAGGCGCCGAGTGTGGTGCAGGAGTCCACGGGTGTAGGTCAACACCCGACGGACGGCACATCGGCTTCGTCGCTGTCGTCTTCGCCGACGGCCACAGCAAAGCGATGAAGCTTTCCTCGCTCGACGACTTTGATGGTGACGGCGAACCCGACAACGGCTGGTGGAACGGCTACGCAGATTCAACCCGCCGCTGACGAACACCCCACGATTACGAAGCGGAAATCTTCTGGCCGCCGTCCCGTTCCGCGGCGGCCTCAACCTCACTGCGCTGAATCGCGTATCGTATGCGTTCATGCCTGCGCCGCGCTTATCCGAAAAAGGTGAGAAAAACCTCCTGCTCGCGTCGGGAGGCATTGCTCTGTTTTTTTGGATCACGCCCATGCTGCGGCCGGCGCTCCTGCCTCTTGTCTATCTAAACACGCACCTCCATGAGCTTTGCCACGCCATTGCAGCCGTCGCGTCAGGTGGGTTGGTCCACCACATCGAAGTTCATGCGATCGGCTCGGGATTGACAGTAACGCTCGGAGGATGGGCCACCGCCATCAGTTCAGCCGGATACTTCGGCGCATCGCTGTTTGGAGCGGCGATGGTCGTGATGGGCTCGACGCAACGAGGAGCGCGAATTGCCCTATGGACTCTCGGCGCATTGATCGCAGTGGGATTAGCTCTCTGGGTTCGGGGCGATCTGGTTGGGGTTGTCAGCGGCGTCTTCTGGGTCGCCGTCCTTTTCGCGATAGCAAGTTTCGCGAAAGGAAACTGGCTCATCTTTTGCGCCCAGTTTTTGGGCATGACCCAATGCCTAGCGGCTGCGCAAAGCTTGGGTGATCTGATGATTATCAGCACGATCCGCGGAGCACATAGCGACGCACACAATATGTACCAAGAAACGGGAATCCCCCCGCTCTTTTGGGCTATTGTTTGGATGCTATTCAGTGCCGGTGTCTTCGTTACCGCTCTCGCGCTTACCTGGCGGAGGTCTAAGTGAGAACTCTCTGCACAGGGCAGATGCCACTTCGACCGCACCGTGCAACGAGGTGACTTCGACCGACTCAAGAATCTCGCGCGCTCGTTCACTTCCCACTTTTGCAATTGCCTCGCGTTCTGCTGCCGAAACATCGCGCTCCGCAACTGGCACGAATCCGACTCCGAAAAACTCAGAGTATCTTCGAGATAGGCTAGCGATATGAAGCGCTTTCTCGTAATCTTGGTACAGGATCGCGACTACCGATAAGCATGTCAAATTGTAAAGCAACAATACGTGATCCCCGACCGTCCGAATCTGATCAAGTGTCTGTTCGACGTACCGCAAGGATCCTTGAGGGTCCGAGAGATGGACACTGACAATGGCGAGAACCGTCGAACAGATGCCCGCGCGCCGGTGGGCGCCCAACTCCTTCGCCATCTCCATGGATTCAATCAGTAGCTTTTGCGCGGCAACAGCATCGCCTGCAAACGCTTCTGCGGCGCCTAAGTTCTGTATCAAACACATCTCGGCAAACCTGTATCCGATGCGGCGTGATATCGGCAACGCATCACTTACTTGGTCGTGAACTTTGTCGAGAGCTCCAGCGTATGCGAGTGCCATTGTCCGCTGATGAACGGCGTCCAGTGACAGAAAACTGTCCCCATGTTCCTGAGCCCACTTCTCAATCTCGTCGATGGCAACAAACATCTCTTGCCAGCGCTCAAGCCGAAAGTAGCGACGTGTGAGTTCCAGCTTGGTGAGTTGAAACAACCTCGTGTTCGCCACTCCCGCTCGTTCTGCGGCTTCAATGCATTTTGTTAACCAATCTGTAGCTTCGCGCAACTGTCGAACGTCCCAATATTCTGCTGCCGCAATAGCAAGGCGCATCGCAATCTCAGGGTAGCCCACCCAACTGGCAGCGAGCGCCGCTCGCACGTTGTCGATTTCTAAGTCGAAGTATGAGTATGTCTTTGTGGCGTCCGGACCCCACAGCCTCGGCCACTGCTTTTCGACACAGGAAGTGATTGCGATCGCGTGCCGAAGGCGAACATCTTCAAGCTGTCCTGCGCTTTTCAACTCCTCGATGCAGAATTCACGGACCGCTTCGTAAGGCACGTACCTGGGCTCGCGAGAGGAGGATATGTCCACACGAAGTAGGCTCTTGGCAACAAGTGATTCGATAGCATCGAGGAAGTCAAGAGTGGGCACAACATGTGATGGGTCCACCAGGGCGTGGTCAGTCACATACATTGTTCGTCGCTTTAACTCGGCGAGTGACAGAGGCTCATTCATGCCGGCAACAAGGTAGGCGCACTCCAAAGTTGTTCCGCCATGAAAAACACAAATGCGATTTAACACTTGCTTCTCCTTTTCAGTAAGCAAGTCGTAACTCCATTTGATGGTCGCGCGGAGAGTCTTTTGCCGATCAGGCGCGTCCCTTCTACCGCTGGATAAAACCTCCAATCCGCTGTTGAGTAACTCAATCATGGTGGGCAGATCCAATGTTTTTGTTCGAGCTGCCGCGAGCTCAATTGCCAAAGGTATTCCTTCCAGCCGCGAACAGATGTTTCGCACGAACTCAGCATTACTGGAATCGAGCTCGAAGTCAGGGCGGATCGCCCGTGTGCGGTCAACAAACAGCCGAATCGCCGAATACATAGAAAGTTCCTGCACCGTGCGATTGAGGTCATGCTCAACTGGGGACTCGAGCTGACAGACCGCGTATTCGTGTTCGGGCTTAATCTGCAGGGCTGCTCTGCTCGTAACGAGAATATGAAGAAAAGGACAGCCCTCGATCATTTCTGAGATGTAGTTCGCGCCACCAAGCAAGTGTTCGAAGTTGTCGAGCACAAGTAGCAACGACTGCTTTCTCAAAGTCAAGATGATCGTATCCATCGGCGATCGAGACGGAATGCCTGGCCCCCCTACTTGATTGAGGATCTCGGTTGGGAGTAACGCCGGATCCTGCAGCGAAGCCAGCTCGAGGAAACAAACTCCGTCTGCGAAGTGGTCGCTCAGTTGCTTAGCAACTTCGATCGCCAGACGTGTTTTGCCGATGCCACCCGGGCCGACAAGCGTCAGCATTCGCACGTCCGGCTCCAACAAAAGTGCCGTGCACTTGGCGATGTCGGCATCCCGGCCGAACAAGGGTGTTGCTGGAGAAGGGAGCAATCGACAGGATGCTTCCGATTGCAGCGGCACTGACTGGAGCGAAGCCTCGAACCGTTCGCTCAGGGCAACTGCGAGATCATCGGCCAAGAGCGACTCAAGTTCTTGGGGACTTGAGAAAGACTTGTATGAGACGCCTGAGTTCTGAATCCGGAGCAGCAGCTCTTTGAGCTTCTCTTCTCGACCATCGGACGGCCTCTTGACGTAAACGAGTCGAGGCATTTCGCCCGCAAGCTGCCATTCGTCCTCTAAACCCGAAACCTCCATTCCATCGGCTATCCATCCATAGCGTTCCCAATAAATGCCTACGAAAACGTGACTTTGTTCGAGATACGCCTTGTATAAGGAGCGCGGCGGATGCGGCCTGGCGCCAAGTTCAAACATCACGGGCGTAAGTCTCAGTCTCTCGATCGCCCGCTTCGCCGCTAAGCGTTCGTCCGCAAGTTCCAGCAGCGTAGAACTTACAAACACCCTCACCCGCTGGTCGGGCGTCCTGATCGTCACTTCTGAGGTCGGCGTTGCCATATGGGTGTCCGGCGTTCCGAAATGTACCTCTCAACTGACCGGTGCCGACGGGTTCCGTGTTGCGATATTGATCGCTACCCCCGCGCGTCCGCAAGTTGTCGCGCTTCGAGGAACTCCCTCGAGCACACAACATACGGCTAGGCCACCAGGTCGTGCAACAGATGCTTCGACTACTTTTTTGGTGGCAAGACGCCTTTCGCAATCCACATCGGATGCAGTTCCATCACAAGCCTTTTTGCAGCTACTGCCGGGTCTTTCGCCACCCAAGCCCGAATCGTCTCTTCTTCGACTTTCCTGAAAAAGAACAGTCCCCTCATCTCGCCTGCTTCCGCCAACGGACCTGCGAGCGCCAGGATCCCCACCTCTGCCATCGCGCTAATGTTTGCCATGTGTCCTGCTTGAATCTCTTGCATCCTCTCTGGCGTAAAGGTGGCAGCGTCGTTGGGTCGCTTTAGTATTCCAAGGTAAGCATCTTCAAGATCGAAGAACTTTTCGGGCTTTCCTATCATTCCCTTGCCGGTGTACCACTGATAGGCCTCGATAACCATCTGCTTCTTCGTGATGAAGGGATCGGATTCGAAGCACTTCATAACATCCCCTTTTGTCTTGACATCAAAAACCGCAATGCCTCGAATCTCGCCGTTGCTTGCAAGAGGAGCAGGGAAGAGCAGCTTTCCTTCTCTGTGCAGCTTCTCGAAGTTTGAGAGGTGCGCCGCCTGCATCTCCATCAGTTCCTCGCGAGTCCCTTGTCCGTAGCTCGGCCCCTTCTTCAAGAGCGCGAACCAATAGGTCGTCATCTCGAACTCTGGTTCCTGCGGAGCCGCGAGTGCGACAAGTGCGATTGCTGCGAGCATCATGCGGTGGATTCTACACGTAAACCATGCGATTCTGCGGTTCTTTCCCTTCCGCAAACCATCCGCGATCAGATCGTTCCAAGAACCTCGGCCACCGTCGGGACTCAAAGCCCGATGTTCGGCAGCAATGACGTTTCCACGCGCTAAATCCCTACCGGTGTCTTGCCAAAGGGCCAAGTAGGCAACGACCTTGCCAGCGGTTTGTCGCTTCGATAACCGAGTTCGTACTCGGCCTGCATCAGAGTGTGAATCTCATGGGTCCCCTCATAGATGATTGCGCCGCGTGAGTTTCTGAAGTACCTCTCAACAGGAAACTCATCCGCAAACCCGTACGCACCATGCACTTCTATTGCCTTGTGTGCCGCATCGAATGCCGCCGCACAATTGGTCCACTTCGCAAGCGATACTTCGCGTGTGTGCCGAAGACCCGCGTTTTTCATCCACCCAACTTGATAGTAAAGCAGTCTCCCGATGTCGCGCCCTTGCACCATTGAGGCGATCATTTGCTGGACCAACTGCTTCTTCCCGATCGCCTCTCCTCCAACGGTGCGGTCGTTCGCATACTTCACACAGGCATCGAGACACGCTGTAATGACTCCAACAGCACCCGCCGCAACCGTATATCGGCCATGATCGAGCGCAGACATCGCAACCTTGAACCCGTCGCCTTCTTCGCCAAGCATGTTCTCAGTAGGAACGCGCATGTTCTCAAAGAAGATTTCGCCTGTGTTGCCCGCCCTCACCCCCAACTTTCCGTGAATGGGCTTGCTGCTAAATCCCGGCGTGTCGCGATCAATGATAAATGCAGCATATGGCGCCTTTGCGCTCGTCTCCGCCAGCCGCGTCACGATTAAAAACTGATCGGCATAATCGCTCAAGCTGATCCAAGTCTTCTGACCATTGATAATGTAATCGTTTCCTTCCTTTCGGGCCGTCGTCTTGAGATTCGAAGCGTCGCTCCCCGCGTTCGGCTCGGTCAAACCAAACGCAGCTACCTTTTTCCCAGTCGCCAAATCCGGCAACCACCTTCGCTTCTGTTCTTCCGTACCCCACTGCATGAGCGTCATGCAATGCAGCCCCGCATGAACACTCATTACCACCCGTGCGCTTGTGTCTGCACGTTCCAACTCCTCGCAAACGATTCCTAAACTGATGTAGTCGGCGCCCATCCCCCCATACTCTTCGGGCACACAAACTCCGAGAAAACCTGCCTCGCCCATCTTCTTCAACGTTGATGGGTCTGACTCCGCAGCGCGGTCGCGCTCGCGAATTCCTGGAACAATCTCGTTCTGACCAAACTTGTAGGCGGACTCACGAATCAACTCGTGTTCGCGCGTGAGGGAGAAATCCATGGGGCGGATTTTACCGCCGGATCACATAAGGCGCCTTTCCAGACGAGTTGCGCTCCAGTGCCTCGACGATCTCCACCTCCCAGCGCATCGGCGGCGGTAGCTTGAGCCGGGCGTTAGACTCGATCTTCCGTCTGTCCGCATCGCCAAAACCCTCTTCTGGCACTACGAGGATTCGCACCCGGTCCGGTGTTTCCTGAATAATCTGCATCTGGACGACGTGATCGACGTCGCGAGGAATGTGGTCGATTCCCATGAGCCGCGCCCCATCCGGCGCAATCAAAAAATCGCCACTCCGTCCAATCACACCTGCGAAGATCTCGGTCCCGAAAGCGATCGCATTAAGATCCTTCCCCGAAGGAACCCGAATCAAATCGCCAGTGCGAAGCCTCACGAGCGGCATCGCGAGATTCCACAGTCCGGTACACACAAGTTCGTAAGTGTACTCTTCGCCTTCGACCGGCAGAAGTTCGTTGTACGAATACCCAGGCAAAAACCGGTATGTCTGAGGCTCATACGCATACGCAAACGAAACACGCTCTGCTTGTCCATAGTAGTCGATCATCTTGGTCTCCAATGCCATTCGGCTTCGTTTCCAAGACTCGACGAGGAGCACTTCGGACGAGCATATTGTAATCGGTATGACGGGTCGGCTATAGGATGTGAGCAGCAAGTTGCAAAACGAATCGAGAATTGTCGGATATGCGTGCAGCACCTCAGGGCGAAACTTCTCGATCTCCTCGATGAACTCTGGAAGCGTCTCTCGATTGAGGTGGTTCGACGAAAAGACCAGCCGCCTCTCGCCTCCAGCATAGATCCAGTACGGCGGCTCTCTGTCTGCCGGGTCTTTGATATCGTCTCCGCGCAATACGGCAGCACGGTAGTTAAGTGGATCGACACCCTGTTTGATCAGCAATCTGTCGATAGCCGCCTGTTCGACGGACACAGAAGACAAGCTTCGATACAGCTTTAGCGGGATCCCTGTCGTTCCGCTCGTCGTAGCGTGGCTTGTCCGCCACGTCGCCATCGTCAGAAAGTGCTTGGGTGCATCCCGAATCTCATCCTTTTCGAGAATCGGCCAAGAATAAATCTCGCCGCCTCCAGCAACCCTCTTGCCGTATCGCGACTTTTGGGCTGCCCGTAGCACGAGTTTAAGTCTCTCAGTCGTCCATTGCTCGCGCTCCTGAATGCCCGCATCCTCCAACTTGTCGAAAAGTTCGAGCGCACGGCGATAGTAGAGTGGATTTCTCCGGATCAGTGTGTCGCCAGACCGAAGCGACTTGAACCTCGATGCGAGTCGCTTCATATCAGATCTTGGGGCGGCAGCCCCGACTCCGCGACAGATAAGTAAATGCGCTCAAGTTCGCGACAGTATTCTTTTGCATCAAGCGGCTTCACGATCTCTCTGCCAGCCGCGCCAATCCGCAGTCGATCCGATTCCGATTCAACCATCTGCTGCATAGCAACGGACAACGCAGCGACATCGCCAGGTTCGACCAGCAGACCAGTGACGCCATTGTGAACGTACTCCGGAATGCCACCAACTGGAGTCGTTATAACAGGCATCGCGTAACTCATCGCTTCCAACATCCCCATCGGCAATCCCTCGATGTATGACGGCAGCAGGAACACGTCGCTTTCTTCAAGCAGTCGATCGCGCTCTTCGGGTCCAACCCAATCATACACAGTCAAAGACCCTTCAATGCCCAATCGAACCGCATTCTTGCGCACTTCTTCCAACTCGCCATTCCCAGCCATTACGAGCTTGCACTTCCCTCGAACCGATTCTGGCAGTCGAGCGAAGGCATCGAGCATATCATAAACTCCCTTGGGTTGAGCCATCAATCCTAAGTAAAGAAACTGGACCGATTCGACTCCACTCCTCTCGGGTGCTGTGGCAGGAATGCGGACTGGGTTTGGTAGTGCGATAAGCCGGTTCGTATCAATGCCCAAAGTGGAGTAGAACTCGCGCCAGCTCTTTGATAGACAGATAACGCAATCTGCCCTTCGAATAGTCCTCAGCGTCCAAGCACGATAGGCGGGTGATAACCGCTCAACAAACAGGTGGAACTCTCCGCCATGCCCATGCATCACAACGCGCCGCCCAAACAACCTGCACAGCCTCGCAAGCGTCATCTTCCGAATGTTGCTTCCGCGCGACGTAAAGTGTAAATGCACCACGCGCGGCCAACCGACCAAGAGCAGCCCAAACACACGTACGACCGATACAAGAAAGACAAATGCCTTCTTAAGTCCCGATCCATCCTCCATCGTCGACACGAAACGCATATCGATCGATTCCGGCATGTTCGCTACGATGAGTTTCTCGACGGCGGTAACGCCTCCCTTCACGCGGAGCCCTGGGCCCAGCATCAGCACTTGCAGGCGCTTGTGCATAGGCTACGCTGCTTTCCTGCCCTGCAATCGCCGAGCGACTTCCTCACCCTCGCTCATGACGCGCAACATGTTCAGCCCGAGCACCTTCTTGATCTCGGTATCCGAGTACCCTCTTCTGATAAGTTCAACTGTCAAGTTTGGAAGCTTGGACACATCCTCTAACCCTGGAAGCGCGCCGCCACCGTCAAAGTCGCTCCCGATCCCAACGTGGTCGATGCCCGCAATCTTTCTAATGTGGTCGATATGGTCCGCGACCCGGCGAACGTCAGCAGAGGACGAAGAGACGAAAGAGCGCACGAACACGACCATAACGACGCCGCGATTCGACTTCAAAGTTCGCAGAACATCGTCCGGGACATTCCTTGCATGATCCCGTATCGCGCGAGCATTCGAGTGCGAAAAGATCACCGGCGACTTTGTTACCCGAAGCACATGTCGCATCGTGTCTGCGGAAACGTGGCTCAAGTCGACAATCATTCCCAGGCGATTCATCTCAGCGATGACCTGCTCCCCAAAAGCAGAAAGGCCCTTGAGTCGTGCCGTATCCGTAGCGCTATCTGCCCATGGAACGTTTCGAGAATGGGTGAGTGTCATGTATCTCGCTCCGCGAGCGTACATATCGCGCAATGTCGCAAGCGAAGAGTTGATAGAGTGACCCCCTTCCATTCCGATTAAAGACGCAATCTTTCCTTTTTGGAAAATTCTCAACACGTCGCCAGACGTGTATGCCATCTCAAACGTCCCAGGATACGCCGCGACCAATTGCTTAACGCGGTCGATCTGCTCGCGGGTTGTCCGCACAGCGGCATCACCAGACAAACTTGCTGGCACGTACACCGACCAAAACACTCCGCCAACCAGTCCCCTGCGCAAGCGAGGAATATCCGTGAGCACACGCGAGTTGCCACGATCCAGCCGCATTGCGGCGGGAGATACTCCTGCTTTTCGAATCTCCCATGGCAGATCGTTGTGGCCGTCAATCAGGGGCGCTTCGCGGTGCAGTCTGGTCACGCGCTCAGGCCATTCAGCCTCAGCGGGCGGAACCGATAGGGCCAAAAGGAGGAGTAACACGCTCCCATTATTGCCCGATTAGCTTTCCGTTCCCGTCTCAGGAGGCAATTCCCATGATCGAGCCGGGTGTGGCCCGCTTGAATCGCCGCCACCCGCTGACTTCTGCTTGACCAAATCGAGCAAGTCTACGCCAAAAACTTGCTTGATCTGTTCGATCGTCGAGATCGCCTTCATTGGCAAGGAGCCGTCCGTGCCGAGCGACGGAGCGTTGGAGTCGATCATTGTCACTTGGTCAATCGTGGTATCGGCAACGGTTGCCGTGATCGCGTCGATGATCTTGTCCATCTTTTGCAGCAAAAACACGTCGCGAGCGTGCGGCCCGGCCGCCGACCACCTCTCAGAAAGCGTCCGCAACACCATCGCGCGAGCTTCGCCGTCTGCGATGATTGGCGCAGCTTTTGCTTTCGCTTCTGCTTCCAAGGATTCGCACCTCGCTTTCGCTGGCTGAATGACGTCAGCGTCGAGCTTGCGGCGCATCTGCTCGATACGCGCCTTTTGAACATCGATTTCTGCTTTCGACTGGGCAAGCGATGCGGCCACCGTCGCCTGCTCTTCCGCGACGAGGGCTTCGCGCTGCGTTAATGTATCACGCAGCCGACGCTGGGCATCAGCCTTCGCGATGTCGGTTTCTGCAGTGATCTTCGTTCGCATTTCTCGCTCTCGGTTTTCTGCCGATCGGACCGCGGCGTCAGCTCTGGCAACAGCTTCCGCAATTCGCGCCTGACGCAAGATTTCCGCATTCTTTTTGCGACCGATACTGTCCAAATAGCTGACCTCGTCTTGCACGTTTTGCAGCTTAAACGTGTCGATGACCAAACCTAAGCGGGTCATATCTTCCTCGACGTCGCCAACCAATCGCTCCGCGAAGAGGATCTTATCCTCGTTGACCTCTTCCGGCGTCATTGTTGCAAGGATTCCACGCAAGCTTCCCTCGAGCGTCATCTTTGCAATCTGCATGATCTCCTGGCGGGACTTTCCGAGAAATCGCTCGATAGCGTTGTTCAAAACAGGTTCATGGCCAGCAACCTTGACGTTCGCCACCCCTTGGACAGCGAGCGGAACCCCTCCCTTAGAATAGGCGTTGCTAACCGAGATATCGATGACCATGTTCGTGAGATCAAGCCTATCAACACGCTCCATCAGTGGTACCCGAAATCCCATCCCACCTTTGATGATGCGGTAGCCGAAGAGTCGATTGCCGACCCGTCTTCGTTTGCCTGAGAAGATCAGTACTTCATTGGGAGAACAAAGATAAATGATCGTCCGCAGATTGAGCAAAAACAGGAGGGCGATGCCGCCGACGACGGCAATCACGATTCCAAGACCTACGCTTGTTATATCAAATGGCATGGGTTACTTCCTCTGTCCGTCGCTGTTGCTTTCATCATTCCCAGAGATGACTTTCGGGATGTCGATTCCTGTCGTCGACGCAACAGCGTCGAATACTGATCTGAGCATCGCGGGATACGCGGAGACATAGTTCGATAACGTATCGCCGCTACCGCTGTCAATCATCTTCAGGTTTCGAATCCTCACTTTATTCACGCCCTGCGATGCGCTCGCAAGGATTTTCTCAATATCTTCGAGCAAGTAGATGCGGAGCGCATTGTCGCCAGCGTCGCTCCATGCTTGCTGAAGCAGTTCAAGCGCATGGCCGACCGCCTGACCTCGTTCGCGAATCGACGCAGCATCCCCGCGAGCTTCGAAAATGGCTGCCTGCTGCTCCGCCTCGGCTGGCAACACTTCGTCCGTATGCAGCCGGATACCTTCCAGCTGAGCGCGAACCTGTTGCAGTTCCTGCTCCGCCTTCGCCCTGGCTTCGCGAGCCGCAGCAAGCGAAATCTCCTCCTCCGACCTTACATGCGCCTCTAGGTCGGCCTTGATTTTCCTTAGCTCGTTCTCCATCTGAACAATTGCGGCTTCCGCGTTGGCTTCAGTCACCCGCGCGCGCCCGATGCTCTCTGCCTCTGTTTGCTCTGCATCTCGCCGAGCGTCGCTCTCGGCCATCTCCGCATCGCGAATAACCGCGGCGATTGCCTTTCTGCCGATTGAGTTCAGGTAAGCAACGTCATCGCTCACGTGAAGTATCTTGAGTGTGTCTACCTGAATGCCGAGCTTGCTCAAATCTTCTTCTGATTCATGCGACAGCGCGCCAGCAAACTTCAGCCGATCCTCATTGACCTCTTCTGGAGTTAGTTTAGCGAGCACTCCACGCAAGTGACCTTCGAGAGTTTCTTTCGCAACTCTTCGAATCTCTTCAGGATCGCGTCCAAGAAATCTTTCGATCGCGTTTCCTATGAGAACAGGATCACTCGAAATCTTCACGTTGGCAATCGCATCGACATTTAGCGCGATTCCGCCTGCCGAATATGCGCCTCGCACGGCGATTGGCACTTCCATGAGTGTGAGGCTCATCCGTGCGACGTTCTCCACGATCGGTCGCTTCCAGCCCCGACCTCCGAAAATGACCCTATAGCCCCGCGAAGATCCATCCGGAAGGCGCGTCGCGCCGCCTCCGCCGTAGAAAATCAACACTTGGTTCGGCGGGCAAACGTGCAAAAACCGCTTGATGAACGCGAGAAGCAGAAGGAAGCCGACCGCTCCGATACTCGCCCAAACGATATGGCCTACTAGGCCGCTAAGTTCCGAGAATCCCTCTGGCATCTTTTTCTCCTATGTATCGTCTCCAAAAAACGCTGATCGTCGAACGACTCGGGCTCGGTCGTTTTCTACATCTACGATCATCACTTGTTCGCCCGCTGCAATCTCTTGACCTTCGTCGGTTATGGCGAGCAAATCAATCATCTCGCCTTTGAGTGTTGCACGAATCTTCCCAGAAGACCCTGTCTTCAGGGGCACGAGTACCCTTGCCTCTACTCCTAAGAGTTCGCGCTCAGAAACCGCGCTGCTCGTTTGGCTCTTTTGAAGCCAGCGAAGCGCGACACTAACGCCGAAACCCATCAGCAACCCGACACTGCTCGCAACGACCGCGACGGGCACTGCGTGCATATCAGTCAACAACGTGAACAAGAGCCCAGTTGCGCCAAATGCCAGGCAGAGATACGTCCAAAAACGCAGGCTGAAGAATGGCAGCCAAACGTCGAAGTCAGTGTCGATGCTATGGCCTCCTGCGACGTCGATCCCCGCTTCGACACCAAGATCTCCGTCTAACTCCACGGAATGATCGTGGTCGCCGCCAAACAACGAAACCACGATCAGGACTCCCCCGAGGATGGCGGTTACGATGTATGCGGTGAGCATTAGCTATCAGTCATTTCGTGATTCGGAAGGCCGATTCCTCCCACATCACGAGATACCTCGAATTCAGACAGCGGGTTTCAGGCGTAAACTCGGCCAGTGATCTACGCTGCGGCCGTCGCTGCGATCTGCTTCCTGCTTCGCGCCCTGTCCTGGGACGGCGCGATCGCCGCCGCAGTCGTAGGAGGAGTGATCTGGGAGGCTGGCGAGTGGCCGTGGGCCGCCCCGCTGCTGGCATTCTTTGTGACCTCCTCAGTTCTCAGCCGCCTGCGACGACGCCCTGAGGACCGCCCTGATCTTGAAGCGGTCCCTCGCAGGGCGATTCAGGTCCTGGCAAATGGAGGGCCCGCTGCAGCCTGCGCAGGGCTGTACCTCTATTCCCAAGACGAGGCTCTGAAGGGCGCGCTCATAGCATCGCTCGCGGCAGCAAATGCGGACACGTGGGCGACAGAGATCGGGTCGAGGCTCGGCCTCAAACCTGTGCGCATCCTGTCTCTTTCGCCTGCTGTGCCCGGCGAAAGCGGAGTGGTGACGATCGCCGGCCTCTTTGCGGCCTTCATTGGTTCAGCTGTCGTCGCAGCGACAGCACCGCTCCTCGGCCTGACAAAGTGGATCGGAGCGATCAGTGTGATTGGTTTCTTTGGGTGTCTCCTTGACAGTATTCTCGGCGACAGCGTTCAAGCACGGTATCGCCGCACGGACGGTTCAATCGCCGAAAGTCCGCCCGGAGTGAAAGTGTTTGGGTGGAGGTTGATGACAAACGACACCGTAAACTTCGTTTCGACCGCGCTCGCCGCGGGCGCGGGATACTGGCTCGTCCGATAGCCGCACCCACCAAACCTCCTGTCGCCTAACGAAGGACCGGACTAACCGCTCTGAGCTGCAGCGTGGGAAAGCCGATACAGGATGTGTGCGTAAATCTTCGCCATTTTCAGCAAATGAGCGACTTTGATTCGTTCGTCATGCTCGTGGGCAGGGCCGTCTCCATCCCAACCAGTACCGATGCTCACGGTGTTCGGCACGGCCCGCGCATACGTGCCACCGCCCATCACGCCCGGCTCAGTCATCTCGCCTGTCTCGATCCGATAAGCATCAACAATCGAAACGATAGGCTCCTTGTCGAGAGGGAAGAACAGTCCCTTACTGTCATCGAATTCGACCACCTCTGCTCCTGGCCACTCCTTCTCCAAGAAATTCACGATCTTCTCACGCAACACGTCGCCTTCCCAAGAAACCGGATAACGAACGTTCGTAGTGAACACGATCGAATGACCGCGCAGCTCTGCGATAGCGAGGTTAGAAGTCAAATCACCCGTACCGTCATCGCGCCCGTGAATCCCAAACCCGACTCCGCTGGGGTGTCCCATTTCGACAAGTTTCCAAAACGATTCCTTCATCTCAACCGGCGCACAATCCATGAGCGCACGTAGCACGCGAGTCAACGCGTTGTCTCCTAAAAACGGCATTGCGCCATGCGCTGCGCGACCGATAGCCTCAAGAACGAATTCATTCTCGACCCGGTTGTGAGTGACATTCCTATCCCAAAGCGTGTTCAGTTTCGCCGCAAACTCTTCGACGTACTCGGGCGAGATCCGCACATAAGCTTTGGCGTATGCAGGGACGATGTTCGGACGCGTACCTGCCTCCAAATCCAGAAACTCGATTGCGCCAGATGGCGCCGGAATTCTCGTCTTGAACGTGGCGATCCCCTTTTCGCCATGAAAGCACGGCCAGCCGGAATCTGGCGCGACCCCGAAAGTCGGAGCCTCCTCGTGCTTGAAATAATGCGCGACGCATTCAAAGCCGCTCTCCTCGTCGCACCCAAAAACGATGCGCATCCTCGACGGCAAATCTGCGCCAGTCTCCTTGAGCGCGCGCAAGGCGTAAAACGCAGCCATTGTCGGACCCTTGTCGTCCGTCGCCCCCCGCGAATATAGATACTCTCCGTCGATTTCCGCGCCAAAAGGGTCGTGCTCCCACCCGTCCCCGACGGGAACGACATCCAAATGCCCGAGTGCCATCACCATCCGGTCTCCCTCGCCGAACTCGCAGTGCCCTGCATAGCCGTCTACGTCCCTCGTTCGCATCCCCCAACGCTCACCCATCGCAAGCGCAAGGTCGAGCGCTTGCCTGCACTCCCTGCCAAATGGCGCCCCCGGCTCGGCCGGCCCCTCTACGCTCCCGATTCTTAACATCGCCCGCGTATCCTCAACCAAGTCGTTCTCGCGGTCTTCCAACCACTTCTGCGCGAGCAGGACAGCCTCAGGTTTGGGGGTGGACATGCATGGGATACTACCCTCGGGGTGCCTCGCCCGCAATGCCGACCCCCGATTTGGCGTCATAGTGGTGTAAAGGAGAGATATATGTCTGTAGCAAGAGTTACTGAAATCAGCTCAACCTCAGAGAAGAGCTTCGACGACGCGATTGAGCAGGGTATTGCCCGCGCAACCAAAACGCTTCGACACGTCAAAGGCGCCTGGGTCAAGGAACAACGCCTTGATGTCGAAGGCGACAAGATTACGAGATATGTGGTGAACATGCTTGTCACCTTCGTTCTCGACGACTAAAACAACATCAGGAGAATAGGAATGGCACGATGTAATCAGTGCGGCAACGACTATGACAAATCTTTCGTGGTTGTTTCCGAAGGAAAGACATACACATTCGACTCATTTGAGTGCGCAATCACTATGCTTGCGCCGACTTGCGCCCACTGCGGAACAAAAATAGTCGGACACGGCATGGAGACCCCCGACCAGATCTTCTGCTGCTCACACTGCGCAGAAGCCGCCGGCGTCCATGGCTTCAGCGATCGCATCCGAACAGGCGTCACCGCGTAATTCCTTGGCATGGCGGGGTATGACTTCGCCATGCCGAAACTTTCCGATACAGAACTCGCCGCAGCCCTAAAAGACCTTCCAGACTGGTCAGTTGAGCAAAGCCAGTTGACCAAGACTTTCGAATTCGAGTCCTACATGGACGGCGTCGACTTCGCTCGCCAGTGTGCAACATACGCAGAAACCGCAGATCACCACCCCGATCTCCTGATCACTTGGCGAAAAGTCAAAGTCTCTCTCTCAACACACTCTGAAGGAGGGATCTCCGAAAAGGACGTCGCATCGGCGAAAGTCTACGACACTTACAACTGAAGTGCGCGTTATCGCGTGGTACCCGTCAGCGTTCGGTGACTCGATCATCTCGGATCTGCGCGCGCGCGTTGCTGCTAACGTCCAAGTCTTCACGGACGAACAGCCACCGCTAAATTGCACAGTTCTGATAGACGGGCGACCTACAGAACAAAAACTTGAGTCGTGCCCGAGCCTCAACTCCGTGATTGTGCCCTTCGCTGGTGTCCCGCTGATCACGCGCACGGTCATGGCTGCCCATCCCGAAATCGCGCTCTACAACCTCCACCACAACGCGACCGAAACGGCCGAGACCGCGCTCGCTCTTCTGCTCGCGTGCGCGAAGCGAACCGTGATCGCAGACCGCATGCTGCGTACTGGCGACTGGTCGATACGCTATGAGCCTGAGCGAACGATTCGCCTCGAAGGCAAAACCACGTTGATCGTCGGATTTGGTGCAATCGGAGAGAAGGTCGCACGAGTGCTTCTCGGCGTCGGAATGAAAGTCATCGCGACGCGAAAAACGTTGCGCCAAGCCGAAACCGTCGATGCGACCAAGGTCCACCCAGCGGGAGACCTCCGCAAACTTCTCCCATCTGCAAATGTGCTCATCCTTGCCGTGCCGCAAACTCCAGAAACGGAAGGCATGATCGGAAAAAGGGAACTTGCTATGCTCCCGGCAAATGCGATCCTCGTAAACGTTGCGCGCGCTCAAGTTGTCGATGAACAAGCGCTCTACGACGCGCTGAAGTCAAACCACTTGCACTCAGCTGGACTCGATGTTTGGTATCAGTATCCGCGTACAGATGACGCGCTCCGCAGCGCTGCGATGCCGGAATCTGCGAAAGAAACGAAACCTTCAAACTTGCCGTTTTGGGAGCTTGACAACATGGTAATGAGTCCACACCGGGGCGGCGCGTCCGCTGACACCGAAGTTTCTCGCGCGCAGCACCTGGCAACAATTCTCAACGACATGGCGAGCGGGGTACAGCCCCCGAACCGGGTCGACGTGTCACGCGGATACTAGCTTCGTGATCCAAAGCGATGCCGAAGTGCTCAAGATTCCGAACGAAACCATCCGCCCAAAGTTGCAACCGTCTCGGTGATCTGCCATACTCGACTCACTATGAAGACGCGTATGTTGCTCATCGGTGCCGCCATCGTCTGCATGGCGTTCCAGGCGCCCGACGACTTCCGCAGGGAACGTAGCGACGACAACGCCGCCGCGAAAGACGCACTCGAAGGAAAGCCTCCGCCAGCGCAACTCGAGAAGACAATCACGACTTGGAAAAACTACGACGGCCCAGAGCCGCCAACTTGGGAAACCCTCAAGGGCAAGGTTGTGGTCCTCGACTTCTGGGCGCATTGGTGCGGCCCCTGCAAGGCGGCCATGCCAAAGCTAAACGAGTTGCACAACCGCTATAAGGATCAGGGCCTGGTACTAATCGGAGTGCACAGCGATCCAGACGGCGACAAGATGGCCGAATCCGTCAAGGCGAACGAACTGACGTACATCATCGCGCACGACCCAGAGCGAAACCTGATGAAAGCGTTCGAATGTGATTCCTATCCTGACTACGTTGTCATCGATCGCAAAGGAATCGTTCGCGTCGTTGATCTTGCGAACGCAGAGCTCGAACGAGCGATCGATTACTTCATAAAAGAAAAGATCGAAGAATGACGCAAGCCGGATCCGCCAACCGAAATCAAGATACACTTTCGGTATGAACGTCCTGATCGCCGTCGCCCTGCTCCCCATCGTGGGCACGACATCCGACCTCGATCGGCACATCTATCCGCTCGCAAGACAACTCGAGACCCCGCCGGTCGTGCTCGACGTAGCCGAGTTCCCAGAATCGAAAGCATGGGGCGAAGCGGCAAAAGCCCTCGTCGAAAAATGGTTCCCGATCGTGACGTCGATGCTTTCAACCCAGGACTACAAGGTGCCTGAGCAGATTCGAATCCGCATACTACCAACGGCCAACGCTCCAGCGTTTGCGTCGGGTAGCACGATCACGATTAACGGTAAGTGGATTACCGATCGACCAGACGATCTTGGCATGGTGATCCATGAGCTAGTTCATGTTGTACAGCAATATCCGCGCAACGCCAATAAACCTGGTTGGCTGGTCGAAGGAATAGCCGATTACATAAGGTGGTGGCGATACGAGCCCGAAGCTCCGCGCCCGCGAATCGTCTACGAGAAAGCGAAGCACACAGACTCCTATCGAACCACCGCGTACTTTCTCGCGTGGGTCTCGAGGCGCTACGACATGAGGCTAGTCCCCGCGCTTGATCTTGCGCTCAGAAAAGCGGAAGATCCAATGCCAGTCTTCGCCAAACTGACCGGGAAACAGGTCGAAGACCTCTGGAAAGAGTTCATCGCCAGCAGGCCGTAGGCTCCGAACTCCAGCCGTCGCCGTTGGGGGTAGGGGTATCATCCCGCCGCTCCGGGCAAGCCGCCCGAACTTCAATGGCGAGGTTCAATTCTCCTATGGCGACACTTCGTGCCGACAAGACCTACAATAAGCTCGAATTCCTAAAGCTGATGTTCCTCAGCCGCGAGGGTGACCGCCGAGAAGGCGTCCTCTTGCGACAGTCAAAGGGATGGTTCCAGGTTTCGGGCATGGGCCACGAAGCGCTCGCAGCGCTCGTCCTGCACCTGCGCGACGACGATTACATCTTCCCGTACTATAGAGATCGGGCGCTGATGCTCCAAAAGGGCATGACGAATCTGGAGCTAGCCTACGCTTACTTCGCAAAGCGAAACAGCAGCAGCGGCGGTCGGCAGATGCCAGGCCACTACTCCAACCGCGAAAAGAATGTATGGAGCGTGCCAACTCCAACAGCCGGAAACCTGTTGCCAGCAGTCGGTGCTGCGTGGGGCATGCAACTCGAAGGAAAGGATAGCGTCTCTGTAGCTACCTTTGGAGATGCAGCGAGCAGACAAGGGGAAGTGTACGAAGCGATCGCCTTTGCGATGCAAGAGAGACTCCCGTGCATCTTCGTGATGGAAGATAACAAGTTCGGAATCAGCACGCCGACAGAAAAGTTCAACCCTTACGAACTCGGCGCGCTCGGATCGCAAGACCTCGTTCGGGTCGATGCGCGCCACCCAGACAAGGTCTTTTCCGCTGCAGGCGACGCGGTTGCGAAAGCGCGAACCGGTGGTGGGCCGACAATCCTGTGGTGTGAACTCGACCGTCTGAGCAGTCACACAAGCAGCGATGATCATAGAGTGTATCGAACGCAAGATGATATCGACGCGATGATGAAGCGCGACCCCATCGTCGTGGTTGCGCAAGAGCTAATCAAAGCTGGGGAACTGACAGAGAAAGAGTGGGGAGCGGTTCAAGACGAGATAAAGGAACTCGTCGATAAGGACTACATCGAGGCGGAAAACTCGCCCGATCCACGCCCAGACGAGTTGTTTAAGGAAATGTATGGCGATCTTCCGACACCGGAGCCGCCACCCATCGATGGCGGCAGAAAATGGCGCATGGTCGACGCGCTGAATCATGTTTTCAAAGTGGCGCTGGATCGAGACAAGCGAATTGTCTTCTTTGGTGAAGACATTGAAGACCCGAAGGGCGGCGTGTTCAAACTGACTGACGGACTCTCAACTGCGTTTCCGGATCGCGTTTTCAACTCGCCCCTCGCAGAAGCTACGATTGTCGGCGTTGCGTGCGGATTGGCTTGCTATGGAATGCGCCCAGTTTTCGAGTTGCAGTTCATCGACTTTGTCGGACCAGGATGGAGTCAACTCGTGAACAATATTGCGACGATTCGCTGGAGAACTTTCGGCGAATGGCCTTGTCCTGCTTTGATCTATGCGCCCTATGGCGCATACCTTCCCGGCGGTTCGCTCTGGCACAGTCAGGCGAACGAGGCCGCCATCGCCCATTTCCCGGGCATTAGGGTCATGATCCCAAGCAACCCGCAAGACGCGGCCGCGATGATGTGGACTGCACTAAAGAGCGAAGACCCGACCGTGTTTTTGATTCCAAAACACCTTTTCAGAATGAACATGGATGTGCCGGAAGAGATCCCTGCGATCGGTTTCGCCGAAGCGCACGTCATGCGAGAAGGAACCGATCTCACCATCGTCGCGTGGGGCAACTGTACCGAGCAAGCATCAGAGGCGGCGGACCAGCTTGACGGTGAAGTGTCGTGCGAGGTCATCGACTTGCGCTCGATTGTGCCTTGGGATCGCGAGACAGTCGCGAAATCGATCGAAAAGACCGGCAGACTTGTCGTCGTCCAGGAAGACACAGTCACCTGCAGCGTGGGGCAGATGATCATCCAATCGCTAACGTCCGATCCAGATTCTTGGGGTTCGTTCATCTCGCCCCCGCAGCTGGTGTCTAAGGGCGACGTCCACATCGGTTTCAATCCGATCTATGAATACGCCGCGCTGCCAGATACAGAACGCGTCGTCTCAGCGTGCAAGCTCGTCATGGAGTAAAGCACTGGAACTTTGAGACGCTCACGTATCGTCGATAGAATACGCGCTTGATTCTCTCGTTCTCTATCCTCGCAATAGCCGCGCTGTCAGCTGACACGCTCGATGATCGAATGCGCGATCTCGTGCCCACTCCTCAGGAGATGCGGTGGGCCGATGTCGAGTGGCGACTTGATTTATCTGCCGCGAGAAGCGAAGCGAAACGGGAAGGGAAGCCATTGCTGCTTTGGGTTACCCCTGGCCAGCCATCCTGCGACGATTGCAATGCTGCCATCGAAGAACGCACAGCAAACATGTCAGATCCCGTTCTCCTTGATGCACTCGAGCGAGAGCTCATTCCCGTGCTGATCGTTACGGATCAAGTGGAGCACGGCCGCACCGACGCGTCGCGGTGGTTCGTCAAAGTAGCAGAGCTCCTGAATCAGCGTTTCATACAAGGGTTCGGATCAGCAGGGGTGTACATATGTGCCTACGACGGCACCGCCTATGCGTTCGACCCGAATCGCACATCCGAGAATCTCGCCGCTTTCCTTGCGCGCGGGCTGGACGGTTACCGGAAGTTGCCGCCGATTGAGTCGGTCATCGAAGCTGGCGCACCGGTTCGTCAACTACCGAGCGACGTCTTCGTTGCGCGGTCACACTCACGAATCACACCGCTTCCTGCGGGCTCGCCCGCTGTCAATGGCGCACCAGGCCGCGATCATTTCTGGATCTACGCGGACGAGCAAAAGGAGATCATCGAGAACAGCCGAATTCCCGATAGCGTAATCGGCCGACTCATCCGTTATCACATGGTCGACAATGTCCGCGGATTGCCAGAACATTGGCTGCGCGAAGAAGTTCGCGAATTTCAATTCGAATCGAACAAAGTTTCTGCTAACACCATCCAGTTCTCAGGCACATTCGATTCAAGAACGGACCAAGGCGACCGCGGAATCCGCGGGAAGATCGAAGGGCGAATCGTTGTCAACGCAGAGTCAATCCAAGAGTTTCGCGCACTCGCCGTGTGCGACGCGTGGGGATCGTCACCGGGCACACCGAACCCGCCTGCAGGTGTCTTCAGGATCGTCATTGCGATCGTCGAAGCGCGCGACCCGCTGGCAAAAGTTGTTATGCCTCAAGGTTCGTTCGCAGGCGACGATTACCGAAGTGCTGCGATACAGTGAGCTGCCGTTAGTCGTGCGCGACGAAGCCCTTGCATTCGCAATAGCCGCCGCGGCCCTTGCACCCTACAGCTGTGTGGATCTCCGCGCGGTGACCACACTTGCAAAGCTCAGTCGCCCCGATGGGTCCTGAGGATGTGGGTGACGTACCATTGAGAATGCTCACCAAGATTTTCGCGTATTTCAGCGGTATATCTTCGTGGACTTCCTCGGGTGAATCCTCAAACACCCAATCGACCTCCTCAACCTTGTACCGTTGAGCAGGGCCGCTATGGAGTTCCATAATGTCTCCAACGCGGGGCAGTTCTCCGGGCCAATTGGATTCCTTTAGGATTTCCTCGCCCGAGTGGTTGTTGACTATCAGAAGGCGCATCTGGGATACCCCCCGAATTCTGGTTGCCTGTCGGTTGCCGGGCAGGATGCCCGGTTACCTTCCATTATAGAGCAGTACGGGCGAGGATCCAACTTTGTTTCAGCAGAAACCTGAACCAGGGCGGTTGCTCTGGGGGAAGACCTAATCGAACACGAAGCTGGACGGATCAAACTCGGGAGTCGGATACTTCATGTCGAGGGACTCGAGGAATTCAACCACAACGGACGTAATCAGGTGGTTCCTAAACCACTTCCGCTCCGCCGGAACCACGTACCACGGCGCGTACGATGTAGAGCAACGTGACAGCGCAACCTCATACGCCTTTTGAAACTCACCCCAGAGCGCTCGATCGTCGAGATCCTTAGGGTTGAACTTCCAGTGCTTCTTCGGGTCCTCGAGACGCTCCCTAAACTGCCGCTTCTGGTACTCGGGCGAGATGTGTAGATGGAATTTCAAGATGTGCGTGCCTTCATCGTTCAGCAGTCTCTCAAAGTCATTGATGTGGTCGTACCGCTTCGACCAAACGGATTCAGGCGCGAGCCCTCTCACGCGAACGACGAGGACATCTTCATAATGCGAGCGGTTGAAAACGGTGATGGTCCCTTTTCGAGGAGTGACAGCGTGCACTCGCCAAAGATAATCATGTGCCAACTCGATAGGGGTGGGGGCCTTGAATGAGGCGACGTTGAGCCCTTGAGCGTTCACTGGACCAAACACGTTTCGAATCACGCTGTCCTTGCCAGCAGCGTCCATCGCCTGCAATACGATCATCAGCGAGTGCTTGCCTTCTGCGTACATCAGTTCCTGCAGCTCGACCATCCGGTCGACCAGCGCCTTCGTAGCCTCCTGAGTGGCCTTTTGCTCGAATCCGCCGTCGTCATCCGTGGCGAACGAGGTCAGATCTGTGGCTTCGGCAGGAGAGATTCGATATCGGTCGGTGAAGCTCATTGGAGCGGCCATTATGCCCCTTCCGCTGGGAGGTAACCTCGCCAATCTATGTCCCGCGACAACCACCAAGACATCCGAATCGGCACGTTGGCCGGAATGAACCTCGGTGCGAAGTACCTTGAGCAAATCCTGCCCCACGGCTTTGAGTCCTTCCAACTGACCCTGTGGCAATACATAGGCGATATCGATCTAGACGCTCTCGCCAAGCAGGCCCTCGACGCAATCGGTGACGACGCGGTCATCAGCAGTGTCGGCATTTATGGAAATCCGCTGCAAGATGAGCAAACGGCGAAGGATTGGGAGACGCTGATACAAAAAACAAAGCTGTTCGGTTGTAATGTCGTTTGCGGCTTCGCAGGTGCGCTCGAAGACAGGCCGCTCCCCGAGAGTATGCCGAAGTTCAAAGAGGTGTTTGGACATCTTGCTGAAGTGGCAGATGGAGAAGGTGTAAAGATCGCCTTCGAAAACTGCGATATGGGCGGCAGTTGGGAGAGACCTCGTTGGAACATCGCGCATGCACCTCGTGCGTGGGAAATGATGTTCAACGAAGTGCCAGGAGACACGTTGGGGTTGGAGTGGGAGCCGTGTCACCAAATGGTTTCCTTGATCGAACCAATTCCGCAACTCCGAAAGTGGGTAGATCGAATCTATCACATTCACGGGAAAGACGCGACGATCAACTGGGACATTATCGAGTCAGAAGGATTACGCTCCGGCATATCGACGGTTTGGCACCGCACACCAGGATTCGGCGATTCAAACTGGGCCGACATCATCTCGATTCTCCGCAAAGGCGGCTTTGTCGGCGCGATTGATATCGAGGGCTGGCACGATCCTGTCTATCGCGACGAACTCGAAATGACTGGGCAAGTTTCTTCTCTAAACTATCTCAAATCCTGCCGAGGTGGAGACTTCGTTCCTAACCCAGCTTAGTTGCCCACGGCCCCGGCGAGGGGTGCCTTCGCGTCGATACCGAGCCACGCTTCGGCGATGCGGCGCGCTAAGTCCATCGCGCGATGATTCTCGTAGTTTGTGAGGACGACGATCACAACATCATGATCAGGAAAGATCAGCATCGCTGTTTGTGCGCCTTGCTGCGATCCTGTGTGACTGATCATCCGCCTTCCTTCAAGTTGGTTGACGTGGAAGCCTAACCCGTACCTCGTTATCCTTGCGTCTGGAAGCGAAGACGTTGTCCACATGCGCGCCACGGAATCCCGCTTTAGCAAGGTTCCGTTCAACAGCGAAACCCCAAACCGGGCCATGTCGGGTGCGGTCGAAAGCATCCCTCCTCCAGCCCACTTGTAACTCGTATCCGCAAAGCTCGAATTGATCGCTTTGTTATCTGGCCCAGCGCGGTAACCCTTCGCGCGATTGGGGATGATCGCAGTCGCATCGTCGATCTTGCTGGCGTACATGTTCGCACGAACAAAAACTTCTTCGTTCAAGAAATCGGGAAATGATTTGCCGCTCACGTTTTCAATCAGCCGCGCGAGCAGCGTGTAGCCGTAAGTCGTGTAGGTGTAAGACTCGCCCGGAGGGTGCAATAGCGGATCGTCCTGAAAAATTTTCAGCGAATCCGAAACGGATTCGTATCGCTTCGTGCTGGCAAACTCATCGCCTTTGTAGTGTCTGATTCCCGAAGTGTGATTCAGAACTTGCTCGACGCTGATCTTATGCCCCTTGTCCGGAAACTCCGGGACGTAAGTGCGAATATCCGCCTTCAAGTCGACCTGCCCCCGCTCAACCAGCCTCATCACGGCTACCGCCGTGATCGGCTTGCTGATCGAGGCGAGCCGGAACAAGGTCTGGGGCCGGGCCTCCGCAGGATTCTCGAGGTCGGCAAACCCGAAGCCGGAGGAGAAAACGAGCTTGCCCTTCTCGGCAATCGCGACCGCACAGCCAACCACGCCCGCTTCCCGCATATACGCGAGCGTCGCGTCCTTGACGGCATCGTCCTTCGGGGGCGACGAGACGGTCTGGCTGGCAACGACGGCGAGCAAGATCGCGCATCCCGCGATAGGGCGGGCCCAAGGGGTTCCTCTCAATGAAATCATGTGCGGCTGGACGAGGAGTTTATCCCAATGGCGATGCAATCGACCGAACCCTCACCCCGCTGCTCCGATATGGGATGATATGCGCGGGCGTTGCGACCGGCACCATGGATGACGAGGAATCCGGCGACGCCGCCGCAATGCTCGAATGGACACCCTGACCGTCGCTGCCGTCAACTGGAAGATCCGACCCGCATCTTCGCTGGCGGACTTTCGCGATCACTTCTCGCAGGTGCTCGCGCAGGTGGTCGACGCTGGTGCGCAGGTCGCGGTGTTCCCCGAGAACTTCAACATCGAGCTGCTCGCTGCACACGACTATTCTGAAGCCGAGGTCCCAGAGATCTTGGCTTCGGCCGCGGCGGGCCTCGGCGACTTGTTCGCTGAGGAGTTGGAGGATTACCCTATCTGGGTTGTCCTGGGCTCCCACATCGTCAAGTTTGGTGATAGATACCAAAACGTTTGCGATGTGTATCACAACGGCGGTCTGTTCGCAGGTCGCCAGCCAAAAGTCAAGCTCACTTCATACGAACGCGATGTGTGGCGGCTGTCGCCAGGCGCCGGCTTGACGCGATTCTCTGATCCTCGCATCGGCGTTACCATCTGCTACGACTGCGAGTTTCCCGAGTCGAGTCGAATCCTCGCGGAGCGCGGTGTCCTTTTGCAGTGCGTTCCCGCATTTACCGAGACGATGCACGGCTTTCATCGCGTGCGAAAGGCTTGCAATGCGCGGGCAATCGAAAACCAAATCTTTGTTGTTCACTCGTCACTGGTCGGATCACTCGGGCGTGAGCCGGTGCCTAGCGCGGTCGGGTCCAGCGCGATCCTTGCGCCCTGCATTGAGCCGTTTCCCGAAGACGGTTTGCTCGCAGAGACTGCGCCCGACGAGGAGGGCATCGCGGTCGCCGTGATCGACTTCGCCGCACTCAGATCTGCACGCGAGACTGGCGATGTTCGCAACTGGCACGACCGCGACGGGGGCGACTGGCAGGCTGCGGAGTGATTTGCCGAGTTTGAACCGGCGGCTACTGGTTGACCTGGCTGTCTCCGAATTGTTAACGACTCATCAAACTCACTGAACTCATCGAACTCATCACGTTCTAATATTGTTAACGCGGTTTCTCGAGTTCACCGGATGGGTTGGGTGCGGTGTTGCGAGGGGTTCGGGCGCCCTCTTTCGTTTACAAGAGTTCCGTTTGTTAAGACTTTGGGGAGCCGAAAGTCAACCTTCAACCTTCAACCTGTTGTGAGATTGCGGGCGGATCGGTCAGTGGCGCACGGGGGCACCGAGCGTAAGACAAACGAGAGCCCGTGCCCGCCGCCTGTCCCTCCACACTGCCGTCGGAACCCGTTGGCGGCCCGCCCCGTCGGCCTACCGCTCCCACGCGGCGACCTGTTCGGGGAGGTCGCCGATCGGCACGTTGCAATCGAAGCCCGTCAGTTCGAGCACCTGCTCCTTGAACCAGACGTCAAGGGGGTCCTGGGCTTCGGCTAGGTTCTTCATGACCTGATTGGCGTCGGGGGACTGAGAGTAGACGATCAGAAAGTCGCCCATCGGAGTCTTCTGCAGGAACCAACTCTCCTTGGTGACGGTCGTGTTGGCCTGACTGAACCGCTCGCCGCCGTTCTCCATCATTTTTGCCGCGAACTCACGCGCGGCCTCGGTCTTGCCTTCCAGGATCGGAACGAAAAAAGCGCATTCCATGGAGAGAGACTATATCACACACCTCGCCATATCACGGTGTAGCGGGGCTTTCCTAGACCGGCTGGTGGCCCCGTCAGGCGCCGATAGCTCGTGCGGCGGGTGGCCCGGTGGAGTTTCGGTCTGGTCCGGCGGTGTCCCAACAGTCTTGGAGTTGCGGTATGCGAACATCGGACTTCTCAATGTACCTTGCCCGGCGCCTCGTCGTTTCAATGGTGATGGGGAAGCTGGGGTGGGTCGAGTGTCATTAATTTCTCGCATCACCAATGGCACCCAGCATTGTTCCCGCTGCGTGTTCTTTCACTCCGTTTTCTTTCCTTGGTCGGGCGGGCCACCCGCCGCCGATGAACTACGTTGGTGCAACCATATGAGGGACAACGCAAAACGCTTATCGTCAACCCAGATGCTTGCCTCTGGTCTGTCGCCGATCATTTTCAGTTCGCAGTAGTCCCTTGCGACGCACGTTTGGTTGCAAGGCGCCCCGTTGGTGGCACAGATGTGGAATCCATCCATAGTTGATCGGCATGTGCCCTCCTCTAGGAACAACTTTTGTGCGATGGAACAGCCAGAACCCGGCAACAACCATGAAGCTAGAAGTTTGCCCGTCAGGGCGCTTCTGACATCAAGGTAGTGGGGCACGTAATTCCATCGATCCGGTTGAGTAAAGCTCAAGTAATCTTCATAGGTCTCTGGACTGCGAGGTCGAAGGAATAGCACATGATACTTCGACACGGCGAAGACTGCCCCTGTTGCCAAAATTGGGAAGTTCCAAAGCTCCCTTCCCGACCTGAGTTCTCTACACTTCATCCGTTTTGACTGGTAGGCTCCTGGCAGCCAGAACCAATAGAATTCGTCGGACGAGGATGCTACTCCCCAACCAAGCGATCCTTCATCATAAACAACATAATCTTCGGACACTGCCATCGATAAAGGATTGTAGTAGTACTCCACTGGCTCGGTCCAAAGTAGCTGGCCATTTCGCTGAAAGCAGGTGATTTCCTCGTTAATGCTGAGGAGTAAGTGTTCGCCGTCTGGGGTAACCACAAACGGATTTTGGCCTCCTGGATTGTAGACCGGCACGAGGAAGGAAGCGCCACCGGGAGGGCTGATCAACAACGAATCTCCCTCGATTAGTCGCGCGCTCCACCCACGCAAGTCCTCTACTGTGAGTGCGGTACGCCAATCCTGGACAATCGGGAACGCTTGCCGCTGCCAAGCGATATCACCGGTAGCTGAAGCACTGATGGTCAGGATCAAGACGACCAGCAACGACTTTCGCCAGTCGTATCTATCGGTGTTCACAGGTTACTCCGATCCTTGACTGGGCGAGCAGTCCTACAGCCTGGGCAAGCTCGGGTCTTCGGCGGACATGGAACGTCCTTGATCCGCTCGTAGGATTCACCTCGATCTTCAAGACACTTTCGGAATCTTGCCCCAGACGAACCTGGCCTCGTGCACTCCCAGTACCCCCGGAAGGCGGAGAGCGGATTGCGAGGTACTGGGTCTTTTTGGCCAGTCGGAACAAGTGGGTCGTTGCACATCGAAACGAACAGATTGAATGCGGCCTCGATATTGCAATTTAGGTCGAATATCTTGTCCTTACATTCTGGTGGCGCACAATCCTCGAGCGACCACTGATTGATCTGCGTAGCTCCGCGAGCTCGTAGTCTTTCGTTCTTTCGGTTCTTGCCAGTTCTGGGGTCAACGTCATTCGGATCATAAGGGCCAAGGAGTTGTGAGTCGAAACTGCTTTCGCCGTAGACTAAACACCACCAGGCAATGAGCAGTGTATTTCGGTGTCTCTCGCTAAGAGACCATGCACACTTTTGGAGCATTCGATTGATTGCATCCTTGGCGGCTTGCTCCGGTTGAGTAAGTCTTCCTCCAGGCGCGGTTTGACCGCCAAGGAATGCAACCAAATGAGGCAGATACGCAGGGTTGAGAAAATACAGGTGATCGCTGTAGATGGGGACAGCTCCGAGCCACCGAAACGGCGTCACCGTGTTGCCCGTTCTGTCCTCGATCTCACCATACGGCCAATAAGTGAACGTATCTGTCTTTGTCTGGGAATCATTCACAAGCGCTCGGGTAGAACCCAACGCGTCTGGCAGATAGAACTTGCGGGAACCTGCGCGCTTTTCCGCGATCAATCTTCCGTTCGCAACGATGTAGTTCACAACCGGCATTTACGTTCGCTCCTGCAAGTAGTCGTCGCCGTCCCATACGAACGTCGTCAGCGACGCTGCCGGTTCGTGCGTCGGGCGCCTGAGCCCGTCCCCATCGTAGGTATACGTCGAAGTCTCCGGTGGTTGGTCGCCTCCACCGGAAGTATCCCACTTCTCGACCGGAGTCAATCGGTTCTCGTCGTCATAGACGTATGTCGTCATCGCAGCGTCCGTCGTTTCTATGATCTCGGTCAGGCTGCCAATATCATCATACGCGAATGTCATCAGGTTCGATCCCTGCAACGCCATAGGGAGACGGTTCGCCGCGTCGTAGGCTGTGAGTTAGCTGGACACCTACTGATGCTTCAAAGTGATGTTGCCCCGGAGGGTCATAGGCGAAGGTCGTCCGAGCCCGCTTACGGCCTCCAGAAAACCTCATTGTAGTCAGTGAACTTACTTCTGAATTCATGTGTTTCAGAGACAATGCAAGATAGCTTTTGTCAAATCAGCGACAAAACGATCAACATGCTTATCGTACGTATACACTCCATGATAGATTAGCTTCACCCACGTCAACTTCCCGAACTTGATCTGTTTCCATGTCGACCAGACACAGCTTCCATTTACCCCCTTCCAGCTTCTGAAAGGCAAGAGATCTGCCATCATTCGAACTACTAATAGTGGTCACAAAGTGCGCTGAAGCTGCATTGCGACTGCTGGCTCGCTCGCCGACTGCCAGTCGAACAATCGCCTCTCCCTTTTCTCCGGGATTGATGAGGGCGATCACATCTTGATGCGCAAGAAATACGGCCCGCTTACCGGAATCTGACAGCAGCTCAAGGTTCTTCCCGTTGACGTCACACCGCCATATGCCCTCCCTGCCGTCGTCGCTCGTCCCTGTGAAAACAACCCATTGTCCGCTCCGATCCAAGCTTGGATAGGATGCACTCACAATCCACTTTGGATCCACGACGTACGTCATCAAAGGATCCAAGTCGGAAACAACGAGCAAACCGTTCTTCCCATCCCAGACTTCAAACACGACGCGATCCCCAGATGTCTCAACTGGTCCTCCTGTTGAGACTACGTTCGCGTGAGACGAGAGCTCCATCCGAGTCGACTTCGCCATTCAGATACATCTTTGCACTCGACCATTCGTATTGCTCTGCTACGGCCATCAACCCGCGCCTGACCGGGTTTTGGTGGATGTAGTTCAACTTCTGAAGAAACACCTCCTTCTTTACGATTTCGAACGCG
>JBGTLG010000032.1:0-114308 GCA_041744215.1 Fimbriimonadales bacterium | reverse complement strand
GTTCTGGCATGATGACGAAGCCGAAGAGATGCGCGTTGCAGTGCTTGTGGATCTCGAACAAGAGATCTCTCATTCGGGTCGCAACGACTGGGTCGGCGAAGGCGGGTACGAAATCGAGGACGGCCGTCGTTATGAACGCGGCGCCCCCCGGTTCAGTCATGTTCTTCCAGTGTCGTTGCTTATTCATGCGCTGCCCATTTTAGTCTCAACAGGAGGACCAGTTGAGACATCTAGAGTCAATCATAATCTACGCACTAATGAAGCTTGTTGCTCCTTACGCCGACCTCGTTCTTTGATCTCTCCATACTCACAGCCGAGTGACAGTTAACTAGTACAAACATCCGGACGGGTGGCCTGGTTTACCCCAGCCAGCGTGACGTATTCACCTTTAGAATGCGAGAGTCGGGTGGCACTGACAGATTCTTCAGCAACTTCCTGAGGCGCTATGCTCCCAAGAATCTGTCAGTGAACTGCACAGGGCAGCATCCCATCTCAGCCCCAAAGTAAGCTCTGGCTCGCAATCTCCCAACAGGTTGACTTTCGGCTCCCCAAAGACTTAACCGGCAGAGATCCCATGCACGACAGAACCCGCGCTTACCACCCACACCCTCGCAACCCACGCATCCAGTGACTTCAAGAAACCGCGTTAACAATAAAAAACAGTGATGAGTTCGATGAGTCTTAGGAGTCGGTAACAAATCGAGAACCACCAGGTCAACTAACATGAACCCAGAAAACTCGACCTCGATAGCCCATCCCTACAATCGAGCGCATCCTCTTCCGTTCGGCGACCGTCCATTCCCAAAGAGGCTATGTTGCGAATCGCAGGGATCCAACGCAATAGTGACCCCGATCAGGAGTTCGTGCTGCTGAAAAACCAGGGGCTAATGAAGACCCACCTAAGAGGGCACATGATCGCCGATGAGAATGCCTTCGGCGGCCCGCGCCTCTCCGACCGAGTCTTCGTCTTTGCCGACGACGTCGTCATCCCGCCGTGCGCATACGTGATGATGATAACGGGGCGAGGAGAAAACGGCTGGGGAAAGAGCTCCGACGGCAGCCTGGTCTACTATGCGTATTGGGGAAAGAGCTGCGCTGTTTGGGCCGACGACGCCTGCCCAATCCACGTCCTCGGCGTGCTGCATTCAAAGCCGGGCGGCCTTCAATGGGCGACCGCAGGGGCTCGGTAAGACAGCTCAGAACGAGGACTGAATTGCCAGCGAAAGGCGTTGCATTTCAGCTCGGCGACCGTCTATACTCCAAGGCGGCTGTCACCAAGGAATAGGTGGTAACGGAGGACGGAGCAAGGATGCTCCCAGCCCCCTAATCTCACCAGGTGGCGTTCTCCCCTTCTAAAATCCTCCACAGGTACCAGCTTGCCGCGGTCCTCCACGGCCTCCAGACCTCGAAAAGCTCCTCGCACCGCCCCGGTTCTGGAACTTCATCAAGCCGGTAGACCACCCGGAGCCCCTTCCGAAGCCCGAGATCCCCCGGTGAAAGAACATCCGGCCGGCCAAGACAAAACATCAGGAACATCTCCGCCGTCCACGGCCCAACGCCTTTCACCTCGCACAGCCGCGCCCTAATCTCGGAATCATCGAGCCCGTCCATCTTCTCCAGCTTCATCCCGCCGAGCGAGGCCTCCGAGATCGCCTGCAGCGTCCGGGCCTTAGCCCCAGACAGCCCCGCGCTCCGCAGCGTCTCCTCGGACGCCGCCAAAATCCGCTTCGGCTCAACCTTCTTGACCTTCGTTTCGAGCTTCGAGAAAATCGAATCCGCAGCTTTCCCCGAAAGCTGCTGACTGACGACCGTCAGCGCCAGAGCTCGAAAGCGATCGTTGTGGGGCTGGATCTGCGGTGGCCCAAACCGCTTTGCGTGCGCGCCGAGAACCTCGCAGCGCTTGAGCTTTTTAAAGCTCTCGTCTGCCCAAGGCACCGTAGTTTTCATTCGGCCTTGTCTTTGTTCCGTTTGGCCGCTTCAGCCAAATTGTCGAACAGGCCTTCGCCCGTCGTTGGCTTCTTCTTTTTTGGCGCTGCTGGCGCCTGCTCGTCGGGAATCACCATCGATATCCCCGCCTTGTCGGTCTTCTTCTTTGGCGGCTCTTCTTTTGGTGTGTCGTGTTCCGCCATGCTTCCGTCGCCTGCGAGCACTTCGGCAGCTTGCCCTTTTCCGCTAGCGAACCGATAGCCCCAGGTGACGACGTCGCCGACCTGCGTCGATCCATGCTCGCTCTTCGCCTTTCCTCGAATGATGTGCTTGTCAGGATCGATCGGCTCGCCTAGCTCGGGAATCCAAATCTCGAACCCCGCCGGCCCAAGCCGCGCAAGCGTGTCGCGCACAATCTTGAGCATCTCGAACTTCGCGTCGATGCTGAGTTTGGCGTCGTAGATTCTTCGCTTCGCTACCTCCATGGCATCAAGCAGCGCTGCTTCGATGGAATCGAGCGCGCGAACTGCTGTGTCTAAGTTTTTTCGCCCGTCGGCAAGTTCGTTCTGCGTGGCGGCCAGATCCGCTTCCAAGCCGCGCATTCGCTCAAGCTGCTTCTTCAGCTTGGGAAGATTCGCCTCAAGCGTTTCTCCCGCTTGCACTACTGCGTCCAGGGCAGCTTGGATCTCTTCTACTGGTTCAGCCATTACTTGATGCCATACACCGCGCCGAACTTAGACCGAAGGTACATCAAGTACGGTTTCGCGTCCAGCGGCTTGCCGGTGATTCTTTGGATTAGATCGGCTGGTTCGAATTTGCAGCCGTGTGCATGCACGTTTTTGCGTAGCCAGCCCAGCAGGTTGGAAAACTCACCGCGACGAATCTGATCGTCGAGATCAGGCATTTCGTTGCGGATCATCGCCCAAAGCTGAGCAGATATGAGGTTGCCAAGTTGGTACGTTGGGAAGTACCCGATGATGCCGCTCGACCAGTGCACGTCTTGCAAAACTCCGTTTGCGTCCGAATCCGGCGTTATGCCGAGATACTCTTCCATTTTTGAGTTCCAAAGATCGGGCAGCGTGTCGAAATCGACACGCCCGGCAATCATTTCTTTCTCCAGTTCGAACCTCAGCATGATATGAAGCCCATACGTCACCTCATCGGCTTCGACCCGAATCAGCGACGGCGCGACTTTGTTCGCGGCGCGATAAAACTGATCGACGGAAACATCACTTAGGGATTCCGGGAATTTCTGCTGCAGAACAGGGAAGTAATACTCGATAAACGGTTTGCTTCTACCGACTTGGTTCTCCCACATTCGTGACTGGCTCTCGTGAAATCCTAACGACGCTCCTCCTCGAAGCGGTGTGCCTTCGAAATGGGGTGGGAAACCTTGCTCATACATTGCATGACCCGCTTCGTGCATGGTCGCGAACACGCTTCCGGAGAGAAAGTTCTCGTCGAATCGAGTTGTGATTCGAACGTCGCTTGTTGCAAAGCTCGTGCAAAACGGGTGCGCTGCTTCATCCTGTCGCCCAGTTTTGAAGTCGAATCCAATTCTTGTGGCGACATCATTCGTGATCTCGCGTTGTTTGTCGACCGCGTACTTTCTATGCAAGATTGAGTTGTCGACTTCGACCCCTGACTCTTTGATGTCCTTGACGATTTTGACCAACTCGGGTCGAATCGCATCGAAGATGGATTCAACTTCAGACGTCTTCATTCCGGGCTCGAATGGATCCATCAGCGCGTCGTACATGTGGTCTTTGTAGCCACGCGCTTCCGCTATCTGTTGCTCGATATCGACGATTTTTTGCAGCCAGGGCTGAAAGTGCTTGTAGTCGTTAGCTTTCCGCGCCGCTGCCCACTCCTCATGCGCCAAAGATGTTGTCTTGGTTTCGGCTGCAACCAGCGCGGTCGGAACTTTTGTTTCGCGCTCGTAATCTCTCTTGATCACGCGTATCAGCGAGGCATCGTCGCTTTCGAAGGGCATACCCGCAGTCTCCTTCTCGGCGTCTTCGATCAGCCTGCCCATCTCATCGCTCGTGAACATCTCGTGGATGATCTTGCTCAGTGTGGAGAGGTGGTCGGCGCGAGCGGCTGCTGAACCCGGAGGCATATAGCACTGCTGGTCCCAGCCCATGATCGCTGATGCCGCGCCAAGGTGGGAGATTTCGCGGCTCTTTTCTTTCAGTCTGTCTAATGCACTCATGCGGGCAGTTTACCGATGTCACGCAACGGGAGGCCGCAGCTCCATTCCAAGGACCTGACAAACCATAATCCTGGCCAAATCATGTGCTGGGCCGAGGTACCGGGATCCGAAACGGGCTTACTGAACCTTGACTTCGTTCTTGTACTTTCCGCCCGTCACTCCGTGTAGGACGCCTTCCACCATCATGCGCTCCTTCTCGGTTTTGACCGTGCCAGTTGCCGTTACAACGCCGTCCTTCACTTCGACCTCGACGTTCTCGGAATCGAGGTCCTTAACGAGCTTGAACCCGGCGACGACTTTTCCTTTCATGGTGGCGTCGTCCACGGCTTCGCCAGCTTTCGCGGCAAGCTCCTTGCTCTTAGCGGCTGCGTCGTCGTAAGCGTTCTTTGCAGCCTGCGACGCCGTATCCACCGCACGTTTTCCGGCGACAGCTGCGTCTCCAGCCTTTTGCCTGACTTCATCTTCGGACGCGGCGCATCCGAAAGCCACCAGCAGGCCGAGCGATAAAACGAGATATCTCATGCCGGACAGGGTACCCGCCAGCCAACCCTAACCCTTTTCTTCAGGTTTGCCGATAACGAACCTGGAGCCATGTGGGAGTTTTCTGCCCGAATACTACTCGCCGGCGCGCTCATCGCCCTCGCAGGGTGGACGAACGTGCCGCCGTTCGATATCGCCTGGAGGATCGGCCTTCTGACCGCCTCCTACGGGTTTGTCGCGTACTTGATCGAGCAGAAGAAACTGGTCAATCCGGGGTTTGCGGGACTGGTTGCTGGGCTCGACGCGCTCGCCATTGCTGCGGTCCTCGGATACGCCGGCCTCTTGCCGACGATGGGTTTGTTGGTCGCTGCGCCTATCGTGTACGCTGTCGCGAAGCGGGGAAGCAACCCTCTGGCGACGGGTCCCATCGGTGCGGCTGCGCTTATCGGTGCGGGAATGATGGTCACGCAGGGCCAGATCCCATCGTTGTACACGCTTGCTCACGCGGCGAGCGTTTTGGTTATTGCGATGTTAGTGAATCAGCCGCGCATCGTCGTTCGCCCAAAGACGATTCAAGAGATGATCACGGAGCTTGCGGAATCTGCTGGCTCAGAGCCTGAATCTGGAACGCAAGCGCTGATCGAACTCAGAGAGCAGTATCGAAGACTTAGCGTTTCATACAAGCAACTCGAACGAAAATCTCGCGTTGATCGAATTAGTTCTCAGATTTTGCTCTCGCGCAAAGAACCGGGCGCAGATTTCGGTCCAATCGTCGACAAGTTGCGAAACTTGCTGGAAGCAGACGGGCTGATTCTCTATACGAGCAGACAAGCTACGGAACGAATGGTCGTTTCCGCGAGTTCTGGGCGCGTCCCAGACGAGGCAACTGGAATGAGTTTCCCTGTCAAGTCGGGTGACGCCGCATATCGGATGAAAGATCGAGCCGAAGAAGCGATTCGCGCGATCACACACGAAGGTGCTGATGAGTGCGCTCGTGCCAATGTCGTTCTCAAGCATCGAGGGCTTGTCGTTGGAATGCTCACCGTCGTCGTAGAAGACGAATCTCGCCTCGAATCTATTAGGAAGCAGGGAGAGGAACTTTCTGACGCGCTCGCCCAGATTATCATGGATGAGCGCTCCAGGCGGAAACAGATTCGCAGACAGAAGGAAGCCGAACTTCTGTACGAGATTGCCTGCAGGCTTGACGGCGCAACCACTGAACCTGACATCGCAAAGCGCACTGCGAAAGCCGTTTCTGAACTGATCGATTGCGATCATGTTGGTGTTTGGACCATCGATGGAGAGCAAGCGATGCTGCTCGGAAAGCACGGACGAGACGTTTCGCTGCTCTTCGATTACGAATCGTGGATCGATGGCGGCGGCAAACCCATACTTGCCTACTCGACTGCTGACCAAACCGTGATCGATCACGTCAGTGCCGCGAGAAAACGCGTTGGAAGCTACATCGTCGTTCCAATCATCGACGGCGATACTCCCATTGGTTTTGTAACGGTCGCAGCTTCGCCTCATGGATCGCTGACTCCGGACGATGCAAGGATCCTGTTCGATGTCGCCGCAGAACTGGCTCACGCATGGATCTCAACTCGCGATCGCCACGACGGCGCTCATGGGCAACCCACTCGCGGGCTCCTGACTGTCGCTGAGTTTCAGCGCGCGGTACTCAGTCTCACGTCGCAACAAGCTTGCATCGTGTATTTCGAGCCACTGCGATTTGCGGACATGGAAGACGAAGTCGGGCGTCCTGCCATCGAGATGGCGGTTCGCCAGTTGGGCTTGCTGCTTCGCAGGCACGCGCCGACCCATGCACAGCTGTGCCGGAAGGCGGAAGGAGGGTTCGTGGTCTTGGTGCCGGACACCACATTCGCGCAGGCATCGTCCTGGGCGACCGAGATGGCGGCGCTGGCTGCCATGAGGTCGGTGGAGGCACCTAATGGGGGCGCGGCTATCCCGCTGGCGGTCAAAGCCCGGGCCGCTGACCTCAACGAAAAGATCGAATCTCGCGAAGAAATCATAGATTCCAGCACGGTTACCAGTTGACGAAACGAAGGAGAAGGTTGATAATGGGCGAAGATTCGGAGAAATCGCGAATCCAGGACTGGATGCGGGCCCGCCGGGGTTCGCGCCAACGTAGTGTAGGTGAATCCGCGCTGGTGGCGGATAAGACAGATGCCGAGTCCGGCGAAGGCCAAGCGCCCTCATCGGATTCAGCCCGTGCTTTGGTTGCTACTATCATGATGAATTCGTTGACTCGAACCGAAAAGCTGGTGCCAGGAGGGAAGGCGTCAGCGCTACTTGAACAAGGATTGCTGAAGCAGGCGGTTGCCGAATCGATCCGATACCTGAGAAAGAATCCCGATAGCCTTTTCGCGATTGAGACGCTTCTGAAGGCCCAGTGGAAGACGGGGGATATCTACGGTGCGCTGAAGTGGGTGCGTCGCGCTCTGAGAATCAACCCCAATGAGCCTGGCTATTACTTCACGCGAGGGCTTCTTCATCAGTCCCTCGGCATGTATCAGGACGCCATGAACGACTTTGAGTGCGCGAGAAACGTCGCTCAAACGGAAGAGATGCGCGAGCAGTCTCTGGCAGCCCTGATTGCGCTCGAAGACTGGCAGACCGAACTGGTGAGTGTCCTGCTTGCAGAAGACCGCGCGTTCCGATTCGCGTTCCGGATCGATCCCGTTTCCGCGACTGCAGCACGCGGATTCCGGTTCACGACGGACGGACATCGCGCTCTGTTGCTGATTGCGGATGACAGGCACGCCTCAGAAGGCAAGCTCGCGACCCCAGGCATAGCCTAAAGCCGGAGCCGCATGGCGTTCATGGTGACGATCAGAGAAACACCCATGTCGCCAGCGACAGCGATCCAAAACGGCAGCGGCGTCGCCACGCCAAAGGCAACAAGTGCTGCTTTCGTCAGAAGACTGAAGCCGATGTTCTGTGCCACTACGCTGCGGTATCTCCGACTTAGCGAGTGAAGCTTTTTGAGCGAAGCGATGTCATCGTTGAGTACGACGACATCCGCGGCTTCGATCGCCGCCTCGCTCCCGGCTGCCCCCATAGCAATTGCGACGTCGGATCGTTGCAGCGCGGCGACGTCGTTGATTCCATCGCCAACCATAACGACGCCACCGTCGCGTGACAATTGGCCAGCGATCTCAGCCTTTTGATCTGGAAGCAGATCAGCGCGGCGATCGCGAATCCCCAATTGGTCAGCAGTTGACACGACTGTCGACTTCGCGTCTCCGCTCAACAACGTTAAGCTGACTCCAGCGTTTTCCAGGTACTCGACCGCGTCACGCGAACCCGGCTTCGGCTTCTCGATTAGGAAGAAGGTTGCCATTGTCACTCCGTCGACGCTCATATGAACTGCTTTTCCTTCGCCGAGAGTCGCTCCTGTGAAAGCGGCGCTGCCTAATCGCACTTCCCGGTCTCCCAAGTTTCCACCGATTCCCAAAGCTGCTTGTTCCCGCACTTGGTAGATCGGCGCGCGAGCCGCCCCCTTCGACTCGCAGAACTTGACGATTGCCCGCGAGATCGGGTGTCCGCTTGACGACGCAAGCGCGTGCGCGATCGAAAGCACTTCGGATTCGTCGACTCCGTCGGCGAGCGCTGCGCCTTCAACTTCGAGTCGAGCGTGCGTCAGCGTCCCGGTTTTGTCAAAAATCCAATTTTTGGCTCGCGAAATTGCTTCAAGATAAGCACCTCCTCGTATGAGTGCGCCGAACTTGCTGGCCGCTCCAATTGCGGAGACGACTGCAACCGGAGTCGAGAGAATCAATGCGCAAGGGCACGCGACCATCAATAGCCAAAATGCCTGATGCAGCGCATCGGCCCAAGTGCGGAACCCGCTAAGCCCAGCAATCAGTGCGAAACCAAACGCGACCGCGATTACCACCGGCGTGTAAACCGCGGCGAACCGATCGATCATCGCCTGCTGCGGCGACCGCACCGACTGACCGCGCTCGATCATGTCCAATGTCTTTGCGTACGTGGTGTCGGAGAACCGACGATCTGCGCGCACGATCAATAAGCCGTGTTCATTCGATCCTCCAGCTAAGACTCGAGTGCCGATGGCTGCAAACTGGGGTTCGCTCTCTCCTGTCAGCGAGGCATTGTTGATGGTGCTTGATCCCTCAACGACTTCACCGTCCACGGGGATCTGCTCGAACGGCAACACCTCGACCAAGTCACCCGGAAATATCTCGACGACGTCGACTGCTTGCGATGTCCCGTTCGCACGCACCCGGGCAGTTTTCGGTGCGCCATCGAGCAGTTCGCGCAACGCGGATCGGGTGCGGCGGTTCGCGCGAGCCTGCAAAACATTTCCAAGCGCAAACAGCCACGCGACGAGCGCCGCTTCGGGCCACTCTTGAATAGATGCTGCGCCGATGACTGCAACTGTCATCAGCGCGTTCATCGTGAGATTCGCGCGAGCGATTGACACGATTCCGCTCAGTAGCATCCGCCAGCCGCTCAAGATGCCGGCAGCGCAGTAGAGCGCAATCTTCACCCATTGCGGATCGCGAAGGATCACTGCCGCGGCGAAAAGCGCCGCACCCACAACGAGCGTTAGAATCTCTGCGAGCGGGGTCTCCGCCTCCGCGCTAAAAATTGATTGCGCACTGAAACCGAGTTGGCGAACTTCGCGCCGAATCTGATTAGGATCAACGACTTTGCGATCGTATTCGACGCGCATTCGGGCTGTCGGAAAATCGACCGAACAAGACAGAACACCTTGCACCGAGCCCAATCCGGTTTCAATCTCTTTCGCGCAACCAGGGCAATCCATGCCGCCGACGCGGAACGCTTCGTGCCCGAAGCCAGAGGCCACATCCGACATGACTCTTTTTGCGTTCTCGGCAATCTGACTGGCGTTTGCTCGCTCCTCAACCGCGATTCGGATGCGCCTCCGATCTTGCTCGACTTCCACATTCGAGACGCCGCTCAGTAGTCGCAGACGCTCTTGGGCCCTGTCGATGCAGCCCACGCAATCCACCGATTCTGGCGGCATGAGATCGAAGTCGAGGTTGAGCGTCTCGGTTCCGTTCATGAACTCGTCCCTGTCAGGCTTCTATACGACTTGAGAACCGTCTGAACGAACGCTTGAGTCGCGGGGTCCGGATCCGACGGGACAACACCCGAGCCGTCGATGGAAGCATGCCGATAGCCTAGCAAAGCGACCTCCAGTTCTCCTCCATGGGGCCTTGCAGCCACAAAACCGTTTGAAACACGTTTGACGGCGCACCAGATCCCCTCGCGGATGTCGTACGGGTTTGCGACTGCGAACGAACGCACAAGCACGCCAGGCAACCCGCTGAGTCCCAGGCGACCTTCTGGCGTTCGCGATTGAGGATTGAAGGAACTCTCAACAAGCATGACCGCGATGGCCAACCTCGCGTCAATGCCGTATCTTTTGCTCAGAGCAAGCGTCACGATCGCAATCTCCTCTGCTTCTTCCCGTTCGAGCGCGGCATTCTGGCGAAGTATGAAATCGGCGTACAGGTGCGCTGGGTCCGATGGGTCGCGAATGATGGATCCGGACAGACCATCCAGCGGGTTCGCGGGAGGGCGCTTTGGCAGGGACGATAGCGCCGCGGCCTTTTCGTCGTGGTGTGCAACGATGAAGTTTTCGAGGCCGGCGATGAGTTCGCACTGCAGTCCGGTTTCCGTCCTTGTACCGAGCCCGATCCAGCGCACCATGACACCTCGGCGGAGATATGTTGCGAAGGCAGGCGGCGGGTTTGTCCCGACCCACGTGCCACCCGTTCCCTCGAAGAGGTAGCGGCGGTCTTCGCCGATCTGGATCACGCCCTTGAATGTTCCGACCAGTTCGACAGGCGTACCTGGGCTAATGGAAGCGAGCGCGGCAGAGGAAGAGATCCCACTGAGGCTACGCTCCTTGCGCGTGGCGAGGAACGCTTCGAGGTTGGCCCCTGGGTCTGCATGGGCGAGACCACTCAGCGCCAGTAGGGTCGTTGCCGTCAGCGCGTTCATCGGCTTGGATTGGTTCTGGCGGAGAGATCGGGATTCGAACCCGAGAGGCGTCTTACGACACCTACCCACTTAGCAGGCGGGCGCTTTCGACCACTCAGCCATCTCTCCGCGGGTAAGGCATTATACTTGACCGCCTTCATTGACCTTCGGTTCGATCGGCTGGCGAGACCGGGTGGGGATCACAGCATTCTGCTCGTCGCGTTCATGTGTTTTTCGAGCCTGCTGTCAACACGATCCCCTAGTCGCCTTGGTTTCACATCGTTCGGCTGCCCTCGTCCACAATAGCTCCCTACACTTGGCCTATCTGACTGCGCTTTGTGTCGTTTGTTGGCTCGTCGCTGTCGCGACGGGATCGATTCCGTTCGCCATTGCGGCGATCGGTTTCGGCAGCGTCGAAGCGCTGAGGTCGGGCTTTGTCACCATCAAGAACAGGCGCGTCGACATAAACATATTGATGCTGCTCGCGGGATCGGGAGCTGTTGCAATTGCCCGATACCACGACGCCGCCACCCTGCTCATGCTCTTCTCGTTGAGTGCGACCCTCGAAGCGTTCGCACTCGGGAAGACCGAGAAGGGAATCGAGGCGCTTATCAAGCTCCGCCCCAAGACTGCGGAGCGTGTGACAAACGGCGAGGTTGAAGTTGTCCCGGTCGAACAGCTCCGCGTTGGAGACGAGGTGCGTGTCAACGCGTATTCGCAAATCCCTGCCGACGGGACGATAATCGAGGGGTCAACGACCGTCGACGAGTCAGCGATGACGGGGGAATCGATTCCGGTATCCAGGGCAATTGGAGGAAGCGTTTTAACCGGAACGCAGAACATGGAAGGCAGCATTACAATCAGAGTTTCGGCTGCGGCAGCGGAGTCCAGCCTGGATCGTGTTATTGCTCTCGTTAGGGAGGCACGAGAGAACAAGGCGTCTGGCGAACGCATCAGCACATGGTTTGGCCAGACGTATACGATAGGTGTCGTCGCAGCATCGTTGATCAGTTATGGCATTCGATTCGCCATCGACCCCTCCGATCCATCCGATGCGTTTTACAAATCACTCGTGCTGCTGGTCGCGCTTTCGCCGTGTGCGCTTGTGATTAGCGCGCCGTCCGCGGTTCTTTCTGGCCTTGCGTTCGCATCGCGGCGGGGGATACTCGTGCGTGGTGGGGCTGCACTTGAGAGCGCAGGCAGAATCAAAGCGATCGCTCTCGACAAGACAGGGACGCTAACGCAAGGGAAGTTTCGATTGCGCGCGATCGTTGTCGAATGCAAACGGGCAGACTGCGCGTCCGAGCTGATCGAATGGAGCGACGGCCAGCCGATGCCGAGCGAGATCGCCGAAACGCTGGCGCTTGCCGCAGCCGTCGAGGAGCGGAGCACTCATCCTCTCGCACAAGCGATTGTCGATGCAGCATCCCATCTTGATGTGCCGACTGCCGATGACGTGACTGTCGTCAGTGGGCTGGGCGTGGTCGGAACTGTCGGCGGGAATCAGGTGCGCATTGGCAGAATGAAGTTCATCGCAGAAGATAAGGGAGACGCACCTGCGATCAAGGACGCGATGGATCGGATTCGGGAAGAGGGCTTTACTCCGGTTGCGATGTCGTTCGACGGTCGAGTCGCCGCGTTCGGACTGAGCGATGAGCCGAGAGAGGCTGCGAAAGGAATGATCGATGGCCTTCGCGAGATTGGGATCCAGCGCATCGCAGTGCTGACCGGCGATACTGAGGCTGCCGCCAAACCGGTGTGTCTCGATGTCGGGATCGAGGAGATCCATGCTGCGCTGATGCCTGGAGAAAAGAAGGACGTACTTGAGCGTATCAAGAAGGAGACCGGCCCGGTTTTGATGCTCGGCGATGGAGTCAACGACGCCCCGGCGCTGGCGACCGCCGATCTGGGTGTTGCGATGGGAGGGCTTGGCAGCGACGTCGCGATTCGATCTGCGGACGCGGTTCTAATTCAAGACCGACTGGAGCGGATCCCGCTGCTCATCCGACTCGGGCGGGCGACCACCCGCATCGTGAGGCAAAACGTGATGATCTCGATTGGCTCGATCGCTGTTCTTACGGCACTTTCTTTTGCCGGGGTCTTGCCGCTGGGGATTGCGGTTTTAGGTCATGAAGGGACCACCGTCGCGGTCATTTTGAACGGCTTGCGGCTCCTTGGCGGCCCAAGCTGGTTCTGGGGCTGATCCCCGCAATGAGTACCGGGTTCGCGAGTCCGCGGATAATGGCAGGCTATCGGTGGAACTACACGCTAACCGATCTTGTTGCACGATTTTGGAAAGGTACACTCGCCGCCTCATGCTCTTTCGAAAGCGCGGCAAGCGCGACGAATTCGAGCGAGAGGCGAGTGCGGTTTTTCCATCAGTCTTCAGCACGGCCCTCCGGATGGCCCGGAACCGGGAAGAGGCTGAGGATCTGACGCAGGAGGCCCTGGTTCGAGCTTACGAGGCGTACGAACGCTTCGATGGCCGCAATTTCAAGGCTTGGCTGCTCAGGATCCTTACAAACCTCTATATCAACCGGTACAGGCGCAAGGAGCGCGGGCCCGAGTTTGGAAGCCTGGAAGCCGATTCGGCTGCGGAGTTCATTCCAGCCGAGGACGGGGATCCAAGCGCGGAGCTGTTCGATGGGCTGATGAGTGAGCAGGTCGAAGAGGCGCTTGCGTCTCTTCCGGACGAATACCGTATTGCGATCCTGCTTTGCGACGTAGAAGGTATGAGCTATGAAGAGATTGCGAAGTCGACCGAAGTGCCTATCGGAACGGTGCGGTCTCGAATTGCGAGAGGGCGTGCAGCCCTTCGTGAGAAGCTCACAGATTTTGCAAGACAAGAAGGGTACATCAAGGGAAGCCAGAACGAATAATGGATAGATCGCAAATCAATGCTTACATCGACGGCGAGATGAGCGGTGAAGAGTTAGCCGCCATCGAATCGATGATCGAAAATGATCCTGACGTCAAGCGCGAGTACCTTTGGGTGACGAAGACGAAGACTTGCGTTCAGGACAACATCAAAACCATCGACAATCCAGAATTGTGGTCAAAGTGTTCGGCAAGGTTTAGAGAGATCGACCGTGCACATCGCACTGAGACGATCGTTCGCAAGTACCGTGGGGCGTTGGCCGGCATAGTGGCTGCATCCATTCTTGGGGCGGCTTACATCTATCGTGTTGATCCAAGCGTTGTAGGCAACCATGACTTGGCGAGGACGCTCAGCGCCGCGTCCGTCTCCTTCCCGTCGTTTACGCCGCGAGACGAGACTCAGGCTGCAAGCTGGATTCGCCAGCAACTCAATCGTGAAACGGAGATGCCTCCGATTTCGCAAGGATTCCTTCGGGTCGTCGAGGTTGGAATCGTCGATTGCCCTGATTGCCGAGTCGGCAGAGTCGTGTATTCCGATGGACAAAACCAATACTATCTGCTGGCCTTCCCCCAACGTGAGAAGCAGGAGTTTCAGCCAGTGCGCGGCGCACCCGGAATTGGCTGGAGCCGCGTCGGTCAAATGAACGCGATCGGTTGGTCGCAAGGGGAACATTGGATGGTGTTTGCAGGTCCAAAGAGTGTACAAGAATTGATACGAATGATCCAATAAGTCTTTATCAACCGTTCCTCTCCTCCCCCAGCCCCCGTCGCGTAAGCGCGGGGGCTCTATGTTTCATAGCGCTGTTTGCACCGCAGCCAACTGAACGAGAGAGTGGTTGACAACCGCCGCAGCGGTGAAAGGAGTTGAGTGCTGTCGCATTTCTTAGAAAGACTCTCAACCGAAGGCTGGACTCCTCACGCCGGTCAACTCGAATACCTGACATCAGACGCGAAGTTTCGCGTGCTGGCTTGCGGGCGGCGATGGGGGAAATCGGACGCGTCCGCAGCAGACATCGCGATCCGGATTGCCTCTTCCGCAACCAGTGTGCAACTCGCGATCGCGCCCACACTCGTTCAGGCAAAGCTCGTTTTTGAGCGCGTGAGATGGATGCTAACCGCGCTTGGAGTTTCCTTTACGGTTGCTGTGTCCCCTCATCCGACACTCAAAATCGTCGAGGGAAAGGGAGCGACGGCTCAAACCATCCATATCTTGGATGCTCGATCAGGACACGATGCGCAGAACTTGCGGGGCATCGGAGCGGATCATGTTCTCATCGACGAGGCTGCGTTTATTCCTGAATCGTTGATAACCGAAGTCGCGATGCCAATGCCTGCGGCGAATGACGGACGCATGACGCTGATCAGCACGCCGCGAGGAAGAAACTACTTCTACCGAATGTTTCTTCGAGGCCAAGCCGGCGAGCGGGGATTTTGGAGCAGACAGTCGCCTTCGATCGAGAACCCGCGAGTGGGGGAGCAATTCCTTTCGATACAGCGAGAGATCATCTCTGAGCGCGCTTACAAAACTGAGTACGAGGCTGAGTTCATCGATTCTCAAACGGCGGTCTTCGCGATGGACGCGATCGACGATTGCTTAGTGTCGCCCATTGTCGACCGCGGACCAGTGTATCTCGGAGTCGATTGGGCACGCTATCGAGATTACGTCGGAGTTGTCGCTGTTCGGGGCGATCGCTCGCGAAGCGAAGTGATCCACGTCGACCGCTGGAGTGGGGTTCGCTGGTCACATTCGGTTCAACGTGTTGCAAGGATCGCCGAAGAGGTTGAAGCGAGCGTTGTTGTTTGCGACCGGACAGGTGCAGGAGATCATCCCACCGAGAATCTCGCGTCCGACTTTCGAGATCTGTATGTCGTACCGTTTTCGTTCTCGCGCAGATCGAAGCCGGAACTGATCGAGTTCCTTGGTGCGCTGATCGAGCACGCGCGCATCCGCCTGACCTCTGAGCCTGCTCTTATCGTCGAGCTCGAAAACTATGAGGCGAAGGTTGATGAAACTGGACACACGAAGTACTCAGCTGCTCCGGGATTTCATGACGATCTCGTGTGCGCGCTGGCTTTAGCTTGCAGCGCTCTCGGCCACGGTAAAGGGATCGGAATCCGATCCCGAGAGCGAAATGGTTGACAAACCGGCACGGCGCGACCATAGAAGCGATTCGAATGAAACTCTTCAGCAGACTCCGAAGCAAGAAACCGAAGGACTACGCACCGGCGATCGCTCGCGCGGTTAAGGCGGGTCTTACCTATCCGGGCGCGGCTAACGCGGTCTTTGGCCAGAGGATATCTCTCGACGCCTACGAAGAGATGCTCTGCGATCCTCTGATCAAGAGCGCAATCACAGTTAAGAAGCTTGGCGCGCTTGCGGTGCCATGGGAGCTTGTTCCGCAAGATTCTTCGAGAACGAAGTTTATCGAGAAGATGTTTGCAAACATGCAGGGGAGCGTTGACGGAATCTTGCTCAACGCGATGGATGCGCTGACTAAAGGGTACTCAGTGATGGAGAAGGTGCTGATCGAAGACAAAGGCGCGATCTTCCTTCACGCGGTAAAGCCGAAGGACCCTGCGCTGTTCGGCTTCGAGGTGGACGAGTTTCTCAATGTGAAATCGCTGTCGCTTCATGTGCCTGGTGAACAGGAGAGAGCGCTGCCAACTGACAAGTTCGTGATTTATGCGCACAACCAGCGCTATGGTCGTCCGACCGGCGAATCCGACTTGCGGGCCGCGCACCGACACTGGAAGATAAAGAGCGAACTGATCCGGCAATGGAGCGGGCACCTCGAAAAATTCGCGTCGCCGACGGTTACGGGAAAGTACAAGCGGGGTTTACCAGAACCTGCGCAAGGCGCGCTGCTCGATGCCCTCGATAAAGTGCAGCGACAGTCCGCATTGATCTATCCAGACGACGTCGAGGTTTCGTTGCTGGAAGGCGGAAGGGAAGCGCGGACAGCTTATCTCGACGCAATTGATTATCACAACCGCGAGATTGCTCGCGCAATCCTTGGGCAAACGCTGACCACTGATGATTCGAGGCGTGTCGGATCGCTCGCACTGGGAAAGGTGCATTTGCAGGTACTGGTGATGCAACTCGGAGGGCTTCGCAAGGATCTCGCTGAGCGTGTGATGAACGAGCAGATCATCCGGCCGATGATCGAGCTGAACTTCGGAGACGGCAAGTATCCGGTGTTCCGATTCATCGAACCGGAGTTGGACGTTTTTAGGACGGGGAAGGTGGTCTAATCAAGCACAGCTTGCTTCGTTTTGAAGTGAAGCTTCGCGACTTCAATCAGTTGATCTTCGCCGTGTTTCGCGACGAAGCGTTTCCCTGCTTCGATCACTTGAGGTCCGGCGCCTTTCGGCAATTCGATAGCAAACTCTTCGGACAGCATCTTGAGTCTTCTTAGGAACTCTGCGCGGGCGAGTATCGATGCCGCTGCGACGGCGATGTCTGATTCGGCACGAACCCGCGATTCGAGTTCCACGGTTTTGCCGAGTTCGAAGAGCCGGCTTTTTAGACCTTTTGGATCGGCAAACTGATCGCTGACGACTCGCGATGCAGCATGCTTTTTCAAAACCTCTTCGATCGCACGAGCGTGTCCCCATGCGAGCAGTCGGTTGAGGTTTCGCATCTTTTCATAGAGCTCGTTGTATTTTTTCGGGTTGATGGAGACGATTTCGAACGGGCAGGCAGCGCGGATGTTGCGTGAAAGGTCGGTCGCTTTTTTGTCGGTTAGCGTTTTGGAATCGCGGACGCCTTCGAGTTCTGCGAGGTGTTCGGGGCCCACATAGCAGGCTGCTATGACCAAGGGGCCGAAAAAATCGCCCTTTCCGCTTTCGTCTACGCCGATGTGTCCCTCGTCCATGAGTTGCTTTTTGGCGGAGAGAGAGGGATTCGAACCCCCGGGGCTTTGACACCCAACGGTTTTCAAGACCGCCGCATTCGACCACTCTGCCATCTCTCCGCGGCCAGGTGGGTTGTACCATAGGAACAAATCTATCCGTCTTCCGGTGCCGGGAACCAAGAACGGAAAGGACTCGTTAGGATGGTGTAACTCGGAGGAACAGAGTGTGGAAGAAGCTTAGCCTTATCGGCTTGCTGGTCTTGGTGCTGGTTCCCCAAGGGCTGGCGCCTAGGCTGAAGATCGTGGTTGAAGGCCAGAGTGGCGACTGGTACCAGATCAGGCACGGGCTCGAAGACTCGGCCGAGGATGTCATTGAGGGCCCATATCTGGGAGAAGCGCTCTGCTTCAAGATGGGGAGCCGATTGGGGCTTCAAATCGAGTGGGAGGAGACGACGCCTGGGGATTGGTACCTTTACTTTTCTGAGTTGGAGAGCTTGGCGGGAGGGCCGCAGTACTGGTGGGAGGGTCCGACCTATGAGGCCTATGGACCCAACGACACCCACTGGTTTCCGGACGAGGCACCCGACTTCATCGAGCGGGCTCTGCTGAAAGCGATGATAATCCTGGCGACGCCAAACGAGGATCCTCCTGGAACCGGCTTTATGTCTACCGGGTGGTACTACACATCCGAAACATTTTTCGTATTAGATGCGCCGGTAACGCCCATGGCGCCAGCGTGGGCGAATGTCTTGCGCATATCCTGCACTTGGGCCCGGGAGGAAATGACAGCGAGCGGCGCGGCGGCGAAGTTAACAGAGAAACTGTTGCGAAATGGAGTGTATGATCCGGAAGACGTATGGTACGCTTGGCCCGTAGATGCATCGTTCGAATTGTCAACGACGGATGAAGTCTTTTTTCTTCGGTCGTTCATCGAGGGTCAAATTGATCAAGTGCCTTTAAAGGGCCAATGCAACGACTTCGCTGACTTTCTTGTTTGCTTGAACACTTCTGTCGGCGGGTATCCGATGAAAGCCCAAAGAACGTATTCGCTTGCGCAAGCAATGTATCAACCGCACTCTTCCGGATGGCCCAGATGGAGAATCGTGACAAAGCCGGTTTTCAGAGCACCTTGGGATGATGAAACCGAGGGTCATGCGAATGAAGATTTCAACTATCATCAATTTGCAGTTTATGCCGGGAATGTTTGGGACGGTTCAATGCACTTTGGCGAGTCTCCGGGAATTGCCATCGATTGGAGTGTGACCGGAACGTACAAGTCTCGACTCGTCTACTTCTTTGAGAAGTATCTTGAAGAAGAAGTTTGGCAAGCTGTTTGGCCTGGGTCGGGTGATCCGTGGAGCCCACACCCGACCGGAGGTCTAACCATGATATTGAAAGCCAGCGAAATCTCGGAGTACATGTAGGAGAATCAAGATCATGCTAATAATTTCACTCATTGCGATTATGGGACAATCGGCGCAAGTCGCGCTTCCGCCGCGCAATGCGCTCGTTGAGCGCGTGTCTGACGGTGTGAAGTTTTTGGAAACGAAGTCCCCTTGGTATGGAGTACGATACTCCGAAGTCATTGAGCCGAAGGAGACCGACATAACTCGACAGATCGTGCTGAAGCTGTTAGTTCCCGTTGAGGAACTGGAAGGCTACGTGACTTACATTGGAAGAGCTGCTGAAAGCTTGGGTGATGCCATCCCGGGAGCCCATACTGGTGTTACAATTGGAAATCGCGTCACCCTTCTCGGGCAATCGTTCCGGTCGAACGAAGTCAGGACTGTTTCTTCGGACAGTGAGTCTGGAGAAGAACGCATGATTCCGGTTCGCGAACTCAACTTTGGGATTCAAATTCGTCCTGATCACGAATCCGCGCTATCCGATGCAAAGCGCAGACGCAGCATGGCCGCGGGCCGGATCGTGCCGGGAACTCCTCTTCCCTCAGGAGAAACGATCGGCGCAATCCACTGGTTTAATGCGGAGCCCACAAGAGTCACATTGCGTTTCGTACTTGGGAGGTGTGACGTAAGAGTCTTCTTGATGGGCTCGGAGGGAATCGACGCCAAGTTTGTAGAGAAGATCGCGAGGATGCTCGAAAAGCGAATCCGGTCGGTCCCGATCCTGGTACCAGAGAACTAATCCTCGATTGGCACGAATCCTGCTCCCATCGCCATAGAAACCCCGCAAAGGGGAACCGAAATGGCAAACAACATCGGCGATTCCGGGGCGGCCAAGCGGCCGCTCTTCAACACGTCCTTTCGCGGATACACTCGCGAGGAGGTTGATGCCTTTCTCAACCAGGTGGCCAAGGAAGTCGCGCAGCTGCAAGAGGATCTGCGTCAGGTGCGTGCGGAGCGAGACGATTTAGCCGCCACCGCGGCCGCGATGGAAGAGAGCCTCACTAAGACCGAGGCCCGGGTTGGCGAGCTCGACAAGATTCAAGCCGAGCGGGACAACCTGCTCGCGGAGATAGGATTGCTGAGCGAGAGGGTTGCACGAGCGGAGACGGAATCGCGCGAGAAGACCGCACGCCTTGAACAGCTCGATCAAGAGAAGCATTCGGCAGACCCAATCCTTCGCGCGGCACAGGAGACGTCGGATCGGATGCTCGGAGAGGCCCGAGCGAATGCAGAGCGGATTCAGTCAGATGCGGAGTCTCGCGCAGCGATTACACTCGAAGAGATGCGGCGGCGATTGGATGCGTTGCGATCGGAGTATGAAGCCGCGCAAGTGGATTACGAGAAGTTTCTCGATGTCGCGCGCAGGCACGTCTCGGAGTTTCAACGGAAACTGGAAGAGCGTGCGAGTGACCGATATTTAAGTTGAGGTACGCAATGTGGAGCCGCACAACTTGGTTGTGGAGCGGCGCGGAAGCAGCCTTACGATTCGCGTCGATTCGGGAACGCAGGACTTACGCATTCCGTTCTTAAGACCACTGGGTCTTTTGGGGCTCGGCCGAACAAAGGAGGACCTGATCGCGCGAAGCAAAGAACTTGGAGGAAAGACATGAAAATGAAAATCGGTGCAGCCGCCGTGGGCGGGCTGCTTCTCGTCTCGCCGCTTGCGGCGCAGGGGCTCTCGTACTGGGGCCCCCTACTCGACGAAGGTTCGGGCACGTGGCCGAACGTGCAGGCGATCCACATGATCCACCTGCGCGGAGGGAACATCCTGATCTTCGGCGTGCCAGGGGGAACCCGTGGTGACCCCTTCACCCAAGCGCACGTATATAACGCCTTCACCGGACAGTTTCATACGGAGTCCCAGGAGGGACAGTTCCGAGTGAACGCGGCGCTATTCTGCAGCGGTCATGCGCTCCTATCCGACGGTAGCGCGCTCGTGATCGGCGGCGACGCTTGGCACCCCACAGAACATCACATGGGAATCAAGGACGTGTATCGGTTCGACTATTCGAGTCTGTCTTGGTCAAGACAAGCCGACATGCACGAGCCCCGCTGGTATCCAACCCCAACACTACTGCGCGATGGGCGGATGCTGTCAACTGGCGGGCACCGTAGGGAGATACAGGGCGAAGAGGTTGATGAGCCGGAAGTCTGGCAGCCGAATGCATGGACTCTGTTGCAACCCACGCCGCTGTTACAGCTTCCGCTGTATCCGTTCATGTTCACATTCTGCGATCCGCAAGACCCGAACACGGAGAAGGTGTTCTATGCGGGGAAGAGACTGAGGATATCCGGGCAAGCTGCCTGGCAAACACATGCGCTGAAGGTTCCACCGTCCGGGTCCGCCGCCGAGTGGTCTCCATTTGGGAACGCACATCCCCTGTACGGCAGCGGCGCGGTGATGTGGATTCCTCAGACGCATCCACTCCATGCGGGCTACGTGTTCAAGTTTGGAGGCCCAGATCCCGACAACACGATGGTCGCAACCAAGAAGGGCGCGAAGATCAACCTGAACGATGGAGAACAAGCGCAATGGACCGCCACCGCCGACATGATGCGCGCTCGCGCGGAGTGTAACCTGGTCGCCCTTCCCGACGGAAGGATCGCCGCCCTCGGCGGCGCTGGCGTCAACGGGCCCGGGAGCACATGGTGGGAAAACGAACCCGTCATGACTGCCGAGTTCTATGACGTCGAAACCGACACTTGGTTTGGAGAGACCGTCGAGATGGCGCGGCCACGGGTGTATCACTCCAAGGCGCTCCTTCTGCCGACCGCCGCCGTCCTAACTGGGGGTGGAGAAGGCCAAGATAGCGCACAGCTCTTGATGCCGTACTACTTTATGTTTTTGGGCTCTGAGCCCCTGCACATTGACGGAACCACCCCGACTTTGACGATGGAGTACGACAGCACACTGATTGTCCAAACGAAGGCAGCCCAAATCGTGGACCAGGTCACGTTGGTCCGATTGGGAGCGACGACCCACGGACTCGACATGAATCAGAGATTCATCCGAATGACCATTCTGAATCGCACCGACGACACGATCGAGGTGTACACGCCGAAGAACGCGGGAGTCGCCCCTCCCGGCGACTACATGCTCTTCATCGTGGCCGGACGGGTCTCGATGGCGAGGTACATGAGAATCCAATGACCAAACCTGGCAGTTCCCCGGGCAAGAAAACTTGCCCGGGGAAGCCGCTTTGCCGTATATTCGAAAGGAGAACGCAGATGATTCAGTCACGACGGAAGACTGCTGTCACACTCGCTCTGCTGGCGCTTCACGCATACGCCATCGGATACAATGCCGTCGTACTTCACGGCCCCGGTGTGCCATTTTCCGTTTCATACGGTTGGGGAATCGGGGGGGGGCAACAGGTTGGACATTCCAACATCGGTCTGACGGGGCCGAGTCATGCGCTCCTGTGGTCGGGTTCAGCTGAAAGTCTCATCGACCTGCACCCGGCGGGATTTCACAATTCTTACGCTATGGGCGCCAACGCCGGAAGGCAAATCGGATACGTCGAGCGAGAAAACCCTTACCGGTCGCGGGCCGTGATGTGGTTCGGCGCTGCCGAGAACTACGTGGATCTTCATCCTGCGGGGTTCTTTCACTCTGTTGGCCATGGCATCGGAGGAGACATCCAGGTTGGCGTCGGGACATTCACTGATCAGGGGCCATCTGTCGCGCTGCTGTGGAGGGGTTCGGCGAGCAGCGTTGTGAATCTTCACCCCGTCCCCGCACAGGGTCTGAGCGATGCGACCGCGACCGACGGCGTGCAACAAGTGGGCGGCGTCAGCTTCGGCGGGCCGTTTCACGCCGCACTCTGGGAGGGCACACCGGAGAGTTTCATTGACCTCAATCCGCAGGGCTCCAACGCAAGTTGGGCATACGCTGTAGCAAACGGCCAACAGGTTGGGTATGCAGGCGTGGATAACATCAGCCACGCCGCGATTTGGTTTGGATCGCCGCAAAGTTATATTGACCTCCATCCTTTCCCAACGGGGGGCTCACAGTTGTTTGGAACGAATGGAATTCAGCAGGTCGGACAAATCTCGGTTTTCGGAGTCGGAAACCACGCCGGCGTGTGGTCGGGAACAGTGGAGTCCTTCGTTAACTTGCACCGATTCCTCCCTCCTCAGTTTCACGGCCAGGGCGAGCGCTCCGTGGCACTTGGGATTGACGAAATGGGGAACATCATCGGATATGCGAGGGAGCTTGGCCCGAATGGCGGCGCGAGAGCTGTCATGTGGGTCGTGCCAGAACCAGGGACACTGAGCGCTGTAGCTATCGCGCTAATCGGACTCAGGTGTCGTTGTCGTAAGCGGAAGAATGAACGGGTCCCACTCTAAGCTGATCGTTTGAGGCCGAGACCGAACACGCTTCGCAGGCGCACGCCCAATCCTTCCTTCGGTTTCTCGACAACGTGCCCAAGCAGTCGCAGTGTGATTGCCCTCACGTCCTCGGAAGCGGCGCAGTTGGGAGCTTCGACAACGAACGGCTTTCGGCGTCTAACGCAATCCACAACAGTGGGGTCCTGTCGCACACTTCCAAGAAAGCTGAGCGGCCGCTTGAGGAACTGCTGGGCGACCGTATTGAGTCGATCAAATGTCAATTCCCCGATGTGGAATGAAGGCGCCATGTTCAGCACAACGTGAATCTTCGCGTTTGGCTTTCTTGCGTACAGCGTTTTGATGGTCGCGTATGCGTCCGCAATGCTGGCAGGATCGGGCGTAGCAACGACGATGGTTTCGTCGGCCGCTTCGCAGAATGACATGACAGATTCGTCGACGCCTGCTCCGGTATCAAAGATCAAAACATCTGTGTCCGTGGATAGCCCTTCGATCTCCATAAGAAATCGCTCGAGCTGCGGACCGGAGAGATTGATGAGAGACTCGACGCCAGAACCTCCTGCAACGAATCCGATTCCACCCGGGCCGCTGGTAACAACTTCCGCGAGCGATTTTTCACCGGAGATCACGTGCTGCAGCGTGTATGGCGCGCGGGCTCCGAGAATGACGTCTACATTTGCGAGTCCAAGATCAGCATCGAAAACCACGACGCGTTTGCCTCTCTCTGCTAATGCGATGCCGATGTTTGAAGACAGGTTGGACTTTCCGACTCCGCCTTTTCCGCTGGTAACTGAAATAGTTCTCATCCCTTTCGCTCCTTACGCCGCTCTTCGGCCAAACAGCCTGTTCCAGAACGTTGGCTTTTCAGGCGACTGGTATCCGCTCGTTACCGCATCGAGCAGAGCTTCTCGGTCTGCCGCGGTCACGCTTGTCGGTCGCGCCTGAACGTGCATCGTGCTCGGCCAATCGCATGACTTGAGTGCGAGGCTTAGCTGCAGTGGCGACACGAACCTGTGGAGAGGGTCAGGATTCAGGCATCGCCTGATGATGTTGACCATAGCGGACGGAAGGGGCGAAACATCCCATGATGGTCCTTCTCTCATCGCAGCTTCCGTTTCCGCGACTGTCTCATGCTCAAACGGATTCGTTCCGGTTGCCGAATGAAATAGGAGCACACCCAGAGAAAACACGTCGCTTGCGCTGCTGCCTTCATCGCCAGCAAGAATTTCTGGCGCTTTGTATGAATGGGGCGGCGCGGAAAGTGGCGCCAGCACGCAGCGGTTCGAGTGAAGCAAGACGGTGTTTTGTGGGCAGATCAGCCCACATTTGCCACCGGCAACCGCGAGGGTGTCCGCGCCCTCGGCGATTTCGGAGATGATGTCGGCGGCTTGGGATGGCACTCGCTGACCTCTCGTAATCAAAACGTTTTCGAGTGTCTCGCCGCTAAGTCGCTCGATGACTGCCCAACCACCGCCGTCGGCTTCCCACCAATCGTGGACTGCGGCCAATCCTGGCCCGCTCGCCCTCGCTGACCACCGAATCATTTCTGCATGGTGTTCACCGGAGCCAGGTATCTCGGGCACGAACAATAAACTGATCTCTCGGCCGAGGACTTTGTCGATAGCGTTGACGAGTGTTGCACCGTCGATTGAGAACTGCGCTTGAACAGAGCCGTATCGCTCGGGCAATTGCGGGATGCCGCGTGACGCGCTTCCGATGGTTTTTTCCGGATCGAGGCGATACCAGGTTCGTATGGCTGAAACCAGCGCTGAGTGTGGCGCGATCGAGAGTACGAGTCTTAGCCCGGTGACTCGGGCAATGCGATCGGTCCAACTAATGTCAATGGGATCAGAGATTAGGCACTCAAGCGTTGCTCCGACGCGTTTGATGGGCAACAATTCTGCGGTCAGTGCGAGTTCAGGCTCCACCAGATTTAGGGCGTCCTGCTCGGGCTGGACAGTAGCGGGATCAACCACCTCGTACCCGTACTGCGCGGCTAAACACGCTGCGATCTGTTCCTCCGTTGCATATCCCCTATCGACGAGGATCTCCCCAAGCCGCCTTTTGGAGGATCTTTGTGCGGCTAAGGCGACAGAAAGCTGCAAGTTGCTGATAACCTGTCGAGCAACAAGCAGTTCCCCAAGCCTCAGAAAGCTACCTGGCATGATTCTGGGTCTCCCTCCCGACCGTTGTCGGCTAACTTAGATTCTCGGCGCGGGAATGGCCGGTCTTTACTTGTTTGCGTACGGAGAGCAAAGCGGGTCTCCGATCACAACGTCCTTCCATTTCAGCATCGGGGATGCGGCGTAGAAGCTCTCGGCCAGGTTCCTGCCCGACGTGTACCGGTCGAAGAGGATGTCCACGTGAGCCAGCGCGATCGTGTATGGCTCGCTGGCGTAGCCCTTGACCCCCGTCACCCCTTGCTTGATTAGGTCGGCGATCAGGCTTTGGCCGCCGGTCGTGGGGCGAAAAGTCCGCGCGCTTGTCGAAACGAAGGTTTCCGCCAGCGCTCCGGGCTTGAACTCTAATGACCGGTAAAGGTGCTCGCGGAACGCGGAGTCGTTGCTGCCCCAGCTTGCGTAGCCCATAAGGCCAACCCTGCCGCCGACGAAGCTCGCGGTTTCGTCGAAGGAGACTTCGAAGCTTTTCTTCGTCAGGGCCGTTCGGGCCTTGACGAGCGATTGGTGGGCTACTGCGAATCCGCCGGAGGTTTTTTCGGGCGAGGCGTCGAGTAAGAACTCTCCCTGCTCCGGCTTCGCGCGCAGCGCACGGGAAATGAGTGCCAGCACATCTGATTTCGTGTAGCCGTCGAGGCGCGTGACCAGGTAGAAGCCGTACTTATCGCTGTCGAATGGCTCGTCTTTGCCGAAGTAAGGATTGCGCACGCGCTCAAAATCCTGTTGCGTGAAGTTGCTCATCGGCATAGGATCGAGCGGCTTTTCTTGACGACTCGGATGCGCGTCAACTGCCAGCATCGAATCAAGACCGTATCCGCCGTTGTTGTTTAGTCTGAGCGGCACACCTTTCGTCAACACGATGAAGTTGATCTTGAGCTTCTGGTTGACGATTCGGTCTAGAATCACGTCGCGGATTGTCGTCTCATACTCTTTCCAGCCGATGTTTTCCTCTGCAGGCACCGATACTTCGACAACGTTTGTGTTTGGGACGCCTCGTGCCTGCTGGTAAGTGCGCACTATGTCGATAGCGTCTGGATCGCGCGAGTTGTAAACGAGCAGAACATTCTTAGCGAGAGGATGTGGTTCTGCCGTCAGAACTAACTGCTGCTCTTCAGCGCTGCAAGAACAGATCAATGGGAGAAGCGGCAGGAGCGCGAAGCGAAACAGACTCACTTTGACAGCCTGCGGCGCGTCTTCACCATTGCCTTGCCAATCTCCGCGTACATCTTTGCTCTTTGCGCAGTACCTTTGGCGAAGCCAAACTTTCGTTCCTTAGTGGCGTGTGTGACTCCGTTCAAGATTACTCTTCGTATGCGCATTTTACGCTTTCGCGCAACGGTGTTAATCGTTACTTCTGCGCCGAGCCGACATTCGTCGAGCCATGATATCTGCTCTATCAAATCGCGGTGCATCGCTCGCTGTCCGCTGATGTATGGAGCAATCACTTGCGCCGCGTCTGACCAAAACTTTCCTCGACGAAACACGCCGACGCACATATCGCACCCGTTGATCACCGGGCGTACGATGTCATCGACGTGATGCGGCCGCAGCCCTGCGAGGTCCGCATCGATGAAAACGATTACGTCGGCATCAGTCGCGCGAACTCCTGCGGCCATCGCTGCGCCTTTACCCATGTTCCGAGGGAGGTCCAAGACATGAACCGCTTTGTGCCGCCTAGCCACCATCGCTGTTCGATCCGTGGAACCGTCGTTGACGACGATGATCTCATTTGGAAGCGCAGCTCTGAGGACCGCCTCAAGTACGGAGGCAATCCGGTGCTCTTCGTTGTACGCGGGTATGACGGCGGCAATCTTCACTTTTGGCGCTTCAGGGCCGCCAAATGCGCGGCTTCTTCAATTCGGGTGATTTGCTTCACGGTGGCTGCTATCTCTCGCTCGGCGGCTTCGATTCGGGCATCGGTCAGAGGGTGAGTCCTTAGATTGTTCGAGACAATGTCTCCTCGTCCCTGCTTTTCCAGCCGGCGAAGTTTTTTGAAGAACCTGACCAGCCCGTTGGGATCGTAGCCTGCCTTATACGAATACCGGATCCCGAGGCGGTCGGATTCGTACTCAGCGTCCCGGCTAAATCTCAACTGAATGAAGACATTTGCGATGTCGGCCGCGCTGGTGGCCGACCCGCTGGTTCCAAAGATGATCAAGAGGTCAGCCAGGATGCTCTTGGAGTATGCCTTGGCTACGTGTCTCCGCTCCACGTGGGCAATCTCGTGAGCGATCACACCCGCCAATTCATCAACATCGCCCTCCGTCATGTCTAGCAGGCCCCGAAAGACGTAGATCGGCCCCCCTGGGAGAGATACAGCGTTAACGTCCCGGCTCTCGAGCACCTTGAACGTGTAAGGCCACTCCGTCAGGTTGTTGGCGGTCACCAGCCGCTGTCCGATCCCCTCGATAAGTTCGACATCGGTCGGGTTGGTGCTGACCTGATAGGCTTTCTCCACCTCTGCGGCGCCCTCCCTGCCAAGCCGGATCTCCTCATTCTTGCTCAGGAGGTTGGTGTTGTTACAGCCTGATCCGGCCCCACCCACAGCGGCGAGCAAAACGAGCGAGGCGGTGATTTGAAAGAGTCTCATCAGATGCCCAGTCCAGAACGGTTAACTATACGCCTTCTATGGGCGCGGTTGGGACGGCGGCAGGTGCTAAAACAGCCAAAACGGTCAGAGGTCCCTTGACCGGCTCGCCCTCAGCAACTTTTACAGCCAGATCGGAGTTCCCGCAGATGACCACATCGACTTGGCTCCCGCGCCCGATGAAGCTTAGCTTTCCGCCAGCGGGTACCTGCTCGCCCTCCTTGACGAAGGTGGTGATTTTGTCAACGAATTTATCTGCAATGAGCACTAAAGCGAGTTTCACCCTTTTGCCGTGCAGCCACATCGTCTGGCGTTCGTTCTCGAGGACGTACTTTCGGGCGAAGAGCTGAATCCCTTTGCGAAGCCACGTGATCCGCACGTACTCCCACAGATCGAACATAGGGAGATTGCGGCCGGTGGCGAGATGGAAAAACCTTCCGATCTTCGAGGCCACCGGGGAGTATTGGTAGTGGACGTCGAGCGCTGTCATGGCTATGCCTATCAGCCATCCGTCCGCCTCTCCCTCCGGCCAATCGTCTTTGGTAATCTCTTCAATCCGAATAGTTTCGCCTTTCTTCGCGCATTCGACTTCGCCGCCCTTGATTTTGCGAATGTAGGAGACGATCCCGTAGACCGGGCTTCGTATGACTGTGTCGTCCTGTAGGGTTTGCGTGTGGTCAGGATCGCGAAAGAACCACACTTTCCGCGTGTACCACACGAAGCCGACAGCGAGCAAAATGACGGCAGCAAGGGCGCAAGCGGCGATAAGCATGCACAGTCATTTTAGCCCGTGGGCAGGATTGCCGAAACGCGCAAAGCGGCGATCGCGTATATTCTGGGTCGTGCAGCAACGGTTTGAAGAGGGAGACCAGGAGGAAATCCTACGGCGCGCACTCGCCATAGATGCGACGCACAAGTCGCTTGATCGCCAGGCGATGGTAGATGCCGCGAGGGAACTCGGCATCTCTGACGAGGCGCTTGCTCAAGCGGAAGAGCAGTGGATAAAGGAGAGGGAGGACCGAGTCCATTTCCTTGAGTTTGTCGGCCAACAGCGCGCTGGCTGGCTTGCTAACCTGATCACCTATCTCGTTGTGAGCGCTATTTTCTTGTTTCTCGATAGCCGGGACGGGCGGCTGAGTTGGTTCTATTGGCCGACAATTGGGTGGGGTGTCGGAGTTTTCTTTCATACGCTCGGGGTGCTGAACACGAGAAGCGAAGCTTTCCAAAAAGAGTTTCGCGAGTGGCGGAAAAAGAGAGTCACAGAGAACGAGTAATCGCGCTCAATCTCTGCTTAGAAAAGTTTCGTGGATAGCGAAGGCGCCCTCATCATCTTCAGCTTCCGGTGGACGTTTTTTCCGCTTTCTGTTTCTCGACCATCGCTGCAACGTCCGCCAGCAGCTTTCTCGCGTCGTAAGCGATGCCGTCCTTGACCGTCCACTTCACGCCACCAACTCGCTGCGGTCGCCCAGCTTCGTCGAGTCGCACGTGGCCTGTGCCATACAGCACCTTAAAATTCGCGAGCGGATTTTCATCCACGATTACTAAGTCTGCGAGCATCCCGGTGCGAACGATACCGAACGAGAGCGGCGCCCCCGAAGGTTCATGCAACGTCAATGCGCCGTTCATCGTCGCGCACTGGATCACTTCCAGAGGATGAAAGCCGGCCTCTTGCAGCATCTCCAGTTCCAAGACGTATCCGAAGCCGTAAGTTTGGTAGATGAATCCGGAATCCGATCCTGTTGTGACTCGACCACCCATCTTCTTGTAATCGTTTAGCAGCTTGAACCAAACTTGATAGAAGTTGCGCCATGCGATTTCATCGTGCGTTGTCCAATCGAACCAGTATGAGCCGTGCGCACTCCTGCTCGGCTCAAAGAACTCCATCAGGGAGGGAAGCGTGTATGTGTCATGCCAGTCAGCATTTCGCATTCGCATGACGTCGCGCCCTGCGGAATAGATCGTCATTGTTGGGTCAAAAACGGTTCCGAGTTCGAGATGCTCACGCAAGTACGCTTTCCACTCATCGCTCCCTGGCTCGTGAATCTTGTCCCACAGTCTCGCAACTTGCGCGAAGCGCCACTGCTCGTCGCTATAGTTCATTTCAACTGGCCAGGGTTGCACGACAAAGTCTTTCAATAGTGATTCGAAGTGGCCGTAAAAGTGCGTCACGGTCCCTAAGCCCAATCGCGCAGCATCGATTGCGTTCATGTGTGCGACACCCATCTGCCCTAAGTGCGCGGTCGATCCCATCTTCTGTTTCTTCGCTTCGTCCAATAGCGCAGCCATGATGTCCGGATCGTGTGAGCCCAGTTTCAATCCGTCAACGCCGTTCGTCGCTGCCCATTGCACCCATCTGCGCGCCTTTTCAGGCGAGTCGACTCCGCCTTCGGTCCACCCGCTGCCAGGTCTCTGATAATTGTAGATTCGCGGAGCGACAATCTCGTTTTTCGCGCTGCGTTCCTTCTCGCGAACAGAGAAATCATGACCCGCAAGCGCGACACCTCGAACCGTGGTGATGCCGTGAGCCATCCAGAGTTTGTATGCGTACTCCGCGTCCGCGTTCTTTGGTGCGCCGCCGGCGTGAACGTGCATATCGACGAAGCCTGGAAGTACGTACATTCCTGTCGCGTCGATTTCGTAGTCGGCATTTTGTGGCGGTCGATTTTGGCGCAATGGCAGTCCGGGCGTTCCTGCGCTGCGTATAGAGGCGATCTTGTTTCCCTCAATGACAATGTCTACCGGGCCGTTCGGTGGCGCGCCAGTACCGTCGATCAGCATCGCGCCACGAATCACCATCGTTCGGTGTGGGCCGTGACCTTCATCTGCGCGTCTATCTGGCGCAGGGCGCAGGGACTGTGCTCCGGCGATGGCGAACAATCCAATGAGGAACAAGAGGCACGATAAGCGGCTGGCTAAGAACATCGCACTCACGTTCGATGCCTGAGCATCGAACTCCTTTATCTGACCTTTAAGCCCGCTACGGCTTCCCATACCATTCTTTGTATCCCTTGTAAGCCATGTAGGGAAGCCGGATTGCATAGAAACCTGCGAGACCCGTGACCGCTCGCAACCTGTTGTGGCGCTTGGCCGTCAGCGTGACGCCAGTAGGCTCGCGCCAGACTCGATCCGCTTCGCGATACGCTGCATCAACGCCACCAGATCGCGCTACCCGATCCAAGTGCATGCTGAAAGTTTCGGTAATCAACTCTAGCCTCATGGGATAGATTGCCTGCATCTGTTGCCATCGAGATTGCACGAACGCGTTGCAACCGTGCACCGCCCACGCTTCTCGCTCCCGATTGTATTCGTCTCGATCAAAGGGGAGCTCGCCATCGTATGAAGCGATGGCGATCGCTGCTGCGAGGACTTCGCGCAATCTCCAAATCTCCGCAATCGGATCGAGTATCCGCAGCTCGATTGTTCCAAGGCGTTTGCTTACGATCACATCTTGAAACCGGTACTCGCGATCTTCGCGCAACGGACCGAGCAAACTCTTCTGCGCCATTCTTGCGCTCGAACCGAATGTTTGCCCCTCTAACCACGGGCTGCTCGCACTCGCGACTGCAAGAACAGGAGTGAAATATGCGAGGTTCGCGTAAACGCGGTCGCGGTGCGCTTTCTTGACACCGATGTGGAGGTGCGAAGATGCAGTGTTAGAGGGTGAGTTCAGCGTGAACAGCGAACCGACAGGAACTACAATCCCGCCCTGCGTTGCATCAGCGAACTCTGTGCGGCGTGAGACCAGGTCTTCGATCAGAGACTCCGCTGATTCATGGATTGCAGTGGCGATCTCGATCGATCCCATGAAGCACTCGCGTCGATCCTTGCCCCTGGCAAAATTGCTGGCGGTGTGCCTCGAGTATCGTTTCGGGTTCTTCCAATAGAGTTTTCGCAGGTAGTCGAGAGACTGGAGCGTTGGCGTCAATCGATCTTGTTCGATGACAAAAACCTCCTCTTCAAGGCCCAGCGTTACTCGATTGGGGCGCGAATCGGTCATATTGAATGTTGAATCGTGGCACATGAGTCGGAAGTCGGCACCTGTCAAGTTCACAGAATGCTGAACTTTCTGCCTTCAGAAAGCGGTCACGATAACCGGGCATCAGATTCAGATCTCTAAGGAGGGCAACTATGCGATTTCGATCTTTGCGATCAGTCCTGGCGATTTTCGCGCTTGGGGCTGTGAGCGGCGCATTCGGCCAAACCGCCGAACTGCCGAGCCGCGATGTATCCATCAACGTCGACTCCGGCTTTGTTACCAACAAGGGCAGTGGTCCCGCGGTCGTGTTCACGACGACCGTCCGGGTGCCTCGTGCACCGTGGCTCCGGCTTCAGTTCGCGAACGTCACACTGGCTGGCGATCCATCGGCGGATAACGCTTCGTATCTTCGACTCACGTCTATGCGCGATGCGGCCGTCCAACGCCTGAACTCAAGGCACGTGTTCGAATGGGCGAACACCTCCGCATACTTCAACGGAGACTCGGTGCGTGTTGAGCTAATCGCCTACCCAGACACTGGGCCCAACCGAATCCGAATGACTACGGTTACGGCAGGCGAGCTTGGTGAGGGCGTCGACAGCATCTGTGACGGCACAGACCTCCGCACACTTTCGAACGACCCGCGTTCTGCTCGGCTTCTCCCTGTTGGCTGCAGCGCATGGATGATCAACGACCTCAACCGCCAGTTTGCGACTGCGGGCCACTGCGGGCCAACGCAGAGCGGTAGCGTTGTGCAGTTTAACGTTCCTCTGTCAAACAGCAACGGCTCGCTCAACCACCCACCGCCGTCCGACCAGTATGTGGTTGACCTGACGTCCGTTCAGCGGCAGAGCGGTGGTGTTGGCCTGGACTGGTCCTACTTCGGTGTAAACCCGAATTCAAACACCTTCCTCCAGCCGTTCCAAGTTCAAGGATCGACTTATATTCTTGCCGCGAGCGCTCCTGCTCCGAGTGGCCAGCTTATTCGAATCACGGGCTACGGAACCGTCAGTTCACCTGTCTCACCAACGTGGAATCAGGTCCAGAAGACGCACGCAGGACCTTACACCTCGATGTCCGGGACGACTGTCAGGTACCGAACCGACACTACTGGCGGCAACTCAGGCTCCCCAGTGATCGACGAAAGCACGGGGCTAGCGATTGGTGTGCACACTCATGGCGGCTGCACAAGTACCGGAGGCTCCAACGCTGGAACCGCGATCCACCACGCAGGGTGGCAAAACGCGCTCGCTAACCCGCTGCGCGTGTGCAGATCGGGGATGGCAGCAATTGCGCCTCCCGTGTTCGCCGCAGGGGACTTCGCAAACAATTTCGGGACGGTCGCTGCCACGAATGGTGCATTTGGGAAAGTCGCTCAGGTCGGCGCCGGGATCCAGGGGCTGGCGTATGACTCGACGTCGGGAAACTTCTACGCGATAGACACGACCAGACGCCTCTTTACGATCAACGCGACCACTTCGGCCGTCGCTGATCTCGGGATCGTCTCTGGCACCACTCTGATCAATGGGCTTGCCTTCGACCCCGGTAGCGCGACCCTGTACGGCATTCGGCAGAGCGACGGTCAGCTGTATCGGATCAATACCGTGACTTTGGTTGCGACGACCATCGGCGGCCCTCAGGGGGGCACTGTTGGGGGCATCGACTATGATGCCGTCAACAACGTTCTCTACGGGCTGGATGACGCGGGCGGAACGAAGCTGATCCGCATCAACACTACGACCGGGGCGCACACCCTCGTCGGCGGCCTCGGGCTTGGGGGTGCAGATTGCAACGGACTCGCGTTCAACTCCGCCGATGGGATGCTCTATACGATCAACGCGGGCAACCAGAGCGCGTATCGCATCAACCCGACCACTGGAGCGGCGACCCTCGTCGGCGGAACTGGGGGCTTATTCGGCTCCGGGTTCGGAATGGCAGCGCTGAGCGGTCAGGTGGCAAACTCCACTCCGACCCATTTCTCGATAATCACGGGCGTCCATCTCGGTGGCGGCCTTGCTGAACTTGCGGCAAGCGACGACCTCTACTTCAGAGTGCGAGAAGTTCCGCCAGTTGGCCTGGGCCTGCCGTCAGTGCGAGTCGGCTTCCAGTCGGCGGTGCCGACGTTCACGCTCTCTGAGCTGAAGTTTCGGCTCGAGGCTTCTGTCACCGCCTCGCCAGCGAGCAGCGTGATGCAGCAGATTGAGCTGTACAACCACTTGACCAACACCTGGGAGATTGTCGATAGTCGGTCGACGTCTGCAACCGATTTGGTTGTCGAGGTCACACCTTCCGGCAATCCGAACCGCTTCGTGCAGGCGGTTACCGGCAGAGTCGATGCTCGGATCTCCTACTACGATCCAGGGACGCTGTTCTCGTTCGGGTGGCAATCCCGGATCGATCACGTCCTCTGGACCGTACGAGACTGATCCAAGATGTAGGGCGGTCGGCGAATCCGCCGACCGCCCTACGCTTTTCGGCTGCAGGTCGAGACTACTCGTCCTTTGTGAGCGGGTCGTTAGCAGGGTCTTTTCTGCCGCCTGCGGCGTCATCGCCCTGAGTACAGCCCAGTACTGCGATCGCGAAAACGGCTATCAACAGCCAAGCGAGTTTTTTCATTCGATTACCTCCTGAGTTCCCGTGATATCCGGGTGATCACTGCTTATTTTCTACGTGAAAGCTCGCATTCCTGCAAGCAGGCATTTCGTTAGGAGCGTGAACCTTCTGGCCGCTAGGGGCTATCTATAGAGAGGCGTTACGCGTTGTGGCCCAGTGCGCGACCGCATCGGCTGCCGAAAAATCCCATGACCAACAAAAACTTATCGCGCCGCGCTTTCGTTCAAGCCGCTGGCGCATCCGCGGCTGGGCTCGTCGCGTTGCCGCGGCTCGCCTCTTCTCAGGCCTTCCGCCAGCCGCCAGCGGAGATACTCCTGACTGCAACTCCTGGCGCCGCTCAGATTCTTCCTGGGGAGGTAACTCCGGTCAACCGCTTTTTCGCAAAGGAGACGACCCCTGCTCGAGGCATCGTCGGTCGACAGATGGACTCCTATCTCGGGCCTACCCTCCGAGTGCGCAAGGGTCAGCGCCTCCGAGCAATGTTCGTCAACGAACTCAATCAGCCCTCGATTGTCCACTGGCACGGGCTCGATATCCCTGAGGCATCTGACGGGCATCCTCGATTTGCAATTGGCCCAAGCGAGTCGTTCCTATACGATTTCACGGTCATCAATCGGGCGGGAACGTATTGGTATCACCCGCATCCTGATCTGCAGACGGGACCCCAGGTTTATAGCGGCTTGGCCGGCCTCATCGTTGTGAGCGATGACGAGGAGTCTGCGCTGCCTCTGCCGCGCGGACGGAATGATCTGTCGCTCGTTGTTCAGGATCGACTATTTGGCGGATCCAACGGACTGATCTACGAGACGGGAGGTCGCGAGGGCTTCTTAGGTGACACGGTCTTGGTGAATGGAAAGCCCTTTCCGAATCATGCTGTCGGCACCCGCTGTTATCGGCTCAGATTCTTGAATGGGAGCAATTCAAGGATCTACAAGTTGGCTTGGTCTGACGGATCGCCGATGGCGGTGATCGCGACCGATGGCGGGCTGTTGGAAGCTCCGGTGATCAAACCTTACGTTATGCTCGCGCCCGGCCAGCGCATCGAAGTTTGGGCGGACTTCCGAGGCATGAAAGTCGGTCAGCAAGTTGTCCTCAAGAGTTTGGAGTTTTCAGGTGCTGGGTTGTTCGGCGGTGCGCTTCCACAGGGTCACCCGTTTGACTTGACAACCTTTACGGTCACGAGACTAGAGCCAGAAAATCTTTACCTTCCGAAAAAGCTGGCTCCTTTCGAGCGATTCAATCCGCAGAAAGCAGTGAACTACAAGAATCCCCGCACGTTCGATATCGTTCCGAATGCTGGAATGTGGCTGTTCAACAACTTGCCATTTGAAATGGAGAATGTCAGTCCGAATGAGATTGTTAGGCGGGGGGATCTGGAAATCTGGGAGTTCAAGAACACTTGGGCCGGTCTCAAAATGGCGCATCCGATTCACCTTCACGGGCCGAGTTTTCAAGTGATCGAACGCACGATAGATCCTGCGTATCAAAGCGGTTACGATACGGTGAGAGAGGGTTATGTCGACGAAGGACTGATTGATACATTCCTGCTCATGCCAGGGGAGACGCTAAAGTTCGCTATTCGCTGGGACCATTACGCGGGGCTGTTCCTCTATCATTGCCACAATCTTGAACACGAAGACCGCATGATGATGCGGAATTACCGAATACTCCAATAACCCGAGGCTAGCAACAGAGAAGCGGCGTGCAGAAACATCGTTTCTGCACGCCGCCTTTTTGCATCAGCTCACGATTACTGCGGAGGGACGAGTGTTGCAATGCGACCGTGAGTCACCGTGTAGTTCCACGCTTCTTCGACTGTCGCGATTGCTCGACCCTTGAGATTGTCGGTGTCGATTTCGCCGGCTCGGCTGATTGCGTTTTTTGCTTCGACGGTTTGTCTAGCGCGGTCAAGGGCGCAGGAATACGTGTACCAGGTGAATGCATGTTCTGGGCCCGCTCGAACTGCCGCCTCTGCCATGCGCAGGGCTTCAGCATTTTTGTTTTGCATCAAGTATACGATGGCAAGCCCGTTGAGAGCTTCAGGTGAGTCTGGAGCGGCTTCGAGAGCGACTTCCATGTATCCTGCAGCCTGCGCATTCAAAAGTTCCTTATCATCGCTTACTCTGGCCTTGCCGAGCGAGACAAACCCCTCATGAATGTAGGCGTCGTATAGCAGCGGATCCGACACCAAGGTGCGTTCAAAGTTGTCACGTGCAGCCATCACATCGTTGAGATAGAGTTGCAGTACCGAAAGGTAGAAGTACACCTCGGCTCGCGCGACGCTTTTCTGGACCATGGCCTGGACTTGGCTCTGCACAGCGCGGCGATCGTTCTTTTTGATCGCGACAAACGCGGCGGATGTCATGACAAGCGGATTGTCGTCAGCACCCGCCAAGGTTGCGTTTCGCAAGGCTTCGTCTGCCTTTGAATAGTTTCGGTAGTACGCGTACGCGGCTGCCATCAGCGCAAATGTCGCCTCATCGGGCGCGCCGTGCTTGCCCATTTGATCGACGACTGCTGACGCCTCTGCGATCTTTCCTTGACGAAGCAGACTGTAGAGCAGCATATTCGCAACGCGCGTGTCTGGGTCAAACTCGTTGTATCGCGCTCGCATCAGTCTTGATACCGCGCCGAACTCGTTGTTTTGAATGTGGAGGGATGCGATGCGGAACACATTTTCGTCGGTGGGGGTACCCGCTGACCGAAGGTCCATCTGGATAGCCTTGCGTCTATTCTGGACCGCAGACTTGAGCGATTGCGTAATCTCCTGCATCGCTTTAGCCTTGTCTGTTCCTGTTGCCAAGAGTCGGAACGATCGCTTCGCAAAAATGGCGCTGAGGATATCGTAGGCATCGCGATTCTCGCCGTCAATCAACGCGCTTTCTGCGAAAGTCTGCGCCTCAGCAAAATCTTCCTTACCGTAGAATCCGCGGGCAACTGCAATCTTCGCAGGTGCGTGGTTTTCGTCAGCTTTCAGAGCGACTAGTCCAGCCTGGATCGCTCCATCGTAGTTACCAACCTGAAGAAAACGGACCGCATTCTCTGTGTGCACAGCTGCACCTGCGCCAACGTTGTTGTCGACCAGGAGCCGAATCGTTTGCCGCTTGTTTTCTCCATTCGTCAGATAAACGGCAACTTCTACTTCGTAGGCGCCCTCATCCTCAATGATCGTGTTGATGTCAAGGACATAGGGTGTGCTGGTATCCGTGAGCAACAGCCGACCATCATGGTAGAACTCAACTTGGTTGACGGGGACGTCGGATTCAACGGTCACTCTGAGCTGGACCTTGCCGGCGATCTTGTCGCCGTCCTTCAAAGAAGCGTTGATCTTGATGTCAGTGGCGAAGGCAAACGTTGCCGCCAAGAGCAGCATCGGGAGGCATAAGAGAACTTTTTTCATAGGTGATCCCTCGGTAGGGGTGTTGATACCCGAAATTGGACGCGGCGGAGGCGTCGACAGGTTCGGTCTGTTAGATCGCCGGAGGCCCTCTCTCCCCAGTTCTGACCCTGATTGCCTCCTCTACCCGCTGCAGAAAGATCTTCCCGTCTCCCGGTCTGCCTGTCCGCGCAGCAGCTAGAATCGCCTGGACTGCCTCCTCGACCTGCTCTGATGGCACCACTGCCTCCAGGCGCACGCGGGCGGGCAATGCGACTACGAACTCCTTGCCCAGCATCCACTCTGATGGTTCTTCGCTGCTGCCACACCCGCGAGCATCCCCGACCGTGATTCCAGTCACGCCCCGGTCACCCAGCGCGTTCTTGACCTCTTCGAGCTTGTGAGGCCGGAAGTACGCGATGATCCTGGTCATGGGGACATCAGTTTGCGGAAGGTGTGTTTTCCGGCCCTTAGAACCTTCCCAGCAAGCGCCTCCACACTGAAGCCTTGAGTCGGATCGGTCATGCGCTGGCCATCGAGGCTCACGCCGCCACCCGCCATCAGTCGCCGAGCCTCTCCGTTGCTCTTCGTGATCCCGAGTGATGTCAATAGCGCTGGGATCGTGAGGGCCCCATCCTTGACCAACTCGGCAGGAATGACTGCCTCCGGGGCGTCCACAGGTTCGCTCCGTTTGCTGAAAGTGTTGATGAAGTAATCATCCGCGGCCGCTGCGGCTTCGGCCGAGTGATACAAAGTCACGATCTCCTTCGCCAACCTGCGCTTCGCATCGCGGGGATTGAGCGCGCCGGCTGATATCTGAGATTCTATCTCTTGGATTTCGCTCACCGGCACATCCGTGCACAAAGTAAACCAACTCTCTATCAGTTGGTCTGGGATCGACATCGTCTTGCCATACATGTCGTTTGGTTCGTCATCGACGCCGATGTAATTGCCGAGAGACTGGGACATCTTCTCCTTTCCGTCCGTGCCAACGAGCAACGGCATGAGCATCACGACCTGCGGTTCCTGGCCGAACTGGGCCTGCAGGTTGCGCCCCATCAGGTTGTTGAACCTTTGGTCAGTGCCACCCAGCTCGATGTCAGAGTCGACCGCCACGGAATCGTAGGCTTGACACAGAGGGTAGAGGATTTCGTGCATCCCGATCGGGCGCTCTTCCGCCAGCCTGTTCTGAAAGTCATCTCGCTCCAAAATCCTGGCAACAGTTACTCGAGACGTCAGTCGGATGACATCGGCAAAACTCATCCCTCCGAGCCAATCGGCGTTGTAGCGAATCTCCGTCCGCTCCTTGATCAGCACCTTGTGGAACTGTTTCTCGACAGCGGAAACGTGTTTTTGTATCTCCTCGCGAGTGAGTTGCGGGCGCGTCTTCGATTTACCACTGGGATCGCCGATCATCGCCGTGAAGTCGCCCACGATCAGCACCGCAGTGTGCCCAAGCTCTTGAAAGTGCCGCAGCTTCCTTAGTACGACTGCCCAGCCGAGCGTAACGTGCGGAGCGGTGGGATCGACCCCAAGCTTGACTCGCAGGGGCTTGCCGGAAGCTGCGCTTTTCTCAAGCTTCACGGCAAGATCCTCCGGGCTGATCAAATCTGCACAGCCTCGCGAGAGGAATTCCACTTGTTCGCCGATCGTCATGCGCGGCGAAGAATACCGCGAGACCAGGCTATCCCCTCAGTCTGCGGACCGCCTGCGCGTCCGTCACAAGCCGCCGCCCGGATGCATCCGGCTTGGGCTCGCTGAGCCTTACGATGAACGTTTCCCCGAATCCGTCAATCTCAATGTCGTTTGTCCAGCCTTCATCCCAGAGGCGGCGCGCGACCGCCTCTACGAGGAAGAGCGCGACGGTTTTGTGGTCAATTGGGACACCGCGCATCTCGATGTCAGGCAGCCCCAACTTCGTCATTCCTCGGCTGAACGCAGTCGCGTCGTCTGGAGACTCCGCCCACCTGATTGAGACATTCGTGTCGAACCTTGCCGCGTCTGGGTTGTCAGCGAGCGCTTCGTAGAGGGTGCGCTCTGGCCAAAATCGCTGCGCAATAGTATCGAACACGAGCCTCGATCCACAGATCTCCGTAATCGCATCTGTCGCGTGCCAGCAGAACTGCAACGGTGAGCGCGCGTCGACTTCCGCTTCTGAAATGTAGGTGACTCGAAACATCGTTTCGCATCCTTCCATCAAGCGCGCGATTGCACCGGGCACATCGGCATCAGGCTCCGCGAGAACTTCGGGGTGGAAGAGGAACGGATTGGCGTCTGACTTCGCTACCCCGATGTGGAAGCGAATGTCACTGAGTACCAGTCCCTCTTTCTTGCCCAAACCCGCCCGGTGCGGATTCTCACCGAGGACCCTTTTGAGTATTGCCGAGTCACTTGGTCTATCGGCGACGGGTGAGTAGATCCAGAATTCGATTTTGACTTTAGGTAGCTTTGGACCTAACCTCCTGCGCGAGGAAACCCAGAATCCAAGGGCGATGGCAGCGGCGACGATCACGACCACCAGGACTACGTTCAAGTTTGCCGCCCCTCGATCCACGGTCGAGCTGCCGCCCACTCCTCGTCAGTCAGGTTCGCAAAACAGCCTTCACAGAGCCCTGCGTCGTTCACAGGGCCTGTACGGCAGAGCATGCAGAGCCCGCTGGCCTTTGACAGCCGAACCGGCCCGCCCGCAAAAAAGGCGTGAACGAGGTCTTTCCTGTCCACAGCCTCGCTATTGAACCGGCGCATGGCCAAAGATTATGGTCGCCAATTGCTATAGCCTGCGGCCGCGAATGGGTAAGGCGATGTTGGGGGAGGTAAACTGACCCTCCTCGGAGGAGTATGCGGGCGACTGATCTCTAAAGGCAGCCCAGCGCCGCAGTGGACTAAGTGAGTATCTACCGGATCGACGGCGGGCAAGAACTGCACGGACGCATACGCGTTCACGGAAGCAAGAACGCGTCTCTCGCGATCCTTTCTGGCGTCTTACTTTGCGACGAGCCGGTCACGCTCCGTGGGCTTCCCAACATCAGCGACGTCGACGTCAAGCTTAAGATCCTGGAGCAGTTCGGCGCGAAAGTTGATCGGTGGGAGGACGGCTCCGCGGTCACGATCGACTGTTCAAACCTTCGATACGCTGAACCTGATCCCCAGATGGTTCGCAACATCCGGACCTCTTTCTATGTCCTCGGTCCTCTGCTCGCTCGGCTCGGCAAAGCGACGATCCCTCAGCCCGGGGGTTGCAGGATCGGTGCTCGACCCCTCGATTTCCACCTTAAGGGCTTGGCGCAGTTCGGCGCGGACATTCAGCTAAACGGAGGGTTCTACGAAGCGACTGCTGACAAGCTGACCGGCGCGGAGGTCTATCTCGATTTCCCAAGCGCGGGCGCGAGTCAACACCTTATGGCCGCGGCGACACTTGCCGACGGACCAACGGTGATTAAGAACGCGGCGATGGAGCCCGAAGTAACCGCGCTTGCCGACTTCCTCAATCGCATGGGGGCGCGCGTAGAAGGCGCGGGCACCAGCACCATCACTATCGGCGGAGTAAGCAGACTTCGTGGCGGAGAGTACAACATCCCTGCAGACAGACTGCAAGCCGGAACCTACCTGCTCGCAGGAGCCGCGACGTTCGGTGATGTGACCGTGGAAGGCGTACTCCCCGAATTCCAAGCCCCGGTCATGAGCAAACTGAAGGAGATGGGCGTAACTGTCCATGAGGGCCCGGATTGGATTCGGGTAATCGGCAATCGATACATGCAATCGATCAGCGTGAAAACGATGCCGTACCCTGGATTCCCGACAGACATCCAACAGCCGATGGCGTCTCTGCTCTCAATCGCTCACGGGGTGAGCACGCTCGAAGAAACGATATACGAGAGCCGAATCGGCCACATCGACGAACTCAATAGGATGGGCGCGAAGATTCGGCAAGAAGGTAGGACGAGCGTGATCACAGGAGTCGATCACCTTCAAGGCGCAGTCGTCGAGGCAACAGACCTTCGGGCGGGCGCGGCGCTTGTCGTCGCCGGCCTCAGCGCGATTGGAGAAACCGTTGTCAAAAATGTCATGTACATCGATCGCGGTTACGAAAGTTTTGAAGAATCGTTGCGTTCGCTCGGCGCACGGATTGAGCGGATTCCGGTCAATGAATGGGAGAAGGCCGGTCGATGGTCCGGTTAAGCACCGAGCTTGGAATTGACCTGGGAACTTCCAACATCCTCGTTTACAAGAGAGGAGAAGGCATTGTCCTTGAAGAGCCGACGGTCGTCGCGCTGAATGTCTCCACACGGAAGGTGCTAGCGGTTGGCGAAGCGGCGAGAGAGATGTTGGGCAGAACGCCCGGCGACATCATCGCTATCAGACCTCTCAAAGACGGGGTTATTGCTGACTACACTCACACTCTCAAGATGCTCGAGTTTCTGTTGGCGCGAGTAGCAGGGAAGCGGCGCCTTGTACGCCCAAAGCTCGTTATCTGCGTACCGAGCAGCGCAACGAACGTCGAGAGGCGCGCTGTCAAGCAGGCAGCCCAAGAAGCGGGCGCGGGCGATGTAGTGCCGATCGAAGAACCGATGGCTGCCGCGATCGGAGCGGGCATGCCTATTAGCTCTCCCGGCGGCAACATGGTGATCGATATTGGCGGCGGGACGACCGACATCGCTGTGATCTCCCTCGGCGGGCTGGTCATCTCGGAAAGCCTTCGTGTTGGCGGAAACAAGCTCGACGAAGCGATCATTCGGCATATGCGAGGCGCATACAATCTGATGGTCGGCGAACGGACTGCTGAAGAGATCAAGATGAAGATCGGGTCCGCCTATCCTCTCGAACAAGAACTTCGGCTTGAGGTGCGTGGCCGCGACCTTATGGCCGGCTTGCCGAGGACAGTCGAAGTGTCGAGTGAAGAGATTCGCGAAGCGCTCACCGACCCACTCCGGCAGATCACCGAAAAAGTTTGTACGGTCTTAGAGCACACTCCACCAGAATTGGGAAGCGACATTATCTCGCGCGGGATCGTCGTAACTGGTGGCGGGGCAATGCTTCGCGGAATCGACTACCTACTTTCAGCTGTCACCGAAGTTCCGGTGCGAGTTGCAGAGAACGCCATCCACTGTGTCGCACTGGGCACAGGGCGAGCGCTCGAAGAGCTTCCGACACTATCGAAAGCTCTTAAAAGGTAAACCTGGAGAAACAATATGTGGATCGACACACTCATCGCAGCCGTAGCCATCGCGCTTCAGTCGGGCGGATACTCGGACGTGCCAAAGGACCACTGGGCTGGCAGCGCAGTTGAGAACCTTGTCTTGATGAAGATGCTGCCGACTGGAGAAGGCAAAGCATTCCAAGGGGAGCAGCCAGTCACGAGATATGAATTCGCCGTGGTGATGGACAAGTTTATCACGGACATCCGTCGCTCTTTTATGCGGCAGCCTATTCAAAAGGAGCTGAATGCTGAACGAATCAAGGGGCGATCAGCGGACGGATCGCAGGCAGCCATGCTACGACTTGCAAAAGAGGGCTTCCTTCCCTATGAGTCGCCCATCTTTAGGGGTCCGTCGGACACCATGTCGCCAGAGATGATGGCGGTGGCGATGTCGCAAATCGCGCAGCGGATCGGTCAACTCTTTCGAGACAAAGATGACGACGGAGAGCAGTCGGGCGTCTAGTCTTCTCCCCTGATGCTTCCGGCTCGGGAGGCTGCGTCACTCTCGCCTTCCACTGCCTTGTTGCGGTAACGTTACGCTCATGCGCGTTATCCTCGTTTTTGTCGCCTTCTTCATCGTTGCTGGCGCTTCTGCCCAGATTGGCCCCATCGAATCGAAGCCGATTCGCGGGATGCGGCAGCCGGCGATCAGTCCTGATGGGTCGAAGATCGCATTTCAGTGGCGCGGCGACATTTGGGTCGTTCCATCCACTGGAGGTCGAGCCTCGAGAGTCACGAGCCACATCGAACTGGAGACGGCTCCTCTCTGGAGCCCTGATGGAAAGTGGATCGCGTTCGCGAGCGATCGAAACGGAAACTATGATGTCTTTGCGATTCCCGCCGAAGGTGGCGAGCCCAGACAACTTACGTATAGCGGCAACAATGAGGTAGCGACAGGTTGGTCGCCCGACGGCAGGTGGATTGCGTTCTCTGGGCAGCGAGACTCTCCCTTTGGAGGAGTCTTCATCCTTGACGTCCGCTCTCTCAGATTTCGCATGGTCGCCGAAGACTATCAGGGTCTGAGCAATCCACGGTTCTCACCTGACGGCCGGACGATCGTCGCGACACGGCTGGGTTTCGCATGGACGCGACCGCGCTACAGCGGCGGCAATGGTGCGCAAATCGTGACTATCGACGTCGCGACCGGCGCAGTAAAGCGCATTGTCGATAACGAGCGACAGAATCTGTGGCCGCAATTCTCGCATGATGGCCGACACATCTACGCCGTTACATATGGAGAAGTCACCCCGAGCTCAAGAAACATTTTCGATGAGCCGCAAAAGTTTGTAGACAATGCAAACAAAACACCAAACATCTGGCGATTTGATTTGACTGGAAGAGGGGCGCGGGTCACTGATTCAGTCGGTGAGCCAATTCGTCACTTTTCGATCGCTAAAGACGGCACGCTCGTTTACGAGCGCGCGGGCGAACTGCACCTCATGCAAGGAAGCTCGACATCGAAAATCGACATCGTTGTTTACTCGGACGCGAAACAGAACAGCATTGAGAGGCAAGTCTTGACAAGTGGAGCGTCGGAGGCGCAAATTTCTCCCGACGGTAAAACGTTTGCGCTGGTCGCTGGCGCAGAGATTTGGACGGTTCCTGTTGAAAAGGGCACGGGTCGAAACAAAGACGACGCCGAGCGGCTGACAGACTATCCCGGAGTCGATGGGGAGATTGCTTGGGATCGCTCAGGCAACAAGATCTTTTTCGTAAGCGATCGCGACGGGGCGCGAAAGCTTTTCTCGATTGATCCCGCAACGAAAAAGGTCGATCAGATCACGCATGCCGACTCCGACGTACTCTCCCCCACTCTCTCGCCGGACGGAACCACGCTCGCGTTTTGGATGGCTGGCGACGCAGGCGGCCTCTACACTTATCGGGTTAGCGGCATTTCCTCTCCTCGTAAGATTGTAGAGCAGCCTGGCACACACTTCTTTGGAACCAGCGCAGGTGAGTTCAAATGGTCGCCGGATAGCCGGTGGATCGCCTTCACGCGGAGACAACCCGGCGGCACTTGGAACGCGTGGATCGTTAGGGCCGAAGGCGGCACACCGCAGAACGTGACTCGCCGAAATGTGAACCATTCTTCTTTGGGTTGGTCCGCCGACGGGAAGTATCTCTATCTCAACTCTTCACGAGACGGCGGTGGTTTCTTCATTCTTCCTCTGCAGAAGGAAATCGAGGATCCGGATGAAGCGACCATGAAGTATGCAAAGCCTGAAACGCTCTCGATTGAGATAGACTTCGAAGATATTCACCTTCGCGTGCGCCGGTTCTTTACGCAGTCTCCGAGCGGAAACATTCTCGCAGACAAGGAAACAGGCAAGGTCTTTTTCTTGAGCGCTGGTGGGCTCTGGCAGGTCGACTACGACGGTAAGAACGCACGTCAGATCGTGCCTACCGTGTCATCGTTCACCCTTTCCGAAGACGGCAAGACAGCGTTCGGTCTGCGCGCCGGTATGCCATTCAAAGTGACGTTGAGCGGGAATTTTCCCTCAAGTGATGTTGCATTCCGGGCGGAGCTTGTTCAAGATGCTGATCTGGTTAGACAAGCTGCGTTCGTTGAATTCTGGCGAATGTACAACCGAGGATTTTATGACGAGAACTTCCACGGGCGAGACTGGTCTCAGATTCGATCACGTTATGAACCGCTGCTTGAAGGAGTTGGGCATCGTCGCGAGTTTGCCGAACTGCTCAATCTAATGGTGGGTGAACTCGAAGGATCGCACACGGAAGTCAGTCCTTCGCCAGGAGGCACTAGCGGCGGCCCGAGTGTCAGCCATCCAGGCTTCTTGTTTGACTACTCGTACGAGGGACCCGGAATCAGGGTTAAGGGAGTGTACGACAAGAGTCCGGCATGGTACGAGAAGACACAGATCAAGCCAGGTGAGTACGTCATGGCAATCAATGGTGTTGACGTGACGCTTGACGAAAAGCTTTGGGATGTTCTTCACAATCAGGGGGGGCGCGACCTTACCTTCACAGTCAACTCGACGCCGTCGAAGACGGGTGCGAGAGAAGTGAAGTACAGAGCGCTGTCATCTGGCGCATGGTCGAACTATCGCTATGAACAGTGGGTTGAGGGCAACCGCAAAAAAGTTGAAGCGGCATCTGGCGGAAAGATCGGATATGTCCACATCCGAGGAATGGGCGGTGGCGATAGGACTCGATTCCAAGAAGAGTTCCACGAGTTCAAGCAGGGCAATGAGGCAATGATTATCGACGTCCGTTTCAATGGCGGCGGAAACATCAGCGACTCGCTAGTTGACGTGCTCGAGAGACAGCCGCATGGGTTCTACAAACCGCGCGACGGTTGGGTCGAGACGGCTCCGAATAATGAGGTTTGGAACAAACCGGTCATCGTGCTTCACAATGAGAACAGCTTCTCAAACGCGGAAATGTTTCCCTACGCGATGAAAGAGCGCGGACTCGCAAAGCTAATCGGAATGCCGACTCCTGGCTATGTAATCTGGACATGGGGCGGTCGGCTTGTCGATGGAACCGGCATCCGCATGCCTATGAGCGGCGTGTACCGTATGGACGGAACTCCTATGGAAAACATGGGGCAGCAGCCGGACATCCGCATCCCTTGGCTGAACGAAGACTTCATGGCAGGCAAAGATCCGCAACTTGACCGTGCGCTGCAAGAACTGATGCGAGGACTCCGTTGAGCCACGCAGAGAAATCTGTTCGGAAATGGCCGTGGCTGATTCGCTACGGGTTCCTCATCGCCCTGGTGTCTGGTGCGCTTTGGGCTGGTAAATATATCGTCAGCGCAATCGAGTTTGTACTTCCGTTCACACTTGGGCTTGGCGTTGTGCTAATGTTGTTGGGATGGTACGGAGAGGTCAAACGGCGCGAAGGCACGAACCAATCGTCGCGGGCCTCTGAGGAACAGAAATGAACGACTTGATAAAACAGATGGCTGAGAAAGTGGGCATCGACGAAGCGACGGCTGCGAAGGTGGTTGAGTTTCTCCAAGAGAACGCGGATAAGATTCCAATGCTGTTGGGCAAGACGGGTCTGATTGATAATCTCCCGGGAGGCCTCGGCGATAAGCTGCAGGGAATGATGGGCGGCGAAAAGGACTAGCGCTTCTTTCCGCCAAACAACCCTCCCAGGATGCCACGGACGAGTTGACGTCCAAGCTGTGAACCTGCGCTACGCAAAACACTTTTTGCCGTTGCCTCTGCCACGCTGTCACTCCGCCGCTTGGGTGCGCGAGTCGCTTTTTTTGCAGTCTGCTTCTCTCTCGCGGTGCGTTCTTTCTCCGCAGCTTGCTTTCTGGCTTCAGCTTCCGTATGGACGGACTTCTTCTCCGCTGCTTCGCGCAACATCTCATAGGCTGAGTGGCGATCTATGGCCGTATCGTATCGCCCACCGAAAGGACTCGACTTCCTAGCAGCTGCGACCGCGTCAGCGTCACCTGGACCCAGGCGCGATGCGGGCGGTCTGATTAGCGTTCGCTCCACGACCATCGGTGCACCTCCATCTTCAAGGCAGGACACCAAAGCCTCTCCAACTTTCAACTCGGTGATGACTTGATCAGTTGCGAATTTCGGATTTGGCCGGAAAGTCTCTGCCGCAACTCGAACAGCGCGTTGATCACGCGGGGTGAACGCTCTGAGTGCGTGCTGGACTCGGTTGCCGAGTTGTGCCAAAACGGTGTCAGGCACGTCGATGGGGTTCTGCGTTACGAAGTAGACGCCTACTCCCTTTGACCGAATCAGTCGAACGACCTGCTCGATTTTCTCGACTAGAGCCTTTGGCGCGTCATTGAAGAGGAGGTGTGCCTCGTCGAAAAAGAAAACCAGTTTCGGTTGTGCAAGGTCGCCAACCTCAGGCATCGTTTCAAACAGTTCCGAAAGCAACCACAATAAAAATGTCGAGTAGAGCCTCGGATTGTTCATCAACTTGTCTGCGGCGAGTATGTTGATGAATCCCCTGCCGTCTGGCGCGACGCGCTGAAAGTCGTAGAGGTCAAGTGCAGGTTCACCAAAGAACATCTCGCCGCCTTGCTGCTCCAATACTAATAGCGACCTTTGAACCGCACCTACACTTGTCGATGATACGTTGCCGTACTCGCGCTGAATCTGTTGCGCGTTCTCAGCGACGTGTGTCATCAAGGCGCGCAGATCTTTGAGGTCGAGTAGAAGCAGTCCATTGTCGTCTGCGTACTTGAAGGCGATGTTCACGACGCCTTCTTGCACATCATTGAGATTGAGCAGTCTCGACAATAGTAGAGGTCCCATCTCAGACACCGTCGATCGTATCGGATGCCCCTTTTCACCGAAGAGGTCCCACCAAATGACTGGAAATCCGGAGTATTCGTAGGGCGACAGTCCAATCTGGGCGGCGCGCTCCTCGAGCTTTGCGTTCCCCCCGCCTTGCTGGCAGATTCCCGTCAAATCGCCCTTGATGTCCGCAAGGAAGACGGGGACTCCTCTGCACGAAAATGCCTCCGCGAGAACCTGAAGAGTGACCGTCTTTCCGGTCCCCGTTGCTCCGGTGACCAATCCGTGACGATTCGCATACTTTGGAAGCAGATAGACGGGCGACTCGCCCAAGCCGAGAAAGATGGGATCAGCCAATTGAAAGTCTCCGGATCAAGAGGAGTCTACCAGCAACCTAACGCGGCAATAGGCGCAGCAAGGTTCGCGCCAACAGTTCTTCTTCGCTGCCGGGCGGAGCGATCCTTTCTGCTTCCTCAAACTGGCTTCTTGCTTGCGCGAGTCTGCCAATGCCCTCAAGTTCACTGCCATAGTCCATTGTGATTCTCGCGACGCGAATGCGAGTCGGCATTTCTTGCTCCGTCCCTTCGACGCGCATCAAAATCCCTAGCGCTTCCTGCTTCGCAATCCGCAGATTTTCGAGTCGAGTGTTTGAATCTCCACTCGTCATTGCGCGCGTCAAGTACTCATCGATCTGCTGCCATCCGTCAGGCGATATGCCTTGTGGGATGTCGGTTGCAGATGAAGTTTGGATGGGGGCAGATCGCTCTTTGTCGACAACCTCAGTCAGTGCCCAAACGATCGCAAACAGAATCGTAATGATTGCGCCGCCAATCAGAACGACGACCATTGTTTTTCGCAAGAATTCGGATGATTCGGGTGACAGCAGTGGGCGCTTCGGTGGAGCAACCCAGTTTGGAGGGAACGTGTTTGGCGGCGCACTTGGCGTCCCATAGATCTGGCCATACTGCGGTTGAGCTTGGCCGTAAGGCTGTCCGTACGCATTCCCCTGCGGCGCGGAGTATGGAGAAGCACCGGGCGGCGCATACTGCACCGGTGGCGCGGAACCGACATAAGGGTCGTAAGTTCCAGTTTGGGGTGAAGAGTTATAGGGATCGAAGGCTGGTGGCGTGCCTGCGACATTCTGTGCGGGAGAGTTCTTCAGTTCCTCAATGGCTTCTCTGAGCGCTTTTGCCATGGCCCTCGCGGTCGAGAATCGTGCGGTCGGCGACTTATCGATTGCCGTCCTGATGACTCGCGAGATGGCAAAGCTTGCACCCGTTGGATCGGGTGGCTCGTTATGCAGAATCGCGTGCGAAATCGAAACAACGCTGTCACCGGAAAACGGTTTCGTGCCGCAGATCGCTTCGTACAGCACAACACCGGCAGACCAAACATCAGTTCTCGGATCGACATCGCGTCCATGTACCTGCTCCGGCGACATATAACTTGGTGTGCCAAAGATTTGGCCGTCCATCGTAAGGCTTGGCTCAAACGTCAATCGAGCAATTCCAAAGTCCGTAATCTTGACGCGGCCGTCTGAGAGCAGCTGAATGTTATCTGGCTTTATGTCGCGGTGCACGATTCCTTTCTCGTGTGCATAAGCAAGTCCATCAAGAACTTCGAGCATGATCTTGACTGCGTCATCTTGCCCCAACATTCCTTGCGCATCGAGTCGATTTCGGAGGTTTTCTCCTTCCAGATACTCCATCGCGATGTAGTGTCGACCGTTGTCGACACCGACTTCGTATATGGTCACGATGTTTGCGTGGGCCAACGTGCCTGCCGCCCGCGCCTCGCGCTCGAACCTCTTGATCCGATCCTCCCGCTGCTTGTCGGTCGGGGCGCCGGGCATATTCAGCTCCTTCAGGGCGACACGACGGTTCACCAGGGGGTCCCACGCCTCGTAGACAATGTCGTTGCTGCGCGCGATTTCCCGGATGATCTGGTATTTGCCGAGTGTGCCAGAGTGAGCGCTCATCTCCGATCTCTATTATGGTTAGACGCACGTTGGCCGGGGGATGGTTGACTTGGGTGACTCTTGTTTGGTGGGTGTGGGCTCCCGTAGGGGCTTCTCTGGCCGGCGAAGGGGGAGGGCGGTCGGGCAACCGAGGGAGCGATTACGCCGCGATGCGCTCGTACGACGAAACTTGGCGCGCGACGGTTTCGTGAACGACGGGAACCAGGTCCGCGTCGAACGAGATTGACTGAACGATCTCGTCAGCGTTCTGGTCACGCGCTTCCCAGGGCAGCTCAAGAAAGCCCGATTCATGTGCCAAGAACCGTCCATAGCGTACGCAAATCGCAGGCAGTGATGCTTCACTCAGCGTTATCGGCTGTTCGACCTGACGCATCACGTTGCCGAACAGAGTGGGCAACTCCCAGAGTCGAGCAGTTTCCGCAGCAAGACTGCCTAACGTCTCGCCGTAGGTCTTTCTAAACATATCGTTAAACGTAAGTGATTCGTCTTGCGCTTGGTGTGCGACGAAATTGAACAGTTCTTGATGAACGTGATAGTGAATGGGAACGCCCAAGTTGTAAAGCAAACCCGCAGCGAAGACTTCGTCAGGTGACCACTTCGCGTCGGGAAATCTGTCAACTTGAATTCTACGGTAAACGTTCGCCGCGGAGAATGCGACATATAGATTGTGACGGACAAATCGACGCGGTTCGAAGAATGGTGTTCTCCTCGAAGAAAGAAGCGTCGAGTTGATTGCCAACGACAGCGCGACGGCACGTGTGCTCCGAATGCCGAGCAGCATGACTGCGCTTGCAATCGAGAGCTGACGTCGCGAGTAAGGGATATCGAGCAGCATCGACGCTGTGCGCAAGACTTTTGTGGCCAATGCTGGATCGCTGGAGATAATCAACTCGAGCTGATGGATGGGCGCTGCGTCGTTTTCGAGCAAGCGCACGAGCTTCACTGCAGCGTCGTTGAGGCGCGGAAGCGCGCTAATCCTATTGAATAGGATGCGCAGTTTCTGCGCCCCGTCCCCGGTCATTGAGTCATCCAGGTGCGGGGGCTCGCTTGAGTTTTCCCGCTTCATCATCCTCGCTAAGTCCCTATCCACACGCACCCCGCCCGCGTTTGTTGGGTGTACACGCCCTGAGACACCTTTCCGCACTTTCACGGGGAAAAACCCCGCAAAAATTCTGTATGTCTGCACCGCGCTAAACTACCGGCGATGTCGAGAGTGGTCTGGCGGTTGGCGAAGATACTCGCGGCCATCGTGATGTTTCTCTTCGGTCCGGTGCGCGTTTTTGGCCGCGAGAATGTCCCGCGGACGGGAGCCGTGCTGATCTTGGCCAACCACATCAGCGATGCGGATCCGCCAGCCCTGGGTCACGCGATACCGCGGCGAGCGCACTTCATGGCGAAGTCTGAACTCTTTCAGATGCGGGTGATCGGGCCACTGATCAAAGCCGTCGGTGCGTTCCCGGTTCGGCGCGGCACGGCCGACCGCACTGCAATCCGCACGGCGATCGAGCATCTGACTCGTGGAGACTGTGTGGCCATGTTCCCAGAGGGCGAAATTAGCGAGGACGGAAATCCGCTCCCTATCCTTGCGGGAGCTTCGATGATCATTCGGAAGGCGGGTGCGCCGGTGATTTGTGCGGGAATTCGGGGTACGCGGCGAATCCTGCCGTTTTCCAAGGTGATCCCGAGACCCGCCTTCGGAGGCGTGTCCGTCCGGTTTGGGCCGCCCCGCACGTTCGTCGACGAGCCGGACGAGGTCATCCTTGAGTGGATTCGGAGTCAACTCTATGAACTCGGTGGCTATGCCGACCTTGCTAAGTAGCGGTGGTTCGCTTCATGATGAGCCTAATGAATAGACTGACGGTCAGTTGCTTGTCGCTTGGACTCCTCCTCGGTGGTTGTCAGAGGGGTGGCACGGAGGCGACAGGCACCACCGGAGATGCCTTGGTCACTCCATATGCATCGCTCGAGTCGTCGATCGATTCCAAAGTGACGACGACCGGCTGGCTGCTTGGGGAGGGCGAGAGCTACAAAGTTGGCGGCTCCTATCTGCTGGTTCTCACGCCAAACGCCTCGCTGGACTGGGTGGCGTTCTTTGCTGACCATGACGAGATGGACGAGATTTCAAAGTCGCTGGAAGGTGATCCGGATGGCAGGGCCAGCGCCGCAGATGTGGAGGCGTATACGCGCTTGCAGAACGGCGTCAACGCGTGGAGCGCACAGGTCGCGGCCATCGAGAGGGAGGGCGCGACGAAAGCTTGGGCTCACTTTCGGGAAAACGCGATGACCGCCGAATACGATGCGGTCGGTGAGACGCCGCTTGTGCTCATCATCCCAAAGCGATCTGAACTCAAGGCGGTTGCAGACAAAGTTATGGCGAGGTATCGGCAGATTGCGAAGACTTGCGAGGTCGAGATCGTCGGCACCGTGCATTCATCGGAGGATTGGGCCGACAAGGAAAACGTAGCGGCTTCCCTGGCCGTCACGGCGAAGACGAGACCGGTGGTTGTGAAAGTAGAGTCGTTCCGCGTTCTCAGGCTGGCGCGGGATCTAACGACGGGTCCGACGGCTGCTTCGGCTACCAACTTGGAGGACACCCGCACGAACGACTCCGGGCGTTAGCCAGGAGAAGCCGCGATGCTGTCAAAATAGCGCAGGAAACTGAAACATGTCCATTGCCGCACAAAGAGAAATCGACCGCATTGCCGAAATCCTCGGGGCAGACTCTGAAAACCTGCTTCGCCATGAGTGCAGGACAATTGCCCGGGATTTGCTCCATCTGCCGGGGGCGGATTTTGTCGACCGTGTCGTGTCTTGTTCCGATCGCGGACCGCAGGTTATGCGCAGTCTTCAGCAGATTGTCGACCACGGAAGGCTTGCCGGAACGGGATACGTGAGCATCCTTCCCGTCGATCAAGGTATCGAGCACAGCGCTGGCGCGAGCTTTGCAAAGAATCCCATCTACTTCGACCCCGAAAACGTTGTGCGGCTTGCGATCGAAGGCGGCTGCAATGCGGTTGCGTCGACGCTCGGTGGTTTGGGAGCATGCGCCAGGAAGTACGCGCACAAGATTCCTTTCATCGTAAAACTGAATCACAACGAGCTGCTCACGTATCCGAACAAGTTCGATCAAATCATGTTCGCGAGTGTGGAGCAGGCGTGGGACATGGGCGCAGCAGCAGTGGGCGCTACCATTTACTTTGGCAGCGAAGAGAGTGGGCGGCAGATCTTCGAAGTTAGCCAGGCGTTTCACCATGCGCACGATCTCGGGATGGCGACCGTTTTATGGTGTTACCTTCGCAATTCGGAATTCAAGAGCGACACGGATTACCATGTCGCGGCGGATTTGACAGGGCAGGCAAATCACCTCGGAGTGACGATCGAAGCAGACATCATCAAACAGAAACTCCCGGAGAACAATGGTGGTTATCTTGCGCTGAACATGGAAGGGAGTAGCTACGGCAAAACTGACAAGCGCATTTACTCAGAATTGACAAGCGATCATCCAATTGACCTTTGCAGGTATCAGGTTGCGAACTGCTATATGGGTCGCGCTGGGCTGATTAACTCGGGCGGCGCAAGCGGAGACAACGATTTGAAGGATGCAGTTACGACCGCTGTGATCAATAAGCGGGCTGGTGGAATGGGCCTGATCTCTGGTCGCAAGGCGTTCCAGCGGCCGATGGAAGATGGCGTCGAAATTCTGAACGCGATACAAGACGTTTATCTTTGCGACGACATTTCGATAGCGTAGTTACGGCGCTGGCGCCGCGTCCGCTTTGTGTCGCGCTCGAGTTGCCCAGATAACGCCAACGACAACGAGCGCAAATCCAGCCACTTGTATCGCTGTGATGTGCTTGTCAAGCAGCGCGGCCGCAGATAGCATTGCGATCGGAGGAACGAGGAACTGATACAGCATCGCGCCCGCCGCTCCAACCTGGCGCACACCTATGTAAAACCCTGTAAATCCGAGCGCTCCAGCAAGAAGCGCGACATGCAACATCATTCCCCACGTTGTCGGAGTCAGCGAAGCGAAATCAGTTTGATACACAGCATACGCGCCATAGGGTAGCAAGGCGAGCAGCGATCCTGGCATCGCAAGCGTGAACACGCGAGCAGGCGAGTAGGCCTGCATGAGTGGTCTGCTAAACACAGCGCTGTAAGCCCACACCAAGCTTGACAGCAGCGTGAGCGAGTTGCCCAGCAACGTCCCGCCGGCGCCAGCTCCAGCTCCAAGTATGACAATGCCGACGCCAGCAAATGCGACGAGCGAACCAAGAAACGCTCGAAAGCTGAAGAACTCCTGCTTAGCGGCAATCGCAAAAAAATAGGTGAAGATCGGCGCAGTCGCGAGGATGATCGCTGAGTCCGCGGGCGTTGTTCGCGCGAGGCCCTCAAGAAACAAGATCATGTACGCACCCATCGCAACAAAGCCGAGCCAGAGGAACCGCACTGCTTCGCCTTTTGGGTACCTGAGTGACTCTTTCAAGAGCAGGCAAAGCGGAATCATCGCCGCGAATGTGATGACAAAGCGTATCAGCGATGTCGCCGCAGGGCTCACTTGCTCGTAAACAAGCTTGAGCGCAACGAAGTTAAAGCCCCAGGCGAGCACCGTGAGCAAGAGGGGCAAACTGAACGCAGACGGCCGCACAGGGTGAGTATGACGAATGCCCGTAGCGTGACAATGCCGATGCTGCTGGGGCAATGGGCCCAATCTTGTCGCGTTGATGACGCCCGTTCGCGATTGGGATTACAATGCAGATGGGAATGAACGAAGAAGAGAGCATCCGTCACCTGCTTCGCCGTTTCGGGCTCGGCGCGTCGCGAACGGAACTGAAGGAGTTCATCCCGCTCGGGCGGGACGGAGCGGTCAACCGCTTGATCGACTACGGCAAGGTCGACGAGGGGTTCCCTGTGAGCCCGTGGGAGTACTGCTTTGAGGATGGGACGGATGAGGTGTACCTGGATCCATTCCGGCCGGCCGCTTGGTGGGCGCTTCGGATGATGATTACAAAGCGGCCATTGCAAGAGAAACTGGCGCTCTTTTGGCACGATCACTTTGCAGTGAGTGCGCAGAAGGTCGAGTTTGGCCCGATGATGTTGAAGTACCTCAACGCGCTGCGTGACAACGCAAGCGGAAGATTCGCAACCTTGTTGAAAGCAGTAAGCAAGGAACCTGCGATGATCCGCTATCTAGATACTGATCAGAGTTTTTCCGGGAATCCAAATGAGAACTTCTCTCGCGAGCTGTTAGAGCTGTTTACGGTTGGGAAGGGAGCGTATTCAGAAGCCGACATCAAAGAAGCAGCGAGAGCGTTTACAGGCTGGGGAATTCGTTACTTAGTCTTCGAGCAAGGGGGCGAAAATCTGCAACCTACGATGCGTCGCTTCATCACTGAGGATCGAATGCCAGTCGTGTTCGCAAACAGCCCCGAGTTACACGACGACGGCAAAAAGACAGTATTGGGACAAACTGCGAACTACGATGGCGACTCGCTACTGGAGATGCTGTCTGCACGGCCAGAAACCGCTCGGCACATCTGCAAGAAATTGTGGGAATTTTTCGCTTATGAAAATCCAGAGCCATCAGTTGTTGAGAGGCTCGCGAAAGTGTTTGGAGAGACGGATGGTGACATCAAACAGGTTCTGCTTTCTATCGCGCGGTCGCCGGAGTTCTACTCTGAAAGGTGCGTTCGTTCGAAGGTGAAAAGTCCGGTCGACTTTACAGTTTCTCTCACACGGCAGATTGATCTCGGAACGCTTCTGGTCTCCGTGCGGAGGGCTGATGCGACGCGAACGACTCCGCTGCCGAAGCTCCTTAGAGACATAAGCGGAGGCGTCGTCTTTTTGATGAACGGACAGGGAATGTTGCTGCTGTACCCACCCGACGTTGGTGGATGGAATTGGGGAAACAACTGGATCAGCAGTGACTCGATGACGCAGCGCATCAACCTCGCATCGCTGCTTTTTGGCGAGGCCAACGAGTCGAAAGACGGTGGCCAGGGATTGGGGACGCGCGTCTTGCTCGAGTATCGACCCACCACACCAGTTCAGTTTGTCGACGGTATCTGCGATTTGCTTGACGCGAAGATTTCTGCGGACAAGCTGAAGCCTATGTATGAAGCATGCGAGAAGAACGGCGGATTGGGGGCGCTTAGGGACAAGCTCTCAGCATCGAAGATGGTTGGCGCGGTAACGTTACTCCTGTTTTCGGCACCAGAGTTCCAAATGCACTAAGCCCTTCGGGTCGAAGGGTGATGCGTCAAAGTTGGCATCACCTGACGTTTCTGCATTGGCCGGTACCTGCAGCGTCACTGCAGGCTCTCGTGCCAGGCGTACTGGAAATCGATACGTTCGACGGTCAGGCATGGGTGGGACTCATCCCATTCACAATGTCTGGCATTCGTCACGTTGCTCTTCCACCAATCCCTGGCTTATCCTCGCTTCACGAGACTAATGTGAGAACTTATGTTCGCTCGGGGGATGATATCGGCATCTGGTTTTTCAGCCTCGATGCTTCGAATCCGCTGGTGGTCGGAATCGCGAGGGCTTTCTACTCTCTGCCGTATCATCGTGCAAGCATGCGGCTGGATGTCGGGGCTACGATTCGGTACGAGTCATCGCGCAAAGGGTCATCTCAGGTTCCCGCAGAACACTCCATTGAGGTCTCGATCTCCGGTGCGGCGTCAGAGGCTACCGAAGGATCTCTGGACGAGTTTTTGGTGGAGCGCTATCGGCTTTTCACCATGCGGAGGGGACAACTCTGTTCCGCGGACGTCGTTCACCCAAAATACAAGATTCAGTCAGTGAAAGTTCAGAAGGTAGAAGAATCGATGCTCGCGGCGAACCAGATCGAGCGTCCCGATCTCGCGCCGATCGGATTCTACTCACCTGGTGTTTCGGTGGATGTGTACGGTCTCCGGCCATGCAGGAGATAGCCAGGATGCTGTCGAAGTAGTCGGCCACAATGAAAACAGACGCCGCCGCCTTATCGCTGCTCGAATCGAAGTATCTCGGTTATATCGACGGGGAGCTCGTCGACGAGTTCATTAAAGATTTCGGAATTCAGTTTGCCGCGGGGCATTGGTGCGCAGGTGAGTTTTTTGACCGCTTCTGCCCAATTGGCTACAACAGCGACGACCCTTCGTTCGAGGACGGCATTCTTCCGCAGATCGAGCGCGTCTCATTGGCCGGCATTCGAGGAATCGAGTTCCATGAGCGAGTCTTTATTGACCAGGCGTATCGCAAAGTCCCGTCGATCATCGCCGACGTCAAAGAAGGATTGACCAGGCACTCGGTTGTCGCGACGAACATGAACATGAATACCTGGACTGATCCAAAGTGGAAGTTCGGCGGAATCACGCATCCTGATTCTAGCGTGAGGCGAGAGTGTTTGGCTGTGTGTTTGCAGGGAGTTGAGATAGCCGAAGAGGTGGGCTGCGTGAGCTGTAACATCTGGCCAGGTTCGGACGGCTGGGACTATCACTTTGAAGTTGACTACGGCAAACGCCTGTCTTGGTATATCGACGGTTGCACGGAGATCGCAAAACGCTGCGATGATTTGGGGCTCAAGTTCGGAACCGAGCCAAAGCAAAAGGAACCTCGCGAGGGCAACATGATTGTCAACACCGTCGCTAAGGCGGCGTTGGTTGCGCAAGAAGTCAACAAGAATCTTGGCAAGACTGTTATGGGGGTGGTGATTGATTATGGTCACGAGCAGATGGTGGGGAACACTCCCGCCGACTCGCTCTACATGCTGAAAACACTCGGCGTTCCCATCGCGAACTTCCACATCAACGGCGCGAAGTTCAACAGCAATGACGAAGATCGGATTGCTGGAACGGACGACATTTGGCGGTTGGTCGAGTTCTGCTATGCGGCGATTGATACTGGCTATGACGGCTGGTTTGGCGAGGATCAGTTCACCTATCGCACGGAGCAAGTGCGCTCGATGCGTCTTAGTATGGAGTTCTTCGCAAACAGCATGAAGAAGGCGCTCAAGATCTACGCCAGAAAGCCCGATCTGGACGAGGCAATGTCGACTGGCGATGCGGCGAACACGATCGACGTCGTCAAGAAGATCATTTATAACGGATAGCAATGCCACACATACATTTGGAAGCAACTTCAAACCTTCCCGAATGCGAGTCTGCGAGCAATGTTCTGGACGCGCTATGTTCCCAGCTCGCGTCGTGCGAGACGATCAGCGCCGCCTCGATCAAGGCATACTTTACGAAGAGGGAAGTGTGGTCCATGGGAGAAGGATCAACCCCGGGATATGTTCATTGCCAAGTGTCGATTCTTACGGGTCGGCCCGTTGAGCTGCGCCAAAGAATCGCTCGCGAACTGGCGAAAGTGGTCAGCGATCTGTTTTCCGATTCAATTTCGAACGGTCTCGCGAAAGTGACTTTGGAACTGCGCGAAATGGATTCGGAAACTTATGTCAAGTAAAAAAGAGAATCGGCCGGCGTCCCGCCGGCCGATTCTAGAGCAGCTTGGAGTCGAAGTTACTCGATTTCCCAGCTAACTTGGTTGATCCGCGCGCTCCAACCGAAGTTGAAGAGCGTGCCTGGATCGAACATTTGCAGGCGAACCCGCAAGCGATTTGATCCGGACTGGACGAATCTCGAAAGATCGCCAGTCGGCGTGATTGTGATCGTCTGGTCAGTCGACGTTCCTGCCGTAGTCGAGAGAAGCTCGGTTGTGTTGTTACCAAGTACTCCGAGTACGCGGAACTGAACTGCACCTGCCGGCGCGCCGCTGGTGTTCATGACGACCTTGATCGTCAGCGCTGATGGGTTGAGCGTCGGCGAAACAGTGTCGACGTTAACCGCAACCGACGGAAGTCCGAGGGCGAGCGGTGGAGCTTCACGAACGAACAAGCGATCGTTGTCGAGACTGATTAGGCTTTGGAGGTTGCCGGCCGTTTGGACGCCTGTCAAGAGGCCGAACGCGGTCGGAACCAACTTCTCTGTGCCGACGCCGTCGAAGGCGACTTCAAAGTTGGCCTGCGGGCCGAGCGGTTGCATTGCGGTTCGGAACACCCAGAATGTCCACTCTTCGGTTTGTGACGGTACATTTCTTCCGACGAAGAAATCGCGGCTCGATCCCAACTGAGGCTCGAAGTCAGTGATGACCTGTGTCGCCGAGTCGTACTTGCCAGTCATGAGCAGTCCAGCGTTGTCGGTCGGGTTTGGTGGCGAAGTTTGAGCAACACCCCTAAACTCAACAGTCCATACGATCGCATCTTCGACTGTCACGTTCGGAACGCTGACGTCGAAAAACTGCACATTGGCTGGGTCTGCGACGAATGGCATCGGCGCACTCTCCCAGAGCATCGTTCCCGGTACTTGGTCGACTCCATCCAGTTTCCAGATTCTGACGACCAGTTCTTCGTCGCCGGGGGCAGCGAGTTCAGGGCAGTAGATCGGGAAGCGGATTGCAGAGATCTTTCGCTTGGTGCCTTCGAGGTCGATCTGATCGCCGAACTCATGGAAGCCGGGGAAGTAGAAGTCCCAATCTTCCGGCGGCACGATCTCGTTTTGGTAGGGCTGCGGTGCGACACCATCAACCCAGAACGAGGCTTGGAAGTTTGCGACGGGTACGCCGCCGGTGAACTCGAACTCACCCCAGGCACCCATGTCGAACATCCAAAAGTCGTTCGTGCTTGAGCCTCTCGTAGGCGGATCGGACAGTACCAGTCCAGCGCGATCGCCGGCGATCATGTCCATGTTCTTGAACTCAACCGTGTAGATAATGTCGTCTGGTACGGTGAGGCCGCCGGAGATCACAATCGTTTTGCTCCACAGGCCGTCGCGGATGGGCATATCGGTACTTTGCCAGAGCATTGTGCCGGGGCCGCCGCCAGTGCCAGTTGCGTCGTAGATTCGGACTTGAACAGTTTCGTCGTTCTGGCCAGTCGTGAGGTCGGCAACATAGGCAAGCGTAAACGATGTCAGGTTTCTGCTACCTGTATCGAGGGTTACTTTGTCGCCGTATTCGTTGCCAGACGCAAAGAAGGACCCAGGGATCGCAAGCATGTTGCGATAGATATTGTCGGGAGTGCCCCCTGCGAACGCGCCGGAAACAATGACCAGCGCGCCGAGAGAGATAGCAAGTCTCCTCATTCCAAATTCCTCCATTCTTGAGTATGTGGGCCGACGAGGGCGCGGCCGCCGACCGAATCGATGTGCCTGTCGCTGTGATCGCGACTGGGCAACGCGCCTTTCAGTATACGAGGATACTCCATGTACCCCCGGCTTATGACGCCAATTGAGGGGTCGAGCGTTCAGAAAAGCTGGGGATTTTTCCGGCCCCCAAGACCCAGGAGCCCCTTCAGCTGCCTCGCGTTCGTGACCGCCTGCGCCCCGTAGTGATTATTGAAGAACACATAGGTGGCGCTCGTTTCGGCGGAAAGCGTTTGAATATCGGGGACTCGGCCCTCAAGCTGCTCTAATGAGTATAGGTAGTCATAGCGCTCGAAGGAGTGTTCGTGGTTGTACCAAGCGGCAGCGTTTCTTCCGTGGAAGCGGACATAGCCGATCTCGCTTGCGGATGAAACGTCCCATGGCACTAGGCCTGGGATTTCCGGCTCATCAACACAGACAGCACCGACTCCGACCTTGCGATAAAGGTCTGAGGACCGGTGCCAACTCTCGTGGCGAAACTCAACGTTGAGTGGCGCTAGTTCGTACGCTAGCCAGGCAATGTAATCTTCATTTGTTTTGCTATGGCGAAAGGAGTTGGGAAACTGAGCGAGAGTTGTGCCAAGCATCCCGCTTTCGGCGAACGGGCGATTTTGTTCCTTAGTTTTTCGAATCGCAGATTCTCGGTCGTCGCGTTCGTGTGTTAGCGATCGGTGCAGCTTTACTGTAAATGAGAACCCAGCGGGAGCGCGGGCGACGAGACTGAGAACCGTTCTTTCAGTCAGCCACGCATAGTAGGAAGCATTCAGCTCAACGCAATCAAACTCTCGCGAGTAGTGGTCGAACCACTGCGATTTTGCGACGTTGCTCGGGTAGAAGTTTCCTTTCCAATCATTGTAATGAAAACCCGAGGTGCCAATGCGGATCATCTGACCCGCATTGTGCATGATTACCGATTACGGACGGTTACTGGCGCTCGTGCAAGCCGGTTGGTTTTGGCTTGACCACGCTGACCGTACGAGTCGATGCGCGATCACCGACGACGAGAGTAACGGTGTATTCGCCTGGCGCAACTCTGCCTTCACCGTGAACCAAATCCCATACGGCGGTATGTAGGCCGCTTTTTGCGGGTATGTCGATTTTGCGGAGTTCTACACCGAGCGCATCTTTAATGATCAGGTGCCCGGGCTCGCTGGCTGAAGGGCTGATCCAGAAGTGAATGATAGCGCCGTACGGTGGGTTTTCACCGAAGAAAGACGTCGGATCTGTATCAACGTCAGCCGGATCAAACGAGACTGCGGGTTTGATATGGAAGAGATATGCGTCGCTCGTAACGGATTCTTCCAGCGGCGCGATGTCTATGATGTAGAAACTGCGGCCGTGTGTAGCGACGATGAGTTCACGTTCACGCGGATGAATCTGAATATCGTGAACGATCGCGTGGCGAGGCATTCCAGACAAAACGAAGTGATGCCAATTCACGCCACCATTGTTCGTTGCGTAAACGCCACGCTCTGTGCCCGCAAAAAGCAAGTTGGAGTTCTTCGAAGACTGGCGTACGGAATGGACATTGGCCATCGGCAGATCTCCGGTGATTCGAGTGAATGACTTGCCGTAATCCGTCGTTCTGAAGATGTGAGGATACACATCATTGTTGCGATGTCTATCGACGGCTATGAAGGCAGTCGCCTCATCAAAGTGGGAAGTCTCGACGCGCGAAAACCAGCCGTCATTGGGGATTCCCGGAATGTTGTCCGTCACCTCGGTCCAGGACTGGCCGTCATCGAGGGTCACGTGGAGCCTTCCGTCGTCAGTTCCGACCCAGATCACTCCCTGCTTGACCTTCGATTCGTCGATCGCCGTGATCGTGTGTCCGGTGTCGTTGCGCCCCTCGGGCATCCCACGAGTCAAGTCCTCGCTGATTGTCTCCCAAGTGTCTCCTCGATCCTTCGATCGAAAGAGGACATGTCCACCAAAATAGAGGGTCGCTGGGTCGTGGTAGGAGATCAAGAGAGGTGTGTTCCAGTTGAACCGATAGCGAGCCTCGCCCGTGGCAGGCCTCGGCTGGATGTTCTTCGCTTGATTCGATTCTGCAAAGTTATAGCGGCGCAGGACGCCGTACTGGCTCTCGGAGTAGACGATGTTATGATCTGTCGGGTCCGCCCAGACGTAAAAACCATCCCCTCCGCCAACGCGCCGCCAATCCGAGTTTTGTATCCCCACGGAGTTGTATGTGCGACTAGGGCCGTGCCAACTTCCATTGTCTTGAACGCCGCCCATAACATTGTATGGAGTCGCCATGTCGTAACCAACCGCGTAGAATTGTCCGAGCGGCGAATTGGCAACCCATGTCCAAGACTGAGCCCTGTCGGTCGTGATGTAAATGCCGCCGTCATTACCGAGGATGATGTGGTTTGAATCAGCCGGGTTGATCCACAGTGCGTGGTGATCCTCGTGAACGCCGCGCTGCTGAACAGGCTGCAACGTTTTCCCTCCGTCCGTCGACCAAGTCAATTGAACGTTGCATAGAAAGATCGTCTCGGGATCGTTTGGATCCACGCGAATCTGCCCATAGAAGAACGGCGGATTTGCTTGAAAATCATTAACTTTTTCCCAAGTCTTGCCTCGGTCGTTCGACCTGTAAGTTCCAGTCTCCTGCCTAGTCGGCGCCTGCACGACTGCGTAAACGACGTTAGGATCCTTGCGGTAGACAGCGAAGCCAACGCGACCCAGTTCTCCATCAGGGAAACCGTTGCTAAGTCTCGTCCAATTCTTTCCGGCGTCTTCCGTGCGAAAGCACCCTGAACCCGGTCCCCATTCAATACGAGGAGAGGTTCCGGAAAATGCGTCACGTCGATAGTGATAAAGCGAAGCGTAAAGGATGTCTGGATTCTGAGAGTCCATTGTGACTTCGATACAGCCGGTGTTTTCTTCGTCGCCGAGCAATTTGGTCCACGTCTGTCCGCCGTTGTCTGTCTTGTAGAGACCGCGCTCAGAGTTTGGACCCCACGCGTGGCCAAGCGCAGCAACGTAGACTATGTCCGGGTTAGTCGGGTGAATCACGATGCGCGCGTTCTGGCGACTTTCGCGTAGCCCCATGTGTTGGAACGACTTGCCGCCATCTACCGATTTGTAAACACCGCTGCCCCAGGATCCGCTGCGAATGATGTTGCCCTCCCCAGTTCCGACCCAAACGATGTCGGGATTCGATTGGCTGACTGCGACGCTGCATACCCCGACGGCGGAGTAGTCGTCAAAAATCGGGGCAAACGTTTTTCCACCATCGACCGTTTTCCAGACGCCGCCGTTGGCAGCAGCAAAGTAGAACGTGCTGGGATTGCTCTCGACGACTGCTAGTTCAACGATTCGACCCGACGGGTTTGCTGGCCCAATTGATCGAGCGGAAAGGCCCCGGATCATCTCACCAAACACCGTGCTCGACTGAGCGGTGGCTGCTGCGATAGCCATCACAGCACAGACGACGAATGCGGATCTACAAGTCAAAGTTTTCATGCAACCCTCCAATCTCCGGCAGGCAACTAGACCGGGGCCGTATGGTAGCAGAATCACGCTCGGGGGCGCACTAGTTACGTATCGGAGCCGTTCGACGGATCGTGACGCTTCCGAAACTCTCCGAGGTGTTATCCGCGTAGTCTCGCGCGACGATTCCAATCAAGTAGTCTCCGTCAGGCACATCGCCATACGTTATTCGGAGTCGCTCCCCAAGAATGAGGCTCGGCCCGTCTTCCGCGAAAACGAGTTCGAGATCGCCGCTTTCGTCAACCATAAGATAGGTCGGCCTTATCGCGTCGCCAGCTTGGGTGTGCACCTCAACCACTCCATATCGCGATCGCTGAATCGCATAGATAAACCTGGCATCTTGCGCGGATTCCGCTGCGAGAAAGAACACGAGCGTAGCGTCGATCCACTCCGCTGTGTTTTTGCGTTTGACTTGACCTGATAGATAGAAGAGCACTCCTCCTGCCGTTCGTGTGGTTTGAACAGTGGGACAAACGTAGAAGTTCTCCTCGTCTGAAAGCAAGAACCACTTTCCATCCCAATCGATCGTCACGCTTTCTGCATCGCCATAGTCAGCGGGGACGCGTCCGATCACCAGATACCGCGAGGTAGATGGGATGCGCTGTGCAAGCACGAGCCAAGACTCGGCGATATCATCGCCTTTCATGTCTGCAGAAATCTTGATTGTGTTGTCGCCGGTGACAACAGATTCCGACAGTCGTACAGTGCCGACGAAAGGCGGCATCTCGTCTTCCTCTGCCTCGCTTACCACCCGCTCAAGCATCGACAACCATCGCGCATCGCGATTGAAGGTCAGCGAATCGTAACCGTCCTCTCCATTCGGCTCGAGCGCCGTCGGGTCCTTGGGATAGTAGACGCTGATTCCATTTGCTCCGGGGCGTGCCTCCCCTGATCGAGTGTATGCAACGCACGCACGGAGCGACTTCTCGGCGGCAGCGGCAGCTGCACGGACACTCAGCGACAAAGTACGACGCCCTAAGTTCTGAACGAACGAGATCGCGTCAAACGCCGCAACGGAGTCGTCCATCGGGGAAACACCGTACTCTTCTGTCACCTTTCTCGCAGCTGCAATCTCAATCCACTTGGGTCGATCGTTCGTCAGCTCCGCCGCAGCTGCGGCCCCAACATCGTTGAGCGCTCTTGCTGCTGCGAAGACATAGGCACTCTCAACAACGGACAATGTAGCCATCGATTCCTTGCTCATCGCCAGCGACTCGCCTGAGGAGAAGAAATCGAAGTATGTGTCCACAATTGTCTTACCTATCTCCCTGCCCCCCATCGTGGGCTTTTGCGAAAGCGCGTCGAGAATGGTGGTGTAGAACCAACCCTCCCACGGCTCTAACTCTTGCGATGCAACCAGAAACTTGGTGTACGGAGCGAGGGCGTGAGCCGTCTCGATGTTAGCCATCAAGCAAGCATCGAAACCGATGATCTCCATGCGTTTGTAATGGCGCCTTGTCGATCGCAGCGCTTCACGGATCTCGGCGAGCGTCAGCATGTCATCCCATTCGTCTGACGTTTCGTCGACGAACCCACCCGGCCAACCAGCCCCGTGATTCGCCAGAATGAGTGCGTACCTCTTGGCAGGGAATCGGCTTGCTGCTTCGGCTATGAAACGAGCCAGCGTCTTTCCGTCCGCTGTATTGACTTCGCCCCAATCACCCAGTTCTACAAGCCGCTCGTGTTTGACTTGCAAGAGTTTCGCCGATGTCCAATTCTCAAGTCCTCCTGCGCCCGCACCTGAGAACGGGTGTTCAGCTTCCTCGTGTCTGTCGGACAATGCGATCACATTGACACGGTCGCTTCCTTTTGAAGCCAGCATCTCCTCGAGGTCCTGCATCTGCGCAAACTCGAGATCGTTGTCAGCACACATGTAGTACATGATTGTCCAATCCGCGACGGCAGGTCCAGCAAACGCATGGGATGCAGTTGCAAAGGGCAAAAGCAGGAGGAGTGCTCGAAACATGGGCGCATTCTACGCGCTCATGTGCGGACTTTGCTTAGCGATCGAAGGCGAGTCGCTGATTCAGTCGGCTATGACCGCACGGTCCGTTGCTCAATGCGTTTCTCAAACTTCCCCTGAACGACCATGTCGACGTAAACACCAGGAGTGTGTATGCAGTCAGGGTCCAGACTGCCGACCTCAACGACCTCCTCAACTTCTGCAATCGTCACCTTTCCGGCCGTTGCCATCATCGGATTGAAGTTGCGAGCGGTCATCCGATAAATCAGGTTGCCCATATTGTCAGCCTTCCACGCTTTCACTAATGCGATATCTGCGTAAAGCGCGTTTTCGAGGACGTAGTTCCGTCCATCTATCTCGCGTGTTTCTTTCCCCTCTGCGACAAGAGTGCCGTACCCCGTTGGTGTAAAGAATGCGGGGATTCCCGCGCCGCCTGCGCGGATTCGTTCGGCAAGCGTTCCTTGCGGTACCAACTCAACCTCCAGTTCGCCGGATAAGAACTGCTGTTCGAAGATCGCATTCTCACCAACGTAACTCGAAATCATCTTCTTGATCTGCTTCGTTTGCAGCAAGACCCCCAATCCAAAGTCATCAACGCCAGCGTTGTTGCTAATCACGGTTAGGTTTTTTGCGCCGACTTCACGCACTGCTGCAATAAGTCCTTCGGGAATGCCACAGAGCCCAAACCCTCCCGACATCAGGGTCATACCATCCCGCAGCCCTGCTTGCCTAAGCGCATCCGCGGCTGTTGCAACAACTTTGTTCATCTGGTAGTTTTTACCCGCAAACAAAAGAAGTCGGCCGCCATGGCAGCCGACTTCAATGTAGTATGGATGAGTCGCGTGACTCTACTTCTTCTTGAATGACATTTCCTGGCCTTGACGTGTGCCAGTCAGGGTCCCCGCTGCGGGGTCGAACGTCATCTCGACGCTCGGTTCCTTGTCAATGTCGGGGTCGGGCTTGCCATTCTTCGTTTTCATGGTTACCTTGACTTTGTTCTCTCCTGCGTCTTCCCATGTGCCTTCGTAAGTATCGACGCCTATCGATGGCTCGGTTGGCGAGGTCGGCTGATTTGGAGAAGTCATCTTGGCGGACTTGTCTGCGTTGAGGGTGAGCGTAACCTTGCTCATCATCTCTTCCATCATCTTCTCGGCGCCGTCCAACTGCGCCTTCAGCATGTCGTATTGCTCTTTGGCCTGTGGGCTTGTCGCCGCGGCCTTCTCAAGGTCGGCCAAGCTGGCTCGTCCGGATTCAAGGTTCTTATCGAGCTCTGCTCGCATTTCTGGGGTGAAAAACGCCCCGTACTCGCCGACGACTGTATTTGTGGCTTGTCCCGGCGTTGTGCTACCCGAGGGTGATCCAGAGCCTTCGCCAGTCTCATCGGTGCCAGAGTTGCAGCCGACTAATGAGAGTGCTAATGCAGCCACTCCAAAAACTAAAAATCTCTTCATGTGTATCTCCTGTATTCGGGCTAGACGCCCACCCCGCACGATGATTTTTTGATGGCGGGATGTTCACAGGATACCTTGCAACCCGGAGAACCCCGAACCGTAACCTCCTAAAAGTTCCCGCAAACGAGGAAGGGGACGGCATACGCCGTCCCCCACGTTCACGCGAAGCGCCCTCTCAAAAGCGGGGAGAACTCCGCGACTCTCCTTTTTGCCTTGCGGCCTTCGACCGAAGACACATGATTGACGGGCTGACTCGCGCACTCAGCCGAGCAAGGCGAGTGAAACTCGCAAAAATACCGGGGCGACCTCGGCACGGGTGCGGAAGACTCTGGCGAGAGAGGGCTCTGAAAAATGCTGGGGTTGATGCTTTACGCTATTGTCTGCTTCACGATCGCTGCGGCAGTGACGTGGGTTTCGGTGTTGTTCACAAAGGTTGGGAACTCGGCTGAAAAACCTGCAGTTTTTCGGCTTGTGTTTATCTGGGTGTTTGTCTCCGCTCTGCCTTATGCCTGGGTAGAGTTCTGCACAGCTCGGTACGGAAAAGAGTTCAAAAGTGACGTTGAGTACGCAGCGGAGAAGGGACTGTTGGTCGGAGACTTCGCCTACATCAAGGTCCGCTACCCGTTCGGAGATACGGCGCGAGTCGTTGCAGTTACTGACGCCAAGGACGACTGGGGCGGGGTTTATCGAAACATATACAATCTCGAGTTCGAGCGCACAGAAGACGGGTGGCACCTAAAGGAGATCGACCCTCTGAACACTAAGGACGGAGACGCGGCAGGATTCTCAGTGCCCCCTTACTGGTAGGGCCCGTCCGGGCACTTGGGAGGAGAAGGGTATCCTCTCAGCGCATGGTCGAAGCACATCTGCACGAAGCGCTGTCCGAGGCACGCGGTCGCCTGGACGCTATCGGAGGTCATCTTTGACCTCGATAATGCAGACCGCGAGATAGCAGACCTCGATAAACGGTCCCAAGAACCAGATTTTTGGGACGATCCCGACAAAGCCCAAGAAGTGATGCGCCGCATGGCGGCTCTTCGCTCTCGTCTTGAGCCATATCGCCTATTGGTCCAAACCTACGACGATGTCATTGAGCTTCGCGATCTGCTCGAGGCCGAGCGGGACCCTGGGGCTGAAACGGAACTCGGCGAGATGGCCGCCCGTTTTCTCAAGGATCTGGATGCCCTTGAACTCGCCACGCTGCTGAGCGGTCCCTACGACGAGAACAACGCCATCGTCGAAATTGGGGCGGGCGCGGGAGGAACCGAGGCTTGCGATTGGGCGGAGATGCTATTCCGCATGTACTCGCGGTTCGCCGAGCAAAGCGGCTACAAAGTTGAAATCCTGACGTCGTCTCCGGGTGACGTCACAGGGCTGCGCGGCATTTCGTTCATGGTCTCAGGATCACTCGCTTACGGGTACTTGAAGGGCGAGCAGGGCGTCCATCGCCTGGTGCGTATCAGCCCGTACGATGCAAGCGGACGCAGGCACACCTCGTTTGCGTCGGTCACGGTGCTGCCCGAAGTCAAGGTAAGCGAAGTTGACATTAAGCCGGAGGACCTCAGGGTCGAGACCTTCCGGGCAAGCGGGGCTGGCGGGCAGCACGTCAACAAAACGGAAAGCGCAGTCCGATTCATCCATATCCCCACCGGGATTGTTGTAGGCTGCCAGACCGAGCGAAGCCAGCATAAGAATCGAGCGACGGCCATGTCGATCCTGGCTGCTAAACTTGTGGAACTGGAGCGTGACAAGACCGAGGAGCACCTGAAGATGCTGAAAGGGGAAACCCCGTCAGCGGAGTGGGGTCGCCAGATTCGATCTTACGTGCTCCAGCCGTACACCCTGGTGAAAGATACTCGAACGGGAATGGAGACTGGCAACGTCCAAGCTGTCCTGGAAGGGAACATCGGAGATTTTATCAACGCCTACCTTCGGGGAGGAGACGTTCGCTAACCACTCCAGTTTTCGGAGGAAGCGCCGAAACGATTGGGTGGGAGTCATGTCTAACTGAACATATGGTGAAGCCGCGCCTAACACTTCTGTTCGCCTTGCTGGCGAGCCTAGGCTTTGCGCAGATGTCCTCGGATGTCGGTGCAGGCCCAAATGCGCGTGCCCAGGCCGTGGCGGACGAAATCAAGTCATTGGCAGGAGCGGAGGCGGCATTCGTGTCAGCGGCGACTTTCAAGGTTCCTGATCCCGGCGGTGATCTCGCAGCGTTTGTCCAGTACGGCACTGAGGAGGTCGTCGTAGTTGACCTAACTGGAAAGCAGGTCATCGAGGCGATCGAAAGGTCGGTGAGCACCTTCCCGGACTCGAACAATGCGTTCCTCCAGGTTTCTGGCGTTGAGGTCGTATTCAATCCTTCCGCCAGCGCCAACTCCCGTGTAGTCGAGGTGAAGATCGACGGAACGGCGGTCAACCCAGGGAAGTCATATTCCGTGGCGATGCCCGCCAGTCTGGCGCGCGGAGCTGTGGGATACTGGAAGGTATGGGACAAGTCTCAGATTACACGCAACACGGAGACTACACTCGAAGTGGTGCTCAAAGGGAAAACAGGCGCCGTTCGATCTCCTCGTTACACGGCGCGCTGATCGTTGCGCTCGCTCTCTGCGCAGCGTCCACGCCCGCTTGTGCTCTAATCCACAGCGCGGTCGAGCCGCAGCACCCAGAGACCCTATTCGACCAATCAAAGGCGTGGGCTCACCTCGTGGCCCAATGCGATTTCGGCCCTCGGCCCCCTGGCTCCGAGGCGCACAAAAAATGCCGGGACTTCATCGCGGCGGAAGCGAAGAAGTACACGGACAAGGTGTCTCTCCAGGAGTTCACCCACAAGTGGTCGCGAACCGGCAAAGAACTCACGATGTGGAATGTCGTCGCGGAGATGAACTTTGGCAAGCCGAAGACAGTTCTGTTGCTCGCGCACTGGGACACCCGGCCATCTGCTGAGTACGACGACGATCCATCGAAGCGCGATCAGCCGATCATTGGCGCAAACGACGGCGCGAGTGGCGTCGCAGTTCTGCTCGAGTTGATGCGCGTCTTCAAGGAGAATCCACCGGCGGTCAACGTAACTTTCCTGTTTACAGACGGCGAAGACCTCGGGCCCGAACTCTCCGAGATGCTCCTCGGTGCAAAACACTTCGCAAAGCTCGCGAACCCAAAGGACTACTGGTACGGAATCCTTCTCGATATGATCGGCGACAAGGATCTTCGAGTCCCGCGCGAACCGAACTCGGTTTACTATGCTCGCACCCTGGTTGACCGCTTTTACAAGCACGCACACGCGATCGGCCTTGGCGAGACATTCCCAAACGTGGCAGGCCCGTGGATCGAAGATGACCACATTCCCCTCAATCAAGCCGGGATCCCGACCATGAACCTGATCGACTTTGACTACGAGTACTGGCACACAAGCCAAGACACGGTAGACAAGTGCAGTCCCGAGTCTCTGGGCAAGGTGGGCAAAGCTGTCGAGTCATTTTTGCGCGCCGAGCGCCCGTAGTTTTTCGCGGGAACGTTTGCCGGGTTTCTGCGAACGGTCTTGAACGCGCGCCTCGAGTAGCCGAGAGTTAAGAGGTGTTAGGTGTGGGTGCATGAAACACAATCCTGAGAGGCACATACTCGTTTGTCCCGGTTGCGAGCGGTTAGACGTCGCCAGCCGGACTGTGTGCGCCGGCTGTGGCTGGCCCGGACCGTTCATTCGTGAGCGAGGCTCGGTCGCGCTCAGCATCGCGCGCCTCTACGGGAGCAGCCCGACCATTGCCGGCATCTTGCTCCATTCACCTTGCGCCGCAGTTGACCCTCTCGAATAGCCGGGTAACCTGTCGCGGCGTCCATGGTCCCACTCCGCGATCACTCCGAACGCAAGCAGGTGCCGTGGGTCACCTACACTCTAATCATCCTGCTCACAGTTATCTATTTGTGGGATCGTGATTGGGCGGTTTTCGGGCAGCGCGTTGTTTTCACCGATTTGGCTGTACGGCCGGTCGAAGTGGTCGCCGCTCTCAAGAGTTGGGACGTAGAGCCGCTCCTGGCCTTGTTCACAAGCGCCTTCCTTCACGCGAACCTCGCGCACCTGATCGCGAACGTGCTGTTCCTTTACGTTTTCGGTCCGCGGGTGGAGGAGCACTTCGCCGCGCCGCGCTATGCCCTCTTCTACCTTTTCTTCGGAGTAGCGGCCGCGCTGGCCCAGACGTTCGTCACTCCGGGGAGCGGTGTGCCGATGCTCGGAGCTTCCGGCGCAATCGCAGGGATCATGGGTTGCTACCTTTTGCTGTATCCGGCGTCCGATATCGAGGTGTTTGTCCCCCCGCTCTTCTTCTTGACGTTCCCGGTTCCGGCCTGGCTTTTGCTTGGCTTCTGGTTCATTGTTCAGGTTGTTTTCATCCAGCCCGGCGTCGCGAATTGGGCCCACGCTGGGGGCTTCCTTGCGGGCATGCTGCTTGTGCTCTTGCTCGGGGACCGTCGAGCGAAAAAGGACGATGAAGAGAAGGAGCCGCTGCCTACATGAGCGCAAGGTTGACTCCGCCACTGTGGCTATGGGCCGTGTTGCTCGCGAGTACCTTGGCGAGCGGATGGGTTGCGTTATCGCGGCATCGCGTCGAGGCCTCTGCACGTGCGGTACACGTTGCGGTTCCCATTGAAGACATCCGGTTGATCGCGGCAGCATCCGGGCTCGAAACTGAGCAAGCCTTTAGCTCTCTGCAAAGGGCTGGGATGACGGCGGTGATTGTTGGCGAAGAGACGATCGATCAGCTGCTTGTCAACGGCCAGATGGTTGCGATGCCGGAACGGCCAGGCGACCGGCAATACTACTTCTCAGATCCGGAGGTGTTCGAGCGCGTTCGAGCCGCGTTGCTGATGCGTTTTCCGAGAGGGGATCAAGAATCGGGAGAGGCGACAGGTATGACGTTGAGGGCCGATGAGCCGCAACGGGCCGAGTTTGTATTTCCTGCGCCGGTGTTCGAGCTTAAGAATGTCGGCGTTGGTTTCAACCGAGCTTTGTGCGATTCCATCAAGTCTGCGAATCTCGTTCTGATTGGCAGGGTTACGAATCCACCCGCCGCGAGCGAGACGTCGATTCGCTGGGTTGTGGAAGAACTTGCCGCTGTCGACGCGAAAGGAGTGATCTTTACGGGCGACCAGGTTTTGGGTTGGGAAGAACAGATAGAGGCGGCCTCGGAATCGCTGACCGAGAAGAACGTCTGGTACGGATCAGTAGAGTTTGGCAAGCAAGCCGGAGACCGACAATTGAAGTCGAAGCTCATCGACTCTCACCTGAGAGTCCACAGCGTGCAGGCGGCAGAGATGCCGCAAAACTCCGTGAGCGCAATCCTCGATCGGTATGTTCGAGCTGCTCGCGAGAGAAACATTCGGGTCCTGTTAGTACGTCCGCCACGGCCTTCAGATGAAAATCCTCTGGCGTCATTCACTGAGTTCATCTCGAAACTGAGAAGCAAGCTGCTGGCCGAAGGATCGAATGCGCGAGTTCCTAAACCCATCTCAGCGCCAGATGTCCCTCTGCTGCTCCGCGTTATTCCAGCGTTTGGCGCATTGTTGCTAGGATTTTGGATGTGGTCGCGCATCGCGACAGATCGCGTTTTGCGCAACACTGGCCTCGCTGCACTTGCCGTGCTTGCGGGGATGATCGTAATCGGATTCGCGACGGGACGAATGTTGGAGCCATCTCTAAAGCTGTCTGCTCTCGCTGCCGCATTGGTGTTTCCATTTTTTGCAATGGTCCCGCTGTTTTCATCGAGAGGCTCGAAAGGCAGTCACGTTAAATGGACGTTAGCGTTTTTCGCCGTGTGTGGATTGAGCATCATCGGCGGTCTCCACGTTGCAGCGATGCTAACGTCGCTGCAGTACATGGTTCAGGTCGACCAGTTTATCGGCGTCAAGGCCGCGCACTTTTTGCCACCGTTGCTTATCGGAGGGTATCTGCTTCTGGAAGCTTCGGGCTTTCGGGCTGCGGCCGGTGGTCACGTCACGTGGTTGGACGTCGGCATCTTCACGGCCATCGCAGCAGCGCTGGGCTTTACGGTTTTGCGCACAGGCAACGAGGCGCCTGGCGCGGTGAGTGGTTTAGAATTGCAGTTCCGGGACCTCCTGGAACGGTTCTTCCCTGAACGGCCCCGAACCAAGGAGGCACTCGTGGGTCATCCGGCGCTGGTGATTGCGTTGGGGATGGCGGCGACCGGAGAACGTCGATACCTGCCGCTCGCGTGCTTGGTCGCGGCAATTGGGCAGGCGAGTATTGTCAACACGTTTTGTCATCTCCACACGCCTATCGAAGTGAGCGTTGTCCGGGTTCTAACCGGCGTCGTCGTGGGCGGTATAGTTGGCCTTCTTGTGTGGGTTGCAATGAGCAGGTTCTGTAGGGGCAGATCATCGCTAGCGTAAGCAAAATTGTTCTCGCCGGATACTACGGCTGTGGAAACATGGGCGACGATGCGTTACTCATGGGGCTCCTGACCGCCATGAAGGACTTGCCCATTCGACCGGTCGCGCTCGCTGGCGAACCTGAGCGACTCCAAAGAACTCTCGGCATTCCGGCGATCGAGCGGCGCAGCTTCGATCAAATTGCGAAGGAACTGGAGACGGCAGATGCGCTCGTTTTTGGTGGCGGCGGGATCCTCCAAGATGTAACGAGTGCGATGAGCATGCGCTATTACACGAAGCTCATACACTTTGCAAAAAAGCACAAGAAGCGTGTAGTGATGCTTGCGCAGGGTGTTGGGCCCGTCAATACGTTCTTCGGAAAGCAGATGGCGTCCAACGCACTAAAGATGGTGGATGAAATTACTGTGCGGGATGCAGGAAGCTTAAATGCCCTGCGCGCGCTAGGTGTGAAGCGGCCGGTGGAAGTTACGGCGGACCTCGGATGGCTTACCGAGCCTGACGACACGCCTGACTCCACGTTCGGCATCGGCGGCATGAAAGCCGTTGGTATCGCTGCAAGGCCATGGGGCAAAGGAAAAGACGTCGCAGCCGCTTTCGGTGGGTTCGCGCAGCTGCTTTACAAGAACCAATACGTGCCGGTTCTCGTCGAAATGGACAGTAAGGTGGATACAGCCATCCTGGATCAGATAGCGAAGCTTCACGGCGGTCGCGCTCCGGACATGAGAAACATTCAGACGCCTGGAGCCCTGTTGTCGCGGCTTAGGCGGATGCATTCAGTCGTCGCAATGCGACTTCATGCGGGAATCCTCTCGGCCTCAGTTGGCGTACCTCCCATGATGGTGGCGTACGATCCGAAGGTCGCAGCGTTCTCCGCGGCGATGGACATGGGCTCCGCCATCTCAGCCGACGGGCTGACCGCCGATGCGCTTTGGGCAAATTTCCAGCGTTTCGAGGGCGAGCGTACGCGGAACATCGAGACGCTTGCCAGGAAAGTCCCGGAGCAGAAGGCCCTCGCCCGGCGGAACATAGATATACTAATAAAGCATCTCCCGTCGTTGTCCGGGACGTCTTAACTGTAAAGTGAACAGGTTTTTGTGCCTCGTTGGGGCCGTGGCACTGGCGGTCGCGGCAGCCGGCCAACCCGAGGAATCGGAGCCGGACCTGTTCGAGTGGATCGAGCAAAACGTCTTCAAGAAGATCCTGATCACGGGTAACCAAAAATTTGCGCTCAGGCTCCACAGAATCGACGGCAACCAAGAGGCATTCTACGAGCAGTGGAATCGTGGCCAGACGGGGACTTTTATTGACGAGCGCAGCGTCTCAATCTCCGGGAAGAACGTGCTCGGAGTACTCAACTTCGACATGCAGCTTGATAACAACCCGTTCGGCCAACCCATGGACCGACGCGTCTCCGTCAATTACAATCGCAATGGGATGCGCTTCGACGTCGGTGACATCAATGCTCGTCTGCCTTCCAACAACGAGTTAGTCCGTTTTAGCCGAAGCATGAGAGGAGCGCAAGCTTCGACGACATTCGGTCCGCTGACGGTTAGCACGCTATATACGCAGTCTCGATCTGCAGCAAGAACCATTTCGTTGACAGGGAACAACACACCTGGACCCTACTATCTGCAAGCGGGAATGATCATCGACGGTTCATTGCGAGTACAGGTGGATGGTGTTGATCAACGATTAGGACAAGACTACACTGTCAACACGTATGGCGGAACGATTCTCTTTGAGCGCCCTATACCTCCGACGAGCACAATTGTCTGCACATACGAAACGATGGGGCAGAACCAGAGCCGCGGAGATGTGTACGGTGGTCATGTCGCTTACAAGATTTCACCATCGCTATCAATTGGCGCGACGCATATCGAGCAGCAGCCGAGAGGGGCGACGGGTCTATCGCAAACCACAGAGGCGTTCCAAGGCTACGGCGCGCCGAATACACCTTACTACCTGCTCAATCCGCCGCTCCGAACGCAGCCGATTACGATCACCGTAGACGGACTCTTGCAACTCGAAGGCTTTGACTACTTCTTCGATGAGTTCAATCCGCAGGTCTTCTACTTCACGCGTTTCATGCCACCAAGTTCGATCATTCGGGTCACCTACACTCCGTCTCCCGATCCGGGCACTTTTGGAAACGGCAAGCGGCAAGTCAGCGGAATTGATGTCATGTGGAAGATCGCTCCAGGACAGTTGTTGTCTTTTTCTGGCGCACAAAGCCGACTCGCGACTCCGACGGGCACGCAAACCGGCCAAGCCAAATCGGCACGTTACAAATTCGAGTCAGAGAAGCTGACGTTTGACGCGCGCTGGATGGACATCCCGAGCAATTACGTCACCGTCGAGACAACCGGATTTGGTCGCAATACATCGGGCTTTGAGTCTCGATTGAACTACAAGCTCGGGCAAGGATGGAACCTGTCTCTGACGGGTCAGCAACTTCAGATTGGGACACCTCGCTACTCCGAAGGCAAACTCGAAACGATCAAGGGGCACACGCGAGACATTCGTTTCTCCGCATCGCAAGATCGTGGTAACGCCGAGAGCCTGTATTTCACCGCACTCACTTCGGATGGAGCGTACAACGGCATTCGCAATCAAAGTCATGGCCTACAAACGGGATACAAGTGGAACAGTGGCAAGCTGACATTTGATGCCGGGATTGGTGCAACGCAAGTCCGGTCTCCGGCAGACGGTCAGCCGAAGCAGGAGCTTGCAACGACTAGCCTCTATGGCGGACGCTTCTCTGCTGGCTACCGCATGACCGAGCAGCTCAACGTCAGCGCGGGGGTTGGCGTCAACGCAATACGAACATCGGAGAAATCTGGAGTCGGCCGCGACATCTCATTCAGAACGGAATGGACACCGTCGCCAAGCCTTCGCATGGAACTGCTCTTTGCTGACACGAACAGCGGCGCAGTGACAGGCATCGGAGGATACACCGGCGGCCACGGCTTTGGCTATAACGGAAACGGTTTCAGCGGAGGCGGGACAGGGTTTGGATTCGGAACAGGACCCGGCAACTCGAAGATCGCCCAGCTGCGCGCGTCTTGGACGCCTATGAATTCTCTATCGCTCGATGTAAACTTCATGAGATCCGAAGCGAACGGCGACAATCTTTCTAATAGCAATCAAACCGGCGCGTCCTTGCTCGCAACATGGTCGCCAACTCAAACAACACGGCTGACGACGCGTGTCGAGCAGATGAAAGTTTCATTTACGAATCAGTCGGGAACAAGCGATAACCTCATCTACGGAGTCTCACTGGAACAGCAGTTTTTGAAGAAGTGGAGGCTCATAGGCGACTACGCGTATGTGTCGTCAGGCGGCAGCGGTTTGACCGGTTTCGACAGAAATGTCAACTCTCTGTTTGCAAGTCTGACCTACGCGATCGATCCCAAGCAACGCGCGTTCTTCGAGTTTCGACGTGGAAACATTTCTGGCTACCTGCCAGACAAGGAGTCGTACTTCGGTCTCGGCTACTCCTACGACATTCTCCCTGGCATCGCTCTTCGCGGCACATACAGATTTCGAGATAGGGAAGCGACTGGCGTTGGAAATTCTGCCAGTTACCGTAGCCAGGGGCTCGACCTTGAACTTGAGTTCCGATTCGGCGGGAGATAACCCAGCTTCCAAGCGGAACGAATGACCCTGATTGGACGTCACCCAACTGTCGGTATGCCATGCTCCCCGACGCAAGCTGCCCTATGATAAAGCTGATCTTCGCATCGTTCGCCGCTCTCGCCTTGATCGGAGTGGCCTTCCCTCAGGCTCGTGCGTCTGTGCCGGGGTCAGCCATCGTTGTCGACGTGTCTGGCCCCGCTGAGGCGGCCAGCACAGACCCGGGTGTCCTCTCCACCATCCGTGCGGAACTCGCAGCCACCAACGCCACGATTCAGGCATACCATCATTCCAAGGTTCGCCTTGGGCTAATGCCGGACATCGCCTTCGTCCTTCCCAGGGTGGTTCTACTTCGGAACGAATCGAATCGTATTCTCTGGGGAGATGCGACCGGCGGGATGGACGCTCCTCTAAACCTAGTTTTTGAAGGGTTTAGCATCTCCCAGCAGAACTTGCTTCAAAGCGCTTTCGACTCGGCGAAGCCGTTCCTCGACACGATATTGGGACAGCCGTATGTTGGGGGAACTATCAAAGTCGTCAACAAAGACCTGACTATTAGTGATCGCGACGCAGTGATTGGCGGACTGTACTTGCCCGATGACGGCACAGGAGCGCAGGCGATTTGGTTTCCGATTTACTTCGCTCCTGAATCGAATGTCATCAACTTCATTCACTGCCTCGCGCTTGCATACATCGGGCCGTCGATGTTTGATTACGACGTTTGGGGAGAGGGCTTCGCGAGGGCTGCGACGATGCAGACTGTGCGGCTGAATGGAGTCCCTAACGGCTTGAACGCGACGATACTGCAGCAAGTTCTTGAGAACTCCTACGACACAAGCGGTCAATACAGTTGGTACAACCAGCCTGCGCTAGGCAATCCGCACTTCATCGCGCCAAATCTTCGCGAAACACCACTTCCGCCAGGAGGTTCGTTAGGCGGACTGTATCTCATGCGATACAGAATGGGCGGAAGTCTCTGGGCAAAAGTACTAACGGAGTATCCGGCATTCTGCTCTACATTTCTCTCAAGTTACTACGCTGCATTCGCAGTCGATCCTTCGATCTCTGGCGATGTTCCAGCGCTGCATTCTCTCGCGCAGTCAACCATGAACACGCTCGCTGGCGGACCGAACTCCACGATCGAGGGCAGATCGTTTGCGCTGTGGTCGCGTAGACAGTACATCCTTGACACTACAGTCACATTTGGCCGAAAGACTTTCGTTGAGTCGATTCCGATAACCAGCGGACTCGCAGGGCAGGACTTCGGTGTGTTTGCGGTTTGGCTCAGCTACTTCGACACGCTTGCCGGAGGAAACGAACAACTGCTTAGTGGCACGTGCTACCCGCTGTTTTGGGATTCGACTTTTGCGCGGCTATTCTTGACGGGTCAGGAAGATCGCATGGACATTGCCGCCGGATTTGGATCTGTCACGCCAAACATTCCAGACGTTTTTGGTGGGCCGACACAGTGGTACAAGGCGACCGTCGAGCTTCCCGTCGGCGATTCCATCGCAAGAGCTTTGTTGCCAGCGGGCGCGATTGCAAGTGCGCAGAGCCCCACGCCCAACAACTTCTACGGAACTGTAATGGGATTTGCCGGACAAACCTCAGGGGGACCACCGACGCTTACTGGCATTGTGCGATTGACAATTCCAGGTACGGGTCAGACCATCGATGCGCCATTGCGAAACGGCGCATTCGGAGCAACGGTTGCTTCGCCGGGATTCGCCGCGCCGCGACGAACGACAGTCCAGGTGATTAGTGTCGACAACGGAAACGAAACGGTGATCCACACCGAAATCGTGAATACTTGGAGCAACAGACTTGGACTGGACATACGCTTGGAAGACGAAGGTGTCTACTTCGCGCCAAACGGACTCTCAGCCGGGATGCAAATGTTCGGATTGCCGATTTTGCCGTGGGTGACCGATCACTCCCAGACGTTGAATCTGCCCGCAAATCAAACGCTGCTTGCGAAGTGGCGGCAAGACTTCTTCCGTTATGATCTCTATCCGGTAATCACAAGGTTCGACTGGGGGCGAGGTTTTTACGTGCGGATGCCGAGCGCTGTTCCTGTCTTTACCGTCGAAGGCAGGCTCCCAGGCGATCAACCGGCAAGTGTTGCTCTGCAAGTTGGGTGGAATCAAATTGTGAATCCATTTATGCAAGCCGTTTCGCTTTCGGAAGTGACCGTGCAGCGTGCAGCAGAATCGCCACGTACTTGGAATGACGCCATCGCAGCGGGCTGGATCGACACGACGATTTTCCAGTTCGTTCCGGGCGCCCCAGATGTGTTTAGCGGAGTACCGGAAGGTGGCACGATGACGCCGACAACAACGTTTGCAGTTGGTAATGCCGTCTTCGTGCGGTCGTTGGTCGCGGAAGGAGTCACAATCACTTTTCGCCCAGGGAGCCCGCAGGCGGCAACAGCAACACCGAATCCTCTCGAGCCAACCTGGAGAGCAAAACTCAACGCAGCCCTTGGCACTATCGAAACTTCATCGGTCGAGTTCGGCTTCGCAACAGGTGCGACATCAAGCTATGACGTCGGTATAGACAGCTTGTTGCCCCCTTCGTGGGGAGGTGCGCTGCAGGCTGAGATCATTGCCCCTTCGCCGATGTACAAAGACTATCGCGCCCGCGGTTCAACCACTTGGAACGTACGCCTGACCGGATTGCGCCCTGGTCAAAGCTACTCTTTGACTCTCGATAGCTTCGTAAGCGGATTCGTTCATCCGGTGATCGCTGTGAGGGACATCGAAGGCGGCAAGTCATGGATGCCGCGACTGCAGGCAACTTATCGATTCACCGCGACGAGCGACACAAGAACGCTGCGTATCGATGTCAACGGAGGATCGCGATGATTAGGTTCGCTTTGCTTGCAGTCCTCGCAATTGCGATGTCGCTTCTGGGTTGCGGCGGAGGCGGCACAGGAGGCGGCGGGATTCAAGTAACGGGAAGAGTTCTCAGTATCTCTACAGGAAACGCTCCAAATCCGCAAGCAACGGTTCAGATCGGATCGAGAACAGCTCAGACGGGGGCGGGCGATGGCCTGTTCGTGATGAGCGTGGAGGCAGGCGCAACCACGGCGATCGTGCTGAGCGCGTTTCCCACTTTCACCTTTTCGTTTCCTGCGATTGTCGTGCCGACAGACCTGGGCGACTTGTGGATTGGGCCGTCGACGGTCACGATAAACGGGCAGGTGATAGACGCAGCCGATAGTGAGCCCGTGCCGGGAGTAGTGGTTAGGTTCGCTGGAAAGCGCACCTTGACGGATGCCAATGGACTGTTTTCACTCGAGGGCGTCGCCTATGACCCCGCCAACACGTTTGTGTTTACAGGAATCGCCGGACGATTGGAGAAGGCCGGATACGTACCCGCCGAGTTCTTTGTCAATCAAGATCCGATTGCCGGTGTGATCAGCCTTCCGCCGCTACTGATAGCAAAGGTCAGCGACCCCAATCCTCCTCCTCCGCCGTTCAACCTTTGGGGCGTTATCTCGTTGCAAGGTGGGGGAAGTCCGTCGGGCACAATAGTCACGCTGATCCAATCGGGCACTCCTATACGTCAGTTCAACGTAGGAAACGATGGAAGGTATCTGTTCTGGGCGATTCCCAACGACTACACGATTCGCTTCGAACGCACTGGCTTCCAAACACTCGAGATTCAGATAACCGGCTTTACGGAGCCAAATCAAGTGATCCGAAATGACGTCACCCTGGTTGAATAGATTAAAAGTGCTGGCAGTAGCCGTCGCAGTCGGGATCGGTGCGATCGCGGCTTACTTTGGCGTCACGAACCTGTCCTCACTCGATCCGTTCGTGAAGTATAGAGAGGCCTACCTCAAGCCGTTCGGAGGCGGAGTGGGCTCGCTCATGATGAACGTGAACGTCGGCATTTTCGAAGATGGTCAGCTGCGCGCGTCCTTCAACACTTCTCGTGTGCTTGTACGGCGCGATCAACAGCACCTCCGGATGACACTTTTAACTGATGGTAAGACCTTTGACGACGGCGCGGTTTCGACTGAGTTTGAGGCAGGCATCGCTACTTATGAGGCAGCCACAAAACGGATCGATGTCGCCGGCGCGCCTCGGGTGAAAAACGAAACCTTCGACGTCACGGGTATGCGCGCCATCATCGACCAAGGCGAGCGAAAAGTTTTTGTGGAGAACGGCGCATCAGGCACGTATCGCGGAGGCAAATTCTCAGCACAGTCGTTTGTTCTGGATTACGACTCGAAGGAAGCGTTTGTCGAAGGAGTGACATGGCGCGGCCCGGCAGAAAACTGGGAGATTCTCGAGCCGGTCGCACAGACGCGCCGAGATGATGTCGACATTCGCATGAAAGAGTGGCGTCACTTGAAGAACCCAGATCGCGATGTCTACGTCGATGCAGAGATTGTTGACAAGAACTCTCTGTTGCGCGGAAAAACGATCACCTGGGACCGAACGACGGACATTGTTACGGCTGAGGGTAGCGTCGAATATCATGGTCCCGACGCGATCGTGTCTGCACCAAAAGTTGTCGTGTACCGCAAAGAGCGGCGCGCCGTTGCGACTGGCGCAGTGAAGTTTTATGTCAAGCCTGAAAGGGATAAACGGAGCGTGACGTCCGTCGCTGGAATTCCGCCAGCCCAGCCAAACCTTCCGCCCAACTTGCGACAGAACCAGCCGCAGAATCAGCAGGACCCACGAAACTTGGATACGGCGCGCAAGTATCCCATCGTCGTCACGTGCGCGAAAGTCGAATACGTCTACGCGGAAGGGATGAAAAAGGCGGTGATGACCGGATCGCCAAAGGCCAGACAGACGCTCCAGGGAGATGCTTGGCGAGAAGTCACAGCTCCCACCGTGATTTACGAAGAGGAGAAAGAGATTCTCACGCTCCTCAGTGAGCCCGGCGGACTCGATGTTAAACTAAAAAATAGTCTTGGTGATGATCTGATCGCGGAGACACTCGTCATTTCATCGAAAGAAGGCGATCAATGGATGACGGGCACACACGTCTCCGGCGTTATGAAGATCGATGAAAACGAAACCGGACGCCGAACCGGCGGCGGTGGCGGCGGGTGATCACCAAACCATCCGCTTAAGCTCGGCTTCTGCTGCAATGAATCCGAACGCTGGCCAGTTTGGGCCAGCAATCACGTTCTCAAACATCTGCTTCGCGGCGTCTCTGTTTCCATTGAGAAGGTTGAAAATGCCGAGGCCATATCCTGTGGTGGGTTCATCAATTCCGCTAGGAGCAGCTTTGACCGCGACCTCTGCAGTCATCTCGCCCTTATAAACCAACAGAAGACGCAAGTACGCGTGGTTCTCAATAATGTCGAGGTCGGCGCGTATTGGCTCCAACGCTTTCTGGGCGTCGTCGTGCCTTCCCAATCGACGAAGAATAAGATACTTCCAGTAGGTTTGACTGACCAACCGGTCCGGGTTGCTCGAAACTGACATCGCCCTTTCGCAGGCCAACAGTGACTTTTCGAAATCACCTAACAGGTAGTGCGACAACGCGAGGTGATACCAAACATTCGAATGCAGGGAGCTGATCGGCGTGTTCCTGGAGTTAGGGACTCCGTCCGGCTCGACCTCATCCTGCGTTTCGTCTATCAAAGTCGCCGCGCGTTCAGAATCGGCAACTGCCTTTGCAAACTCGCGGATCGAGATGTACCGATGTCCTCGGTGCCGTAACAGCTTCGCATTGGGACCGAATCTATCCAACCCCTTCGTGTACCAATCGATCGCATCGCGATACCTACCCAGATACGCGATCCTACGCCCAACCCAAACGTATGCGTCCACGTCGTCAGGCTTCGCGTCGGACTCTTCCATCGCCGCCGCGAGCCGTTCTTCCAGTTCGGTTTTGCTTCGCTCTCCAATCACGATTCGGAAGAGCGGCTTTCCAAGCAACGACATCGCTTCGGGGTCTTGGGAGCGAATCTCTGCGGTTTGCATCGGGACAAAGCCTGCGAGCAACATCGGAATCATGGTGGCATAAGCATAGACGAAACGAAGCTCCGGCGTGCTCGGCCAGTGGAATGGGCGGGGAGAAAGGCACCGCAGCCGAGGATACTCTGGGCAAGACAAAAACCGGTACATATACTGGGTAACGTCAGTACTTTTTTTTGATACACTGCTTTCGTGAAGTTGCAAAGGGCCTCAGGGGCGCACTGGTTACTCATCTCAGTTTTGGTGTGGGCGACTGTTGCGGTCTGGGGATATGCGATCATCGCAGAGCCAGGGATGCTGCGGCCGCAGCCGCAAATCCCGAAGCCGCCGACAGGAGTCGACTCGCCATGCGGGGAACCCGTGCTTTCACAGTATTAGATGTTGTGCTCGCACTGCTGATCCTGGCGCTGCTGGCGGGCCTCATCTTCACATCGTTGACACCCTCGAGAGAGCAGGCACGACAAGCTGCTTGCATTTCGAATCTTCGTCAGATTTACGCGGCATTGGAGTTGTACGCGCAGGACAACGATTGGGCTGAAGCACTTCCAGGACTCGATCACCTCAGACTCATTCGGAGCCATCGGGACCTGACGCCGTACTTGAAGTCGTCAAAGATTGTCTACTGCCCGGACACGCCTTCGGATGCGTTCGAGATCTGGTCGTCAACCTATTCTTGGCCAATCATGTCTGCGCCTGTCGGCAGCCCTGTTGCTGACATGCTCGCTGAAAAATTACGTCTGCATGGCGCTGATACACCTATCGTGGTCTGTTCGATACATGATGAGATGTACTACCTTCCACGAGAAGCTTCAGCTGATTCTAGCCTTTTGGGGCGTTTCGAAATTCAGCTCTGCGCTGGTGGCCATGTCAAGAAAAACCGAGTCGATCAACCCAGAACTTACAACTTTACGCGCGGGGAGTAACCGTATGAACTCAATCGATGCAAGATACATCGCAACTGTAAACGTCGCTCTAATGGCAATCGTGTCTATAGGCTTGGCAAGCGTGGCTTATGGTGTCTGGAATCCGCCGAATCACACGAGTTGCAGTTCGTCTTACGCGCACCCATGTGCGCCATGCTCAAAGATCACCGTGGTTAGCACCTACAAATGCTGTAACATGGCATCGAGCGCGTGTTGCCAGCGCAATTGTGCTGTCGTTAGATGTGAGTCGCCTTGTGATGAAACAAATGTGCTCGAGTATGGAACGGGAACATCAGACCCGTCCGTTACTTGTAACACTGCAACTGGGCAGTGTGGATTTTGAAAAGCACGTCATTGACAAAGAAGCTCCTCCTCTCTGCAGCCATTGCATTGATCGCGACCACGGTGATTGTCTATTTGTGCCTGCCTGCACCGGCCAATCGCGTTGCTTCGCAGCACCTCGCTGCGCTTCAAAGTCGTGATTGGAAGAATCTATATCGCCTGTCGCCGGAGCGTGAGAGGGCGGACATTGGATGGACGGAAGATCAGTTCATCAACTTTTGCAATTTCCTTACACGGGATTCTGGCATCGGTATGCAGGTGTCCGGATCAGTCGCGGCTGCAGGGTCAGCTGTATCGTTTGACGCAACAAATGGCAGACTCCGTTACGATGTGTTAGCAAACTCGAACGGATGGAGCGAATCGCACCAACGCGATGTTGGACGGTACGTGTTCTACGCCCGAAGGACGGAGTCTGGCCAGTGGACGGTTGCCGCGGCTCCTGCGGTGTTGTTTTTGGCTCGCGCCGAGTCGGCAGATATCCTCGACTTCCATCGTTCACTCGCTGATGCGATGCGAAACTCGAACCTACATGTTTTTTCATCGTTTGAGTATGGAGAGGCATATACACTCGAACGATTGCAACTCGCATTAGCCGGGGCAATCAGCCACTCCGAGGTAAAGGTTCCCGTTGACGAGTTGCGAGCAGGCTACTGATGGAGCCGACCGGGCGGCGACATCGCGACAATTGCTCGATCACCAAAAACAAACAGCCCTCCAGCTATTTCGCTGGAGGGCTGTTTTGATTCGACTTACGGATACTTGACCGAGCAGCCATAGGGCTGGGTCTTCGGTGTCGTAACCGCCTGGCCGGTCGATGCTTCGCCATAGGCTTTGACCAGATAGTTCTCTGCCTTGGGGATATCCGCGATGTTCGCGCTTCGGATGCTGTCGATCGCTCCGTCGTACATGACCACCCCTTCCGGCGAAATCAAGATCATCTGAGGAGTCGTCTTTGCATCGTACATCTTGCCAACCTTTCCGTCATGGTCGAGCAAAACGTGTGTCGGGGCAGCGTTCTTCTCTTTCATGAGCGAGGTCGCCTGCGCTCCATTGACATGCCCCTGCTTGCCAGGAGCCGACGAGTTGATCGTCAGCCAAACGACGCCTTTCTCGGTGAACTCCTTCTGGAGCTTCTGCATGTTGCCCGAGCTATAGTGTTTGACCACGAACGGACACTCATGATTCCACCACTCGAGCACAACCCACTTGCCCTTGAGATCGGCGAGGTTTACGGTCTTGCCGTCAGCTGTTGGGAGAGTGAATAGGGGCGCGCCCCCGGTCGATGCGCCTGTCTCCGTTGCAACTGCGCCGGATCCACCCTGTTCGGCAACCTTGCCCGATGCATTCATAGTACATGCGGCGACCATCGTTAGCCCCGCTAAGATCAACATAGTTTTCATCAAGTTCCTCCTTCCGCAGCTCCTGGCCACGGAGTCGTCCAATATCATCGTCGTAGAAATCAGCCGGTCAATTCGGCAGAGACGTGGTAGGCCCTCACTTTCGTGTCTTGGCCAGTTACTACTACTACTCCAACCAGGGCTTCAGGTTCCCTGGTGGCGTATTCGCTTTTCGGCAGAGTTAAGGTCAGCTGCCCTGTGCGGCTCTTCGGCTGATCCGCGCCATGGGAGACCACCTCCCCATCTGAAGGGAAGAAGTAGGCAGATTTGGCCGTTGCCGCATCGAGCGGCAGCGTCAGCAAATAGCCGTTCGCTGACTTGCGGGCAGTCGCTCCTCCGAGATGGGTGGGGACTGACCCCGAAACAGCGTCAATTTGCTTCCGGCCAGGACTCCCGCCGACCCCGGGCGATTTTGCGACAGGCAGTTCCAGCGAGACCCGGCCGCCGCCCGGGATGCAGGCCTCTTCGCAGGCGAGCCACGAAACGTCTGCCTCGATGCGCACCTTGGACCCGATCTTGGCGTCCTCAGCAACTCGCGCTTCCGTGAAGAGCACGGTCGATCCTTCGTAGCCGTATCCGACTGCGCCGCCACCCGTGAACCGTCTCGGGGCCGGCCACTGCAGCTTCCCAAAAGCGAGCCCGGGCGCTTCTGCCCACTTGACCGATGTGGCCAGGCCGGAGTCCCCGGGATTCGTCCAGTAGATGTGCCAGTGAGGATCCATCTTGAATAGAACTCCAACGCGGAACTTTCCGCCGGGCGTGACGCTGGGGGTGTCGGCGATTAGAGTCGCCGTGCAGTGGGCACCCGAGACCGTCGGAGTGCCGCCCTGAAGGGCGACGGCAAGAAGAAAGAAAGCCACCATCGTTACCCTATACGAAATCTTGGGTCAACCGGTCACCCTCAAACTGAACTTTTGAGACACTTCTCAGCGTCTCCTAATCCAACGCTCCTTGGGTGAATCGGACAGTATTGTGCACAGAGGTATCCTAACGGCCCCTGAGTGCCCGGTACATTGCAGGACTCACGGAGCAGGAGTGGTGTGACAACATGGCAATCTCACGCAAGCCTTTAGCGGACTATCTCATAGAGAAAGGCTATCTGAGCTCTGACCAATTAGAGGAAGCCCTCAAGGTCAAGGAGCAAAGTAAGGTTTCGGATCTCGGTCGAGTGCTGCTCGACCTCGGCTTCGTCGGCGAACGGGAAGTCGTTGAGGCTCAGGCCCAGGAGCTTGGCGTTCGCTTCGTCGACCTCGACCATGAGCAAGTCGACAGTAGCGCTCTCAACGTGGTCCCAGAGCGGATCGCAAGGAACAACTCCGTCCTTCCCTTCAAGAAGGAGGGCTTATCGCTGTTCCTCGCGATGGCCAATACGAACAACCTCCAGGCGATCGACGACGTTCAACTGGCATCCGGGTGTCGGGTGGTCCCCGTCCTGGCAGTTCGAGGAGCGATTGAAGACGCGATTCGCCGCAACTATGGAGGCCAAGGCGCGGAAACAAACGGCGCAGGTTCGACCGCCGGCGCCGTTGCAGGTGGCGGAAGCACGATGGCCGCGGTGAATATGCGCGGCGACATTAGCAAGGCAATCGCGGAAGCGGGAGCAAGCCGGGACATCGTCGTTGAAGACGATGACGCTGCGGCCGCTCAAGTTGCCGAGCAGGCGCCTATCATCCGGCTCGCCAACGCTTTGATCCAACAGGCGATCTCCGACAGAGCATCAGACATCCACGTTGAGCCCCAGCAGCGCGGCGTTCGAGTTCGGTACAGAATTGACGGCGTGTTGCACGAGGCGATGACGATCCCGAAAAACTTGCAGGCGCCGCTCTTGAGCCGCTATAAGATCATGGCGGAGATGAACATCGCCGAAAGGCGACTGCCCCAAGATGGCCGTATCGAGATTCGCAGCGGCTCTAAAGACTATGATATGCGCGTTTCGTCGATCCCAACGCCCTTTGGCGAAAAGATCGTTATGCGTATTCTCGATAAATCGAGCATCATGATCGGGCTTGAGAAGCTCGGCTTTACCGCAGAAAACCAAGCGCAAATCGACGAGCTGGTCACGCAGCCGAACGGAATGTTCCTATCGACAGGTCCGACGGGCGCTGGCAAAACGACCACCCAATACTCGGTTTTGAACAAACTGAATTCGATTGAGAAGAACATCATCACGATCGAGGACCCGATTGAGTATCAGCTTTCAGGAATCGCGCAAGTCCAAGTCAATCGAAAAGCGGGCTTGTCGTTCGCTAACGCCCTGCGTCACTTCTTGCGCCAAGACCCTGACATCATCATGGTCGGTGAAATGCGAGACTTGGAAACGGCGGAAATCGCGATCGAAGCCTCGCTGACGGGACACTTGGTTCTCTCCACCCTTCACACAAACGACGCGCCGTCGGCCGTTGTGCGTATGGCGGATATGGGCGTTGAAACCTACCTCATCTCCGCGACGGTGATCGGTGTTCTCGCACAGAGGCTTGGTCGTAGGATCTGCTCCGAGTGCAAGGAACCTTATGAAGTGCAGCAGGGAGACCTGCGCCGCTTCGGTTTCAAGGTTGAGGACCCGACTGCGCCCGTTACGCTCTACCGTGGCAGAGGCTGCGAAAACTGCAAATTCACAGGCTTCCGGGGACGAATTGGCGTCTACGAGTTGATGCGAATGAACGCAGAACTCGCAGAACTCGTCGTCCGCCGCGCTCCTCTCGGAGATATCAAAGAAGCTGCAAAGTCGAACGGAATGCAAGAACTTCGTGAAGACGGGCTGCTCAAGATTCTCGCCGGTGTCACGACGCCTGAAGAAGTCATGCGCGTGGTCTTCACCGCCGGCTTCTAACCATAACGAAAGCAAAACTGAGAACAAAAGATGGAAGTTGAACTGATTTTTGAATTGCCAGGGTATGTCGAGGTTGTTGCATCGGAAGACGAAGGCGCGTCAACGCGCCCGCAGCAGATCGATGACCTTCACATCGACGAGCTACTCAACATCGTTGTAGAGAAGAACTCGTCAGACTTGCACATCTGTTACGACGCGGAGCCGATCATACGAATCGACGGCAAGCTGGTCCGGCTCAACTATGAAAAGCTAGCGCCGACGGACACTGCCCGCCTGCTCTACGCCATCATCAACGATGAGCAGATCGAGCGATTTGAACGCACCCTGGAGCTCGACTTCAGCTACTCGCTTCCAAAGAAAGCGCGCTTCCGCGTCAACTACTATCGAGATCGAGGCGCGGTCGCTGCCGCATTCCGACTGATCCCGAACCGTATCCCGACCGTCAGGGAACTCAACTTGCCGCCAATTCTCGAAGAGCTTTCGAAGAAGCCTCGTGGACTAATCCTTTGCACCGGACCCACCGGCCACGGCAAGTCGACGACGCTTGCGGCGATGGTCAACCAAATCAACCGTACGCGTGCAGAGCACATCATCACGATCGAAGATCCGATTGAATACTTGCACACTCACAACCTGTCAATCATCAACCAGCGCGAGCTTGGTCACGACACTCACGCCTTCAGCAACGCTCTCCGCGCGTGCCTCCGCGAAGACCCGGACGTGATCCTGGTCGGAGAAATGCGCGACACAGAAACCATCGCGTTGGCGATCACCGCAGCTGAAACGGGACACCTCGTTTTCGCGACCTTGCACACGAACAACGCAGCGGAATCGATTGACCGTATCATCGACGTCTTCCCCCCAGGTCAGCAGGATCAGATCCGGATCCAGCTCGCCAATAACCTCATGGCAGTCGTCTCCCAACAGCTCCTGCCGCGAGCCGGTGCCCCCGGCCGAATCCCCGCCATCGAGGTGATGATCGCCACACCTGCCATCAGAAACCTCGTCCGGGAGAACAAAACTCACCAGATCCCGTCTATGATTCAGACGAGCGGAGCTCATGGTATGCAGTCGATGGACCAGAACCTCCGCGATCTCTACATGAAAGGGTTCGTCACGTTCGAAGACGCTATGGCGAGAGCTATCAACATCGAAGAACTCAAGAAGATGATAAACACACCCACGACGACTGGAACGACCTCCAGCTCGCCGGGTAGGTAAGGAGTCCAGCAATGCCAGTCTTTAGTTATTCATTCAGAGACCCGTCAGGAGCCGTTCAGAAAGGCACGGCGGAAGCGGATAGCGAAGAACTTCTAAGGCAGAGATTCGACGAGCAGGGGATGCAAGTCCTCGAAGTCGAAATGATTCGCGCCAAGCGCGCGAAGGCCAGAACCTACGGCAGGGTCAAGCTCGGAAAGCTGGCGCTGTTCTGTCGTCAGTTCTCGACGATGGTTGACGCTGGCGTCTCGCTGGTTCGCTGTCTCGACGTCCTTGGCCAGCAAACAGACGATCCAAAACTCCGCAAGATCCTCGCAGACATTTCGGAGAGAGTTGAAGGAGGCGAGTCCCTCAGCCGCGCAATGCAGCGACACCCGCGCACCTTCAGCAACCTCTTCATCGGACTGGTACGCGCTGGAGAAGTTGGCGGTGTGTTGGAAGAATCGCTCCAGAGGCTTTCGCACTTCTTGGAGAAAGACGTGGAGCTTCGAAGGAAGATCAAAGCCGCGGTCACCTACCCGATTCTCGTTCTCATCATCGCACTCGCGATCGTGCTGTTCCTGGTCAGCTACATCATCCCGCAGTTCATTGAGGTCTTCAAAGACCTCGGAATCAAGGACTTTCCCGCAGCAACGCAGCTGCTCATCGACATATCCAACTTCATCACGACTAAGTGGTACTACGGAATCGCCGGCCTGATATTGATCATCGTCATCTACAAGGCCTTCGTGAGTACGCAGTTCGGGCGGCGAGTCGCTGATCGAATCAAGCTGAAGCTGCCGGTGTTCGGCAAGCTCCACCACAAGATCTGCCTCGCCAGGTTCAGCCGTACGCTCGGCACGCTTCTCACATCGGGCGTTCCGATCCTTCAGGCAATGGAGACAGTGGCGGGCACGGTCGGCAACCACATCATCGCTGACGCCGTTCTCGAAGCGCGAGCAAGGATCCGAGAAGGCGACCGAATCGGCGACCCGCTTGAGCGAAGCCGTCAGTTCCCGCCGATGGTCGTTCATATGATCTCGGTCGGAGAAGAATCAGGATCTCTCGACTTCATGCTCCAGAAAATCGCCGACTTCTACGAAGGCGAAGTCGAATCGACGCTTGCCTCGCTCACAGCGGCGTTGGAGCCGCTACTGATCGTCATTCTCGGATTCGTCGTCGGCTTCATCGTCATTGCGATGTTTATGCCGCTGGTTGACGCCATCACGCAGCTGTCCGCCGGAGACGCGCTCCAAGATTGATCCTGACGTGCTCCAAATAGAATCGCCCAGCCATGTCTCGGCTGGGCGATTCACTTTGCTATTGTTTATCAACCAAACGGTCTCGAGTTGGTCGCCGCGGCTTCTGGTTTGACACCTCGCGGGCGCCTGCTCCGTCACTAACTTCGAATGTTCCCCGAGTGGACCGTCGTCGTCGGCTTCTACATCGGCGCTGCCATTGGCAGTTTCCTGAATGTGGTCATCTACCGCCTCCCCAAGGGGATGTCCCTATGGCAGCCCCCCTCGCACTGCCCAAACTGTGAGCACAGGCTCGGCCTGCTTGACCTCTTTCCCCTCCTCAGCTTTCTGCTGAGCGGCCAGAAGTGCAGGCACTGCAAGAAGCCGGTGTCGTGGAGGTACTTCTGGGTGGAAGTTCTCACCGGGGTCGTGTGGGCGGGATTTTGGTGGCAGTATCTCATCGCTGGCGACGACCCGGTTAGGTTTGCGGTCCTCGCCTTTTTCGGCTCCTGCCTTGTCGCGGCGATCTTCATCGACCTCGCCTGGTACATCATCCCGGACTCGATCAACGCATGGATGCTCGTCTTGGGACTCGCCTACAACGCCTGGCTGGTTTCGGTGGGAGATCCAAACGCCTTCACAAGAGTCGGCGGCCTCGCTATCCCATCATCGATCCTGGGCGCAGTCGCCGGAGTACTCGCGCTCTGGGGAGTCGCCTTCCTTGGGAGGCTGCTCTTCGGAAGGGACGCGATGGGACATGGCGATATCAAGATGGCGAGAGGTATCGGCGCAGTCCTATTTGTCGCCCCCGCGCTGCTGTCCTTCGGGCTGGCTGTCGTCGTCGGGGCAGTCTTGGGGGGCATCCAGGTTCTGTTCAGAAAGCGGGAGCCGGAGCCAGAGAGCGACGACGGGGATTTCAAAGAGGAGCCACCGGAGTCGATAAGGAGCCTCCTTTGGTGCGGCTTGGGCTACCTGCTCGCGATCGACGCGATCGGCCAGATCGTCCCCAAGCTCGAAAAGTGGTGGTTTGGAGAAGAACCGGCCGCCGTTGAGGATGCGGAGGATGACTGGCAGCCCACGATAACGACGATTCCATTTGGCCCCTATCTGGCACTTGGAGCCCTTTTCGCGGCATACTTCCAAATTCCGCTAGTGCGCCTGGTCGACATTTATTGGAAATGGGCGACCGGGTAACTTTCAGCGGGAACAACGGAGGGAACCGCCCCGTCCTATATTCAGCATCCGCGGAGGCATTTCATGAAGCGCAGAGTTGGTTTTACGCTCGTTGAGCTACTCACCGTGATCGCGATCATCGCGATCTTGACGGCTATTCTTTTTCCGGTATTCGCACGTGCAAAGGTAGCGGCCAAGCGAACGACGGACATCAGCAGGATGTCCTCGGTCAGCCAGGCACTCCTCGCGTACCGCAATGACCAAGGCGGTTTCCCGCCGATGCTCCTCAATTGCGCGGAGTACGACCCCGTCCTCAACCAGGACCGGAGCGTCAACCAGCTCAAGAGGGCCTACCTCTTTCCGAGCCGACTCAAGGACTCCGAGTCCTTCACCTCGGTTTTGAATCAGAGCACGAGGACCCTCCAGGTCGCAGCGTGCTGGCCCAGCAATAGCCAAAACCCAATTCAGGCGTTCGGCCCCGCAACGGTCGTCACTTACGAGCACCTTGGGGTCAACCCAATCGCGATCAATGGAGACGCAGTTACCGACCCGGTTCGGTTCTACGCGTTTGATTCGATGGACATTCAGCCAGTACGCGGAGCTGGATGCTTCGGCGCGCAGCCAAGATTCGAGCTTCGCTACATTTTGTTCTGGACCCAAGAAGGACAACTTGGCGGCGGACCCAACGACGACAAAAGGCAACTCGGCTACAACGACCCGCCCGCAGACACGACGGTCGTGACCTGGAACACTTACTACCGTCGATATTCTCAAGGACCCTCACCGATTCCCCTGCGAGAGCGAACTGACATCGTCCTCTACCTGAGCGGCAACGTGCGCAGTGTGGACTCGGTCGACGTATACGAAAGATCTTTCGCGGTAGGACAGTAGGGGTCGATGACCAACGATTTTCTGTCTACACGAGTAGGCCGGATACGAGCAGGAGTGCAGCAGACCATGAATAGGCAGAAGCTACGACGAGCATTCAGCCTCATCGAGGTGTTAGTAACGATCGTCATTTTGGCGGTCGGCATCTTGACGGTCATTCGCATCTACCCGCGTGGATTCGTTTCGTTGCGCGTAACCGGAGAGTACGCGACGGCACAGCGACTCGCACGCGGAGAGGTCGAAAGACTAGAGGCCCAAGCCGCCGATCTGCCTGAGCAAATCCTCGCGGTGCGCTACGTTTACCAGTTTATCGGTGGCAGTTGGGTGCTGCAAATCGTTTCCGATCCTGACTCGCGCCAAGACGATCTCGGCCCCGGCGATAGCGTCATGCTTGAGAACGGCAACATCGTTATCACGAACCCGGGCGGAACGGATACCGAAATCTTCTATCGCTACTACAACGATGCCAACCGATTCCGCAGAGTCATTGGAGAGGGAGGAAAGATTCCCGCTCCGAGGCCAGTCGGCAGTTACTTCGGCGGTCTTCGAACGCTCAATTTCGGTCCCATTGTCGACAACCCAAGCCTTCTCCTAGTCTACGGCAATGCAATGGAGGGGCGCAGAGTCTTCCGGGATATTGGCGATCCGATTCGAAACTTCGATTTCTGGCAGTTTAGGCACGACGAAGACAACAGCCAAATCTGGCTGCCCGGTACCCCGGGGCGCGCTGTTAGCTTTAGAGTTAACTTCTCCTATTGGGCGAATGACCCCACCTACGGTTATCGCAAAGTCGACGTGATCGATATGGTGCTGACGGTCACCGAAACACCGATGGGCGGCAACCCGCTCGAAGCGTTTTACGATTCCGCGAACAACGAAGTGTATCCGTTCGATATGCGCGCCGCCGCGGGGAATCCTGCTGATTGGATCGAAATGGTCGACTTCTCCGTCGAGTGCAATCGGCTCTTTGATCGACTGCCAGACGCTGCCGGCTTCACGCCCGCGTATCCATACGAGTACAAACTGCTAAGCCCGACGCTCGGAATGATCTTGTTCAACCCCGCGGGATACGATTACGTCGAACGGCGTCGCGGCAATCGCCAGCCACTGCGCGCGCTTGTCAACTACGACGTTTACAACTGGCACATCTTGCGCGATGATTTTCGCGGCGACCGAGGCGTGCTCAACCTTGGCCCACGCGCAACACTTCACAAGCTTCCTCTCGAAAGGTTGAAATCGTTCGACTCGATTGAGAACGACAACCGACGGCACCGGGGTCTCGACTTTCCGATTCCGGATGGCTTGGGCGGATTCACGACGACACAAGACGTGCTGCTCGTCGACATGGATACCGGAGGAGTGGTACTCCCATTCGTGGATCCTACAGACCCTTCGCAGGGACGTTCTTACAAAGTCGACTACCTTCGCGGCACGGTTGCGCTCGCCGGACCGGGCTCAAACGATCCTGAACTGAGTCAGCTCGGCCTCACGATTTTGCCTGTGGGAACAGGCCAACTGCCGATTCTCGGAGTCGATCCTGCAGGACGGAACTTCAGAGTCTTCTATCAAGCTCACAACGACTGGGCAGTCCAAGTTTTCAAATCGCCAAGTCGTTACAGCGTGATCTTTGGGTTGCCGCTCTCCGTGGGTCAGGCGTACGCATGGAACCCGGTGGATGGCATCGGCCTCGCAACCCGCATCTACTTCCCGCCCGCGGATATCGGCAGCAAGGTCGCTGTGCGCGAGCTCTGGTATCGGGATGGCGCGAACAACATCCGCGTGATTCGCGATCAAGATTTCATGGTGCGACCCATTCGCGCCGGCGATCCATTTCCTAACACAAACTACGGCTTCATCGACATCAGGGATATCGACCTGAACGCGTCTTTCCTCGATTACGCGACGTACGGTTACGCGGTGCGAGGCATCAGCGGCACGTCGTTGCGAGCACGAGTCATTTGGAATTCGTCAACGAAAGAAGATGTGCCGGGCAACACTCCCGCAGCTCTTGCAGAACGATTGCGACTCCACGAGAATTGGACACAGCAGTGGCGCTCCGTTCCAGTTGAAACCTATTTGACGAGGCGTGACGGGAACTGAGGATAAGATCATGACGAAGACAATTCACAAAGGCTTTACGTTGATCGAGTTGCTCGTGGTCTTAGCGATCACAGCAGTCTTGCTCACGCTTCTCGCGCTTCCGCTGATCCAAGGCTTCAGACTTACGCGAACGGGACAGGCGTACGCAGAAGCCCAAGACCGTGCACGCAACATCATGGATCGCATCAGCAAAGAGATGGGTTCCGCGGCTGCGGTGCTCGACAACTCAGTGAATAGCGCTGCGATTGAAGTGCAGCTTCCGCTGGGCGTTTTTTCTGGAGCTGGCGCCCCTCCAGCGACCTCGACAGAGATCTCAGAAGACCCCGCTGCCCGCGTTGGCAGCATATATATGTCTTATGCGAAGATTGACTTGATTCCGGCCGCCAAGGGCGATCCGGGCGCTCGCGATGCGAGCGGCACGTACTTCAATCCGTACCGGGGCAAGTTCGATCCGACACTCCAAGGACCCATTGGCCAGATCACGGTTCCCGTTGCGCCTGGCCAAACGCTCGTCCGCTACTTCATCGGGTTGAAAGAGCCTGGTCGTCGCTATATCAACGCCTGGGATCCTGTGATCTTTGGCGCAAAGATCGGGTTTGAAAATCTGTTTGTTCTTTACCGGGCAGAGATTCAACCCTGGGTTTACGATGCGGCCCTCGGTCGCTACGTCGGCAACTCCGCTTTCTTTGCGCTCGACGCAAACGGTGCGCCAGTCATCAATGACCCCGGCTTCTTCGTGCGCGATCCGTATCAGTTTTTCGATAACCTTCCGGCCCACCAAACACGTGCGCAAAACTGGAAGAACATCGCGACGATTGTCAGCCAAGATCTTCGCACTGACTTCATCATCCCGCAAGTCGACGAATCAACGGGGCTCGCAGTTTATGAGCAGTATCCACCGACAGCTGGCACTTATATCCCGCGTGTCCGCTCTCTGATTTCGTTCGAGGCTCTGCGAGTCAACAATGAGCCGGGATCGGCCAACGACGTCGTTCGGCCTGGAGTCGAAGCCGTGGATGCGGTGCGCCGGGGCGCGCCTGAATACTACGTCACCGACATGATCGGGTGGACTCAGGACAGTTTGGTTCGCTTCTTCGTGACGAATCCGCAGCTTGGCGGACCGTACTTCATCGCAAGGTGGCGTCAACTATCAAGCGGCGCAAATGTATTCGAGCAGTTCAATCAGGAACTCGTCTACTTCGACCCGGTCGCGAACACCGACGAATACACGCAAGGCGACATTTTCTTCAATATCGGCGGCTATATGCTCGCAGCCGAGCAAGGAAATCCGCTGATCGGCGATTACGTCGTTGGCGGCGCCCCGCTAAACGAACTGAGACTCTTCAAAGTAGATTCCAGGCGGGGAAGAGTTGTGATGTCGTTCCCGGTGCTTCACGCGCTCGGCTTGGTCCCGGCGACCTCGACAGACTCTGTGAACGCGACTTACACCGGATGGATCGCATCGCCAACTGGGCAATCGTTCGACCCGCAAGGGCAGCTTTCGCGCAGGTTCTTCGACCTGCGGCAAGTGAGCGGCGGCGGGGGCAACTGGTTCAATCCTCTCGCGCCCAACGGACTGGGGTACGCGCTAGATGGTCGCATTGTCCCAGGCTCTGAAATCATCGTCGCGCCGGACCAGCGACCTGGCCCCAACTTCGGCCAACCGATACGATACACCCGAGTCTCAGCCAGTTCCACGCCAGGATTGAACCAATACAAGATCAACTACACCGATCTTCCCGATCCCGACTGGACAATCATCGGACTTCCAGACCCCGCTGGCAACGCTGACGTTCGAACATACATCGAACCGAGATACAGGAAAGGTTATGTTGAGTTCAACAGCGACCCAGCGCTCGCACTCTCCCCCAACGGGAACATCTTGGTCGAGTTTGACTTCCAATTGAATGAATCCACCGACGTTATGACGGTGGATTACGACAGCGCACAGCGCATCGCAGTCGAAATGACCCTCCGGAGGTTCCCGGGTTCGTCGGGCGCTTCAGCGCAGGCAGTGACCGTCAAAGAGGTCATCTCTGTAAGGAACTTCATTAGGTAGAGCAGATGAGAGTGAATTCGATGAGAAACAGCAGAACGGAGCGCGGCACGATCTTGGTCGTTTCACTCGCGATCATGTTCATCCTCGGCATTCTTGGCCTCGTGTTTATTCGCATTGTCGCTGGCTCTACAGCCACAGCGCTTTCCGGATCGCAGGCGGCTGTCGCGAACGAACTTTCGAAAGCAGGCGTTCGCTACTCGTTTGCCCAGCTTCGCTTCTCAGAAGACGGCGCAGACTGGAGACCGCAACCTCCAACGCCGGTCCCGGCCGATGTCGATCCTCTGCGGCCTCCAGGGCTCGGCCCGAACTCAGATCCCGAGAACCCGGCCGCTACAAATCCTGATCCCGATTTTTTCTGGCTCCGCAGACAAGTCGACCCTGTCGTCAACGATCCGTTTGACAGAGGCGGCCCCGATGGCCTCGGGGCATACACACGCATTAACTATCGCAACGGCCGTGCACTCATTCGAGTCCGGTTTGCTCCGAGTGGAATCTCCCTCTTCACAGGCGGACTCGCAACACCTCTCGCACAGCCTGCGAAGCTTCGAGCCTACACAATCATCGATTCCGTGGGACGTCCGGGCGAATTCAACGCCTTGGACCCGACATCGGCGCGCGAGCCAAACCTGCAGCGCGCTCGCCAACTGACAGCGATCGCGTCGATCGGAACAATGGAGTCTGCGCGCTACATTTCGAACAAAGATAACCGCACGGCGCCAATCGAACTCGGTATTCCCGACAACTTTGGCGGCAACTACAACGGAACGAACGTGCAAGTTCCGATGCTCATCGGCGGATTCCCTGCGCCAACTCCCATAGGGCTTTATCCCGGAAACATAATCACGCTCGGTGGTCCGATTTATGCGAATGGCGACTTGCTCATCCATGGTGACGTGCAAGTCTTCTTGCACACCGATCTTGGCGATCAAATCAATATCTACGGCGATCTTAGATTTTCTGGTCCGTCCAGTTCGCTGCTGGTGAACCGCATTAGCGCGCAAGCGGGAAGCGAAGTAAACACGCCAGTTCTGGCGTTGCCGAGCATCGACCCCAATTTCACAACTGCGGGCGGCGTGTTGCGCGATATCCGCGAACAAGCTGACCCGAGCGGATATGCACGAAGTGTCCCCAAGAAGGATCCGCCGCTCGTCGACGAGGTCGATCCGAATACGCAGCAGCTCAGATACCGACTCGCGACTCGCGACAGCGGCACGCTCGTCGGCCCTCCAGGTTCTCAATTCAATCTTGGGAGACTCGGTTACGGACGCGGTGTCTACGTCGATAATCGAAGTGACGTTTACGATGACTCTGAAGATGGCGATCGCTCATTGCGATACGACATCATGAATCCGAACAATGCGAACTCGGGCGCGTGGAACGGACCCTTCTTTACGCCTCGCGCCTCGCATATCCAATTCTTCGCAGAGCGAAATCAGGCGACTCCCGAGTTGGGTGGGTTCGTCATAACGCGCGAGCAACGAACGCCGAGTGGCGGCACACCGGACACCTGGAGAGATTACGTTGGCGCAAACACAAACCGCCATAGCTTAACTTTCAAACTTGGTTATGGAAACGACGGAATCGTCCACGTCATCAATGAGCTGACGCCGGGCGTCGTCAACTTTGCCACACCTACAACAAACGACTTCGATCAAGGCCGAAACTTCAACGGCGTGATTCTATTGGAAGGGAATGTCAGGGTCCGCGGAGTGATCCCCACCGATGCCCAGATAACAGTCGTCTCGATGGCGAACGCCTTTCTTGAGGGCAGCATCACCAAATCAACAGAATTTTCAACACTTGCAATCCTAGCGCGGCAAAACGCTGTCCTAAACACGACGCATTTGTTCACCAACCAGTTTGACTCGAGTCCGAACAGCTTTGCCCGTTTCGGCACGAGCCCAGACAATCCTTACTTCATGCCGACGACGGCTGCAAATCCATTAAGTCTGTCGGCACAGTTCGTGATTGATCCGATCACTGGGCAATCTTACATGCAAGGCTATCAGTTCCCCAACGGCGGAGATCAACTTTATCCTGCGTTGTTCCTTGCGCTCGCTGGAGGCAACTCATCGCAAGCGGGAGCCTCGTTCTTCAACCTGCTGATCAATCCGGTCGGATTCGCAAGCCCCGAATACCTGTTCGCTGCGCTCAATCCGCCGAATGCTGCCGCACCTTTCTATCCGGCACAAGATCCGATCCCAACATACGGCCTCGGATACACATTCCAGATTCTGCCGAGTTTCGAAAAGCGCGCGCATCAGTTCTTCCCGATCGCCGGCCACGGCAGTTATTCGCTCTTCGTCGAAGGATCGGAGAACGAGTTCCAACTTAAACTGGATAACACTATTTCGCCAAATGGCGGGCAGCACGATCTCGCCGTAAGCCGGTTCTCGATCCAACCCTACGACGTCAGGATTGAGGCAATGGTCTACGCTCAAGAGGGTTCATTCTACGTGCTGCCGGGACCGTGGTTCAATTGGAATCCGAACGATCGGCGCGACGCCTTTACAACTGAAGATGAGCGATTCCAACAGTTCGGAGCAGCTCCCGACTTCCCCTTCTATGGCGAACCCCTCAACATCCGGATCAACATCGTTGGAAGCGTGAGCGAGAATTTCCCAGCATCTATGGCAGACCAATCCGAGTGGCTGCGCAAGTGGGGATGGATGCCCGTCGAATACGGGGGTTCCGGAATTCGTATTCCTAATCAGCACAACCCGAGTAACTCGGCGACCTACGTTCCAAATCTATTCATAAACTACGATCCGGTGTTGGTTACTGGGCGCGTCGGTGGATCCTTCGATCCAACGCTGTCGGCATCAATACGAGTCGATGGCTATGGCCGAGAACTGCCGCCGATGCCAAAACTGCCTGTGGGCACGAAGTTGTTCTACTTCGGAGAGGTGAATCCGTGAGCCTGAGAAGTCTGAAATCGTTCGTTTTGGTGACTGCGTCGATCGCGCTGGCGATTGGCGCATTCGCACAACCGACGTCCTACGCTCGAAAAACTACAAAAATTAACGTGGGCATGCTGTTAATCGATAGCACGTCAGGACCGGGCGGAGTACCTACGAACGCCGATCCATATGTCTTTTACAATCTTGAGCGCCGTGCTGACATCAAGCCGGCAGGTTGGGAATTCGATAACCCACTCGCAAGCGGAACTATAACGCCACAGATTCAAGCGCGCTGGGATGCGATATACGCTGGTCTTGGACTTGGCCCCGGCCCCTTCGTCACAGGTCAAAGACTCACGAAGAACATGGCAGCCTACTGGGAAGTAGTGCTGAGCCAAATCAGTCCCCAAGCGATTTCGCTTTACGATGTATTGATCGTCCATGCGCCCGGAAACATTTGGATCAACCCGATCGACAGATCGAAACTGCAAGCGTTCCTCGACAGCGGCGGCGTTCTGTGGTTTGATAAATCGACTTCGCAAACAGTCGACGCATTTCGAGCGTTTCCGATCCCGTTCTTGACGACGAACGCCGGCGCGAATCCGGTTGCGACCCAGCCAGAGCATCCACTCTTCAACTATCCGCACAAGATTCACGCAGGCACAGCAGCGCGTTTAGGATCCCACAACGGGAATCACGCCATCCTCCCCGCAACACTCGCTGGTTATGGGCTCGCTGGCTATCAGAACATCGTTTCAACGCTTTTCCCTGACTACACTCGAATCAACCCGGTTGTCGTCAATTCGGCTGGAATCGTAACGGGAGTCGCGCAGGTTGGCAATGGCCTGATGATCGTCACTTCTGGAAACGTCACTTCGCCGATCAATGAGCCCACAGGTGGAACAAATCTGGGTGGTCTCGGACGCAACAGTGGTCCGATCGGTGGAGAGAACTTCCGAAACATCCCGATCAATGAACTGAAATTTGCCTACAACGTCCTTGCTCTTGCTGCCGGACACCAAGCGCTAAGCAAAGGAAGCAGACGCCTGAACTCTTCGTTTGACGATCTCGGCGCGCCACTGCTCGAAACGTGGAGCGATACGTCGCTCGATTTGTCGCAAACGAACGAAACAAATTACGTCCCTCCCGCAATTTACAAAGGGCTCGTTTTCGTGACCGCCGGCGACCGGGTTTACGCATACAAGACCGATCCGAATCGCGACCTCGATGGCGACGGGCTGACCGACGACGGATTCCCCGATTACAGCTATGGAGTGGGTCGTGACTTGGTTTGGCATTCGACCCCGTTGCAGGCGCCTCTCAGTTCGCCGGTGTGCGCCGAAGTTGCGGACCCAGCTGCAAACGTGCCGAGCGACCAGGTGTACGTTATTGATGGCGCGGGTCGCCTTCACGTCTTCAACGCACTGCCCAAGGCGGCGGGAATTCTGCTCGGCCCCAACCCGATCCCACCAGTGCAAACGATCAACGCTCCGGGCGCCGCGCCCATCATCGACCTATCGCAAGACAATCGTGGCCCCTATGCGCCAACGTTTATGGAAGGCCTGGTTTACGTTTACGATATGTACTCGGGAGGATTCGGCCAGCGGCTCGGGCGCGTGTGGGTTGTGAACGCTTCAGCACTCACGCTGATGCAGACTGGCGCAACACCATGGGCGCTTCAAGGCCCGGGTTCGCCGAATCTTGCTGAGCCTGGTGGCGCGTCCACGATTGGATACATCCCTACAGACGACAACCCAGGTGGACTCGACAAGGTCATGTATGTGACCAACCGATCGACACTAACAGGTGCGCCGGTCGGCGTGTCGAGCTTGTGGATGGGCGCGAAAGGCGAATCGCCTACAGTGCTAAAGACGCCGACGTCTGTGAACATCATTACGAGAGCGGCAAGCAAGGGTCTAACGCTGTACTTGCCCGGCTTTGAAAGCAGCTACGGCATCAGGATTCGATTGGTCGATGCAACAACCGGCGAGGAACTCCCCGCGGCAGCATTCGCCTCATACTTCACAGGAGCGGTCATTCAGTTTGCGCCCGGGCAATTGCAGTGCGCATTGAGTCAGCCGATACCTGACACGATCGGCATTCGCATCGACTATCACATCGACTGGGGAACGGGCGCAGCTAATATCGTCTCGAGTGTGATTCGCGGCCAAATCTTCTTGCCCGATGACATCCAGCGTCGGCGGTACATGCAAAAGTCGATGGCGCTCTCTCCGCGAGGCAACCTATTTGTAGTCACAAGCAATGAGCAAAACAACGGTACGTTGTTCTGCCTCCGCGAATTCTCTCGCGGACAATATGAGCTCGTTTATCGGTGGGACCTCCACGATGGGTTTACAGTCGCGATCAACAACACGCAGCGCGTGACAGTTCCGTCCGCGATAGAGGACCGGGACGACCTGTGGAGACTCCTCTTCCCAGGACCTAACCCTTATCCTCGTCTGAGACGCCTCCACTTTCACGGTAGCCCAGTGATCCGAGGCGACGTGTTGTTCCTTAACGTTTCTGCAGATCAGCAGTTTGGATTCTTCTCGACGCGCGCAACCTATCTGCTCGCATTCGACGCCGCTCCGTCGCGCATCGACATTCGTTTAGGAGAAGCGCTCCCAGCGGGCCTGCGCGTTCGCCAGCCGGACATCGCAAGAAGCACTAACAAGTCAAATCCCGAACAGTTCAACCTGCTGCAAACAAACCAGGCGGATTCCGAAGCTTCCTCCGGAGTGATTCGCTTCCGAAACATGATGTCGAGCACAGGCGGCCAAATGCAGAATGCGTTCAGCACATCAATGCCGATCATCGTTGGAGGAAGTGGTGTCCCCGAACGCCTGATCGATCCGAATGCAACCGGATCGCGTTGGAGCCCGCTATTGTGGTACTTCGGCATCAGCGGCTTCATCACAGATGCCCCCCCGATGGTGATGGGATCTACGATCTACCAAGCTGGCGCGTCCACGCTTCCAAGCTTGATCAACGGCACATTTCCACCTGTGCCTCTCGCTGCAATGTTTGCGATGGACACGAACATCTCGCCAAACGACGACTCGATCATCACCGTCCAGGGACAGCCCGGACTCAAGCAGTCGCGTTGGCTCATCGAAGACCTCAGCGCGCCCGGCGGATTTAGAAGCAATCCTCATGTCCGATGGCCGAGTGGCGAGGGCATTCAAAATCTTGGCGATTTCCGAGTCCGCCTGCTGCAAACGCTAATCGGAGAAGGCATCGCAGACCAGGGGCTGGGTGTCATCGGAGGCGATGGCACGCTCGTCGCCTGGGCAAATCGCGGGATCTATGCATTCCGGCCTGCATACACAGTCATCGCGGATGAAGGTCGTATTGTCGAAGTAGATTCCGCAGGCTTCGTGCGCTGGACTTCAGACCTAAGCTACAACATCCAGCGCGGTCCCACCGACACAGTCGTGCAAGCGTCGAAGCTTGAGCGGCCCACAAAAGTTTACAAGTCGTCGGAGAACGAATATGTCGTCGTCGATACCGGCGCCGACCGAGTCGTCGTCATCGACAAGGGTGCGGGCGAGCTTAGATCCATCGACCGAATCAGCCTCGACCTCACCTTCCGTCCGCAAGGGTGGCTCGAAGGCAGCGCGATACAATTGAGACAGCCACGCGACGTCAGCGTATGGGGCGACTTCGTATTCCCCGCAGCGAATCCGTTCACAGGACCGCCGCCGACAGGAATGGAGTACTGGGTTCACTACGTCATCGCAGACACCGGCAATCAACGCCTGATAGAAGTCGTCGACCGATATCGAACAACGATTGATGCGAATGGCAATCCCGTCGTTGGCGCACCAGTACGCGACGCAGCAGGCTTCAATCAGTTCGCAAAACTCGTCTGGCATACGCCACTCGATCTGAGCGGAAAGGGCTGGCAGTACACAGCAGTCCAACGATTCCAAGTCGGAGTCGACGCGCTCGGAAATCCGCTGTTCGTTTTCATCGCTGGTATAGGCGATGCAATGCCGACGCGCGTTAGCAGCGGCCTTGACACTCCGAACGCGGCGGGTGATCGGCAGGCAGGGGGTGGACCAGGCGGCCTCTTAGTCTTCGATGCAGTCAGCGGACAAGGGAATCAAGTCATCAACGATATCGTGCTGCCGGATGGAAGCAGAAAGCGGCTGTTTGGAATCAACTCAGTCGCAGTCAGACCGATCTCGCTCAGAGCGGTTGTTCAGAACCCGAACCTGCTCGATTACGCAGTGATGATCACGGACGCGACAGGAGTATACGAGGTTCGTCAGGTCGGCGCGAATTGGCAAGTCATCTGGATGATGTCGAACGCCGTCTACGAGAACATTCGCGGCGTCAGACTCCGCGCAGTCAGCGCGAAACGATTGACGAACGGACAAGTCCTGATGACAAATGGCTTCTACGGAAGCACGATCAGCGGCGCGCCGTTCTATGGCGAAGTCGTTCAATGGCGCGACGACTACGATCCGCTCCTGCCAAACCTTGGGTTTAGCATCAACAGCGTTCGCGCGGAACTCCCGCCGATCGTCGGCACTCGCGGCCTCAGAGTCCCGCAGTTTGCCGACAGGTTCTAAAAGGACGAGAACGAGACCATGAGCCGAACAAAGAACATAGTATTGACAGCAGTGGCGACGATCGCGCTATCAGCGCTCGTCGGCGCTGCCTTTGCGCAGGGCCCCAGCCAAACGCACAGAGGCAACAACGAACGACAGGGTCTCAACCCAAGTCCGACCGATCCGGGACCTGGTTTCGCAAACCTAAGATGGTGGCACCCTCTCCAAAGCACCGTAGGCGCAGACATCACAATCGACAACGTCGGAGCAGGTTATGCAGAGCCAACCGGAGCTTGGTTCACACCGTCACCCGTCGACGAATCACCAGATTGGAGAGGCAGCGGCGCGAATCCATACCGATACGCTTTTGTCGTTCCAAGCACCGCCAACACAAATGATCCGACAGCAGGCGCAACCGCAACGGCGCAATGGACACTGACCGGAACGCCAAACACGAATTACGCGGTGTACGTCTGGTTCCCAACAAGCGGAACTCGAGCAGGCGGAGTGCTGATACCGAATAGTAACTTTGCAGTCTACCGAGTTGGTTTTGGAACAGGACAAACTTTTACAGACATCGTTCCTCACCAGGGCGGTGGTTACTGGGCGCGAATCGGGCGCAATCTCGGTACGCAAGATCGAATCTTCAACTCAGGCCCGACGGGCCAGATCACAATCACGCTTTACAACACAGTCCCGCGAGACGATCAAGATCAGCTGATGGGCCCTGTTCCCAATCACATTGTCGCCGCTGACTCTGCGCTTGGCGTTCCAAGTCCAGGCTCGATCTTTGCGTCGCCAGTCGTCCGAAACGTCGGCCCGAATCCGTTCGACTCCATCGTAGTATCTGCCCGAAACGAATCGCGAGTCGATCCGACCGATCCCGATGGATCGCTCGAAATCCAGAACGGCAGAGTCTACGGTCTTTGGTCCGACGCTGCTAACCCCAACGCAAGCCTCCAAAGGTGGACCTGGGCGCCATCGCTCGTAACGAACGCGAATCTCGTTTACGACAACTCAAACCCAGTCTTTAACGCGGATCCCGGCTGGACAAATCCGGCCGTTCCAGCGGCTCCAGGTTTCTTCGGAACCGACTACGCCGATGCTCCAGTCTCATTGATTTATCCGGGCGGCGCCGTAGCGCGCTGGACTCCAACCATCGCCGAAGACAATCTCTTTGATGTCTATGTATGGTTCCCGCCCAGCGGGGGAGGCGTCTTGCAGGCGCGCGCCGCGCGTTACATCATCAACGAGAACGGAACGCAACACGAATTCTTTGTCGACCAAGACAGCCTTGGCGGCCAGTGGGTTCGCATCGGAACGCGATCCTATCGAAATGATCCACTCTCAGGCGGGCTCGAGGTCCAAGTTTGGAACTACAGCAACAACCCCGGAGACGCAGGCCGTCGCGTTGCAGCCGATGCTGTGATGTTCGTCGGTCGAAACACCGCCGCAATCTACGCGACTCCAACGATTGCAAACGTGAACATTCGGCGTTCCGACACGACGCTCCAACCTACAGAGGTCGTGTTCGTCGCTGCCGAGGACGGAAGAATCTATTGTATCGATGCACGCGGTAATGGATCGGGCGGAACGACGGTGTATTGGTCCTATCCCTCCATCCCCGACGTCAACGATCCAAGCTGGAGAGACCCGAACGATGCTGTCGACGGACCCGAAGGCAATCGCATCCCGTTGCCGGGTTCGTTTAGCGCATCTTCAATGCTGGTTCACAACATTGGAGGACGCGACATCTTGTTCATCGCGTCAACGAACGGACGCGTCTATGCTATTGATTGTGAAGGCCGGGGCGATTACGACACCACCACCGGATTGATCGGTACAGCGCGCCGAGAATGGACATGGCCACGCGCGTCTTTTGCTGGAGGAGTGGTGACGCTTGAGGCAGCGCGCCCAGCTTTCGTTGCATCGGTCGCGTATGACCCTGCGACAAATCAGATTTTTGCCGCCGGAACTGAAGGCCGAATCTTCGCACTTGATGCAACTGGAAGCGGCAATCAGCAAACAACGCTGAATTGGGCATGGCCCGCGTTGACGGACATTCCGGTTGGAGCACTCTCGTCAACACCGACGGTAGGTGGTGGCAGAGTCATCTTCCCGTCGTTTGATGGTCGAGTCTATGCGCGCGACGTGAACAACTCCGGTGCGGCAGGAGCCAACTGGACGTTCCCGAACCCGCCGGCTGCAGGACTCTTTCCGTTTACATACACGTCCGTCGCGTACGTGCCGATCGCGCGGCTCGGCTTGCCTGCCCCCCCCACAGACATGGTGTTCTTTGTCAATGACAACGGGCATTACTATGGACTGCAGGCGACCGACGGAACGATGCTTTTCGATTCCCCTGAAATCCAAACCGGAATCCAGAGCTCTCCGTACTTCACGCAGTTCGTTCCATCCGGGCTCGGAGCAGCCTTCCCGCTCGTGACCTTCGGAACGAACGCGGGGCAGTTCCTCGCCATGTATGCGAACCCGGCACACCAAAACAGCGCGGGGACCCGCCTTGCTTGGGGATGGCAGTCCCGAGGCGAGAGCATCTTCGCATCCCCGTCGGCCGCATATGGTTGGCTGTACCACGCAGGGACAGACGGCTACTTGTACGCGTTCTCGACAGGCGGGACGATTTCCAACGATCCCGGATTCCCAACGCCGCCAGGTCAGCAAATCGCGACCCCTGACGACCCGATCCCTGGCTACGACAACATAAAGTTTAAGTTCATCTCGAGGCCGAACTACGAGAACCTACGCCAGTCACCGCCTGTCGGCGACCCGGTGACGATCCCAGATCTCTTCCCGCCTCCAACGATCCCCGCGCTTGAGTGGGGCGAGACGATGTACATCCTGGCGTACGACTTCGAATTCCCCGCGCCACCGGACCCCGCGCCGACAATTCGGTTCACTGTCCGTGGGCCCGGCGGACTGAACATCCGCGTGGATCGGCCCGCCGAGCTTGTCGCTGGCGCAACCCCCGGCAATCCGGGCAGCGGCTTCGCCGTCGCAGGCATTCCCATCAACGCTACCGGCAACAACTTCTTCACTCCGGGCGATCAGATTCGAGTCGATATCGAAGTGATCGATCAAGGTCGGGTCTTCAATCCGCCATTCGTAGACGCCCGCTTAGTCACAGTCGCGAACCCGATTACGTTCACGACTGCAACCAGCTACATAGGCACTCCACCGGCGAACAAGTCCATGGGCTGGACGACCACGCCCAACGATCCTGAGAACTTGCTCAATGGGTCCTTGCCCGGAAAGGCCCTCATGAGTTCGGCCGGACAAGTGGTCCACGGGCAGAGCGGCAATACGAACTTCTTCGTGGGTGACAGAAGTCGAATCCTTGAGCTCACCGGACAAGGACTCTCGAATGTACGGATGATCCGAGGAGACGCCGTTTGGCAAGGCGGCGCAGCGGCCGTCATCAAGCCGTTGCCGTACGTTCCTGCTTGGGAGCAGCTGCCATTCGAGATTCCGAACCTCAGCCTTGACTATCCCGATATCGACCGATCCAATCTCGGCTTGGTGGCGGATCCATTCGGCGTTGCCCGAAATCCGCTATTGACGCCAGCTCAGCTTCGGCCGCCGGTCAACTTCGACCCGAATAACCCGCTGGTTCGCGAGATCCAAGGCGTGCCGTTCCAGTTCACGCTCAGCGTAGAGCGCTACCAGCCGCCGAACCTGACTCAGTTTGTAGATGCCTCGGGTGAGACGCTAAACGGTGGCTATCGATCCCAGGCAATCCTGTTCGTCGACTCAAACAACAACGGCCGCCCAGACGGTCTTGAGTCAACCCTGGCGGGGCCGCCCTCGGTCCAGAGAAGGGAAGCCTATCGCGATTTGATTGTCGGCGGTTCCGTGCCGGTAGACGAAAACATCTCGATTGCAGAGCCGACCGTTGATCTCGGCGCGCTGCCGCACAGCCTCGGATACACAACGGCATCTCCTTATGCGCCAGGCAACCTGTTCATACCGGACATCTCCACTGGTACGCCGTTCAGAAACTTCTTCCAGCCGTTCACGGTGCACAACGAAGGCAACGTCAACTTGCTTGACCTGCGTGTCGCGACTCGTGTCGCTCAGTATCCAGGCCCGAACTACTTGTCGGTCGGATTCGTCGCAGATGCAAACGACCCGCTCGCGTGGCTCGATGGATTCCCGAATATCGTCACAAACATCAACCCGCCATACGCTCCGAATCTCGGAGCGCTGGATGCGAGCGGCAATCCGCGTGCAACACTCCACAAGGCGCGCGTCGGCGATCGATTCCCGACCCGAATGACCGTGCCGGACGTTCCTTATGGCGTCACTCCTGCTCCCGACAGCAGACCTGTGATTGGCGTTGCGATCCCGCCGGGATTCCCGGTTGGAGAGCACTCTCGGCGAATCAACGTTATCGAAGACAGCTGGCTCGTGGGCGGGCAAAACGACCGCGCGCTTGCCATCGACGTCAATGGTCTCCCGCTTGAGGCGTTCTCCGATCCGACCATGCTCGTCAAGTTCCTGGTCCGCGAATCGAGGCTCACTGGAGGCCGCACGACAGGGACGGCTGAGCACATCGACGCAACGATTGCGCCGAGCAACTTTACGTGGACGAACACCGCGCCAAGTGGCTTCCGAGATGGTCTCGGCAATCTCCACATGGCGTGGATGGCGAACCGACCGCAAGTTGCGAATTCGCCTGCAGTTAGCCAGCCAGTCGACAACTGGAACCTGTTCTTTGGAACGTTTGCTGGGATTGGCCCCTCTCAAATCGGCGGTGTGAGCCCGTTGCGCGACCTGATGGGCTGGACACCTACCAGCCAGACAAGGCTTTGGGACCCGTTCGCCGGGCCGATGCCCACCGAGCCAGGCTCAACGCTTTTCGCTGGAACTCCCGGGGTCGTCGTCGGTACGCCCAACTACAGCGACCCGTCCTTCCTGGTGAACACCAGGCCGACAGGGCCCAACCAAACTGTGAACAGCTTCGTGTTCTGGAGCGGTACAGCCGTAAAGGATGCTGGAGCCGCACCGAAGCGCGAGCACCGGCTGTTCTACGCGCCATACACCGTACAGCCTGGTGGTGGCACACCGCAAGTTGCCAGCCCGTCTTGGCTGGTAACCAACGTCGACCTTGAAAAGAAGCGGATACGACCGATGGCGTTTGGTGCTTCCGGACTCGTCGCGTTCTGGCACACAAGCATGAATGGCAAGTCGATGATGTTCCACAACGCTCGGCTGAACCCAGGTGGAGGCTCCGGTGACCAAACCGCGAACTGGTCGCCCAACATCCCGGTCGATCCGGGTGCGGGTTTCGCCGAAACCTGGGCTCCAACTCCCATCGAGCGCGACGGGGTGGGAGCGACGCGCATCGACATCGTCTTCACCGGTCTCCTCAGAGACGCGGCTCAGCCTGAAATCTACTATGGCGGCTGGGTGACTGACGGAGTAGGCCGGCTCCGCAATCTGATTGAGCAGCCCGAGCGCGACAGAGAGTCCGCATTCCGCCAGGCCGATGGCACATTCAGAACCCGCGGCGTTAACTGGAACGCCCGTCGACCGGTCGAAGCGTGGATCAGGCGTCCCAATCAGGCGCCAGTTCGCATCGATATCCCGGCGAGCAGGACGATCGATGAAGCGACCGGCGTTATCTCGGCCGACAGCCAGCTGGGTGGCAAAATCTACTTCGATCCGCACACCGGCGTGATTCGGTTCTCGAGCCAACCGCCGCTGGCAAACATGGCACTCGAGATCCGGTACACACCGCGCATCCTTCGGATCAGTGAACTTGGAGCAACGGGCGGGCACACCAACCCGAGTTCGTTCCTCGATCGGCGATTCGACTGGAATCGCAACTTCTATATGACCTCTGGCAACGTGCCGATTCCTCCGGGAGCGACCCCGCGAGTCTCACGAATGTGGCACTTCTACGAGCGGGCGGCGACCGGCCCCGGCCAAGCCAAGCGGCCGTACATGAAGACTCAGAGGCTCACCGTGCAAACGGGAGGCCCAATAGCGGTCACCAATGGAGTTGCCAACGTGAGCGTCGCTGGAATGACGGGCGCGTTCTACCAAGTCGACCCAGCAAGAGGCAATATCTACTTCGACGTCGTGGACGAGGGGCAGATCGTTACGGTGAACTTCGGATATCGCGACGATAACGGAGTCCTCCAGTTCTCGAACGTCACGGCCCCGGTGATCTGGCAGTCAGAACTCGTCGAGCAGCCTGTGCCAATCGAGCAAGCCGTAGACGAAGACAGCGTCTCGGCGTCCCCCGACATGTTCGATGACCCCGCAAACCTTCGTACTGGCCTGGTGTGGTTCTTCTTCACCAGCACGCGCGCTGGCTCCCGAGACATCTACTACATATCCCTCGCGCCGAAGCTCGGACCAACAGTCGTCGGCAACTAGAACTGAGGCGAAAATCGCCCAAAAAATGACAGAAGGAGGAGAACCAACCGGGACTCCTCCTTCGTCCTTAGTTCGCGACGCGCAAGTGCCCCCTGTTCACGGGTAACCTGGGGGACAGATATGATGGCTTGATCCATCATGGATTGGAGGACGGATGGCTAAACGACTACCAGCGGCCGTGGGCATTGACATCGGCACGCAAACCATCAAGGCAGCAACAGTTAAATCGACCAAGGACGGCTATGCGATTACCGGGCTCGGAATCGCAGCCACCCCCGAGGGCACCGTCGACCACACCGGAATCTTTGATGCGCAGTCGCTCGGCGCGGTCGTCAAGGGGCTTATCGCATCCACATCAGGCGGGGTCAAAGACGTCGTCTTTTGTATTGCCGGGCAGTCCGCGGTCGTGGTCCGGATCCTTGAAGTGCCGAGGATGAGTGACAGCGAGCTCGCAGACCATATGCAGTGGGAGATCCAAAGGAACATCCCGTTCGCTGAGACCAACGTTGTCAGCGACTTCCGACCGCTGGACAATCCAAGCCTCGCCGGCACCCAAAACATGGAAGTCGTTATGGCGGTTTCGCCTCGAAGCGCAGTCGAGACGGTTTTGACGCTGATTCGGGCAGCCGGATGCAAGGCTGGCGCGATCGACGTCGAACCTTTGGGCCTGGCCCGAGTAATCAAATCGTGCCACTACAACGATCTCGCCGTCAAGAACGTCTGCTTCGTTCACATGGGCCACTCCACGACCTCAATCAATATGTATCGAGAGGGCGTGCTCGCTTTCCCAAGACCGGTTCCGATGGGAGGCTCGATGCTCACGAAGGCGATTTCCGATGGAATGGGCCTCACGATGACCGAGGCGGAGAACCGAAAAGTTTCGGAAGCATCAATCCCCGATGCAGTCGCTAGCTCAGCCGGAATGGCGGGCCCGACCATCGTCCAGCCGTACAACCCCTTTAGCGAAGGTGGAGAGGGCGGCGAAGACACCGGCTCGGCAATCACCCCAACACCTGAGGCTGGCGCAATCTACCAGGCAATGGCGGGTACGCTTGAGGAGTTCGCTGCAGAGATTCGCAGGTCGATTGACTACTTCAAGAGCCGAGGCGGCGAGGTAGACGCCATCGCGATGAGCGGCGGCGGAGCCAATATGAAGGGTATGGTTGAATACGTCGGTCGATCCTTGGGGCTTCCGACCTCAAAGGTTGATCCATTTGCCAACCTGTCGGTCATGCTCTCGGGTGACGCTGAAACCTTGAGGCGCGATCGAGCATCAGAATTTTCGGTGGCTGTAGGTATGGGCCTGCATGTTGCCTATGACTAAGTAGAGAGATCACGGATGAAGCTAAACCTGATCCCGAAAACGGCAGCCAAAGGCGCTGCGAGCAAGACGATCTTTGTTGTCGCGCTGGCAGCCGTTCTTGTTTCGCTGGTCGCCGCGTTCATGTACAACCAGAGCCTCCAAATGACGCTCCAGTCCTGGAAGGATGACACCGCTCAAATGAAGGTGTCGGCCGACGAGGTAGTCCGGGCGACCAAGGAAGCCGACGAGATCGTGGCCAAGGCGCAGATCGTTCTGACGAACAAAGCGCTTTACGATCAAATCGTCGCATCGAACACGGCGTACCCGGACGCCTACGACGAGGTCAAGGAGTACATCCCCTCGTTTTTCCGCGTCCGAACTTTCAACGCGCAATCAACCGGCGAGCGAACCAGCGTGATGACTATCTCTGGTTATCTCCGGTCGTTTCAGCAATACAGCGACGTTATGATCGCCCTTCTCAGATGTCCAAGCGTGGTCCAAATCGGCCGTAACGGATTCGGCCCCGTCCCCGAAGGAGATGAAGGGCCATTCGCGTACGACCCGGAAGTGTCCGACCGAGGTGCAATCCCAGGCTGGTCGGCTGTCACCATCACTTTGCAACTGAATCGCGATCTTCGCGCTCCCGACGCCAGGGCAACACTCGCCGCTGCGGGATCCGGCCCGGCCCCCGGCCAAGGAGGCCCCGCTGCCAGAACGGGTGCGCCACCTGCTGGACCTGCCCCGTCTGCAGGAGGAAGAGGTGGCCCGATGATGGGGCCTGGCGGCTAATCGACGAGGCATATCACAGATGTTTAGACTCAGTCCAATAACATTCATAGTCTGCGCGGCGGTGCTCATAGCGGTTACCTGGGCCGGCTTCTACTTCCTGTCGATTCAAAAGACCAAGGAAGAAATCAAGTCGTATGAGGCCTACCACGCCAAGCTAACGCAGATCGTGTCGCCGACAAGCCAAGAAGCGGCAAGAGAGCGAGTAAGGCTCGCCTTGAAAACCGTTGAGGACGCAGAGCAGGACTGGAAGGTCGTCGCAGAACGCAAGACGCCTGCCTCCAGCCGGATCGACCTCACGCCACACCGCTGGCAACTCACAGTTGATGCCAGACAGTGGCATGGGCAAGTTGAGCGCGACATCCGCGATTGGATCGTCAGGAGCGGAGTGCGGATTCTGAGCGCAACTCCCCAGGACATAACTGACGGAGCGAGGCAGATGGCTACGACCGTTTACGCTGGCGCCGGCGGCAACTCCACAGCGATGGAAGCCATCTTCCAGCGTGATCGCAACTACTGGGAAGCTCGCTACCGGATGATTCACAACATCCCGCACGACGACATTCGAGTGCCATTCCCGACCGACTTGGCCAACGAACTCGTACAGTTTTACTTCAACTACCCGGCCCTCCCGTTCCCTGTCGCTTTCCTGCCCGCAGGCAGAATCACGGTTGAAGGAACCTACGAGCAAATCGTCGCGCACGTACGCTCATGGAATGACATCCCCGGTTACATCGCAAGCGTTCGAGGGCTCGCGATTACAGGCACAGGGACTCGATTGCGTGGAAGCTACGATTTGATGGTGGTCGCCTACATCAACACCGAAAATGTCTTTGGAGGCGCCTCGGAATCACCCTACCGAATCCCAGACATCAGCACCGCGGGCCAGCAAGGC
>JBGTLG010000031.1:0-1975 GCA_041744215.1 Fimbriimonadales bacterium | reverse complement strand
CCGGTGCGCAGCTGATCGAGACGGTCGAGGGCCGCGTTGACGGCCTCGACGCGCGCGGCCGGCACCGCGTCGCTCCGGCGCAGCTGATCGAGGTAGGCCCGCGCCACCTGCGAGGAGGCGGGCTGACGTCCACCGCAAGCTTAAATAGCCTAGGCGACTCTAACGTTTCTTCTTGGCCTTCTTCTTCCGCTAGACGGATCACCGGTTGGCGGTGGCTGGGTCGCCAGGCAGCGCCTTCACGTTCGCATGAAATCACTCGGAAGCAGGAGACGCTTCTGTTTTGTGAGCATCACGCTTTCCGAACAATCCTTCGTGAACGGTCTTCAAGATGCGGACAATCTCTGCGCCCTCGAGTGTATCGCCGAGAGTAGTGACCGCCTCTTCAACGGGCATGGGAATCAATTCCCCACGCACTTTGATTGGCTCGCCGTACCTCTCTTGGAGCACCACATTCACTAACATCACATAGGCAGCAATTTTCGCCTGCGCCCAAGGCACGTTGACGGTTGTATGGATACTGGTTGGGTTCGGCTTCTCTGATTGATCCAGAATTCCGAAAATCAGCTTGAGGTCCCAAAAACTGGACTCAAAGAAGAAGTTATTTGCGTACCTTTCTACATAGTCAGCGGACTTCCTCTTAGGGAATGTTGGCTTTTCCGTGCTTGGCTTTTGCTCGTCCGGCTTCTGCTCGTCCGTCATCGTCGCCCCTGGTCTAGCCTACTACGCGGCTGTTTGCTGTGTTTGCGCACCGGTCGCAACATCAGCGTGTTGTTGGTTAAACTTCAACGCCTCGTAACCGCCCACGATACTTAGCTCTGGCTTGAATAAAGCCGCCTGCTTTGGCACATCAGATCGTTGGCGATAGGCGGGATAAATGATCAGCGCCGAGTCTGAAACATGTGGTCTCGAGATGTTCCTAATGGCGTCCTGCGCGCTCGCCCGCGTCTGCTCATCCGATTCTGCGCGAGCTAGCTCCGTCTCAAAAGTCGGAACATCGTAATGATTTGGATCAAAGTCTTCGTTCCAATCGATGAACTGACCAAACGGCACAAAGCGAACTTCCAAGGCAACATCGAAGGCTTCAGATAGCCGTAGCAGTGTGTCGATGTTCAGCTTTCGTCCGCCGGGTCTTTCAATCTCCGTGATTCGCGGCTGCGCCATCCCAGCGGCTTCGGCTAGTTTTTTCTGAGTCCAGGCACGCGCCTTTCGCAAGGCTCGAATTTGGAACGGAAGCCCGACGCTAATTTGTGATGCAACGTACTGCGAGCGATACTCGCGGTCGCGCAGTTCACCTACCAGAGAGGATTTCGTATTCACTTGTCGTAGCCCCTTGGGTCCTGACTAGCCGGTCTCTCTCGATCGCGGTCTCAAGCGCATTCGGCGGTGTGTAGACAGTGCCTTTGTGAGTGCAGCCGATGAGCATCAAGAACGTCCGGTCGCCCGTAAGTCTCCCGATGATCCGATGTTGCACGCCCCCAGCTTTCCACCTCAATTCGTGAAAGCCTCGAAGCTCTCGCCTCATTGGTTTGAAGTCTGGGGGAGTCCAATCGTCCATCTTCACCATGATGGACAAAAATCCATCCATGGCAGCCATGAACGGCCCTTGAGGCAATGCCCTCCGCCAATCGTCGATGGCAGCGCGGCCGTTTCCCGAAACGAATTGCGACAGCTTCCACTTCAAGGCGATGATATCAGATTTTTAGTATATTCGGAATACTTACCCAGAGCGAGTATACACCATTTCGTATACTGGCTATAACTGTTGTCCTGTATGCATTTACAGGAAGGCACCGCAAGTTATCGGCTTAAATGCAGCTCTTCGGCAAGAGCGAGCGGATCCTCTGTCCGATGATCTCCGGCCGTCTACGACAAAGGGCCTGGGAGGCATCTGCCTTCCAGGCCCTTTGCGTGTCGCTGCCGGCGAGACTCGCTTACCGCAGGCGCGCCGTGCGCGCCGCCAGGTTCTCGGCCAGCT
>JBGTLG010000030.1:0-162970 GCA_041744215.1 Fimbriimonadales bacterium | reverse complement strand
TTTGGTGCGCGTGTGTCGAAGACTGATTCCGGCGGAAGCTTCACGTTTGCGCGGGCGGGGGCTTCGTCTGGTTCGGCGATCCTGTCGGATGGGAGCGCGGCGTACACGCCGGGAATCTCTGAGCGAAGGAGCAGCGTCAGCAGGTTCTATCACTTCGGCGCGCAAGGTGAAAACGGGCGCGAAACCGCCTCGAACGAATCCACTGCATCGTCGCGCACATGGGACGCATGGGGCAACCCACTCTCTGCCACTGGGTCGACGAACTCGCCTTTCGGAGCGTTTGGCGGGACAGGCAGCGAGACAGAAGGCGACTCGGGCCTGATCTATTCGGGCGAAGGCGCGTTTTACGATCCGAGCATCGGCCGGTTCATCATGTCTGTGAGCCGGAGCAGCCCGGGCGGAGGCTACGCGTCGTTTGGCGATGGAGGGTCGAACAACCCTGTTTCGGCGAGCGGCGGCCCTGTCGCCGCGCCGCTGGTTCCTGCGGCCGATGGGGGCGGCTACGTCGTCGGCCCGAGTCCAGCGAGCAAGCCGTACCGGATGCTCGATGCGCCAGGGAGAGGCGGCTATGCTGGCGGCTCGACTGGGGAGGCTCTTAGGCGCGCGGGGAGTGCGGCGCTAGATGCTGTTATCGATAACCCGATCACGCCAATTCCGGCGATCGGTGCGATAGGCAAGGCGGGAAAAGCTTATAAGCGACTCAGTAAATCGGCGGAAGCGCTTGCGGATGTATCGCGCGCTAGGCATTCCAGTAAACCCTCGAGGACACTCCTTGATCTGCCGATCGAGGGAAAGTATCTCGACAAACTCTTGAAAACTCCTCCGAATGACATTGGGCACAGATTTACACAGGCCGTGGATGCGATGGTTGACCTCACCGAAGGTGTGGCAATAGCAAGCAGAAAACGAGGCGCGAGAGGATATCTGCTCAAGGGGCGATACCGAGGCAAAGATGTGTTCTTTGAGTACGTTGTAGCTGAGGTCGAAGGTCAGCTTCAGATTGTTCATCGAGTTATGGTCTCAAAACCTACCGACTCGTTCAAGCTTCTGACTCCGCTAAACTAGGCTTTCCTCATGAAGCTGAATTGGACTGAGCTAACTCCCGTTGAGGGAGAATTGCTTGCACAGATCGCCTCGCCGCGAGCGTGCGCTACCACGCAATACACATACGTACCCGAGTTTGTTTCAGAGGGGACCACGCCGGAATCGGCCGCTACCACGCTCCAATACTTAGAGCAACAGGTAGCCGTTCAAGTCAGTTTGTCACTTTGCATGAAAGGTTACGCGCCGCTTTCCGTGCATGTAGATTATCCCGATACTTCATTCCGCGACTTGCTTAGCGCTGGCGACTTACAACCGCTCAACTGGTCGGCCTTGTACCGAGGATTTGCGCCTACGCTAATGCTGTTGGCGGACTGTTCTCCTCCTTATCCCTGGATCTGGATGCACACATCACCTGAGCCAGAACTCTTGCCGCTGGCCGAACCTGAGAACATTCCGGCCGTTGAGCTTGCAAGCGTCGAGTCCGTTGCCCAACTCAGCAGTGCCGAGCACCATGACTTCGTGGTGCTGAGAGGAGAAGGCAACGCATCGGACAAAGTTTGGGAGGCGCTCTCGGCAGGGGCCTGGCGTCCACTATTGGCAACTGGTCTAACCAAGAGCGAGCGCTTCGTCGTCTGGTCAAGATGGGAAGTGGGCGCCCGCCGCCCGCAGGAGCTGAGTCGCAGACAGTTGCACAAATTCTGCTTGCTCAGTTGGCCTGAACTGTTGCTTGTCAATAGCAACTCTCCTTGTCTGGATGCAGCCGAACTGCTTGGGCAAAACAGCGACCTTCGGCCGTGGAAACACTACATGCGGACGAGAAAACACCGATACGAAGGGTTCGATAAGATCAAGCACTTCTGATATGCTCCTGATCGTCCGACAGCCTAGAAGGTCTACATGCATAAAGAGTTGAGAAGTTGATGACGAGATTGGTGCGAGCGTGGTGTATCGGCTCGGCGGGTGGCCGGGGTGTGAAAGAAGAGCTTTCGTTCGGGGTGCCTGGGGCAAATCTCGCGGCACACAACTTCGCGTTGCACAAGACTCCCAACGCGGACTTGCCCCAGGATTTCATCGCGTTCTGATGAGAGGGCAGGTATCAACTCGCAACACGCAGTCGCGCGATCCGTGATACCATCGCGCACTTGCAAGGAGAATCCTCGCTTTCGGGCGCGGCCCTCGGATAGAATGGCGCTTCAAGCAATAAGGAGGACTCTTATGAAAGCACGCACTATGATCGCGGCGGTCGCCATCCTGTTTATGGCTGGCGCGGCAGATTCCCAGGGGCCGATGGAGCCGCCAACGGAACTCAAGAAACTCGACTGGATGGTGGGCGAATGGTCTGGCAAAGTGGACTGGACTTACATGATGGAGGCCGAAGTCCCCTACACAGTCAAATGCGAATGGGAAGGACAGTTCCTGAAACACACCAGCAAGATGGACATGATGGGAATGATGTTCACCGAAACCGCCTACTATGGGTGGGACGCAGCCTCAAAGAAGTATCGCGGGTGGACCTTTACAAACTTCTCCCCGGACCCCCGATTAGAAGCCGGAACTCTGACGGGCGACACGCTTGTGATGACGAGCGAGCCGTGGAACACCGGTGAGGGTGAATTGGTGGTCGGACGAGCAACGATAACGAAAAAAGGCGCGGATGAACTTCATTTCTTGCTGGAGTTCAAAGAGGGCGAAACATGGACAAAGGGCGGAGAAGGCACTTTCAAAAAGAAGACATAGCCGACAGTTTCGTCTGATTGTTCGCAAACGATGGAATGGCGCTCCCTAACTCAGGGAGCTTTCCAGATGAACTCGCCCTTGGCGTTGATGTACGCCTGTTTGTTGTCGTCGGTGAAAACTTCGGCGATTCCATGCTCGAAATCGAACGCGACAAGAAACTTCGCGGGGATCACGATCTTGCCGGTCTTGTCGATGTATCCCTCGCGCGCTTTGTCGCCTATGCCCTCGCGAAACCAAGCGAGTCCACTCTTGAAGCTTCCAACGGGCATTGACTCGCTTTCATCATCGAGCGGGTACTTCGCCGGAATCACAACCTTTCCAGTCTTGTCGATGAATCCAACCTTCTCGCCTTCCATAAACCAAGCTAAACCTTCGCTGAAGGGGCCCACGTCATCGTACTTCGCTTCAATCACGAGTTTGCCGGTGCGATCGATCACGCCGACCTTCTCGCCTTTTGCGATTGGGCACAACCCTTCGGAAAAAGCCTCGAAAGGATAATCTTCTAACTCGATGACTACCTTTCCAGTCTTGTCTATGAAACCGTACTTATCGAATTCGTACTCAGCTCGCGCCAGGCCATCGCTGAAGTTGCCCACCCAGTGGAACTTAGGCTCGATCGCGATGTTTCCAGATTTATCGATAAACCCGAACCGCTCCTTATCGTAGTCTTGAAACGCCGCGAGCCCTTCGTTGAAGGGACGGCACGGCGTTTCATCGGCAGCCGGATCAAACTTCGCGTCGATGACCATCTTCCCGGACTTATCGATGTATCCGTACTTCTCGCCAGTGAAAACCGCAGCTAGTCCCTCGCTAAAGTCGAACGCGTCGTCGTACTTCGCGGGAATTGCGAGCCGCCCAGTTTTATCGACGTAGCCGAACTTTTCATCCTTCGAAACGACGGCCATGTCTTCGAGCATGAACCCTGCGTAGTCATAGGTTGGCTCGACGATGACCTTCCCGGTACGGTCGATGAAGCCGTAGACTCCGTCGACATAAGTGGCAAGTAGCGGAGCTGGCCCCGCCGGCGCTTGAGCGAGCGCCCCAATCGCCGTAGCAAGAGTGAAAAGATTCATGATCACCTAATAAGACGCATTCCCAGGCGATTCCTTTCCGCCCATGTTTCGCAGAGCCGAAAACTCATAGATTCCCTTGTCGTGTCCGTCGCTCCAGGCGAAGCGGTAGGCGTACCTCCCGACAAGCTCGACGTCTTCGAGCTGGATCTCAGGGAAGTCTTCTGGAGTCAGGTTCAGGCTCTCCGCCGGGTTATGACCCTTGCAAAGAGCGCACGGGCAGGCCGCCCGAAGCGCATTGAGCGGGAGAACGGACTGCGACCCGTCCTGCCACTCGATCTCGACGGCCCGCCCGTCGGCCAAAAGCGAGATGCCCAAAGGTATCGGCTTCATTCCTGGTGCGATTATGGGCGTTTTCGCGTGCCACCGACCGGTATACTCGCCAAGTTACTATGACCATGCTAAGCTACGATGTAAAGGACCTCGCCCTCGCCGCACAAGGCCGCAAACGAATCGAATGGGCCGGAAACGACATGCCCGTTCTCCGCTCGATTCGAGAGAGATTCGAGAAAGAGAAACCTCTAGCCGGACAAAGAATCGCCGCGTGTTTGCACGTAACTACAGAAACCGCAAACCTTCTCATCACGCTGAAAGCCGGCGGAGCCGAAGTGTCTGTTTGTGCAAGCAACCCGCTAAGCACACAGGACGATGTCGCGGCCGCACTCGCCGAGCTGGGAATCGGGTCTTACTGCATCAAAGGCGAAGACAATGACACCTATTACAAACACATCAATCAAGCGCTCGATATAAAGCCGACGATAACGATGGACGACGGAGCCGACACCGTCGGCGTCATTCACAGCGAGCGACGCGACCTGATCCCCCACATCATCGCAGGAACAGAGGAAACCACAACCGGTGTCATCCGCCTAAAGGCGATGGCCGCAGACGGCGTCCTTGCTTACCCAATCATCGCCATAAACGACGCCGACACAAAGCACCTTTTTGACAATCGATATGGCACTGGGCAAAGCACACTCGATGGCATCCTGCGCGCAACGAACATACTCCTCGCCGGTCGCACCGTCGTCGTCGCAGGTTATGGCTGGTGCGGAAAGGGCGTTGCGATGCGCGCGAAAGGCCACGGCGCAAACGTTGTTGTTACAGAGATAGATCCGACAAAAGCGATCGAAGCGGTCATGGACGGTTTTCGCGTCATGCCGATGGACGAAGCTGCAAAGATCGGCGATGTATTCATAACCGTCACTGGTTGCAAAGACGTTCTCGTTGGCCGACACTTCGAAGCGATGAAAGACAGCGCAATCGTCTGCAACAGCGGACACTTCAATGTCGAAATCGACATACCCGCGCTTGAAAAACTAGGAAGCAAAAAGCTAGCACGCGAATTCGTCGACGAATACACGATGCCAAACGGCAAGCGCGTCTACTTGCTCGGCGAAGGAAGGCTCATCAACCTCGCCGCCGCAGAAGGACATCCGGCATCCGTAATGGATATGTCTTTCGCCAACCAAGCGCTTTGCTCCGAATGGCTCGCCGCGAATCACGCGACTCTCGAGAAAGGCGTTTACCCAGTTCCCGAAGCGATCGATAAGAACGTCGCCGCTCTAAAGCTGGCTTCCATGAAGGTCGCGCTCGACGTGCTCACTCCCGAACAAGAGAAGTACCTCGCGAGCTGGCAAGAGGGAACATAGGCGCCACGCCCACGCGAGACCGTCGGCGCACAACCTAAACCCGCCGAAAAACACACGCCCGACAAACTCCCTCACAGCGCCGCGCGATCGACCGCCAATCCAACCCCGCCCCCCCGACCGCACAACAAATCCGGCAGAAATACTTGGCCGTAGCGCCCCACATCCCCTGAAGTTTTGTCATACTGGTACCGAGCAGGTTCCCAAAGCCGCTCCGAGAGCAATCTCGCGAAAGGAGGAGAATAGTGAAAAGTATTGCAATGATCGCTTTGCTCGGGTTTTCGGGCATCGCAAACGCTGTCGTAGTGCCAAACAGCGCCGCCACGACCGAGGCCGATGGTTCGTTTTCCCTAACCACGACCACCGCAACCGGCCGAACCTACCAAATGACAATCGCGGGTAGCGAACTCACCGGATTGAACGGCTTGCTCATCACAGGCATGGCCTTCCGGCTGAACAACGCCTCGACCGCCGCTTCAAGCAAGATATTGCGTACCGCGCCAACCTCCTCTGGTGTCGGCTCGCGTCCCAGTTCCGCCAACAACTGGTCATGCGCTTGCTGACGAAACTCTGCGTCCTTGGTCGCAACGAGATCGCGCCGCAATAGCGCAGCGGCCAGCTGCCGAATCTCCTCAGCCTCGACGTCAGAAAGGGTCAGAATCTGATAGATCTGATTCTCCACTTCATCGATCTTATATGGGCGGTAGGCGATCTTGTCGATAAGCCGTTTGGTCTTTATTCGCTCTACGGCTTGATCAACGGTCAGGTGCACCCGGAACGACTCGACACCACCTTGCGGCGGTAGGATTTCAACAAAGCCTAGGCGATCCGTTGCAGGGAAGATTAGGTCCAGTTCCTTCTCGAAGTCTCGGCTCCAATCATTGATCCGATACAATAATCCGGAGACGTTTCCAGCATCATCCCGCACTTCTGATCGAATGACGGCATTCTTGAGAATCTTCGGCTCCTTGCCAATGCGCAAATCGAAGGCGGCAAACGCGAGTCCCTCGTTGTTGATCGGCACTTCCTTCACGAGTGAGACGATCTGGTGCTCTGTTGTGTACGCAGGATCCCAGTGGCGCTTCTCCACGGGCAACTTGTTTGGAAATGAATCGACAAACGATGCATCTTCAAGCTTAGCTTCGATTAGCGGTACTGCCATTTCCTCGCCCAGGTCTTCGATAATCGCCTTGGCGGCCAGCAGGGCTAAAGTCAACGGAATGGCGAGCTTGAGTGTCAAGAAGCTCAGCAGAGCCGACCCCACGATCAGCCAGCCGGCTGCAGGAATGTTCAAGTCGAACCTTGGGCGAAAGGTAAGCACTCCATTGTCGATAACGGGTACGAGGCTAATCGTCATCCGGAAGTCCGGCATGAAAAAGGTGTCGATATCCAATTCGCCCTTGACCTGAATGTTCAAGATGTTGTCGAATTGCGTCGCGGCAGTGCCGAGCGGAACGTGCTGGCCGTTGGCTTGAGGAAAGACGACCGCAGATTTGATATGGCCCATGCCCGGGTTGTCGGGATCGAGCGGATAGAAGAAGCCACCTCCTTCTTTAGGGGATGCCATTCTCTGAAAGATATCGCTGCCGAGCCTCGGATAGAGATCGCCACTGAACCCGAACGCCAAATGATGACCCTTTGGCATAAAGTTCTTCGCCTGCGCAAGGTCACCACGCGCAGGAAAGAAAGCGTCGGGCTCTGGGCCGTTCTTGAGGTTTAGATTGACGTACAAACCAAGACAGGTCGGAGGATCATCGGATTGCTCGGCAAAGAACTTTTGAGATTCGATTTGCATGATCGAACTGTCTTCCCCGAATATGGTCAGCGGTATGTCGCGATCGACTTCTTCCTTAACTCGCTTAAGAGTCTTCGCTTTATCGAGGAACGGTCCGTTGATATCGACCACCTCGAGGGTGAACCGCACGTCCTTCTGCGTTCCGTTGGCGTCGATGTCGGAGGCAATGAAGAACTTTGCGTCCAAAGTCATGTCCTGTTCGGTAAGGATCAATGGATTGCCGCCCGGCAGGAGCGGCGGACCAACCACGCTGACGATAAGGGTGACGCGAATGTCCGCCTCCTGGTCATCGGGCAGCAGTTCGACCTTGCAGGCATCACCGTGGTTCGTGAAGACGATCGGCACCTCGTTGGGGAACGGGTGCGCCACGAAATCGTCTCTTGGCTCGTACAGCCGGTTTTGCTCGAGCTCGACCGGCGGATGGATCATGATGTGCGTGATCACGCCCGTGTCGGGGTCGGTATCCTGCATATACCAAGGCATCGAACCCGTCTCGAATGATGTCAGCAGGAAGTACTGGATGTACCGCTCGCTGAGTAGCAGTTCCAGATCGAAGCCGGAGGTAATCTTGGATTGGTCGACCATGACTCCATCTTAACGTACTTTTGCCAACTCAGCGATTTCCGGGCTCTCCATCCACATCACGCCGGGTGCGGGCGGACAGCACGACGAACCATCGGCCAAGCACGAAATGACAAGGGCAAACTCCAAACGGCGAGCCATGACTGGTGGGAGAATTGAAGGACACCCGAATCAGCCCCAGCTTTCCCATCACCCGAGACCATCAACCAAAACCCCGCTACGCAAACGTTGATCGAGGTTCAGTAGCGGAATCCCGCCATAAGCGCGGGGCGATCTCCGCCGATCAGATACACGCCTACGACGTAGTTCTCGATCGAATACGTCGTAAAGGGATGCCCGTCATGTCCGTCGTGCTGAAATCCTAACGAAAACTTCCCGTCTGGACTCCACTTAAACCCTCCGAGCGGATGCACGTGCGATTCGTTCGTTCGATAGCCAAGGCCCACGAAGCCGTTTATGAATCCGCCGTCATCGAACCGCAGGTTCTTCTCAGTAGTTATCGAGAATCCCGGATTGCCTGTGCCGATTCCTTGAATTCCAGCGCTGAGGCTAACGCTTGGAATGTGGTCGGTTTCCTGGATCGCTTGCCAACTCGCAAGCGCGCGAAAAGCGGCCTGCTTCCACAGAAACGCGAGTCCAAGTTGCAATCTCGGAGCCGCCTGATACCAAAGAAAAGACTCCGCGCGCGTTACTGTCGACGGCGCGTAAACGGTATTGAAAAGCCACTTTGCCTCCGTCGCCGAACTGGCGCCGTATCCCCCGGCGACTCACAACGGGCAGCGAGCTTCACCCTGCTGTGAGTTCGCCGTTGCGGCCGCGACTGCGAGACCGCAGAACAATAGAGCTCTCAAATGTGTCAACTGATTCCTCTGGTGAGATTAAGCCTACCCAATCGAGCAGGGAATCGCGCCTTTGCTTTTGCCCCAAGTCCGCACTATAATTGGCCCAGCAATGAACAAAGTCACCCCATGCCTCTGGTTCGACGTCCAAGCCGAAGAAGCCGCAACGTTCTACACCTCGCTCCTACCAAACTCTCGCATTGACCGGATCTTTCGCTCACCGGTCGACACGCCATCCGGCCCCGCAGGCTCCGTCCTTTCCGTCGAGTTCACTCTCGCCGGAAATGCCTACTTCGCGCTAAACGGCGGACCCCAATACCAATTCTCCGAAGCGGTTTCCTTCCAGATCTACTGCGACGACCAAGCCGAAATCGATAGGCTCTGGGACGCGCTCACCGAAGGCGGCTCCGACATCGCATGCGGCTGGCTAAAGGATCGCTATGGCCTCTCCTGGCAGATCATCCCGCGTCGACTTATGGAGTTGCTAAACGACCCCGACCCAAACCGCGCACGCAGAGCGATGGAAGCGATGATGACCATGGTCAAACTCGACATCGAAACCCTAAACCGCGCCGCCGATTCCGAGTAGCATCGGCGGAGGATGGAATACACGAATCCGATCGGACTTGCGCTAACCGTGCCGCTCCACCTGCAGGGGACCGAAACCACTGCGTCTCTTGCGATCCAAAGCCCAGAGCGACCGAACGACGTCTTCTTTCTCTCATACCTCTACGGTCCAGGCGCAGACCTGGCGTCCGAGGAAGTAGCGGACTCCTACGAGGCTTGGCTTCGTGAGGGCCTCGGCGCAATCGGGCCTCGTAAGGAACGAGTTGAGATCCCAGGCGGCGTCGCCGTCTTTTATGAGCGTGCGCCGGAAACACCAGGATCGGTCGTCGCATGGAGTCTGCGCTCGATAGGCGACCTCGCAGCGGGACTCGTCGGAATCTCCGGCGGAGAAACTTTCGAGCGCGACGACTTTCTTGCGCTTAGCAAATCGCTCGCGCCAGCGCCTCGCAGCAATCCAGAGAACTTGTCGCACGACTGGAAGTGGTCCGAGTCGAACACCGATTCAATGGCAGGTTTCTCGATGGCGATCGAAAGAACGTATCGCCTCGCGCCAGACGGAAGCTTTTCATCATGGGGAAGGGCCATCGGCGGGACAGCCGCGGTTGGCCTGGACTCAGGGACGGAAGTGGACACGGTCGGCGTCTGGGCTGGTGACGACAGGCGGCTCATCCTGCTAACAAACTCGTCGATCACCGCGTGGGACTACTACCAACAGGACGGCTCGATGCTGCTAACCGACGAGCAAGGCGGCAAAACTCTTTGGCGGGGGTAGGTGACGCGCCGAGGCTCTGCTAACGCAGCCAGGCGAGCTACCCTGACCGGGTCCCTTGCGCCGTACGCGCTTGTCTCGCTGGCCGGCCTAATGGCTGAGACGTCGCACGCCGCCGAGGCACAGGGAAGGAAAGTCCGTCGATCCCACCGAAGTACGTCTTATGCAAACAATTAGAGTTAGTGTCATTCGGGCCGCAGCGCTCGTCGTTTTCGCTTTAGCCTTCTTCGCAACCCTCCACGCCCAACTGCTCAATCCGGCAACTCGCGGTAGAGCGATGGACGCGATTCGAGACAAGTACTACGAGCTGGTGCAGCTGCCAATCGCACAGCGAAGGATTCAAACTGCGGAGTTTGCGAAGACTCTTCCCGAAGTCCTTACCGCAGAAGTCTCTGAGGACGGAAACATCGCATGTGTCTTCCGTGACCACGTGCCATACATGATACTTGGCAACGTTTCGGTGCAGCCACCGAATGAGGATCGGGCGCTTGGTTTCCTCGGCGAACATGGCCCTCGCGCGTCTTCCGAGACTTATGTTCGACCGTTGGAGTTAGCGGCCCCCGAGCCGCCAGGCCTGCCGCAGCAGCGCTTTGAAGCGAACGATCTGCCGGACAGTTTGGATGCGCGAATCGTCAATGCGCTTGGAAAAGTGTTTGGTAACAGTTGCGATGAAGTGCGGCGGCTTCTGACAGGAAAGGGATACAAGGTCGCTCCTGGCGTTGATGGATCCATAGCCACACTCATGAGTCTTCGCGGGCTCGGAGTTTTTTATATGCAATGTCACGGTGGTAATGGTCTCGTGTGGAATCGTGAGGACAAGAAGCTTGAAGCAGAGTACATCTTGGTGTCCGGCGAAGAGTGGTCGGCGGCAAAAGAGAAGGACATGGAGGAACTGGCTCCGATGTCATCGCCAGCCGGTCTTATGTCTGCGGGATATCTGGGAACTTGTGAAGCGCTTTACGACTTGGACGCCAACAACAAGGAGATCAACAAGCGCTACTTCACCATTACAAAGAAGTTCATTCGAACTTTTTGGAAGTTCAGCAAGAACAGCTTTGTACTTATCTACGGATGCACCACAACACGGATGAGCGACGTTATCGCGCAGGCCGACGTCAATGCCTCTGTCTACTGCGGCATGAGTGACCTCGGACACAATGATTGCCATAAGTGGATCAAGTTGCTATTCGACAGGATGACCGGCACGAATGATGATTTGATTCCTCCATCGGAGGACGTTGTCGCTCAGCGACCATTCGATTGGGTGAGCTTATTCACTGACTTCAAGGACAGAAAACGGCTGTGGCCGACCGTCTTTATGTATAAGGGCGCGCAACATACCCCAAGTCCAATATTCAGAGCGAACCGAGATAACTTCGGCTTGCTGACGCCTTCGATCAAGTTTATCAACCCGTTGCCTTATCAGCGACGTATTGAGCTGATTGGAACGTTTGGAAAGGACCCCGGAGAGGAGAATCGAAAAGTCGAGATTGCTAATGTCGCACAAGTTGTAGATAAGTGGGAGCCGGACAAGATCACTGTCCTTCTTCCCGATAGCGACCTTGGACCCTCCGGCGAAGTGAAGGTGTTTCATAAGGGACGGCCAAGCAATTCCCGATGGCTGAGCAAGTGGACGGGAAAAATCGGCGTTACGATTGCAGGCGGGGATTCGTTGGCATTCAACGCCGACTTCCAAGTGAATATGATTGGAGACCCCTGGTCCTATCGAGAACAACCTGGCATGAAGCCTGTTGACCAACTCGTGTGGAGCTTGAATTCCGCGATGGGATCAACATGCACTTGGAATGCGTCAGGAGATTTGAAGGACCATGAAGGGAAGGTCTTTTGCTCATGGCGGGGCGAAGGCAAGCCCAAATGCTGGCTGGATGAGAACATGGGGACGAAGAACACGTTTGGCGTTGGTGGTGTAGGTGACTCTTACAAGAAGAAGGTGAATCTCTACTTGGCGATCATTGGTACGTTCACGATCATTACGAACGGCACGTCTGATCCCGACAATCCAATCAAGCTCGGGGATTGGTCGCAAGGACAAACTCTCTTTGAGGCGTCGTACGACAGTGACTTCGGGATTCGTGGAGGCCAACTCGTAATTGAAGATGAGCCATCCAGGCTCGCATATGGCGCCGAGAACGCGATTCTCATCTGGGACAGTATGCAATGCCGCTACGGAATGCCGAAGGTCGCGCCGCGATGAGCGACTGGCGTATGCCAGGCAATTTGGCTCGAACGGCGAGCGCGCGGCGGGCATGGTCAGAATCTCGCGGCTGGCGAGGCCCTGTTGGGAGGGAGCTCTGCCCCTGACTGGCGGGCTGTGTCCTCCGCCTTGTGTTGCGAACAGTCACGCCCGTCGACGCCCGGGACTTTTTTCAAGCAGGCGACAGCACGCCCAGGCGGAGCTAAGGCACCTGCCACAATCCGGATGATGCTGTCGGTCACTGGGCTTGGAAAGAGATTCGGACCGCGATGGGTGTTTCGCGGAATCGAGTTCTGCCTACCCGCTGGAGAAGCGCTCGTTGTGACCGGTGCAAACGGCGCAGGAAAGAGCACGCTGCTGCGGATTCTTGCAGGGCTGGAAGTTGCGAGCGCGGGGGAAGTAGTTCACCACGCGCATCTTGGCTATGTCTCCCCGGAGCTCTCGCTCTACAGTCAACTAACTGGAATCGAGCACCTCGAATTCGCCAGAAACCTGAGAGGTCTTCCCGCAAACTCAGACGAGACGCTGCTCGAGAGTGTTGGCCTATCCGATGCACAAAACGTGAGAGTCTCCGCTTACAGCACCGGAATGAAAGCCCGGCTGCGGCTCGCGCTCGCCATCCAATGCGAGCCGGGCATCCTTCTTCTCGATGAGCCTGGCGCAAGTCTGGACGAGGAAGGTAGATCGCTTGTTGAGCGGGTACTCGACGAGCAGCGATCTCGCGGAGTCGTCGTGCTCGCGACTAATGATCCAGCAGAGAGGAGGTTCGGCGACTGTGAACTCAAGCTGGGCGCGTGAAGTTGCAGCAATCCTTGGCAAAGAGCTCCGCGTCGAGTTGCGCGGCCGCGTCGGCTTGTATTCGACGCTCGTGTTCGCAGTTGGCGCGGTGACCGCGTTAGGGATCGCGTCCATTCGAGGCGAGCCGTCACCATCGCTGGCGGCGGGTTTGCTGTGGGTCGCGCTGCTGTTTGCTTGCGTCGTTGGATTAGCCAGAACCTTCCTATCAGAAGAAGAGCAGGGAACAGCCGATTTGCTGCGCCTCCTCGCAAACCCCGGCCCGGTGTTTTGGGGAAAGGCCGTTTTCAATATGCTGTTGCTTATCGCTGTCGCACTGTTCGTTGTGCCGCTGTTTGTGTTGTTCGTAAAAGTAGAGGTCGTTGCGCCGTTCCTGCTGATTAGCGGAGTTCTGTGCGGTTGTGCCGGACTTGCTGCGGTTGTGTCTATGTGCGGCGCGCTCGCGTCTCGCGCGCAGGGGCGGGGCTTGCTGATGGGGGTAATCTCGTTACCGCTTTTGTTGCCAGTTTTGGCCGCCGGAATCACTGCCCTTCGTGGCGCTTTCGGCGACCCGTCCGCAGAATCTTGGAGCGCAGTCGCGTCGCTGGGCGGCATGGCGGTCGCGTTCTCGTCGCTTGGCCCGTACCTGTACGCGGCGGTTTGGAAGCAGTGATCTATCGAATCTTTCTTCTCTTGGCTGGAATAGGCGTCACCGCGCTTTATGTTTGGGCGCCAGGAGCGAAGGGCTTTCCGCAAGAAGAAAGCGCAAAGATTCTCTTCTTTCATGTTCCCCCTGCGATGCTATGCACCCTGTTCTATCTCTGGGGCGCGGTAATGGCGATTCGATACTTGATGAGTAAGGATCTGCGTTTCGACGTCCGGAGTGTTGCTGCCATCGAAGTTGGGACCTTGTTATGCGTGTTGGCGACGGTTACTGGGATGGTCTTTGCGAAGGTGCAGTGGGGAGCGTTTTGGGAATGGGATCCAAGGCAAACGAGCATCTTCATCCAGCTTCTGATTTATGCGGCTTACTTTGCACTACGTTATTCCTTCCCGACGCCAGTCAGATCCGCGGCGTACTCATCTGCGTACGCCATCTTTGCGGCGTTGACCGCCCCGTTTCTCATCTTCATCTTGCCGCGATTGAACCTGTGGCCAAGCAGTCACGCAGGCGCGAACCAGGCGGTCGTCGGCGGTGGCCTTGACCCGACATACCGCACGATTTTCTACACGACGCTGGTCGTGATTCTCCTTTGTTTCGCGTGGGCGTACAAGGTGCGTGTTCGCGAAGGAGAGGAGGGGCTGCTGAAGGAGGTTTCTGATGGACTGGCAACTGGCGGTAGCGATTCCCCCGACCCTGGTGTGGTTAGGCCTGTTCGCCTACGTGATCGCGATTGAGCGGCGCAGAAAGAGGCGATCCTGACCTGTGCTAACATCGCGATATGGCTGAATTGGTGTGGCTCAATGGCGAGATTCACCCCCTGGAAACCGCCACCGTATCCGTCCGCGATCACGCGTTCCTGTACGGCGACGGGCTGTTTGAAGGGATTCGCTTCTACGATCGCAAGGTCTTCAAACTCGACGACCACCTCGACCGGCTGTACTACGGCATCCGGTTTCTCGACTTCGAGATGCAGGTCGGGAAGGCCGAGCTAAAGCAGATCGTCCTCGACACGTGCAAGCAGGCAGACGAGCAGAGCGGCTACATCCGCATCAATGTAACACGCGGAACCGGCCTCGGCCTGGATCCCCGGAACATCAGCCGTGTGCCCAATGTCATGGTCATGGTCAGCAAGCTGAGGCTGTTCCCACCTGAGTGTTACGAAACTGGCCTCAAAGGCGTGGTGGTCAGCACTCGAGTGATACGACACGACGCTCTGGACCCACGGTTGAAGACCATTGGGCGCTATGTAAGCAACATCTACGCAAAGCTTGAGGCAAATCGTCAGGGGGCCGATGAGGGGCTCATGCTCAATGCCGAGGGCTACCTCGCCGAGGGCACTGGAGATAACCTCTTCATTGTGGATAAGGGCGGCATCATTCGCACCCCGCACCTTGCCTCGGGAATTCTCGGTGGGATCACCCGAAGAACGGTGATCGAACTCGCCAAAAAAGCGGGCTACGACGTGCGTGAGGTGTACATGACCACTTACGATTTGTTTGAGGCAGAAGAATCGTTCCTGACTGGAACTGCCGCCGAAGTCGTGCCTATGTGCAGGGTAGACACTCGCGCTATAGGCTGTGGTAAGCCCGGCGAGGTCACAAACAAGCTCATTGGCTTGTTCCGCGAGGAGACGAAGAACGGGACCCCGTTCTAGTCTTTGCTTTAACTGCGGCGCCTCGGCGAAGCGAACGTTCGATGGCGACCCCCTGTGTGACGGTTGCCTTGAAGCTGTTCTCAAGCCGATGTCCCGAGGAGGCCACGTCGCGAAGCTCGATGGCACTCCAGCCGATCTCGACCGGTGTCCTGCGTGCGGCGCGAGCAGGGACGATGTGGTAGAGAAGGGGTACCTCGGCTGCCCGTCGTGCTACTCGGCGTTCCGGGTGGCCGTCCGACGAAGCATCGCCCAGCGAGAGGTATAATTCGGGCTCGCACCCCCTGAGAAGACTTATGGCGCTATACCCTGAAGGTGACAAACTCGACGCATACGGCAAGAAGTTCGAGCTCGTGAACTTGGCTGCGCGTCGTTCGACGCAGATAACCCGCGACAAGGCGCCGGCCTTAGTCGAGACGTCCGAACCCCACCCGCTAACGATCGCTATGCTGGAGATCGCAGAGGGCGCAGTCGTCGCGGTCTTCGAAGAGATCGAAAGGGTCCCCGAGCAAGACGACGCAATCGCGGATCTGGACTACCTGGCTGGCAAGCAGGACAACATCGACTCGCTGATCAGCGACCTCTTCAAGGATGCTGGCACCTCGGTGAATGATTCCGAGGGCGAGGTGGTCCCAATGGCGGGTACGGCCGGAGAAGACGAGTCGATCTCGTTGGACGAGCTGGCCGGCATTGAGTCCGCTGATGGTGAAGAGGAAATCGAGCTTTAGCGCGCGATGACCGCGCCAGATTACTATTCCGCGCTTGGGATACCGCGCGATGCGAGCCCTGAGGATATCAAGTCCGCGTTTAGGCGACTTGCCAGAAAGTATCACCCTGATGTAAATCGCGACGACGATCAGGCCGAAGAGAAGTTTAAGCGAATCGGTGAAGCGTACTCAGTTCTGAGCGATCCTGCAAAGCGCGCTCAATATGACCGCTACGGGACCGTCGCCGACATGCCCTCTGGAGGATTCGATTTTGGATCGGGGGGCATATCGGATCTCTTTGAAATGTTTTTCGGCGTTGGCGCGGCTCGAAGAGCGGGACCGCGAGTCGTCGATGGCCGAGACTTACAGATTGAGGTCAACCTTACGTTGGCTGATGTCGTCACGGGAGCGAAGCGAACAATCGAGTTAGATCGCATGGAGAGTTGCACGAAGTGCAACGGATCGGGAAGCGCTGAGAGCTCAACACCAACCATGTGTCCCGAATGCGGCGGCGCCGGCGTTGTCGTTCAGATTTCAAACACACTGCTCGGACAGATCAGGAGAAGCAGCACTTGCCGGCGGTGTGAGGGAGAAGGTCGAATCATCACCGACCCGTGCCCGCAGTGCAAAGGAAAGCGACTTGAGCAAAGGCGCTCACGCCTGGAGATCGACGTTCCTCCTGGCGTCGAGAACGGAACGGTTCTTCACCTGCCATACAAAGGCGATGATGGGCTGAATGGCGGTCGGCCGGGCGACCTCTACGTTGGCGTACGTGTGAAGGATGATCCGCGCTTTGTGCGGGACGAACGCGGCTTGATTACACATGTGGAGATCACCTTTCCACAGGCGGCTCTCGGGGCGGAGTTGTCGCTCCAGGGAATCAGCGGAGAGTTCACGCTGAAGGTTCCCGCGGGGACTCAACCCGGACAGGAGTTTCGTGTCCCCGGCGAGGGCGTCCCAAAGATCGGAGCTCGGGAGCGCGGAGACCTTCGCGTTCGCGTTACCGTTGATGTGCCAAAGAAGCTCAATGATTTTCAACGGCATCTACTGGAGCAATTTGACCGTTCGCTTCGCAACGAAACGCCGAGAGAATCGAAGGGCCCTGGCTTTCTCGATCAGTTCCGCGAAAACATAAAGAAGGGCAAATAGTGGCCAACTGGATTTGCGTTCGCGCGGAATTCAGTGACTCGCCGCTTGACTGGTCTCCAATTCACGAAATCTTCGCGTCGCATGGCAGCGGCGGCACCATCGAGCATGGGAATCCTCCGTCGATGTCGGGATACGTTTACGAAGACAACGAATCTGAAAAGACTCTCGGGTCCTTAACGAGAGCTTTGGAACACGCGGGTGCAACAACAGTTGTTCAGGATGTTGTTCCGGAGGAAGACTGGTCAGAGGCTTGGAAAGCGTTCTTCAAGCCACTTCTCATCGGTAACGCTTTCATCGTCGCACCGGTTTGGGATGTGCCCGATGACACCGAGGGACGTGAACTTATTGTCTTGGAGTTAGGGCAGGCATTTGGGACTGGCGATCATCCGACGACAAGGATGTGCATCTCGTTGCTAGAGCAAGAGGTAGGCCCTGGCGCGACGGTGTGCGACATCGGAACCGGTAGCGGGATTCTGTCGATCGCTGCGAAGAAGCTTGGGGCTGCCGAAGTCTACGCCACCGAAGTAGACCAGGCAGCATCGGATGTGGCAGCTAAGAACTTTCAAATCAATCAGGTCGACATTGCCCTATGGACGACGGGTCACATCCCAGAGGACATTCCCGAATGCGACGTTGTAGTTTCCAACCTCGTCTCGGCAATCATCATTCAAAAGGCTGCTGCGATCGCACAGATCGTAGATCATGGTGGCGTTTGGATTTTCTCTGGGGTGATTCCTGCAAACCTTCCAGACGTGCAGGCTGCGGTTGAGGCCACCGGTTTGGCGGTCCACTCGTGGATCCGAGAGGATGGTTGGGTAGCAGGTCGATTCATCCGCCCCGAATAATTGCGAGTACCGGTAGAATCCCATCCTATGGCATTCAATCGTATCGACGGTCGTCAGATAGACGAACTGCGCCCCGTAAAGTTGACGCGGGGAGTTGCGAAGTTTGCGGAAGGCTCGTGCGAAATCTCTATCGGTGACACGATTGTTTTTGTCACGGCAACCGTGGAAGACCGTGTGCCACCCTGGATGAAAGGTCAGGGATCGGGATGGGTGACAGCCGAATATGGAATGCTCCCTCGCTCAGGGCGACAGCGAAACCAGCGAGATACTCTCCGTCCTAATGGCAGGTCTCTCGAGATTCAGCGCCTGATCGGAAGGTCGCTACGCGCAGTCGTAGATTTGACTTTGATTGGCGAACGAACGATTACTGTCGATTGTGATGTAATGCAAGGTGATGGTGGAACTCGGTGTGCGGCGATAACCGCATCCCATATTGCACTCAGCGATGCGTTCGACTGGATGATCGACCAGAGAATGATACATCGTTCGCCAATGAAGGAGGTCATTGCAGCAGTCAGTGTTGGAGTAGTTGGGGGTCAGGAATTGCTTGATCTCAATTACGATGAGGATTCTCGTGCAGCTGTCGACATGAATCTTGTGATGACCAACAAGGGGCGTTACGTCGAGATTCAGGGGACCGCAGAAGATGAGCCATTTGAAGAAGAAACATTCGCAAAGATGCTCGGCCTCGCGAAGCGAGGGCTCAAGACCCTCTTTCAGATGCAGGCGGAAACGCTCGCGAAGTGAGACGCATAGTCGTTGCTACCCGAAACCCGAGGAAGGGTGGGGAGATGTTGACAATTCTTCAGTCACTTCTGGGTGAGAAGTGGGTTGTCAACTCTTTGCGCGACTATCCTGATTTTGATGAACCTGAAGAGAGCGGCAAAACTTACTTACAAAACGCGATCATAAAAGCGGAAGCTGCGCGGGACGCAACAGGCGAGTGGTGCATCGCCGACGATGCAGGATTGGAGATCGACTTTTTGAACGGACAGCCCGGGGTTAAGAGCAAACGATTTGCAGGCGAGGACACTCCATTTTCCGAAAAGATCGCACGAATTCTCACCTTGATGAACGATGTGGCAGAGAGTGGGCGAACGGCCAGGTTTCGATGCGCCGTTGCCATCGCGATTCCAGCCAAAGATACACGAGTGTTTGAATCCATTCGAACGGGATCTATTGCAGCGGCTCCAGTAGGCGAGCACGGCTTCGGCTACGACCCAATATTCCTCCTTCCGGAAATCGGCAGAACATACGCAGAGCTAGAGCCTGAACACAAGAACGAGATCAGTCACCGAGGAATGGTGCTTCGTGAAGCCGCAGCGTGGCTGCTCACTCAGGGTTAGAATTACGGAAGGGCAATCGTTGAATGGTCTCCCAAGACGATGCACAAGGATCGCGGATGCTCCTCGCTTTTACCGACCGTTACACCTCTTCCGATGAGTGACCGAAACATTGGCGCATCGAGGCCTTCGATCGTGCAGTCGTCCATGATGATGCTGCACTCGATGGTGGAGCTAACGATTCGAGTCCCTGATGCGATCGACGTGAAAGGGCCTATGGTTGCGTTCTGCAAGACACAGTTCTCCCCAATAATCGCCGGCCCAGTGATGCGACTCCCGGAAACAGTAGTTCCACTACCGATGGTAACTCCCCCAGCGACTTGTGAATCGATAACTTCACCGTCGTTGCTATGCTCCATGGACTCAAGGATCAGCTTGTTCGCTTCGAGCATTGCGTCAACGGTTCCAGTATCCTTCCACCATCCGGTCACGATGTGACATCGCACGTCCTTTTTCAAGTCGAGAAGTGTTTGGATGGCATCGGTGATCTCATACTCGCCTCGGAAGGATGGTGTAAGCGTTTCGATGGCTTCAAAGATGATAGGCGTAAACATGTAAACCCCGACAAGGGCGTAATCGGACTTTGGCTCCTTCGGTTTTTCTTCTAATCGCACGACCCGATCACCATCAAGCTCTGCTACTCCGAACTCCGATGGGTTGGGCACTCTGGTCAACAGGATCATCGCGTCGGCGGTGGAAGCTTCGAATTCCTTGACCAGTTCCTTGACACCTGTTTTGATGAGGTTGTCGCCCAGGTACATGATGAACTTGTCATTTCCGAGATAGTCACGCGCCGTTTTCACTGCATGGGCGAGTCCGAGTGGGGCGTCTTGCGGGATGAAAGAAAAGGTGGCGTTCCATCGATCTCCATTGCCGAGGGCATTTTTGACATCCGCTGCTGTATCACCCACGATGAACCCGAAGTCAGTGATACCTGCGGCGCGGATTGCGTCAATGCCGAACTCGATTACCGGCTTGTTCGCGACAGGGACTAACTGCTTTGCCAGGCTGAAGGTTATCGGGCGCAGGCGCGATCCCTTTCCACCTGCGAGAATTAGCGCTTTCATCGCGGCTATCATGGCACGACCGATTCAATAGTTGTGTTAGACTACTAAGTACTTGTAGTATCACATGAACAGAGAAGTCAAGGTACTGGCGTTTGCGGGCTCGCTGCGGGCGAAGTCATACAATCGTGGCTTGATTCGCGCCTCGCAAGAACTCGCGCCAGCAGGAATGACGATCGAAAGCTTTGATCTTTCGCCAATTCCCTTGTACAACGCTGACATTGAGCATGATCTGCCGGAATCTGTGCGGGAGTTCAAATCTGCGATTACGTTGAGCGATGGTTTGCTGATCGCTGCACCGGAGTACAACCACTCAATGACGGGAGTACTGAAGAACGCGATTGACTGGGGGACGAAACCGGGTGGGGAGAACTCGTTCGTGGGTAAGCCTGTCATTGTGCAGAGCGCTTCGACAGGTCTGCTCGGAGGCTCACGAGGACAGTATCAGTTGCGGCAAGTGCTCGGCTCGCTGCAAGTCAAGGAACTGCAATTCCCAGAAGTGTTTGTTACGCTCGCCAAAACAAAGTTCGACGAGAGCGGAGAGCTAACCGATGAGCGAGCCCGCGAACAGATTTCAACACAGCTTGAGAAGTTTCGCGACTTTGTTCGGGGCAGTTCCTAACCCGCGTCGACCGTGATCGTGACCTTCGCGTAGGGTTTCTCAAATGTAGCGCACAGCCGAATTGTTGGCTCTTTATGACTGAGCATTCTCGAGTACTCGCCGGGCTCGCATCTCCATGCTCCAAGCCCGTCGGATTCGAATGTAGCAGACACACCCCGGACAGAAACCTTTGCTACGTTCGCGGTGACTTCGACGATTGCGGCTGGGTGGAGTACAAACACGGTTTCCGGGTTCAGCCCATCGACACGGTCCTCTATCCTTATGACGTTGCTTTCGACCGACACTGCACGCCAATGGCGTTCGCCTGTGTGCCACGCACACTCCCAGCCATCTCCCTGCGCATAGGTTCGAGCCCGCCGTCCCCACATGAAGGGTCCCAAAATCTCGCTTTGATTTCGGTTGTCGAAGTTTACTGTCGAATGATACGGTGTCCCACGAAATCGATCGCGTGCCGCAGGGTCGTCTTGATACGCGTAGACCCCAGGATCCACTACGATCGGTACAGACCCCGCGAATACCGTTACCGACAGCGCATCCGCGTGACCGTGCGCTGCAATCGACTGCCATCCAAGAGGCCCATGATCTAGAGTGACGAGCAAGAGTTTGTCTCGCCAAACCGTGTATCCGCCGTCTGGGAACTTGTGGACGCCGTGAGGTGGAGCGTGGGCTGGTAGAGAGTTTCCCGGAGAAAACATCTCTGCAAGGAGTGAGGCGTCCGGCTCATCCGAAAGCAGAGGTGCTCCGAGAAACTTTGCCAGCAAGTTTCCAACAAGATCCAGGCGCGTTGCTGAGTGGCCCGGAAGCAGAATCCTGCCGTCGTCTTCATCGCCGATCTGTGGAGCAGTTCCATCAGGCAGGCGAACAGACCTCATGAACTCAAGACTCATCTTTAGTCGATCATGGACAGTTTGCGGCGGCTTCGAGAGACCATTTGCACTGGCAATGATTAGCGGAATAATCACAAGTTCCCAGATGAAAGGAATGTATCCGAAAGATTGTTCTACTGATGTTCCATCCGGATTGACTTGTGTGAGAATCTCATCGTAGAGTCCTTTTGACCCGCGCAGTCGGAGCTTCTCAGAGTGCTGGGCGTTGGGGAGCGCTGCCCCGGCAGCGAGCATTGAAGCGTACTCGGCGATGAGGTGATTATTCGCGCTCGTGCCTTCACTGAGGTGATCCGAACAATGCAACGCTTGTTGATAAATGAGCCCGAGGACCGGGATGAGACGGTCATCGTTAGCCGCATCAAGTAATCCGATCGCGATGAGGCCAGCGAGTACGCGCACCGCGTCTTCGATACCGCTGGTGTGGTGAATGCCCTGGGAGATGGGGTTCTTCCGGGCAAAGTCTTCAAGCCAGCGGATGCAAAGTTCACGATAGCGGTCCTCTTTCGTGGACGCATAAGCAGTTGCTAGGCTCGTCGCCCACGTCCAGCGGCCGAGCTCCCATGTGAACTTAACGCCGTCTGCAATGTCGTTCCTTCGGTAGTCCAAGTTGTCTGCGGGTACGTCCGGCCACTCGCCTCCCCTCACATAGTTTTTGTTCCAGATCGGTGGGTCGTCCAATTGGATTTGATGCCCGAAGATGGACCAGTCACCATGAAGGAGAGCATCCCCTTCATCCACTACAGGCTGCGACGCAGGCGCAGCGATCCGGGGAGTGACAATCGCTGAACTGTTGGCCAGAGACAACCGCTCGTAGGCCTCTTCCGGAGTCCAACGCACATACTTAGGTGGGTGGAAGCGGTCACGGAATGTAGTCTTTGCGCGATGAAGAATTTCCCGCATCCCCATGCTGCGCAATCGGCGGAGCTTCCATGACAAGCCGCTCAAGCGCCCTCCACTCTTTGGGCTACTGTGGCAAAATGACGAATAGCGCCCATCGGCGCCGTCATTATGCCACCGGTCGCCAGGAGCCCCATCGACAGTCAGAGCGTTGGCTATGTGCTTTATGGGACCGAGGGCGAGGAACGCAGTCCCGCGAACGTGGGCTACTACCACCGTGTTGATCGCTTGCGCGCGGGCGCTGAGAGCGCAGGCTTCAGGAGTGCAATGACGTATAGCCGCCGCAACCGCGCCGACCGATCGGTTTTGAAGCGGATGATGGGAAGCGGGTGGTTGCGCGCAAAGTTTGCGGGAGCGAGGTGCGTTTATTGCGCGTCGGCCGACACCGCCGCAATGGGTGTTTGGGCTATGCGAAAGACTGGCATTCCTGTGATGTACGACATCCACACACCACCAGTCGGGGAGAAGTGGCTTCAGTTCAAACTGGAGCGGAGCATACGGAATTTTGTTGTCTATGTTGAGGCGTGCATAGCCGAAGCGATTGCGATCAAGCGAGCGGACTACATTCTCTGGAGCTCGCTTGTCCAGAAAGAGTACTACGGAAGAAGAGGCTTCCCGCCAGAGCGGCTGAGGGAAGTCAGACACGGCGTTGATCCGGATCGATTCGAGGCAGGCCCGGTACCGAAGGACAGTCCGAGACTACTGGCCTACGCCGGGACGATGGTGCCTTACCAAGGCGCCGACAAACTGGTTGAGGCTTTTCAGCGGATGGAGCCGGGTTCTTTGCGCCTGAGGATGATCGGATTCACTGAACGAGAAGCCGAGCTACGAAGGGCTGCGGACTCCGCGGGAATAGAGGCTTTCCCACAAATCCCACAAACTGAGGTCGCAGCAGCGATGCGAGATGCCCACTGCACAACGATCATCGCGCATCCCGACAACAAAAAGTATAAGAATGGCGCAGCTCCGACGAAATGGCCTGAGTCGCTCGCACTTGGGCGCCCCGTCTTGAGCATGGATGTTTATGACACCGCGCTCATGATTCCATCCTTGCGTGTCGGATGGGTTGTGCCGAACAGTGTCGAGGGCTTGGTGGACGGGTTGCAGAAGCTCAGAGACTGTCCGCAGGAAGAACTTCAATCCATGGGCGAGCTGGCGAGGGCAGAGGCAGAAAAGCACTATGCATGGCCGGTCGTCACATCACATTTTGTTAGCGTGGTTAAGGAGGCAGTCCCAAGGTGAAACCGAAGATCATGGCCGTCTGTGGAACTCGCCCTGATGCAATCAAAATGGCCCCCGTTGTCCATGAGCTGCGAGCGAGAAACGACATGGACACTCGCCTTGTCGTATCTGGTCAGCACCGTCAAATGCTTGCTCAGGCGCTGGCTGAGTTTGAATTGTCGCCCGACATCGACTTTGACGTGATGAAGCCGCAGCAGAGTCTCTGCTATGTTACAGCGGCGATACTCGAGGGACTCGACGAAACAATCGCCGCTGAGACTCCCGACATGATAGTTGCGCAGGGCGACACCACGACAACGTTTGTTGCGAGCTTGGCGGCGTTTTACCGTCAGATTCCATTTGCCCATGTGGAAGCAGGGTTAAGAACGAGTTCGATCAAGTCGCCGTTTCCCGAAGAGTTCAATCGTCGAACAACAGGGCAGATCGCTGAGATGCACTTCACGCCGACTCGCGTAGCCAAAGCGAACCTACTCGGCGAGGGTGTGCCAGTGGAGAAGGTTGTCGTGTCCGGCAATACGTCGATCGACGCAATCCTCGAAGTAACGAGAGAGTCATTACCTTTCATCCCGCTCGCGGAAGGAAGAATGCTCTTGCTGACTACTCACCGGAGAGAAAACTGGGGCGAGCCGCAGCGCTCGATTGCGCGTGCCGTCCGTCGGATCGTTAAGGATCACCCCGATGTGTTCTTCGTTGTCCCGATGCACAAGAACGAGCGTGTTAGAGAGACACTTGTCGGCGAACTCGGCGGCATAGACAGTGTGTTCCTTGTTGAGCCCCCCGGGTACAAGGAGTTTGGTCAGTGGATGAAGGCCTCACACTTCATCCTCACAGATTCTGGTGGAATACAGGAGGAGGCGCCTGCGCTCGGAAAGCCTGTGCTGGTGTTGCGGAATGAGACCGAACGCCCCGAGGGGCTTGCTGCTGGAAGCGCAATCCTGGTCGGCACAGACGAGAGCAAGATCGCCCGCGCGGCATCGAACCTTCTCACGAGTGAATTGGCCTACTCAAGCATGGCGAATGTCGTCAATCCATACGGAGATGGCTTGGCGTCAAAGCGGATTGCTGCAGCAATTGCTAAGTACTTCGACCTGGCGCACAATTCGATTCCCGAATTCGTCGGCTAACTCGCGTATGGCCGGCTTTGTTTTGTAGCTGTGTGCGTCGCGAAGCTATTGATTATCGCAGTGAGATCCTCGCTACTCATCTCAATTTCGTACCGACCACTTTCAAGCTGTATCGTCAACTCAACGGGCTCGATGGAAACTACAATGGGGTCGACTTCGCCCGATACGTTCAAGATTACGGCATCCTCGTCCAACTGGGCAGAAATCACCGCATCCGTCGGGATCTGAAAAGACTTGCCTCTACTGGTCAAGTCAATGGACTCATCCGTTATCGTTAGCTTCCCTTTTCCTGCCGAGACGTACCCGTCCGCTGTTAGCACCAGTCTGCAGCACGGGCTTTGCCATCTGTTTCGATTGCGCTTTGAGTCTCCCCAGGCAATCTCGCCAGCTCGAATCGCATCTCGGAGTGCCCAGTCGAACTCCGAATTGAAATCGGCTTCATCTTCACGCAGCGGGAGATCGTCTGCCACGCGGTGCCAGTCTTCTACTGGTAAGGCGCGGTCGACGTGGGGTCGCAGTAGCGGGTGCTGTGTGCTCCTCAATCGCAAGTAGTCGTGGTCGTAATCGAACTCCGTTCCACAATCATCGCACAAAACTCCAGGCTCGCCGCTCAACTTCGCCACGGCGATCCAGGGCACGCAGTCGAGAGGCAAGCACCGACCGTGATTCTGCTCCAAGAAACCATACGGGTCCGAATCTGCATCGAGCAGCGTGATGTTCTCGCCATCGAGGTAGTAATCCGCTCCGCATGACGCACACGCCGCGTTACCTGCATCAATTGGAAGTCTTGCTGCAATCCGTGCCCACTCGCCGGGGGATCGTGTTTCGTGCTCAACCGATACGCCGAAGGTGTCCTCGCAAACGTGACTCAACTTCCATCGATTCTCTGACAGTTCATCAAACTGCGCGTGGCAGGTCTCGCATTCGAATACAATTGGGGCCCGGCCAGCGGCACGCGCCCACGCAACTTCGGTTTCCTCCTGACCCACGAGGAAGAGAGACTCTATAGTGATTCCGAGGTCGATGAGTCTGAAAGTTGTACGACCGGAGCGCTCGAATCTCGCCCCGCATGCGTCGCAGTGATTGGTCTTCTTTAGCACACCCTTCGAGCGAAGGTGCCCGTATCTGCACAACGGACAAAACGGTGCAGCCTGCGAATCGATCGCTTTCAAAAGGCCAGTGCGACACACAGCGCACCTCCGCTGATCGAGGTTTCGTTCAACAATCTTCCCAGACCGGCATACACCGCAAGTGCCCGGCTTCAACGGCTTCGGTTCGGATAGAAGTGAGCCGCATCCGGGGCATTGGCTCGCGCGAATCCGCTGTTTCTGTAGCCGGCACTTTATGCCATCCAAGATGTCAATTCGAGACAATTGCGGTTCTTGGCGAGCCGGCTCTGCACGCAAGAGTGAAACGAACTCCGCGGCGGACTGAGGGCGATCGATCGCGCGGACGCTTAGCGCTTGCCGCAAAGTAGCCTCAATCTCGGGTGGGACGTCATTTCTGAAAGCAGCCAGGGGAGGCAATGGTGCCCCTGCTACCCGATCAACTGCGGATGGCGGCGCTTCGCCTGTCAGCAGCTGCCAACCGGTGGCCGCGAGTGAGTAGAGGTCGCTGGCGGGGCCGCGTTTCCCAAGTTCTGAGAGTTGCTCGATAGGTGCGTACCCAGGAGTAAACAAAGCAGTGTGGCGAACGGTCACGTCGGCGTGCCACTCGCGAGCTGCCCCAAAGTCGATGAGAGTGACTTCGCCATCATCACTTACGAGGATGTTGGATGGCTTTACGTCCCGGTGCAGGAACCCGAGTTCGTGTACGGATCCCAGGGCAATTGCGGTGGTCGTGAGTATCTGCACAGCATCGTCTACCGAGAACGCTCCCCGCGCTGCCATCAACATCGAAAGCGGACGAGAGTGCTCAAGGAACTCCATGACGGAGTAGGCAGTGCCACTCCACTGGAGCGCGGTGTAAACGGTCACGATGTTGGGCGACCGAAGCTTAGCGAGCAGCCGAGCTTCCTCCATAAAGCCGTGCAGCAGCCGGTGCGCGGCGTCACCCCCCTCGGCGAAGAAGACGACGCCATCCGGGTCACGATGGGCACCTGGTGGCAGAAGCTCCTTCAAAACGACCTTGCGCTCAGAGAGCGTATCGGAAGCAAGATAGGCAGCAGAGAAGCCACCGCGTCCGAGGAGGCGTTCGATCCGGTAGCGATCCCCGACAAGAGTGCCAGGCTCTAGCAGAAGACTCAATACATGGCCTCGCTTCGCGTCACAATGTACAGACGCTGTGATGGGCAACCTGATTCCAAACGCCGACTTCTCATCTGGTCTCTCTGAGTGGGAGTGTACGCCAGGGGGCGTGTCCGTCGTGGCAGCAGCGGGAAAGAGATTCGTGATGCTAGCCGGAGAGACTTCAGCCGCTGCGATCTGTAGCGACCCGATTGAGGTGGTTCCGAACGCCGCGTATCGCCTTTGGGCCGAGAAGGCGATACGGGGAGATCTTCAATTGGCGATGATCGGCCGAGGCACGTTGGACAGTCCGGACGGCGCAGACGAAGTCGTACCTACGGCAACCCCAGTTCGCATTCAGGCGACAGGGCTCCCGGGCAAGCGCGTTGGGATCTCGAAGGTGGTGATGGAGCCAGTCGGTCCACGATTGAGGCTCGATTCTGTGCGCTCTACTGCGCTGTTTGCGCCACCCGGTTCCCCCTTCGACATCTTGTGCGAAGTACGGAACACGGGTTCAGAGCCAATTTCTCTCGCAGAAGTTGTACTGGAATCGGTTGACCACGAGATGCTAGAAGAGTACAGGCACCCTGTGCCGGTGCCGTCGTTAGATGTCGGTGCATCTGCCCTCCTGCGGTGGCAAGTTCTTCGACAGCGGCGAGCGGTAGCGAAGTTTAGCTTGAAGCTACTGCTTGGCAAGCAGATTGGTGAGACATCGGGCTTTACACTCAAGCATCAGCCGCGCAACCTGGATAAGCCAGTTCACGAAAACGTAGCGGGTACAAAGCGATGGTTCTCGGTAGGTGGTCGCACAACTCGCGTTGTTGCGCACGAAACAGACTTGGGATTTGGTCCCATGCTTGTCACTGCGCCCTTGGAAAAAGCTTCTCTAGGTGTACTCCACCAATGTGCGCAGATTGTCATGGGAGACGGTGTTGCAGTACCTATGTTTTCGGAACTGAAGCGCGTTACGAGTAGGGGTGTTGAGTTAGTCGGCGCTCTTGACATTGGTCGTTGGACGATTACAGTGTCCCCTGACTTATCAAACAAAGGCGTTCTCATTGAGGTCGGCTTGACCCCTAGAAGGCGGCTTGATCACGCGATGCTTGAGTTTGGGCCGTTCCAGACGCAAGCGACGATGATTGCTGTGGGCGACGGAGCGATGGTGCTGGCGTCAAAAACGCCGAGCGAGCTCACTTGGCTGCCAGGACCGCGCACAAACATTGTGTCAACGGCGTCCCCAGATGCGGGGATCCTCATCGCACGGACTCCTGCTCAGAAAATGTTGCCGGGCGTTCTCTATCGTGCGGCTGCGACGATTGGGAGGCCGAGCAAAGCCATAATCCGCACAAAATGAGTCTCATACTCTGGAACGAAGCCGAAGCGATTGTTATAGCTCGCACTCCGTTCGCTGACTCAGCTGAAGTGCGACCCCTGCGAGCTTCCGTCGGTCGTTTCAGCAGTACAGACATTCCTGCCGTCATTCCCAATCCTCGATTCGCTAACTCCGCAGTTGATGGATACGCGCTTTCAAGCGAGATGGACTGCGGCGCCGGCTCAAGAATTCGTGTCATCGGAGAGCAAGCAGCCGGGACCTCGAGCAACACGGCGATTTCCCGGGGCGAGTGCATCCGGATACTAACTGGCGCGCCAATTCCGAAAGGTACGTTTGCGGTCGTGATGCAAGAAGAAGTCTTGAGAGAAGGCGACTGCATTACTCTTAAGACTTCGACCATCCAAGGTGCGAACATCCGCCAAGCAGGTACGGACATCGCTACAGGAGAAACTCTCGTTAGATCAGGAGAGCGAATCAGCGCCGAATCCGTCGCGTTGATCGCTAGCCAGGGAATTGCACAGGTCGAAGTGTGGAAGCCGCCGAGGGTAGCGATTCTGACGACCGGCGAAGAGGTGAAACAGGCCGGCGAGGTTCTCGGAGCAGCGGACATATACGATTCCAACTCAGTGATGCTAGCCGCTCTCGTTGAGCAGCATGCGGGCATCATCCCAACACTGCTGGCAATAGGAGACGACCTGGAGCAGATGGAGCGCGTTATCTCAGAATTGGCCGACTCCCACGACATCGTGATTGTGTCAGGCGGTGCTTCCGTCGGCGACTACGACTTTGCTCCGCGAGCCGTTTCGACGCTCGGGACCGTGATGTTTCATGGCGTCCTGCTCAGGCCGGGAAAACCTGTGCTGTTTGGAACAGTTGCGAAGGCTATGGTCTTCGGGCTGCCGGGAAACCCGGCAAGCGCGTTTGTTGGTTTTCGTCTCTTCTGCTTGCCCGCAATCCGCAAGCTCTCAGGCTCTGCAGCCCCGGCGAATCGGTGGTTCGATGTGCCATTTGGAGAGGATTCGCCTCCGTACGCGCGGGAGGAGTTTGTGCGGTGCGAGATCGGAACGGACGGAGTGGCGAGACCTGTGGGAAATCAAGGTTCGTTCGGGTTAAAGAGCTTAGCTGCGGCGGATTGTTTGATTAGGCTTCCTGTGAACGAGGCCACCGATGAAGGGCAACTGCGTCCCGCCCTGATGCTGCATGGATGGTGAACGGCTTCAGCCACCGAAGCGCGTTAGCGCCGCAAGCACATCTGCATCTTCTGGGTGCCGCCGCGCAGCTGCTCGTATAGTCTGGCGCGCCTTTTCAAGTTCGGACGCCTCAAAGTAGTACGCAGCAGCTTTGAGCCAGTTTCCAACCTCGTCAGGAACAAGCGTTGCAAGCCGATGAAATGCCGTAGCGCACCGAAGACTGTCGCTGGCAGCCTCAGCAGCAGCCGCAAAAATTCTCAGGGTCTCAATATCTGTAGGGTCCGCATCTGCCGCTCGCTCGAGAGCCAGGAGCGCGGCAGCTTCGTCACGATTGAGAGCGTGCGCGCGGGCAAGTCCCGACCAAAGTTCTACACGGGAATCGTGGATCACCGCGGCCTGCAGCACTTTGATCGCTTGTGCCAGTTCGCCCTTCTTGTTTCGCAAATCGACCCACGCGCTGACACTTTGCTTGGAATAACTCTTGCTCTCGAATAGCAAGTCAATCGACCGATCAAACTTATCTCCCTGCGCTGTTTGGGCAGCGACTCGCGCGAAGAAGCGCATGAAGTTGTGGTCGGCATAGCAGTGCTTGATGCCAGTTTCGAGTAGTTCGATTGCCTCCGCATTACGTGACAGGTCCATCAAGAGCTCTGCTGCAGCCAGGTACGGCTGCGAGCTCCGTGGTTGTAGCTCCGTCAGTTTTTTGAAGACGGCAACTGCTTCAGGCTTACGCCCATCTAAGGCTAGGAACTGTGCATATCCTGAGAGCAACAGCGGCTCTTCCGGCCTTTTCGCTAGAACTGCCGTCCACATCTCCTCAGCGGTGTCGCGACGTCCACCGTCGATGTACGCACGTCCCGCGGCGATAAGCGCGGGAATCGCAGCATCGTAGCGCTCACCTAACGTTCTCCACGCAGCGGCAGCTTCGAGCGGACGGCCGAGTGCCGCCAGGCAACGCGCAGCGCCATCGAGGCCGTCCGGCAGGTTTGGGTGCGCCGCAGAGAGATCCCTATAGACGTCAATTGCCTGCTCAAGTCTCCCACCACTTTCGTGGATCGCCGCTGCGAAAGTCCATCCCCTCGTGTCATTAGGATACTCGGTACGCATTTCGCGAAGAGTTGCGAGCGATTCTGCTGTCTGTGCGAGCTGTCGCTGTGCGAGGGCTAAGCGCATGAAGAGATCGGGTGTTTTGATACCCCGCTCCATCCCACCTTCAACTAGTTCTACAGCCCGTTCGGCATTGCCCGCGCTCACGTGACAAGCGGCCGCTTCGTGGAGTGCTGTTGAATCGTTGGGCCTTATCGCGAGGAGTGCTTCATAAACAGCTGCTGCCTCAAGGAACGCGTTCCGCTCTTTGAGAAGCGCTCCTAGAATGGAATACGGGATCGGATCGGTTCGCGAGACCGCCAACCATGTTCTTAGGGTTCGCTCAGCTTCACGTTTTCTGCCGGTGGCTGCGAGCGAGTTGTACAGCGCCTTCTGTGCCGCAGGCGAGGAGGGACGCTCAGTTGCTGCAAGCCGTGCGTCAGCTAGGGCGCCATCGGGGTCGGCAAGTGCAAGCCTGGTTGCGGACCTGCGCACAAGCGCGTCAAAGTGGTTCGGCTGCATTCGAAGCGTGGCGTTCAGCAACCTGAGCGCGTCTTGCTGCTGCCCATGCGCAGTGTAGACGGTCGCTTCAATAACAAGAACCTCCTCTTGTTGCAGCCCGGTGGCGGCGAGTCCTCTGGCAAACTCGAGACCGGCTTCTAGGTTCGGTGCAGAGGCAGCGGTTCGCGTTGCGTAAGCGAGCAACTCTGCGTCAGACGGATTGCTCCGTAAAGCTGGGTTGAGGACCGACTTCGCCTCAGTCCACTCTGACAGTTGGAGGTGGCAATCGATTAGTGCAATCACATACTGCGAGTTGGTTGGCTCTGCAGCATACGCAGCTTGAAGATGCGCCTTCGCGGTCTTTGGATCTTCGAGCAGGACCAGATATGAGACGCCTACTTGATAGGAGATATCCGCGCGACCCGGATTAGCCTTACGAGCGGAGTCCAGCGACCGAGAGGCGTCCGCCTTTCGTTCGAGGGTGGCTTCAATGCCTGCTCGCATCACCCAGTATTCAGGGATCTGCGCGGACGCGGTCTCGCCTCGAACGAGCGCCGCGAGAGCTGATACGGGGTGGCCGAGTTCCAGGTGCGCGTTTGCAGCAGCGAGGTGAGGTTCTGGTCGTGATGCATCGACTGCTACAGCACGGTCAAAGGCATCTACTGCCTCCGCCCACCGGCTCACCTTCAGCAGGAGCATCCCATACTCGAACAGCGGGTCAAACAAGCCCGGATTCTCAGCTATAGCCGCTTTGAAGTGGGTTTCAGCCTTGGCGAACTCGCCCGCCCGGTAAGCCGTCCTGGCGGTTTCGAGCGATCCCTGGCCCCAGGCGAGGCTGGCGCAGAACAGAAACGCCACGATTACGATTCGCATGGCTACAGTTTGACGCTTCTGGGCTCAAGAGGTATCCTCTCGCCCCCATGAAACTCCACGAATATCAGTCGCGCGAGCTGCTGGCACGCTTCGGTGTGGCCGTCCCTGGCGGTGACGTTGCGGACAATAGCGGCGACGCCGAACGCATCGCCGAATCATTCAGTGGCCGTGCAGTCGTCAAGGCGCAGGTACTCATGGGTGGGCGTGGGAAGGCTGGGGGAGTGAAGGTCGTAGACTCAGCGGCTGAAGCGGGACAATTCACACGCGACTTGATAGGGAGGACCCTAAAGTCCATTCAAAACCCACAAGGGATGCTCGTGGAAAGGGTTTTGATCGCAGAGCGGATCGACATTGAGAAGGAATTCTATCTTGCCGTTCTCCTGGACCGGGCAGAACAGAAGGACGTCTTCATGATAAGCGCTATGGGAGGAGTCGACATTGAGGAAGTGGCATCAGAGTCGCCAGAGGCGATCATCAAGTTGCACGTTGACCCAAAGTGGGGACTCTCTGACTACGAGATTAGAGAAGCAGTGTCGGCTGCAGAGATCGATCCCCGCGCGCGCGGTCAGATGGTTGCGATGATCAAAGGACTTTATCGAGCCTATCGCGAGAGCGACGCAACGATGATCGAGATCAACCCTTGTGCACTGACTACGGAAGGGAAGCTCATCGCTGCGGATGCGAAAGTTGCATTGGATGATAACGCTCTTTTCCGACATCCCGAGTACGCTGCGGTCGCCGATGATAGCGCAGAGGATCCTCTGGAAGCAGAGGCAGCGAGACGAGGAATCGCATACGTGAAACTCGACGGAGATGTCGGTGTCATCGGAAATGGTGCCGGCCTCGTGATGCTGACGCTCGATGAAGTTGCGCGCGCTGGCAGGAAATCCGCAAACTTCCTTGACGTCGGCGGCGGAGCGCAAGCGGAGCGTGTGCGCGATTGCGTAGAGCTTGTGCTGATGGATAAAGGAGTGAAGGCGCTGTTGATCAACATCTTTGGTGGAATCACACGCGGCGACGAAGTCGCCAAAGGTGTGGTCGAGGCGATTGAGCAGTTAGGTGTCAGTCTGCCAATTGTTGTTCGTGTGGAGGGAACTAACGCAGCTGAAGCAAAGGAAATCCTGGCACGAGCTAACCTCATTCCAGCCGAATCTGTTCAGGAGGCTGCGGCAAAAGTCGCAGAACTCATCGGTTAGTAAACGTGCGAATCACTCGGATTAGCGTATACCAAGTAAAGCTTCCGCTTGTCGAAGGGAGTTACAATTGGTCTGGTGGAAAGTCGGTCTCGACGTTTGACTCAGTGATTGTTTCGGTTGACACCGACCAGGGAGTCACAGGCTGGGGCGAATGTTGCCCGCTAGGATCTGTTTATCTCCCTGCATTCGCGACGGGAGCAATAGCTGCACTCGCTGAGATAGCCCCCGGATTGCTGGGAAGTGACCCGCTAGAACTAGAGCGCGTTAGAGAAACAATGGACAGCCTTCTGAAGGGCCATCCATACGCCAAGGCTCCGATTGACATCGCATGTTGGGACATCCTGGGTCAGAAGTGCAGGTTGCCGCTTTGCGTGCTTTTCGGCGGCAGATACGGGGACGCGTTTGACCTGTACCGTGCAATCTCGCAGGAGTCGACGGGCAAGATGATCGCGAAAGTGGCTACCTACCGCGAGGAGGGATACAAGAAGTTTCAGCTGAAAGTGGGTGGAAATCCAGAGGAAGATATCGCGCGGATTCGTGAGATTAGAAAAGTTCTTGATAAAGGTGAAGTGCTGGTTGCAGACGCCAATACCGGTTGGACATTGCATGACGCGCTTCGTGTCGTTGCCGCGGTCGGCGACGAAGATGTATACATTGAGCAGCCATGCGCGACGTATGAAGAGTGCCGCACGGTGCGCGAGAAAACAATCCGTCCATTCATCCTCGACGAAGTGCTGGATTCGGTTCCCATGTTGGTGCGCGCAATTTCGGATCGGGCGATGGACGTCGTCAACATCAAGATTGCGAAGTTCGGCGGCTTGACTGGGGCTCGGCAGGCACGCGACCTCTGTACCTCGCTTGGGATCGGTGTAACCATCGAGGACACATGGGGCAGCGACATCGCTACGGCAGCGATCGCGCATCTTGCGCACAGCACACCGCAGGGCATGCTCTTCTCAAGCACCGATTTCAATAGCTACGTCACCGTGCGAACTGCATCGGGAGGACCCAATCGCCAGGGCGGCCAACTGGCGGCCTCGCTAAAGCCCGGGCTGGGTGTGGAGGTAAATCCAGAAGTTTTCGGCTCGCCTGTCCACGTTTTTGGGCTATAGCCACTCTGCAGCGTTAACATTGGAATCCAACTGTTATACTGATAGGCGAGGCACTATGTTATGCTCGTTCTCTTATCGACACTGATCGCTCTTGGTTCGGCCCAGCACGCGGTTGACGAACTTACCTTCGAGGAGCCGGCAAGCCAGCTGATTCACCTCATCCCGAGACTCTCAGAGGTGACTGATCGTCAGCTTCGGGTTTCTCGCGAGTTACAAAGGGAAGTGGTCCTGCTGTCTGTTAGGGCACGCCCGGTTGCTGAAGTCCTAGAAAAGCTTGCGGACGCAGTAGCAGGCGAGTGGGTGGCGGAACTGGACGCGCTGGTACTTACAAGGCGACCTTCGCTGGTAGCGCAAATGGAGCGTGCGGAGAGGGAGAAGCTGCGAATTGCGATTGACTCTGCGAAGGTCCGGTTGCTAAGCGACGCTGGCGACGCAAAACCGTTCGACGAATCGGAAGCGGAGAAGAAGGCCTCGGTTATGCGAAGCTTGGAAGCCTTACTCAACTCGCCTGACCTGGAGGGTGGCATAGCAAGGGGCGAGTTCGCTCGCTCCGAACACGAGGCTCGTAGGAGTACTCCTATAGCCCGCGCAACAGCGCGATTGCTCGCACACGTGCCAACGACCGAACTCATGGCGTATCCGGATTTCTCCGGGGTGGTCTACTCGTTGAATCCTCGCAGATTCCAGCGTCCATTCAATCCTGGCATGAGGGCAACCCTTACGATTTTCGAGGCAGAGCAGGCGAAGCTCCGCCGAGCGTTGGACACGGGCTACGGCTCAAGAGACGGTTTCGGGCAAATGTTTGTAGACAAGGGGCCGATCTTAGAGGCATTCCTCTTCGTGAGGAAGTCCTGGGAGCGGGACTCTTACCCAACCTACGAGGCGAGGCTAGTTCTTGAGTACGCGGCCATGGGAGACGTCGCGCAGGCCGAGACGCACTACCTTCACCTTGAAGCAACTTCGGAAACACCACGTACACACGGCGTCGATTGTTGGTGCGTAGTGCAACAGCAGTACGTGCCGGGTAGCGAAGAAACGACTGCGGAGATGCGGCCCATCTCCGCTCAGATCGGAACAATCTCTGGTCGAATTCCAACAGCCGATGGTAAGCGCCGGTCCTGGGAATTGCGAGGTCGTGATCTGCCGCCAGAAGTGAGGGAGGCGCTCTCGTCGCCTGACAAGCACCATCGACACTCCTTCGATGTATCGGATCACCTGCATCATATGGGTCGAACAAAGGGGCTCAGTCTCGCGCTGCGCCTTCCGCTCTACTATGACTACTCATCGGAAACCGAGGATGAGCGCCCGATGCCTTCAATGATTCTCGGAGGGTTGGAGTTCAATCACGGCGCCGAGACCAAAGATGGCTGGTGTGTCCTCACGGCGAAGTATCCGCTTCGAGAGTCGCGTAACGCGCTTGACTTAACTGCTGAAGCAGCGTTCCTGCGGTCGATGCACGAATGGAGACAGGGGGATCTGGATCGACTTGCGTTGTTAGTCTCGTCCAACGCTTTGCCTTGGGATGACGTTTTGGGGGTCGCTTGCTGGGCCATCGCGCTGGTGAGCGAGGACCGGGAAACCTGGGGCGCTGATGAGGGCTACAGCGTAGGCTACGGCGATGTTGAAGCAAACTTGGCCCTGGTGTTCTGGAAGACTCTGCCTGCCCATCTCAAGCTCCAGCTCGAGCGCACGGGAAGCCTGCCGTATTCTGCACTTGGAATTCGGGAGAGAGCCTTACTGGAGCGCCTCTTCTTCCAGCAGGGTCAACCAAACTACCTCTTCGAACTTACGGGCTGGGACGAAGACGAAGAAGACCTCGAGGATATGCATGATCACGGGGACGAGGAGGAGTCTGAGGGCGACATCGATGATTCCGATTACTACGCACGGCTTTATCTAAAGTCCGCACTCGAATCTCTGATCGGCACCTCGGACTATTCTATCGCCGGCCTGGATGAGGCGACCGTGGCTCTTCCGCAGGGGCTTCCGGCAGACGGTGTTATTCGGCTCCTTGCCAAAGACTTTCCCGCATTCGTGTCCACCGTCGGGTCGTCAGAAGAAGCGAGGACCTTCTTTGAGGATATCGAAAGTGTAGCCTGGCGGGAGTACATGAGAAGGTTCCCTGAAGATTTTGAGGATTGGTGGGAAGAAGACGAGGTCCGGGAAGCACCAGAGGCGAAGTACGTGCCGATGGTTAATCGATGGATCAAACTTCAGTTTTCTGCTGGCGAACTCGGAATGGAGTATTCGTTCGCGGAATCCTGGCCGTTCGGGACGATGAAACCGGTCGAATTCTCACAGCTTCCTCAAAACCACATTCAAGAAGTTAACAAGGCCATAGAGCGAATGCGAGCAGATGGCGACAAGCTCAACCGAAACGGCCGCTAATGTAGTCCTCTGTTTCCTTCTTCTGAGGCACAACGAAAAGATTCGATGTTCCTTGAAACTCGACTAACTCGCCAAGAAGAAAGAAGCCAGTGTAGTCGCTCGCTCTCTGAGCTTGCTGCATATTGTGCGTCACGATGATGACCGTGTACTCGTCACGCAACTCCATCATCAAGTCCTCGATCTTCGAAGTGGCAACTGGGTCGAGCGCTGAACAAGGCTCATCCATTAAGATTACGTCCGGCTCTACTGTCAAGACGCGTGCTATGCATAGTCGTTGCTGCTGGCCGCCAGAGAGATTAGTTCCTGGCTCATGGAGCTTATCTTTGACCTCCTCCCATAGAAACGCGCGGCGCAGACACTTCTCAACGAGGTCTTCGAGATCGCCGCGCCTACGGATGCCGTGCAGGCGGGGCCCGTACGCCATGTTATCGAAGATCGACATCGGAAATGGATTCGGGCGCTGAAACACCATCCCAACCCGCTTGCGCAGGTGCACGACGTCAATAGAGCGATCATATATGTCCTTTCCGTCCAGCTCGATCTTGCCAAGCAATTTGGTGCCGTCGATCAGATCGTTCATACGATTGATGCAGCGGAGGAAGGTCGTCTTGCCACAGCCGGAGGGCCCGATCAGGGCGGTGATCCTGTTCTTCGGGATGTCGATTGAGACCGACTTGAGCGCTTGGAACGTGCCGTAGAAAAAGTCGACCTCGGCTGCCCGGACTTTGGTCTCCTCGACCGGGTAGGAGGGCGGCAGGGTTACGTCATCTACGACCGCGGCGGGCTCCACTGCTGATTGTGGGGTCGATTCCGTTAACGGAATGTTAACGGGGCGCCGCTGGTCTGAAACCTCATCGATGAGGTCTCTATCGTCCACAATGCGTCTCCAATGGTCTCCGTCCTCGTGCTTGCTGCTACGACTCAGTTCTTTACTCCGCCGCAGCTGATTGCGTTCAATTTCGCCGCGCCTCCAAGAATTCCTCTGGTTGCTGACGCGGATGGCGACGGCCTAGCCGATTTACTCTGTGTTTACCCGCCCGGAGGCGGGATCATTGACGTGTCGCGGAATGTTGACGGGCAGAAGCCTGCGTTTGGAGTCCAAGCGCGAACCAACTTTGGGCCGGATTGCTTGGCCGCGACAGCAGGCGAGTTTCTGGGAACCCAGGGAGGAGACGTCGCCGCTGTCTTTGCGGATGGCTCCGTTCGAGTGGCGCACACTATGGAGGGTGCTAAGTATCAGGTAGTGACGGAAGTTCATCGTTTCGATCCACCGCTCCTTGAGCCGGTGATGGGTATATCGCGCAAGGGGTTTACAGTCATCTCGTCTAAGTCCGGTGCGGGACTCAGATTCATCTTTGACAACGAGCCGCAAAAGGTCGACATAGCACTGCCCGCCGGAGTCAGATGGTTCGAGTTCGACGGAAAACGATGGATCGTTCAGATGGCTGGTGGAGAGCTCCGCTCCTATGGCCCGAGGCTTTTAGACCACCGGATTTTGCGTAACGGCGATCCGGGGGAGCCGGTTTGTCTTTGGGAAGGAAGAGTCATTGCCGGGGGCCACTTGCTTGAGGGCGCAGAGGCGATTCCACTAAAGGGCCTTGCAGATGAGGAAGAGCCCTATGTGTTGCGTACCGGCGACATGGACGGAGACGGTCGCAGCGACCTAGTCAAAATCCGATATGGGTCTCGAAAGCATGAATCCTGGGACATCGAAGTGCTCTTTTCACTCTCCCCCGGGGACGACGACTGGGATCGTGACGGCCTTACCAACGCAGAAGAGCAGTTGCTAGGGACTGATCCATGGGACCGCGATACGGACAACGACGGATTACTCGATGGCTGGGAGATCAGAGGTTACCGCGGGCTCGATCTGAAGGCGTTGGGCTGTTCACCCTTGCAGCCCGATGTCATTTGCTACATCCAACGAAACGAGAACGTCGACGAAGAGAGGGCAAAAAAGGAGCTTGAACGCGTGCGCCAGTTCTACCGGGATCTGCCGGTCGAAAATCTGAACCTGACCCAGGGAGTGTTTTTGCACTTGATCTACCTCGAGCCAACATCCCTGGAAAGCGTAAAAGGAAAGGGATGGCCTCAGGTCGGGCGAGAGACAATGCCGCAAGAGCACCGCGGAATTGCTCACTGGATGCACATAACGAAAGGCGGCGGCGGACAAGCCAACCAGATGGGCGATATGGGCGCAGTCGGAGATGCGTCAATGTTCGCGGTGTTCGCACACGAGTTTGGCCACCAGCTCGGCTTGGATCACACTGGGCATTGGGGGCCAAGCCACTGCCCAACGTACACGAGCCTGATGAGCTATGCGTACAGCTACTCGTTCGATGACAAAGGATCCGCGATCCACTACAGCCGAGGTGCATTAGCTTCGTACGTCATCCGCGAGACTCAACTCGACGAGGTCCTTCCGTTTCCTTACGAAGTGGTCAAGTTCCTCGAAAAGGGCCCTTATCGGTTCCGTCTGCAGCCGAACGGGGACACAACGCTCATCGATTGGAACTGGAACGGGGTTTTCGGAGAACGAAACATACGTGCGGACATCAACTATGGGTACAGCACACACGCAGGTACCCGGCAGACCGTCGCGAAGGCCCACTCGTCTCCGTGGCTGTTCGTTCACGCGGGTCGTGCGGTAAATCTCTTCGCACAGCTCCCCACGGAGCCGAAGCCCGGCGAACCTGCAACTGTTTCGGAAGAGAATCCGGGATCGCTCGTTGCGATGTTCCACACAGCGGGGACGTCTTGGGACGGACCTCACACCATTTGGGGAAAGGAAGTGATAGGGGATCCATGTGGAATGTCGCTCGGAGAAAGCTACATGGTGTTGGCACCAACGAGCAAAGGGATTAAGTGGCAGGAGTTGTTCGGTACCGAGCCGGGCAACTCAGGAATCCTTCCTGACTCAACGGGGAGACGCGTGACGTGCGGAGTTGTCAAGGATAAGGCGATCGTAGTTCTCCATAAAGACAACGGCGAGCTGGAGTACTCGGTCTTTCTCGGAGGTCAGGAATGGTCTGAGGCGCGCTCACTGCCATTCAATAGCAAGACTGCGCCTGGATTCTGCGTCGATACGAAGACCAACCAAGTTATCTTTGCAACTACGCAGGATCAAAGTGAGGCGAAGACCTCTCGGTGGCAAGTACGTTGGTGCGATTTTGATGGTGAGGTGTTCCGAGAGAATCGCTTCGAGTGGGTTGAAGGGGAGGAGGGCAATGCCCGTGGCAGCGGACGTTTACTTCCGCTCTTTGATGATTCCGAGGATGCTGGCGCTGGTGGGCGAGTCTACGTCTTTGGTCCTGGGCTTCGGACCAACAAGGACGCTCCGTGGACCCAGCAATATGTAGCACATCAGATCGCGGATAAGACCGTTCGTGGCGGATGGCTTGTTAAGCGCTACTACGATGAATGGACGAACTCGCGGAGCGACTCCGCCGCCTGTTGGTATGACAACGACGTGCTGTGGTCATATCGATGGGTTGACGGCGCGCAGGGTGCGACAGACAACAACCTCCAAGTCGGTTATCGCGGCCTGGGCATAGAAGAAGCTCCGATGGGCGACCACGACGACGTGGGCTTTATTCTCAAGTACGGCTTGCGCCGGAGCATCATGTGGCTCAACGTGGCCAAGCGGTAGACTCCGATAATGCCAAGGATTGCTCTCATTGGCGCCGGATCGGTCGTTTTTGCGAAGAGCCTTATCGGCGATACACTTCTGTTCGAGGAGTTTCAATCTTCGGACATTCGGCTGATGGACATCGACCCGGATCGGCTGTACACCGCGAAGCGGATGACCGAAAAACTGGCAGAGGCAACCGGTTCCAACCCAACGATTATGGCAACCGAAGACCGGCGAGCAGCGCTTGACGGCGCGGACTATGTTATCACTGCGATTCAGGTGGGCGGATACAGGCCCGCCACAGTTATCGACTTCGAGATCCCGAAAAAGTACGGACTTCGACAAACTATAGCGGACACTACCGGCATTGGTGGGATCATGAGGGGACTGCGGACGATTCCTGTGCTCCTCGACATCTGCAAAGACATGGAGGAACTATGCCCTAACGCGCTCATGCTGCAATACGTAAACCCAATGGCAATGAATTGCTGGGCGATCGCACGAGCAACAAACATCCGGGCCGTGGGGCTTTGCCACAGCGTTCAGGGAACGGCAAGGGAGTTGGCGCGTGATCTCGGTGTACCTGCGGATGAGATTGATTACCTGTGTGCTGGCATCAACCATCTCGCATTCTATCTCCGGTTCACGCACAAGGGACGGGATCTGTACCCTGAACTGATGAAGATCGCAGAGCAAGGTACGGATCCAGAGAACAACCGTGTGAGATATGAAATGCTCACACGACTCGGATACTTTGTTACTGAGAGTAGCGAACACTTTAGCGAATATTGCAATCACTTCATTCGGCGCGACCGTCCAGATTTGATTGAAGCGTTTAACATTCCGCTCGATGAATACATTCGCCGCTGCGAAGACATATTGGCAGTCTGGGAGAATCGACGCGTTGAGTATGAGGGCGACGATCCACTCAAACATGTGCGCACAAGTGAGTACGGCTCGCTGATCATGCATTCGATGGAGAGCGGTGTTCCCCGCGTCGTTTATGGTAACGTTCCGAATGACGGACTTATTGACAATCTGCCCCGAGAGTGCTGCGTTGAAGTGCCATGCCTCGTCGACAAGAACGGGATTCAGCCGACGCGGATCGGAGCGTTGCCTCCTCAACTTGCTGCGATGATTATGACGAACGTGAACGTGCAGTCCCTCACCGTTGAGGCTGCGCTCACAGGAATTCAGGATTACGTCTACCAGGCGGCACTGCTTGACCCACACACCTCAGCTGAGCTTACGATAGACGAAATCTGGGGCATGGTCACTGAACTTATCGAAGCCCATGGTGACTACATCCCACCGATGAGGGTGGACCGTGTGCGGGGTGCTTACGTCAGTGCCTAAACGTTCTGCCGAGGAGTCGCTGTTCGATGCAACGCGGCTCGACGCGCTGAAAGGTCGCTTTGGAGACTTCGGCAGAGAAGGAATGTGGCAAAGACTTCGTACAATCATTGAGGCAACCCCGGATCCAGATCGAGCGCTGTCCAATTTTGAGAGATGGCTAACATCAGGAGGTAGTCACGAGACTCGCGCAGCGGCGATCGATGACTCGCCGCCACTCGCGGTCCGCCTTCTCACCGTTTTCGCATCGAGCCAAGTCGTCTCCAACGAATTGATCCGCGATCCAGACGCGGCTACGCTTCTCTTCGATGCTCACGATGTGTACGAACCTGTCGTAGCCGCGAACGTGAAGAACGAAGCTACACGTCTGTTCAAGTCCGCGATCTCGTTAAGCCACAAGTTGGATCAGTTACGGTTTCTTCAGAAGCGAACGCTCGCGAGGATTGTATGGCATGACCTATCCGGTGATTTGCCCGCCGAGTCGATTTGGCTCGAGCTGTCTGAATTGGCAGACGGGTTGCTACAAGCGGCCCTCGACGCGTGTTCCTCCGAGGACTGTATTGATCCCGAGTGTTTGAGCGTTGTTGCAATGGGAAAGCATGGATCGAGAGAGCTGAACTACTCCTCTGACATCGATCTTATCTTTGTTCTTGATGACGCCACGGAAGACGTCGATCGAACGGTACGGTTCTGCGAAAAGTTCGTGCGAGCTCTCAATGGCAAGATGGGGCGCGGCGACCTTTATCGCATCGATCTAAGACTCAGACCATTTGGAAAAGCGGGGCCCGTAGCCCACACAATCAGCGCATTGAGTCGGTATTTGGAGAACTACGCAGAGCCGTGGGAACTGCAAGCTCTTGTCCGCGCGCGCCCGATAGCTGGGGGACTGAAACTCGGCGAACGGTTCCTTGAGATCGCAAATCAACATCTTTACAAAGGCGCGAGATCCGATTGGTTCTTCGAATCGTTGCTTGAAACGAAAATGCGCGCTGAAGTGGAGGCCTCGTCCGCATCGGACTTTGATGGAAATCTAAAACACGGCAGCGGTGGTATTCGCGACATCGAGTTTGTTGTGCAGACTCTCCAGCTCGTCGCAGGAAGGGAAAACTTGCCGTTGCGCGGAGCGTCTACAATGTCAGCGGCGGCACACCTTTTTCGTGCTCGTGCCCTCAGCGAAAAAGAGTCAACCGATCTCGCCGCAGCCTATCGGTTCTTTAGGCAGGTGGAACACCGAATCCAACTGACACACTCATTCCACACGCACACGCTCCCGAAATCTGACCGCGATCGGGCAGTCCTCGCGCGGCTGATGCGCTTTCCTGACTGGGCGACGCTTGACGGCGAGGTGCGAAAGCGAAAGGCGATCGTACGACGCATTTTGGTAGATCGTTTTCCGCGTCTCGCTTCGGTCGCTGCATACTCGAATCGGGTGATTGGAGACTTCTCGTACTCAGCGGGAAGTCGAGAAGCTGAGTCCCTGACGAAGCTGCTTGCGGCAGTGAGCGGAGATGTGGACCAAAAGAGAGACGGACCGCTGGATGCGGATACTACTGCCAGAGTAAGGCTGCTGGTTGAACGCGCGCCACGCGTAGTTAGTGAAGTTGCCTTTCACAGCGAACTGTGGGATGTCGCGTTTTCCGAAGAAGTTGAGTTTACGCCCGAAGACGATGTCCGACTTCTCGCGCATTGGAGAGCACAACTTGAGACTGCTGATGATCGGTGGGATATTGCAGCCGGGGCGCTTGCGCGGCGCCTTTCAGTCACGGCTTCTGTCAAACTCGCACTTCACGGCGACGCAAAGAGATCAAGCCAGTTCCAAACTGCAGCCACAGACTTGATGCTTTTGTCCTTACTGGACAGATGTGGCGGCTCGGATGTCGATATCATTGCTCTCGGCAGCTACGGTGCGGAAGAATTGCTGCTCTGCTCCGATTGGGATGTTATGCTCCTCGCACATGGCGACGATATCCACCCTGCTGTGGAGCGGGCGGGTGAGGAGTGGATGCGAGTTTTGAGGCGGATTGGGATCGGGAGCCCCCTTCCTGTTGATGTGCGCCTGCGTCCTGAAGGTCGTAGCGGCCTCATAGTGCGCTCTCTCTCTGGCCTCACTGAATACGCTAACTCGGCCATGGAGCCCTGGGAGCGCCTTGCGTACGCTCGTGCACGGTCGCTCCGGAAGCGCTCGGAAAGTACAGACCGGTTGTTGCAGGCAACGTATTCTCGGCCGTGGTCATCACCGGATGAAGCGGAGGCTGCACATATGCGAAAGCGCGTACATGCTGAGCGGACGCAGCCAAGTGAAGCCGGACGTGATCTCAAGTTAGGTCCGGGATCGCTATTCGATATCGAGTGGTTGACCGCTGTGCTCAAACTGAGAACGCACACTTCAGCACGGAACTGCACTGGAACCGTTCACTCGTTAAGGCGACTGGCAGACGAGAACGCTATCACAATTCTCGAGAGGGATACCTTGACGAGCGCGCATGAGCTCTTCTCTCTTTTGCGCAATGCGATGTACCTGCTCGAACTAGACTCTGACTCCGTCCTGCCTGAGAACCCGGACAAACTCGCAAGGATAGCGGATTGGGTCAAGGTGGGTGGCGCCAATGAGCTACTGAGAATTGTGGATGAGTGTCACAAAGAAGTTCAAGCTGTGTTCGAGTCTATTCTTGGTGAGGAGAGTTTATGACGAGCAACGTGCTCGCTTGGTCGGTCGCGTGCGTCGGCTCTTACCTAATTGGCTCTCTGCCGTTCGGACTATGGCTCGCGATGACTCGAGGCGTCGATCTGAGGAAGGTCGGCAGCGGCAACATCGGCGCGACGAACGTTTGGAGAATCTGTGGTCCGAAACTTGGCCTGCCTGCTTTCATTCTCGACGTGCTGAAGTCATATGTTCCTGCCCTACTAGGTGGACACTATCTCGGCGTCGACGGGTTCTCCCCAAGCGCAGCGATCCTTGTTGGGTTGTGCGCGGTCATGGGCCACACATTTTCACCGCTTCTCCGTTTTCGCGGTGGCAAAGGAGTCGCGACGGCGCTTGGTGTCGTCCTGGCGACTACGCCTTTGGCCGGCGGGCTCACGTTCGCGGTTTGGCTAACTACCTTTGTTCTCACGCGCTATGTAAGTCTTGCCAGCATAGTTGCCGTTATCACCGCGCCCGTGACGGCGTACCTGCTAGGCGCGCCGATCCTCGCATGGGGCCTTTACTGCGTTGCGGCGTCATTGCTTGTTTATAAGCACCGCTCCAACATTGATCGCTTGCTGAAGGGAACCGAGTACAAGTTTGGGCGGAAAAATTCTACCGTGGCACCGGACGGCAACGAATTGCCTGAACCACAGCACTCCCGCGATGCCCCGCTATCCGAAGAAACAAAGTAGAATTTCCAAACCGTCTGGGAACCTACGGTGTACGCGACTCCGTCCGACGTTTGGCGCGGTCGCGCGTTTAACGACTGAGCATGGAAAGCGTTCTTGAGAATCCCGTACTTCCTTTTGCGATCGTCTCAATGATCCCAGCTGCCGCATGGGTCGTTTCGATCATTGGCTGGATGATTTCTGACGAGATTGGAAACGTAGAGGGGTTCTTTTCCATCGGGCTCGTTTTCGGACTGTGCGTGCTCGCAGTAACAACCTCCCACGTCGCAATTGCGATGGCAGCGTGCTTTTCACTTTTGGTAGCAGGAGGCATGTATCCGCTCGTTAGGGGCCAGCTAAATCGACGAGCGCACCTAATGATTGACCTTGACATCATGCGGTCAGCGTACAGGCAACTCGATACCAAGAATACAAACGTTGGCGCAAAAGTCCAACTTGCAAGAATGTGCTACAAACGTGGCATGGTGGGGTCTGCAGTCGCATTGATGGACGAAGCGGTTGGCGTCGCCCCAAACCTGCTCGAGGACGAGCGCCGTACCCTGGAGAGTTGGCGGGCACTCCATGGCAAAACCGTCTCGCAGAGAGATGTTCGATGCCCAAAGTGCAACGCTACTAACAAGCCGAGCGAGAGATACTGTCAGCACTGTAAAGTTGCCCTCCTCATCAACTTGGCTGGTGGCGGCCAAGTGCTAAAAGGCACGCCCTTGAAGGTCTTCTGGCTTTGGCTGGTTGCGGTGGCAAGCCTGGTGGTAGCCCCGGCGCTGGCCTTCTCGCTGGCGGCTGCCTACGCCGTCCCCGCGATTCTCGGGCTGTTGACCCTTTCTGGGTTGGTGCTATACCGTATACTCCGAAGCCCTGCCTATTGATTCGAATCCTCGACCGCTATGTCTTCAAAGAATTGCTGGTGCCGTTCATCATCGGCACGGGCGCGGTCGTGCTGATGTTCCTCGCGAACACGCTGATCACCTACTCAGAGCAACTGTTCTCAAAAGACGTCCCGTGGTCGGCGGTTGGCCAACTGCTGGTCTTTAGCATTCCGAGCACACTCAAGCTGACGCTCCCGGTTGGCACGACGATCGCCACCTCGTTGGCGCTTACGAGGCTGACCCGGGAAAGCGAGCTCACTGCTATGCGAGCTGCGGGAATCGCGATCAGACGTGTGCTGGTTCCAGTAGTCTTCTTGGGCTTGCTGGCAGCAGGTCTCAACTTCTATCTTGTTGAGCGCGTTATGCCAATAACGGAGGCGCGGTTCAAAGATACATTTCGAAAGATCATGATGAGTGCTGAAGCGATCGGTGTGCGATCAAACGTCATCCTGAAGTTTGACGATGGTCGCTACCACGTGTCGATCGGCGCGATACAAAAAGGTGAGAGTGGCAAGGTGATGCTGAGCAACGTCTTTCTCTTTCATCACCCCAAGCGCGGCGAATACTGGTTCATGATGGCTGACGATGGAGTCTACGGTGATGGACTACTCACTTTGCAGCGGCCGGTCGTGTATCAATTCGAAGGAACGAGGCTCATCCAGTTTGAGGTTCGTGATCGGCACATCATCAGCCAACGAATTGCCATCGACGCCTTCTTTGGTACACCACTCCCAGATGAGCAGACAGCAGGTGAGTTGAGCCGTACGGTGACCGAACTAAAATCGCGAGGGATCTTCGATCAAGCGAGAGAGTACGAGTTGGAACTCCAAAGCAGATATGCGATACCGTTTTCCTGTCTAGTGTTTGCTTTGTTCGGCCCTGTGTTTGCCATTCGATTCGCCCGTGGCGGCGCTTTCGTCGGAGTCCTGGTCAGCGTGATTGCTGTCGTCATTTATTACAATCTTTGGGTTCTGCTTGCGCAAGTGCTGGCTCGGAATCATGCGCTTTTGCCCGTCGCGGTCGGAGCTTGGGCGCCTAACGTCTTGTTCTTGCTCGCAGCTCTGGTGGCGATATGGCGCTCCGAATAGTCTCGGCTTTCGTCGTCGCGTCGGTGTCGATGGCCGCGGCTGGTCAGGAGCCCCCGACTACTAGCCCGGTTGAACAGCAACGCGGCAATCAGCCGACATTGAGCACGGATCCTTCGGCAAGAGACCAGAGGCTGCCTCCGCCCTCAGACGCATCTTCTTACACTCTGAGGATTAAGTCGTTTCGAGAGTACCGACTGGCTGAGGGCAAGATCGTCGCGACAGAGGCGCACTTCGAGTATCGAGGCTATGACGTGCGCGCGAAAGAAGTTCATGGAGACTTGGAAACCAATGTCTTTCAACTGCGCGGTGAGGTCGATGTTGTTGGACAATCGGAAACTGTCAAAGCTGAATACATGGAGATTGACTTTCAGAATCGAACCTTCAAGTTGCAATCTGGAACCGCAGACGTGAAGCCACAAAGACTGGAAGGCTTCATCACGACCGACATTTATCTCCGAGCGGAATCTGCGACTGGACGTGAAGGGCTTTTGGAGGCGCGAATCGCCGCTGCTACGACCTGCAGTTACGATCGCCCGCACTACGAGATTGAGACTCAAGAGTTGATCGTCATTCCTGATCGCAGATTGACTTTCAAGAATATGAGGCTGAGAGTTCTCGGGCGGACGGTTTTTGGTCTGCCGAGATTAGACATCCCTCTGGACCGCAGTACCAGAGAGTATCTGCCAGAAGTTGGACAGTCTATAGATGACGGCTATTACCTTCGATTCAAGTTTCCCCTCGCAATAAGGCAGAACCTATTCATCTTTCGGACGGACTTGACGACCAAGAAAGGAGTCGCACTCGGGGGCGATTATCTATATGCGACGCCAGAGTCCAAGGGGGAGGTGCGAGCGATTGCAGGATTTGAGGATGGCTTCAACACGATTCGATACAGTGCGAGCGCAAAGCACCGCCAACGCTTCTCATTCGGCGAGTTTGATGGCAATGTGGAATCCCGCAGTTTTCGATTCTTCGGTGGACCGACGTCGAAGCTAACTGATATTCGGTTGGCCTTTCTCCCGAACTTCCTGGGAACAAACGGCACCTCGCGTCTGGGCCTCAACCACTTGATAAACGAAACTGGTGATTTCAGAAGTACCCAATCTAACTTCTCCCTTTCCGACTATCGACGCTGGGATTCGCGTCACACGACGAGCCTCAATCTAAACCTATCCGAGGTGCGGGCATCCGTTGGCGGAACAACAATCTCAACGCGAAAAGTGTTAGATGTGCGCTTCCAAGACTCACTCGCGATGCCAAGGTTTTCCGCACAACTCGACTTCAACCGTGCGATACCGATCGGAACAAACCTGAGCTTTTTGGGAGGGATCGATCGTGCTCCCGAGCTGTCCTTTCGCACCGACAAGACCCGGCTACTCGGACCACAGGCAAACTTCCCAAATTTCTCCGCACTTCTATCGGTAGGGAACTTCATTGACAATGCGCAAAGTCTACAGGTCGCCCGTTTGTTCTTTGACCTCAGGACGACAAAAACAGGCGTTCCCATCAATGGGTTCGGCGTAGAATACGACGCTGGACTCAAGCAAGGGTTATATGGCGACAATACAGCGCAGTTCACACCAAGCGCGAACATTCGCACGACCTACCAGCATGAGCGAGCATTCTCGATCAACCTCCGGTACAACTATACGCGACAACACGGATTTACTCCACTGTTCTTCGATCGAGGTGGCAGGTCAAATGTCGTTAGCTTCGATGCGCTTGCGCATCCGGCACAAGGTTTGAAGATCGGAGGGCAGACGGGCTACGATATCAACCGAGAAAGAGAGGGCCAGATTGCGTGGCAGTCACCCGCGATCCGCTTGGAATATGAACCGACGGACAGATTCCGTTTTCGCGCGCTTGCGAACTACAATGCCTTCGCTCAGCGGTGGGGATCAGTTAGGCTTGATACAATGTACCGGCAAGGCGACTTTACGTTTGCGGCATCGGCAAACTATGACGCAGGCAGCGGGCGGTGGGGGAGTGTGAATCTGTTTGCCGACGCGCTTCGATGGGGCAGGCTCAGCGCATCCGTGCTACTTCAGTGGAATGGCTTCACACGGCAGTTTGATTCGAGGCAGTTCTCGTTCGCCTACGATATGCACTGCACGGAGGCTATCCTTCAAATTTTGGAGGACAATACTGGCTTCAGTCCCGGGCGACAGATCGCCTTCTTCATAAGGATCAAGGGACTTCCATTTGATTCCGCGTTTGGTACAGGTAGGCTCGGACAACCAGTAGGTGGAGGCACGGGTCCGAGCTACTAAAGGGTAGAATCAAGGGACTTCGAAGCGGTCCCGCAGGTCGTTTCTTCCACGACAGGGGGCCCTGCACGAACAAACGATTTTTTAAGACAACATCATGCCCAGAAAGAAAAATGACGAGGACGCTTTGACTGAAGAAGTGGCGGCGCCTCAGTCAAACGATGATGCGACAAAAGCGAAGCGCACTCGAACGACGAAACCAAAGACTACTTCCGAGAGTGCCCGTAACAAGGATGCCGACGAACAAAAGCCGAAGACCGCTCGACGCGTCAGCGCGAGAAAGACGGCACCCGAGGCACCGCCGATAAGCGAATCGGGTGCGCAGCCTACATTAAAGACGCGCACCAGGAAGAAGCCTGAGGCTGAGAAAATCGCCCCGATCGAGCAGACTGACCCTGCGCCCGCAAGCATCGGCTTGAAAGTTCGTTTCCGTGCTAAGGGCGAACAGCCTCCGCCTGTAGAGAAAACACGTTCCCGAGGGCCGCAGAAGGCGGTCACGAGCAAGCGGACGTCACGCTCCGACAATGCAGGTCGGAAAGAGGCGACAGTCCGGCCGAAGCGGGCGCCGGCAGAGAGAGAACCGCTACCCTCCACTAAGCCGAAACCGAAGCCGTTTTCGCCAGAGTATCCGCCGATTCCGACACCTGTCGATGCACCTCGAGTCGCGCGTATAGGTGGCAGACCGACGATCGTGATCGGGCACGAAGTCATACCACCGTTCATATTCTTCGGCAACCCAAGTGATGAGCGCAGAGCCGAAATTGTGTTGTCCGAAGTTGCAAGAGCGGCAGATGCTGGTGTGCATGTGCACAGCTTGATGATTGAGTTTCCGGTCGACAACGATCTTGTGCAAGATGCATTCGACATAGCAACGTATCTTCTTAACAGGGTAGTTGAGATCGATCCGGCGGCTAGAGTGATGTTCCGGGTTGTGTTCGCCGGCGCGCCGGGTTGGGACAAGCGGTTCCCATCCGCCGCATTTCGCTTTCAAGATGGAACACTTGCAGAGCCGAGCGTCTCGGATGAGAGCTTTTGGGGTGAAGCAAAGCGACTTCTCGGAGCTTTTGCCCGCGGCTTGTTATCACTCGAGAACGGTGCCAGGATTCTCGGGATACACTTGGATCGTGGTGAGTGGTTCTTCGCCGATGGTTGGGGATACGACACGAGCAGATCAGCAGAAGATGCGTTTCGCTTGTGGGCGCGATGGAGATACGGCAACGACACTGTTGCACTTCAGGCCGCATGGTTCGATGGGCGCGCGCGGTTTGACACTCTGAAGATTCCCGAGTTTGGGACAGTACCGATATCCGGCGAGAGCTTCCTCAGAGAAAGCAGGAAAGAACGCAGATGGGTGGACTACCATCTGTTTCTCAGCGACGCGCACGTTGCACGCATCCAAAACCTTGCGCACGAAGTGAAGCGAGCATCGGAAGGACGGCTCCTCGTTGCAGTGAGCTACGGGTACACCTTCGAGTGGTCACACCCTGCAAGCGGACACCTCAGTCTCGGTAAGTTGCTTCGAACGCGTGAGATTGATATCATCTGCGGTCCGCCGTCTTATCGCGACAGACAGATGGGTGGCGCGGCTTCCTTTCCCGGACCGATCGACAGCTTTGCGCTAAACGGGAAACTGTTCATAAGCGAAGAAGACTTCAAGACACCGATTAGTGAAGGCGCAGAACCGGATGACTTCAATCCTGCAATGGCAACTCCGCAAGCGCTCGAAGCTGCCCACTGGCGCGGACTCGGTAGTGCAGTGGCACACGGGACCGGCATCGCGTGGATGGATCTATGGGGGAACGGTTGGCTAAACACACCTGCGATTTGGCAGCGAGCACGGCGAGTGAGGGATGCTTTGATAAAAGCGACGGCTGCGCCTGCTTCCGATCCTGACGTAGCGGTCCTCATCGATGAGCGCAGTATCGCCTACCTGAGCGACCAAAGAGCCTTCAAGCAGCTCATACAAGACTCACGTGAAGCCGTCTTGAGGGCAGGGGTTAGCGCTGGTTTCTACCTCCTTAGCGACTTGGCCCATCGGCTTCGGTTCCCAGAGGCAAAGATCTACATCTTCCTAAACGCCTGGGATACACGTCCTGAAGTCCGCGCGGCCATCAAGAATCGGCTGCAGCGTGACGGAAAGACGCTCTTTTGGGTCTACTCGGCCGGGCAGTTTGAGTCGGGCCGACCAGCGCTCGAACGTGTGCGCGAGATCACTGGGATCGCGATACGTCCGCAACCGTTTAGCAGCAGAGCGGGCACCACAATTCTTAACAGAAAGCACCCGCTTACTGAACTACTCGAAGAACGCGCTCTCAGCGTCGTTGATCAGCTTGAGCCCAGCTTCTTTGCAATACCAGAAGAAGGATGCGTTGTGCTCGGAGAATATACACAGACGGGTCTGCCGAGCTTAGTGGTGCGAGAGATAACCTCGGATGAAGATCAATCACAAACCTGGCGAAGCGTGTTTTTGGGTGAGCCGCTCGTGAACGAAAAGATCATTCGAGGTCTCTGTCAAATGGCAGGTGTCCAGATATGGAACTACCACGGTGACGTTGTGCATGTGCGAAAACCCCATCTCAGCATTCACTTTTCGGGCTCGGGTCACAGAACAGCGACATTGCCAGATCGATTGCATGCGTACGATATCGTCAGCAACCAGATAGTCAGCGCAGACGCAACCCACTTCCGAAGCCAGGCAACGGATGGGGCAACTCAGGTCCTTCTGGTGGGCGAAGAAGAGGAAGTCAATCGTCTCGCGGATCTCAGTTCCGATGCCTTGCTCACACTTGAGACTATCCCAGATCAAGAACCAGATACGCTCGACGACGACGCCTTCCACCACGAGGTGTCGTTGGTTGGATTGAGCGACGCAGATGAACTAATGGTGATGTTCGGCGACCAGCCCTTGGAAGAGGAGGATACGCACGAGGAAGACACCGTTGATGCACCGAAGCCGCGCGGGCAGTTAAGAACAAGAAGCGAACAGAAACCTAAACCTAAACCCAAGCCCCAGCCCCGGTCACGTGCACCTTCGAAGACTGGCCCCACGAAGACGAGGGAAAGGCCCAAATCTGAGGATGCGGAGTCGCCCGGCAAGATAGGCGTTAGGTTTAGGGCGAAGGAATAGGCCATGGCCTTCCGATCTGGCACCGTGGCGGTCGTGGGTCGCCCAAACGCCGGCAAAAGCACGCTAATGAACTTTGTCGTCGGCGAAAAGGTAGCGATCACTTCGCCAAAGCCCCAAACGACGAGAAAGTCAATTCTTGGAGTCGCAAACAAACCCGGAGCTCAAATTGTTTTTCGTGACACTCCAGGTATTCACGAGCCCCACACAAAACTGGCGAAAAAGATGGTCGACGAAGGCGTCCAAACCGTGGATGAGTGCGATGTTGTCCTCTTTGTAGTCGATGTTAGCAATCCTCCTTCGACCGAGGATCGGAGAATCGCGGAGCTGTTACGGCAGCGCGGCATGAATCGCGTGGTCGTTGCACTAAACAAGATGGATCGACTGCGAGCTGAACACGTTGTCGCCAATTACGAGGCATATGAGGCGCTGACCCAACCTGCCGAGATGATGTATACGAACGCGGTAACTGGAGAGAACATCGATAAGCTGCTGGTGATGCTGATTGTCAAGCTGCCCGAAGGCGATCCACTCTATCCTGATCCCGATTTCTACACAAACCAAAGCACGCGGGACATGGCGGCAGAACTCATCCGCGAGAAGGCGCTTCGACATACGAGAGAAGAAGTGCCCCATGGCATTGCCGTAAACATCGACTCATGGGAGGACGCAGACCCCGCTACCGAAAAGCCTCTGACTCGGATAGAAGCAACCATTTTTGTTGAGCGCAAGAGTCAGAAGCCAATCCTGGTCGGACACGATGGGCGAATGGTCAGGCAGATTGGCCAGGAGGCACGGAAGGATATCGAGAAGCTCCTGGGCAATCAGGTCTTTTTGGGGCTCTACGTCAAAGTCAAGGAGAATTGGAGAGACCGTCCCCAGGACTGGCGCGACGTAGGCGTCTGGTAATCGACAGGCGGTGTGCGAAATGGTCCACATCGCACCTCCAATCCCCCGGTTCCGTGGTGTAAGATAGGCTCTTCTCAGGAGAATTCTGTCTTGAACGTTCCCACGGATCTACACTACGCCAAGTCGCACGAATGGGTGCGCCTCGAAGGCGACACCGCAACAGTCGGAATCACCGAATACGCCCAATCAGAGTTGGGCGACATCGTTTACGTGGACCTCCCGTCACCGGGCCGGGCCGTCGCACCCGGAGATAGTTTCGGGACCATCGAGTCCGTGAAGACTGTCTCGGATATATACAGCCCCGTCAAAGGGGAGATACTGGAGATTAACCCACAATTGGAAGGCACCAGTGAGTTGATTAATCAGGATCCCTACGGTGCCGGCTGGATCGTCAAAATCAAGCTGGACGGCGATCCGAGTGGCCTGATGAATGCGGACGCCTACACCGCATTACTGTCGGAGTAGCCCCGACTTATGGGATACATTCCGCATACAGAAGCCGATCGTCGAGAGATGTTGAAGACGATAGGGGTCACTACAATTGAGGACCTGTTTCACGAGATCCCAAGCGATTTGCGGGTAGAAGGCGATCTGGACATCCCGAAAGCTCTGGACGAGTACGCATTGGTCCGTGAGATGGGCCAAATCGCTTCCAAAAATGTGTCGCTCGGGTCGCTCATCAGCTTTCTGGGCGCAGGGATCTACGAGCACTACGTGCCGTCGATCGTCATGCAGTTAGTAACCCGGGGCGAGTTCCTAACTGCATACACTCCATATCAGCCGGAAGCGAGCCAGGGGTACCTGCAGACGATCTATGAATTCCAGTCGATGATCTGCGCGATCACGGGAATGGAAGTCGCAAATGCATCCATGTACGATGGTGCGACTGCGCTTGCCGAGGCGTGCATTATGGCGAACAGTGTAACTGGTCGCACACGCTTCGTTGTGTCGAAAGCGATCCATCCTCACTACCGAGAGTGTGTGCAGACATTCTCTCGACCTGTCGGCTGCAGCGTAGTCGAAGTCGAGGATATCGCATCTGTAATCGATGACGAAACCGCTTGCGTAGCTGTGCAGTACCCAGACTTTTTTGGAAGGGTCACCGACCTTCGAACGGTCATTGAGCAGGCGCACGCAAAGGGAGCGCTCGTAATCGTCGCAGCAGACCCTATCGCCCTCGGTGTCCTCGTTCCGCCTGGTGACCTCGGCGCAGACATCGTGGTTGGCGAGGCCCAGGCACTAGGAGTGCCTATGGGTTACGGAGGCCCGCTCGTAGGATTTTTCTGCGTCAAGCGAAGCCTCGTTCGTTCAATTCCCGGTCGCATCGTCGGCCGGACTCAAGACAAGGACGGAAGGCGAGGATTTGTGATGACGCTTCGCCCCCGCGAGCAAGATATTCGACGCGAAAAGGCCACAAGCAACATTTGCACAAACCAGGCGCTAATGGCTCTTGTCGCAACCGTATGGATGAGCGCACTGGGTAAGACGGGCTTTCGCCAGGTTGCAGAGCGTTGTGTACAAAACGCACATTATGCAAAGCGCGAACTTTGCAAACTTCCAGGAGTGAGTTTGGTGTTCGACGAGCCGTTCGCTTATGAGTTCGCGCTAAACGTTGGCAAAGACGCGCATAAAATCCGAGATATGCTAATGGCTGACGGGTTCTTAGCCGGATTACCGCTGTCGGATTACTACCCTGAGATGCCAAATGCTCTGCTGATAGCTGTTACTGAGGTGAGAACGAAAGCGGAGATTGATGAGTTTGTAGCAGCGGTCGCAAAGGCGGTCAATGCGTGAGCGACTTTCCTTTGATCTTCGAGCGTTCACGTGACGGACGAACTGGGTGTACGCCGCCAGCTACAGGCGTCCCAACACTTGAACTGGAGGAACTCGTAGGTGCAGGCAACCTTCGCGAATCGGCAGAACTTCCCGAAATGGGCGAACTGGAAGTTGTCCGCCACTTCACAAATCTCAGTCATCGCAATTACGGAATAGATACCGGCTTTTACCCTTTGGGCTCATGCACGATGAAATACAACCCGAGAGTAAATGAGGTTGTGGCGTCGAATCCAAAATACGCATTGACACATCCCCTGCAGCCCGAGAGCACTGTCCAAGGAAACCTACAGGTGATCCACGATCTGCAGACGTGGATGGCAGAGATCACCGGATTTGACACGGCGACAATGCAGCCCCCCGCAGGTGCGAGCGGAGAGTTGCTTTGCCTACTGCTCATTCGCGCCTACCATGATTCACGAGGAGAAGGCCACCGCGACATAGTGCTTGTCCCCGACAGCGCGCATGGTACAAATCCCGCGAGTGCCACTCGTGCTGGCTACCGTGTCCAATCGGTCAGAACGAACGAGCGGGGAAGCACCGACATTGAAGATCTCAAAGCGCATCTGTCGCCGGAAGTAGCGGCAATGATGCTCACCAACCCGAGCACTCTCGGGTTGTTTGAAGACAACATCACTGAAATCTGCAAGCTCATTCACGAGGCTGGCGCACAAGTGTTTTGCGATGGAGCGAACATGAACGCGATGGTCGGTGTCACGAGACCTGGAGACCACGGTTTCGATTGCATGCATCTCAATCTGCATAAGACCTTCAGCACACCGCACGGCGGCGGTGGTCCTGGCTGTGGTTGCATAGGAGTCAAGTCTCACCTAGAGCCCTTTCTCCCTCGGCCCGTTGTAACGAAGCAAACCGGCGCATACAAGCTGGATCACGACCGACCCCAATCCGTGGGTCGAGTCCATATGTTCTATGGCAACTTCCTCATGAATGTCCGCGCATGGGCGTATGTGAGAGCATACGGTAGGGAAGGACTCGCAGACATTGCCCGGCATGCGGTGCTTAACGCCAACTATGTGCAGGCTCGCATCGAACATGAGTACCCGCGAGCTTTCGAGCGAACTTGTATGCACGAGTGCGTTTTGACAGCAAAGCCGCTTAAGAAGTTTGGAGTACGCGCTCTTGACGTAAGCAAGCGGTTGATTGACTACGGCTTTCACCCTCCGACAAACTACTTCCCGTTGATCGTCCCTGAGGCCCTGATGATCGAACCAACAGAAACCGAGACGAAGGAAACCATTGACGCATTCTGCGATGCAATGCTTGAGATAGCTGACGAAGCGAAAACGAATCCCGCGCTGCTCCATAAAGCCCCGACCGTAACCCCGGTGGGCAGGTTGGACGAAGCGTTCGCTGCCAAGACCCTCGACGTATGCTGGACGGATGCACAAGCGGAACTGGCGAATCGGTAGTAACCCGACGCGCCACACTCCGCAAGACACTACAACTAACTTCCGTCGATTTTCCAAATCAACCGACAGCCTGGCGGGAACCGGATGTGTGCCTCCGGCTTGGCCGAGTGACTGAATCTGCAGGGTCGCGTTTGCTGACCGAAGCAAGTTCGCCATAATCCCGCCATGAGCCTCCTATCGCTGGCTAACGTCAGGGTCAACGGCGAAGGCGACGGCGATGAAAACATGCACATCGACAAAACGATGTTTAAGGCTGCCGCAGCGGAGCGAGTCTCGACTGCGCGCATCTACCAATGGGAAGGACCGTGGGTTTCGCTTGGTCGAACACAACAAAGTGAGAAAGCGCTCATTGATCCCAACTCTGTACGATGGGTAACACGCCCGACAGGGGGTGGAGGTGTATTGCACGGTCACGACCTAACGGTTTCGATAGCGCGGCCCATTTTCGGGGATGCAAGGAGGCTTCGCGACCTGTACCGAGAGTTGGTCGCACCCCTTATACTCGCACTTCGGTCTCTCGGCATCGATGCCGCATTGGGCGAATCGCTCGAGAGCGATTGTAGACCGCCATCCGCGGACTGCTTCGTACGCTGTTCTCCAAACGACGTCGTGGAGCGCTCGTCAAAGGAGAAGTTGATCGGAGTAGCGATGCGTGTTACGCGGAATGCCGTGCTCGCGCAGTGCAGCATTCCTGTCGGTTGCCCACTCATCGACCCTGCGAAGGTCTTCGCTGAGCCGCATACGCCACACCTTTTGCCCATCAGCATTGACGATATGGTGCGGGCTTTGCATTCGGAATTGTCTCGGTCACTTCGCCAATGAGAATCTCCGTAATCAATTACACCGGAGACCGTGGAAACTGGGGGTCTCAGGCCACGAGTGGAGAGCTCTTGAAGCAACTCGCGCGAGTTGCGCCAACCGCAACTTTTCACCTCGTTCCGCTGCGAAAGTCGAAAGGCATCGACGCAATCATTAACTTGCGGTGGCGGCGAAAGATCGAAGCCGCACTCTCGGAGCCCAGTCCGACTGGAGACCATTTGCTCGCGAAAGCGGCGCGGGCGATTTATCGCGAAGATTTCGATATCGCTGTCGAGGCAGAGTGCGCCATTTTTCAACCCGAAGGAACGATGGACGGGCTCCGATTTACCACCGGCGCGAGACTGCTGCTGCTCCCGGCTGCCCTTGCTGCGGTGAACAAGAGGGTGGTCTGCCTGAACGGAAGCGCAGAGACCAAAGACCCGCAATTCGAGCCTGCGATCGCAGGATGCTTCAACCGGTTTCATGTCGTAGCCATGCGGGAGCCTGCTTCTGTGCGTTTCATCGCCGGTTTGGGTGTCAAACGCGTCAGATCCATTCCAGATACCGCGTTCTTAGCAAGGCCCTCAGTTCACTCCCCGATAGACCTTCAAGGCCAAGCTTACTTGGCAGTGACGGGATCTGCGATCCTCAGAGAAGTGGACTGGCAATCTTACATTCAGCAGGTACGGACTTTCGCGCAGGAAAAGTGTCTCAAAGTGGTCTGTCTGCTTTCGGCCCCCGCGGACCAGAAGACCATTGGGTATCGAATCAAAACCGGACAACACGCGGATACCGTTCAGGTCCCTTCGTCAGCGAGTTACGAAGAAGTCGCCCGAGTGATTGCAAACGCCAGCCTCTTGGTGGGTGGAAGATATCACATGAGTGTGTTGGCGGCAACGGTCGGGACGCCTTTCGTTCCTCTGCCCAGCGGCAGTCACAAAACTGCGGGGCTCCTCGAGCTACTCGACTACCCACTGTCTTGCGTGGATTTTGGCGACGCAAGCGGCCTGCTTGCTGTGTGCAACCACGCCCTTGAGAACCGGGCGGAACTATCCCACAAGCTCACGACCGAATCAGAGGCGATTCGTCGTGTGATCGCAACTGAGTTGGAGTCGCTTGCGGGAGAATTCAAAGATTCGGGTAGCTGACGAAGCTCTGCAGGAAATCCGAGCGGCCGACGCTTTGAGACACCAGGTGGCTACGCCGAGGACTGCAACTGAACGCCAAGCGCACGAAGCTTTTCGCCGATGTGCCGCAACTTCTTCATCGCGCGAAGCTCAATCTGTCGGACTCGCTCGCGCGTGACATTCAGTGCAACACCGACCTCTTCCAAAGTTCTCGGACGACCATCATCAAGCCCGAACCGAAGGCTTACGACGTCTTTCTCGCGCTGAGTCAGGCGGCCCAAGATCGAGTCGATTTCTTGACGCTTGATAAGGGTCGTAGTGACATCGGTAGGCTCAGGCATGATTTTGTTCGGCACGAAGTCGCCGAGCGACGAGTTGTCCTTCTCGCCCACGGGTGTCTCCAAGGACAGCGGTTCAGAGGAAACCCTCAGGAGCTCACGTACGCGATCGACCGGCATTTGCGTCTCAGCAGCGATCTCTTCCTCAGTCGGGTCGCGCTGTAAATCCTGCTGGAGTCGATTCTGCGTCTTAACGACCTTATTGATCAATTCCGCTACGTAAACCGGAATTCGGATTGTCCGGCCTTGGTTGATGATTGCGCGTGCAATCGCTCGCCGAATCCACCAGGTGGCATACGTGCTGAATCGGAACCCCTTCCGCCAATCGAACTTCTCGACTGCGCGAATCAGGCCCAGGTTGCCTTCCTGAATCAAATCTGCCAGAGGGATCCCCCTCGCGTTGTACTTTTTGGCGATGCTGACGACCAGCCGAAGGTTCGACTCAATCAGAATCCGCTTGGCTTGGTCGTCGCCATGCTGCACCCGCCGAGCGAGGCTCACTTCTTGCTCAGGCGTGAGCAATTGAGCCCGTCGCGTTTGCCGCATCCACATCTCGAGCTCTTCAGAGTCGTCGGGTGGCTGCGGTTCGGGCTCTTCCTCGTCCGGTTCTTCTTCTTCTTCTACCTCCGCCGGCTCGAGGAGATCCTCCTCAAGCGTTTCATCCGGCAGCGATGGCAGAATGCTGTTTGTACTCATTCTTGTCTAGTTGTTCTCCAAATCGTTGTGTGCTCCGCGAGATCCCCAACGCTATTACGCGCGAGCAGGCCATTTCGTCTCAGGCGACCTACCAAAGTCATTCGACACCCCGAAAAGAATCGCGCTGGGTAGAGATCGCCCCAGAGGCGCAGACCTCGGGCCTGGTGGGGCTCAGCCTGATCAAGGTATCACAGTTCGGGCTACCTGTCAAGATTTCCTGCGGAAAATGCTTGTGATTTCTTTCACAAGCTCCGAATCAGACGCATAAATCGTGCCTAAAGTTCGTGATTTATCCCGTTGCGTAGCCCGCCAGCGACCTCACCATCCCAACCGCCGAGACGAGCGCCCGCACTAGCTCATCTACATCTTCTTCACTCGTATAGCGGCTTAGGCTGACCCGGATCGTGCCTCGAAGCCACTCGTCCGAGAGACCAATGGCCGTCAAAACGCGGCTTTTGAGATTCATCCCGGAGGAGCAAGCGGATCCAGCCGTGCAACAGATCCCCTGGCTGTCCAGGTTGATGATTACGCTCTCACCTTCGGTTCGGTAGAAGCTCATGCTGAGAATATGAGGGGCGTTGAGCTCTTGACCGTTGATCTTGACATCCTGGATCTGACTCACAACTGACGCCGCTATTCTGTTTCGCATCGCCCGCATTGTGGCTGCCTCTGCCTCGCCTCGCTCTATCAGCAGCCTGGCAGCCACGCCCAGTCCGACTATGCCCGGCACGTTGAGCGTGCCAGATCGGCGCATGTGCTCATGGGTCCCACCGATCATGAATCGGCGTAGGGGTGCCCCTGCACGGGCCCACAGCGCCCCTACACCTTTCGGCGCGTGGATCTTGTGGCCCGACAGCGTTGCGTAATCAATCGGTCGACCTGAGAGGTTTAGAGGTTCCTTCCCGACTCCCTGAGTGATGTCACTGTGGAATCGCGCCCCTGCCGACTCTGCGATCCCACCGATTCGATCAATGTCCTGGACCGACCCAATTTCGTTGTTCACAAGCATCACGCTGACCAGGTCGGCGCCCTGGCGTATCAGCGTCGCGTACGCGTCGTAGTTGAGCGTGCCATCTCCCAAGACAGGAATCTCGTCGGAGCGGCCAGACTCCGCGGCCGGATTCGCGATGCTGGGATGCTCAATCGCCGACACTAACAGCTTGCCATCAAAGGTGTGGAGAACCTGGTTATTGCCCTCAGTAGCCCCAGACGTAAAAATGATCTCACTTGAATCGTCTGCACCGAGAAGTTCTGCGACGGTTTCTCGGGCCTCCTCCACTGCTGCCTTCGCTCGCTGAGCTTGACAATGCAACGCGCTCGCATTCGCGTAACAGTCAGTCATGAACGGCATCATCGCGTCCAGAACTTCAGGTGCGATTCGCGTCGATGCTGCGTTGTCAAAGTACAGCGATTTCATGGTGTAAACGAGTCAACATCCGAATCAAGCAAAAGCTCTGGAGAGAGACCAACGCGCTTGAAAGACTCCCGCAACTCGCCAGATTGATCTGCTGCCAATAGAAACTGTTCGAGCGACCTCCCGAATGAGTCCCGCGCATCTGATTGCATCTTCTTCAGGACTTTCTCCATCTTCCGCGTCCGAAGCTTGGCGACTCGACTCGCCAGGTTCTCACCCTCTGGAGTGGAGTATATGCGGGCGATTCTCTTGTCCGATCGAACTCCGCGCTTCGATAGAAGGCCGAGTTCATGGAGACGGCCGACCAGCAGAGTCGCCTTAGGATATCCGATCATCAGACCTTTAGAAATCTCACCTACTGTCGATCCTGGTTTGGCGATCACGTATCGAAGCGCCTCGTAATGTGTGTACGTGATTCCATGTCTCTGAAGGCCATCAACGACCTCTTGACAAAGTGACACGCGGACAAAATGAGCGAACATATCGCCGAGCAGCTCGACTCGGTCTGCGCCTACGTCAGGCATAAGAAAGAATATATCACACTCCAGATGATTTGCGAAGCACTTCGCGCACCATTTCAGGAATTTGTGTTGTTGTTTCTGCGACAAGCGCTCCCGCAGACTTCAATGCGCTCACTTTGCTGTCTGGTCCGCCAACCCCTCCACTAATGATTGCGCCTGCATGTCCCATACGCTTACCAGGAGGAGCCGTGCGGCCAGAAATGAAGGAAACGACTGGCTTGCCCATCGTCTTTATGTACTCGGCGGCGACCTCTTCGTCATTGCCTCCTATCTCTCCTATCATTACGATCGCCTCCGTAGCAGCGTCAGCTTCAAACATTGGCAGTACATCGATGAATCGCGTGCCAAGCAGAGGGTCTCCTCCGATGCCGACACACGAAGTCTGACCCAGGCCTGACTTTGTGAGTTCATTGACAATCTCATAAGTAAGGGTTCCGCTGCGAGAAACCAGTCCGACGGGGCCGCTAGAAAAGATATGCCCTGGCATGATCCCAATCTTGCACTCGTCAACGGTGATCATGCCAGGACAGTTCGGGCCCAAGAGCCGCGAAGTGCCGTTCTCGTGGATCCGGTTAACCACACGCAACATATCGTGCTGCGGAATCCCTTCTGTGATGGCGACGATGAAGCGAACCCCTGCAGCCTCCGCCTCAAGGATCGCGTCCGGTGCGAACGGCGGCGGGACGAAGATCACGCTCGCGGTTGCACCCGTCTGGCCGACGGCTTCTTTCACGGTATTGAACACCGGCACACCGTCAAATGACGAGCCGCCTTTGCCGGGTGTCACGCCCGCGACCACGCTTGTACCGTACTCGATCATCTGACGCGCATGGAAGCTCCCTTCGCGTCCAGTCACGCCTTGGACGACAACGCGCGTTGACTTATCGATCAGGATTGACATGGACGATTACTGATCGTCACTGTCTCGCTTCGCAGCAGCTCGGGCATCTGCCGCCGCAGTGTTTGCGGCGATCTCACTGCCAATCGAGCCGCGCTTTGACCAGTAGATCGCGATGCCGAGGAAGATCACAGCGATGGCGACGATCACCATCAGCGTCGTGTTCGCAAGCGGCAGAATCACAACCGGCGCCAACAGAAGGGCGACGAGATTCATGACTTTGATCAGCGGGTTCAGCGCAGGTCCGGCCGTATCCTTGAACGGGTCTCCGACGGTATCGCATACGACGCCGGCTTTGTGAGCATCCGAGCCCTTGCCTCCGTGCAGTCCATCCTCGATCAGCTTCTTTGCGTTGTCCCACAGACCGCCTGAGTTAGCGAGTAGCACAGCAAGCAACTGGCCAGACAGGATCGCGCCAGCTAGGAACCCGCCTAACGCCTGCGCGCCAACAAGGTTGTACTCGCTGCCACCAATCGTGACGGGCTGCGCGCCGATGCTGAGTCCAAACCCAACCAGAACCGGCAGCGCGATCGCGAGGATGCCCGGACCGAGCAGTTCCTTCTGCGCGGCGGCGGTCACGATTTCGACGCACTTAGCATAGTTAGGCTTGCTGGTCCCTTTCATGATCCCAGGATCTGCGGCGAACTGCCTTCGTACTTCGCCGATTAGCTGGAATGCTGCACGACCAACCGCGTTGATTGAGAACGCTGAGAACAAGAATGGAGTCGCGCCGCCGATCAGAAGTCCGATGAAGATCTGCGGGATCTCCAGTCTTAGACCGACCGCTTCAAGATTGGCGCTGTCCAAGTATGCGTGGAAGAGCGCAACCGCTGCGACGACAGCCGTCGCGATGGCGAATCCTTTCGTCAGCGCTTTCGTCGTGTTGCCGGCGGCATCGAGCCGCTGCACCGCACGTCCGCCAGCCATTTTGCCTTCTTCCTTGACTTCATTGTGGGCTGCGCCCGACATCTCGTAGACGCCTTGCGCGTTGTCGCTGATCGGGCCGAAAGTGTCCATCGCGAGGATGTAACCTGTCGTAGTTAAAAGACCGAGTCCCACCAGAGCGATCCCGTAGAAACTTAGAATGAACCCGCCGTAATCACCTGGCGGGAAGATGAACAATGGTGCCAGCAGCGAAATGACTATTGCGAAGACAGACCAGACGCTACTCTCCATGCCATACGCGAACCCCTGGATGATCATGGGTGCAGGGCCTGCGCTCGAAGCCGCAGCAACCTCGCGCACTGGCTTCTTTTCGAAGCTGACGAAGTAGTCCGTCAACAATTCGATGAAGAACGCCATGATCACACCGAACGCGATTGCCAGGAAGAACCGCCACCATTCGACAGTTTTCGTCTCTTTGGAAACTGCGAGTGCAGTACCATCGGCTAAGACCTTTTGGCCACCCATCGGATCAGACTCATGCTTCTCTTTGGAGTAGCTCAATTGCGGCAGCGAGAGCATTGCATCATCGCTAACTGGCTTCTCTAAGGTCCAGAAGAGGTCTCCCGCGCGGTCGAAGGCGATACCCACCTTGACTCGCTCGAGCGGCTGTGGGCCATCCGGTTGCATATCCAAACGCGCTTGTGAAGTGAACTCCCACGCTTCTTGCGTTTCGCTGTCTTGCTGGAACGGGTTTGCCGCCCGCTCTTGCTTGACGAGGAGCGGATCCGAAACCGTGAGGCCCGGGCCAAGCGTTTGTCCGAAGATGAACAGCGCCACAGAACCGCGTGGGGCGTTCTCAGCAACTACCGTGTACGCGCCAATCGGTTCGCCGCGAACGCGCCGTACTTCTTCGATCGTGAGTGGCGCGGGGGCGACTGGCGCAGGGCCGAGGGTGTTTGGCGGAGGAGTCTCGCCCTTTTCTTCCGCTTCTTTGACCATCTGGTCATAGGCCGCTTTCTGCTGGTTGTAAGATTCCGCCTGCTGTGTACCGAATTCAGTGATGAGTGCGTTCGAGGCGATCAAAAGTTCTTCGTCAGTAAAGACTTTGCTGGCGTCAGCTTGTCCGCCCTCCATCATCGCCTTGTTCTTTTCTTGCATCTCCGCGGCATCAAGGATGCCAATGACGCGCAGGTCTTCCAGTGGGATGTCGGTCAGACCGCCGTGTGCGTTGCCTTTGGTATCAACGTAGAACTGCGTTCGTACGTCCTGCATCATAAAGTAGGAGAGTAGAAGCGTCCCTAAAACGGCCACTCCCGCCGAGAACCAGAAACCGCGCCGAATGGGCGACAGCGGATCGACACGCTCGTCGTCGCTGCCGCGGACAAAGAAGATTCCGAGAATTGAGGCGATGATGCCAACACCGCGAGCCATCAGCGCAAAGAGGATCAACTTCATCCACGTCGACTGGTCAAAGATTGAAGCTGTCGCTGCACCAAGAATGATCGCGGCAACAAGCGTAACCTCGTAGGATTCAAAGATGTCGGCAGCCATACCAGCGCAGTCGCCGACGTTGTCGCCAACGTTGTCTGCGATCGTCGCTGGGTTGCGGGCGTCATCCTCAGGAATACCCGCCTCAACTTTGCCGACCAGGTCTGCGCCCACGTCGGCAGCCTTCGTGTAAATGCCGCCGCCAACACGCATGAAGAGCGCTGCGAGAGAGCCGCCGAATCCGAATCCGATCAGAAGCTTCATGGCCTCACTGCCTGCAAACAGGAAGATCGCGGTGGCGCCAAGAAGACCCATGCCGACCGTCACCATTCCCGCTACACCGCCCGCGCGGAACGCCACTTCCAAGGCGCGGCCAGCGCTCGTTCGCGCGGCACCTGCCACTCGGGTGTTCGCCTTTACGGCCATGATCATGCCGACATATCCAGCGAAGTAGGATGCCGCTACGCCCAAGACGAAGGAAATCGCCAGCCAAACGCTAACAGGAATTCCGAAGATCACGCGCCCCGCGTAATCATTCATGTGTAGGAAGAACAGCCCAACAGCGAGCAGGACGACGAAAACCAGCATCGTCATCACCTGCTTCCGCAGGTACGCCAATGCGCCATCTTGGATCGCCGCGCTGACGTCTTGCATCTCTTCGCTACCAGGGTCTTGCCGCAGAACCCACGCCCGCAGCCAGAAGCCGACTACGATCGCGAGGACCGACATCGCCAGCGAAGCGAGGAGGAAGTTTCGATCGCTTTGTGTGAACACCAGCTCGACGTTTTCGCCACCGGCGGCCAAAGCGAGAGACGGAAGTAGCAGGAAAATGAACAACGCCAGGCGCGAGCCAAGCGTACGGAGCAAGACAGCCCCGGATCGTGGGAGTTCTTTCGAAATCATAGTGCGCGTGATGCCCCCTGACAGGATCGGCTTTATGGGCCTTTGGAAGGCAGTTTTACCCCCAAAGGACGCGCCATGTTACCCGAACGCGGCGTCCGCTAAACGGTAGGTGCCGCGTTGCCGATTTGAGCGAAGTCAGCGGTCGCGCCGCTCGCCTCTAACTGGGCACGGAGCATCTCAGCCTTACGCCTATTGATCCCAGTCAGCAGCGTCACAGGCACGTTTTCGAGCATGTCCTTGACTTGATTGCGGTTGAGCGCCAGCATATGCTGGAGAGACGTTATCACTGCCTCGCGCTCCCGCCCAATGTCGGTCAGCTTCAACTCATAGACACCGTCGTCGTCAACTCGCGCAAAGCCCCGTGGGGCGTGCCTCATCTCGCCGGTAATCGGGTTGAGCAATGGAATCTCTCGGTCGCATTGCTCACAGATAAGCACTTCGGTCTTATCACTCATGTAGTTGAGCGCACCGCAGAAACCGCAGCGTACGCCTGAGACCTCCAAAACCTTGCCGCCCTGCACCGGAACCCGACGGTTGCAAGAGTCGCAAAGGAAGTCCTCCTCGGGAGCGCTGGTGAACTCAATGTACGTGCTGCAGTAGGGACACTGAGATGTATACGCTGGCTCCTTCCTGCTTACCCACACCCGATATCCTGCATAACCAAGCAGCAAGGGCCCGGCCGCCAGAAACGGAAAGCTGAGGCTCGTGAAGTCGACCCCGAGCCAGTCGTAGCCGTACACCACGAAGAAAACTCCGATAAGCAGACTGACGATACCGAGAACGCCCCAGGTGATCGCGTGTTCCCAGTGCGCCTCAACAACATGCGTGCGTTTTTCAGGCTGAGCCATGGTCGCCTCTTCCACGTTCCTCAATTATTGTACAGAACATCGATTCGATTAGGTCCTTATTCAAATGGCTTATCCACTGGCGGCGTTGGCCGTTCGGGGCGCTCGGTCGACGTCGCCCTCGGAGCGGACGTCGCAGCGTCGAACAAACAGCCGATGTAGAACGTGAGAATGATGAGCCCAAGTATCCACCCAAATGTTGTCAATCCACTTGATTCAGAGGACCCGAGGGTGAAGAAAAGGGTCCAAAGAACCCCCGCGATCGCGAGCAGCGTCAGCCCTCGACTCAGCTGCCCATTGTAAATCTGCCCGAAGCCTGGTGCAAGGAAGCTTAACAGCGCGGCTGTGCCTGCTGTGCGCTTCGCGCCCGCAGGGTTCATGAGCGTGGAAAAGTCGCCTTCCCCGAGGAGCAGGCTCGCTGACAGATTCCGCTCTTCAAGTTTGAGTACCAGCTTCGCGTGCTTCCGCTCTGTCTCTATCCTCCCAGGGTGCGAAGCAACAATCTCTGCAAGGATCGCCTTCGCCTCCTCCAGGTTGCCCGCTGCAATCAACGCGTCTGCTTGCGCCTCCCGCGCTAGCGGGTGTTCAGGATACTTCTCGGCGATCTCAACCAGCACCGCTACCGCCGCGTCGTGCTCGCCGCGCGACTCAAAAACGTGTGCCTTCCGCCGCGCCGCCTCGATCTCGTCCAACACTGGGTCAAGCGGTTGCATCATCGACCTCGCCGAGATCGCGTTTCGGAGCTGCGGCCCAGAGAGACTCAAGGTCATAGTACTGCCGCTGGTCTTCCTTCATGACGTGTAGAACTACGTCCCCAAAGTCCATCAGGATCCAGCCCGTCGCAGCGCCCTCCACGCTGCGCGGTTTCGATTTCGCCTCGCGCATCTTCTCCGAAACACGATCCGCTATCGCACGCAAGTGGACGTCGCTATTGCCGCTGCAAACAACGAAGTACTCAGCCATGACGGTCTTTGCGCCAACCTCAATCAACTCAATCCGCTCGGCTTTTGCCGACTCAGCGATCTCTCCAATCTGTTTCGCTTTCTCTTCTGAAGTCAAATGAATTTCTCTCGGTCTCGACGATAAAGACGCTTCTCTTCGATGAAACGGAGTACCGAATCACTCACGAGCCCACGGATAGAGCGACCGTCGGCGATTCGCTCGCGAATCTCAGTAGAGCTCACGTCCATCTGCCGCATCTCGAAAATGTCAACTCTGCCTCGGCGCATCACAGAAACTGACTCCGGCTTCAGCACGTGACCAGGCCGCTCCGCAACGCCCAGACGACACATCTCAAGGAGCAAATCTGGATCCTTCCACTCATCCAGCGCCATCAGCGAGTCCGCGCCAAGCAAGAGCCACAAATCCAAGCTCTGCTTTCGGTAGTGCTCCACGGTATCCACCGCGTAGCTCGGCGCAGGCCGCGATAACTCGAACCGACCCACCGCCAACCCGGGCTCTCCCTCGACCGCCAGCTCCACCATCTGCAGCCTGTCCTCCTCCGAAGCGAAGCAAGACTCCTTCAGAGGAGATTGCTTGGCGACCTCAAGCACGACGCGATCCAAATCGAGAGCCTCCGCAGCTTCGATCGCAAGCCGAACGTGACCGTTATGGATCGGATCGAACGTGCCCCCAAAGATGCCGAGCCTCATCGATCCTCCGCGTAGCTAAAGGCGACCTGCCCAATCTTCACCGTGTCGCCTTCAACAGCTCCGGCATCCGCAAGAGCGTCGATGACTCCGGCTTTCTTCAGGCGGCGATGCAAGTGTTGCAGCGCTTCCATATTCGAAGTATCCGTCATCGCGACCCACCGCTCAATCTCGCCACCAGTCACCACGTACCCCTCCTCGCCCGAAAGCACTTCCCAAGCCGCGGCGTCATCCGCCTCTAGCTCGATCTCCACCGGCATGATCGGCCTCGGCGTCGAGTCGACGAGCGCGGCAAGCCGAAACAGCAGCGCATCCAGCCCTTCGCCGGTCACCGCCGAAACTGGGAACACCTCGAGTCCCTCCTTCTCCAATTCTCGCAACACCTCGGCGCGGTCCGGCATCAAGTCGATCTTCGTCATCGCCACCACCGATGGCCGCGAAGCCAACTCCTCCGAGTATCGAAACAATTCCGCACGCACCAGGCGCAAGTTTGCCAGCGGTGCGCTCTCGTCGATCGGCGCGCACTCCACAACGTGCAGCACCACACGCGTCCGCTCGGCGTGGCGCAAGAACCGCAGCCCAAGCCCCTTGCCCTCGCTCGCGCCCTCGATCAACCCCGGCAGGTCCGCCATAACAAAGCTCGTCTCGCCCACACGCACGATCCCGAGTTGCGGCGTCAGCGTCGTAAACGGGTAGTCGGCAATCTTCGGCTTCGCCGCGCTGACGCGGCTGATCAGGGTCGATTTCCCCGCATTCGGCAGCCCCAACAGCCCCACATCCGCGAGCAAACTCAGCTCGAGCCGAAGCCGCAGCCCCACCGCCGGCTCGCCCTTTTCCGCAAAAGTCGGCGCCTGCCGGACGCTCGTCGTGAAATGCGTGTTGCCCCGACCGCCGCGACCGCCCTTGCAGACCACGAACCGAGTCCCAGGCTCGACCAGATCCGCCATCAGCCGACCACTCTCGTCGTCGAACACTCGCGTCCCAACAGGAACCACAAGCTCGACCGGCTTGCCGTTGCGCCCGGTTCGCGTTGAGCCTGCGCCGTCGCGGCCGTCCTCGGCGCGGAACTTCGTTTCGTGTCTGAAGTCGATGAGCGTGTTCTTCTTCGGCTCGGCGATGAGCGCCACGTCGCCGCCGCGCCCGCCGTCTCCGCCGTCCGGCCCGCCGCGAGGCACATGCTTCTCCTTGCGGAAATGGGCGGACCCGTCTCCGCCCTTGCCAGAGCGCACGTGGATAACCGCCTCGTCTAAGAACACGGCAAGAGGATACTCCGAAGGGCTTGCAGAACCGTCCGGCAGTCACGCGGAACCGTTCCGCGGGTGCGGAGTATCGTTCCGCGGGTGCGGCGTACCTTCTCGCGGGTGCGGAGTATCGTTCCGCGGGTGCGGAGTATCGTTCCGCGGGTGCGGAGTATCGTTCCGCGGGTGCGGAGTATCGTTCCGCGGGTGCGGAGTATCGTTCCGCGGGTGCGGGGTGCCGTCCATTGCTGAAGATTTGCGTTCCGCCAGGCTGGCGACAGCGGACCGAAGCGGCGTTAGCGGAACCGCCAGACGATCCCGGAGGAGCCCGACCGGATCGCGGCGGCTGAGTAAGACTTCGCGTGGCAATCGGCGAAGATCACCGGCGTCGTTCCTCTGTCTTCGCCCGTTTTGAGGTACCGGGCGTAGATCGGCTTGAGGAGGTTGGGATCAAGGTGGCCGAGTTCGATCACGAGGTCGCGATCCGCCGCGAGCGGGACGGCAAGCGAGAGGTCGGTGAACACTGTGAAGTGCGGGCGGTACACCGTGCCATTGTCCGAACCGAACACATAGCCCCGGTACTTGGTGCCTGGGGGACCGTGGGGGGTGGTCGCGAACAGCCCAACCTCCGACGGCGATTCCATCGAGCTTGTCTGCGCGGGCGCGCTGAACGCGGAGCAGCCGAGCTTGAGTTCGCCGGGAAAGCAGATTCTGTCAGGCGGCAGGCCGAATGTGGCGAAGGCGACGATGTCGTTCATTCCGATGCTCTGCTCATGGCGGTTGGCCCATCCGGATGCGAAGCGGCTGTTGGTCGATCCCGGCGCGATGAACACCTGCTTGCTGCCGACGTAGGGGAAGACGGGATTTGTCCATATGCGGCTCGGGTCGTCGATCGGCGCATCGTAGTTCGTGGAGGGCATGTAGGTTTCGTCGTGGTCGGTGAGATAGAGGTAGACACCCTGGCCGAGCTGGCGCATGTTGGACATACCGGAAGTCCGTACCGCTGTCTCCTTCGCTCGCTGGAAGACGGGGAACAGGATCGCGGCGAGAATCGCGATGATCGCGATGACCACGAGGAGTTCGATGAGCGTGAAGGCTGAGGGTTTGGCTCGCATTTTGTAGACGATACGCGGGACGGAAACAATGGATGCCTGCGTTCGCGGTTGATCCATAATCCGTTTTCGCCTCTATGCTATCGCCTGAGTTGATTCTATTCGCCTTCGCCGCCCTACTCGCGCTCGGGTGGTCGCTCGTCAATGGAGTTCACCGGCGCAGCGAGTCGCGGAAGGGCGAGATTATCGAGGCGAGTGGCCGGTTTCCGGAACGGACGAGCAGGAAGCTGGTTCGGCTCCTCGCGCCGACCCGATTGAAAGATCGCGTGAACCACGCTACGGTAATCGCCGGGTGTTGCACGATCATCTGTGTGCCCGTGATGATCGTTGTGATGGCGCTCGGGATTCTGCCTTGGTGGCAGCCACCAGCCCTTGTGGTCGGTGGAACGCTTCTCGGCGCGTACGTCGGGGAGTTCGGTTTCAACTCTTGGGGCTGCGGAGTCGATCTCCCAAACCGGTCCACTGATCCAAGTCAAGATGATGCGGGCGGCAATCGGGACGAATCGCTAACTGGCTGATCGCTGTTTCGACCTCGGGTTTCGCGTACCTCGCCGAGAGAAGATTGTTGAGCAGGGTCTTGCGCGGTTGCCTGAATGCCGCTCTCACGAGGTGCGTCTCTAACCGGGTCGGAGCTCTTTGGTCGAGCCTGAGCACCGCGGACTCCACTTTTGGCGGCGGCAAGAATGCGCCCGGGGGGACCTTTGCGACCACCTTTACATCGAATGCCGCTTGGGTTTCCACGCTGATCGCTCCGCGCCTGCGATCGCCTGGCGGCGCGGCGATTCTCTCGCCCACCTCTCTTTGGAGCATCAGCACCGCCCAATCAATAGAGTCCGCACACGTGATGAGCCGCTCGATGACGGCGGTGGAGATGTAGTAGGGAAGATTAGACATCACCAGCCGAGGACGGTCCAGTTCGAGGAGGATCGCGAGCAAATCCACCCTCAAGACATCTCCAAGGATGAAGTGCGCAGCCGGGGCCGACTCGTTGAGCGCACCTTCGACACGTGGGTCTAAGTCGATCGCGACCGTGGTCGCGACCTGGGTCGCTCTCTGAGTGAGCACGCCAGCGCCGGGTCCGATTTCGAGGATACCGCCCGCACCTCGGGACTCGGCGATGATGGCATCCACAGCTTTCGCAGAGAACAGCCAATGCTGGCCAAGCCCCTTTTTCGGGGCGAGGTCATGCTTCGCGATAAATCGTTTGAGGGTTCCCGGGTCGGTGAGGTCGGGACTAATCAAGAATGTGAATCTTGACTGTTCTGCGCCCCCAGCGCCTCATCTCGTCGAGGTCGATGATACATACGTCGATCTTGTTGCCCTTGATCGCGCCGCCGGTGTCGGCTGCAATCGCGAAGCCGTAACCCTCGACATAGACGCGGGTTCCGAGCGGTATGACCTTCGGGTCGACTGCTATGATGCCTCTCCGCGCCCGCATGCCACTGCGAGTGTTCCAGTCCAGTCCGGGCTCCAGAGGGGAATAGGCGGTCGAGACGACCTCCATGGTCTTCGTCCTGGTGAAAGAGCCTCGCGTTTGGGCAACCCCGGCGTTCGCGATGAGGATAACCTCGTTCACTGGCGGGTGGACCTGGCGCTCATGAATCACTTTGCGCGAGGTTTCCTTCCCATTGACGGTCGTTATCTCGACGACCTGTTGAATTTTCCCAGGTACGCCCTTCTGGCCGACTTTCTGGCGTCCGCCGGTTACCGTTCTGTCGAATCGGAACTCGGTCTTGTAGGGGATTTCCTTGAAGGTCGCCTTGCGAGTGACGACTTTTGCAGGCTGAGACTTGGCCTGTTTGGCTTGTTTCGTATCGTTTGCGATTGCCGTCGGGCCGACCAACGTCAGGCCAAAGACGCACGCTATAAGTGCGATGGAACGCATAGATCCTCTCCTTGCTAGGCGGCATGGTACCAGCCATCTCCGACCCAAGTCAAACCGTTTTGTCGTTCTTTTGACGAGGATTGTGTTGAAAACAAGTGGAAAGCTCCCCAAATCTTCAAGGATTTCAGGGAGCTTCAAATCGCGGATTCTGAGCTACTCTTTGTCTTTGAAGCCTGGCAGCCGCCGACCCTTGTAGTAGCCGTCCGGAGTCGCGCAGTGAGGCTTGATGAAGGGCTCGCCACCCACCATCTTGTTCGGCGTGACCTCTGGCATTTCAGTCGTCCAGGTGGTCCGCCGCTTGGCGCTTCGCGCGTGCGAGTGTTTTCTCTTAGGGTTCGGCATTACTTCTTCTCCCTATGGAGCGTGTGCTTGCGAAGGGCCGGGCTGTACTTCATGAGTTCCAGCCGCTCCTTCGTCTTCTGCTTGTTCTTAGTCGTGGTGTACGTGCTGCGACCGTCTTCGGTGCAGACAAGCCGGATCACTTCGCGATGTTCGCCTTTCTTCGCCATGGTTACTTCGCCTCTTTCTTTCCGTACTTACGGAGGAACTTCTCGACACGGCCTGCCGAGTCGACCAGCTTCTGCTGGCCCGTGAAGAACGGGTGACAGTTGGAGCAAATGTCCACCGTTAACTTCGGCACGTTCGACAGTATCGTCGTGACAGGCCGCTCCGGCGTGCAGGCACACCAGACTTCGCAAGTGACATAGTTTGGATGGGTTTCCGCTTTCATAAGACGTGGCTCCCTTCGGACGACGCGGTCAGCAATTATGGCCGAAATCCCGCTCTTCCGTCAAGGAGGTAGCGTGAAAAGGGGAGAAACATGGTCGGGGCGACTGGATTCGAACCAGCGACCTCTTCCACCCCATGGAAGCGCGCTATCCAGACTGCGCTACGCCCCGACATAGGGCGCGATTATAGCCCACCCGGCGGTAGAATGACAGTCCCGCGCGGACGTAGCTCAACGGATAGAGCACCAGTCTTCGGCACTGGGGGTTGGGGGTTCGAGTCCCTTCGTCCGCGCCATAATCTCGCCATGTCGGATCTGCCCTCCCAAGTCGACAAACTCGGTGAATTGCTCGCCCGGCACGCACTCACGTCAATCCGTGTAAAGAACGGCGACCAAGTGATTGAGGTGCGGCGAGATCCGCAAGCCAATCACGATGCGGCTAACGCCGTCCCTGGAACGCACTTGCCCGCACATGCGGCAACAACCCCCCTCGAATCACCTCGACAGGGGATCCCCATCCCAGCCCCAATGGTCGGGACATACTACCGCCGACCGATTCCCAGCGATCCGCCGTTCGTGGAAGTGGGCGACAGGATCACCATCGGCCAAGTCATCGGAGTCATTGAAGCAATGAAAGTCTTTAACGAAGTCGAGTCGCCGATCAGCGGCGTCGTTCGCGCGCTCGTCGCGGAAGACGGACAGCTTGTACAGGAAGGAGACACCCTGCTTCTTATCGAATCCTGAAGAGCCGGAAGGCGACACATGAAGTTAGCCGTTTCCCAATTCGAGCCACGCTTCGCTGACGTTGCGCACAACGCCACCAGAATCGCTGAGCAGATCGTTTCGACCAAGGCAGACCTCATCGTCTTCCCGGAGTGCGCCCTGACCGGCTATTGCTTCAAGAGCCTTGAGGAAGCGCTCGCGCATGCCGTCGCTCCCAACGGCAAGGAATGGCAGCCGATCACCTCCGCGTGCAGGGAGACCAAGGGATACGCGATCGTCGGTTACGCCGAGAAACTCGGCGAGGACCTTTTCAACTCCGCGGCGATCTTTGGACCGCAAGGCCTCGTCGGCGAGTACAGAAAAGTCCATCTCCCCTATCTCGGCCTCGACCGCTTCGCCCACCCTGGCGACTCCCTACCCGTCTTCCCCCTACCATTTGGGCGTGTCGGCGTCCAAATCTGCTTCGACGTGCGATTCCCCGAGGGCCCCCGGACGCTCGCACTCAAAGGCGCAGACCTGATCGTCGTCCCGACGAACTGGCCTGAGTCGGCCGAAATGGCGAGCGATATCGTTTGCCCGGCGCGGTGCGTCGAGAACCACGTGTTTCTTGCCGCCGCCAACCGAATCGGCACCGAAAACGGGTTCTCCTTCATCGGAAAGAGCAAGATCATCAGCCCGAGCGGCGCAATCCTGGCCAGCGCCGACCACACCGATGAAGTCATTCTCATGGAAGACGTCAAGCTTGAGCGTGCCCGCATTAAGCACCTAGTCCAGATCGAAGGCGAGTACGAGATGGACCTCTGGGGAGCGCGCCGCCCCGATCTCTACGGCCCCATCGGCCAGCCGACCTAGTCCCGCGCTCTAAGCCAGCCGTCGCTGGCCCGGCAAACGCCGCCGGTAGACGCCAACGCGCCGCTTTGTGCGTGTACCGGGCGGCTTCGTACACGTACCGAGCGGCTTCGTACCTGTACAGAGTGGCTTCGTACGTGTACTGGGTGGCTCCGTGCATGTACGGAATGACTCCGTACATTCCGTGGATGGCTTCGTACATGTACTGAGCGGCTTTGTACATGTAATGTGCGGCTCCGTACGCTCCGCGCGACGCTCAGTACAGTCTGCGCCATGGAGTACAGTTTCCGACGAGGCGCGTTCGCTGGGGCGGACACGCATCGAAAATCTTAAATTGGAGAGGAAAACCGATGGCTATCAACAGGGATTGGTATCCGACACGCTTGGCGGAGCTGCCGCCTTTTCATTCGACATTCGCCGCGCAATGCACGGCGACCGGGACGGATCACGGCTTGACCGCCGGAGACATCGAGCGGGCCAACGTCGACAACATTCTGGTGACGCTGATGGTGGACTACGACGACGCGCTGCGTGGGTACGTGGAGGCTTGGACGCAGTGGCGCAACGATATGCTTTTCGGCGATCCGGACTCACCCTTCACGCCGCCTCCGAGCCCGCCGGTACTTTCACTGCCGGACGAGGTGTTCGAGCCGGGGATTCGCCCTCGCACGCGCGGTTTCGCGAACACGATCAAGGCCGATGCGGACTATACGCAGGCGGTCGGCGAGGACTATGGGATCGTGCCGGTGGAGCCGAGCGGCCCGAACACGCCTGCGATTCTGAAGGCGACTTCGATGATCGATCACGACGTCGCGCTGAAGCTGTACAAGGGCGGTTACTCGGTGATCGCGGTGGACATGCGTCGCGGCGGCGGGAACTGGACTCAGATCGGGATTTCGCAGACGGCTGTGTTCGTCGATCTGGTCGATCCTGTTGACCCTGGGACGCCCGAGGTTCGGGAGTACCGCGTTCAGGGGATGCAGGGAAACAACCGCGTGGGCGATGTTTCTGCGATTGTGAGCGTCGTTACGACGCCGTGATCTCACGCTGACGGTGTGGCCCGCCTCCTTGTTTGTTTCGAGGTGGCGGGCCCGCTCTTACGGCGCTTTGAATCGCACCTGGCCTCCCGGCGTCCAGAGAAAGAACTCGCCGCCGGCGGGTTCAGGCGAGAGGCCCGCGACCGGTTTCCCATCCTTGTCATAGATGCCCAGGATGCCGCCATCGGGGCCGGTAACGAGAGCAGCGGCCCGTTGCTCATCCTTGTTGGAGATGGACACGCTGCCTCCATCGGGGTGGGCAGCGAGGTTTACGACCCCTTTGTTATCCTTGTTGAAGATGGCCAGGAGGCCGCCATCGGGGCCGGCAACGACGCCCGCGACCTGTTTCTCATCCTTGTTGAAGATGGACAGGCTGCCGCCATCGGCGTCGGCAAAGAGGTTTGCGACCCCTTTCTCATCCTTGTTCAGGATCCTCAGGAAGCCGCCGCCGGCGCGGCTTGCAAAGAGGCCCGCGACCCACTTCTCATCCTTGTTATAGATGCCCAGGTAGCCGCCATCGGCGTCGGCAAAGAGATTAGCCACCGTCTTGCCGTCGCGGACAACTTCGAACCTCTCTGCCCTGATGACCTTCTCTTGGACGTTGGTGAACGCCAGCAACGCAGGGACTGAGATCGCGAAGAGGGCGAATACACCAATCGCGCGGTTGCGCCGCTTTAGCGCCGTTAGCTCCCTCTCGAGCGCTTCGATCCGGTTCTCTAAACTCATCGTCACTTCTCCTTCGTCGTTGGCGGGCGGACGCCCCCCATTCGACATCGTGACAGTACCCTGCGGTGTGGCGGGATGCACGGATCTGCCGCTGCCGCGCGTGGGCGAGTGCGGTTGGCGATAAACTGACCGCGTGAGTCGTCGTCTGACCAGACCGCTTCCACTGATCCACTCGCAGCGCTCAAGTGCGGGCAAGCCACGCTCGTCTCGTCGCGGGCGTTGGCGCGCTGCGGTGCTGATCGGGGTGCACGTGCTCATCGCGGCGCACATTGTCCACTGGAAGCTGGCGGGCACGACGATCACGCCCGTCGAGCCTAGCGAGGCGATGCAGACGCTGGAGTTGGGCTATGTGAACGCAGGGTTCGTGCTGTTTGCGCTGCTGATCCTTTCAACGTTGGTGCTGGGGCGTTTCTTTTGCGGCTGGGGCTGCCATGTGGTTGCGCTACAGGATTTGTGCGGCTGGTTCTTGCGCAAGATCGGCATCCGCCCGAAGCCGTTTCGTTCGAGGCTTTTGGTGTTCGTGCCGCTGCTCGCGGCGTTTTATATGTTTGCGTGGCCAACGGTTTTGCGGATGGCTTCGGGTGGCGAGGCGCCGCGCTGGGTTGCGCACTTTACGACGGACGACTTTTGGAGTCCCTTTCCCACCGTCGGCATCGCGATCCTGACGTTCGCTGTGTGTGGGTTTCTGATCGTCGCGCTACTCGGCAACAAGGGCTTTTGCACGTATGGCTGCCCGTATGGTGGGATTTTCTATTACGCCGACGCGGTCGCTCCAGGGAAGATTCGTGTGACCGACGCTTGCGACGGCTGCGGGCACTGTACGACGGCTTGCACGTCGAACGTACGGGTGCACGAGGAGGTGCGGGAGCACGGGATGGTGGTGGATTCGGGGTGCATGAAGTGCATGGACTGCGTTGATGTTTGTCCAAAGGGGGCGCTGTACTGGGGTTTTGGCAAGCCAGGTGTAGCATCGCGGCGTCCCGAGCGAAAGAAGCGCGAGTACGATTTGAGTTGGGGGGAGGAGTTCTTCGCGGCTGGCTCCTTTGTGTTCGCTCTCTATGCGCTCCGAGGGTTGTATGAGGCGGTGCCGTTTCTCCTCGCGCTGGGACTATCTGCGATTTGTGCCTATCTGCTGCTCTCTGGGCTTCGGTTGTTCACGAGTCCGAACACGCGCCTTCAAAGGTGGCAGTTGCGCTCGCAAGGGAAGCGGACAGCGGCCGGGTGGGCGTACGCGGGCTTTGTAGTATGCCTCGTGGTGTTTCTTGGCTACGCATCGTTCGTTATGTTCCACGTGCGCCAAGGCGAGGCGGCGTACCAAAGCGGCCAATCCGGTCCTTCAGTTGAGGAGCTGACCGCGAGCCTGGAGCACTATCGCCGCGTGATTTCGCTCTCGCCGGTGCTTGTGGAGAAGTGGGAGGCGCGACTGGGCGCGCTGCTGCTGTTTTCTGGCGAGGCCGAGCAAGCAGCCACGCACCTCGAGCGCGCGGTAAGCGTGAATCACGCTGACTCAGAACTGCGCTTTTCATACGGCCGCGCTCTCGCGCTGGCAGGCCGCGACGAGGAGGCTATCCGAGAGCTGACTCGCGTGGTCGAGGAGACCGACCCGGCTCTTCCCACTTACCCGATGCGGATTTACGGCCTGAACGATGCTCTGGTTGCTGCCGGTCGGGGCGGCGACTCCGCCGCGTTGATGCTGCGGCTGGTCGAAACGCACCGGACGCCGGGAAATCTGCTCAGCGCTTCGGCCCAATTGCGCGCTGCGGGGAGACTGGAGGAAGCCTTCGACCTCGCTGAGGAGGCTCGTCGGGCCAGGCCGCTCGATTTTCAGCTTCTCGCCCTTTGGGCCCTGCTTGCGAGGGAGACAGGAAAGGTTGACGAGCTACTCCAGGAAGGAATTCGCGCTCCCGCTGAGGATGTGGCGAAGTGGTATGCAAATGCGTTTCTCTACCGCGCAAGAGGCGACGATGAGACGGCTCGTGCGCTCTTCAGCAGGCTGAAGAGATTGGCTCCTGAAATCGATACCCCGTACTGATACCAGTTTAGAGAAGTGGCGCTGCTTCTGAACGGAATGCCCCCGAAGTTGCGTCAGAATAAGTCAGTGCCTTTGCTTGGCACTCAGCACCTATTGGGAAGGAGAACCCTTGAGATGAGATTCAAGAACTTTATCGTCGCCGTATCCGTAGCTAGCTTCGCACTTGCGACCCAGAACGCGATGGCACAGCAGACGTGGCAGGTGAAAGGCGGCGATATGTCGATTTCGCTGCTCGATAGTCTGCTCCGAGATCTGGGAATGAACATTACAGATGTCAGGGCAACCGCTGAACCATCCGTTGAAATGGAGAGAGCGTTCGGGTTAGCAATCACCCCAAGGTCTACCCTCATTATCGAAGGGGACAACGGCAGCATCGTCCGCTTCGTCGGCGGCGAGGTTCGTCACGACGGTGGCTTTGCGCTGAATGTCGGTCGCAATCGCCACTCTTTCCATAATCCATCTTTATCTACAGCAGGCTCCGACCCGGAGTCCGCATTCACCATCAATGTTGGCCGGCTTTCCCTGGATTTGAAGCACGCGAAAGTCAACCTGAATCCATTCACTCGGCAACTCATGATCGCGTTTGCGGACCTGAGCCTCAGCCAAGCTACTGCGCGCGCGTTTGGCCGACCTGAGCTAGCAGGACAATTGGTGGGTTGGGTGAGCCTCACAGCGAATCTCGAACTTATCGCAGGCAAAATCGACCCTCCGGCTTTCGCCTCCGATGGCGGCGGCGGTGGTGGCGAAGACAATCCCAATCCAGTTGATTGCCAACTGTTCAATATGAGCAGCTTGACGTCGTTAGGGCGGCTTGGAACTTTCCCCAATGGTCGGAATGGGCTATCGATGTCAACGACGTCCTGCAATGTAGGTGCCTTCCCGATTAGCTGGTTTGCTCCGATGAATCAGAACCATCCCGTCATCGCGATGAACCTGTACCGGCTTCACAACAACAGATTCGAGCACGTTGGACTCAGCTGGCTAAAGCACGGCTTTCTGTCTACCAACTCCTCTGGGTGCGGCTCTTGTCAGCAGCCGCCAGGTGGCGGCAACCAGTTAGGCTTGAATTGTACGGACACGTACGGCACCGGAAACAACGGCGACCGCACTTACCTCGGCGAGCGCAAAGAGGTAAATCCGTTTACGGGCTATTGGGAGTGCCGCGGATCGTGGTTCTCCAACTACGTTGACGACTGTGTCCGTCGCAACAACTCAGGCAGCGTCAGCAACGCTGTCGACCACAGGCTTGAAGTTCTCGACGCAGACCTAAACGTGGCAGGCGCGGAGTTCCTTTACGAGGCGTACTACATCCTACAAAACGACATCGACAAGTACAACAACATTGGGTACCGGCGGGCAACAGCGAACTGGACGGGTTCCCAATGGTCGTTCAGTACCAATGCCGCCGCAATCGTTAGGGATCCGGCGCTAAAGTACTGGGACCCAAATGCGCAGATTGCGACGCCGCGAACCGAGGGTGACGCTTGGGTTGGCGTGAAAGTCCTTGACCTCGGTGGAGGCAACTATCGCTACCTGTACGTCGTCTACGTCCACGACCTCGATCGACAAATCCGCGAGTTTTCGGTTCCGGTACTCGCTGGTGCAAACATCTCGAACATCGTGTTCCGAGACGTCGATCAGGATGCTGGGAACAACTGGGCTGGCACCTACGCAAATGGCAAGGTGACCTGGTCGACGCAAACGCACGCCCAGAACCCGAACGCCAACTCGCTGAAGTACTCTTCGGCGTACAACTTTGAGTTCGACGCCGACGTCGCGCCAGCAGGTGCACCCTCGACAGTTATGCTTGGTCAGTTCAAGCCGGGCACCGTCCCCTATCTGCTCCGTGCTCAGGTTCAGGCGCCGCTGTCTGGCTCGGTCGGGCCCACGTCATACCAAGTCTTGTTCGGTATAGAGCAGCCAGGTGCCGGACTGCCTGACCTCCTTGACAACGACGGCTCCAGGCTCCTCGTCCGGGAGGCCCCGCCGCTTGGACTCGGTACTCCCTCAACGCACCTCCAGGTTGAGTCGGTCGCCTCGATTGAAAGCCCATCGTCGCTGAAGTTCGGCATCATCTCATCTACTTCGGGACTTCCGGCAAGCGCTGTCACTCAGAGGATTTCGATGTTCGACTATCAGGCCAATCAATGGGTGGTTGTCGACACACGCTCGGCGACATCGTCCGACCAACTTGTTGAGGTCACCCCGAGCAATCCGGCTCGCTTCATTCAGCCTGGCACGAGAGCTATGAGAGCGCGTGTCGCTCTTATAGACCCGGGGACACTATTCTCGTTTGGTTGGTTGATGAGGGTCGATCAAGTTGTCTGGACGATCACTCGCTGATCGCTTGTACCGCACTCGGACGCCCTGGACTTACTTTATGCCCGGGGCGTTAGACATTTTTTCGGTATCCTAATCCCATGCGAGGAATAGTGATTGCCGGCGGGGTTGGGACTCGCCTGCGACCACTAACGCTGATGCGGCCAAAGCCGTTGATGCCGCTCGTAGATTCTCCGCTGTTGGAGTATCAGTTAGCATATCTGCGAACCGCCGGGATTACTGAAGTGTGCTTTGCGACGAACTACATGAGCGAAGCGGTGGATCGCCAATTTGGTGACGGTCGACACTTCGGCGTGTCGCTAACCTATGCGGTCGAAGATGTTCCTCTCGATACGGCGGGGGCAATTCGAAACGCTTATGATCAGATGCCAGGCGATGACTGCGTCGTTTTCAATGGAGACACGATACACGCGTTCGACATTGCTGAGATCATTGAACTCCATCGCCGGAGACAAGCTGAAGTGACATTGACGCTTCGCAAGGTTGAGCGGCCGCATCCATACGGCGTCGTTCCAATTGATGAAGACTGCCGCGTGGAAGGGTTTCGTGAACCGAGTGAAGAGCAAAAGCGGGCCATCGGAGGAGATCCGACGGGTGAATTCGACGCAATCAATGCTGGTCTGTACGTTATGAACAAGTCAGCACTAGAGTCCATCCCACAGCGGCGCTGCAACATTGAGCGTGAGGTGTTTCCGCTGTTCGTTTCGGAGGGCAGGCGCATTTATGGCGACATACAGCAGGCGCGGTGGATTGACATAGGGCGGCCGTCGCAGTACTTAGAGGCTGTAGCCGCTGTGGTCGCAGGAGAAATCCAGTCACCTAGGCCATTCCTAAAGCGGGGAGACGCTGCTATTCACGCCACGGCAGAGGTCGCGGATTCGGCCACAGTTTCCTGCCACAGTTCTGTTGGACAGGGAGTCAGAATTGAAGACGAAGCGTACATCAGCGCGAGCGCGATATTCGATGGTGTGAGAGTTGGGTCGTCCGCAAGAATTGAAAACAGCATCATCGGCGACGGATGCGAGATTGGGCCGAATGCAGTTGTTAGAGACACGGTGCTCGGCGCAGGATGTGTTGTGAAGGAATTCAGCCTGCTTGGGGGCTTCAGCTAAGGAGACCAAAGTGAAAGTACCACTCGTAGACCTCAAATCACAGTATCAGGAACTCAAAGAGGAAATCGACGCTGCAGTTCTCGGAGTTCTTGAGAGCGGGATGTACGCATCTGCAGACAACGTGCGGCTTTTGGAAGAGGAGATCGCCGCGTCTTGCGGCGTGAAGTACGGCGTCGCCATGAATAGTGGCACTGATGCCCTAAAAATTGGCTTGCAGGCGATGGGCATTCAGTCAGGCGACGAGGTGATTACGACGCCATTCACGTTTGTGGCGACAATTGAGGCCATCATTCAGAACGGCGGCCGCCCGGTGTTCGTTGATATCGATCCGCACACATTCAACATGGACGTGAGTCGCCTAAAAGGTGCGATCACAGGCAAGACGAAAGCTATTCTGCCGATCCATCTCTTTGGACAAATGGCCGAAATGGAAGCGATTATGGAGATCGCTGCGAACAATAACCTCTCGGTGTTGGAAGATGCCGCCCAGGCGATTGGCAGCACACGCAACAGACTGCCGTGTGGATCTTGGGGTAGAGCCGCTGCTTTGAGTTTCTTTCCGACAAAGAATTTGGGTGCGGCAGGTGACGCTGGAATGCTAATCACCAATGACGATGGCGTCGCAGAGAGGGCGAGGAGTTTGCGCGTCCATGGAATGGGACGACAACAGTATCACTATGACTATATCGGGCACACGAGCAGGCTCGACGAAATTCAAGCGGCAGTCCTAAGGTGCAAGTTCCAGAAGCTGGCGCAATGGAATGAGTTACGCAACGCGCATGCAGACATTTACAGCAAGCGGCTTGAAGACTCTCAGATACGGACTCCGAGAGTACAGCCGAAAACGACCTACCATACCTACCACCAGTACACGGTCAGGCATTCGAATCGGGACGCATTCATGGCATATCTGCGCGAGCACGGAGTTGCGTCAGCTGTGTACTACCCGATGCCTTTGCATGTTCAACCAGCGTACACTTACCTGGGCTATCGTGAAGGGGACTTCCCAGAATCCGAGCGTGCGTGCAAGGAGGTCCTTTCACTGCCGATTCAGGCTCATCTAACAACGGAACAGGTCGAATACGCAGCCGACGTCGCGATGCACTTTGCCGAAGAGCGTGCAACCGTTTAGTGTCCGCAGTTCGCTTGCTCGCCGTCGATCTTGATTTCACGCTCCTTGACTCTGACCGATCGATCCCACCAGACTCTGCTGAAGCGGTGAACATCGCCCTAGCCGCCGGCATCCAAGTCGTGCTGGCGAGCGGACGAGTTGCTAGTGGAATGCTCCAGTACGCGGAGGAACTTGGGTTGGATACTCCTCTGATCTCGTGTAACGGAGCGTACGTAGTCTCTAGGTACGGTCGCGTGATAACCGAATCGCGCCTTCCGGCAGCTATCGTCCAGCGAGCACTTCGCTTCTTTTGGGACAACGGGGTCCACGCCCACATTTATAAAGACAACGAGATTCTCATACCGGAGTCGAACGCTTGGACAGAGATCTACCTTGGGCGGGTGCGTCGCGCCGAGCATCGGGTCGCCACGCGTGAGGAGATGCTGGCTTCCTCCGCTCACAAGGTCATTGCCATGGCCGCACCTTCTCAGGCAAAAGATCTATCGCTGGAGGCAGCTGCCATCTTTGCTGATAAAGGGGTTTCTGTGGTTCGATCCGAGCCCGAGTACCTTGAGCTGATCGGGTCCTCCTCCGACAAGGGCACGGGTTTGGCGGCTGTAGCAGGGCATCTCGGGGTTCTGAGGAGCCAAACGGCCGCGATCGGGGACTACCACAATGACATCCCCATGCTCCGCTGGGCAGCGTTCTCGGCGGCCGTGGCGAACGCCCCGCCCGAGGTTCAGGCTGAGGCAGATCGGATCGTAGCCCGGCACGATTCCGGGGGAGTCCACGAGTTTGTGCGCTTCTTGGTGCATAATTCGGAACAATCAAACCGCGCCGCTGTCCGTCCATAGTAGAGAACTGGACGCTTTTGGCGTATACAGAGGCGCCCCTGCGGTCGGGGCTCAAGGTGAATCAGATGATCAGAAAATTGCTTTTAACTATGGTCTTAGCCGCCTTCACTGCGTCGGGATTCGCTCAGACCTTGACGTTGACCAGCCCGATCGACGGTGAATTCGTTGGCACGTCTAACACTTTCCGCCTCCGCGTGACCGGAGCAAGCCAGCAAGTTCGCGTTACGGTCAAAATCGAGAAGAATCCGGGGGGCAACCCATCTACTACCCTGCCTGTGGTTCAGATTGAGCCAAATGCAGAGGGTAATGGCGAGGGTTCTGCCACTTGGAATCCCGGCACTTCATTCCCCGAGGGACTTTATGACGTCACGATAACCTCCACCCATGGAGGCACGCCGTTACCGCCCATCACACTGCAAGTGACGCTGGACACCAGCAAACCCGAAATTGTCGACTTCTCGCCTGCAACCAACTCATTCATCAATGCCAGCCCTCTGACGATAACCGCACTCATCCAAGAATTGAACATGGAAGAGTGGCGCGTGACGGTCAATGACGAGGACATCCCCAACAATACTGGTGGCGGGAACAACGTGTCCGTAATCTGGGATCCATCGAACATTGAGCAAGACGGCGAACAAACAATCAAGATTACTGCTAAGGACCTCGCTGGAAACTCGGAAACGAAAGAGATAAAGGTCATCTTGGATCGTGCTTCACCGGAGCTCCTTGTGCTGTTCCCACGAGCGAATCAACTGGTTGTTCCCAATGGTCAGATGGGAGTCTCGTTCGACGTTATCGACTCAGCACCTGACTCCGTTGACATCGGTGCGATCATCGTCGAGTTGCGGACGATGGGCGGACAGTTCATAAAACGTGTGAGTCGCATTAGCTACACAGAGCGAAACACGACAACTTCGCGGTGGACGGGTCTCGTCAGAGTGATATTGCCTGGAGGCGTTACTGATTTCAAATTGGTGATCTCTTGTGTGGATAAGGCTGGCAACCCGGCCACTACGCAGGAAGTCCCTCTGACCACCAGCCGCGCGCGTAGCACGTCGCGGCCATTGCTACCATGGTTGCGATAAGTCAATCACATCAATCTCAGGGAAGGAAAAACTAAGAGGATGAAAACTCATGCATGGAAGCGACCGGCATCGGTTGCAGTCGTTGCGACATTGACCGGCGTCGCCTTTGCCGACGTACCTGACTTGTTCACTGCTTTTGAGATGGGAGGACGAGCCCTCGGTATGGGTGGGGCGATCTACTCAAACTCTTCCGACGTCAGTTCCACATTCTGGAACCCCGCGGGACTCGGCGCGATTAAGGACTCCCGTGCAGAGATCAACTTTAGAAACCGGCCGGACGCTACAACGTCGCTCACGGGGCGTTATGACGCACCGGATCGATCATCGACAAGTGCTTATGGCGGATCCGGAATCACGTTTGCGGGCATCGTAATGCCGATGGCGGGCGGCACGCTTGGCGTCAGCTACGCGCTGGGCGGACACCTCCGCGATTTTGGCAGCGGCAGCAACCTGACCAACCCGGATAATCCTGGTCAAACCATCACGAAGAACGAACTCCTGAGGTCCTCCACTGACTTCTTCACGATCGCATACGGCAAGAGCAACGGTCGTGTTAACTTCGGTGGCGGGATTGTTATCGCGAATCAAGCGATCTCGAATCGAGTGTTCTCCCAAGATCAAAACAACACCGTTCTAGAAGATGTCGATGTCAGCGGTAGCGGTTGGGGCATCGGTGGGATCGTTGGTGTACAGTTCGCGCCCCAAGAAAAGTCGAACGTCCAGTTTGGGTTTAGCTATCGTAGCGAGATAAGACTCATGGGTATGGGTGAAGTGGACGCTTTCGCGAGCGCAATTCCGGCTCGGCTGCAGGGAGGCGTCGTCTGGCGTGCCGACAACTTGAGGGGCGGCCGCGACTACTTGATAGGCGGAGTCGATGCGATGTATTTCTTTCCAGCGAACGGGGGAAAGATCCTGTCGCGAAGTAGTCAGATCGCAGCAGGCCTGGGCTTTGAGTACAACTGGGCGCATGGTTTTGGCTACATCCCTGTCCGCCTCGGTTTCCGAATCACAGACAAGGGCGGTACCAACTTCGCAAGCCGAGATGTCCTAACATTTGGCCTGGGTTACAGGCCCACCAAAGAAGACTACTCTGTCGATTTGGGATTTGCCGCTGCCAGTGGACAGGGCCGACCAGACTTCACGGTTTCAATGTCTTTCTTGCTTGGAGGGAGATAAAGCGATATGTCAAGACGGTCACTAACGATAACTCTGGTTTTCCTCGGCACAATTCTTGCTTCGACGGCTCTCGCAGACAAGTGGAGCGTCGCATATGAGAAGGGCCTCGCGGAGTCGCGAAAAAGCAACTGGGCTGGCGCGCGCCAGTTTTTCCTCGACGCAATAAGTGACAGAGCCGCCGACTCCGATCGCCCCAGCCAGATCGGCACAAGTATCACCAACAGACGCCCATGGAGAGACGGGGCAGCCTACTCACCAAACTTTGCGGCAGCCTATAGCGCATTCAAAATGGCAGCAAACGCAGCAAACCCGACGGAGCGGAAAGATCTTCTGGCTAAGTCGATTGAAGAGTTCCGTAGTCTCACCGCAAAGGGTCAGGAGAGTATCGAATCGATGCTCTTTTTGGCAGCGGCGCTTGCGGCCGACAACCGAGCGCAAGAAGCCGCTGTGGTTCAGGAGAGGCTCCAACAAATCGATCCTGCTCGATCATTCAAGGTTGACCGAGACGTGATTGATTACGAGGACATGAGAGTTCTCAGCGGAGTCCTGCGAGGGACGGGAAACATTGACACGGTCGGAATGGCGCTTCCGGGTCTTGACAATCCCTTCGGCATCGTTCCCGCGCTGGATTACAAATTCGCCTTAATCATCGGCGTTGGTGAAGGCAGCCATGCGTATGCCACAGCTGATGTTGACTTGCTTAAGGACGCACTCGTCCGGCATGCAGGTTACGCAGAAGAGAATGTCACGACACTAAAGAATCCTACAAGCGCGCAGTTCTCTACTGCTGCAAAGACTCTTGCAGACGCCATGCCCGACGGGGGAACAGTCCTGATTTACTACACAGGACCCGTGCAGAATGACGAAAGCGGTCGTGATCGAGTTGGGTTTGCAGATGGTGGCTGGGCCTCGAAGCACGACCTATACGCTCAGTTCGTTCCGAAGGGGGCGAACATCTTTACATTTTATCAGGTGGATCGGAAGCTCAACCCTGACGGTCGAGTTTTTGGTGGCGACATCCCGCAGGTAGGAAAGATTGCTCAATCTATGGGCGCGGCTCCTGGCGAAACGTGCAACTCCACAGTGCATGAGAACAGTGTTCATGGCGCCTATACTGTTGGCTTTGTGAACACGCTTGCGCAGATGCGTAACAATCGAATCGCCATTGGGGAGTTTGCTTGGATGGTCTTTGATGTCGTCCGACGAGGGGCGGCGGGAGGCGGTTCGCAAACTCCGACGCTGCCAATCTATGTTGGTTTGGCAAGCACATCGAGGTTCTGATTGGAGTAAGTGCAGCCTGGCATACTTGATTCGCGCGCGAAACGACTGATTCAAACACTCGCGAGTTGGCCGGCTGATAAGTACGCGTCAGAAATACTGATTCCCACGGCTTCACGGGTAGTGCGTGCGCACGCACTGACCCCTGGGGCGGTGCGCGAAGCATTGATTTCCCCTGAAAACGCGTTACGGTTGTTGCTTGGCCACTATGCTATCTTTCGACGCGGGCAAGACAGAGATGTCTTGTCAAGAATGATGCTGCGTGCGCTCGATCGCACCATAGAAGGAAGCGACTTCATGGAGTTCATGGCGTCTTGTGACTCGGAGTCGTTATGGTTGAGCTATGAAGAAATCTGTGCGGACGAAGGCAGACGAAGCCTAGAGCAGTCGAATAGACCGGTGATAGAAGGTATAGCTGGCCTCGGCTTTGAGATTCACGAGGAGTTCGGCCACGCCAACATTGTTGAGTGGTTACGCAACGAGATTAGCGAAACGCACCGATGCGAATCAGCATTCGATAGGCTTGTGCAGATTCGAACGTTGGGCCCGAAAACAGCGAGCACCATTCTTCGAGATGTTGTGTACCTTTACGATCTCGAAGCAACGGTAGACTATTCAGACCGCCTGCTACTCCAACCTATCAACACGGTTGTGCGAGAAGCTGCGCAAGTAATACTGGCCGGAGATAGGGCCGAGGAGTATGCGGATTGGATTCTCGCAGGGAAAGTGGCTAAGGCAATTCGATATAGCGGCGAGAGCGGTGTCCAATTCAGCATGGGGTGTGCCTATCTTGCCGGAAGAAGCAAAAGAAGTGGACGGGATGGGGTCCGCGAAATACTAACAGGAATATGCCAACCAGATCATTAGGGCAGCGTCTCTGCGATGAAGCGAAGGCCATCTAACGTAAGATTAGTGTCCACCGCATCAATCATCGCGCAGTGCTTTGAAAACATTGCCGCTAAGCCGCCTGTCGCAATGACTTTGGCATCGGCGCCAAGCTCAGCACGGATGCGAGTTGCGAGACTGTCTATCGCGCCAGCGTAGCCGTATATGAAGCCTGACTGTATGCTGCTCACTGTGTCCCGACCGATCACCGAAACGGGCGCAGTGAGTTCCACTGTTGGTAACTTTGCGGCGCGAGATGAGAGTGCGCCCAGCGACAACTCAACACCGGGGAGAATGGTGCCCCCTTCATAAGCGCCTTTGGCTGAAATGACGTCAAACGTGGTTGCGGTTCCAAAGTCAACGATGATGCAAGGCGCACCATACTTACGAAGCGCAGATACTGCATTCGCGATCCTGTCAGCGCCAACTGCAGAGGGCGGGCGGTAGTTAACAACGAGATCTGAGATGGTATCAAATGCGACGAACACCATTGACGTGTGTAAATGTCGTTCTGCAAAGAGGCGCAGTGGTTCGTTTAGCGCGGGGACGACACTCGCGCAAATGGCTGCTTTGGGAATTGGGTCAAGTCCACTCTCGCGGCAAAGTGAAAAGTATGTAGCCGCGAGAAAGTCTTCAGTCAGTTCCGCCTGCGTGGGGAGCCTCCAGACCGATGACCAGTTGGCGCCATCAAATCTTCCGACAACCGTATGCGTGTTGCCAACATCAATCGCCAAGAGCATGAGTAAGCTCGATCCTCCTTCCCGGTTTTCCGCCGAGCTCGCGCGCGAGGGTGTCCACAATAAGCTCCAGGGCTTCGTCCCGGTCTTTAGAGCTTGTAGCCTCAACCATCACTCTGACCATCGGTTGCGTACCGCTTGCCCTCACCACAATTCGTCCGTTTTCGCCGAGCTTTCGTCTAGCCGCTTGGATTGAGTCGCTGACGTTGGCGTCCTTCTCCCACGCGTCGGTCGCGTCAACATGAACATTGACCATCACCTGCGGCCAGTTCTCGAAGCGAGGTTCCAACTCTGATGCCTTACAGCCAGCTGCCTGTAGCAAACGAAGCATCTCGATCATCGTCAACATCCCGTCACCCGTGGGTGCAAACTCACGCAAAATTATATGTCCGCTTTGCTCACCACCAATCTTTGCTGATAGTTCATCCATCCGTGCTGCTACATTTCGATCGCCAACCGACGTTCGTTCGAACCGTACTCCGTGTGAGGTCAGCGCCGCTTCAAAGCCCATGTTGCTCATCACGGTTCCCACCACGACCGGGGGCTCAAGGCGTTCATTCTTTAGCGCGTCAAGGGCCCAATAGGCCATAAACCGGTCGCCATTGATGAGACGTCCGGCCTCATCACAGAACACGCAGCGGTCCGCGTCGCCGTCGAACGAGACGCCGATATCGCAACTATTTGCGAGGGTCAATTCCGAAACCACGTTTGGATGCGTGGCGCCACAGCTTGCGTTTATGTTGTCGCCATCTGGTTGCGTTCCCACACAGCTCACCTGCGCACCGAGTCCCCCCAATAGTTTCGGCGCGACAGCATATGCTGCACCGTTAGCGCAGTCCACCGCTACTCTTAGGCCGTCAAGCCGACCTGGCAAATGCTCGGACAGCCACAGCGCATATCGATCAGCCCAGGAAGCGTCGGCTTCGATGTTGCCTATTGCGGCTCCAGTCGCTGAAGTTGGAGCACCGACCAGCCGCTCAATTTCGCGCTCGTCGTCAATTGAAAGTTTGCCTCCATCAGGTCCCAGAAACTTGATCCCATTGTCTTCAGCAGGGTTGTGACTCGCAGAAACGACTGCAGCTAGATCGTATCCCCCACAACGGGCAGCAAAAGAGACAGTTGGAGTAGGCGCGACGCCGAGCGTGGTGACGTTGATCCCAGCAGAACAGAAACCAGCCCCAAGCGCCGAGGAAAGCATTGAGCCGCTCCGGCGCGTGTCCATGCCGATCACCACGCGACTTCCGTTCGTCTGCCGACACCACGTTCCGGCTGCCGAACCAAGGCGCAGAGCGAAGTCGGGAGTCAATTGTACGTTTGCGACGCCACGGACCCCATCGGTGCCGAACAGGCTCATTCCGTGTCGCCCTTACTCACCTTCACCTTCGCTGCGCGCAGGACTCGGTCGCCGATTAGGTAGCCCTTCTCAAGCTCGCCGATGACGGTGCCGACCGGATGCGGGCTGTGCTCATCAATGACGGCTTCGTGGAGGTTTGGATCGAATGGGTGTCCCAACGCCGCGATCGGCCGTACGTGGTGTTGCTCAAGCGCTTCGCGGATCTGTCGATCAACTAACGTCACGCCATTCAGAACGGATTCGAGGCTTGCGCCCGCCTCGGCAGCCGCCAGAGTGCGCTCGAAGTTATCAAGAACTGGTAGCAACTTCGCGGCTACTTCACCCGCGGCAGTTTCTCGTGCCTGTATCGATTCTTGCGCGGACCGGCGGCGCACGTTTTGAAGATCCGCAACGGCACGGAGCATTCCGTCCCGAGCCTCGGCTAACTTCGCTTCCAGGTGGGAGACGCGATCTTGGAGGGCCGCCATTTCCGTGTCGCGGGCCGTCGCCTGTTCATTGAGCGTATCGGCCAGTTCACTGGGGAATTGCACGTCCTCCGCGTCAGTCGGAGGGGTCTGTGCATTCTCTGTCGACATAACTTGTCCGATTGTACCTTCGGCCTTGCGCTTGACCTTTCGCCCCCATTCCGACCAAACTGTTCTCGTGGATTGGACGCCGGACAGCTTGTGCGCGAGCCTTGAGGAGTTTCTAGAGGCAGAGAGCGGCCGCAACCGCGGGCCCGTCCCACCAGTAAATCCGGGTCATCGCCGGCAGTTCATTTGGCCAAAGCAAAGCGTCGCTGCACAGTACAACGTGAAGCCGACCGAGTTTAGGCAATCGCTCCGATACGAAACGCACGGCGAGGCGTTCGAGGTCCTCGTCGCCGAGACACCATTTGGGGTCTTTGGCCGGTGCGAGCTTTTGAAGGCGGAAGCGAAGGGCGCTACGACGGAGGGAATGCTCTCAAACCTGAGCCGGGAACTTGAGCCGCTTTTTAGCCGGCAGTTTGCGATCAGCAGGACGCTCGGGCTTACAAGGAGATTTGACGGACACCTGAACGAATTGAGCCCCGACCCGCTCGTTCGTCTGCTCTTCTGCGAAGATCGAGATGTCGCATACACGGCCATGCAAGAAATCGACGCGCATGCGGCATCTGGCCTGTTTACGCCTTGCCTTATCCGGATCATTCGGGAAGACGGACACCCATACAGGCGCACAGCGCAGTGGTGTGCGCTGGACATCTTCGAAGACCTCCCGAATGTTTGTAGGACTACTCAAGAGGCTGAAGAAGCGCTTGAAGCAATCCGAGTGCTGATGCGCACGACGCCGGACGACATCGTTAGGACCATTTACAAAGCAGGCGACGTGCTTGGAGACCATGTCGCTACTGAGGGAGCCGGAGATGTTCTGATTGACGTTTTGCTTCACGGTGAACAGCCCTACGGGCGTAGAAGTGCCATTCATGGGATGATTCACCTGTGCGAATGGCTACCTGGGTACCAAGAAAAGGTCCGGCAGGCATTGCGCACTGCGGCGGACTCTGACCCTGATCCCAGCCTTCGAGCTTACGCAATCGCAACGCTAGACAACATCTTGCTCGGCGGCCCTCATGGGCCGGAGCCCGTGCTGGCCGGTGATGCTTAGTACTTGACTTTGATCCTGATCGCCCCGATTCGGTTGTTGTTGAACGTCACGGGCCGGGTAACGAGCCAGCCATCATCTTCCTTCACTTCGGCTGTCCCCTGCGACGACATCTCAGGGAAACTTCGATCTGCGAATGAAGCGTTGCTCGTCGCTAAGACTTTTCCGTCGGTGTCGGTGACGATAACGAGTTCCACCGTTCTCGAGCTGGCCAAGGACTCGCAGACCAGCTTGAGCGTCGCGCCGCCATCCGGGTTGTTGAGGATAAGAGGCGCGAACACCGTGCCCATACCTTCAGCCAGCCTTGCGGTCCCGGCACGCCGGTCCGCGTCGAGAGCGGCTGCGGCAGCCTCTTGCTCGGCTTTTAATGCTACGGCGTGTGCATCCTTCTGCTGGGCCAACTCACCGCTCAGCGCTCGGAATGAGAACATCAGCCAAAGAAGAGCAAAGATTACTATGGCGATAGCGGCCCAAACGCCGAGCACGCGCGGATCCATTCCTGGTGACTTAGATTCGGTTGACTCACTCATATAGCTTCTCCTGTTGGCAAAGAGCTTACCGCTTCGGTGTCCAGATCAAAGTCATCGCCTCTGCTCGTACTGAGTCGCCAAGCACCGACGTGGGCGACCATCGCCGCATTGTCTGTGCATAGTGATGCTCCTGGAACGAAAAAGTCAACTCTCGCCTCGCTTGCTGCTCGCGCGAGAGTCGCGCGAAGACGTAGATTCGCCGCGACACCGCCCACTAAAGTGACGGCTCTCGCCCCCGTTTCGCGGCACGCAAAAATTGCGCGATGTGACAGGACTTCTGCAACGGTCGCCTCGAACGAGGCCGCAGCTGACGGGCGGTCGAGTGCCTCACCTTCGCGCTCGGCCAGGAGCATCACTGCCGTCTTCAAGCCGGAGAAGCTGAAATTGAAAGACGGGTCCTTCAAGCCTCGGGGCAGGGAATAGCGCTTCGCGTCTCCCGCGGCGCCAGTCTCCTGGATCGCGGGACCGCCCGGGTAACCGAGCCCGAGCGTTCTGGCAGCCTTGTCGAATGCCTCCCCCGCAGCGTCATCGATCGTCCCGCCAAGTTTGGAGTACACGCCAGGGCGTTTCACGAGAATCAACTCGGTATGCCCGCCCGACACTAACAGACAAACGTGAGGGAATGGGACATCCGACTCGATGAGTGGAGAAAGTGTGTGGCTCTCAAGGTGATGAACCCCTACGAGCGGGATCCCAAGCGCAAGAGATAGCGCCTTGGCCGTGGTGACCCCGACGCTCAGTGCTCCTACTAGGCCAGGCCTGTTTGTGACGGCGATTCCAGTCAGATCGGTGAGACCGACGGCACTGCCGCGCAGCGCTTCCGAGATGGCCGGCAGCATTGCTTCGGTATGGCTACGCGCTGCGGCCTCGGGCACAATTCCGCCCCACTTCTTCTGGAGATCCGCCTGAGAGGAGACGACGTTGGAGAGAATCCTCTTCCCGACAACGATGGCGGCTGACGTGTCATCACAGCTTGTCTCTATGCCAAGCACCGGGCCAGCTACGTACTCCATGTCCTGCTCCTGAGGTCATAGAGCCACATCACAACGGCATTTTCGCGATCATTCGGGTAGTAGCCCCTTCGAATCGCGCACTTTTCATAACCAAGCGCTTCGTAGAGCAGGATCGCCGCCGCGTTTCCTTCGCGGACCTCTAGCGTTGAGCATCGCATCCCTCTGTCAACCGCGACTGCGAGCATGTGCGTCATGAGCAGCCTGCCCGCACCCTGTCTTCGGAAGTCTGGATCCACGCCGATATTGGTTACATGCACCTCGTCAATGACGTCCCAACAACCGCAGTAGCCAACCAGTTTGGATCCGGCTAGAGCGACGGTGTAGTGTGCCTGCGGATTGCCTAGCTCAGAGCGGAACGAGGCCTCACTCCACGGAGCAGGATTACACTTTGCTTCGATCGCAAGCACGGCAGGCACGTGCTCTTTCGTCATCTCGGAAACGGTAACCCTGGCCATCCGCTACGCGCCGAGGTAGGCCTCCTTCACTTTCGGGTTGGCAAGCAGCGCTGCGCCGGTGTCTTGGAGGACGATCGAGCCGGTTTCAAGCACATAGGCTCGGTGAGCTAACTCGAGCGCACGATTGGCGTTCTGTTCCACGAGTAGAACGGTGACCCCGTCGTCATTGATGAGTTTCACGATTCTAAAGATTTCTGATACAAGATTTGGGGCCAGGCCGAGGCTCGGCTCGTCGAGAAGCAGTACTCGGGGCTTCGCCATAAGGGCACGTCCGATAGCGAGCATCTGCTGCTCGCCACCACTTAGTGTGCCGCCGTTTTGCTTGATGCGCTCTTTTAGCCTTGGAAATCGCTGGAGAACGTGCTCAACGTCGGAGGCAACATCAGTGTCCCTGCGAAGGTATGAGCCGAGCTTGAGATTTTCACCGACGGACATGTTAGTGAAAATCTTCCTCCCCTCAGGTGAGTGTACGATCCCGCGTCTAACGATTTCGTGCGGGGCGAGCGTGTGAATGGCTTCGTCGCAGTAGCTTACGGAGCCCTGGCGTGGACGGAGCAAACCTGAAATCGTGCGCAACAAAGTGCTCTTGCCTGCTCCGTTCGACCCAATAATCGAGACGATTTCACCTTGATTGACTTCAATATCAAGTCCCTGGAGGGCGTGGATGTTTCCGTAATAAACGTGCAGATCGGAGATGCGAAGCATCTTATGGGTGCGCTCCAACGAACAGGAGGTGGATATCGAAGATTAGAGCCGCATTTGCCGGAATTCGGTCTGGATCATTCGTTTGGGCTCCATACGCGAGATTCGCTGGAATCACCAGGCGGCGAGTACCCCCGACCCTCATCCCTCGCAATCCTTGATGCCAACCCTGAATCACCGCACCCGTGCCAAGCAGGAACGTAAACGGTTCACGTCCGGTCGCAAACGATGTGTCGAACATGAACCCGTCAGGCAGCGTGCCGACATAGTGAACGGTTACGTACTTGCCATCGACCGCCACGGGACCGGTTCCGAGCACTTGGTCTTTGATCACCAGCTCCTTGATGTTTGCTGACTCACGAGCAACAACTTGAGCATCGAATGTTGACTTAGCCGGAGGAACAGGCAGAAGTGGGGGCGGCGGCTTCTTGGTGCGATCCAAGTCCTTCATCCGCGAGTGCAGTTGTGCGGCGATCTCCTCACCCTTCACAAGATACGGCACTGGTCGGCTGCAGGCCGTCAGGAGCGCGGCAAGGGCGGCAATCAGGATCATCGGCCTCATGATGAGAATCGTACCCCGGAGGTAACCTCTAGACGGGTCATGTCGAAGTCAAAAGGCACACGTTCGCCTGGGCCTCCGACGATTCACAACCGTAAGGCGCGCCACGAATACGAGATCCTAGATTCACACGAAGCGGGCATCGTCTTGGTTGGATCCGAGGTCAAGAGCATTCTCGCAGGCGATGTTAGCCTGGTGGGTGCGTATTGCACTGTCCGCGAAAGGGAACTCTGGCTCATCGACATGGATGTCGCCCCCTACGCCATGGCGACGTCGTATCAAGTCGAACGTCGCCGGCCCCGGAAACTGCTTATGAAGAGGCGCGAGATCGACGCGCTCCGTAGGAAGGGTGAAGAGCGCGGGTTTTCACTCATTCCCACCAAGCTTTACTTTCGAAATGGGCGCGCGAAGGTTGAGGTTTCCGTTGGGCGAGGAAAGAAGTCGTACGATAAGCGGGAGTCGATCGCGAAGAAGGATGAACGCCGGGAGATGGAGCGCAAAGAGAAGTGAAGAACGCACGTCCGAAGTGGCAGTTTTGGTTCCTAATGACTTTGATCGCCGCGGTCCTGGTTGTTGCAGGACTCGCGTTTGTGTACCCTTTTGCGCCCTTTTTGCACCCCGGCAAAGTCCGGGTCGACTTCTACGTGAAAGAGGGCTGCAAGTTGCGAAAGGCGAAGCTTGGCGGCAGCCGACTGATGATGGATGCCCGGATCGTCTGGACCTCGCCAGGTTGGAAGAGGCTCCGCGGGGAGATGAACGGTCAACAGCTTGAGATGGATGTCCTGGTGCCTCATGCCGGCGGATTGATGACGATCGGATGTGACCCTCCCGACGCAGTTATCGAGGCCCGCTGACGGATCCCCCTCGCTCGTACGCCCCTCCTGGGCCACTGTAACCCGGACGCGCACCAGCCTTGGGGGGCGTACGGAACCGCACAGTACGTGTACGAAGCCGTTCAGTACGTGTACGAAGCCGTTCAGTACATGTACGAAGCCGCTCTGTACATGTGCGAAGCCGCTCTGTACATGTACGAAGCCACTCTGTACATGTACGAAGCCACGCTGTACACGTACGGAGCCGCTCGAAGCCGGGCTGCAGCGGCTGGTGTGAGCGCCCGCGCTAAGTTCGACAGGCCCAGCGGGTCGTGCCGCTGAGCCTGTCGAAGCTCCAGTCCTCCTTCCGGGCCGGTGGACTTACTGCGGGAGCTGTGGGTTCTGTCCACCCGGAACCTGCGGGGGAGTGGGGCCTGGAGGCGTCGGTTTCCCACCCTTGGCCTTCATCGCGAAGACGAGGACGATGAGCAAGAGAGCTGCGCCTCCCACAATGGCCACGATGAGGAGCATCGGCGACCCGCTCTTATCTCCGCCCTCAAGGATCGCTTTCTGCGACTGTTGGAGTCTCGCTTGAACTGCGGGCATTCCAGGCTTCAGGGCCTCCATCTGCTGGAGACGTTTCACTGCTTCACTGTGACGATCCTCGGCCCGAAGGAGGACTGCTTCACGCCAAAGTACGCTCGTCGTACTCTCTTTGGGAGTCACGTTCGCTCGTTGAAGGAACTCCTTTACGACGGTCATTGGGACGACGAAGTTTGCGCCTTGGGCAGCAGCACCGCTGGATTGATCGATAAGCCCGAAAGTCGACAGTCCGATGACCTTTCCTTTCTTATCAAAAACGGGCCCCCCGCTGTTTCCGCCTCGGATGGCTGCGTCTGTTTGGATCACATCCCAACCGCCTTGCATCTGCTTCCTTGAGCTGACGAGTCCGGTCGTGAGAGATGCCTCGTTGATGCTTGAAGAGTCGAAAGCGGGGAAGAACGTGGCGTCGGCAGGGTAGCCATAGGGGAAGATCTGGTCTCCCACGTTGAGTGAGGAGTCGTCACCAATGTCGAGAGTAGGGAAATCCTGGCCGCTGACCTTTAGGATCGCCACGTCTTTGCCAGGAATGGGTTCTCCGAGCGCGTTTTGCAGGACTTCCGCTGAAACGGGCTTAGTCATGGATGCAACCCCGGGGACGTTTGCGCCGAGGTGAACTGCCACAGCGCGGCTGATGTCGCCTATCTGCATGTACTTCACGTAGAAGTTCACCGCGGCCTGCTTCAGCAACTCGATCTGTCGCTCGGTCGCTCTCCCGCCCAGTTCGCGGTTGAAATCCTCAACGTCCTTTTGGATCAGTTGCGCCAGCGCGTTTTGGGCCAGCGCAGTTTTTAATTGCGCGGGGTCGTCTGTGACCACGTGGGCATTCGTGACGACGTAGCCATCCTCCGTGACGAAGAAGCCCGAGCCTACGCCGTCTATCTGGGCGTTGACGCTCTGATACGGCTGCGTCGGCACGAGATATGACTCAAGGTTCGTGAGCATCTCTTCGATGACCGCGTCCAAGATTTGGTTGGGGTCGGCCCCCTGGCTCAGGGCAGCCTGAACCTGTGCACCTAAGCGGTTAAGATTGGCCTCGTTGTAGCCAACAGAGGGGACTGAGAGCGTCGCGTTATAAGTCGTTTGAATGACGACTGTCCCCGGCTTCGCGAAGTCTGCGATCATGCTCGGCTCTAAGCTCGCAGGGACCGAAGGGGCGGAATTGCAGCCAAATCCGAAGCAGGCTATCAGGCCCGCGAAAGCCAGTACTCGTGTGTTATGCATGTTGTCCTCTTCTCCGTTAGATCGGGCCAGCCATGAGTTTCCAGGGTGCCCAACCGTTAAGCTTACTCGCTCGCGAAGACGTTTTGGCAATGGAGTCTTTCCCTATCGCAGAATTCGAACCTTGAGGCCGTAACACGTACGCCTTCCAGAGAATCGAGGCATAGGCCCCGTAGGAGCCCTTAGCATTCATTATTGCAGCGTCTCCACTACTCGTATGGCGGTGCCTAAACTCGCTCATCCGAGGCCGCGCCTCCGTCCGCCTCTAAGCAACCCAAAGCGAGATTTGGACGCATCAAAAACTGTCGATTTTGTGGTAACTTGACATTCTTGGACACATTGACCGCCAACCATCTCCCCTTCGCCGCAGTCAAAAAAGGATCGTGCGCGCGTGTTGTCAGCGTGCTGACCGATTCGCAGGAAATCCGCCGGCTCCAGGATATGGGGTTGACAGAGGGAGTCGAGTTCGAAGTAGTCAAGATTGCTCCACTTGGCGACCCGATCGAGATTGCTTTGCGCGGCTATCGCCTGTGCCTTAGGAGAAAAGAGACCGAGGGCATCATGGTCGAAATTCTCGGTTGAGGCTCGCTCGTTGGTCGAATCAACTCTGACATCCGAACCTCGAATCGCCCGTGTCGCACTGGTCGGTAACCCGAATGCGGGAAAGACGACTGTCTTCAACGCATTGACGGGATCGTTCCAAAAGGTAGGCAATTACCCCGGTGTCACTGTCGAAAGCACCGAAGGCTCCTTCACCCACGAGGGAACCCGCTTTCGCGTAGTTGACGTTCCCGGGTTATACAGCACTGACGCGATTTCAGAGGACGAGCAGGTCGCGATCGACGTGGTGCAGGGAATCCAAGCGGGAGCTGACGCGCCGGATCTCCTCGTCTACGTGATGGACGCGAACAACTTGGAACGAAATCTGTTCTTGTTTAGCCAGCTCGCAGAATTGAAGATTCCAATTGTCTGCGCGTTGACTATGACGGATATCGCGTCAAAGGGGGGTGCGACGATCGACGTCGACTACCTATCGACCGCACTATCCGTGCCCGTAGTCCCAGTGGTTGGACATAAGTCGCAAGGTGTTACCAACCTCAAGAGCGCGATTTTCGAATCTCTGCAAAACCTGCCGCTCCCAAGTACCATCCTGCGTGAGCGTTTAGTGGCCCTTCGAGACTCCTTTGCAAGGGCCGGTTACGATTACACGCTTGGTCAACTGGAGGAGGCAATCAACGATCCAGACGGAAAGCTGGCACGTGAATCGATCGACTTTCCGGAAACTCACGAATTGCTAGTTGCCTCGAGAGCTCACGCGATTGACGCAGCCGAAAGGTATCGATGGGCCGAGACGATAAGGCAAAACGCTGTTGCTGAGCAAGCCGGAAAAAGGCGGCGCAGCGACTCAGTAGACCGTATATTGACACACAGAGTTTACGGCCTCGGTGTCTTCGTAGGGATCATGTACTTGATCTTCCAGTCTATCTACTCGTTCGCAGCGCCGCTCATGGATCTGATCGAAGCGGGGTTCACCGCACTTTCCGATTGGGTTGGCCCCATGTTAGCTGCGAACGAAACGCTTCGGTCTTTCGTTACTGACGGCGTCATCACCGGAGTGGGATCCGTCGTCGTTTTTCTTCCGCAGATTCTGATTCTTTTTCTGTTAATCTCGCTCTTGGAGGGTAGCGGCTACTTGGCGCGCGCCGCGTTTCTTATGGACAGACTACTCGGATGGTGCGGCCTAAATGGGCGCGCATTCATTCCGCTTCTTTCGAGCTTTGCCTGTGCTATCCCGGGCATCATGGCTGCAAGAGTGATGCCTGATCAGCGAAGCAGGCTTGCAACGATTCTTGTCTCGCCATTGATGTCATGCTCTGCAAGGTTGCCCGTGTACCTTTTGTTGATTGGCGCATTCATCGAGCCCCGGTTTGGTGCTGGGTGGGCAGGCTTTACACTTTTCGCGATGCACTTTTTTGGTCTGCTCATCGCGATACCGATCGTATTCGTGCTGAACCGACGAGTGATCAAAGGTAAGCGGTTGCCCTTCGTCCTCGAACTGCCTCCTTACCAGTGGCCGAAGTGGAAGGACGTTGCGATCACGCTGTTCCTCCGAGGCAAAGTGTTTCTCAAAATTGCAGGGACGATCATCCTGTTTATGTCAATGATTGTTTGGGCGCTGCTTTACTTTCCGCGATCAGATGCTGATGAAGCTGCTTACACCTCAGCGTATGCGGCGCTCCCGCAAAGTGTGAAGGAGGCCGTCTCGGAAGAGAACTATGTTCTAGAGAGACAGACGGAGAACTCATATCTCGGTACGTTCGGAAAATTCATCGAACCTGTGTTTGCTCCCGCCGGTTTCGATTGGCGAATCTCGACCGCGATTCTCGCGGCTTTCCCCGCGCGCGAAGTTGTTGTTCCAACGCTCGGGATCATATTCACAGTCGGTGGCGACGCCGACGAAGAGTCGGCTCACTTACGAGGCGCACTGGAGCAGGCCAGATGGCCGGACGGCCGCAAGCTGATGACTCCATGGACAGCTGTGGGATTGATGGCGTTCTTTGCGCTGTGTGCTCAATGTATGGCGACGCTGGCGACCGCCAAACGGGAAACGGGTAGTTGGAAGTGGGCTGTCTTCATGTTTGCGTACATGACGACTCTCTCGTACCTGGCTGCCGTTGGGATAAATCAGCTTGGCAAACTGCTCTCCGGATAGGTGCCATCATTTAACAGGCCCGTGATCACGAAAAAGACAAAGTCTGTTTGGCCCACCCGCGATCGCACGCGAGGCCGTGTTCCAGACGATGACATCCGGCGACTCAAGGCAAAGCTCAGGCAAGAAGAAACGACCGTCGAAACGCTGGAGCGCATTGGTCGAGTATTGGCAAACAGCGAGCCTGGACACTCTGCACTAGGAGAGATAGCGGAAATCGTCCGCCAGCTAACCCAGACCGATGCGGCGCAGTTCTTGATGCTGCAGCCAGACGGCGAAACACTCATGCTCGAAGCAGACACTTTTGAGCCTGAAAAGGTCGGTCGAGTTTCCATCAAAGTCGGTCAAGGCTTGACCGGATGGGCTGCGAAGCATAGAAGGTCCGTAGCCATCCGACGTCAGCCTTGGGAGGATCCGCGATTCCTTGATTACCCCGGGCTTGAGGAGCGAACATTTCAGAGCCTTCTGTGTGTGCCGTTGATATCTCGCGGTGAACTGGTTGGCGTGGTAAACGTGAGAACGCGACGGCAGTATGGATACACCGCACGCGAGGCCCACATCTTGGCGAGAATCGCAGAGCTTGTTGCCCGCGCAATACATCAGCAGTCTCGTGAGGCAATTCTTGAAAGTAGAGCGGAACAGTATCGCGCGATAACGGAAGTGACGGAACTCATTGCAGGAAGTCCGTACCTGGAGGAGATCCTTCAACTACTCGTATCATTCACCGCAGAGAGACTCAATTACAAAGTGGTAACGGTTCGCCTGCTCGACGAGGCTCGAGGCGAATTGGTGCTGCGAGCCACTCAATCTACACACTATGCTTACAGGAAGAAGCGTAGCATCCGGGTCGGTGAAAGCTTCGCTGGGCGCGCGATTATAGAGCGCAGAACCTTGACGAATGACGACGTTCTTACTTCGCCCGAATACATCGGCGCGGAGATGGCAGAAGAGCAGGGGCTGCGGTCGATGGCATGCGTTCCGTTGATGATAAGGGATAAGGCAATCGGCGTCATGACATGCTACACAGAGGCAGTCCACGCTTTCTCGCGGGTGGAGATTCAGGCGTTGGAAGCGCTCGCAAAACAGGCGGCAGTCGCCATCGAACACGCAAAGCTTCAGGTGAGAACAACCCTAATGCAAGAGATGCACCACCGGGTTAAGAACAACTTGCAGCAAGTCGTGAGTCTTCTTCGCCTCGAGCTAAGCGACTCAGAAGGAAAGAGTGTTGATGAAGTCGTGAACGACTCAATAGGTCGCATAGCGTCGATTGCTGCGGTTCACGAGTTGCTGTCGCGCGAAGACTTAGATCGCGTGGGGATTCGTACAGTGGCGGAAACGCTCGCTGCTCACCAACAACAGGCTCTGGCGCACCCGCATCGGCAGATTAGGATCGAAGTTCTTGGAGACGACCTACCATTAGGCATGAATCAGGCGACTCAGGCAGCGCTCATTGTCAACGAGCTGATACAGAACGCGGTCGAGCATGGATTTCATCCAGAAGAGCCTGGCGCCATTGACATAGTCATCTCCGTGAAAGAAACAATTGTTTATCTGTGGGTTTCTAATTCAGGCGCAACGTTGCCAGCAGACTTCTCGATTGACAGAAGCGGACACTTAGGCTTGCGTATAGTGGACTCCTTAGCAAAAGCCGTTGGTGGCCGATTTACGCTTGCAAACCGTCTCGGATGGGTAGTCGCGGAGGTCGTGTTTCCACGGGACGAAAGCGATCACGGCTAATCCCTTATGGTTCGCTGGCGCAGCGCCGCATCTGCTAACACCAACAGTGCCATCGCCTCGACCATTGGGACCGCGCGGGGCAGCACGCATGGATCGTGACGACCACGCCCTGTCAGCGTCGTGTCTTTCGGTTCTGTTGTGACTGTCTGCTGTTCCCGCATCACCGTCGCGGTCGGCTTGAACGCAACTCTGAAGTAGATCGCTTCGCCATTGGAAATCCCGCCTTGAACACCTCCACTGCGATTGGTCCGCGTGCGGATACGATCGCCCTCGCCAACATAAAACTCATCGTTATGCTCGATACCCGATAAGTCAGTCCCTGCGAAACCTGAACCGATCTCAAAACCCTTGCTCGCCGGAAGCGACATGACTCCTTTCGCCAAATCGGCCTCCAACCTGTCAAACACCGGATCGCCCCAACCTGTCGGACACCCCCGGATCACGCAACTGACAACGCCTCCAAGCGAATTCCCTTCCTTACGAACACGTTCGATCTCGGCGATCATCTCTTCAGCGATGCCCCGATCCGGGCATCGCACCGGGGTTGCTTCGACCTGGGATGCTGTGACCGATTCCACATCCGCCTCAGCAACAATTTGTCCCACCTTAGAAACCCACGCGACGCATTCGACGCCATACGCCTCTCTCAACAGCTTTCTTGCAACGGCGCCGGCGGCAACCCGTCCAACAGTCTCTCGCGCGCTGCTCCTTCCGCCGCCTTGCCAATTCCGCGTTCCGTACTTCGCGTCGTAGGTGTAATCCGCATGACTCGGGCGATACTTAGTGCGCATCTCGTCATACGCGTCCGGCCGCGCATCCTCGTTGACGACCATCATCGAGATTGGCGTGCCAATCGTTACTCCGTCAAACACTCCGCTTAGGATTCGAACAGTGTCCGACTCCTTGCGCTGAGTTGTAATTGAGCTCTGGCCAGGACGCCTTCGGTCAAGGTCGGGCTGAATGTCCGCTTCAGAAAGAGAGAGCATCGGCGGGCAGCCGTCGACGACGACACCGACGCCACCGCCGTGAGACTCGCCCCACGTCGTAACGCGGAAAATCTGCCCAAACGTATTGCCCACGCGCCAATCGTGACATAGCCGGGCGGTGCCCCGCCGCGCCTACCGTGGTGTGCCTGGTAGCAGAACGTCTTTCAAGCCGAAGTAGGGATCCTTATATGGAATCTTCAGAATCGTCTCTAGCACCGCGTCGCGAGCCTCGAGGGGAGTCGGGAACCGCTTCTCTGATGCGAAGAAAAGGTGAACAACAGGCCGAGTCCGCGTCACGTTCTGCCGCGAATCGTTTTGCAAAACTTCCACCGCGACCTCATGGGGATCGCGTCCCTCGATCGGTGACCCCGTCGCGAGCAAGCCAGCGACCGAAACGGGCAGAGGCGTGAGGCTTGCGTCGGACAGACGCCGCGCCGCAACTATGAAGGCTCGCTTCTCAGGGCTATCTGCGCTGAGTGATCCGATTTCGCCATTCACTGCACGTGCACCGAGAAGCTCCAATGTCGGTGACTCCAACATCATTTTTCCAGTCGTGATGCGAGTAGGAGGAGGTATCGAGCCGCGAGCCGCATGATACGCCCGAACAGCCGTAAAGTCTTTACCGACCAGCTCGGCGATGGAGTCCCGCACCAGCGGCATGAAGTCGTCTGCGGTATACACGCCAGGGTACGCATCGACGACAGTCCCGTCCGGATTGCAAAGATACATCACCGCGTTCCCACGAACAGTGCGGACGATCTTCTCACCGTCGCCCAGATCAATCGTCACTTTAGGCACTGCGCGAACCATCTCCCACGCCGGAATGACGTCGTCCGAGATTAGCGACAGGAACGCTGGGTCTTTGAACAGCGTCGCACGCAGCGTCCGGGCGTTCGCGCAGGGCATCTCCTCGCCAAGGTGGCCAAACATGCTTAGAAAGAGGATCGGCTTGCCCGTCCGCTTCGCCACGGCAACGGCATCGTCGAAGGAATCGAACCAACGTACGCCGTGCACATCCGTTTTCGCAGGCCCGTAACTCGCCGAGCCTGCCAAGCCACACAGCGTAAGCAAGAAGGCCAATCCAACGTATCGAATCTTCATCTTCATTTCTCCTACTACTGCATGAACGAGCGAATCGGTGAGCCGTTACGGAAGATCACTCGTCGGGCGGAGCAGGAGCGTCCGGTTTACATACCTTGCACGCTCGATACCCGCGCGATTCGGCCCTCTCGGTGGTCATGTGCCAAGTCTTATTGGCGTCGGCCATCTCGGTGATCGTGCGGCATTCCGGCATGTGATAGATTTTCGTTGAAGAATTTGCAATGAATGCAGAGCCCTCTGGGTCAGATTGAGGTTCTTTCGATACGGCGGCGCTCTCCTGCGTGACTTTGTTGGACGACTGTTCGCAGCCGACGATACCGGCGGAAAAGAGGAGGAGCGAGCCGAGAAGCAGTAGGCGGATAAGCTTCGTTCCTGGCCGCCAGAACAAGCCGACGCCGGTCATCGGGCGCACCTTTTCCTCTGCCTCAGCGTCAAACCAGCAAGCGCACAGGCCACCAAAGTCAGCGTCCCAGGCTCTGGCACCGCGTTACAAGAGCGTTCAATCCACTGTGCATAGTAAGGCGCGGCTACGTCGTGCCACAGGTCGCCCTCCCTGACGACGAGGTCGCCTGGACGCCCACGGGTGGCTGAATCCGAGTGAATTCCGCCGAGTAGCCACTCCCTCTCCCGCGGCGCGAACACGAAGGAAGGCCCGCCTGAGTCCCTGCGCAATGGATAAGATTCGCCGGAAACTGGCGGCCATCTGTTTCCCCGCCGTACAAAGTCCAGGTCTCCCTCGATCGCTGCGAACCGGTATTGCTTGTTGTTCGCCCGACTTGTTCGTGAGTACGCGTTGATGATTCGGTCCGAGTCGTTCTCCCCGACGCGAAGCGTCCCGTAGTTCTGTCGCCCAGCCCCATCGACTTCCTGGACGCGGTAAAAGCCTGGCAGTCGCGGATCAATCGTCGTAGGATAGCCGTACCCGGCCTGGAAGAGCCTCCGCGAGCCCGGGTCCCGATTCGCGACTGGAGCGGGTGCCATCGGGAAGTCCCGCTTGAATGCAGCGAAGTTCTGAATTCGGACCCCCAGCATCGCCAGGTCCACCCAGAAGTCTTGGCCCCGCTCGCGCACAACCGGCCCCGGTATCCAAATCACCTCTGCGCTCTGCCAAGGCCCCGCCATCACGCCCGCACTGTTGCCGAATCCAACTCGCCGATTCACCGCTTCGCCCGGAAATGGGTCCGCGATATGATCTGCAGTTAGCACGCAGAGCCAAGCTTCGTCTCGTCCTTCGATCTGCTTGACGCCAACAACAACGCCGCTGCCTGTCTGCTCCAGCCTTCCTGTTGCATTCAGAACTTGCACACGTGCCACGGTGTTCCTCAGGTCCTGCGGAATGACCGACTCCGCGGGATGCAGGCCGATTGCGGCCACGCTCGCCCCGAGAATAGCGAGCATGCAAACGGCTGCCATCTTGGGTAGCCCTTCAGGTCTCATGTTAGATTCTCCTTTTGCAGTGGCGATCACCAAGTACAGCGGATCGTCCACATCCGCGAATCTACCCCGCAGGTGCCCTCAAGGACATCTTCTGAATGGGCGAGTTGAAGGCCTCCCAAGCTGACCGTATCCGGTATTCTCAGATTCATGCTCGAAACGCAAGATAAGCACGGACTCGGCCTTCCGTATGGCCGCATTTACAACTTCTCGGCAGGGCCCGGCGCGCTGCCGGTCGAGGTCTTAGAAGAGGCGAGAGACGACCTGCTGAACTACAAAGGCTGCGGCATGAGCGTGATGGAACTGAGCCATCGCGGCAAGATTTACGACGAGATACACATGACCGCGCTCGCGAACTTGCGCAAGCTGCTCGGCGCGCCCGACGACTGGGGCGTGCTGATGCTCCAGGGGGGCGCGAGCCTTCAAAACGCCATGGTGCCGATGAACCTGAAGATGGATGGCAAGCGGCCGAACTACATCGATACCGGGCACTGGGGCCATATCTCCCTGGGCGACGCACGACTTCTCGCAGACGTGCACGTCGCCTACTCGAGCGAAGGGAGCGGGTTCGACCGCGCGCCTGCCGACGACGAGCCACAGTTCTCCCCAGACATCTCTTACGCTTACTACACGAGCAACGAAACCGTGGGCGGTGTGGACTATCGGCGCGACGCATCGTTTTCCACCGACGCGCTGGTCGTCTGCGACGCGAGCTCGAACATCCTGAGCCGGAAGTTCGATCTGTCGAAGTACGACGTGATTTTTGGCGGCGCACAGAAGACACAAGGGCCAGCGGGCGCGACGACGGTACTCCTCTCACCTCGCGCGTTGGAGGTCGCCTCCCAGCAGAAGTTGCCGCTGATGCTGAGCTGGTCGAAGGCGCATAAAGCGCACTCCATCCACAACACGCCGCCGTGCTTCGCGATCTACATGTGCGGGCTCTACTACCAATGGCTCCTGAAAAACGGCGGCGTTGATTGGATAGCTCCGATCAACGAGAGAAAGGCAAAGCTGGTCTATGACGTGATCGACGCTGGGTTTTACAAGGGGCACGCACAGAAGGAGAATCGGAGCCTGATGAACATAACGTTCAAGTGCCCTTCAGAGGAACTGGACCAGAAGTTCTCCGACGAGGCGGAGGCGCAGGGATTCTCGACTCTGGCCGGGCACCGGAGCGTTGGCGGAATTCGGGTTTCGATGTACAACGCGTTCCCCGAGAGCGGAGCCACAGCGATCGCCGAATTCATGCGCGAGTTCGCTCGGAAGAACGGGTAGTTCGAGGTGCTGCATTAAGGAGCGAAGGCGGACCCCTGAGGATCCGCCTCGCTCGTGCAGTGCAGGTGTGAGGAAAATCGATCTGCCGGGAGATGTTGCCGGCGTCGCTACGCTTATGAACGCCCGTCGCTCGTCGAAAGTTCGCGAATCATCGACAATTTTAGTCGGGTCCGCCCTCGGTGAACTCGATCCGCACGCGTCGCAAGGGTTCGTCTCGCTCCCATCCGACCTCCGGCCTCTCAACGTTTTCCAGGCAAGACTCATACATGATGCGCAGGACGGCGTCGCTGGGGTTCTCCCGCTTCAACTCCTCAGCGTGTTCGAGTGCCTCCTCCCATGAGTGCCGATCCATGAGGATTCTGAGCAGGAGCACCTTGATTTCGTGTCGACCTGGAAGCGCGGCGAGAGAGTGCTTGAGGTGGCGCTCGGCAGCCCAGGGTTCGCTGTTGTTGTAATACGCGACCCCAATCATTGCGTGGGCCTCAGCATCGCCGGAGGCACGCTCGAGGTAGTCCCGCAGGAGGTCAATCGCCTCTGAGGCTCGAGCGAGGTCTACGAGTTCGCTTGCTTTGCGGAGGACGGCATCTCGGTCGAGCATGGGAAGAGCGTACCGGTCGACGCGCATTTCCCAGCGCCGGCCGCGATACGTAGTACGAAGCCAACAGGTCTGAAGATTCCGTTCCGGCACGCTCGCGATAAAGTCGCTGCAACGCTTTCGCCCGCAGAATCGACATAATAGGGTAGGCGCAACGAAATGAACACTCTCACCCTCACTACTGTTCTCGCGCTCCAAGCGGCCAACCCTTTTGCGGGCGACACCCGGCTTGATGGCGCAATCTCTTACCGGAGCGACGTCGCCCCTCTTAGGGTCGTCGTCGCTGAACTCAAGACTCTGACTGGCGTCGAGCTTCGCGCTGCACCTGTGATCGCCGAGGACCTCTTAGTGATTCGGGTCAAAGATAAGCCCTCGTCGGAGGCGCTGACCAGGATCGCAAAGCACTTTGATTGGGAGTGGTCGAAGAGTGGCGAGGGCTATACCCTTGGTCCCCGCCCCGGGTGGGAAGGTCGCGAACGGTCGCAAATTGAGGAGGCGATCTATCAGCTCATGCTACCGGCCGTCGAGGAGGCGAGGAGTAGATTGCGAGATCGCCAGTCGGGAACTGATGCCGAGGTGACGGCGAAGATAAGCCGGCTCAAGCGGGAACTGGCAGAGCTCTATGAGAAGGGAGACGAAGAGGACGAGAAGCTGTGGGCGCAAGTCGCGAGGCTCGAATCGCAACTGGAGGCGCTCCTGAGCCTGAGGAGCCCGGAGAGCGAGTTCGCTCTGTCACTGATCGCCTCGCTTGACCGAAATGGACTCATCAATCTGGCGCAGAACTCCAGAATCGTGTATTCGCTGTTCCCGACCGCCGCTCAGCGGACGCTGCCCCAACCAGCCGTGGCTTCAGCGCACAAGCTAGTTCGGGATCTCATCATTTCGAGGCTCGAAGCTGAGTCTGTCGCAGCCGGTGACCAGCGAGAGAGAACGTATCGCGACGACTTGGCGCACAACACGAAGTTCTCCGTAGAGGACGTCTACACCGTTCGTGTAAGTGTGGAGGCACGACCAGAGAGGATGATTCGGCGAGGCGGCTGGGCCCCCAGAGTCGAGATGGCGATTGTGGGGAAGAACGGACGCATTCTGTGGTCGGGCGCAGAGTACATCTCTGGAGCGAGCGACCATCCCTACGGGGTGACGTTGCGCGGCATTGATGGCGAGGTCGCAGGTGCACCGAATGAAGCGCCACCGAGGCCGCCCCGCGGTCCGACGGACGTGCTTCGTGACAAGATTGCCATCGAGGGCGAACTCGCAGAGGGACTCGCCGGCAGCGCTGCTTTGGCTGAGGGGCCGACGCCTGAGTTCATCGCTTTTCTCACACGCGGCTCAGTGGTCGATCCCCTGATCAGCTTGACGAGAGTTGGCCCGCTTACCGCCGAGGCGGCCAGCGTCTCCTACATCGCAGACGCCTACGACGTGCAAATCATGTCAGGTGCGCCTGCCGCTGGTGACTCCGCTGGCGCCATCTTCGAGTCGTTGGCTGAGGCGTCCAAATCTAAGTGGTCGTACGAAGGGGGCTGGGTCGCAATGAGAAACGAATCGCCGGCTCTTGCCAGAGCCGCGACGCTTCCGCGCCCGCTCCTCTTCCGCTATCGCGACCTCGCTGCGGATCAACATGGGCTCACCGTTGACCAGACAGCCAAGTTTGCGTCGGATTTAACCGACCTGCAGTTCGCTTCTGGCGTCGTGGAGTTACTTTTCGCGCTGCTCGGCACCTTCGACTCGATGGATGTGACAACCGCGTACGCGCTGCGTGCATGGGCAGCGATGACCCCGATGGAGAAGGCCGCTGCCAAAGGTGACGGCGTTGCGTTCGGCAGATTGTCGCCTGCTGTTAGGTCCAACCTCTCGACGTTTCTGTACAGGTCGGGAGACTCGTGGACTGATCGGAGCCTTACCGACTTGCTCGATATGCTTGAGCTTGGCGACGAGGATGACCTAGAGGAAGTTGTGGGTGACATCGAGAAAGCTCTGGAGCCGCCTAAAGACGACGGAGTCATTGGCTATGAAGACAGAGAGATCACGCAAATATTGCCCAACGGGCCCTCTACAGATGCGCTCGTTAGAGTGGCGGGACAATCTGTGTCGGCTGTATCTGTCAAGGTGCAGTTCGGCGAAGTGAAGTTTCCCTGGACGCTGCCTGTTCAGATGGTCGCAATGATGAAACTGATGGCTGATGGGGACATGGGCGGGTTTTCCGACGGCCCGGCGATAAGCTTTGCAGGCTATCGACCCGCAATTGGTGACAGCGTCTATTTTGGTATTGAGTTTCTGCCTGAAAAAAAGGCGTCTGTCCTGTTTCTTGGGATGACCGCAGCTCCGGGCACGGAGTTTGGGCCGTTTGAGTCGCTGCCGCAATCCACCCGCTCGGAAATCGACCGTCTGGTTGAGCGCGCAAAGAAAATGTTCGGTCGCTTTGCGCAACCACCGCCGCCTCCCGCGAAATAGTCCAGAACACTTAGGTATATTGAGTCCCCGTGGTTGCGACAGACTCCACGGGACTTAGAATTACAGACAAGGCGTCCGGCTTTCCGGCGCCTTCGTCTCTTTCAGAGCCCGATTTTCAGGCGTTTACACGCAGTCATGTTCAGGAGGAACATTTCAGCAGATGACACCAAAAGAGGCCATAACATTCGCCCAGGAACACGATGCACAGATGGTGGACTTCCGTTTCACAGACGTGCCGGGTACCTGGCAACACTTCTCAATCCCCATCGGCGAGCTGAGCGAGGAGCTTTTCGAGGACGGGCTCGGTTTCGATGGATCCAGCGTGCGCGGATTTCAGTCGATTGACCAATCTGACATGCTGCTCGTCCCAGACGCGGAGACCATCTTTATGGACCCGTTTACCGAGGCTCCGACCGCGGTGCTGTTTTGCAACGTCGAAGACCCACTGACGCGAGAGCCTTACAGTCGTGACCCACGGTACACGGCGATCAAGGCGGAACAGTATCTGCGTCAGACCGGCGTTGCCGACGCGGCATTCTTTGGACCCGAAGCAGAATTCTTTCTCTTCGATGACTTGCGCTACTACAACGAGATGCACAAAGCCGGTTTCGCGATCGACAGCAACGAAGGACCCTGGAACACGGGACGAGACGAGCAGCCAAATCTTGGCTACAAAATGCGCCCCAAGGGCGGATACTTCCCCTGCCCGCCGAATGATAAGCTCCAAAACGTTCGCACTGACATGGTCCAGAAGATGCTCGATGCCGGCATTCACATCGAGTTGCATCATCATGAAGTCGGCGCAGCAGGTCAATGCGAAATCGATATGCGGTTCGACACCCTTGTTACGATGGCCGACAAGCTGCAAATGTACAAGTACATCGTCAAGAACACGGCGTATGAGTACGGCCTGACAGCGACGTTCATGCCTAAGCCGATTTATGGCGATAACGGCAGCGGCATGCACGTACACGTCTCGCTGTGGAAAGGTGGCGACACGCTGATGTACGATGAGGGCGGCTATGCGGGCCTAAGCGATACTGCACGACACATGGTAGGCGGAATCCTGAGGCACGCGGCTGCGCTGCTCGCATTCACAAATCCGACAACCAACTCCTACAGAAGACTGGTGCCGGGATACGAAGCTCCGATCAATCTCGTCTACAGCCAACGGAACCGCAGCGCGTGCATTCGCGTGCCTATGTACAGCAAGAGTCGTAAGGCCAAGCGAATCGAGTTCCGCGCACCAGATCCGTCTTGCAATGGCTATCTCGCGTTCGCCGCGTTGCTTATGGCTGCCCTCGATGGAATTGAAAACCGGATCGAGCCGCCTACACCGCTCGACAAAGACCTCTATGATCTGCCGCCAGAAGAAAAAGCTGCGATTCCCCAAACACCGGGAACGCTTGCGGATGTTCTGGACGCACTTGAGGCGGATCATCAGTGGTTGATGAAGGGCGACGTGTTTACGCAAGACCTACTTGATACGTACATCGCGTACAAGCGGAAACATGAGGTTGAGGCAGTTGCGTTACGCCCGCACCCCTATGAGTTCTTCCTGTACTCCGACGTTTGAAAGCTAAGGTAGCGTTCGCGCTCTCAACGAAGAGAGCGTGAACGCTACTTCGCCGTGTATCCGCCATCAACGACGATTTCTGTGCCAGTAACGAACTTCGATTCGTCAGATGCAAGGTACACAATCGCCCAGCCGATGTCATCTGGCTCGCCGACATGCCCGATCGGGTGAAGTGCGTCAAGTGCCTTGCGCCCTTCGGCTGAATCGATGCCAGATCTCTTTAAGTGCTGCTCGACCATTGGAGTCCACACGTACCCGGGATGAAGCGAATTCACACGAATCGAATCAGCAGCATAGATCAGTGCGTCGGTCTTGCTCATCAATGTGACCGCGCCCTTCGATGCGTGGTAGGGCGGAACATCTGGCGCCCCCACTATCCCATAAATGGAAGAGAGGTTGATAATGCTTCCACCTCCGCGTTGCTTTAGGTGAGGTATGGCGTACTTAGTGCAGAAGAAGACCCCCTTGACGTTTACTGCCTGCACCGCGTCCCACTCCTCTTCGGATAGCTCGTGCGTCGGTTTGTTTGCTCCAGAGATGCCTGCGTTGTTCACCAGAACGTCGAGCCCTCCGAACTCGTGTGCGACCTCGTCGATGGTCGTCTGCACCTGGATCTCTTTGGCTACGTCCATATGCCAGTAGCGTGCGTTCCTACCAATCTCGGCGGCTAATGCGCTACCTTCTGCATCAAGCACATCGGTGATAGCAACTTTGGCTCCTTCGGAGGCGCACAGGACGCACGCGCTTCGTCCGATTCCCAACGCACCGCCAGTGACGAGAACGACTTTGCCATCTAAGCGACTCATAAGAGCCGATTATGCCGCATGAGCACTACTGAGCGATGGTCGTAAAGACGATCTGGTCAGTTCGCATTCGGAAGAGTGGCCAATCAGATGTTGCCCTTCGCATCCTAAAGCGCATCTCCCCGCCTGAGACATAGTTTCCAGGGTTTGTCGGCCGTACGAACGTTCGCACCGTATCGCTTGAAGCCAGCGACACTGTGCCGAGGGACTCCCAAGACGCTGAGTTGAAGTTCCAGATATACATTTGCGTGGATCCGCCGCTCGTGATGTTCCCCTCATATCGCACTTCGACTGCTTGCAGAGTTCCAGTCCACGAAACGAGACCGCTAACGTTCCAATCGACCACCCTCGGGTTTCCTGATGAAGAGCTGCGAACCTCCAACCAGTTGTTATCGCTCACAGCAAGAGAAGCTAGATTGCCGCCTACTAGTGATCCTGAGGTTACAGACATGGACGACGGCGCGAAGTCGAGTCGGGTTCCCGCGCTTGCCAAGGCTGCAGCAGCGTCGATGCGCCCATGCGCGACCCAGTTGCCCACAAACACCGCACTACTCTCTATCTGAGAACGGATCGCGAATGGAGGGGTGCCGGTGCCCATGTATGACCACAACAAGCCAGCCAAGCCCGCAACAAGTGGAGTAGCCATCGAAGTCCCGCTCGATGTGGCGTAAGTGCCACCGATGTAGGTGCTCAATATGCTCGACCCAGGAGCTGCGACGTCGACCCAATCTGCGCCATAGTTGCTAAAGGAGGATCGCGTATCCGTAGTCGTAGATGATCCTACTGCAATGCAGTTCGAATACCATGCGGGATATTCTGGTGTCGTACTGTTGCTGTTTCCTGCGGCCGCGACTACGACAACGCCGTTGTTCCATGCGTAGTTGACTGCATTGAGGAGAGTGTTTGACGCTGCGGAGCCGCTGAGGCTCAAAGATAAGACCTTCGCGCCATTGTCAACCGCCCATGTCATACCAGCAGCTACATTCGCGTAAGTCCCGTTCCCTTCGTGATCGAGTACCTTTACCGGCATGAGGCTGCAGTTCCAACCGAGTCCCGCGACACCAACTGAATTGTTCGTCGCTGCAGCAGCAATTCCGGCGCAGTGAGTCCCGTGACCTTCGTCATCATCAGCAACAGGGTCATTGTTTACGAAATCCCATCCTGGAACCAGCTTGGATTGCAAATCAGGATGATTCAGCTGAATTCCCGTATCAAGGATGGCGATTACGACCCCGGACGAGCCTGTTGAAATGTCCCATGCGGCTGGAGCATTAACCTTGGGAAGCGCCCATTGGCTCCCATATTGCGGGTCATTCGGCACGATGGCCTTTCGCACTCGAAAGTTTAACTCTGCGTACTCGACAGTTGGCAACGATCTAAAGATCGCCAGCGCAGTTGAAAGCGTAAGCGTCCGTGGAATGCGAACAACTCGCAAGTTGATCCCAGGGACTGATTGAGTGACGACCCCACCCATTCTCCATGTCGTGGTTAATCCAGCGTACTCATGGCCGGGCCGGAACTTGATCAAAAGTTCGTTCTGGACGTACCCTTGTGCCACTGCACAAATACTCAACAACATCGAGATTAAGATCGTCACGATTCGCATTGTCAACCTTCCTTATCTGTCTTCGTTTGCGCCGAGCAGTGTTCGCAAGTTGTCTCTCCAGTTTGCCGCAGCAACTGTGCAGCTCTGATCCCCAAAGAGTCTCCAAGCAGAGCCTTCACGTCGGAACGGCATCGAGATCGCCCAGACTTCATTTGTTATCACACCGTTATTGTTTTCTGTTACGGTTACGGTCGCGGTCAAGTGGCCGGTCAAGGTTTGATTGTTCGTCCATTGATTGGTCACGACCAAGTTCGAAAGAGTCAATGTGTAGTTGGGTTCTGTGAAGATTGACTGCCAACCGCTCTGCACATCGGTCCATGTGCTGCAGTCGTTCATGTACGAGGTGCTGTAGTGCGACATCGTGCTGCCTAAACTCTGAGCGTTAACGCTCGCCATAAGCGCTTCGTAGCGGGCCTGAAGTGGAGGCAGACCGCCTCCACCGCCGCCCGAGCATGCACAGAATGTCCAGGCAGCCGAAGTGACGAAAAGTGCAAAAAGGGTTCTCATTTACTTCTCTTGAAACGCGACGACTCGACGGGCCCTCTCAAGTCTATTCTCGGCTTCAGTCTGGCAATAGTTGAGCGCTTACGCCAAGTCTTCCATTCCCGGCAAGATCCGAACGATCATCCGGCGCGAATTCATATCGATCGAAAGAACAAACTCCTTCGCGGCGGGAATCAACATCCGGCCTACACGATAGACGTCCTGCGCTGGCCTAGGATACACCTCATCGAGAGTGCCGAGCAAGCGACCCGACTCATCAAAAACCTCAAGCCCAATCAAGTGCTTGACGAGGTAGACGCCCTCCTCGAGTTCTGGCAAGGCCGACTCGGGGACAGTAATTTTCTTGCCGATTAGAGGCTGGGCTGCCTCAATCTTCTTGATTCCTTCGAGCCAAATGCGGGCCTGGGTCTTGTGCCACTGCAGATCAGTAACGACCGCGCGCTCACCGTCAAGGTAAACGATCGAGCCGGGCGAAAGGAGCTCATGGAAGTCGGTAGTTACCTGCACCTTGAGACCCCCCTTCAGGCCAAACGTTCCCACGATCGGTCCTACGAGGATTTGTTCTTCTTGCGAGGTCATAAGCCAACAATGACGCCCCTGGCCGAGATCGGCAAGGGGCGTCGGAACACCGAGCTAACGAGTGATGATTTTGACAAAAACTTTATCACGATCCTCTGCGCCAAGGACGTTGACCAAGTGCCGCAAAGTGTTGATGACCCGACCATTGCGACCAATAACCTTTCCAACATCGTCGGGGGCGACTTGAACCTCAATCTGAGTCATGTTGCGCTGGGTCTTGACCTCAATCTCGACCTCGTCCGGTTCAGTGACGAGTTTCTTCACGCAGTATTCAACGATTGGTTCGTAATCCATATGCTACTCCTCCGCTGGCGCCTCGGCTTGAGGCTCTTCGGCCGTTGCCTCGGCCTCGACTCCAGTTTCTTCTATAGGAGCCCCCAGCGGGGTTTCTTCTGGCACCGGCTCCTCCACCTTTTTGACTTTCTTCGGCTTTGGCGCAGGTTTCGGTGGCTTGACGCGCGCTTTCGTTGCCTTCTTCCTGGGCTTCTCTGCGGGTTTTGCGCCTTCCCACTCAGTCCACGTCCCTTCCTTTTTGAGAAGTCGAGCGACCGTCTCGCTGGCGCTCGCCCCTGTCTTGAGATACTCCAGCGTCCGTTCCCGGTCGATCTTCACTTCGGCTGGGTTCTTCAATGGGTCGTACGTGCCAAGCTGCTCGATAAACCGCCCATTTCGGGCTGCCGTCGACGGCGTAGCGACAATACGGTAGTAGGGCTTGCCTTTCGTCCCCATTCTTTTCAATCGAATTCGTACCACTCTGTTCGGGTTCTCCTATCTTCTCTTCGCTTTCTTTCCATGGCGCGTGCGAGCCGCGTCTGCCATCCTGGTGATCAGCTTCATCTGCTGGCGCATTGAGTCCAGTTGCTTAACGAGGCGGTTGACCTCTTGAACCGAAGTCCCCGAGCCCGCAGCGACGCGCCGCTTCCGAGAGGCGTTGAGTATATCCGGATTTCGCCTCTCCTGTGGGGTCATACTCAAAATCATCGCCTCGACCCGGCCCAATCCAGCCTCGGATATGTTCTCTGTAATCTCTGACGGAACCTGGCTCATCCCCGGAATCATTTTCATCACAGCCTTCAGGGAGCCCATCTTCCGAACCATCTTGAAGTTCGAGAGCATCATCTCGAAGTTCATCTTCCCCGACCTCGCCTGCTCTTCCAATTCCCGCGCTTCAGTTCGGTCAATCGCCTCGTGAGCCCGCTCGACGAGCCCCATGAGATCGCCATAGCCCAACAGCCGCTGAGCGATCCTGTCCCCCATAAAGGGCTCTAGACCATCGACACCTTCGGAAACCCCGACAAAGCTCACCGGTTTCCCAGTTACGGCCCGAACGGACAACACGGCTCCACCCCGAGAGTCGCCATCGAGTTTCGTGAAGATCAGCCCTGTTATGCCCAGCTTTTCGTCGAAAGCCTGAGCGACGTTGACGGCCTCCTGGCCAGTAGTGGAATCCGCAACGAAGAACACCTCGGTCGGCCTGACGGCGTCGTGAACGCGTCGTACCTGGTCCATCAATTCCTCGTCAATCTGCAGGCGGCCAGCGGTATCGACGATCACTGCATCGAGAAACAGCCGCTTCGCCTCCACCATCGCCCTTCGGGCGATGTCCACTGGATCTTTGGACTGGTGGTCGGAAAAGACGGGGACACCAATAGACTCCCCCAGCACTTCGAGCTGCGTGATAGCGGCGGGTCGCTGGGTGTCGCACGCCGCGAGTATCGCCTTCTTGCCCTGCTTCTCCAGCCATACGGCTAGCTTGGCGGCAGTCGTCGTCTTTCCAGAGCCCTGCAAGCCGCACAGCAGGATCGCGGTCGGAGGGGAAGGGCTCCAGGAGATGCGTGGCGGGTCCTTGCCTAGCAGCTCGACGATCTCGTCATGGACTGTCTTCAGGATCATCTCGTCAGGTTGCAGACTCTCCCAAACCTGCTCCCCTACCAACTTCTCCTTCACGTGGGCGACGAACTCCTTCGCAACCTTGAGATTAACGTCCGCCTCGAGCAACGCCACGCGAACCTCTCGCATCACGTCGTCGACATCGCTCTCTGAGAGCCGTCCCTTTCTCTTCAGGCGGCCGAAGATTCCGGTCAGTTTTTGGGTGAGATTTTCGAACACTGGTCTGCAATTATGGCGAAGCTACCGACACAAGCCGCGGCTCAAACTGCGCGGGGGCCCGTGGGAGAGCGGAGGGCTGATTCGGTCGCCGGATTATAATGTCCCCTTCATGAGAGCAACCCGCTACTTCCTTCCGACTCTGCGCGAGGTGCCCGCAGACGCGACTGTTGTGAGCCATCGCCTCTTGCTACGAGGCGGGTTCATTCGGCAGCAGTCAGCCGGCGTATACAACTATCTGCCGCTCGGGCTAAAGGTAATCGAGAAGATCAAAGCGATTCTGCGTGCAGAGTGTGCAAAGGCAAACTGCGTGGAGTTGCTGATGCCCACCCTCGTTCCATTTGAACTCCTTCAAGAAACGGGCCGCGACAAAGTCGACGTCCTCTTTCCGACAACCGACCGTACTGGAAGAAACTTTGCGCTTGGTTTTACGCACGAAGAGATCATCACGGACATCGCTCGGAACTACTTGCACTCCTACCGCGACCTGCCGATAACACTCTATCAAATTCAAACCAAGTTTCGCGACGAGCCGCGACCTCGTGCAGGTCTCATCAGATGCAAGGAGTTCATCATGCTGGACGCATACAGCTTTGATCCCGACGACGCCCATTGCGATGTCAGCTATGACCGCATGTGGCACGCTTTTGATGAAATGTTTAGGCGCATCGGGCTCGAAACGCTGGTGTGCGAAGCTGAGGCAGGCGACATCGGCGGTGGACGAAATCACGAGTTCATGGTCATCGCTGACGCAGGTGAGGACAGCGTGCTTCGCGACGACAAGACGGGAATCTCGGCGAACGCGGAGCGCTGCGACATCGGTGGGAGCTATACGCTTGCGTCTGCTGCAGGAGTTCCAGAAGCAGAGCTCGTAGATACGCCGAACGCGCGAACGGTGAAGGAAGTCACTGGCATGCTCGCTATAAACCCTGATCGACTAATCAAAACGCTATTGGTGAAGGCCGGTGAGCGACGGATCGCCGCGTTAGTACGGGGAGACAGAGACTTGAACGCGCAGAAGTTGGCGCGTAGGCTCGGTGTTGAGAGTGTCACGATGATGCATGCCGACGAAGTCCGACAGATAACGGGTGCTGACGTTGGCTTCGCTGGCCCAATCAACCTCTCAGGTGTCGAAGTGATTGCGGATCAAGAATTGCAGTCGCGAAACGGCTACGTTGTCGGGGCGAACTCAGACAACAAGCACTACGTGAATGCCGCGCACGACCGTGATTTTAAGGTCGACAAGTGGGAAGACATCCGCGTGGCTTTGGATGGCGATCCAGCCATTTCGGGAGGAGTTCTGCGCGAGGTGCGAGGAATCGAAGTCGGTCACATCTTCCAACTGGGCACCAAGTACAGCGCGGCCATGCGCGCCCACTTCGACGACGGCGAAGGCAAAGAGAAGGCGATCGTGATGGGCTGTTACGGACTCGGGGTTGGTCGTTCGATGCAGGCCGTCGCGGAGGTGCACAACGATGACAATGGAGTTATCTGGCCCATGTCCATAGCGCCTTTCGAGGTAGTTGTGATCGTCGCGAACGCGGAGGATCAGGAGCAACTATCTGCCGCAGAACAAATCTATACAGATCTGCAAGCCCAGGGGATCGATGCGCTCCTCGACGACAGGACCGAGCGCGCCGGCGCAAAATTCAAAGACGCGGACTTGATCGGATATCCGATTCGGGTTGTATGCGGTCGAGGGGTTCCGGAAGGCAAAGCCGAAGTCAAGTGGAGGCGAGAAGAGAAGGGCGAGGACATGATTCTCGATGAGCTTGGTGCAAAAGTAGCGCATATGGTCATCAACGAGCGCACCAGGAGTACCTGATTACATTCCGACTCCTGTGTAGAAACGCAAGCCCCATCTCCATAGCAGCCTTGCGACGAAGGTTTGCATAACTATAAACCCGACCTGCGCGAGAATGAACGAATGCGCCTGATCTGGCGAGATTCTCCCAACGATCAGTTCCGTCGGCATAGCGGTTGTGTAGTAGAACGGAAAGAACTTTGCGATTAGGGATGCCCAATCTGGAAGAAGCTGGATCGGAAACAACTGCCCGCTCAAGAAGAGCATTGGGATGTAGTAGAGCCCGAAGATGCTCTGAATCTCTGTGAATACGAGCGCAAGCATCGCCATCCATAAAATGAAAGTAAAGCTGACCAGGTGCCCCAGTACGACTGCGACCCACACCTCCCATCCGAAGTACGGCGTAAACCCTTGAAGATAGCCTTGGAAACCCCACAGGAAGAGGAGGAAGAAGGGCGCGAATAACATCACCCGCATAACCCTCCACGTCAAGTTGCGAATGAAAGCAACCTGAAAATAGCTGATCGGGCGAACCAGATGCACTGTAAAGGCTCCGTCGCGTATCTCATATGCTAAGTCCCACATGATGTGACTGGTGATGAAGTTCGTCAGCAGCAACATCGTTAGGTAGTAAGAAACGAAGTCCGCAGCCGTGAATCCTGATATCTGTCCTCCGGGCGCCATCGCTGAGATGAACACTAAAGGCATAATCATCGCTGGTAGCGTATCAGTAAGGATCCAGATGACCGCACTGGCGCGATAGGCCAAACTCTCCTGCATATAGATGCCAAAGAGCGAGCGCCATTTCAGAAGCGCGGTCGTCATAAGGCAGAATCTACCCTCCGATCGCTGAACCATGGAGCTAGTCGGATACACTAACCACTATGAGATTCGCCCCTCTGGCCGTCTTACTGTTCGGCTGCAATGCCCATATCGACTCTAACACCGTGCATCAGCATCTCTCAAACTCCAACATGAACCAGGTCTCTCGCCAAATCGCCCCTAAGGGCAGCCTCGAAGCAATCGCCGTGGCGAACAACGACTTCGCCTTTCAACTGCTGCGGCGAATCCGCGCCGACTCCACTCCTGGAACATTCTTCTCGCCAGCGTCGCTATCTGTCGCTCTGCAGATGGCGCTAAACGGCGCAGGTGGAGAAACCCAAGAGCAGATGAGCAGAACCCTGGGTCTAAGTGACTTGCCCATCGAAGCACTCAATCTTGCCAACGCTGACCTCTGGCCGCGTCTTATAGAGCGCAAGGACGACTTCCGACTCGACGTCGCCAACGCAATCTTCGCCGACGACAGCACACCGTTTGAGCAACCGTTCCTGGATCTAAACGCAAAGTTCTATGGCGCGGAGATCCAAAGCCTCGATTTCAAGAACCCTGCAGCGATTGCCGACATCAACGATTGGGCCAGCCGAGCGACCAACGGCAAGATTCCTAGGCTTGTGGACGAGCTGCAAGGGCAGATGCTCATCTGCAACGCGATCTACTTCAATGCAAAGTGGGTTCGCGAATTCGATCCTGACGGAACCCGAGAGCGGCCCTTCACTAAGGCGAATGGGGACAAAACGACGGTACAGATGATGTATCGCATGGGGACTGTGCCGTACGTCGAAACGGATGAGTTCCAGGCCATTCGCATGGCTTACAAGGGCGGCAGGGCATCGATGGTCATCCTTCTGCCAAAAGGCGACCTTGAGAAAATCACGAGGGAACTCTCCGCTCCAACGTGGGCCACGTTCATCGGTTCTATGACCGATGCAAAGGGGCACATCAACCTGCCCAAGTTCACCACGCGATTCGAAGCGGACCTGAAGCCAATTCTACAATCCCTCGGAATGACGCTGCCTTTCGAGCAGCACGCGGACTTCAAAGCGATCTTCAAGTCCGACACCATATGGATCAGCCGAGTTCTCCACAAGACATTCGTGGACGTCGCTGAGAAGGGAACAGAAGCTGCGGCGGTGACCGCGATCGAAATGAAGGTCGGCTCTGCACCCATGGAGCCTGAGAAGACCTTCTCCTTCAACGCAGTTCGCCCTTTCCTGTACTCGATCATTGACGATGAGACAGGAGTAATCCTCTTCCTGGGCTGTTACGACGGACCGACTTCCTGACTACATGGGTGTCCCTGCTAAGGCCGCTGCGGCAACGAACATGCTGTAGATAATCCCACCGATAATGCCAGAAGCAAGCCAACCGATGATGATCAACCACTTGTTTGGATGATCGAACTCCACGATAGCGTAGTAGAGCAGGTAGAGGCCGCAAAGCAGTCCAACGAGTCCCTTCCAAACCTCGTCCTGGAACGCGTCGATCAAGATGATGATCGCGCATACTAACGATACGGCGGACAACGCAATAGACAACACCGTCCACATAGGGTGAGTTACCTCCTAATCACCTAAAAGACGGAGGTGCTGACCGAGAAGCCTCAGCCATCTACAGGGTAACTTCCGCACTGCCACCCATGAACGCCCGTCAGCTTCGAGCCAAGTTCATCGAGTTCTTCCAGTCGAAGGATCACCTCCTACATCCTTCAGCTCCCCTCGTGCCTATTGACGTGACTGGGAAGCTCGACGAAACCCTGCTCTTTACAGGAGCAGGTATGGTGCAGTTCAAGCCGTACTTCCGTGCGGTCGCGAAGCCACCGCACCCTCGTCTCGTAGACAGCCAAAAGTGCGTTCGCGCGGTCGACATCGAAGAGGTCGGCAACCCCTCGCACCTAACCTTCTTCGAGATGCTCGGCAACTTCTCTTTTGGCGACTATTTCAAGAAGGAAGCCATCGAGTGGGCGTGGGAGTTCCTGACTTCGGCGGACTGGTTGGGTCTCGACCCGAAAAAACTCTGCGTCACAGTTTTCGAGGACGACGACGAAGCTTTTGCACTATGGGAACCGATTTGGAGGGAGGCAGGGTTCGACCCAACGAAGCGAATTCACCGATTGGGCGAAGATAAGAACTACTGGCCCGCGGGTGCGTTTAGCAACGGACCGCCGGGCCCGTGCGGTCCGTGCAGCGAGATCTTTTACCAGATGGTGCCAGACACACAGCTTTCCGGAGACTTCAAGCGCGACGACGAGGCCGGTCGATGGCTCGAGATTTGGAATCTCGTATTCATGCAATTTGAGTGGAAGGGGGAACTCAAAAATCCGGCGCAACCGCATATGGGATTCCTGAAGCGCGGAATGGACCCCTTGCCATCGAAGAGTATCGACACGGGCAGCGGACTTGAAAGAACAGCAGCCGCGATCGAAGGACTGACCGACGTCTACCAGACCGATGTCTTTATGCCGATCGTCGAGAAGATTTGCGCTATGTCGGGAGCGCGATACTACGAGGAGGCGCATAAAACGCGCGCAATCCGTATCATCGCTGATCATATGCGCACGGCGTGCTTCTGCATCGCTGACGGCATACTCCCTTCAAACACAGGTCGCGGTTACGTGTTAAGAAGACTCATTCGCAGAACTGTGCTAAAGGGCCAGCGCGTCCTAGGTTTCGACCGACCCTTTCTCCAACACATCTTTCCGGCGGTCGTCGATGCGCTTGGTGATCCCTACGTCGAACTTGAAGAGCGATCAGATGTCATTCTCACGACACTAAAAAACGAAGAGGACGCATTTCGCAGAACGCTAGCAGAGGGCATGGAGCGCTTCGCCGAAACAATGGAGCGGATTGGCAAGCAAAAGAGCTTTCCAGGGGATGAGGCATTCTTCCTGTACGACACATACGGCTTTCCCCTCGAAGTAACAGTTGAACTTGCAGCGGAACACGACATGGTCGTGGATTCTGAAGTCTTCGATGCATGCATGAAAGAGGCGCAAGAGAGATCTCGTTCAGCACAAGGAGCCCACAATGTGTTCGGCGGCGATGATGAAGCAGTCGTGCTTACAGTCGCAAAAGACGCAAAGCCCTACACAGAGTTCCTCGGCTACGATGCGTCAGAGGCAGACGCTACAATCATGCAGATCAGCCCTCGATTCGGCAAAGACGGTTTGAGCACCGGGGACTTTCAAATCTCATTGGACCGGACTCCGTTCTATCCTGAATCCGGCGGACAAGTGGGCGACACGGGTCGAATCTACAATGATGAATGCGAGTTTGAGGTCATTGACACTTGGAAGGAACTCGGCCTCATATGGCACGACTGCAAACTCATCAAGTTTGGAACGGCGCCTGCTCCATTGAGGGGCCTGGGCGCGGAATCCATTGCGCAGTATCTAAACACCGGAATGCTTTCAAGGCCCGTCATAGCGGAAGTCGACGAACAACGGCGCAAGCACATCACTCGGAACCACACGGGAACTCATCTTTTGCACGCTGCGCTCAGGAGCACACTCGGAAAGCATGTCACTCAAGCCGGTTCACTCGTCGCGCCAGATCGACTCCGATTCGACTTCACCCATGGCGAAGCCATGAAGCAAGAGGAGATCGAAGTGGTCGAACGCGCAGTGAACGAGAAGATTGCTGAAGCGATACCCGTCGCTGCCTATGAGAATGTATCGATCGAGGAAGCGCGAAAGCGCGGTGCAATGATGCTCTTCGGCGAAAAGTATGGCGATAGCGTCCGCATGATTGAAGTCGGTGACTACAGCTTGGAGCTCTGCGGCGGAATCCATGTCGCAAACAGCGCTGAGATCGGAATGTTTAAAGTGATCAGCGAATCATCAAGTGCGAGCGGAGTCCGTCGCATCGAAGCGGTCACGGGCATCGGGGCTTACGAATGGGCTAAGAGCGAAGAACGACTTCTCCAAGCGGCTGCGCGAAAGCTAAAATCGAACGCAATCGAACTGCCACGCGCGATCGACAGACTACAAGAGCAGCTGCGAGAGCTTCGCCGCGAACGGGAGCAGCTACTCGCGGGTTCGGCAGCACAAGAATCCGCAGAAACAAAGGCGGTAGGGCCATTTGCGCTCAAAACGCAAACAGTTTCGATTGGTGGTCAAGAGGCGGCGAAGCTTGCAGCAGACAAACTCGTCGAAAACGACGATACCGCCGTCGCCGTCGTCGCGCTCAAAGAGGATGGAAAGGTCATGTTCTTCTGCAAAGTCGGGAAGGACGCGCTTAAGAACGGAGCGCACGCAGGCAACATCGTTCGTGAAGTCGCAAAGATTGCCGGTGGTGGCGGCGGTGGCTCGCCCCAATTCGCCCAAGCGGGAGGAAAGGACGCGAGCAAGATCCCGGAGGCATTACACGCCGCGCAAGAAGTGTTGCTCTCAGCGCAGCCTGAGAAATTCGGATAAACGGCCGCCAAGCAGCAGAACGTCCGAAGAATCGAAGCGCGATTTTCGCTCCAAGCTCCGACTCCTCTGCCGTTGATTCCATTGGCGACCGGTTAGCGTCGCTTACGACGCAGGAAGTGCAAGCCTGCACCACGGGCGACCTGCGCCGCAGAAGCGTTCTATAGCGACCCAGAGAGCGCACGCGGCGACAAGATGAGGTTGGAAAGTGAACGGGCCGCCCTTTGTACGCTGATGCCAGGAAATCCATCGCCGGTAACATCGCTGAATGGATGCCGATGACGCAGAGGTGACGCGGCGAAGCCTTTTCGGACTTGGAGCGCGCGCCGCAGCACCGCCCTGGGCGCAGGGCATGATGGGTTCTGGCAGGCCGTACCTTGAGGGGGCGAAGCGCGCCGGTCGATGGGTAGATGCGCTGGAAGTTCACCGAGGAGTCTCCACCGTTTGGCCCGTCGAACCCGGTGGCGAGGTGCGATTCGATCTTTACTCAGGCGTCGCGGGCGTCGTGCTGCTCCAGCTTGGGCTACATCGGGCTGGCGAGAAGGACGCGCTGACGCGGGCGATGGCGGGGGCGAATGCGCTCATGGAGCACGTCACGCATGGCGAGGAACGGCCGGGGCTATACACGGGGTTGGCGGGCATTGCTTGGGTTCTTGACGAAGTCTATCTGGCCTCGCGCGCCGCGGTTTATCGGGACAACGCGAGAGTCGTTGCGCGCACGCTGATCGATTCTCTGCCGGAAGAGTCGGATGTCGTGTTTGGGCTAGCTGGCGTAGGCATGTGCCTCTCAGCCCTTTCCGAGCGCTTCGGCGACCCAGGCTTGATGGACGCGGCCGTGAGCTGCGGCGAGCGGCTTCTCGAGCAGGGCCCCCCGTGGAAGGTTCGGCCAGGCGACGAGGCGGAGATGCCAGGGTTTTCTCACGGAACTGCCGGGGTCGCTGCGTTCTTGGCGGGCCTCTATCGAGCCACCGGCCAGGAGCGATTCCTGACCGCGGCGAGGGCTGGAGGCAGTCGGTTGATCTCGCTGTCCGTTGGCGACCTCTGCATGATTCCGCGCAAGGTGGGCGAGGAGTTGCACTACTCAGGCTGGTGCCACGGGCCCACCGGGACCGCGCGGGCCTTTCATGCCCTAAATGCCGCAGACCCCAAGGGGGGTTGGGCTGAGTGGGTGATTCGCTGCGCGCGTTCGGTCCTCGCGGGCGAGGGCTTCACCGACTGGGGCAACTTGGGCGAATGCTGCGGTGCAGCCGGAAAGGTGTCGTTTTTCGTTGACCTATACGCCGTGACTGGCTCGGAGCGGTGGCTGTCGCTTGCTCGCCCCTACGCCGACGACATCTTGCGGGCAGCCATCGCGGTCGACGGAGGCATTTGTTGGAGCTTCGCGGAACACCGGGTTAGGCCGAAGGAAGTTGCGGCTCAGACGGGATTGATGCAAGGCGCGTCGGGAATAGGATTGGCGCTTCTTCGTCTGGACGCCGCGCTTGCAGGCGAGAGCCTCGGGGTTCCGCTACCAGACAATCCGTTCCGTCGGCAGTAAACTGGCCACTTGAGGATGGTCAGCGTCATCGTAGTCTCATACAACTGTGCGGAAGAGTTGCGTCGCTGCCTCTCATCGTTGCCAGATTGCGAGATCATCGTGGTTGACAACGCTTCGCGCGATGGCTCTGCAGACATGGTTGCAAAGGAGTTTCCGTCAGCGAACCTTATTCGAAACGAAACGAATCGAGGATTCGGCTCCGCCAACAATCAAGGATTAGCGATTGCGAAGGGCGAGTTTGCACTGCTCCTAAATCCTGATGCCATTGCATCACCTGGGGCTGTTGACACCTTGGTCGAATTCCTGCGTTCTCACGAGCAGGCCGTAGCGTGCGGAGGATCGCTGTGGTTTCCCGATGGCCGGCTTCAAGAATCTGCAAGCAATGAACTGACTCTTTGGGCGGTCCTCTGCGAACAGCTGTATCTGGAGAAGATATTCAAGAGATCTGGGTTCTTCTCGCCGTATTGGGTTTCGACCAGGTGCAAATCAGCGTGCAAAGTAGCTCAAGTCATGGGCGCCTGCTTAATGATGCGCCGCATAGGCGACACGTTCATGCTGTTTGACGAGCGGTTCTTTCTCTACTGCGAAGATACGGAGCTATGCAAGCGAATCTCGCAGAAAGGGGAGATATGGTACGTGCCACAAGCACATTTCGTCCACGCGCTTGGTGCGTCTTCCAAAGTTGATCGCTGGCGGTCGATAGCCTACTACAACCGGGGGAAAGAGCTGTTTTTTCGTGTCCATCACAATCCCGTGTCGTCAACGGCTTGCTTTTTGATCAACCGTCTGGGGGCGTTCCTTCGGCTGTTGGTCTGGTCGATAGCAACTGTATGCACGCTGGGCGTTGTGGGCAAGTTACGTCACCGCGCACTGCTGTGGGCAAGGGTTCTTCTTGCGCCGAAGGATCCGTACACCAAGTGGAGAGAGGTGCGATTAGCGGCATCTAAAGCGTCACTCGATGTATAAGAGGGCAAACGTCTCGCCTTTGTACAACACCTCATGCGAAACACCTACAAACGCCTCAAGAGATACGACGTAAGCCGCGAGTTCCTGCTGGACGGGCAACACGATATAGGATGCTCCAGACTTCTTGATCATCTCTCGAATCGAATCTAAAGTCGCGGTCTGGGGATTGAATAGGCTGCGACTAAGCTCCTCACGGCGCTCGCTGTACCGCGGCGTCTCGCTCCAATGTCCGGCATAAGTCTTCACTCCGGCCCACCCAGTCAGAATCGGATTCAGATCGGGGATCGCGACATCATACTTATCATCGCCTAACCGAACAGGCACTCCAGGGCGGGCGAGAAGCACTTCTCCTTCGGCACGCCGGATGAGGAGCAGGCGCAAAATCTCCGAGGAATCTTTGTCGAGGAAGACCCGGTGAACGGTCGTGTTGCTGACGTTATCATGAATCATTTCGAGCTCACGTTGAATCCACCGAATGGACGTCAACGAGAGCGCCAGCACAATCGCTCCTACCGAGACTGCGCGGATAGGCGCGCTGCGAATCTTAGAGATTACAAGAGCAAGTCCAAGGCCTGCCAAGATCCCGTACGGCAGAGCAATCATCATCCCGAGTTTTCGCTGGAACAGTCCGGGATAGTAAATGGCGATTATGGCGACGACCGCCCACGCGAAGACGAGGCCCAGCGCGACGTTTCGAGTCTTAAACGTGGCGCATACAGTTATTGCAAGTGCAAAGCAGATCATAAACGGCGCTACCGCATAAGGGTCTTCGCTCCGCATCGAGGTACACGTCACGATGACAGTCACGAGAAACGCACTAAAGAGTACGGCTGGCAGCCATCGGATCCGTATGCGATCATCGCTCTGGTCTGCCAGCATCGCGACAACGGCGAGGAGTAGGAGCGGTAACAATCCATAGAGGACGCTGATAGGTGGCGGCGAAGGCGTCGGCGTGTTTGCTCGCTCCAGAAACACGGGGTCGATTGAGCGGACGTAAACGAACCATCCGACCGCTGGCAAAGCTCCGGCAGCCATAGCAACACACCGCGAAACCCACGCGAGGTTCGCCGTTCCAGATACAATCATCGATACCAACCACCCAACAGAAATCAGTGCGATAAGCAGCGTATCGTATGTGTGGATATTCGTTAACGTGAGCAACGCAATCGCACCTGGAACGACCGGCGTCCAGGAGTCGCGCGCTGCGATCATTTTGTTTAAGACAACAAGAATCAGCCATAACGAAGCCGCGAACAACCCGTTTGTTAATACTGAGGGGAATAGAAACGCCTCTGGCTGCCAAACGTCAATTGGCCCTTCGTGGCCATATCGACTCCAGAACATCCAGCCCAGCCCACCTCCAAAAACACTTATCGTCATGGCTATGAGTCTCGCGGTGTCGTCATTTATCAACCACGAGACTAAACGAAACAGTGCGATCAGCGCGAAAGCTGTGAAGAGCAGTCGACCCAAGTGCATCGCCACAGAGATGCCCGTGACTTTTGAAAGTGTTCCTAGGAACCAAAAGTAGACGTGAATTGTTAAGCCTGGTTGCTCGTCTGTTGTGAAGCGGTTTTCGAAGAGCATTCGCCCCTCTTGCGCCTGCTTCATCCATGCGGCGTAAACCGCATGATCGTCCATGTTCCATTCAACACCCAGGTAAGTGGACCCTTCAGGAGCCTGCGCCCATCCCACGATCGCAGGAATCGATGAAACCAGTAGAACCACTCCAATGAGCAGCCAAAGCCAACGTGGTAGGCGTCTACTCTTGTTGGATTTCATCTCCACCTAACGCATCTTGGGTGGAGTCATCCCCATGCTCTCGTAAACTTCGATGATAAGCGTTCGTCCGCGCTTTGCCGCTTCGTTCTCCGAATCGATGGCGAGCACTTCGTCATAAACGGCGAGTGCCTTCGGATACTTCTCGCGCGGTTCGCCGGGGCCAAAGTTTAGAGCATCAGCGTAGGCCACTGCAGAAGTGATAAAGGCAGCTGTTTCATTTGTGGATTTACCCACATTCTGCTTAGACGCATTGTAAGCTTGTTCTAAAGTTTCAAGTTCGAATTGGGGACGTTCTGTAGGCTGCTGAGCGGACGGCGGAGACGTGCTTCTCGGCGCATCCACCTGACCAGGCTCAGCCTTTTCCCATTTGTCGCAGCTAAGCGATGCGAAGCAAACAATTGTCAAAAGAAGGAGCGACCTAACCATCATGTTCCCATTATGTCCCTCTTGATGATTCGAAGTCCGAGAGCAGCCGCTCAAGGCTGCCCAGTGTTCGTCGAGCGAGATCGTCGCTCGGCTTTTGTCCACGCAGCGAGTAAATCGACCTCATCGTAGCCCCAAGGTCCCCGGGAACTCGCGCAAGCTTCTCGTCAACTGTCAGGTCTGCGGGAAGATTTAATCTCTGGGAAACGCGACGAAGCGCTCTGCGCAACTCAGTTTCGAGGACTATGTCGGTGCCCTTGGCTCGGCGAAACGCCTCCCCGAGTGCCCGCACAAAATCGCCCGTTCCGGGCTTTGTCGGAACCTCGGCATCGGGATAGCCAAATCTCCTGCCTAACGTGTAAATGGCCAATACCAGCATCAGGAGCAACTGAATCAGCGTCGCGCTGTATGCAGGACCGAGCCGGGTAAACAAGTTGTCCGGCGACGTTACGCCGTAAACATATTCAGGCAGCGCGAGTTTCTTGCCCTCTGGCAACAGGGATTTGACAATCGAAACAAGCAGCTTTGCGTTATCGTCATGACCTAGGAAACGGTTCAAGAACATCGCTCCGTTTCCCACTTCGACATAAGTGCGGGAACCAACTGTAGATACAGCAACCAGCGGAAGATCGTTAGAGTCAACTATAACCGGTTGACCGTCAATCAGAGTCAGATTCTCCCCACTTCCAACCCTTCCGATCTGGGAAAAGGCTCTCACGGACGAAGTCACTTCCACGGCATGATAATCTCGCCGGCTCGGAAGCACGTGATTCGTCCTCGCTCTTACTATGACGACGCTCTCCCCAAAGCCGTCATCAATGAACTCGGGACCCCAGGCCGCAGCGTCCCGGTAACCTCGCTGAAAAACAAGCACCATCCCGATATCGGGCCTGTCCTTCCGTAGCGGAGAAAAAAGTCGCTCTATAGGTACGCCCTCGCTTTCAAGCAGCCGATAGAGTGCGAGTGATCCACCAGGGTCCGCGCTGAGGCTCGTTGGGTGAACCGAATTGTCTGTGCTCCCAAGCGAAACGAGTGCAAACGATACGAGTGCGAGCACAGTGACAACGCCGACGCCAGCGAATAGAATGCGTTGAGACTTCATGCGGATGCTTTGAGCGCCTCCGTCAATTCTTCGTACTGTGTTCGCAGATCGGCACAGTCCGCCACACTTGCCTCGTGGTCTCCGTACCAAATCACATCAAACTTCTTAGTCAGTCGTCTGTAATCAATGCTGCGTGGTGCGGCTGAGTTTTCGATCTTTGCCAAGTGCTCCCAATTCGTTTCAGAGCGTTCGAACCTGATCAGCCTCGCGCCATCCAGCTTCAGAAGAATCGCGATATATAGACATCGCACGACTTCGCGGAATCTACCCTCAGACTGAAGCTTATCGGCAAGGATCAACCACTCGTCTAACGTGCGATCCGGTTCGTCAGCGTCCAGTATAGAGCGCCTAACATGACCATCGCTACGCTTGCTGCCTTTGCCCATCCGGACGCTTCGAATGGCCATGACAGCTAGCGCCACAATCGCTATGCCTAACGCAGCGAGAAGAATGTATGCCAGCGGCCTCGCATTGATAGAAGGTGGCGAAACAGCCGGCGGCTCCGGGCCCTTCCTTTCTCGCCTGCCAAACAATTCTGCGACTCTGCTCAATGCGCGTGCAATCCAATTCTCACCCTTCGCCTCATCTGAATCCCGAAACACGCTGTCGGATAAAATCTCTTCTGCGCGCTCTGTGGCATTGGTTTCAACAGACTTCTCAAATCGCAATCGTAGCTCAAGTCGCTCCACGAGAGCGTCGATGTTTACGGAACGTCGCGATCTGACACGTTGTAGCTCATCCGCAATTCCATTGCGCAAGTACTCATCACCAGAACCTCGGTACTCCTCTTGCATTGCTTCGAGAAACTGCCTCGCTGCTTCGCGGTCGTCGACATTGACTGTTCGCGCGCGATCAAGCCATTCAGAATCTGATTGGCCAAAGCACAACGGAACGGCAAGAACCGCGCTACAAATCAAAATCAACCGAGCGATCATGTTTCCATATGTCTTGTGCGAGTAGATCAATATCGAACGCTTCTGCCGCCACTCGTCGATTGAAGTAAATCAAAGCGATCCCGGCGACAAAGAAAGGGTGGGTTAGTATGAACGAAGCAAAGCCTCCGAACATGCTGAGGGCGGCATAGAGGGTCTTCATGGCAACCGATCCGGCAGCCAGACCTTGTGACATCAAGTACTCCTCCCCAATTGAAGCTGGTAACTGCAACGAAAACCAGAGTAGAAGTTGGAGGAGTAGCGTCAGCAGAAGTAGCGCAATGACGGTGCCCCCAGGAGAACCTTGACCCGCCATCAGCTTCGCAGACCTTCGCATTGCGTTGATTGGGCCAAGGCCTTCGGACAAAAGGACGACGGGCGAGAGGGAATACCTTACAAAGACGATTGGAAACAGCACTATGCCGGCGATCAGCCCCATGACGCCAAGTAGTGCGACGACGCCTGAGAAAGCATCGTTTCCTCCAGCAGCGGTGTCGATTAGCGCGGATGCGAAAAGGAAGCCGAGCCCAAAAAGAACGACGGAGAGGGCAGCGAGGACAAGGAGTAAGTTGAGGATGCTCAACGGTACCAAGCGGCGCATTACCATTCTGTGAATTGCGCTCACATTGGGTCTCCGCCCAAGGTAGACATCCGCCATGTAGAGCGTTGCTGCGCCGCTCATGTACGAGTAAGCGAGCAAAATCAGAGGGGCAGCACACGCAGTGCCAAAGAAGAGAAGGCCCACGATCTCGCCCGCTTCCTCCAGCGCGGTGGTTGCCTCGGGGCTTGTAAAAAACATGCGCCGACCCACAAACTCCCACGCGAGGAGAAAGAGGCCGAACGCCATAGTCGCTGGTACTGCCAACAGGCGAAGCAAGTCGAGGCCATTTCGTCGATACAGCCCAAACGCGGCATCGTAGATTTCCGAACCCTTTAGGGTTCGAATGCCTGCCTTCTCCCAGCGACGATAGCCGCGCTTGGGCATCCTGCTCGAATAGGTACTCGGATCGATCACGTTGTTACCATTATGCGAAAAACAAGCTGCTAAGACACGCGGTCGCCAAAAACCGCAAACACACGCGCTCGCCCTTGGATGACCTGGCCGGGCTGGAGCCCAGTCCCTGGAATCGCCGCCTGCAAAACGAGAGCAGGCAGTGCAATGCTCGCGATGTTCACACTCATTCCTGTGAAGCTATTAAGACGACTCTCAATCGACAAGAGTGTCCCTAGGAAGGGGACAGCGCCAGTAGGCTCTGGCTGGCCGAGTGCCATGTCGCCAGGATGAGCGTTGCTGGCCTCAACCGATTCGAGAAAGCCACTCAATCTTGTGAAATAGCATGCGCGGGGCTCAAAGTCCATGGGGATTCTGTAGGCGATGACCGTGATTGGCGAGACGGGACGACAGTCGATACAGGTGAAACAGCGTGCGAGCCAGCGGTCAGTAGATTCCTCCTCGACCTTGTATACGTTCAGGGTCTGCTCGGGCCCGTCGAACTCGATGGTAACGCCTTCTACCTGGTCGCCTCTGTCTAGGTGCAAGTGCACCGAACAGCCTTGCATGGGCTCCACAACCAAGGTGCCGTCGGGCGAACGCCGCGCCCGCGTCGCCAACTCGCCGAGTACCGCTTGGAGCGATCTCTCGTCCGCGATCTCGCCGAACCCGATAGCCCTCAGAGTTTCCGGCATCTGAGCAAGTCTACTTGACCTACCGACTGGCGCATGTGCAAAACTCCCGTGTGGCAACCCACGAAACCCTGCTCGTCGTCGACTTCGGTGGTCAGTACACGCAGCTGATCGCCCGAAAAGTGCGCGAGCACAACGTTTACTCGGAGATCATCGCGTGGGATGACCCGAGCCTTAGTGCCCGTTGGGCGCAAGCCAAGGCTGTCATCCTCAGCGGCGGCCCTAAATCGGTCCTTGAGGCAGGCGCCCCAACCCTCGACCACGCATTGCTGGACTCGGGCAAACCTGTGCTCGGCATCTGCTACGGTCAACAGCTCATGGCACATCTCTTGGGTGGCCGCGTTGAGAAACACGACCGTAGGGAATACGGCAAGCAGACCCTGCGTCCATGCCGAGGCGCCCACCTTGCCCGAGAGCCTGGGCAAGTTTGGATGAGTCACGGAGACTCCGTAGAGGAATTGCCGCCAGGCTTTTGCTTGGCGGCGGACACAGAGTCCTGCTCTGTAGCTGCGATGGAATCACCTGCAAAGAAACTCTTTGGCCTTCAGTTCCACCCAGAAGTTACTCACACGCAGAGTGGGCGGGAGATCCTGCGTCGCTTCCTTGTTGAGGAGGCGGGATTTGCACGTGACTGGACGGCCAGCAATTTTATCGAAGAGTCGATCGCATCGATACGCACTCAGGTTGGGGAGGGAAGGGTTCTTTGCGGTGTCTCCGGTGGAGTCGATAGCACGGTCGCGGCGGCGTTGATTGCGCAAGCGATCGGGGATCGATTACTCTGCGTGTTCGTGGATCATGGATTGATGCGGAAGAATGAAGCGGCCTCAGTCGTGGAAATGTTCGAGAGGCACGTTCCAGCGCAACTCATCCATTACGACGCAGGTGATCAGTTTCTGTCTGCGCTATCAGGTGTGAGCGAACCTGAAGAGAAACGAAAGATCATCGGCGCAGAGTTCATCCGCGTTTTTGAATTGCACGCGAACGAGCTGCAAGGTTGCGACTTCTTGGCGCAGGGAACACTCTATCCTGACGTCGTCGAGAGCGGCAGTAAGACTGCCGCTAAAATCAAGACACATCACAATGTCGGTGGCTTGCCAGATTGGATGCGTCTGCAATTAGTCGAGCCACTTCGCTGGCTATTCAAGGACGAGGTCCGCTCCGTCGGGCGCAGCCTCGGACTACCACCCGAAATGATGGAACGCGAGCCGTTTCCAGGGCCAGGACTTGCTGTTCGCATTGTAGGAGAGATAACGAAGGAGAGAGTCAAGATCGTTCAGGAGGCCGACCATATCTTCCGTGATGAACTCTATCGAGCGGGCATGGTTGCGCTGCCACCATTTGGCAGCCCCTCTTTGTCTCGAGAGCTTGAGCCGCCTGCCGACCCGATCTGGCAATCCTACGCAGCGCTGTTGGATGTTCGCAGTGTTGGAGTCATGGGGGATGAGCGCACTTACGCTCATCCGATAGTTCTGCGCGCCGTGGCTAGCGAGGATGCGATGACTGCGCACGCAGTCGCAATTCCCTTTCAGGTACTCGATCGCATAGCCACCAGAATCGTGAATGAGGTCGCAGGGGTCAATCGGGTGTTTTATGACTTGACGAGCAAACCGCCTGCGACAATCGAACTCGAGTGACCTGGATCACTCTGCAGAAACGCGGAGGACTTTGATCCTCCGCCTATCTGTTTCAACTACCTCAAACCGCCACCTCTCCCATGACAGCGTATCGCCCACTTTAGCCGGTCTGCCAAGGAGACCAGACACGAACCCGCCAATTGAATCGAAATTGGTACTTTCGAAGTGCGACCCGATCACATCGTTAATGTCATCGATGTGCACTTTGCCGTACACGAGCCACGACGTTCCCTCCCGCATGATCCCGGTCACAACGATGTCTGTTTCATCTGTTATTGCGCCGACGATTTGCTCGATCACATCCTCGAGAGTTACCAATCCTGCCGTGCCACCGTACTCGTCCCGCACTATAGCAAGGTGCGTCCGTGTCTGTTGGAACTCCTTTAGCAGTTCGTGTAGCGGCTTCGACTCTGGTACGTAGATCACCTCACGAATTGCTACTTCCAAGTCTTCTTCATCTTCATTGTGCAAACGAACGAGATCGCGAATGTGAACCATGCCTTTGACATCGTCAGCATTCTCCCCCACGACGGGAAACCGCGAGTAAGGCAGAGACAACACTTCAGTCAGTGCCTCTCGAGCGCTGAGCGTGTTGCGAATCACGGTCATGTCCACCCGAGGAGTCATTACATCAGCTGCAGTCTTTTGGCCGAATCTAAACACGTGGCGCACAAGATCAACGTCGCCTTGTCTGAGCACCCCACTTCGGCCGCTGGCTGTCAATATGAGGTCGATCTCTTCCTGGCTATGTGCAACCTCGTGCTCGCTAGCGGGATGGATGCCGAAGATTCGCAAGAGTCTATTCGCGAGACCATTCAGAAGAGCAATCAGCGGCAGGAATAGTATGTAGAACCAATGGAGGGGAAATGCAACCGCCATTGACACGCGCTCGGACTGTTGTATCGCCCACGACTTGGGCATAAGTTCGCCGATTACAACGTGTAGCAAAGTGATCGTGAAAAACGCAAAGGCAAAGGCGACAATGTGAAGGGTTTGCTCTGGAAGCTCCCATCGCGAAAGAAGTGGCTCAAGGATTCTAGCGAAAGCTGGCTCCCCGATCCAGCCCAGGCCAATGCTTGATAGAGTGATGCCGAGTTGGGTTGCCGATAGGTACGCATCGAGGTGCTTGACCGCATGCTGGGCCATCGTCGCCGTCCGACTGCCTCTCGCGACGAGCTCTTCAATCTTTGTGGGTCTAATCTTGACTAGGGCGAACTCGGCTGCAACAAAGAAGCCGTTTAGGAAGACAAGGAAGATCGCAAGAGGCAACGCCAATTCAGCGGGCATGAGCCATTATGCGCGCTGAGCCAGATAGGGGGCTTCCTGTGGCGATGCGGGTTCCTGAGCCGCCAAGTACTACAGGCGAATCCTCGCCTGTTCCTTCCACTTCGCAGGATCGGATTTCAAAGCCTGCACGTTCTCTTCGAAAACGAACTCCTCTGCGCCTTTCTCGACAACGAAGAAGCCAAAAGGTGAGACGGGCACACGTCCGCCGTTGGGACCGGCGGTTTGGAAACTCATGTCGTCGTACCGAAGTGTGAGCACGTCGCCCGCAAGTGTCAGCTCGACACATTTGACGCCGTTCGAGTTCCAGCCTTCGCCCTGGAAAACTGCAAGCACCACGTACTTCGAGAAGTCGACTTCCATCGGAGCTTTCTTGCCGTAGGCTTCGGTCGTTTCGATGCCAAGGCTTTTCGCCCATATCGCCTTCCAAGACTGGGCATCTACCGCAACCTCGTAGGCACGGGTCTTGAAGGCGCTGTCATTTCCGAAGATGGCTACAGCGGGTCGAATAGTCCCGCCTGCCTGGATCGCCAGTGCTGCACAAACAAAAGCGGTCAACATTAGTTCCTCCTTGTCTCCTGCATCTTTAGACTCCTGACTTCCCAAAGTGTTACCGGGAGGGTTCAACTGCCATGTAAAGCGGCCCTTCGGGATGCGAATGCCCGCCGCCAGACGCGCGAGAACGCTTACATTTAGTTCGCTGACTGCGTCGGCGGCAGGTTCATCCTTCGCTCGACTTGATCGCGGCCGCGGTCCGCGATGTCGTTCGTTACCACCAGGAGCGTCTCTCCTTTTCGCCCTCGAACCGGCGCCCTCGTGCCGGCTCGCACATCAGACGAGACGCCACCTCAATCCGTTCAAACGTCTGGTAGAAATTCTGTGTCCGGGACCGGGCGTCGCTGGAGTGAGGAGGGGAGTAAGCTCCTTCTAACAGCAGTTCTCCCCATCATTTTCGGGTGCACGGCGAGGGGCTCCGAGTGGGCCGAACACCTAAGGTCTAGGGCGTTCCGATGACTGCAGGACTCCCGTCGTCGTCCGCCCCGGCGCTGATGAGAGTCGGGTTAGTTCCGTCAATGTTCATCCGATAAATCTTCCCAACGTTGCCCCCGTCTGCTAGGGCGGGTTCCCTCGTGAAAAAGATGAAGTCGCCATTGGGAGAGAAGATCGCTAACTTGTCTCTGAATCCGCTGGTCAGCTCGTTATCGTTCGACCCGTCCGCATTGCAGACACGGACACGTTCGTTGTCTTCCGCGTCGCGCTGCGAGTACACGATCTGACCGCTATCTGGCGACCAGCGCGGCCAATACTGTTGGCCGGCGCCAAAAAGCACCTGAGTGATGCCTGATCCACTCAAGTTCATTGTATGGACTTTCCGGACACCACCAACGGAGCGCGTGAATGCGATTCTCTGTCCGTTTGGACTTACAGAGGGCTCGGCGTCAGTCCCTGCATTCGTCAATTGTAGCTTCGCTGTTCCGTCGGCGTTCATGATCCATATGTTGTTTTGCGTTTGCCAAACGATTCGGTTACCATCCGGAGTGAACGATGGGTGTCGATCGTCAGGGGAGGCCGTCGTCAGGCGAAGCTGGTTTGTACCGTTTGGGTTCATGATAACGATGTCGACGTTTCCACCATCCTCGTCCGTGAAGAACTGCTGTGAGAAGGCGATCTTGCTCCCGTCGCGACGCACTGTCGGATACGTACTCGATCCTACGGAATTCGTAAGCTGAGTTACCTCCGTCCCGTTGGCATTCATTCGGAAAATGTCGTACTGCGAGTCGCGTATCGAAACGAACCAAATGTAGCTTGAGTTCACGCCGCCGCATGCCGATATCGATCCGCCAAGAATCGCCAAACAAGCAAGTGTGACAAGAAGCGTCGTCTTCATGGTAGCAAGTTACCAGAGTTTGCAAACTGCATGGCCACCTTCCGTGGCGGAGCTGCAGGTCCAGATGGTAAAATTCCGTCTACCTATATGGAAACAAACGGTCACTCGATTGTTGAGCCCCGAGGCGAGCCGGATTCTTGGCGACTGAAGGTCGGACTAGCTGAAATGCTGAAGGGCGGCGTGATCATGGACGTCGTAACGCCAGAGCACGCGAAGATAGCTGAAACTGCCGGCGCCGTAGCGGTAATGGCGCTTGAGCGCGTCCCCGCCGACATCAGGCTCCATGGAGGGGTGGCGCGAATGAGCGCTCCCGAAATGATAAAGGGAATCCAAGATGCTGTCACGATCCCGGTCATGGCGAAGTGTCGTATCGGACACTTCGTGGAGGCAGAGATTCTGGAAGCCCTCGAAGTCGATTACATCGATGAATCAGAAGTTCTCACCCCAGCAGATCCTGAACGTCACGTCTGGAAGCACGGATTCAGAGTTCCGTTTGTTTGCGGTGCGCGCAATCTTGGCGAGGCCCTGCGCCGATGCGCTGAAGGGGCGGCAATGATTCGCACAAAGGGTGAAGCCGGGACAGGCGACGTCATCGAAGCGGTCCGCCACATGCGCGCGATCATCTCCGAGATCAAGCGCGTGCACTCAGCGCGACAAGATGATCTAATGTCGCTCGCGAAGGAGTTTAGCGCGCCGTTCGAGTTGATTCAAGAAGTTCATCGCACAGGCAGGTTGCCTGTTCCGAACTTTTCTGCAGGCGGGATCGCGACCCCAGCAGACGCCGCGCTAATGATGAAGCTGGGCGCCGAAGCCGTATTCGTTGGAAGCGGCATTTTCAAGTCAGGCGACCCTGCTCGTCGCGCATCGGCGATTGTCGAAGCAACTGCGCATTACAACGATGCCAAGCTCCTGGCGCGCGTATCGCAAGACCTCGGTGAGCCGATGGTGGGTATCAACGTGTCATCGCTGACTGTGGAGGAGCAGTTGGCGAGCCGGGGGTGGTAGCTAGCGTAAAGTAGGAGCAAGAGCATGATAGTGATTGGTGACAGGACGTTCGTTTCCGTGTCTTTTGATAGTGAGGAAGAGATTGAAGATGTAGTCTTCAGACATGCGCAGCACCTGTTTGGCGAGGATTCCATCCTTTTGCCGAAATCCTTAATACGTAGCGGCGACGGGTACGGGACGATACCGGACGGATTCGCTATCGACTTGGTAAACAAGAAGTGGTTCGTTGTCGAAGCTGAACTCAGCCGGCATCCGTTCTGGGACCACGTCGTGCGACAAGTTTCGAAACAGTTGGTCGCAGCTGCCCAACCAACAACCAGGCAGGCCCTCGTTGAAGCAGCAGTTACCTACATTCGGCAAGACCGGAGCGCGAGGGACTTGTTGGCTGAACTTGGCATCGATGAACTGGACGTTCGGGCTCGTCTCGCGGACATCTTGACGGCCAAGCCTATACTTGCGATTCCTATCGATAATGTTTCCCAAGATTACCGGGACTGGGCCAAGACGCTTCAGTACGAAGTGAAACTGTGGATAATCCGCAAGTTTGTTGATTTCAACGATCCGACGTCCATCATATACGAAATTCCTGACGAAAACCAGCCCGCTTTCGAGACCCTAACGGCAAGCGAACGAACAACGTCCATATCAACGTACGGCGTTGGGATAGGTGACTTGATCAAGTCCAACTTCCTTGAGATTGGTCAGAAACTCACAATGCCATACGGGCCCAGGGGCCAAGAGCGGCAAGTGTATGAAGCTTTCGTGACGGACAACGGTGATTTAAGGGTTGGCAATCGAGATTTTAGCTCACCAAGTTATGCTGCCCTGCACTGCATCCAGAACGCTGGAAGCACGAGGAGGACCGTCAACGGATGGACGAGTTGGAGCACAGAGGAAGGTCGGTTACTAGCAGATCTCCGCACCATGTTACTAGATACTCAGCAAGATGATGCCCAACAATCAGAGCCTGTCGAACCGGCAGCGGTCGGAGTAGAACCGTGATACGGCGTGTTCTTCACTCATTCAAGCTTGAAGGCGACATGTTGATTCGTCTGGCGTTCTACAATGGCAATGCGGGCACCGTGGACTTCAAGCCCATCTCAGAACGCGGAGGCATGTTCTCTAGGCTAGCCGATCCCCAGTTCTTTCGGAAGGCGCAAGTTTCGGATGATGGCCGCATCCTTGCCTGGCCTGGCGAGCTGGAGTTCTGCGCAGACGCATTGTATGAGCAGGCGGTCGCAAGGGAGGCGTCGTGAGAGAGCAGGCGTTCACGGCGAGCATCTGGCAGGAAGGCGACTGGTTCGTGGCCCAGTGCGTCGAGGTTGACGTAGCGAGCCAGGGTAGCACCGAAGAGGAGGCGCTGGCGAATCTGAAAGAGGCGTTGGAGCTTCACTTCTCAGAACCTATTGCCACCGATGCGCCCAAGCTCGCTAAGTTCACCATCAGGATAGATGCCGCTTAGTCCACTCCCATACAGGGATGTGCGGAAGAAGCTGATCGCTGCCGGCTTCCGTGAGGTTTCACAAACGGGGAGCCACGTCAAGTTCGCGAAGGAGTCTGAGGAAGGGACCCGCACCGCCATCGTGCCGAAACATCAGGAGGTGGCGATTGGCACGTTGAGGTCAGTCCTGAGGCAGGCGGGTATAACGGTTGAGGATTGGGACAGCCTTTGATTCCGCCGTTGAGTTGTACCGCACATGGCAAGTTTCGAAATGACAACCGAACAGCTGTCTGCGCTCCGCGAGCTTTGCGAGCGCTACGCGGTGCGCCGTCTCATGCTATTCGGCTCGGCGGCTACCGGAGGCTTTGACCCACAAAACAGCGACCTCGACTTTGTGGCCGAGTTTGATAGGCCCACAGGTATGAGTCTCAGCAAGCAGTTCTTCGGGTTCATGGTCGAACTAGAGGATCTTTTCGGTCGCGAGGTCGATCTCTTGGAACTCCCGGCGATTGAGAATCCTTATCTACGAGAAGAAATAGATGAGACGGCGGTAACCGTCTATGCCGCGTGAGATCTCAAAACTGCTGCAGGAAATTGTCCAATCTGCCAAGGCCATACAGGCTTATGTCACAAACAAGAACCTGGTTAACTATCTTGCCGATCCGATCTTGCAAGATGCCGTAGAACGCAGACTGTTCATTGTTGGTGAGGCTTTGGTTCAACTGTCGCAGATCGATCAGACTCTGACAGAGCGGTTCGAAGACTGGCGCCAGATTCGCGCATTTCGGAACCTACTCGCACATGGCTACTTCGCCGTTGATCCCGAGCGTGTATGGACTATTGTTCAAGACGAACTCGCGACAACTCTCCAGACTGCTATGGCTCTCATGGAGGAGTTAGATTGATGAAGGGGTGATCATGTTGGATGATCTGAACACAGATGCAGTAGTTGCACAACTTCACGAGTACTGGGACGTCGTTAATCCAGCCGCACTCCTCGCTGAGGGCACCGCGGAGGAGATGGAGCTCGTCACAAATGATGCATTCGCATTTCTGCTGGCCTGCTCACTGGACCGCCAAACGCCGATCGAGCGCATCTGGCCCATTCCGTACTACCTAAAGGGACGGCTCGGGCATCTGGATCCCTGCAAGATTTCTTCGCTGTCACCAGACTACGTGTTACAGCTTCTAAAGGAATCGGCACGTAAGCCCCGGTACATGAACGCTGCGGTTGAGACGATACTGGATTTCTCTCGATTGGTTTGCGAGAGGTATGCCGGAGTTGCCGAGAGGCTGTACAACCATGCCTCGGCTCTGGAATTCAAGCACGAGTTCATGAGCGTACGAGGTGTCGGGCCAGGCATCGCCAATATGGCGGCAATACTTCTGCTTCGGCTGAAGAAGGTGGAGTTCAAGGATTTGCATCGTATCGACGTGAAGCCGGACGTTCATGTCCAGCGCGTGATGTACCGGCTAGGTCTAATAGAGCATAAGAACGAGAAGGCGGCGCTGATTCGGACAACACAATTATCGCCGGACTTTCCGGGAAAGCTAGACAGCCCTCTTTGGCATATTGGACGGACCTTCTGCCGTGCAGCACTACCAATATGCCCGGACTGTCCCATGACGTCCGTCTGCCTGAGGCAGGGACTATAAGAGGAAATCGAAAACCATGAAGTATGCGCTAATCGCTTGCACCAGCAAGAAACTATCGGGAGGCCCGCACCAAGCCAAGGAGCTCTATTGGCCGTCAGATCTGTTCAGAAAGGCGATAACTTACGCAGAGGGTCGCGGCATGCGAATCCTCATTCTTTCCGCAAAGCATGGTTTGCTGAAGCCGGATGACTCAGTTCATAGTTACGACCTGGCTCTGCGGGACATGCCCGTGGCAGAACGTAGAGATTGGGCGTCCGAGGTTTCACATAGATTACTGGAACTGGTTCCTAAAGGCTCCGATATAGAATTGCACGCGGGGAATCTATACATCAAGTTTCTCAACCTTGATGGATACAAGGTAGCCAACCCTCTCGAGGGATTGACAATTGGCAAACGACTGAAGTGGTACGGTGACCAACGGGTGCCCAGAGGCTAGGCGCTACTTCTCACCAAACACTTCCGTCCCCAATGCCACCTCCAGAGTAGCCTGACCCGTAGCCACCCGCACCAAGCGCCAGGCGAAGGCGTAGACCCCGGGTTCCAGGGGCACGAGGATTCCCTCCCCCGCCTCCTCGAAGTGCACGAAGCCGAGCGATTTATAGAACTTCGTTGGCCGCCAGCGGTCGCTCTTCATTTTCTGGAAAAGCAGTTCCGTTACCACGCCCGGCGAGTTCGGGCCCGTGGTCGTAAATATGACTCCTGCGGAACGGGGTTCGGGGTTCGGGTCTCGGGGTCCGGGTGAGGAAGAGGAATCCGGCGCTAAACACCCGGTACCCGATACCCGGCACCCGACTCATCCGGCGCAACCGAGACTTCGATCTCGATACTATCCCCGACAAAATCGGAATCCGGCGGCAGCGACGGAATTTCGCCCTCCGGGTTCACCTGCAAAAACTTGCACGATAGGCCCATAAACACATTTTTCGCCGAGGGCGTCTAGCTTTAAACTCGGACCGAACCCTACCATCTGCAGATTGACCCAGAGATCGCGTTTACGAAGAACTTGCACACCACAAAGCAACTCGCAAAACTTGCCGGCGAATCCCAGAATCAGGTTGACAATGCGATCTCTCAAGGTCTTAAGTCTTGCGAACGTCAAGATCTGAGTGCCTGACCGCAATCCGCATCGAGGGAACCGACACGACGCCGCTCTTGAACTCAAACCGCCGCGTTAACAATTGAAACAAGCGATGAGTTCGATGAGTCCGGTGAGCCCGATGAGCCGTTCGAGCGCTAAACCTACGCAACTCGAAAGGACGTCAACCAAATCACGCGTCAATGACTAAACCCCGCAAACCCCTTGACGCATCACAAGATAGGAACGTTAAGCCTTCGCCGGAGCCGGTGTTATCCGGCTCCGACATTGGCGTCGTTCATTTGCCAGGAATGCACATACACGAAGACGTGATGTTGACATCCGCTTTTGCCCAAGTATCCGAGAACTGGGCGCGCATTCGAGCTGCTTCCGCTCCTCGCCCAGTGTTTTCCAACGACACGGCCAGCCCATAAAGTGCCCAACCGTTGTACGGCAGTTTCTTCAGGTCATCGCGATACACAGACTCAGCTTCTCGGTGACGACCAAGCGAGACCAGATAGGCACCAAGCGTATGCCGGGACGGCTGGATCCAGTCTGGCGGCTCAGAATAGCGCAATCTATCCTCGAACGCCACTGCCCGGCGTAGCTCAGCTATAGCGCGATCTGGGTTGTTCTCAGCGACAAGGATCTCACCGTTCATCAAGTGCTCGGCGACTACCACCAAATCCCTAGCCATATTGTTTCCAAACGTCTGGCCCGCTGGAACTTTCTGCTTCGCCTGATAGAACAGGTACTGCTCCCGTCGCGCTTTCGAAGGATTGTGCATCGCAGCGTGCGCTACGGATCGCGCTGCATGCCGCATTGCGCGCGAAAGGGGAAAATGCTCAGGATAGTTGGGCATGTCAAGGATCTCTTGCCAGCGTCCAAACCGCTTTCGCACCTCCATCGGCATCGCCATAAAACCGTCGATGAATGGCGCCATCGCAATCTTCGCGTCGTCGGGAATGTCTGCGACCAACTGATCGATGGCTTGTATCGCAAGTTCACTCTGACCATTCATCATAGCTGCAAATGCCAGCATATGGTTGTTGTGGGCCATGTAGATGCGATAAATGCCGACTTGCTTTCGTTTGGCACGAAACTCTTTGTCGACAACCATGGCTCGAGCATTTGAGTCGATCGCCTTCTGCCATTGCCCAACCCGCACATAAATGTGTGACGGCATATGCACGTTGTGGCCGAGTCCCGGTTGAAGGTTTAGCAGTCTGTCGGCCGCGGGCAGCGCCCGCTCTGGGTTTGGCGATGCCTCAACCGCGTGAATGTACAAATGATTTGCCAGCGGATTCTTAGGGTTGATCCGCATTACCTGCTCGAGGGTGCGCACGATTTCGTTCGTGCCGGGCTGTGGCGTTCCATTCGGTTTCCACAAATCCCAAGGGCGAAGGTTCATCATTGACTCTGCGAACATCGCGCCGATATCGTCGTCACTCGAATGCGCTCGCCAAGCAGCGCGCATGGCGTTAGCGAATGCTCGATCCAAGCCTGATCGATCTTCTGGCTGCGGATACTGATACCGGGCCAGCGTCGCGTTGATCAATGCGCGATTCGCGACTGACTCACCGGCCATGAGCGATTTTGCCCGCTGGATAGCCCGAGTGGCCACCTCGGCTCGTTCTGACTCCAGCAGCGGATAGTTTATGTGGGGTCCATGCGACATCGCGAGGCCCCACCATGCCATCGCACAGTTCGGGTCATGGCGAGTTGCCGCCTCGAATGAGCGCTGGGCCTCCTCGTGATTGAACGCATACAGCCAGTTGAGCCCCTGGTCAAAGAACTCCTTCGCCTTCGGTGAGCTCGTTACGACCGTTCGCTTGTGGTCGCCGGTACCGGGAAAGAGCACCTCATCGTCGACAACCATCGGTCCACTGACAAGCGCTAGAGCGAGTCCTGCAATAATCAACTCCGTTCCTCCTTGTTGGGGGGCGGCACTGCCGCCAACCTCATGGAAATCTTACCCCTCTGCCTCCCGGTGGTTCTGAGGAACCTCGCCCTAGCGGGTACCGTACACTCGACTGGAATGGCTGCGCAGATTACAATTCAGGTGAACGGCGAACCCTGTGTGATTGAGGCCGAGGCTGATTCGAAGCTTCTAGAGATCCTCCGCGACGACCTCGGTCTCACCGGCACGAAGTATGGTTGCGGTGAATCGCAATGCGGCTCATGCACTGTTCTCGTCGATGGCCATGCAACGCGAGCTTGCATCACTCCGCTCTCAGCCATTGGCACTAAGCCCGTTCAAACCATCGAATCACTCGACAAGGGTGGCAAACTGCATCCCGTGCAGGAGGCGTTTATCGAAGAAGGAGCCATGCAGTGCGGATTTTGCACCACCGGAATGATCATGACTGCGCTGGAGTTGCTGAGCAGAAATCCGAACCCGAGCGACAACGAGATCGTTTCGGCGATGGAAGGCAATATTTGCAGATGCTGCGCCTATCCCCAAATCCTGGCTGCCATCAAGCGAGCCGCGCAAGCGATGAGGCGCGAATCATGAACCAGCATCCGTATCCGATCGAAGCTGAGAGATACGAACTTCACGAGTCGCCCCTCGAGCCAACCGAGTTGACTCGCCGCGAGTTGCTGAAGCTACTTGGAGGAGGTGTGTTGGTGCTGTCAGTCGGTACCTGCGTTGTCACCCCAGCAAACGCCCAACGCGGCGCCGGTGGTGGACAACAGCAAGTCTCCCAACGGATTGGTGCATGGATCCACATCGGCTCCGACGGCAAAGTAAGAGCCTGCACTGGAAAGACGGAGGTGGGCCAGGACATTCGCACCTCCCTCGCGCAAGCGGTGGCAGAGGAGTTGCATTTGCCGATCGAAGCGATCTCGATGGTCATGGCAGATACAGATCTTGTGCCCTATGATCAAGGAACATTCGGCAGCCGCTCGACACCGACGATGTCGCCGCAGTTGAGACGGGCCGCAGCAGCCGCACGCGAGACTCTGATCGACATCGCAGCGGAGAAGTGGAAGGTAGAGCGATCAGAGTTGCGAGCTCGAAACGGCAGGATCGAAGAGGTTGGGGGAAGCAACACGATATCATACGCAGAGCTCGCATCGAGTAGCTCGATGGATCGAGTGATTCCCGAAAACCTTGATCTCAGGTCGGCGACAAATTGGTCAACCATGGGGAAGCCTGCAAAGAAGACCAACGGCAAGGAAATCGTTACGGGCAATCACCTTTATGCATCTGACATACGCCGTGAAGGCATGCTGCACGCCAGAGTGCTGCGTCCACCGACGCTCGGCGCCTCATTGGTTAACGCAGACACATCCGCGGCAGAGGCTATCAGCGGCGTGCGGGTTGTAAAACAGGGTGACTTTGTCGCGGTCGCTGCCCCAACCCGGCGTCTTGCAGACCGAGCGCTGCTGGCAATCAACGCAGAATGGCGGGAAACAGAGCAACCGTCTCATCGCGAACTATTCGAGATTCTCAGAGGAACTGCAGCGCGGCGAGAACCGCCTCAGGGAATCGATATTGTCGAGGCAACTTACAATATCTCCTACATAGCGCATGCACCACTTGAACCTCGCGCTGCATTTGCGGAAACCACAGACGGAAAGCTGACGGTTTATACTGGGACGCAGCGACCGTTCGGAGTGAAAGCTGAGATCGTTGCTGCGCTTAGGCTTCCCGAAGATCGTGTTCGCGTCATCGTGCCGGATACGGGATCTGGCTATGGAGGGAAACACACTGGCGACGCAGCGGTAGAGGCGGCCAGAGTTTGTCACTCAACAGGACAACCCATCAGCCTAGTCTGGACACGCGAAGAGGAGTTCACATTTGCATACTTCCGCCCTGCAGGCGTAATCGAGATTCGCGGTGCATTAACTGCAGACGGGCGTATTGCGCATTGGGAGCACGACAATTACAACTCAGGTGGGTCAGGCATCGCAATGCCGTACGAAGTCCTAAATCCCCGCACGCAATCCCACCAAGCACGCTCGCCCTTGCGCCAGGGCTCGTACCGCGCGCTAGCCGCGACTGCAAACAACTTCGCTCGCGAGTCGCACTTAGACGACCTCGCGAAGCTTGCTGGCCTCGACCCTCTCGAGTTTCGACTGAGAAACCTGAAGAACCAGCGTCTCCGCGATGTGCTCGAAGCCGCAGCGAACCACTTCGGCTGGGGGAAGAATCCAAGTACGGAGAGGCGTGGCTTCGGAATTGCTTGTGGAACAGAGAAGGGAGGCTTTGTCGCGAACGCTGTCGAAATCGAAATTGATCGCGGTGGCAGCGTGTACGTTGTGCGAGCAGTGACCGCATTCGAATGCGGGGCCGTTGTAAACCCTGTCCACCTAAGGAGTCAAGTAGAGGGATCAGTGATTATGGGTATAGGAGGAGCGCTCTTTGAGCAGATCGAGTTTCAGAACGGAAAGGTCTTGACGGATCGCTTCTCCAGATACAGGGTCCCTCGCTTTAGAGACACGCCTCTGATGGAGACTTTGATCCTCGATAGGAAGGATTTACCGTCCGCTGGCGGAAGCGAAACGCCGATCATCGCGATTGCTCCGGCGATCGGAAACGCGATCTTCGCCGCAACCGGCATCCGTCGCAGGCAATTGCCAATGGCCCCAACTGGCCTCCCGCTCCAATAGCCCTATCTGGAGGTAGGATTGCCGCGAGAGGGAATTCTATGAAACGCAAGAGTATAGGGCTGCGAGTACTCATCGGCATAGTCATCGGCATCGGCTTGGGCTTGCTGCTCATACAAGTCGCGCCGGTCGGAGTACAACCAAGCGACAGACTTGAAGTAACGACGGTGACCGGAGATTCGCTAACCGTCTTGATTCCAGACGGGATCAAGCCTGCGCGCCTAAAAGTTGACGGCGAGGAGACCGGGGAAGCAATTGCTTGGGGAGGAATACCGATGCGCGACCTCCCTGCGGCAATATCAGATGCAACATCCTTAGCTGTTACCTCCGCTGAGCTCAAAGAGCGAAAATCGGTCTCGGTACGCCCAGCCATTACCGAAGTCATCTATGTGGGCGGGGAAGTTTTCCTTCGCCTCTTGCGGATGCTCGTCGTCCCGCTAATCATCGCAACGGTACTCGTTGGTATCGCTAGTCTTGGAAATGTCAGGTTGCTCGGGCGTCTCGGCGGCACGACGGCCACCATTTACATAGCAACGATGTTGATCGCGGCAGGCGTGGGGGTCGCCTACGTAAACTCAATACAGCCAGGAATGCCGCTGCGAGAAGCGTGGTCGGGCGAAGCGAAAGACATAGCCATCGCCGATCAGACTCCTTCCGAACTGATCTTGCGAGTAATCCCAACAAATCCTGTTGAGGCGATTGTCAAGCTCGACATCATCGGCATTCTGTTCTTCACGATCCTGTTAGCATTCGCTATCCTTAGCCTTGGTAAGCGCAGATCTTCGCCGGTATTCAACTTCTTTGAAGCGCTAAATGATCTCATGTTTGTGCTGATTGGTTGGGTCATGGCACTGGCCCCGTATGGCGTTGGGTTGTTGATTGCCCACACAATTGCGACGCAGGACGTGGAATTCCTCGGTACATTGCTCAAGGGACTCAGTCTGTTCGCTCTCACCGTAACGCTTGCTCTTGCAACACATTTCGTGATACTGTTGCTGATTGTTACATTCATTGGAAAATACAATCCGATTGAGTTCGTGCGCAAGCTTGGCCCGGCGATGGCCGTCGCGTTCGGAACAAATAGCTCCACTGCGACCTTGCCCGTAACCATGAAGTGCGTTGAGGACATGGGCGTTTCCAAGCGCATCCGCAACTTTGTAGTGCCGGTCGGTGCGACGCTCAACATGGACGGGACAGCCCTTTTTGAAGCAGTGACCGTCATCTTCTTTGCGCAGGCGTTTGGGTTCGATCTCGGTTTTGGCCAGCAGTTCCTTGTGGCGATCCTTTCGGTTGTCGCGGCGATGGGGGCAGCCGGCATTCCAAGCGCAGGACTTGTAACGATGGTTATCGTACTCAGCGCGATAGGGCTGCCCGCGACAAAAATCGCGACAATCTTCGCAATTGACAGGCCGCTGGATATGATGCGCACCATCGTGAACATCACGGGCGACGCCATGACGAGCAGGGTCGTGCAGACGCGCTTCCCCGATATTCGACCGGAAGACGATGACGTCGCGTCAGAGTACGAAGTGATTGACCCGAAGCTCAGCCACGGCGACTAAGCACACTAACTGCCCCTGGTTCGCGGACCGGCTTTAGAGCCCTAAGGGCTGCGATGATTCGTTAAACAACTTCATCGCTTGCTTCCTGGTGTACTTTGCGACAGTACGCACTTGCCACTCATCCTCGACCTTGACCTCTAGCAGCGCACTGATGACCCTCTCAGATTCCGGCACATACGTGATTCGCATCGTCAGTCCTTGGCCAGCGTCGGGCGTGTGCACGAGAACCAGCCGGTTTCCCACGAAGGTCCCAGCGAATGTTCTTGCGCCACTTGCATTGTCCGAGTACCAGTGCATGACGTACTTTTCTTGCTTGGCGTCCCACAGCGTGAGAATGAAGTTGTAGGACTTTCGGTCACCAGGAAAGTGCAGCGTCTCCTCGATCTTGATGCCCTTCCCACCAAGAGTCCACTCATTCTTCCCATCAAGCGTGAAGTCAATCGGCTCACGATTGGGTGCAGTTGATCGTTCAACAGAATGCCACTCCCCGATCAGGAACGACAGTTTCTGCATTTCCGGCGACTGGCTGACTGCCGAGACGAGCGTCAGCAGGAAACATCCAAAAGTAGCGATCATAGAGTAGTCACCAGTTTACGCACTATTGTCATTCTGAGTTGGAAAGGGGCTACAGATTCTGCCCACTACACCTTTGTGTGAGCGACCTCATGAACTTATCTCCAGTTCTTCGATTCGACAGGTTCTTGATGCCTCGTCGCTACGGGGGCGTCAATTCCCAACCAATCGCAAACCTCATAGAGGTGAACAATCTCGGCATCCGGACGAGGATCAGTTCCCGGGTCGAATTCTTCGCCGCGGTTCACCCAAATCGCCCACCAGCCAGCTTGCTTCGCCCCTTGGACATCGTGTTCGAAAGCGTTCCCCACAAAGAGCATCTGCTCGGGAGCGAAACCACACTTGTCGCGAGCAGCATCAAAGATCTCCGCGTGAGGCTTGCCGATCTTAAACTCTCCTTCGATAAAAATGTGGTCAAAGAACTCAGCAATCCCCAGCGTTTCGATTTCCTGCCGTTGGATGTCCGCAGGACCGTTTGTAATCAGCCCAAGACAGAATCGCCCTTGGAGATGCTGAAGGAGTGAAAGTGCCTCCGGGAAGAGAGTCAAGTATTGGTCGCGAAGCCTCGCATAGTTATCTGATAACGACTTCGCTTTCACATCATCTGGGATACCCAGCAGTTCGAGTGTCCGCTTCAGGTGCTCCGTGCGGGTGGGCTCACCGCTCTCCAGATAGTGTCGGTACCATGTGTCAGTCTTAATCTCCTTGGAAAACGTCGAGAACACTTCTCGCCACGCCCTGATCACGTCGTCGGTCGAGATGGTGAGTTCAGCCTCGTCGATCGCTTGCCTCAGGCCCTTGCGGCTGGCAGCCCAATACGCACAGAGCGTATCGTCCAAGTCGAAGAAAACCGCCTTAATATCACGCTTCATAGCAATCCCATAGACTTTCTTGCTTCTGCCATTGTTTCCGATGCCACCGCCCGCGCCCTATCGGCGCCCTGTTCGAGAATGCGAAAGACGCTGCCGGGATCGTCAGCGAACTTGCGCCTTCGCTCTCGAATCTCAGTCATCGCCGAGTTCACAGCCTCAATGCACTCTCGCTTGCACGTTACGCATCCTCGGAGGCCCGCTCGACACTCCACTTCAACATTATCGGCATTTGGTCGGTTGTACACACAGTGAAGGCTAAAGACGGCGCATCCTTCCGGATGACCAGGGTCGTCTTTGCGTATCTTCAGTGGGTCAGTAAATGCCGCCATGATCTTCGCGGCCGTCTCTTCCTCGGTATCGGCTATGTAGATCGCGTTGTCGTAACTCTTGCTCATCTTGCGTCCATCCAGCCCCATCATGAGAGGCACTTCGCTGAGTACGTTCTCGATCAGCGGGAAAGTCTCGCCGTAGAGATGATTGAATCGTCGAGCGATCTCGCGAGAGAGTTCAAGATGCGGGACTTGATCCTTGCCAACCGGAACCCCATAAGGTCGGTACAGCAGAATATCGGCAGCCTGCAGCACCGGATAGCCCAATAGTCCGTGGCTCGCCTCGGCACCAGATCCCAAGTTGTCCCGCTTCTCTTTAAAAGTCGGTACGCGCTCCAGCCAGCCAAGCGGTGTGACCATGCTGAACAGCAGATACAGCTCTGCGTGCTCTTTCACTTGTGACTGAATAAAGATTACGGTTTTCTCAGGATCCAGACCCGCGGCGAGATAATCGATCGCCACACCGAATGAGTTTTCCGTAATCTCCCTCGGATTCTCGATCATCGTCGTTAGTGCGTGCCAATCGACGATGCAGGCAAACATTTCATACTCGGCCTGAAGACGAACCCAATTGCGCAGCGCTCCTTCCAGATTTCCGAGGTGTAGCTTTCCTTGCGTGGGCTGCATCCCACTCAGCAGTCTCTTCCGTGACACAGACTCTATTATGGCCGCCTGGCGAACATGCGACGCCGCAGCCCCTGCCATCCGCGATGAGTCGTTGACCCGCGAGTCAGACTCCGCGGTTCCTCCGGCGAGCGAGAAACCACGCAATCCCGCCTGTAAGGATCACGAGGGTCCCTGGCTCCGGCACGGCTTCCGATCCGGCGCCGATCGGCGGCCCAGGTGGTGGCACATAGGGAGTGATCATCACTTTTGCCGAGCCCAATTGGCCCGTCACCGGGGTGTTTGGCGTAGTGCCGTCAAACACGACTGTCGTGAATCCGTTGAAACTTGGAACGATCTCAACCATTGTTCCCAGCGTGATAGCGAGTGCCGTGAATCGAAAAGTCGTAACTAGCAGACCAGCCGGTGTCGCAGCCGCAGGATCGCCTGGTCTCGCCCAAGCGGTCCACATCGCGTCGCCATCGCTAAGGCTGTTGTTGATCGAACCGGGAAAAAACCCGCTGCTCTGCCATGCGTAACCGTTCCCAGCGTTGGTGAAGCTAATCGGATTCAGATAAGTCGGATCCCATCGAACCACCACGTCCATCGCCGAAAGCAGCTGGTTGTTGGCGTTGTCCGAAACTGCATAAAGGCCGATAGACACAGTCTTGCCCAATTTCACCTGCTGGTAATGCGAGCGAAACTCCAAATCGATAAGCGCAAGTGCGGAAATGGGAGCCAAAAGCCCGAGCCCCAAAATCAATCGCATTGTCATAGCTGTCCTCCTGTTACCCGCCGTACTGTTTGAGCAAACGACGGGATATGTTGCTTTCAAAGTTCTCACGAGAGCCTCCGCTTCGTGAGCCACATCTCAATCTCCCAGTAATCAACCCAGCCATCGCCATTGAGGTCGAACTCTGCCGCTCGAAAGGCTCCGGCCACCAGCATTTCCTTGACGCTCGCCCTCTTCTTAGGCGTGGGCGGAGCGAGGAGCCAGTTGCCGGGCGGCGGATCTCCGACCATCAAGAATTGCGTGGATATAAATGTGTAGTCAGCGGTATCGACAAGCCCGTTCGCACTGAAGTCAGCGTGTGGCGGGGGTTGACTGATCGCGGTGTTCGCGCCGACGTTCATGCCGTACTGAGACGCGAATACGCCGAAGTCTAGGACGTCGATAACGTTATCATTGTTCGCGTCGCCGCCAGCCAGTGCAACCGATCCCATGTACTGATTGTTACCCAGATACGTCAGTGCGCCAGCGGAACGCAAAGTATGAAGTGGATCTTTCGCTGAGACAGCGTCAATCGCAGTACCGACGCCACAGGGTAGCTGGGTAATGATAGCTACACCAGACGCGGGCAAAGTGTTGCCGACTCCAGTTCCATCAGGATCCGAAAACGCGACCAATGCATCAACAACGATCGGCGGATTTGATCCGCCAGTGGACCCCAAAGTAATCTGAACCCACCTCGTCACAACGACACCCGTAGGCAATTGAACGTGGGATAGTGAAACTTCAATAGCGACTTGCGCCGTGTTCACCAGCAACGCTCCGCTCGTAAGTCCCAAGTTTCCGGAATCGTCCGCGGCCTCAACTCGTATCTCCGCCGGACCGCATGGAGTGGTCGTTCCCAAGGCGACCTGAGCTCTAAACTCATTTCCATCGCCGGCATGCATCGTGATTTGCACGTCTTCGCCACCATTCGATCCGATCGGCGCGAAATCGACAATGAGAACCGGATACGCCGCAAGGCCCGAGCCCGTCGCAGGGTCCGCGACAACTACAGACACATCCATGACTCCCTGAATCGCGGTTCCGCCTGGGATCAGATTCGGCCCACCTTGTGTTGCACTCAAACTCGTTAGCTGAGGTGGAGTACCGTCTACGATGACAACGTTAGAACTAAATCGTTTTGGCGTCACCTCTTGTCCCAAAACATCGGTGAAGCGAGTCGGGATACCTTGTCCGTTGACTGCCTCGATCAACAGCCGGGCCGCGCCCTCGTTTGCCGCAGCGAACTGCAGGCCAGCCAGATTGGCGTCATCCGTGACACCGGGTCCAAAGAAGTCAGTGCCTGAGGCGATGGCGAGCGTCGCGGTTATCGGGTTGATGATCCACGTGGAGAATGGCAGCGCGGTATAGCCTGCTCCGGCGAATGACTGAACGCCAGGAGCCGAGTTTGATAAGAACGCTTGCGAGCCGTAGACAGGCTGTGCAAGGTTCGCCATACCAAGACGATAAGTGATCGTATCGGCTGGCTGAACGTATGGATTGTCTGTAAAGACATAGAGCGCATTCGCAGGCGCATTGATAACAAAGCCATCGATATGAACAACAGCACGACCGCGCAACGCAGTTGACGTCTCAAAACCTGCGCGAAATCCATGCGAATTCCCAGGTGTCAAGCCACTGACAATCGGCCCCAAAGTGAACGAACTGCCGATCATCGGGCCATTGGCTCGCGTCACAGTCAGCGATAGGTCTCCTGACGGCGTCACATGGCCTTCGATTCGATAAGCGCTCGTGGACGTCGTGTCTATGAAACTGTCTTGCTTTGTGGACGAACTGTCCCAAAGCGCGATTTCAAAGTCTCCGCCGATCTGAGCAAACCTAACGCTGGCATTGCCTGGTCCAGAAGGAGTTTCAAAGACGTGTACAGAGAATTCGGATTGCCCTTCAACTCCTTCTGACCAGCTACCCGAGAGCGACGCGTTGAACGCGAAAGTTCGTCCTGAGACAGGCTCCGCAAAGCCAACAGGCTTCTTTAACGCGTCCGAAAACGGAGTGTATGTCCCCTCAAGCGTATCCGCCAAAGTGGTCGCAAGTGATTTCTCCAGAACTTGATCTGTCGCGCCCAAAGGGCTCCATTCTGCAGTCGAGGCCGACGTGAACCCAAACTCCAGTGCCGACAGATCAGAGCTGGGTTCGAGATAGCCACCAGAGAGGTCAACCGGAGTCGTGAGGTCGGTTCCTGGGTCGACCAGTCCCGCGCCAAACGCGGTGTAAACAACTTCCTGACCCGCCGCCCCGATACCGGCCAGGTACACATCGCCGAGATACGGATCAGTGATTTGATCTGTTACTTGCAGAGACGTGAATACTTTCACGCCGTTAAAAAAAACATCGATTCTATAGGCAATGCCAAGATCAACGCGTACAATTCGCACGGTCTTAACGCCGGGAGCGCGCAGGGTAAACGGGAAACTCCCTTGCTGCCCAGTCTTGTAGTTTTGCCACGCGATGGCGTAGAACGGACCACTCGCACCGCAAGATATACTAAATCCGTCTCCCGGGATTGGCGAGCTATGTTCGCTGAGGATAAGGGGGCTGGCAACTCCCGGGAAGAATCCGCCGTCAGCGAACTGCGCCTCAAAGAACGGCGTGCTCCCCGATCGAAAACTGCCAGCACCCGATGCAGGGAACAGCGGCGTCAGTTTTTCTGACCAGGCTATGCCTAGATTCGTCTCATTGATCGGCACGACAAGGTGATTGCTGCCGTTGACATAGCTCGGCGGCGTGCCGAGAACATTCTGCCAATCGACACCTTGCCAAGGAGTGACTGCTGCACTTGCACATACACACAGCGCAAATCCAGCGGCCCAAGTCACTACAGTTCGAACTTCTTTCATTCCATTTCCCACTCAGTAGGTGCCCCATACGGGCGGCGACATCGCCGCCCGTATGGTCTTATGCTAACGGCCTCTGAAGAGGATCCTTGTTAGCTCGTCGTACGTGATCCAGCCGTCACCGTTCAGGTCGTACTTCTCAGCGTGCTTCACGCCCGCTTCGAGCATTTCCTTTACAGTTGCGGCCTTCTTCGGCTGGCCGGGCGCAGATGCGTAGTTCCCGGGCTCAGCATCGCCCACAGACAGGAAGTTCGTCTGGATATACGTGTAGTCGGCGGTGCCAACAACTCCGTCTCCACTGAAGTCCAGATGCGGGCCGAGTTGACCGATCGTCGTGTTTGCGCCAGGTGTCGAGCCGTAGTTGGCAACCAACAGTCCGAAGTCGAGGATGTCGACCAAGTTATCGTTGTTGGCATCACCTCCGATGAGTAGCATCAACGGACCCGTGTACTGGTTGTTCACCGGCGGCGCGAGCGCGACCGTTCTCCTCGCAGTGTGAAGCGGATCCTTCGCGCTAATCAGCGTGAGATTCGGATCGCAAGGGACTCCGTCAAGTGCATCAAGCACCACGACTGCAGAACCTGCGACGAACGAGACGACCCGATCGACGGTGATAGGAGGATTCGATCCGCCACCTCCGCCAACAACGAAGCGCACCCAACGGTTCACGTTCGTCGAGACGCCCTGCAACTGCACCGTAACGGTCACCGTTGCGATGTTGACGTTGAAAGGCGTCACCGTTGTCGTTGTGTTGCCCGCCGCGTCTTCTGCCATGACAATGATCTCGGCATTGCCGCACGGCGTCGTGCTCGTGAATATGTGCTCACCCCGGAACCGGTTAGCAGTCCACGAGTAGACGTCAAGCTCGACGTCCTCCGGACCAGTGCCATTGTTCGCCGTTGGCGCGAAGTTCAGAATGATCTTCGGCCGCGCATTCAGACCCGACGGAAATGCGCCGAGGTCCGCTGCATCAACTTCGATGACAGCGTTTCCGAGCGTCGCCGGATTTACGAGGATGCTGTTAGCGCCCTGAGTTGCGCTAATGAGAGAGACAGTCGGATCGGCACCGTCGACCACAACGATGTTCGAATTGATCCGAATAGGAATGATCGGGTTGGCAGCCTCATCGCTGAACCTCGTTGGAATGCCGCTGCCATTGTCTGCCAGCAACTGCAAAGTTGCCAGCCCTTCGACGGTTGTGTCGTAGGGAAGCGCCGACAGGAACGCGTCGGCTGTTACCCCCGGATCGAAGAATGCGACACCAGAAGCGAGGCTGGCCGGTGTCGCAGCCGCAGGATCGCTCTAGGGACTCAAGCTGAAACCGCCCGACCAAACCGGGAACTAGAACTCGTCGCTCACTCTGTCGGCTCGGACTTTTTCTCATATAGCCATGGAGAGACGTTTCTATGCAAAGTTATGTCACCGCATGCAATTTCCGCTTCCTCTCCTGGTCGCAAGTCGCTCGTCGGAAATTGCAGCTTCTCGTATGATCCATCTAGATCAAACAGCACGCTCCACTCCCACCCCGCTAGCATAATGCAAAACCCGGGCACGTACTGATCAGGAAGTTGCTGCATAAAAAGCATGCCTTTAGGATTGATCCCGGGGAATATATGCTCGAAGAACCGGATTGCATGTACGCGGACCCGCGGCCACCCGGCTTTGCCGTTCAGTACATCAAGGATGACAAGACGCTCTCGCTCCGAGAATGATATCTGATGAAATGGAGGAGAAGGTGCTATGTGCGCTCTCAATGCGATCGCGCACAGGTACTGTTCGACTTTGCCAAGATCGAGCGGCGAAAGAAGGAAGGTTCCCTCTTCATAATAGGGATTCCGTTCCATTTCCTCATCAACCCACTCAGTCAATCGGGCAACATACGCCTCCGCGACTCCAAGCTTTTGCTCGCAATGTCCACAAAGCATATAGTGTTTCGAGCCATCCTGCTCCCGGGTCCGGATGCCAAGCGATCGATAGTGCCCCAGAACCCCGCCTTCCGCCTTCATCCACTTGTGGGTCCACTTTGGAACAACATGACCCAGGATGAGTTTGCTACGGCGTCCGCAGAGTCCGCAGTCTGCCGTGATTCCTCCCGACACGCGGCTGTCACTCCCGAAGTAGATTCCCGCTGCCTCTTCTTGGAGAGATTCTGTAATCTGTAGCTTAACCCTTCGACGTTTGCTTCCCATAGGGGCTAGGACAAGACACCTGGCGGACCGGACGGCCTAAGAGTGCGATTCGATACTCACTTTTCTAACGTTTCGCGAAGGGAGGGATATGCGACACGAAGATGGTCCATAAACAAAGAGTCTTCCTGCTGTTGAACCTCATCATATCGCGCCGGAACATATTCCTTCGGAAGTTCTAGCCCTTCGCTTCGGGCTTTCTCCCAGACTTCCGGTTCCACTGGGGCATGCTGTTGCCGAAACAATGACCGACTCGCGTCTTCATCTGCAAGACCTATCACTGCGCCACGCTGTGCATACTCCAAGAACATCTGGACGGCGGCCTCCGACTTCACTTTCTCCATGCCGTGCACCTCAAACAGCCCCAGCGGTTCCCCCTCGTACCCCAATCGATCCATTTGGTCAAGAACAATCACGTCCATAAATGCAGAGTGCGGCTTTATCATCGGCGCGAGGACTCTCGAATATGCTGTATCTATAAACTCTTGGACTTCATTCGCCATAAGATCAGTGCCTAAGAACGCAGTGAGAAACTCCTGGGGATGAGCTCGGTGGCGATCTGCTAGAAGGCAGCCGAGCTGCAAGAAGTATCCGGAAAGCGATAGACACTCACCATACAGCATATAGGGAGTAGCTGTCGGTTCTCTTTCGTTTTCTCGGACGTGAGTTCCGGCCACAACGTGCGCAAAGGGGATACCTACTTGCGCCTGATTGGAATTAGTATGAGGATCCATCTGTTAGCAAAAGTTTGAGCATCCGCTCGTACTCCACCCACCTCCTCCCAGTATAGCAAATACAGAGGGCTTTCGCTGAGTGTGTCGCTTCGGGACACTTAAAACGGAGATACGAAGAGACAAGAGCCGAAGCAGTTCTCACACTCTCAAGCTCGTTTATAAACTGGATAGCGGGGGCGGACATTAGTTTGGTGTCAATGAGCCTTAAGTTGCGAATTGTTATCTGAGGCCGACCAACAGACACATGTTCAATCATTGAGGGCCGTAGGCGTCGCCAGAGCAGGACCCACAGATACTCTCTGAGGCGCGCTCCATAAGGTCGCAGTGCGTTCTCAATCGCAAGTATGGCGGCGCTCTCACGACGTAGCGGGGCGTTACGCGGGACTTGCTCCAGGTAGAGGTGGTATCTCAGATGAAGGGAATAATAATCAAACGTCATTTCCTGCACCATTAGTTGAAGGCTCAAGATCGTCTTTCAGCGCCCTCATACTCCCTTCCCGGTCGCCCCCCTTCATTAGCTCCGGCACCAAGAAAATGCTGATTAGAGTCGGAATCACGACGGCAATCAACGCGAAGAACAATGACCGAAGGCTAGGGAATATGCGCGTGTAGTCTCCCTCTGCTGCTATCTGCGATGACCAGTCATATCCTGCGGTAATTGCAAAGACGAATGTGACGCCATATAGCACATATATGAATATCCAAATTCTTTTTCCCTGCTTTGTCGCCACATACCATTCTTCGCGAAAATCGGAATATGCACGAAACGCTCGATCCGCTTTGATAAAAATGAAGACAATGACAACGCCCCATATCACCTTTCGCGGATACAGCAAGCCGGCAAAGGCTCCCGCGACTACAGGAGAAAGGCACGCCATCACGAAGAGGCCAGTCAACGCCCCGATTCTGGCCTTACGGATACTATTCTCGGGGTGTAACTCATCGTAGTATGCGCCCCGGCCAAAATACTCCCCCACAGCTGTGTTTATGCGATTGAGGGGCACTAGCGCAAAGTACATCGGCACGTAATACGAAATCCACAGTTTCCGCAGAAACAAGGGCAGTTCAGTAACTGAGAATACAAGCAATATGGGAAAGATCGGATACTCGGCTCCCCAAAGGGCTTTCACGAAGTCCATATCTTCTCTCCTCATTTCTTACTAATCGACGCTTGCTGGAAAAGTCAAACCTCCAAGCTAGGCTCGATTCTATAGCCATTCTAGCAAATCGTTCAGTCTCTGTCAAGTGATTCTTACATTGCGCCGCTAGAGGCTCCTGGCCCGTCAAGACCGGCGCCGCCAAAAGGGGCCCCGGCGAGCAATCCTCGCTGCCGGGGCAGTCGGAGAAAGGGCCATAGAAAACCCTTTCCGCTCCTTTGCTTCGCCAGCGCCCCCGAAAAACCCTCCCCAAGTTCAATTCGGCCTCCGGAGGGCGGCAAAAAATGAAAAATTGCTGGCGCAAAATCATTTTGTGCGGGCGACGCCCCATTCGGGGCGGCAATATCTCATCCGTTGCCGGCGCAAAATCACTTGGTGCGGGCGACGCCCCATTCCGGGCGGCAATATCTCATCCGTTGCCGGCAATAAACGGCGCGGCTGTTTGCGCCTCCGCTCGGCCAGTTTTTGCCCTGGCTCAAGCCACCCGCAGCCTTGCGCTATGAGTCGTGAGGTGTCACACTATCCACCACGGGATGAGAACATCCCGACACCACATTGGAGGGAATATCATGGCCGTAGATTGGTATCCGCGCAGGATCGCGGAGCTTGCCGAATGGCATGCTAACTTTTCGACTCAGGCAACCGCGACTGGCGTTGCTAACGGTTTGACTGCTGGCGAAGTGACTCAGATTGCGGCGGACGCAGCCGTTGTTGAACTGTTGCTCAACTACAACGAAACCGTCGATGCTTTCACGCAAGCGGTCACGGAGCATCGCCGCTTGCTCATCAACAGTCCGGAGGGAACACCTCTGCCGCCCGCGCCAACGCCGCCCGTCCCGATTGCGCTCGGACTCGGCGCGATGACCGCAATCGAGGCTCGCACTCGCGAGTATGCGAATCGCATCAAGGCGTCGGCGACGTACACTCCGGCAATCGGCGATCTGTATGGAATCATCGCAACGGAAGAAGGCGCTGCGGGAACTCCGAGCGTCGTGAAGGCAACTGCGCTGATCGATGCAGATGTTGCGCTAAAAATCAAGAAGAACGGCCACATCGCCGTTGCAGTAGACATGCGCAGACACGGAGGCGCTTGGACTCAGATCGGCGTTTCTGTGGGGACGACGTTTGTCGATACGACGGAGCCGACCGCTCCGGACGGTTGCGAAATGCGCGAGTATCGCGTTCAAGGAATGGATTCGGACAATAACAGGATCGGCGACGTTTCGCCGACTGTTTCGATTGTGACGATGCCGTAAACGAAACGAACAAGCCGGGGCCCCAAGGCCCCGGCGAATGGAGAATCTTTGTGAGGACAGTTACGACAGGAGCATATGATGAGAAGAATTGGTCGAGCCCTCAAACGGGCATGGAAGGCCACAAAAAAGGTTTTCAAAAGCCTCTTCAGCGGAGGAGTATACTACTTTATAAAAGGTGTCGATTGGCTGTGCAGATTGTTTCACTCAGGCAATCGGCGCGAGCTTAAGCAGAGCGAGAAGAACATTCTGAAGCTGGTGTTTGATGATGCGCTTGAGATATCAAAGATTCGCATTCACCCGGGATTCTCCTGTATCGACGCAATTCCACAGTTGTCCCGGGAAGCTAAGCGGATGCTAAAGCGCCTGCTTAAGATGTCCAGTTCTGATCCACACAAGCAAGCATTTGTCATCGGATACGTGATCTACGTTCGCGGAATTGACTTCGATCAAGATCCGCACGCCCTGGTTCATGAAGCAGTGCATGTTTGGCAGTTCGAACGCGTTGGAGCTGATTACATGACTGAGGCAGTTTGGGCCCAGTTGACGGTACCTGACGCTTACAATTGGAAGCGGGAGCTTCGTCGCGGTAAGACTTCCTGGACTGAGTTCAATCGAGAAGCCCAAGCGGAGATGATTGCAGATATCTACACAGATGGTGTGCTAGTCGAAATCTCAACAGGCAATGTCATCGATTCATCTTTTGGCTCGTTCTATCGGGCGGATAACGTCAAGTCGAGGGGCCGGCTTACGTATAGCGAGGATGGTACGGTTCGTGATTTCTCTCCTCTGGCTGAAGCAGCAGTAGTGGCGCTCCGGTTGCCTCGCAGTTTTGGAGGATTGAGCTAGATTGTTGTAAACGAGAACACATACTTCCGAGGTGTTTTCTCGCTCTCCACTGCCTGCCGTCGAGAGGGCATGTCACCGTGGCGCATCTCCGTAGCCGCCACCGCAAGCGGTGGAGGCATACAACAGCGTAAACACGCTATTGCTTAAATGGGCAGCACTTCGAATGAGATGATGCGCATGGCCGCACTCTTTGCGCCTTCAGGCAAGACTTGCATTTTCGCGCGAATGCTTGTGCCCGCCGAGACGAACCTTAGCTTCTCCATAACGAGATTGTCTACAAAATCGAACCCTATCGTAAAGCGCCGGACATTCCCAGGCGGCCACAGTATCCCGCGCGGGCCTTTCCCTTCGACGTCGACAATGCCGGCGAACTCGCCGTCAATGACCGTGTATCTCCTCTGCTGGTCCATCGCGCTGTAGCACCCATTTTACTGTCTTCCAGAAGCTCTCCGCTATGCTTCCGCCGCTTGCCGTGGAGGCTCATACGCGCAGCAACATGGCCCCCGCCATTTCCAACTGCTAAACTCCCCAAGCAATGCGGATCGGTGTGGATACGGGCGGCACGTTCACCGACTTCGTGCTCGACGACGGACGCGCCCTCTCTGCATTCAAACTCCCTAGCACGCCCGACGCGCCGGAGCGCGCCATCGCACAGGGATGCGCCGGGATCGACAGCTTCAGCCTCTGCCACGGCACCACCGTCGGCACCAACGCGATCCTCGAAGGGAAGCTGGCGCGGACCGCGTTCCTTTCCACCTTCCGCGACCTGCCGTTCCTCGCGCGGCAGACGCGCCCCGCGCTTTATGACCTCGAGCCCATCCTGCCCGCGCCGCCGGTCTTGCGGGACGATTGCTTTTCTGTCGGCGGGCGGCTCAATCCCAGCGGCGTCGAGACGGAGCCGCTCGACCTCGCTGGATTGCCAGACGTGTCTGGTTACGAGGCGGCCGCGGTCTGCCTTCTGTTCGCGTATGCAAACCCGGCGCACGAGATCGCGGTGCGCGAGGCGCTGGGGCACGCGCGGGTTTCGCTTTCGCACGAGGTTTCGCCGGAGTTTCGCGAGTATGAGCGAGCCTGCGCAACGCTGTTTAACGCCGGTCTTTCGCCGCTGATGTCGCGCTATCTGGGGGAGTTGCGGCGGTCGGTGCCGTTCGCTTCGGGGCGCGTGATGGCTTCCGCAGGCGGGCTAGTCTCTTTCGAAGAGGCCGAGGCGATGCCGCTTGTGACCGCCGTCAGCGGCCCTGCCGCCGGGGTTGTTGCGGTGGAGCGGCTAGGGCGCTCGCTGGGTCGCGCGCGGCTGGTCGGGTTCGACATGGGTGGCACGAGCACCGACGTTT
>JBGTLG010000029.1:0-3821 GCA_041744215.1 Fimbriimonadales bacterium | reverse complement strand
GTGGATCTCGAACAAGAGATCTCTCATTCGGGTCGCAACGACTGGGTCGGCGAAGGCGGGTACGAAATCGAGGACGGCCGTCGTTATGAACGCGGTGCCCCCCGGTTCAGTCATGTTCTTCCAGTGTCGTTGCTTATTCATTCGCTGCCCATTTTAGTCTCAACAGGAGGACCAGTTGAGACATCTGGATCGCATTACGCTGCTCATGTAGACCACAATATACGGGGCACCCGGCGACTCACGGCACCGTGCGTCGGATTGAACGAATGGTAGACCACAGCTCCGCTGCTACTCGCCTCTCTAAAAAAGTGTTCCATGGATACGCGGCCCTTACTGTTATCAGGAACTGGCGATCGAAGATCAATCCTCTTACGACGTAGAGTCGCCCTCCGCTGTGTCTTGTTTCCTTGCGAGTAAAGACTGCACGTGAGACTCCTTCGACATCGACCAACCTGTAGCTATCTCTTTGGATACCATACTGCTCGCCGAAGATGTCCAAGATTGACTCGATGTCGACATCGTCGAGATTGAAATCCGTCTCAAGGACTTGGAGCGTGATCTTCGCCTCCAAGACGTCAGTTGCGACGATCTGCAATCCGTCTGCCATGTACGCGGAAGTCCAGTCCGGTGTAATGATTACTTCGTAGTGACCTCGCGAATCGATTCGAAGAGCCCTGCCGTGTAGAGTCCTTGGTGAATTCTCTATGGACGACCAGCACTTAGCAAGTGGCACACCGAGCAGAGCCCCAGCTACTCCCGCGGCTGACCACACAACTATTCGTTTTCGCAAAGACCAGCTAGCCATCAGAATGTGCCTTCTAGTAGGATGGCATACCGTGCAAAAAGATCGGTCCACCAGATCCGGGCTGTTTCTGACGGACTCGGGGGGTGTTTGGTACGCCGCTCAATGGCGGTCTCGGCACGGTGCGTGGAGCCATGTCATCCAACGGCCTCTGGAGCGATGCAACCTGTGGAACTGAGTCGTAGATCATTCCGCTTCCTGCATAGTGCTCTCTTCTGAGCGCTTGTCGAGACTCGGCGTCGCGGTACACATCTGTGGGGTCGGCCCACGCAGGCAAGGTGCCAAGCGGAAGGTCATCTGTCTCAGGGTCCAGCATGGCAAATCGATGCAACTTCATCCTCGCTAAAATACGGGCCATATCCGGGCCAGCAGCAGCGACTCCGACAAGCTCTCCACCAGGCACAAGATTTGACGCGGTTGACAGTGCATTCGAGGTAGAGGTTGGCCAAGTCTCGCCTGCGTCCCTAGATCGAAAAAGGACTGCTCCGCAAATGGAAGCGATACCTACGATGAGTATGGCCGTGAGTACGGGCTCCAAAAGGCCAGAAGCATCCGAGTGGGCAAGCGGTGATGATCTAACGTACGCAAACCAGTTGCGACCATCCTTTATCGGATCTCTTGTCAAAAACCTCCCCGTGCTCGAATCGTAGTAGCGATGCCCAAGAAGTTTCAGTCCAGAATCGGAATCGGTTTGGTAGCCGAATGGGCCGCCGTATTGGAACGGGCCTTGCCAGGTGCCGGTCGAAGAGACAGGATTCCCGAAGGCATCATAGGTGGTGGTCGCAGTAGTAGATTCGGTTTCTCCTGTCTGTCTCAGCGAGTTCTTGATGTCGCCGTGCGACCAGGTCGAATCGCTGCCGTCGTAGCTTGAAATGCCGGGTGTGAACGTTAGGCTTCCGTCGCTGAGAACAGGAGACGTAACCCCGACGCCATTTCTGGCGTAGTTTGATGTTCCGCTCGAATCAGTCTTCGATACACGCGCACCGAAGGCGTTGTACGAGAACGAATTCGTCGCGGTCGAAGGATAGAATGTCTTCCGATACAGGAAGCAGTCAGTTGGCACTATTCGATCTCCACATCACTGGTGAATGGGAGCACAAGATTCAGCTCAACGAGCCGCTGGACCGCCGGTGTCGCATAGCACTCTCTGAGCAATGCCAACCCGAAGTTCCGCGTTGCTTCAACGGTGGTGTACATCCCATATGAGTGTTCCACATACCCAATTCGTTCGCCGTGAATCTTTATGCTGTTAGCGACCGGAGTAAAACCGAGATAGACATGGCGTCTGCCTGATGATCTTAGCGTATCGGCGCACAATTCAACTCTGCACCAGTATGGCCCGGTGCCAAGCCTGGCCGGCTCGTTCCAGTTGCTTTCAATCGACGAGTAGCTCAAGATACTAAAAGGGAAGGTCACATCAAGCATTTCTTCAATATGCATGCACGCTCTTGCAACATTCATCACATCATAGTGATCTCCTGCGTACTTTACTGATCGGTAGACTTTACTGAACACAACCTTATCGTCAACGCGGACTTCGACCAAGAAGCGTCCAGCACGAAGGGTATGATCGAGGCCCCCTGGCAAGATCGTCACCCGCAATAGTCCGCTCCTGCTCTCAATGGACGCCATCAGATCATTTGAGTGGGTCTTTCCACTTATTCGGTCGAAGATAGATCAAGGCCTCTTCGTAGATTTCGTCGTACGGCAAATCAGGGTTCGCCCGATCCTTGGAACCAATTTTTCTGAGTCCTTCATGAATCTTGCCCTTATCACGTGCAATCATATCCAGTGGTATCTTTTTCGGATCGCGACCGTAGTGTCGATACGCCGCGTCGACTGCATCGTCAAAGCAATCATTATGCACCCATACGTCGGTTCCGCCGGCGGAGACGAAGTAAGTGTGGAAGTCTTTGACCTCGAAGTTGTAGACCTTGCTGGGCGTCCGATGCCATTGGATCGTAGAGATTGAGGAAGTGGAGGACGTGGTGGTCAATCGGTCAACGGCCTTCAGGTCACCGGCGATCGTCCACCCTTTGCCTTCGACCCAGAACGGATGCTCAGGCGTCGTCTTAATCTCCTCTCCGTTCGCGAGCCGGATGACAACCAACGCGTTGGACTCGCGCTCGAACACACGGACGACTTCTTTGGCCTCAGTCTTGCCCGTCGCTTCGTCGCGCGACAGAACAAGGTCGCCGGGCTGAATCTCTTCAATCGGCTTCTTCGATCCGTCAGCCATCAGAATCATCGTTCCTGCGACGAAGCATGCGTCTTTCGCTATCTGCGCTACGCGGCTGGCCGAAGGTTGCCGGCTCGCTCGGCTGCCGATGGAGACAATTCCTCGAATTGCGTCGTCGACTAGCGACGCAAGCGCACCCACGGCAAGAACAGATGTAACTATCTCGAACGTCTCGGTGGCGGCGTAAACGCCCGCGTCAAGGAGGTGATCGAGCGCTTTCTCCATCGATCCGCCGTAGTAGCCAAGGCGGCCGGAGAGCATCCCGTAATACTCACGTCTTGGACTCGGACCCACGACGTACCCGCCGCCATCGGCCGCAGGAACCAGCGGCGCGGCGACAGGGTTGTTCGATCCACCATCGCCAAACGACGCGTAGCCTCCGCCCGGGCTGCTCCGGCTCACCGACACGATGAACCTGCCGATGCTCGGGTCGTAAAACGCGCCTTCGCCAGAATAGATCAGGCCCGAGTCGCCTTCCGTCTCGCTGCCTGACCCGCCAAACGCTCCGAAAGGCGAGTTCGTCGAGCCCGTGGCAGAGAGTGGGTTGCCCCATGCGTCCCATGTGCGGGACGATGCGGTGGATTCGTTCGAGGCGGTTTCGCGCCCGTTTTCGCCTTGCGCGCCGAAGTGATAGAACCGGCTGACGCTGCTCCTTCGCTCAGAGATTCCCGGCGTGTACGCCGCGCTCCCATCCGACAGGATCGCCGAACCAGACGAAGCCCCCGCCCGCGCAAACGTGAAGCTTCCGCCGGAATCAGTCTTCGACACACGCGCACCAAA
>JBGTLG010000028.1:0-3063 GCA_041744215.1 Fimbriimonadales bacterium | reverse complement strand
GGCGAAGGCGGGTACGAAATCGAGGACGGCCGTCGTTATGAACGCGGTGCCCCCCGGTTCAGTCATGTTCTTCCAGTGTCGTTGCTTATTCATGCGCTGCCCATTTTAGTCTCAACAGGAGGACCAGTTGAGACATCTGAGCATGCGGGACGAGACGGCAAGAGCGAGCGCCGCCTTGCAAAGCGAAGTGTCGAGCCGAGTTTGAAGCGAATGTCCGATAATGCGCCTCGAGAACGCATCCATAACGACCGCCAGATACGCGGTCTTGTTTCCGGCCCTTATGTACGTGATGTCGGCACCCAGAAGCTCGCCGGTTCTTCGCACGGCCGTATTCTGCGCGATGTTAGCCTCGGCCACTTGCGCGGGAAACGTGGTTCTCACGCGTTTTCGCTTCGGTTTTTGAGTCAGCGAAAGCCTTTTCATCGAAAGCCGCACCTTCTTTCGGCCGCAGGGAATGCCCTCTTTGTTGAGCGCCTCGCAAATGCGCGGAGCGCCGTCGAAGGCCTCGTCGCCCTTCGCGCGGTACTGCTTGAGCCAGTTTTCGAGCGTGTTGGGCGAGAGCGCCAACTCTCGGCAGATGCCGGACTTGGTCTCCAGGCCGCTCTCAGCCCGCCGGCAGGCTTCCAATTTGACTTCACGACTGAAAGTTCTTCGCATCATTAGATTCTCCCAGCAGAGAACCTTGTGTGTCTACAGTTTAGGGCCAACCCCGCACCATGTTCGCACCAATTTCGCCATCACACTCTCAACTCTTTACGCCTGGACCCATTCTCGACTATCGGACGATCCCGGACAAGGGCACGATGATACCAACTGCGATTCTTCCATCCTCCAGGAGATCTGCCCCGGGTAAACGTCGTGAGGGCCGAACTATTCGCTTGGACAGTTCCGAGGGCTAGTCGCCATCGCCGTCTTCGATAGCTGGCTCGAATTCCAGTCCCGTCCACTTCATTTTCGCGTACATCTCGTAGAATCGTCGTGACACAAAGATCAATCGGTATGGAGTTAGCAACCCTTGACGAGCACCAACAGACTTCTCAGTCATAACGATATCGTCACCACAGTAAGAGCCACTAACCACAATCGGCCGCCCCAGTAAGTTCAACCCATACCAATGTCCGGCTGGGCACATCGAGGACTTCCAGTTGGTATCTTCGGGAGCATCATCGATATATCCCCCTAGCCGTGTTGCATCTGATAACTTCAGTGATTTGTTGGCTGGGTAAATCCCAAACCAATTCATCGCCTGTCGTTGGCTGCTTGCTCTCTTGCGTGAGGAGACAACCGTCAGCCATCGCGGACCGACCAGTCCCTCATTTAAACATCCATGCACCACATCTTCTCGAGCAAGCGGTTCAGGTACCCAAGTGCTTGCAAACTGCCGTCTCTTCGGGAACTTCGACAGTGGTAGCCGTAAGCCGTCGATTGGCTCTCTATCCAAACCACAGAAGGAACAGCCGCTCCCTGTCGCATATGTTGTGCCTGAATATTCAGCGGAGGCATCGATCCATTGCGTAAAGTGCAGAAGGAACAATTTCGCGTTGGCGTGTTCGGTTGGAGTATACATCCTCTTGGTCACCGCCGTGACGTAGAGGTGTCCCCCTTCGTCCCTTGATGCACGATTTAGTTCGATCAGCCGCGTACATTCAACGGAATGAATCTCCAGAGTGAGCCTAATGACAGACGGGCGCCCCAGACCGTCATGGAGAACCTTGACGGTTCCTGATCTCTGGATGTCATCCGGGATCAGCTTAAACTTGTCGGGATTGACTTTGAATTCTATCGTCTGTCGCATCTCTATCGCGGTTTGAACGGACCAAGCGGAAACTGCTTGTATACTTCTTCTTGTATGATCTTTCGTTTGGCTTCGTCTACTATCGGTCCTTGGCCGTATGGCCACCATTGTCTAAACAGGTTAGTTATCTCTTGATGATATGCTGCCGGCAAGGCAGTTCTAGTGCCTTTTGGATCCCCTCCCATGTATATCGGGTCGTCGTGATGCTTTTCGGTCTTACCTGCTTTTTTTGGATACTTCTTTTCTGCTGTTTTTACGAGCTCATCAACGTCAACTGCGGCTTTCTTGGCCAACTGGGCTGAAACTGCGCGCACGATCCCGCGTGCGATGACATAGGTAATCGCACCGCCGTCAACAATGGCCATCCAGAGTAGCGCAGCCTCCAGGCCCGCCATCGCAGCCATTTCTTTCGCTCGTTGATGCTCTTCCGGGGTGACAGGGCCGCTTGGAGCATGGGCGGGCTGAGAGGTTATGAGGATCAGACCGCCAACGAGCATCACGACTGGGATGAACGCCAGGCCACCAGCCGGGTCGACATAAGTCACGGGTGAAGACCGCGCATAGACATAGTCGTTTGCTTCAGCCCGGAGTGGGTCCCTCGACAAAAACCTCCCCGTACTTGCGTCGTAATACCGATGCCCAAGTAGTTTCAAACCTGAGTCTTCGTCAGTTTGGTAGCCGAATGGACCGCCGTATTGCAACGGGCCTTCCCATGTGCCGGTGGTTGATGTTTCGTTGCCGAAGGCGTCGTAGTGTTTGGTCGAGGTTGTGGATTCGTTTTCGGCTGTCTGTCTCAGCGAGTTCTTGATGTCGCCGTGCGACCATGTCGAATCGCTGCCGTCGTTCGATGAAATGCCGGGTGTGAATGTTAGGCTGCCGTCGCTGAGAACAGGAGACGTAACCCCGACGCCGTTGCGAGCGTAGTTGGATGTCCCACTCGAATCCGTCTTAGAAACCCTCGCACCAAACGCGTTGTAGCCAAAAGAGTTCGTCGCGGTCGAGGGATACGTGATGCCGGTGAGGCGGTCTTCGTAGTCCCAACTGAGCGTCGTCGTGCCCACGCTGGTCGTGACACTCGTTGTGCGCCCTGCCGCATCGTAGCCGAACTGCTTGACGTTTAGTTCGTCTATCGAAACCGACTGCAGCTTGTCCGCGCTGTCGTATGCATATTCCTCGGTGACCGTATTCACCGTGCGCGTCAGGCGGTTTCCGTTCGCGTCATACGTGTAGCTACCGGAATAGCCGTTCCTGGTTTCAGAAATCAACTG
>JBGTLG010000027.1:0-20863 GCA_041744215.1 Fimbriimonadales bacterium | reverse complement strand
GACGTTTTCGACCCGCTTCAGGCCTCCGCCTTCGTACAGGTAGGTCGCCACTTGTGGGTTCATCATGCCGTTGTCCCAATGCTCGTGAACCTTGAGGCGATTCTCACCGTCGTAGCTCATCGTGGTCCGCGCCTGGTTCGTTGGCTCGGCCACCCGAGTGAGATTCCCGTCGAAATCATAGGTATACGTCGTCGTTCCGGCCGAGTTTACGCTGGTCACCAATTGGTTAGACGGGCCGTAGGCCAAAGTTGTCACTTTGACGGGCGGGGCAGGGGTGGGGCATCGGTCGTGTTGGCCATGGATGAACTCGTTGTCATTCAATCTCCTCCATAAGGCATGACCAGAACTCACTCGTGCCGCTACCAAAACTGGCGGGGTCACAACAATCTTTGAGTTGCGGTCTGCGAACATCGGACTTCTCAATGTGCCTTGCATCGTGCTTCGTCGTTAGGTGGGTGATGGAAAGCTGGGGCAAACTCGGGTGCTTTGTTTGCGGATCGAGGGCGTTGCACCTCGCCCATCACCTTTGGCACGCATTTTTGTTCCTGCTGTCATCTTTTTCATTCCGTGTCTTGTCGATGGTCACTTCTGCCACCCGTCCGAAGCACACGCGTCTCGCGGATCGCCCATTACCCACGCCGCCCAGTCTTGTTCTCACTGCGATTTCTTTCACTCCGTTTTCTCTCCTTGGTCCGGCGGGTCAGCCACCCGCTGCTAAACAGATGACAGTACTTAGTGCAAGACTTGATGGACGAAGAAACGCTTCGAGCTCAGCACCACTATCCCGCGTTCGAATGCAACTGCAACAAGGTTTTGACTTTCGCCAAATGCTACGTCAACCACTTCCATCGTGCGTGGCAACGTAACAAGCAGCTTGCCGTCCCTTGCATCATAAAAAGCGACCGTTTGATCAACTACAGCAAGAAGAAAGCTCTTCTGGGACGCAAAAAGTGAAGGTAGTCCACTCGAGGGGACCATTACGATATCAATCGGACCTTCAGGCTCCATAACGATTACTTCGACAGCATCTGAAAATGCCATCAAGCGCGATGGGCCAACGAAAGCAATGGAGCGCGGGCCCATACGTGGTAACTCAGGGGTTCCCGACTGTATGCCTGTATAATAGGAGCCGTCAGCTGTGGTGTGGACAGCTACCTCGGAATCTTGCCCAAATCCCACGTACTTGCCATCACCTGAGAATGAGACTCCAAAGGTCTCGGCATCGCTGATAGCGACTTCAGCTACTTTCCTTGCTTCGAATACGTTCCAGAGTGCGGCGCGGCCACGCCTCGTCTTGCTATCGAATGAGTGTATGTAGACCAAGTAGTTTTGGTCACGAGACCACAGCAACGTCGTTGCATCAGGTTCCGTGCCTGCGACAGGACTAACAAACTCCACCGTCCTCCTTGCGATGTCTATCCTGTACCAGTTCGGACCGCCAACGAGAAACGTGCCGTCATCAAGACAGATTGCACGCTGAGCCCCTTTCAATGGCAATTTCTTTTTCCACAGGAGATCGCCTCGCGATACGTCCCAAACGAAGATCATTCCGTCGCCACACGCTAGAAGCGTCTTACTGTCTTGAGAAAAAGCTATCGCTGATATGGGCGGTGCATCGACGCTCTTTCTCGAAATCTCCTGCATCGCCTGATCCCACCCTTCACCGTGACCAGCATTTAGGAGATAGACCCCTGAGCAAACAACAATTCCGATTAGGCAAGATGCTGCGACGAAGGCTATCATTGGTCTCCACTGGGCTTTCACTGAAATCCTCCTATTCGCAACATGGCGGCGTCGGGGCATCAACTTCGGTATAGCTGAGTTGCCTCCACCCAGTTTGGATGTCTAACCCTCCAGCATCAATCGCTTTGAACGGCGTGGTGTATCGCCAAAACAGTTTTCTCGGTCCCGGCGCGAGAACAAGTGCTTCGTAATCAGGGAACATGTCATGGTTGCCCTGGAGCCTGATGCCAACTCGCCCGGGTGCAACCACGAAGAAGTCGACAAAAATCTGATAGTCGATGCAGGTTTTCCTGGAGCGTTGACTTGCGGGAAGAAAACCGGTACAAGCAGAAATAAGGAACACCGCACGATTCGCACACGGCCCGAGCCGATTTGCGAAGTGAACGGGAGGCATTCTGTACACACCAAGCTTAGGGATTACGAAACTACTCAGTTGCTCTCCCGTAAACTTTGAGTATCTGACGATCAAGACTGCCGAAGTACCCATTCTCACTGCTGTGTTACACGCAGACGGATCACCGAGCGCAGCACTTTCACAAGTAGCCCAAGACGTGTGTTTAGAGGTGCCTGGTTCACCATGGCCACGATCGTTAGTGCTAGCCCACAGCTCGGCACGAATGTGAGGCAGAGTGATAATTTTGAACACCCAACCAAATGGGAAAGCAGTCCAGTATCTTCCATTATGGAATTTGCCGATACGTTTGTTTATGAAAGCGTTAAACTCAAATCGAACCGGAATAAGCCCCGATGGATCAATCGTGCCGGTTGGATCAGCCTCGCCATACGTTGAGCCCAAGTATAGAGGGTCTTCGCTACACCACCGACCCAAAATGGTTGAGTAGTGTCTTGCTCTCACGTAAGTATCTGAGACCTGGACGCCTGTCTGTCGGTAACCCCATGACCCAACCCACCTAAACCTCGGATCTGCACCTGCTCCCGACTTTGCAAGCTGCGCTCCATACGGCTTGTAGCGATAGGTGTTGACAACCTGCGCGTTTTGGTCGACTGTTGCGGTGACAGAACCGAGTGCGTCGGTCAGGTAATCAATCCGAGAACTGCCGCTAGCCTTCTCGCCGACGATCTCCCCTTGTACACTCAAGTATCGCTTCGAGAGCGCCACTACTGCACCTCTCCGAGATACTCGTCTCCATCCCAAACAATCGTCGTTACTGCGCCGTCAACGATCTCGACTCTCTTCAATCCGCCGCCTTCATATACATACGTCGTGACTTGCTCGCTGCCCATGCCAGTTTCCCAATACCTATGCAGTTTGAGCCGGTCTTCATTATCATAGGTCATGGTTGCTCGCGCGCTGTTCGTGGGTTCCTGCACGCGGGTCAGGTTCCCGTTGAAGTCATACACGTATGTCGTGATCCCGGCGGAATTGACGCTGGTCGCCAACTGGTTAGACGGTCCGTAGGCGAAAGTCGTCACTTCACCCGTCTCGTTCGAAGTCAAACGGTTGTCGTTTCCGTCGTAGGAGTAGTCGTAGATGTGTGCGTTGGTGCCGGTCGTATGGTCTTGGGTCAACCGGTTCTTGGCGTCATAGACGTACGTCGTGTGGGCACCGTTCGAGTCGATGATCGCGTTCCGATTGCCAGCCGGATCATATGCGAAATCGAAACGCTGCAACGGATCGGCCGATTGAGAGTCGATGTCGTCGATCGTTATGAGCTGACTCGCAGGATCGTAGGCCCATTCGCGCAAGAGTGCGGAAATGTACGCTGCTTGCGTGCGGCGGCCCGCTCCGTCGTAGCCATACGTCGTGACGTTGGCCGCAGGATCTGTGAACGACACAAGACGCCCGTCGATATCATAACTGAACGTCATCACCCCGTTGTCGGGATCTACCAGCTTCTTCCTCTGCGATGCCGCGTCGTATTCGTAGCTTTGCACCAATGAGCCTGGGTCGGTCTTGCCTGTCAATCGGTTCAAGGCGTCATAAACATAGGTCGTCGTGCCAATCGTGTCGACCATCGTCGTTCGATTTCCGACGGAATCGTACTGATATGTCACGCGTGTGGAGTCGGGATACAAGGTGGTTACGAGTCTGCCTACATTGTCATAACCGTAGCTTGTCGGCGACCCCAATGCACCGACCGGGAGTCGCAACTTCGCCGTCAACCTCCCGACGTTGTCATAAGAGTAGGTTGTGATGCGGTCGAGTTGGTCTTTCTCGAAAAGCAGCTCGCCCCGGGCTGTGTAGCCGAATACGATCGTGTTGGTTCTGGCGTCGACCAGCGTGGTGTTGCGGCCAGCTGAGTCGTAGAGATAGGTCGTGCGGTTCCCGAGTGCATCGACGCTCGCCGAGACTCGGTTTACGGCGTCGAAAACCGTCGTCTGGATGTTGTTCCTCGCGTCCATAACCGTGACCTGATTGCCGACGGTGTCATAAGAATACGTCGTGCGGTGGCCGAGTGGGTTCACACTGGCCTTGAGGCGCCCCGCATCGTCGTAGACGCTTTCCGAACTGTTGCCGAGCTGGTCTGTCATCCGTATCTGCCTGCCGACCGCATCGTAGGCGTAGGTCGAGACGTTACCCAGCGGGGTGATGCTTGTGGTAACCCTACCGACCGCGTCATAGAGCGATGTCGAGATTCTGCTGAGTTGGTCGATGACCGTTATCGTTCTGCCTGCGGCATCGTAGCCGTAGGTGACGAGTCCGCTAAGAGCATCCCGGACCGCCTTCGTTCTTCCCGCGAGATCGTAGATGTATCCGGTCGAGTTGCCTCGTGCGTCGGTGATAGTCGTTTGCTGCCCGGCCGCGTCGTAGAGGTAGGTGGTTGTCTTGCCATTGGCGTCTATCATTGTCGCCAAAAGGTTCGAGTCTGCCGGGTAGATGTAACTCGTGATTTTGTCGTTGGCGTCGATGACGGTGGTGCGGTTACCGGAGCCGTCGTACTGGAACGTCGTCCGATTGGTGAGCGGATCGACGGTGGCGGAGACTTGCCCGACCGTGTCGTAGACCGTCGTCGAGGCTTGGCCGAGCGCGCTCTTCACCGACACTTGCCGCCCGAGAGCGTCGTATTCGTAGACCATCGTGTTGCCGACAGCGTTGGTCACAGTGGTCACGTCGCTCCTGGCGTTGTAGGCGTTGGTGGTGACGTTGTTTCTCGCATCCATCACTGAGCCGAGCCGCCCGCTGCCGTCATAGGCATAGGTCGTTCTGTTTCCAAGCTGGTCGACGTCGGCAATCTTCTGCTTGGCGTTGTTGTAGGCGATCTTGGAAGAGTTGCCGAGCGCGTCGGTCACCGTCGTCAGGTAACCCATGTTGTCGTAGGCGTACGTCGTGATGTTGCCCAAAGCGTCTTTGACCGATGTGCGGTTGTCATACCGGCCGTAGGCGTAGGTGGTCCGATTCCCGAGAGGATCGACGGCGGCTTGGAGTAGGCAGCCGTCGTAGATGTATTGGGATCTCTCGCCGAGCGGATTGGTGACCTCAACCTGATGATCCCCAGCGTCATAGGCGAAAGTGGTGACGCGGGCTAACGGGTCGGTGACCGTCGTCAATCTGTTGAGGACATCGTATTCGTAGGTTGTGATCCCGCCCCGGGAATCCACCATGGATGCGACGTTTCCCCAGGTGTCGTATTTGTAGTGGGTGGTTAGCGTACGGGGATCGATCATCGAGACGACCTGGCCGTCAGTGTCGTAGACGTAGCTGGTTACGCGGCCCAAGGGATCGGTTATGCGGATTCTGCGGTGTGTCGAACCGGAGCCGTCGTAACCGAAGGTGGTTACCTCTCCGAGTCCGTTCACCAGCGTGGTGAGGTTGCCGAAGGAATCGTATTGAAACGTCGTCCGGTTACCGAGTGCGTCATCGGATTTCTCCACGAGCCAGAGCGATTGATTGTATGCGAGGCTTGAGATAACTCCAGCCGGAAGCTCAATCTTTGTTCGCAGCCGGTTTTGGTAAGCGTACGTAACTCTGTATCCTTCAGGCTTGTCTTCCGTTGCCACGTTGCCTTCATTGTCAAAGTTGTAGGTGACGACCGCCCCTGTCGGCCACATTAGCGTCGTTCGATTCGCGTTTGAAGCATAGACCCATGTAAAAACTGCAGAACCGGCAGCCATACTGACGACCCTCCATTGGTTGTCGTAGGCATAGGTTGTGACAAAGCCCCTCGGATCTTGAATTGTCTCCAACAGGAATCCTGCCTGACCGCCCGAGATGTAGCCGTATTGCGTGACGCAGCCGAGTGGCGAAGTCATCGTTGTCATGCAGCGGTTGTTGTCGTATTGAAACGTAGTTCTTCTTCCTCCCCAGTCTTCGATGTAGTTAAGAAGTGACGTGCTGCCTCCCGCAGCTTGGTAGACAAACGTGACTTTGCGTCCGCCGTAGACTTCGATGGTTTTTAGAAGGCCGTTTTCATCACCGGCTGCGTAGGCGTAAGTTTGCACAATACCATTAGCGTCCTCAATTCGAATAAGCTCATGTTTATCGTATCCTGAAACAGTAATGTCTGCTTGGTCTTCGTAAAGGAACTTACGGCCATTGGTGAAGTACTCGGTGAATTCGTTGGCGGTGGAGTCGTAACTGAGCGTGGAAACGGTTCCCGCGGAATCAGCAACATAAGTCGTGACGCTGCCCGTTGTTCCAACTTTCTGATAGTTGTGCATCGAGAAATCGCCGCGAACGATGTGAACGTCTTGGCCGGAGCCGGGAATCTCAGGATGGAAAACGTTCGACATCACGTAACCCCGAACACTCGCAGCTCGTCCCACACCGTACTCCCTGTTGAGTTGGCTGAGCGAAGAATAAAAGAAAGAAATCGCTAAGTTGTAATTCTTTGCTTTGAGTACGATCTCAGGGTCAACTATCAACTCCCCGGTTACCGGATTCGGCGTTGGCCGGTATGGGTGCCGACTTGAGTTTTCGTGCGCAAGTGCATTCGCTGCTTCGTCAGGGGAGGGAATGTAAATCTTTTCCAACGCTGTTCCTCCAGTTCTCCTTCTAACCCTCTACGATCGAACTGTTGTTTGGCCACGGACACGGGGAAAACCCCTGACCGGAGCTTAGGAGGGCGATGCCCGCTGAAACAGGAACCCATATAGGTAGGTTGTTCGCCCTTCCGAAGACGCACATCGCCGTTTCAGAGTCGGCCCCTGGACAACTCGGGTCACACGGGTCGCCGCCATCTCCGTCTGTTACGGGTACGCAAACCGGTCGCGTATCAGGCATTTCGTTCGCTCTCCAGTGCCGCCTTGAGGGCGGCCACGGCTTCTGCGGCCCGGTTCCGTTTCCCATCCGGGAGACCTCCCAGGGCCCCTATCACTTGTTCTTCATCGATTCGGGCGGCGTCCTTGACGTCCAGACCGACTACCATTTCACAGAGGACGCTCGCTGAGGCTATCGCCGCAGGACATCCATATGTATGATAACCGACTTTAGCGATTTTGGTTCCGCTAATTTTGAGAAAAATCCGAATGTACGGTCCCTCACCGGGTGTGCCGAAGGTGCCTTCGTGCGTGTGACCCTCCGGCGGCCCGATGTTACGGGGCTTACCGACGTGGTCGTGGACTGTTTCGGAGTACATGCAGCTAGCTCATTAGACGTGGAGGATCGGGGCCGGGTGCCAATGTCCTCGATTCGAGAGCCGCTACGAGACGCGCTGTCGGCTCGTGATCCGGGTTAAGGTGTTGTGCCCGGTGCATCCAGGCCAGCGCCGCTTCATGGTTTCCCTGTTGGGTCTCGATGCTGCCGAGCAGGAACGCGGCCTCGGCTACGTCCAGCTCGTTTAGTCGAAGCAACCAGGGAACGGCCTCGCGTTCCATACCTCTCCCGAGGAGCTCGCGGCAGAGGACCAGCATCGATCCCTCGGTTTGGTGCGTCTGCGCGATCTGCTGAAGAGCCACAAGGCCAGCGCCAGGGCCCTGTATTGAATTGAGCCAGTTGGCTTCGGCAACGCAGAAGCTCTCTCCTAAGCCAGCGACATGGAAGATGCGATCCTTGCACTCCTTCGCGGTTGCGTAGTCCTTTTGTTGGAGAGCTGCTTGAAACAGCGGGAGCGCGGAACCGATCTCGGAGAGGTTCGCCTGCATCGCCTTCTGCCAGACCTCTCTCGCCTCATCATATCTACCGAGTTCGAGGAAGATGTTGCCGAGGTTGTGGTACGACTTGTAGTTGACGATGCCAATGTCGAAGCTCGAGAAGTGCTCCGAGATATCCGCCTGAGTGGCGCGGAAGTAGTTCGCGATCGCTTCCTCTTTTCTCCCGAGTGCATCGAGGAGTTTCGCCCTCCCAAAACAGAGGTCGGGATCATTGCCGACCGCCACAATTCCTTTCCGGTAGGCTTCGAGGGCATCATCGATTTTGCCGAGTGCTTCCAGCGATCCAGCCAGCAACGCCCAAGTCTTACGAAGAATCGTGTCGCCGCTTCCGGATAGTTTAATGGAGCGGATCAGGTGCTGGATTGCTTGCTCGTGCTCGTGGTTGTAATGGTATTCCATCCCGATGCAAAAGTGGACGAAGGGATGGTCCGGTCGTTCTTTTAGGTCGAGCATTAGCAGCCTCACGTTCCGCTCGTGCTTTTTGGCTTGCCCTTCGGGTGATGTGTCGTAGCCAGTGGACGGACCTACTGAAGCTTCTCGGTGAGCGCGCTTCGATACGAGGCTTTCGCGACGCCGAGTCTGCTCTGACCCTGGAAGGAGTTCGATGATGAACTGGGTTTTCTCGAACATTGTTCCGAGACGCCGCGACGAAAACGGCGACGCCTTGCCGCGCAAGCTCTGCTCCATGCGCCCGCTTATCACCGCCGACCCGCAGGCGCTTTTGGGTTTTACAAAGCGTCTTAGCGAATCGCCCGAGAATGCAGTTACCGCTTTTCCTGCCCTCAGAGCCGCCGCAGCTATCGCTCACGAGGAAAAGTGCGATCAGCTGGAGACAGAGCTAAGAGCAAAACAGGAAGGAAGGCAACTCGAAGTGGGGAAGAGAATTGATGAGTGTAAGCGCAATCTAAAGGAGCTTGATCATAGATTCGAAGAGCAGTTGCCCGAAGCCGCAGCGAAAGCGTCCAAAGTTGGCATTAAGCTCCGATGTAAAGAACCCCGGCTCGACTTTGCAGACGACGAGCCGCTAAGCGACTACTCGGCTGCCGGGCTTCTCGGTATCCCGTTGCCGAAGCCAAAGAGCAAACTTAGTAACGCTTTGGCGAAGCTGGTGGCCGTGTTCGGAGGAGGAACGCTCTTTGGCGTTAGTCTCGGCTTGCTCGTTTCTGGACTAACTCTCTCCGATCTCTCGCTAGACTATCTGCAACTGATCCTCTTTGCGGCGTTGGGCATGGCAGTGATCTACCTGATTGGAGCAGCGCTTACTCCGGTCGCCGAATACGTTGGCTTTCGCGCCGAGCTGAAAGCAATCGGGTCCTTACGAGTTTCTAACGCCTTACTCGTTGCTGTCTGTATCGTTCTTATCGCTTTGGCAGCCGCTTTTCTTTTGATAGAGGCCAAAGTCGAGCAGCTCGGACTGCTTCGGACGCTAACCGAAGAGAACAGTTTGCGCTCGTTCTCGCTCTCGAAAACGGAGCTATCTATCGTTTCGTTCGTTTTGGCGTTGCCGGTTGTCGCCTGTTATCTGTCGGTCGGATTCTTCGGCGGCATTGAGTCGGCACGTCAAGTTGCCGTTCTTCGCGCCAAAACCGAGCAACGGCAAACGTTTCTTCTCTCCGAGCAGTTTGCCGAAGCTGCGGCCTCTCATAGGCAAGCGTACATTTTACACGTTCGACGCACCGAGCTTGCCTACAGAATCGCCGAGCTTGAAGCCAGTCTTGACGACGACCTCCCGCTTGCGGACAAGCGTCGCCTTGAGGATTGTCAGAGCGATGCGGCCGCCGCGAGCTTCGCTGCAGAGGATGCAATCACCGAGACGCTACCGGATCGCAATTCTTCGGGTCGCAGCCATCAAAGATCACGGCTTGCCGAACTTTGGAGGGCACGATGAGACCGCTAGTCGAAATCGTGGAAGACGCGCTAATCAGGATATCGGATGCTACTGGCTTCTTGTATCCGCGACGCAGTGCGCCTAGTAGTAAAGCCGATTTCCCCGAAGGTCGTTTCTTGCTCGGTCACGATTGCAAAGAACCGCACGAGGAAATCTATCTACTGCCCGACGACTTGGCAAGACACTTCTACGTTCTCGGCGCGACGGGATCGGGCAAGACGAATCTTCTGTTGCGTTTAATCGATCATCTGGTCGCTAACGGTCAAAGTGTGTGCGTCATCGATCTTAGAGGCGATTTGATTGACCAGATTCTCTCGCGGATTGCCGACAACATCTCCGAAAACGACGCCGTTGAACGGCTCTGCCTTTTGGACCTAAGGGAACGGGAGCTTATCGTCGGCTTCAATCCTCTCTCTGGTGGCGGCGATCCGCACACCAATGCGCTTCATGTGCTCGGCATTCTTCGGCGCCACAGCGAGTCTTGGGGCGTCCAGATCGAAGAATCGCTTCGGAACGCATTGGTCGCGCTTGCCTGCGCCAGTTTAGCTTTGATTGATCTAGAGAGATTGCTCGTCGACAAAGTCTTTCGTCGCCGAGCGCTGAAGAGTTGCGATGATTCGTTGGTGCTATCGTTTTTCGAGCGTTACGAACAACTGTCTGCCGAAAAGCAGTCTCTGTGGGTCGGAGCGGCTCTCAACAAGGTAACGCCTTATCTGTCGGTTCCGATTGTGCGCCGTGTTCTGGAGGCAAAGCAATCAATAGATCTTCGCAGTTTGCTTCAGTACCCGGGCCGAGTCTTCCTTGTCGCCCTGGCCGCTCACCGATTACACGGCGCGGCAGAGCTACTCGGTAGTTTGCTTGTCGCCGCGATCGAATGCGCGGCGCTCTCCAAAGCCGACGACCCGGAAAGCCAGAGATCCAAAGTTCATCTTGTGGTCGACGAATTCGAGACGATGGCATCGGAATCTTTTGAAACAATCATTGCCGAAGGTCGGCGTTTCGGCTTGTCGCTCGTGCTCTCCCATCAAAATCTATCTCAGCTACCTGCGAAGCTCAAGGAGGTTGTTCGCAACAACGTTCATACTCAGGTCTTTTTTCAGACGGGTCTTAGCGATGCTACCGCGCTGTCCAGCGAAATTCACGGACAAGGCAAACGCGATGCGGTGAACGAGGCTCTTCTTAGCCTCCCGGTCGGTGAAGCGTTTCTCGTCGTTCGCTCCCACAAGGCCAGGAGAGTCCGCACCGTTTTGGCATCTGAGCCGGCTGGTGGCGATACTCGCATCCTGCGCCGGCAAATTCTCAAGCGTTGGGTAACTCCGGAAGCGGAAACACAGACAGACGATCCCAGGCGTCACACGGAGGTGCGTCATGTGCGCAAACCAAAACTCCGACAGTAAGAGAGACTCTTCGCTTCGGTTGACCGAGCGCGACGTTCGGCTGCTAAACGACATCTTCGCACATAAGTTGATGTCGAGCCTTCAGATACTTCGGCTTGGGTACTTCTCAACGTCAAACCGCGCCAACCGCAGGCTCGCCAAGCTTGTTGCCGCTCGGCTAATGCACCGGGAACCGGCCGTCCATTACGTCTCGGGTCAGCACTCCGTTTTTCGAGTTGGAACGAAAGCGGAACCACTACTCGATGACGGAAACGCAATAACCAAGCGCGAGCTTTGCAAACTCCTTAGGCAAGGCCCGTCGAAATCCCTGCATGAGCACACGCTTCGTATTGTCGATGTGCGGTGTGCCTTTGTCTGCTCGGCGCAACTGACGATGGAAGCCTGGCTACCCGAATCGCTTTGCCGACACGAATACTCCGAGCGCCGAGATAAGTCCTGGGCTTACCACATTCTAAAGCCGGATGCTTTCATTCGAGTTTCTTGCCAAAGCAGGTCCGCTGATGCGTTTATCGAAGTCGATCTCGGTAACGTCTCAAAATCCAAGCTGATCGCTAAACTCGAATCGTACGAGCGCTACATGGACTGCGTCTTCCAAGACACTTACGGAAGTGACAGCTTTACCCTGCTCTTCATTACAAATAATGTGCGTCGGCTAGACTATCTGTTGGGACTAACCCGCAAGTCCGATTGCCGATGTCTTGGAACGACCTTTGGCCAACTGGCAGCCGTCGGAGTAGACGCGCCAATCTGGCGTCGACACGATAGACGAATTCAGGAACTGTTCCCTGTTACCGCCAAAGGAGGGCAACGGTGATCCTCTGCGTTCGTTGTCGCAAGCTCTGGCCCGCCGGATCGCTTTACTGTGGTCATTGCGGCAAGTCATTCGGGGGCAGCCTGTGCTCGAAGCGGCATCTAAACCCAGCTAAGACTGATATCTGTTTACGTTGCGGTAGCGATGAGTTGACTGATACTGCCAGATCGCTTAATTTGCGCACGATAGCCCTGTTGCTCGCGTGGAGCGTGGCGTTGCTCATCCTGAAAACCGCAGTCCATAACGCTGGGAGGATATCCGCAGTTGCTTTCTCAGTCATCACTCTCTTGTTTGAGTTTGTTGCCGGGTTTGGCGTCGAGACATTCTTGGCTGAAGCTTTTCGCCTTCTCGTCTTGGCGTTGCTGATTGTTGGCTTTGTGTCGCTGGCTTTTCCCAAACAACGAGACTCTGTCTGGCGCTTCACATTTCGGGCCCTGCGATCGGTTACACAGATTAGCTTGCGGCTCTCATGTTCTTCACTCAAGGCCTTGGCAACTTGGGTGCAGGGGCGCCAACACCAAAAGTCACAGCGAGGAGACCGATGAAAATCCGAACACCACTCAATGAGTGCTCGTCGCTTAGTGTTTCGGAAGCCGCACGATACATTCGATCTTCGAGAGATCATATCTACGGCCTCATAAAGGACAAAGAAGTCCGATGGTTTTATCGCGGCCAAAGAAAGCGCATTCTAAGAACCAGCTTGGAAGAGTACGAAGTGAGACAGGCTAGCCTCGTTGATAACGCAATAGAGCCCTCTTGCACAAAATGTGCGATAAACTCAATCTCCGGGTTGACAAGCGCGAAGCGGATCGGGAAGCATAAGCCATGAAACGTCGGGCTAAAGGTGAAGGCAGTCGACGCCGCGAGGGTTCCTATCTACGTTGGGAGCTCGTTGTTAATGGCCGGAGGATCGTACGCAAAGCTAAGACCAAATCAGAGCTTGAGAGGAAGATCGAGGCAGTCAAGCAACAACTGACACTTGTCGGAGGGATCTGTGATACTGTCAAGACTCTCACGTTCGATCAAGCGTTCGATTTGTGGTTGCAAATGGAGATATGCGAACCGCTGGTGTCGCCGAGAACCGTCGAATCTTACACTAGCGTTCGAAGAAACCACCTTGCTTCGCTGGCGCGGCTACGCTTATCGGAGTTACAAGCAGTCCAATTGCAACGGATCGTCAACGGGCTGCACGCAACCGGCAAGACTCGCACTGCAATCTACACAGCCGACATCGCCCAGCGCTGTCTCAACTTCGCCAAACGTCATAAGCTAGTGGCGCATAACATCGCAGAGGACGTGAAGAGACCAGCTTACCAGTGTCCGCCGGTTCGGTCGATGAACAAAGCCGAATTGCAACGAGTGCTAACAGAGGCCGAGCAACAGTTTGCCGCAGGCAAGTTTCGCCACTATCCGATTCTGCTTTTTCTGCTCAATACTGGAGTTCGCGTTTTAGAAGCGCTTGGCATTTCGGAACATGCCATTGTTGAAAATGAGGGTGTTCTCAGTATCGACATCAGCCATCAACTGATCATCAAGGATGGCCAGTGGGATCTCAGAAGCGCAAAGAGCCATAGTCAGCGACTATTGCCGCTCAACACTAAGGCACTACAAGCACTCAGACTGGCGATCTTGCAACGTGAGATCGACCGCGAAAATGTCGGTCCAGACTATCGAGACAACGGGCTTCTGTTTTGCCAGGAGGATGGCACGCCCTACCACCGGTCATCTATCCATCACTCCTTTCAGCGCTTTCAAAAAGCGATTGGCGTCGACGACCCCTTTAGCGTTCACGAACTTCGCCACACGATGCTCACTCACCTGGCTAGAACCGCGTCGATACAGGTTGTCGCTTCTGTTGCGGGCCATCGTAGCATTAGGACAACCGAGAGATATGTCAAAGCGCTTGATAGCGACGTAGCCGAGGCAATGCTGGGGCTGGAACTCACGGAGGATACTACACCGAATACTACACCGAAGTCGGGGGTGGAACAGAATTCAGAGACCGCAGATAGGCGAATGGGACGGAAATCAAGTTCAAACAACCTGGAGCGGCTGATGGGAATCGAACCCACGTCACCTGCTTGGAAGGCAGGAGCTTTACCATTAAGCTACAGCCGCTCTCGAAGAGCAATGGTACCCGCGAGGTTAGGCGTGAAGTACTGGGCGGAGCGTAGGGGCGTCTGCTCCGGGAATCTTCGGCGCGGGCGGAGTCAACGGGTACTGCCACTCGCTAAGATGCGAATTGATCACGCATCTGCGCTGAGCGAGAAGGAGGGCTCGCTCGTGATCCACAGGAGCAGTCCCGTTTTAGCTTGTCGTTAGACGCTCTTCTTCTCCTCTATCGCTGCCGTCATCTCCCTTTAGCCTGTTGCTTGCAAGGGGTTACTCCGTCCACCCACTTGAGCGCAGAAAACTACCTCAACTAACTGCGCGAGCGACAGCCTCAACACGTTCATCCTTGTTGATGAACACACAGATATTGCCATACAGCGCGTTCCTATAGACAAGGACTTCGCTTGTCAGTTTGTAATCAGGTTTTAGGACGAATCCGTCAGGTGGAAAGCGCTTAAGCCCTGCTGTTACCTCTGAGATCGAAACTACATCATCGGGTTGCCCGAAAACCTCGGTGACCTCGTGTCGAGATTGACCGATGAGTGTTCTCGCTTTGATTTCGAAGTTTCTTCCAAGAACATAGGGAGCAAAGATAACGGTCGCGACAAGCACGATTAGTGCTGTGAGAACAGCAAGAAAGGTCTTCGTATGCTCACCAGGAAAAGCGAACTTAGCCATTTTCTTATCCCTCCACTGCTTGCCGTGTAGGGTGCAGGTACAGTCAATCTTGATATCGGCGGGTGGCCCGTTGAGGTTTCGATTGGGTCCGGCGGTGTCCCATAGTCTTAGAGTTGCGGTCTGCGAACATCGAACTTCTCAATGTACCTTGCGTTGCGATTCGTCGTTTCACGGGTGATGGGCAGCATCGAGTCGAACTCGGGATCTTCCTGCGAAGCAAAAGGCGAGGATAACTGCCCTCCCGGATGTCGTTTATTTTCATCATGCTTGAACTCAGCGGTCAGGTCCGCCGCAGTCCATGCGGAACGGAATCAATTCTCCACTCGTCAGAAAAATACAGCGCGCAGAAGCTTGACTCTTTTTTGTCCCTCTCCTCCCGCAGAGGCCTCGGTGAACTCCCCTCCAGCCGAGGCCTCTACAGTTTATGAACCCGACGCCAGCCGCGCATCAAAGAATTGAGGCCCCAATTCCAAGTGGAGTTGGGGCCTCGTGCTTGCGCGATCTGCGTAGTTAGATGCGCGGCTGATGACGGCTCGTGCCAGCTTCTATGATGTAGAAGTGGCCACGATACTCTTGCAGAGTGAACGTCATCCACACGGTCTGATGAGAGTTGTTCGGGTCGACGAAGTCATGACGCGCTAGTACGACGTACTCGCCGGATCGGGCTTGGCGTACACGCTCTATCTGATAGTTTGTCGTGTACACGTTTTGGATCAAGTCAGCTGTCATGTCGTAGTAGTCGGCGCCGTTGAGTGTATACGCATAGTTCTCGTCTATGTAGATGTTCACCTGACTGTCGGACGTTAGGAAGTTGCCCAACAGAGATGGATCTTCATAGCGGAAGGCATCGGTCAAGTTACTCAGAGCTCGATCGATCGGACGACCGGCGCTGCCATAGCTGTAACCGTATCCGCCGTAGTACGTGTTATGCGTCGCACCCATGCCGTAGTAACGCCAGTCCAGATAGCTGCCAGTGAGCACGATGATCCGGGGCGTGATGATGATCACGCGGTCATAGCGGACGTAAGCTGGGATCGAGACATACCAGTAGTACGGTGAGAAGTAGCAACGATACGACCACGGGTCGGAGACATACCATCTATAGCCGAAGTACCAATCGCGCCACCACGGATAGTAGTGCGAGTACCCGATTCGACAGTGATTGCGCCCGTAGTAGCTCGTATCAACGAAGTACGGATCGCGGATCCTCGGCCCAGAAGGAGCAGGGAACGCATGCGGCGTTTTGTGGGCTTGACTGCCACCGTACGGGACGTTCGTGTTCTGCTTGGTATCGAAGCCACCCGTCTTAGGCGAAAAGCCGGGCCCTTGAGGGTTCGTAGGCTTGAACTGGTCGGCAACTGGGACGTTAGGATTGAAGATTCGCCCGCGGTCGCCGAAGCCGGGTTTCGGTCCGGGCTGAGTGATGTCGTTGCCTGAGCGACCGCCCTGATTCGGAGGGTTGCCTGCATTGCGGTCGCCAAAAGCCGGTCCCGAGCCTGAGTTTCCGGGTGGGGATTGGCGAGGCGGGTTGCCCTGCTGGAGTCCTCCACCTTGAGATGGCGGAGCCTGCTGTGGCGGGTTCTGCCTGCCTGGGCTGTTGATAGGTGGAGACTGCCTCGGAGGCGGGTTGTTCACCGGGGGACTCTGCTTCGGCGGGTTGTTCGCCGGCGGTGTCTGCCTCGGCGGAGGGTTGTTCACCGGAGGGCTCTGCTTCGGCGGGTTGTTTACTGGAGGAGACTGCCTCGGTGGCGGGTTGTTCGCCGGAGGAGACTGCCTCGGCGGAGGGTTGTTCGCTGGAGGAGACTGCCTCGGCGGTGGGTTGTTCACCGGGGGAGACTGTTTAGGCGGGTCACCTTGTTTGGGTGGGTCCTGCTTCGGAGGGTTGCCGGGCCGAAACTGAGCGCCGGCAGGCAAAATTGCGACCGTGAGGCCGACGACTGCGATCGTTAGATAGAATCTCTTCATGTAGAGCCTCCGCCAACAACGAGAGTGGCTTCCACCATTCTACGGCAGTTTTGGCAAAAAAGACCCCAAAAAACTTGTTGAGGCGATTTTGCCCTCTTGCCTCAGTTGGCAGCGAAGGTCTGACGCACTAAATGCAATAGGGTTACGGTATTGCGATTGCGGTTCGCTGGTTCCCGGATACTGGCCGTGTAGATGACTGTGTGGCAACCCTATCGATCTCGTACTTCAGGACCGATCGAAGCTGGGCCACAGCTCGAGATTCGTCGGGAGGCACGCTCGCGAGCGGCTTGCCCATCACCATCGGCCCCATCAGTCTGCCGGATCTCTGGATGTCGCCCAAACCTAAGGCGTGACCAAGTTCGTGGGCGGTTATGTGCGCCACCTCATCGCTGGTCATCCATTCCTTGCCTTGCCGGTACCGAACAATGCTGACCTGAGCAGTAAACTCAAAATAGTGGACGTTTGGGCCCCACTGGATCCGTCGCTTTGCGGTGATCTCCCCTTTGCAAGCCATCCCCTGATGGTTGTGACCATGGATCGCATCGACGAACCGGAGAGTAACCGGAGCGTCGGCACGGTCGGTCAGCGTGAACGGCATATCCGAGCCGAGTGAAGTTCGCCACATAGCGAAACCGCTCTCGACACCGCGCTTGAAGCTTGCGCGGATGTCGTCTGGAAGGCCTGAGTAGTCGACCCTGACCGCCGCGCGGGGGACGAGCAGCGCTTTGAGCATAGCCATGCTCTTTTGAGAATCGCCTTCACGCTCTGCCGATAAAGCGCGCGAATAGTAGTCGACCACGTCGGAGTCAACCAACGGGGAGAGGTTGGCAGGAGCCGCTGACGATGCGGCGAACAGCACAGCAAGGCCAAGTATGGTCATGGACGGAGTCCCTCCAAAGGCATCGGTCCCTTGAGCCATTCCGCCTCCAGGCGAGACAGCGAAGCGCAAGTTTGACAGGTATTGCCGGAGAAAGTACGAGGATTGCGTGCCAAAATCCGCAAATGACCCGATATCGTGTCTACGTCACCCTCAAACCTGCCCTCCTCGACTCGGCCGGTCGAGCAGTCACGGATTCGTTGCGAGGGATGGGATTTGACTCCGTCGAAGATGTTCGAGTTGGCAAGCTGATGGATGTCACGGTGAGCAATGGATCGCGGGAACAAGTTGAAGAAATGGCGAAGAAACTTCTCGCTAATCCGGTGATCGAAACATTTGAGGTCGTCGAGGCCAAGTGAAAGTCGCGGTTGTACAGACACCCGGCAGCAACTGCGATCAAGACGCGCTTCACGCGCTAAATGACCGTCTCAACATCGCGGCAGAATACGTTTGGCACAAGGAGACTTCGCTTGATGGTTTTAGCGGAGTTGTCGTGCCTGGAGGGTTTACCTACGGCGACTATCTGCGCGGCGGCGCGATTGCGTCGCGCTCGCCCATCGTCGCTGAAGTTAAGCGATTTGCTGACGAGGGCAAACCGGTCATTGGCATCTGCAACGGTTTTCAGATACTGACCGAAGCAGGAGTTTTGCCCGGCGCGCTCGTTCGGAATGCAGGTATGAGATTCATCTGTCGAAAGGTTTACATCAAGAGCGTCAATAAGGATTCGGTTTGGACATCGGGCATCGACAAAGTATTGCGGGTCCCAATTGCGCACAACGAAGGCCGTTACATCGCCGATGAGGAAACGCTCGCACGCCTAAGAGGCGATGGGCGAATCGCGTTTGTTTATTGTGGGCCCGAAGGCCAAGAAGGCGACGAGCACAACCCGAACGGCGCATCAGAAAACATCGCTGGCATATTGAACGAGCGAGGAAACGTCCTCGGATTGATGCCGCACCCTGAACGCGCATGTGCCGACATCCTCGGCGGAATCGATGGCAAGGCGATCCTATCGAAGCTCGCGGGATAAGGCATACTCCGCGCCGTGCGCGACGCGAACATCGACTATCGGCTCGTCTTATCCATCGCAGTCGCCGTCATCGTTTCACTGCCGGGCGTGGCGGTTGGCTTGGTTTCCGACGATTACGCGCTGATTCGCGGAGTCGCGGATAGCGGTCCGCTCGGAGTTTGGTCAACTGCACCGTCAGATTTCTTCAGACCGCTAATCTCTATCAGCATCTGGCTCGACTACTGGATCTGGGGCTTAAACCCGATTGGGTATCACGTCACTAACACCGTCGCATACGTAGGTTGCGTCGTTTTTGTTTACCTCATCGCGAAGAGGTTTGCGCCATCGGGCGCGCTCTTCTGCGCCGTATTGTTTGCCGTTTTGCCCGTTCACGCAGAGGCGCTCTATTGGGTGTCAGGAAGAACGGATCTCTTTGCGACAGCTTTCGTTGCTGGAGCTTTCTTGGCGCATCTTCGAGGTCGGCTTCTGCTGACGGTCGTTTTGTTCGCCCTCGCCCTTCTAAGCAAGGAGAGCGCGATCGTCTTTCCTTTCATTTTGCTCGCCTACCAACTGATCGTCGCGCGGAATAGAAAGCCGTTACTTGCTTTTGGCGCATTGTTTGCGATCCTTGTTCTCTTCGTCGTCATTCGCTCATCGGTAGTCGGCGGAATCATAGGCGGATATGGCGGCGAGCACCTGGACTTCTCGCTCAAGAACGCGGGCACAAACGCAGTGATTCAATTCTTCAAGCCCGTATTGCCGTCTCCAGTCCTCGGCGGTGTGTTTGGGCTCGCCTTTCTCGCCATTGTCGTCAGCTTGCTACTCTCTATCTTCGCCCCGTCGCGCATCGACGTGCGAAAGGCTTGGTTTTGTATCCTCGCGATGGTGCTGGCGATTGCGCCGACAGTGACGCTTCGAGTTCCGCTTTCGACAACTTTCAACGACCGCTTCGTCTTCCTTGCTTCGGTTTTTGCTGCGCTTGTTGTTGCACTCGCTTTCGATGCGCGTCGGAGGTCGCACCTCGCATTTGGGTCACTCGCCTGCATCGCATTCGCCTCCAATCTTATTGCGCTATCAACGAATTGGATTGATGCAGGAAGGCAGGCTGACGAGTTTCTAAAATCTGCAGTGTCGTTTGATCGGCCGCTTGCAATCGTTGGTGTTCCCGACAGCTACCGAGGCGCATACATTTTTCGCGAGGGACTCGATGATGCGATGACGCTCCACGGATATCGAGGCGATCCGCCGCTTTCGCTGGCGCGGCTTTCGATTTCACAAACACCGGTTGCAATTGTGTTCGACGGCGCATACCGATCCGGGCCGGGCGGGAACCTCCTCGCAGGTGAGGTCGAGCCCTCATTCGCTCTGCTTGCAGACGGAGCGCTGACGATCGTCAACGCTGCCGAGTTAGGCGATCGGCTTCTCGTTGTATACGATCAGGGTCAGCTAACGCCATTTGAGCAGTAACTGAAGAACGCGTCATCGCAGAGACACAGCATTTCGAACACTTTACTCACGTCGCTTCAGCACCCAGTTTATAAGTGTGATTGCAACCACATACCAAAACCCTATCCCGCATCCGCAACCCTTCATCAGCCTATGACATTATCAATCCGTGTTGCCCTCAACTGGGGAAGCTTCAGTTCGCGCATCTCTATCATTCTTTAAGTCGTCAACTTCCCTCTTCAAATCAATCACTCTGCGTTGCACGTCCAACACCATATCCCCCATCTCTAAGGCCAAGCATCCTGCTCGAAATGCAACTGCCATAGCGATGGCACTGACTAGTCCCCATTTTCGCTCCAGGTCATTTTGTTAGGATCTCGTCGTTGGTCGTTTCGAACAGCCTTTCCTTGAACCGTGCAGGGGTTTGACCAGACAGGCCGAGGTGCGGGCGTTCGGTGTTGTAGTATTCCTGAAACTCGCTGAGCTTCGTTTGCAGTTCAGAGCCGCAGTCGAAGAGTTCGCAGGATAGAAGTTCGTCGCGGAGCTTTCCAAAGAAGCTCTCGATGTAGCCGTTCTGCCACGGTTTTCCGGGCTGAATGAAAGATCGTTCGACATCGGTTTTCAGTGCGCGAAACTCCGGACCGTTGTCGCTGATTAGTCTTTGGGGATGTCCGTGAACCAAGAAGAGCCATTCGAGTTCGCGTGCAACTTCACACGCGGGAAAACTCGGGCTCGCCTTCAAAAGCAAGTTTTCACGAGTGAAGCAGTCCAATACACCGAGAATACGCACGGTGCGGCCATTTGAAAGCCGCTCGTGAACAAAGTCCAGCGCCCACGCTTGATTGGGCGCAGTCACATTTTGCAGACAGCTCTTCTCGACCTTCAA
>JBGTLG010000026.1:0-79597 GCA_041744215.1 Fimbriimonadales bacterium | reverse complement strand
GCGGCTGAACGGCAGTTGATCCGGGACCGCTCAAAAAAGCAGCGACAGATCTTCGATTGTGACGTGCCATGAAATAGAGACGAAATCACACCCAAACAAGCATCCCCGCGCGACAGCCTTCAAGTCTCGTGGGGATTAGCTTTGATGCACGGCTGCCTACGATCGCGGACTTGCCCCTGAGTTCTTCCGATTCGTATCAGTGGCAAACATGCGATTCAATGAACCGGCGCACGAGCATGGGCTAACGTTCTCATGCTGTACGTGAACGGCATTGGCCAGCATCCCATCCCCACTGACAGGGGTGACTCGCAATCTCACAACAGGTTGACTTTCGGCGCTCCAAAGACTTAACCGACGGAACCCTCATGCACAACGGAACGCGTCCGAGCCACTCGCACCGCACCACCCAACTCATCCAGCGAGTTCAAAAGACCGCGTTAACAATGATAAACAGTGATGAGTTCGATGAGTCCAGTGAGTCCGATGACTCCGATGAGCCGTTAACATTCCGCAGTCAACCAAACAGTGAAACAAACCGACCCCATCCCGACAAACTTGAAAACCTACGCCGAATCGAGATTGGATAGCTTGATCTTGAAGGCGGCCATAGGCCTCTCTTCCAAGTCCGGCTCTTCGCCGCGAAGCAGAGCAGCCAAGGCGCGGCACTCGGAACGCGAAAACTTGACAGCATGCATTCGGTGCTCCTCAAACGCCTCATAGGCCAATGGCGCAACCGCCCGAGCGCACTCCGCAAGCGCAAGCGCGAAAACGCGAATCTCATATTGCGCATGCGCATCAGCGCGAAGATGAATGAAGTGAAACAGATTATGCAAGTCGATCTGCCAATACCACTCCGTGTAAAGCGAAATCGGCAAATTGATCCGAGCAAGCTCGCGCGCCAGCCCAGCCTCGAGCATAGATTCATAATCGCTATACGTCTCCGTATTCGATTTCTCAAGCTTCGAGATCAACGCCATCGCATCATCCAGCGGAATCGTTTCATCGCTTCGCCCCTGCTTGTTCACTTGCGACTGCAATCGCACCTGATCCGACTCGGGCAAGTAAAACTCGTCCTTCATGACGCTATATCGTCCGCTGATCTCATTGAGCCTCGCGGTCCGATGCCGAACCCATTGCCTCGCGACAAAAATCGGCATCTTGCAATGAAACGTCAGCACGACCTGCTCAAATGGCGAAGTGTGATCGTTCTTCATCAAGTAGTTGATGAGGCCTCTGTCTTCCCTAACAGTCTTCGTTCCTTCGCCATACGAAACGCGAGCCGATTGAACGATCCGCGCATCACCGCCCAGATAGTCGACAAGGCGCACAAAACCCTTGTCCAAACATCGGATCTCTTTATCGAGGAGCGCTTCCGCTTCCGGAACGATGATTCGGCCCATCGGCTAACTGTTCAACTTGGCCGAGAGCGAAATGTCGGCGGTGAGCAATCGAGAAATCGGACAGCCGTCCTTTGTCGCAGCAGCGATCTCGTCGAACTGCTCCGTCGACATCCCCGGAACCGTCGCGTTCACGTCGAGATGCGATTTGGTAACGGTCGGCGCCCCGTCGATCATCTCCAGCGTCACCGTGGCCGTGGCCGTGATCTCGCTGGCTGTGAATCCCGCTTTGTCGATGTTGCCGGACAGCGCCATCGCATAGCACCCGGAATGCGCTGCGGCAACAAGCTCCTCAGGGTTCGTCCCTGGGTCGTTCTCGAAGCGCATTCCGAACGAGTACGCTAAATCTGTGAATGCCCCGCTCGGGGCAGAAAGCGCGCCCGATCCTTCTTTGAGGGTTCCTTTCCAAACGGCAGTAGCTTTTCGATCCATGGTAGGCCGGATGTTAGCACGGCTGCCCCGCGAAATTGCGGGAACCTCCCCGCCATGCCACGCGTCAAAGCTGATAAGGCAATCATAAGCCATTCATTTGCCGCTCGAGGAGGCATTCCTCGGGCGGCCTTTTGCTTAAAGCATCCGGCGGACCCGCTCTTCGCTGGATCCGCCGGTCTCCTCCTATGCATGCCCAGCCCCCTCAGGCCGCGCGTTTCTGAAGTGGTTTGAGTTCGGCAGCGCTTGCCACCTGCTTGCCATTTCTGCCTGAAAGTGGATAGTGTGCGTCCCCGATCATCACGCTCACCCCCGCCTTAGCCGCCCCTGCATTCAGCCACTCAAGCAGACGCGCTTCCAAGCGCTCCCGAACAACGGCGACCGCGGCCCCCGTGCCGGGCAAGACGACTCCGAAACCCGTTCCACCTATCCGCCCCACCATGTCCAGTCGTCTCACCGATCCTCGAATAAACTCTGTTGCGTCAGTCAAAAACTGCCCCACTGCATCAGGGCCGTAAAAGCGCTGTAAAGCATCCAAGCCATCAAACCGAATGGCCACAAACCCCACGAAGCCGTCATTGCACGCTGCCGCCGAGCATTCTTCTTGGAGTCGTCGCAGCAAGTACTCCTCGGTGTATGCGCCAGTCAGATCGTCGAGTACGCCGGTTTCAAGGTCGCTTGATTGCCGCTGGAGCACTCGGTCCATGTGCTCTTCATTTGTGATCGCGTTTCGAAGCTTCGCAAGCGACTGACGCATGATGTGAGACACGTAGTTGCCGGATATCTTCAATCGGGCTGCAATTTCCGTTTGGCTCAGCGATTCGAAGTGAAAAAGGTACAGAACTTTCTGCTCCAGCTCACGCAGTCCGGAGAACGCTCTTTCAAGAACCACCTTGTCCTCGAACGACAACAGGTGCTGACAGTCGTCGACGAGTTCGAGCTCATCGCCATCCTCGTCGTCGCCTGTTGCAGGCGATGTAAGGCTCTGCACTCTGAAGAGTTCGTCTGTCGCGAGCACTTCGCGTACGTTGCTCGCCAACAGCTCAGCGCGCTCAGCGATCTCTTCGGGCGTCGCTTCTCTTCCCAGTTCCTGCTGCAATTGTGCCGCTGTGCGGTTCGTCTTGTGTCGAATCTCTTGCAGCCACGCGGGTTCGCGGATGATCTTCGACCGATCGCGAAGGTGATGTTTGATCGCACCCGCAACGAGGTGGGTCGCATATGTGTTGAATCGGACACCCTTTGACGGCTCAAACAGGCTGAGTGCGTTCAGCAGGCCGATGTATCCGACTTGAACGAGATCCTCCTGGGATTCAAGCCCTGAGTATCGTCGCGCAATCCGCTCGACCATATCCGAGCACAGGCTGACAACCTTGTCTCGGACTTCCGGGTTTTTAGTGCGCACGTACTCAAGTACGTGCGCCTCCGCAATATCACTGCGGGACTGTGTTTCCGACATTCTTCACTCCGTTGATTTTTGGTCGCCGAATCCGTTCGGCGCTGTGTCCACCAGCGGCAATCCTTGCTACCAGAAGGACACACTTCGATTCTTAGTTGACCGAGTTGACTAGTTTGAAGATCGGTGTCATGACCGAGACGGCAATGAAGCCGACAACGACACCCATGAAGATGATCAGTGCAGGTTCGATCATCGAGGTCAATCCTTTGACCGTCGATTCCACCTCTTGGTCGTAGAAGTCTCCGACTTTCACGAGCATCTCACTGAGTCGACCAGATTCTTCACCGATGTCAATCATGTGCGTGACCATAGATGGGAAAAGGCCCGACGTAGTGAGAGGTTGACTTAGTTTTTGGCCCTCTCGGATCGAGTTTCGCGCGTCGTCGATCGACCGTGCGATGACTCGATTCCCTGACGTCTCTCCAACAATCTCGAGTGAGCGCATCATAGGAACACCTGATGAGATGAGTGTTCCAAACGTGCGCGCAAAGCGAGCGATCGCCATCTTCAAAACGAGCTCTCCAACGATTGGTATTCGCAGCTTGATGAAGTCGATCTGGTACGCGCCCTTTTCTGTTCTTGACCAGGCTTTGTAGCCGATGAAAGCTCCTATCGCAAGGCCAATCATGGCCCACCAAAAGGCCTGGAAGAAATCGCCGATCGAGAACAGGAATCCTGTGACCGGAGGAATCTCCACGTTCATACCCGCGAAAATCTCTTTGAAGCGGGGCAGCACAAATGTGAACAGCGCGAACAGCATGATGACCGAGAAGCAAAGCACAAGAACCGGATACATCATTGCGCCCTTGATCTTTCCCTTAACTTCATTCTCGTATTCTAAGAAACCTGCGAGCCGATCCAGGATCGTATCAAGAATGCCACCGAGTTCTGCCGCTCGGATCATGTTCACATACAGCTTTGTGAAAACGTTCGGGTGCTTTGCTAACGCTTCGTTGAGCGTCAGGCCCCCTTTGACGTCCGTTAAGATTTCGCCTGACGCTTCCTTAAGAACTACGTCCTTCGACTGCTGATGGAGTATCTCCAAACACCGAAGGATTGGGATTCCCGCGTCGACCATGGTCGCAAACTGACGGCTAAAGACAACAAGGTTTTTGAGCTTCGTTTTGCTTGGCTTGAATAGGCCCTTCTTCGTACCCCCGCCCCTGGTCGCCTTTACCTCGGTAACGTGGAGCTGCTGGTCGTGAAGTTTCTGCAGAACGAGGTCTTCATTGTCGGCTTCAATCGAACCCTTGATTGTCCGCCCTGTAGGGTCGACGGCGCTATAAGCAAATCTCGGCATCGTTATGTCTCCCGGACCGCACCGGCGGTGCTGGCCTCTCTTGATTGTCGGAGGCAAAAATGTGGAAGTCAACGGGCTTCTTCCGCAATGTCGCAAAAATCTGCTGACCGCAGCACAAAACAAGCAGAATTGCCGTGAACTTGCGGCGAAACCTGACAAAATGCTTTAGCATTGTCTCAAATTGATTTCGAGCGGAATAGACGAGAGTTGATCGAGCGGATGAAAGACTATCGTCTACTCACCCCTGATGTGGAGCGCGCGTTCATGGCCGTGCCTCGCGAAGAGTTCGTCCCTCCCGACTTCCGCGAGTCGGCTTATGCTGACTCGGCGCTACCATTGACAAGCGGCGCGACCATATCGCAGCCGTCAATGCTCGCGATCATGATTCAGGAACTTCGCTTAGCATCCGGGCTGTCGGTGCTGGAGGCCGGCAGCGGGTGCGGCTACTTTCTCGCACTTCTCGCAGAGATGGGCGCAAAATCGACTGGTGTTGAGATCATCCCCGAGTTAGCTGAGTCGTCTAAAGTGTCCCTTGCCAAGTTGGGCTATGCCATCGACGTCATCGCGGGGGACGCAGGCAGCGTCCATTTCTTACAGCCGTTTGATCGCGTTGTTTTTAGCGCCGCCGTCGACACCATTCCGAAGTGGGCTATCGAACTACTGGCACCAGGTGGCTTTGTCTTGGCACCCGTCGGTGGTCGCGGGGATCAAGAACTCGTCCGCGCATACGCCGATCGCACCGAGTGGACCGGCAAGCGATGCAGGTTCGTACCTTTCGTTTAGCGCGCCGCGCTCAGGTCTGCCAAGAATTGGTAGCCTACGTCGTCGAGCAGGACGTCCATCGCAAAATAAATCGTCTTCTCGTTTTCTGTTACGCCTTCGGTCTTGTATCCGAGGTCCGTGTAGATCTGATCCACCACGTTTGACATTGCGCGCAATTGTCCCGCATTTAGCAGTTTCGTCAGCGCGTCTTTCAATAACAGCGAGTTTGCCAGGCGCACTCCGTTTCTTTCGCTTTCGAACTGACGGAAAAGGTCGTCGACTTTCTTGATGAACTCTTGAGATGGAACTACACCCGACGCAGCGTCCTTCAATACCGTGTCGATTTCGGGCTCAATCGCCTTCAGCCGGTCAGCCTCTTTCTTTTCTTGATTTCGAATGTTGACACGACACTTCTCAATTTCGAGAAGCAAGTTGCGCGCCTGCTCCTTGGTGAGAAGCAGCGGGAGAACACGATTCGCCTTGTCAATCTTAGCGAGTTTCTCCATTACCGGACGAATCCTGTTGGGGTCTTCTCGGTTCGTTTGTGTCGAAGCAACGAAAAGGAGCGCAAATGTAAGCACGAGCGCGAGGGCGAGTCTCATTGTGTTTCTCCTGTACCTTCTTGGGGCGACCTGTGTTGATTGGACGTCGGAGGCACCGCCCTGGTTTCACGGTCGAGTGCGAGTGATAAGGTCAGGGCCGTCGCCACCATCTGGAGGTGAACGAACCCCAATCCCGTAATGGCAATCACCAAAAAACCTTGGAGCGAGACACCGTCCGCCGTGAGCAGGCCGAATTGGCCAGCTCCTGTGACCCCGACGATTAACACAGCCAGTGAGCCGAAAACGGACAACAGCATCAAAGCGATTCTGCGGCCGCGCCGCAGGTTCGCATACCGCTCGCGGCTTTCATGCATCCAACTCCGCCGGATCGCTATGTATGCGATCCAGAGAGCGAATGCTGGCAGGGTCTGAATCCAAATCACTGGCCGGTTATACCGCCTCTACCTCGCGGTTCTCACGTAGACCTGGTAGGTGTAGGTTAGGGTCAGGGATTCTCCTGAGGCCACTTCTTTCGACCATTCAACGAGCGCTCTGGAATTCGTGTCTTTCAGGCCCTTCGCCGTTTTGGAAATCTTAGGGTCTCCATCGGCGGCAGTGACTTCACCTGTGATCTCCTTCGAGATCTCCAGCTTGACTTTTTCTGACTTCCGATTCTTGATCACAAGAGTGCCCTTGACCGTTACGAGGTCGAAGTACATCCCTATGCTTGGCTGATTGATTGCGAGGCGTTGTCGCTCGACTTCCTCTTCGCTTCCTTCAGCTCGCACATCAAGCGCCTTCGTTATTCGAACGAGGGCGTCGGCGCCCGGACTCACGTAGTAAAGCATATCTTGTCCGAGTATCTCGCCATTCTTGAATGTTGTCGCAGGAGCAGTCGTGAATGGCCGCTCGCTCGTGTTCTTAAATTTTAAGCTGTGCCATACATCGCCAGGGCCTTCTGGCAGACCCCGATAGTCGTTTGCAGCAATTGCATCAGGCACGTTCCATGTGTAAACGTGTTGGTAATCAGACTCCGACTTGAAAAGAATGTAGTACCCACGCTCGCCCTTTTTCAGATTCACGCCGGGTAATCGGTAGAAGAAAAGGTCTTCAGCCATGACGCCAGGGAGGTCGGGAATCGAGAATGCCTCGTCAAAACTTGACCGCCTATCGGCGCGCATCGCGTTCTGTGACATTGCTGCGCCGGGCGAGGCCATTCCAGCGTCGCGAGGCGTGCCCACATTCATCATCATGCTGACAAACTGATCAACGCTCATACCGCTTGTCAGAGGGTCGAGATACGACATCCATGGCAGATTCGGGAAGCCAGTAATGAGGCGAAGTTCAATGTTGTCAATATCTGCGAGGTCATTAAGAATGGTCGCCTTGCTAACAAGGCTCAGCTTCTTTTCGTCACTAATGTCGACTGAGTAAGCGGGCACCCATGTGATGCCTCTTTCGAGTGACACGATGTAAAGCTTTGGGTTCGTTCCGGAGATTTTGGACTTGATGCGCAGGCCTGCGACTTTGGACTTCGTTTTCGTCGTCCAGGTCAGCCCAGGTCCGGTCACACGCTGGACTTGGTTCTTGGGAATAGCGAAGATTCCTTCGCTATTCTCAAGCACCAAAACGGTGCCAGTTACGCTGCGTACAATGCCCGTCTCTTTCTTGTCGTCACCGTAAAAGATGGTGAGCGTTCTATCTTTGTTTGCAGCGAGGAATTCATCGAGTGATGCGATTGGGCTCTCGTTCTCTACTTCTCGCTCCGTTCGTACTACTTCTTCAAGCAGCACTCCGGGCGTCGCCGTTATCCACATCGTGCCCAGTGAGCCAGTAGGCAGGCCTTCCACCATCACATTGGTCCCTGTCAATGGGACTTCCCGGGTTACCACTGCGTAACCGTTCTTGAAAAGAGAAGCGGCAGACACCTTGAATGTTGGCGCTCCCTGCGCGGTCAGCACCGCGCATACTGCAAGCGTTGCGATCATTTGACAAAACCTCCTTGGGCGATAGTCGCCAGGTCCAGTAGATTGTGACGAATCAGCTCGCCATGAAGTACGCGGTCGCCTGGTTTATACTCGCCAGGGCTGTACTACATACCAATGAGCGGCACAGATGGTGTACTCTCACTTAAGCGAAGCATGAGCACATCTGTCAAACCTTTCCTAGCAATTCTAATTGTTTTTGTCGCCGCGTCCGCAGCGCTGGCACAGCCAGCCGTTCAGTCGCAGATTGACGTTCAGTACGGAGAGGCGAATGGTCAGAGGCTGCTTCTCGATGTCTACAAAACCGAGAGCGAGCGAATCCGGCCCGCGATCCTGCTGATTCACGGCGGCGGATGGTCTGGCGGCAACAAGGCATCGATGAAGGCTTTGGCGGAATCGTTCGCGGCGCAGGGATTTGTTAGCATCGCGGTCGGATATCGGCTGGTTAAGCCGGATCGAGACAAGTACCCAACGCAACTCGATGACGTCCAGCGTGCCGTGAGGTGGATTCGAAAAAACGCAGCGACGCTGGGAGTCAAGCCAGAGTTGATCGGAGCGATCGGATTTTCCGCGGGCGGCCACCTAGCTGCGCTGCTCGGGACGAGAGACACGAGGGACAACTCGGACACCGATCTCGCCTCGTTCTCTTCGCGAGTGCAGGCTGTCGTGAATGTCTTCGGCCCCGCCGACTTTGACCCTGACCTGAAAGCATCGATCGGCAGCGTCGGGCTCGCTCTCTTGACAAATTTTCTCGGAAAGACGCCGGAAGAGGCGCCGGAGCTTTACCGGGAGGCCTCACCTGCTCGCCACGTGTCCAAGGGCGACGCTCCATTTCTGATGTTTCACGGCACGGCGGATGCGCTTGTGCCCATAGACCAGTCCAGGCGGCTGGAGAAGGTGCTGAAAGAAGCGGGGGTCGAGGTGACGCTCGTCGAGTTTGAGGGTGAGGGGCACGGATTTCGGAAGGCCGAGAACAATCAAAGGATGCTCAAGGAGTCGATTCGATTCTTCTTTAAGCACCTAGAGAAGTAAGCGCTATTCCTTATAGTATTCCCCCGGATCCTTGACCGACTCGGGCTCCTCTTTAGCCATCCGGACGAACTCCTCGATGCACGGGGGGCAACAGAAGATGTACTCCTTGCCGGCGATGATCCAAACGAACCGTGAATCGGCCTTCGTCATCGTGATAGGACAAATCGCATCACCTGGCTTGGGGCGGAAGTCGTGTTTCGACGCGATTCGGGCGTACTTTTGGCTGGGTGGCACGGTACCGTTCCGCTCAATGTCCTCTCGGGTGTAGATTCCTCCTGGGGCAAAAAACAGGAGGTACTCCTCTGGGCCATGGTCGCCCGGCGCGTGTTCCCCATCGTGCATTCCATGGATACCTACGGTGCTCATGTCCACAGCGGGCTCCTGCCGTTCGTAGTCCTCGTCAGATCTCACCTGCCGGTCGGCAACAAACACCCAAGTGATCGCCGATGCGAAGAAGACGGACACGAGAAGGAGAGGGACAGTCGTCTTCCAGCTGGTCATGAGGTTTATTATTGCAATATTTTGACTTTATTTCAGGATAGGAGGTCCGGCCACCCTGTGGGGTGGCCGGATAGACACGAACTAAGAGTGTCAATAGTGCAATCTCATTGCATTATATTCTGGTTTCTGCACTTTGTCAAGTGCAAAATGAAACAAAGTAGCAAGGGCCGCGCTGATTGCGCGACCCTACGCCACTCTCCTTTCGGTACGCGCCCGGTTTAGGCCTTGCGACGCCGCCGTGCCATCGCCGCTAGGCCGAACAGGCCAAGCGCGGCCAGCGAAGCCGGCTCTGGGACCGGAGCAACGAAAGACTGGCTGGAGCGGGAGTTTCCGCTCAGGTCTGCCAAGTAGTACGGGGCGACCGACGTGCCGTGGAGCGCAAAGATCGTGTTGGCCTCGTCAATAATCGTGCTGCTCAGGGCCGAGCCATCCGCCTTGGTAGCCTTAAACGATCCATCTTCGAGGTCAAAGTCCGCGCTCGTCTCATAGAGGAGTTCCCATAGGACGAGTTGCAGCGCCGTTGCTTTGGCGTTGTTGTTTACTTGGTCGGCCTTAGAGTTAACTGCATGGGCGATTCGCGCACCATTCGGATTCAGGGAGTCGGTGTCGAGTATCTGGACCCCCCATATATTGTTGGATACGTTGACTGTCGCGTCAACGCAGAAGCCGATGAACTCGGCAACGCCCTCGGCGGTTGTCAGCTTGAGCTTCATCTGTCCTGCGAAGGTGGTTTTGTGCGTTGAGCCCGCGTCCATTGTCCACTTCACGTTTGAGCCGAAGCCGGTACCCATGAAATCCATGCTCGGCAAAGCGAATGCGCTTGCCGAGCAGGCGGCAAGGGCGCATGTAGCGATTGTCTTGTGTTCGATTTTCAAGTCCTTTCTCCTAGGCCAATTGAAGGTCGAACACAGAAGGGCAGGGAGTGTGCCATTTGGCACCCCGGAGGTAGAATTCAGGCACGATTGCGTGCTTCGTGAGGCCGTTCTCCGACTTATGACCGATTCCCAATTTGCCAGCATTGAGCGTGCTCTCCAGGACCTCCGCGACGGGAAGATGATTGTGGTGGTGGACGACCCGGATCGAGAGAACGAGGGAGACTTGGTCATGGCCGCCGAGACGGTCACCCCTGAAGCGATGAACTTTATGGTTACGAAGGGCAGGGGGGTGCCGTTCATCCCGACAACCGCTGAGCGGCTGGAAGCTCTCGGTATCCCGATGATGACCAAGCAGAATACAGCGCGGCACGGGACCGCGATGGCAGAGACGGTCGATGCGATCCACGGGACGTCTACGGGAGTTTCGGCCCACGATCGAGCGAAAACCGTGGCAGTCTTCGTTGACGAGAACGCCAAGCCGAGCGATCTCGCTCGACCTGGCCACATCATCCCCTTGCGTGCCGAAAGGGGCGGCGTCCTCAAGCGGGCAGGTCACACCGAAGCGATCGTTGACCTTTGCATACTCGCTGGGCTCAAGCCAGTCGGGGTCGGAGTGGAGATACTTGACGAGGATGGGAGCATGATGCGGCTGCCGAAACTGATTGAGTTTTCGCGCGAGCACGCGCTGGCGCTTATAACAATAGCTGACCTGATAGCTTATCGCCGCCGAACCGAGCGACTTGTTCAGAGGCAGGCGGGGCCGATCCCGCTTCCGACCCGGTATGGCGCTTTCGAAGTTTATGCGTATGAGGGCGAGGTGGATCAAACACCGTATCTCGCCTTGACGATGGGCGACGTCACCGACGGCGACCCAGTTCTCGTTCGGGTGCACAGCTCCTGCATCACGGGCGACATTTTGGGATCGCTGCGTTGCGACTGCGGTTTCCAGCTAGACCTCGCTCTGCAGAAGATCGCGGACGAAGGTCGTGGGTGTCTGCTGTACATTGCTCAGGAGGGCCGAGGAATAGGTCTTATCAACAAGCTCCGGGCGTACGAACTCCAGGATCAGGGCATGGATACTGTGGAGGCCAACCAGGCGCTCGGGTTCAAGGCAGACCTGCGGGATTACGGCCAGGGTGCGCAGGTTCTTCACGACCTCGGCATTCGAAAGATTCGGCTTATGACAAACAACCCCGGGAAAGTGGCTGGCATCCAAGGCTTCGGGCTCGAAATCGTCGAGCACGTTTCGCTTGTAACTCCCGCCACCCAGCACAACGAGCGGTACCTGGGCACAAAAAGAGACAAGCTCGGTCACCTGATTCCCGTTGACCCGGAGAACAACTAATGATCGAGGCCAAACTCGACGCCTCGCGGGGGGAGTTCTTCATTGTTGCGGCAAGGTGGAACGAGTTCGTTGTTAGGGAATTAGTTGCAGGCGCCGAGCGTGCGTTTCGGATGAACGGTGGGAGCGCGAAGGTCGTTTGGGTGCCGGGCACGTGGGAGATCCCGATCGCGGCTCTCGAGCTAGCGAGGTCTGGAGCGGACGCGATTGTCTGCGTTGGGTGCATTTTGCAGGGAGCCACGACCCACGCGCAGCAACTTTCGAACGTCGTTGCTGCGGCCCTGGCCGACATCGCCGCAAGGACTGGGGTGCCCGTAACATGGGGCGTGCTTACGTGTGCAACCCAGGATGAGGCGATCGAACGCGCTGGCATGAAGCTTGGAAACAAGGGTGAGGAAGCTGCGAGGTCGGCGATCGAAATGGCAGACCTACGTGCAAGAATTTCTACCGGTGCTACCGGCCAGGAGTGATGCACTGTCGCTTTCTGGTGAACTCAGTGGCCTCCAAAGCGTCTGAATCCTCATCGGATCGACGATAATGGACGGAAGTTCCGAATGACCAACCGTGAAAAAGTAGCGCATCTGCTTCGCCGGTTTGGCCTAGGCGCGAGCCAGGCTGAGCTCGGCTTCTATGAGAAGCTCGGCGTAGACGGCACCATCGATCGGCTGATCAACTACGAGAAGGTCGAGGAGGGCTTTCCCGTCTCCGTCTGGGAGTTCTCCGTTCGCAACAACAACGGGATTCCGCTACTCCAGCCGAAGCAAGTGGCTATGTGGTGGACTCTTCGCCTGCTAACGACGCAGAGGCCGATGCAGGAGAAGCTAACTTTGTTCTGGCACGATCACTTTGCCGTGAGTGCGAGCAAAGTCGGCCAGGGGCCTGTGCTCTACCACTACCTTGAGACTTTACGCGGCCACGCTAATGGGAACTTCCTTGATATGCTGAAGGCGATCAGCAAGGATCCTGCGATGATCCTGTGGCTTGATAACAATACGAACGTTCGCGGCAAACCTAATGAGAATTTCGCGCGCGAGGTGATGGAACTCTTTACGATGGGGATCGGCAACTACACTGAGGCCGATATCCAAGAAGTGGCTCGCGCCTATACCGGCTGGTCGTTCGCGAGGACGGGGCTGCGAGGACAGAGGCAACCGACGCCAGAGGAGTTTATGGAGCAGGTTCGAACGGGAAGACCGCTCGTCGAGTTCCAGTTTAGGCCAGCGCTGCATGATAATGGCGCAAAGAAGATTCTCGGAAACGAGGGGCGTTTCGATGGGGACGATGTCGCGGGAATCCTATGCGGACGCACGGAAACAGCGCGCTACATACCGTCGAAGTTATGGCATTGGTTTGCGTATCCCGCGCCAGAGGAGAAAGTGGTCGATCGTCTCGCGAAAGTGTATCGAGAAAGCGGATACGACATCAAGAAGATTCTTTACGCAATAGCAGAATCAGATGAGTTTTGGAGCGAGAAGTCGGTACGAAAGCAGGTGAAGTCGCCCGCAGATTTCACGATTGCAATCGGCAGGGCGTTGGGAGTCGGCCAAGCGCTGATCAGCCAGCGAGCCCCGGACACCGATATCATGACTCCGCTAGCACGGCAGGCAATCGGGCCGCTGAGGAGCTTCGTCGATTCAATGACGAATCAGGGAATGGAGTTGCTCTATCCGCCGGAAGTCGCAGGATGGGACTGGGGTAGCTCGTGGATCAGTTCGGCGACCATGGTCGAGCGAATCAAGCTGAGCCAGACGTTGTTTTCAGGTGGCCGGGCGTTGGACGTTGCGGGGCCGGTGCAAGCAGCGATCACTGCCTCGACGGCAACAGAAGCTACAGAGAAGCTCTGCGAGCTTTTCGACGCTCGTCTTGATTCTGCTCGGCTCACCGAGGTTGAGAAGGCTGTTCTTGCAGGAGGGGGCGTTAGCGCACTAAGTGCGCCGCGCACCTCTCTGCCCGTAGTTCGGCTCGCGTCAAAGGTCCTCTTTGCCGCACCAGAGTTCCATTTTTGCTAAAGACAGTGTACAAAGAGTATCAAGAGGTAAGACCATGTCCGATCGAATAACCCGCAGAGACCTGTTACGCAAGAGCGCGATTATCGCCATCGGCGCAGCAGCGCCACCCTGGCTCGCATCCATCGCAAAGGCGGACGTCATCAAGTTGGCGGCAGGCAGGCAAATTGACCCGGACAATATTCTGGTCGTTTGCCAACTGAGTGGCGGCAATGACGGCCTCAACACGGTCGTGCCCTATGCCAACTCGGCGTACTACGCGTCACGTCCAGTACTTGCGCTCAAGGAAGCAGAAGTGCTGAAGATCGACGCTGAGTATGGATTGCACCCGACGATGGGTGGATTCAAATCGCTATACGAGGAGAAGCAAGCAGCCATTATCCAAAGCGTGGGTTACCCGAATCCAGATCGATCGCACTTCAAGAGCATGGAGATATGGCAGACAGCAAATCCCGATGGGCGAGAACAATACGGATGGCTCGGCAGACACCTCGATTATCAGATGAAGTCCGGGTCGGCCAATCCGGTGGTTGCGATTGGTTTGAGCAGAACAAAACCAGACGCACTGAAGGCAAAGGTCGCGTCGGTACCCTGTTTCGCTAGCCTCGCGGACATAAAGGCGTTTGTCGGCGACCCCGATTCGGAGCGGATGCTGCGTGAGGTGCAAGGGATGGACGCCTACAGCAGCGTTGACGCTGAAACCGTTAGGAAAGCTAATCTCACTGCGCTTGATGCGATGGCCGAACTCAACAAGGCGCTTGACACGTACACGCCGAAAATGAACTACGGAACCAACCAGTTTGGTCAGGGTTTCAAGCAGATCGCTCACCTGATTGGAACATCTCCGAAAACGCGCGTCATCTACTTTGCTGCTGGCGGCTTCGACACACACAGTCAGCAGGCAACGCAGCACTCGCGGCTGATGCAAGACTTCAGTGATGCCCTCAAATCGTTCATGGACGAAATGAAAGCCCTTGGCAAGGACGGAAAAGTTTGCGTTCTGGTCTTTAGCGAGTTTGGTCGGCGTGTTCGCGAGAACGCGAGCGCCGGCACGGATCACGGCGCAGGAGCTCCAATGTTCGTCGTCGGAGGAAAGGTCCAAGGCGGAATGTACGGCGAAAAGCCGGACCTCGTCAATCTGGATCGCGGCGACGTTCCGTGGCGCGTCGACTTCCGACAGGTCTACTCAACGATTGTTGATCAGTGGATGGGTGGCGACAGCGAGACTCTCTTCGGCAAGAAGTTCGAGCACCTGCGCATCTTCTGACCGGTACTCCGAGGAGAGAGGAAGGCGGACCGGCGACGAACCTCGCCGGTCTCGTCTCTTAATCGTCACTCAAGATTCTAAGAGGCGCACCGCGATGTACGTCGAGCAATCTCTCCCTATGATCATTGAGGGTGCAGATCGCCCGGATCCCGTACTGCTGAGCGACGTCGACCGCGCTTTGCCACCTGAGCGGATTGAGTTTTCCGTCCTTGCAGGATTCGCGTTCCTGATCGAACCGGGGACAGTCGGGGCATCGCATTTCCTTTATCTTAGCGAAACTGACGTCATTTTCGCTGCCACTCCTTGTCCTTTAAGCCTTCTCGGCAAGGAACTCCCGCAATCTGCCACCAATCAAGGCCGCAGTCGATCGTATGCGAAACAGTATCGCCCGGATCCATACCACAAACATGTCGGATGATTAGATCGATGATCCATGAATGCATGTAGTCATCTATGCCTCGGTAGCCGCTTGGCACGCCGGTGAGAGGATTGTAATGTTCATAGCATGTCGGCGCACTTGGATTGCCATCAACCGTCATCATTCGCAGCCAATTCATAAGGAACTGCCCGGCCTTTGCAGCTAGCACCGGGTTGTTGCGCGATTGGTTTGCGAGTGACTCCAGCACATGCGAGTTCGCCATCGGCCAGACACGCCCGTTCCACGGACAATTGAGACGACGTTCCTTCCACATCGGTTCCGCCGAGAAGAAAGGGTCCGAGACGGGGCTTGTCGGAATCATGAATGGAGTTTGGAAATGCTCTTCGTTGTAAAAAGAAAGCGTGAGCGCTTCCGAACGAGCGTCGCCACAAGCCAGAGGATAGAAGCCGACTGCTGACATATACGGCGACAACCTCATGGGGTTCAGAAGTGCGTCTTTGTAGATTCCATGGTCCGCATCCCAGAGCGACTCCAACGCGTCTTTACACTTTTGAAGAAACGCCACTGGCTCACCCAGGTGACTGAGAGCGAAGTTGAGGCGCGTAGCATAAAACGTCGCATCGACTCCCTTTAGGTCGATACGCCCCCATTCATCTGCTCGCGCATCGGCAAAAAGATATCGGGATGAGTATTCTTGACCCGTCTCGTTTTGATCCCATACAGAAATCAGGCCGCTACCTTCTGGGTCGCGTTCGCGTTGAAGGTACTCCGCATAATAACAGAGCGATTCGATGATAGAGCTGCTTTCGTTGCCAAGTCCATGTATAGCAATCAACCGCAATACTGAATCGCCCCAGTTTGCATGGTAGAAGTCGCGTTCGGGACGGAATGAATATATGTGGCCAGGAAATGAGCCGTCTGCACGTTGATTGAAAACGTAGTTCTGCAGAATTCCTCGGGCAAGTGAGGGATCATGCATCCACGCAACCTCTCGCAAGTGACAATGCGCCGAGTAGCTGATCAGATTCCGAAATGCACCAATCCCTTCGAAGACACAAGCGCTTGGGTAGCGAGGAAGTCGCACGTCGACGGTCTGCAATCGGAGGCCATACCAGCGATACCAATAGTGATTTGTAAGGAGTTCTTCGCTGCAGTCAAACTGTGGAACGCCACTAAAATAGTCCCGCCAAGACTTTTGAGAGGCAAGCACAGCATCTCGAGATAACTCGCTATCCAAATGTGCCATCGCCTCGCTCCTCGTTACCGCTGCGGCGCAAGCAAACTGGATGGGCTTCCTGTCTGTCAGCCGGAAGTGCTGAAGTGTGTGTACAAATCCAGAGCCGACAACTCCAGGACCGTTAGCAAGGGAGCCTTCCTGGAAGAAATCGCTCGCTGGCGATGCTGCCACGTCGGGTGACTCATCGTGCGCCTCTGCCGTCAAGACGCACGTGCCAAGCAGATCTGAGTTCGCTCCGACCGAAAGAAAGATCGAGCCTGCATTTGTAGCGACGGATCCCTCGATCGAGCCCCGGCGCTCGAAACCGCTCCGATCAACAGGCAAATCGTCAGGCCAAGCGACGCGATACTCAAAACTCAACAATGACTCTTTGATTTCGTGACCTTCCACCGATGTCCAGGGCGTACCACTGCCTGGCGGTCTTCTTTGGTGGAGCGTCCACAAAAGGACGTCGACGGATCCAACGTCTGTAACCAAGTCCAGCTGCGAAACCCAAACGTTTTGCTCGGTAACGCAGCGAATCTCGCGAATAACAACACGCCCAGCGACATGCATTATCGTTAGCCGATCCGGTCGCCACCCCTTTAGATAAGAGGAGAATCGCAGAGGTTTGCCATCCCGAAAAACAAGCAGCGCGAAAAGCCGATCTATGCGTATGTCGGCAAAGTGACACTCATCCCAGAAGCCGGGAGTGAGAAGCCACCTCGGGAACGGTGGGGCAGAGACGGCCCCACCGCCACCGCCGAGAAACCACTTATCCTTGCGACCGAGCCGAGAGAGAGGGTCCATGCCTACGCTTGGCAGTTTGGGTGAGAATCAGCAGAAGAGTCAAGGAGGAAGGGCAAAAGCAGGAGTCCACCTCTGGATGTCGAAACTCGTTCAGACTAGGAGATTCAATGACGCAACCTGATGGTACAGAGTCAAACGTAGAAATGCAGTCGCTGCACCCGAATGTCAAGAAGGTCTGGCTTTTCTCGTCGTTGGTATCGACCACCGTCTTCGTTGGGATCGTGGTTGCGGCGGAGTACGCAGTCTCGCGAAGCATTCCTCAGTGGCCGCTGCCTACGCTGCAGATTGGTGGCATTGTTGCACTCGTCTTTTATCCTCTGGCGCTGATCATGCCTCGCCTGCAGTTTGAGCGGTGGGGCTATGCGATCAGACCTGATGACGTCTTGGTTGAATACGGCGTTGTGTGGAGGATTCGACGCTGTGTGCCGCGGCTCAGGATTCAGCATGTCGATATCAACTCAGGGCCCATTGACAGGATGCTTGGGCTCGTTCACATGAGTGTGTACACAGCAGGATCCATGGGTGCAGTAGCAACCATTCCCGGCATGACACCGGTGCGCGCAGAGGCCATTCGTGAGCAGTTGATCGGAACCAAGGCGCCAGATGGATAGCATGATTTCTCATCGAATCCATCCGTTAACGATTGTCGTCGAAACGGTTCGCTTCGTGGGTAAGTTCGGATACGTTATCATCATCTTGTTGGTCACAAGAGCATCAGGTGGAGGTTTCGATGCGCTCGAACTAACACTCGGCGCTTTTGGAGCATTGAGTATTGCGGCCGCGGTACTGCGCTATTACTTCACTAAGTACTCGCTTGATTCGACCAACATGGTGATACGAACCGGAGTGATCTTTCGACAAGTCCGCACCATTCCGCTAGCAAGAATACAAAACGTCGAAATCAAGCGCGGAGTCTTGCATCAGCTTCTGGGCATCGCCGACTTAAAGATCGAGACTGCGGGAGGGGCTCAAGCGGAGGGTGATCTGTCCGCATTAAGCGTGTCCGAAGCGCAGCGACTGAAGGAGTACTTGCTTCGTGCGAAACAACCCGATGTGCCGGCGATCGGAGAGGCTCCGCCCCCTCCTCCACGAAGGCAGACCGTCTGGGCCGCAACACTGAAGGACCTCCTCATATTGGGTGCCACGGAGAACCGCGCCATCCTTATCATCGGCGTCCTTTTGGCTCCGGTCTTCATTGCTGAACGATTCTCAGATAACCTCTTCGAAAGAATCGCGCCAGCGCTCTTCGAATCTGTTCGGGGAATGGGAGACAACGCGATTGTTATCGGAGTGTGGGTACTCTTCGCTGTGTTGCTGTTTGGTTGGATAGCATCGATCGTGACGACTGCGATCAAGTATCACAACTTTGCGCTTCGATATCAAGACGGCCAGTTTCAGCGGCACTATGGTCTCTTCACTATCGTCGAGTCCGTTGTTCCGCTACCGCGAATTCAAACGCTCTGCATAGAAGCACCATTTTTGAGGAGGATGCTCGGGTACGCGACGATCCACGCCGGGCTTGCAGGATCGGTCAACATCAGTGATCAACACGGCGGGACATCTGCGTTGTGCCTCTTGGTAAAGCGGCAAAAAATCGCGGAGTATGTGCGAAGGGTTTTCCCACATCTTGATATTGGCGCTGTGGAGTGGCAACCGGTGAGCCGAATTGCGATACGCCGAGGAGCGTTTCGTTTCGCGCTCGTGCCCAGTCTTGCCCTGGTGGGCTGGGTCTTATATAGCGGCGCAACTCTTCATCTCGTTGGCCTTGTACCGATTGCGGCGATCGCCCTCTGGTACGGATACGCGCGCTACAAAGCACTCGGTTACGCGCTCACTGACGGCTTCCTCTTGACTCGCGAGGGCATCCTCTATCAGAAGATTCATGTCGCGCCACATGGCAAGCTGCAATGGCTCTCCTTGAGTCAAGGTCCGATTCAGCGACGTTACCGAATCGCGAATCTCGACGTTGGCACCGCGGCAGTGATCGGAGCACAGCTGGGATCGCCTTCCATCGTTGACCTCGACGTTGACCGAGCGGCCGAAGTGCAGGATCACCTGTCGATGCGAGTCGAGGCGTCCGGCTTATGGATGCCGGACGGGGTCTGAAGAAGGGGCCGAACGGCCCATAATGCAACGGATTGGGCTCGTCGCCCGTGCTATCGTCAGAACCGTCGGAGGAAAGAAATGAAAGATCCTTTGAAACTTGGCCTCACAATCCTTGCCGTCGTCATCCTCGGAGGCTTGGCGCTCAAGTTCGTTTTTAGCGCTGTCAGCTTCGTTTGGGGACTGGTCGTACCAATCGGGATCATCGCTGGAATCGCCCTGGTCGTCTACGCAGTTGTATCGCGCAAGGCCCTTGGCGGGAAGCGAAACAGCCTGCCCTGATCGCGCAATCGCAAGTTCAGAAGTCGTATATTAGGCAGCATGCTTAGCTTCGCTTTGTGTGCTGCCATGACCTTCTCTTCCCAACTGCCAGGCGAGATTGTCCGCGGCCCTTTCGGGGTCGCGCATGTTTATTCCGAGTCCTTCGAAGGCGGATTCTTTTGGTCGGGGCATGCCGCAGCCGAAGACCGCCTGTGGCAAATGGAGCTATCGCGACGCAGCGCGCAAGGCAAGCTGGCAGAGATAGTTGGTCGTACAGCAGTGGCGAGCGATCGCGACGCGATCCGCTTTGGATACACGCCAGACGAATATGATCGAATGTTTGAATCGCTGCGCCAAGAAGTGCGCAGCGCCATCAACGCATACGTCAGCGGCATCAATGCTCGAGTTGTCAGCATCGATCCACTGCCTCCCACATTTCAAGGTACCAGGCCCCAACCGTGGAGTGTGCGCGATGTTCTCGCAATATGGGTTCAGCTCATTCGGCAGTTCGGACGAGGGGGCGCAGGGGAAGTTCGCAATCTGGTTCTGTACACGTATCTGACTGATCGGCTTAAGGAAGAAGCGGTCGACGTTATGAACGACTTATCGTGGCAGAACGACCCCGATGCGATCTGCACCGTTTCCGAGATAGACGATCCGCACCGAGGTGTGTCGCCCTTTCCAGCTATAGAGCTTGATGCATTGGCGAATCACCTCAAGCTGCTGCCGCGTGTTAACCTCCTCGAACTGCTGCCGGCGATAAGAATCGCTGAGCAAGCGGATTTGAATGAACTATCGGCGGAAATGGGCTTACCAAACAAGTGGGGCAGCTATGCAATGGTTGCGTCTGCGGCAAAATCTGCGATCGGTGTTCCGATCCTCCTATCAGGCCCACAAATGGGTTTCTCTTCGCCGAGCATTGCCAGGCAAACAAGCGTCGACAGCCCTGGATACTCTGTTGCTGGGCTCAGCGTCCCCGGACTTCCTTTCATTCTCGTTGGTCACAATCGGCACCTTGCATGGGGATTGACATCGGGCGTTGCAGACACAGACGATGTCGTCTTCGTTCGGCTAAAGGAAGGCGACCCAAGCAAGTACGTAGTCGATGGCGTCGAACACGATTTTCAGATTATCGACGTGCCGATTAAGGTGCGCGGAGAAGAGGAGACATCAGGCAAACGCGAGATGACGATTTATGGCCCAGTCATCTTGAAGAGCGCAGGAACCGGCGTCGCATACGTTCGAAGATCTTCGCTCTGGATGAAGGAAGTAGCAAGCATGGAAGGCGCTATGGCAATTGCGCAATCGGCGACCTTCTCCGACTTGAAGTCAGCGACTTCCAAGGTCACCGCGAACATGAATGCGTTCGTGGCAAGTCACACAGACGGGATAGCGTATTTCTATGTTGGCTCAGTCCCCATCCGCTCTCCAAAAGTAGACCCGCGCTTTCCATCTCCTGCGGGAAAGGACTTTGATTGGATCGGAATGGTTCCGACGGACAAGATGCCCTACAGCATCAACCCAACGCAAGGTTGGTTCGCGAACTGGAACAACAAGCCCGTAGCTTGGTGGCCGAACTTCGACACGCCAGTGTGGGGAGCAGTCTTCCGAAATGAAAACTTGACGGCGCTGATGGGGTCAAAGGAGGTGTTGGCAACTCAAGATTTAGAGCGATTCGCGAGGACTATCGCAACCACCGACATCACTGCGCTGCACCTTGCGCCATACATAACCGAAATCTCTGCGCCCGAAGGCATGGCCGCGCACGCGTACTTGTCACACTGGGACGGCGAGAGACTGGATGGCTCTGTATCCCGGACACTTTACAACGAGTGGTTTTCAGCACTTCAGGAAGAGCTGTTCCTCTGGAAAACTGGAAACTTCTTGAGCCTGGATAACTTCCGGCAGGTGATCCAGCCATCGGTCGTGCTGCGCGCAATGCGCAAACAAACTTCAGTCGACTACACCAATGGCCGACCTCTTGATGAGATTGCGCGCTCAGCCTTCGTTAAGGCCGTCGACAGATTAAAAAGTTCGCGCGGGGATGACCCTGCGCTTTGGAGGTACCGAGCGGGCAGAATCACACTGCCCGGCTGTCCTGAGATCGTGTATGGAGATCGAGGCACCTACATCCAGGTTGTTGAGCTTTGGCAAACTCCAAGAGGGCGTTGGGTCGCCCCCCCCGGCGTTTCGGAAGATCGCTCTTCCGTCCATGCTACAGATCAGGCGCAACTGGCTGCGAACTGGGCGATGTTTCCAATGATTCTTCGGAAGGAGGATCTTCCTCGAGGGTCGGCGCGCTAGCAGGAAGAGTCGCGGTCCGAAGGGGCTTCGATAGAAATCCGAAGCTTGCGCAAAGCGCCATACCGCCACCCATAAAGATGAACAGGCCAGGCAGCGTCAGCCACTTAAGCAGCAGGCCGCTCATCGCCATACCGACCGGCATGACCATAGCCGACATCGTGCCCATAGCGGAGTTGACCCGGCCCCTGTACTCGTCCGCTGTCTGCAATTGAATAAAAGTCCCCATCGGAATGCTGGCTGGCGGAATGAAAACTCCACAGAGAAAATTGAGCGCCATGAATGCCCAGAAGTTTGTGACGAATCCCATCGGCACAATCATAAGGCCAGCCAGAACAAGAAAGAATGCGAACGATAAGCCCGGCTTCTTCGTGCGAATCTTCATCGCAGCCAGCGAACCACAGACCATGCCCAGAAAGAATCCAGCTTCCAAGAACGCCAGCGTCGCGGGTGTTCCTTTGAACACTTCTTTCGCGATGTACGTGTAAACCGGCATAAACGGCGCAACGAAGAAATTCATGCCGACCGCGATAAGGATCGCAACCGCAAGCGCTTTATGCGAAAAGATGAACCGGATACCATCGACCGCATCGCGAAATGGCGACTTCGGCTCCTCAGTCCTCTCGGCGACAACCTTGGGCAACGACGCCATGAAGAGCGCGGAAACGATAAACGTGATCGCATTTAGCCCAAACGCGAGCGCATAAGTGAACGTACGCGAGATTAAGTGTAGAAGAGCCAAGCCTGCGCCGGACAATACTGCGCCCAGGAACGGCATCAGGCCCTGCGACATAGAATTCAGCGCAATCGCCTCCTGAAGCCGATCTTCCGGGACAAGCCTCGGCGTAATCGCCGCACGTGCAGGCGCAGCAATGACATTCGACGTACCGAGCAGGAATGCAATCACACAGATTAAGATTAGCGGTGGCGCTGGATCGAAGAGGATCACAACAAGGAATACAGTCACCAAAGCGGCTGAAAGAATGTCGCTGAGAACTAACAGCATTCTGCGGTCCAGCCGATCGGCGAGGGTCCCCGCGTACAGCGCAAACAGCACGTATGGGAGTGCACCACAAGCCATCACATAGCCGACATACTTGGGCTCCCCAGTCACCTCCAGGACCATCCACATAAACACGAGGCTATAGAGCACATCTCCAAACTGCGAGATGAGTTGCCCGACCCAGAGATTGCGAAAGGGCCGGATCGATAGCACGTGCGAAGCGCGAGTGGACATTTGAATTGGTGGAACGGTTACCCGCGATGAGTATGAGAGGTTTCACCGCAGGGCCCAATTGTGTCCGACGTCGGGTACCATCGGCTCCCCGTGGGGATGTAGCTCAGCTGGGAGAGCGCTGCAATCGCACTGCAGAGGTCGTGGGTTCGAATCCCATCATCTCCACCAGTATCACCTTCACTTACTACTCTTCCCGGCGAAACTCTGCGATCACCTCGATCAGGCCGACGATGTTGTCGTTAAGGTCCTCGAGTCGCTCAGCAGGTATCCACCACTCCGTGTGGTACGCGGCTCCGACCTTCTCGATGGGGAACTGATCGGCAAACTCTCGTCTGACTCGGAACCTCGTCACGAAGCCGACGCCGCTGTCTGGAACATTCCATTTCCTCGCGATTTCCCTCGCGTATTCCTCGTTCGTGACCGGGTAGAAGATCGGCTGCTCCGGGAGTCTGGGTGGCCAACGACGAAAGCCGCTGTCCTCCACGAGGGCGAGTTCGTTAGGTCCCGTGGGGCGATACATCGTGACGGTGTTTTCGACGCTCATGAGCGGCTGGTTGCCTGGTTTACCCCATCCACGCGCGCAGTTTTTACAATTAGAGCGGAAGAAATCCAATGCCAGTTGATCACACCATATGCAAGATGGTCGACGGGAGAACACAAAATCGCAGAAACAAGCCACTCGACGGGATTGGCAAGTCGTTTTCTTGCCGCGCGCTGGTGCTTGCCTGAACCCCCTCTGCGTTTTGCCACCAAATGCCAGCATTCAAGGTTGCGGCGTAGGCAACCCACAAGAGGTAAGGCACAAGCAGCCAGCCTGCGAGGCGCGAGACCGACGCGAATGCATTGCGGGTGACGATAATCGCAACGAGAAGCGCGCCTATCGCAATCAATCCTAAACCCGGCGATCGAAGCCCAAAGAAGCAGACTGACCAAAGGACATTGAGAACGAGTTGAGTCCAAAAGGCGATCATCGGTCGCTCGGACGTTGGCCGCAGACGCCAGACTAACCATGCTGCGACCGCCATCAAGGAATAGAGCACGCCCCATACCGGGCCGAAGACCCAGCTAGGAGGAGTCCACGCAGGCTTTGCGAGATCAGCGTACCACGACGTAACTGACGCCGCCGTTGCAAGTCCTCCGATGGCGGCTGCGCAGAACGTGCCCACGAAGAATCCGATGAGCGCGACGGCTTGCGCAGCAGCCGAAGGCGGTCGCTTTCCACCCGTCGCTTCGACTGCGATTGCTCGAATCATTCCAGAGAAGACAATCCTATGCAATGGGTAAATGCCGTACCAATAGATGAGCCCCCAAACTCCCAACGGATCGAATTCGGCTGTTTGCCGAATTCTGCTCCCGCCGTTGATCTCCGTCACTTCAAACTCCAACCATGCGCGGCCAGGAACCTTCATTTCTGCACGAAGCCGCAGCCTGTTTTCGTCGGCGACTTCGACGCGCCAGAAGTCAAGTGCATCGCCGACACGTACGGTTTGAGGGTCGCGCCTACCACGCCGCATTCCTACCCCGCCGAAGACAACGTCAACGGAGCCACGCAGCTTCCACAACCAGTCTGCAAAGTACCAACCAACGCCTCCCCCGATCCGCTGGATCGGCGCGAAAGCCCGTCGTGGCGCGACCGGCACATCAACGGTTCGTGAATCGACCAACCGGTTTCCAAAGCGCACACCTCCCCAAGGACGGGAGGACAAGGCTGACGACGAAACAGCATCCGACCACTTTGTCTCAGCGATCTCCCGGTCCTCGTTTCTGAGCGCAAGGGCTATTGCTTCTGACGCACCGACTGGATTCACAGAAAACACGTGACGCGCTTCGTTGTCGCGAACAATTGTAGGATGTTGAATGCTGTCGATTAGCGCTCTTCCAACGCGAGCATACAAAGGTGTGACCAAGCCGAGCCAAAGACTCGACAATCGAGGCGTCAACAGCGGAATGGGAATGATAAATCGTCGCAAACCACGCTGTTTCGCATATTCACGAATCATGTCACCGTATGTCACCTGATCCGCTCCGCCGATCTCGAAGACTCTGCTTTCTCCTGACGGCAATTCTAACGCAAGCGTAAGATAACTCAACAGGTCACCAATCGAGATAGGCTGGGCTAGAACCCCGACCCAACGCGGCGTGATCATGACAGGCAGGCGTTCCGCTAGCGCTCGCACCATCTCAAACGAAAGGCTACCGGAACCGATCACGATCGAAGCGCGAAACTCAATCACCTCGACACCCGTAGAACGAAGAACTTGGCCAACTTCATGTCTGCTGCGCAAGTGTGGGGACAGGTCTTGAGACGCATCTCCAAGACCACCGAGGTAGATGATGCGCCGCACTCCCGATTCCTTAGCTGCGGTTGCAAAGTTCTGTGCAGACGCTCGATCCCGACTCTCAAAATCGTCCGTTGCTCCCATTGAATGAATCAAGTAGTAGGCGGTGTCAACGTCTGCGAGCGCGGCGGCGAGCGTCGCTGGCTCTAAGACGTCTGCTTGAGCCACTTCGACCGTCTCCCCAAATCGACCCGTAACCCGACTCGCATCCCTCACCAAGACTCGAACTTTTACGTTTTGATCTGAAAGGCGGCGCACCACACGACCACCCACGTATCCCGTCGCGCCCGTGACAAGCACGCTTTTTGGCCTTGCGTGGGCTGTATCTATCATTAGTGGACAGCTTACTGCGATTTTCCGCGGGTGGCATGGTGTACCCCATCCAGGCGTATCGTTCACACCCCTGAGTATGGGAGACGGGTGGCACTGACAGATACTTCAGCAACCTCCTCAAACGCATTGCTCCCAAAAAATCTGTCCGTGAACGGCACCGGGCAGCATCCCATCTCAGACAACACGGCCGATCTGGCTCGAAATCTTATAACAGGTTGACTTTTGCCGCCCCAAAGACTTAACCGACGGAACTCTCATCCACGAAAGAACGCGTCCGAACCACTCGCACCGCACCACCCAACTCATCCAGCGAGTTCAAAAGACCGCGTTAACAATAGTAAACAGTGATGAGTTCGATGAGCACAGTGAGTTCGATGAGCCGTTAACAATTCGATACGAACCGGGTCAACCAACATGGCTACCGATCCGACGCAGCAAGTCGATGAAGCTGAACTTTCTGCAGCCCACGCACTGAATTCATCAGAAAGATGTGCGGCAGTTTCAGCGCATCCTCGACACTAATCGCGCGCTCCTTAAGCTGACCTTGCTCAATCAACCACGCTCGATAGATCCCGGGAAGCAGGCCACATTCGATTGGCGGAGTGTAAAGTTGTCCATCGAGCTCGTAAGCAAAGTTTGCGATCGTGGACTCTGTAACCTCGCCGCGCTCATTGAACAGCAGGACATCCTCACCGCCTCCTGATTCAAGTAGGGCCCTTTCATAAACGCTGCGGTCGGAAGTTTTGTGATATAGCATCGGATGGTTGCTTTCTATCGGATTCGCAGAGAGGCAGACATCCGCGAAGAGTCGAGCCTTTTGATCTAAGAAGATCGCCTCGAAGCAAACGTTGCCATCACGGCGCAGAGAGAGGCGAACGCGATATGTCTCGCTTGCAAGAGAAGCCTCCAACTCTTGTAAGCTTTGCAACACGCGCTCCGCGTCGAAGTTGAATCCGAAGTAGACCGATGACTCGCGCAATCGCTTGAGATGGAGGGGTAGGAGCAAGAAGCCTGTGTCGGGTGACCAACGCATCGTTTCGATCAGTTCAAACGAACTGTCTAACGGTTCGAGAATGTTGGCCTTAATCAGACACTCTTCAAACTCCTCGTTTGGGTCCGAATCCCATACGATGCCTCCGCCGACGCCGTACTCAAGCTGGCTGGCTTGCAGATCGACCAGTACGGTGCGGATGGCCACATTGAACTGCATCTGTCGATTCGGATGGACGAATCCGATTGCACCCGTGTAGAGTTGGCGCGGTTCCGTTTCGAGTTCGCTAATGATTTCCATCGCGCGACGCTTAGGCGTCCCGGTTACAGAAGCTGGGGGGAAGAGCGCAGCGAAGATCTCTTGCAGCGAAGCTTCCGTTTCCGCCTGAACCGTCGACGTCATCTGCCAGAGAGTTGGATAGCGTTCCAGCGAAAACAACTCGGAAACGTGGACCGTCCCTGGGTTTGCGATCCGGCCTAAGTCGTTTCTTACCATGTCGACGACCATTAAGTTTTCTGCGCGCTCCTTGATCGAGCTGCGCAATTCGTGTGCTTGGCGTACGTCATCATCGAACCAAAGCCCTCTGGGCGCGGTTCCCTTCATCGGTCGCGACGAAATCAGCTCTCCGTCAACACTGAAAAACAGTTCCGGCGATCCACTGCAAATCGCCCATTCGTCGGTCTCGATGAACGCAGAGTAAGGTGGCGGGCTCGGTGACGTAATCCGGTGAAGCAGCGCGAACGGATCGGCTTCGGAATTCGATCGGAGCCTAAATGTGTAGTTGACAAGGTATGCGTCCCCGCTTTCCAGATAGTCGCGGATCGCGCCCAGGTGATGAAAGTATTGTTCCGTTGATGTCGATGCGTGCCATTCAACGTTTACGCTGAGATCGTTAGCGGGTGAAAGTGACTGTAGCTTTTCAACCTGGCGAAAGATCCCGAACCACGCCAAGGGGAATCGAGTCGACTGCTGAGCCGTCAGCTTTGAATCGAAAGCAGTTGCTGCACCGTAGGAGATAAACCCTGCGGCGAAGAGGCCTTGCTTGCTTGCATCTTCAACCTCGGAAAGCAGCGGTCCGATTTCATTTGGCTCGCGCGCGACGCAAACATGCGACAGATCCGAGTACTCAAACCAACAGTCGTTGACTGGTGATCTGATCCATGCGCGTGGTAGCGGAGTCCGACTTCCCATGTGAAATCTTTTTCAAAGCTTGCAGATCGTTGTTCCGCACGTCGAAGCGTTGTGCGATCCAGACCTGCTCGTTGATTATGCCAGGCACCGCCTCAGTGCCGAAACAGTAAAGCCGCGTCGACATCGAACTCGAAAGCTCCGAATTCCTGCCGGCCGTCAGCGCGCCGTCGACCCCGGAGATTCGAAGAAACGCCAGGGCAACATTCGCATAGGCCAGTCGGAAGCCGGCTGCACGTCGAAAACGGGCGCCAGGGGGACTCCTATGATGAGCACAGGGTTAGGATTTCCTCTCTGAGCCTGGAGGCTATGATCGCGATCATGGTCTGGTCGGTGCTGGTTGGAGGACTATGGGTATCTTATGTTGACAGCGTGTGATCTGCAATGAGTGAGCGCCAGTTCTACATAGATCCGAGTCGATGCATTGGCTGCAATGCCTGCGTGGAGGCTTGCGCTGAATGCGAGACACACGCAGGCGTCTCCATGATTCATCTCGAAACCATCATGCGAGGTGACACGGTTCAGACCACACCCATTATCTGCATGCATTGCAGCGAACCTGCGTGCGCCGCCGTATGCCCAGCCGATGCAATCAAGCGGACTCCGGACGGAGTCGTTCAATCCTCATTGAAGCCGCGATGTATTGGCTGCACGAACTGTGTGTACGCGTGCCCGTTTGGAGTTCCGAAGTACGACTCTGCAATCGATCAGATGATGAAGTGCGACATGTGTTACGATCGCACTTCGGCAGGAAAGAAACCGATGTGTGCGACCGTCTGTCCATCGCAGGCGCTGTTCTTCGGTACTCCTGAAGAAATTGCTACCTTCAGGGGAGGCACGCCAATCAACGAATTTGACTTTGGAGGCCGAACGATCCACACCAAAGTTCACTTGATGATGCCGTCCGGGACGAAGCGCATGACCGTGCAGTCCGACCCATTGATTCGAAAGAGTGATCTGCTCCAAACTGCGAGGACGAATTGATGGAAGGCAAGCTGCAACAGGATTTTCCGATTGATTGGGAAGAGGACAACTATGTCAGTCGGCGCGAGTTTTTCAAGTTTCTCACGCTCGCGAGTGGAGGCCTGGCTCTTGGTTCGGCGACGATGGCCATTTGGTCAAAGATACCGCGGGAGGAGCGTAGATTCGAGCCGATGCACATTGTTGGTGGAGGGGCTCTTCTCCCAGGCGCCGCGATGTCGTTCCGTTATCCGCGTCAGCATGACCTGTGTATTTTGGTGAGAAAGCCGAGCGGTGAGTTGGTTGCTTACTCACGTCGTTGCACGCACCTTTCCTGTCCCGTCAATTACGAGCCGGACAAGAATCGCCTTTACTGCCCCTGTCACAACGGCGCGTTCGCGGTCGACGACGGCAGCGTGCTTCAAGGGCCGCCTCCCCATCCGCTACCGAGCATTTTGATTGAAGAGCGCAATGGCGAGATATGGGCGGTAGGCGTCACGCTGAAGGAGGGATCTTGAACTCACAGCACCCAGGGCGTCAGGAACAAAAGTCCATCGTATTCGGGGCGCTGCTCGCGTTCATCCTCATTCTCGTGATGCTTCAGCTTTGGCTATTCGTGGCGGCTTTTGAGAACATGCTTGCCGGGCATTACGAAGTTGCGCTACCTGCCGGTATTGCGAGCGTCGCGATTCTGCTGATAAACGTCTGGATGTTAGTCGGCATCAATCGCTTAGATTCTGCAGATTGATCACCCGACAAACGGCACACCGTCAATCGCTGAAGATTGATTGAGTGCGATCAGTTTGCGCTTTATAGCCGGAGAGAGATCTTGGTGGGCCCCGAAATCGAACCCTATCTCCTTCATCGCATCAACCAAGTCGTCGTGATGCAATTGAGTTTGGTAAGGTTCATGTGATCTCAAGCATGTCGCCATTTCTCCCCTCAACCCTTCCTCCTTATAGTAAGCCACTCCCAATTGCGCGGGGCGCTGAATGACATGGAAGAACTTGCCAAACGGCAGATAAAGCAGGAAGACGATGACGGTGAACGCGTGGAGCAGCGAGAGGAAAGAGAAGTGAGTTCCTCCCATCAATTTGTAACTAGCTGTCAGCATCAATCCAGTTACCGAGACTGCAAAAAGAATGAACAATGGAATCATATCGGAAGCGATAGACTGGACTGCTTGCGCCCCGTGTTCAAAAACACGCCGATGCATCGCGAGAGCGACTCCGGTGAGAACCAGAACCGCGCTAATGTTCAGTCCATTAAAGAAAAGAAATCCGAGCAGCCCATCTGGCGAAAACGCGATTATCCCCCTTCCCATGAACTCCACGACGTAGTCTTTTCCATTCTCCGCCGAATTGAATTGTATCCATCCCCAACTCAGCGGAAACGTTATGGCGAACGCAATCATGCAACCCCAGGCGATGCACATGTGCGCCATCCAGCGCTGAGGGCTACGCTTTTCAATGAATCTCTGAGCAATGATGTTGTGCCAGAGCAACCCAACAAACTTGACTATGTTAGGAAGGAGTCTGGTCGGCTTCAAGAAGAGCTTCCATCCTGATTTGAAGTACCGCCACGTGGGCGGGCGCTGAATCCACATGGTGTAACGGTAGACGACGGCGAACGCCGCAAAAACTGTCGCTGCTGCATAGGCAGCGAGCGGAGAATCAAACCGAGTCAGACCCCCTGATCCAAAGTAAATGCCAGCGACCACTAGTGCTGCAGCCGCAAATCCGGTCCCAAGTGATATCCATTGCGATCGCTTGCTGCTACGCATCATCTTCTTCGATCACCTCGTTTGCCCATGAGAGCCCGGCCATCATGTTGGGGAATCCGACGGTCGTCGTCGCTTGCAGAATCGCGTGTCGGATCTCATCGGCAGTAGCGCCCGCATCGCGCGCCTTGCGCACATGGCTCCGCAGGCCGCCCTCTTGTCGCGCGGCCAGCGAGATGCCGATCTTGATCAGCTCCCGCGTCTTTGCGTCAAGCGGCCCTGCCGAGCCTACGGCTTGGCCGAGAGCATGGTATGCCTCGCCCACTCCGGGATAATCCTCGAGGAATCTGCGGTACTGTTTTGGAAGTTCGCCCATGTGTCTTCTATTCCTGCATTGTACGCCTTTTCTCTATGACGGTGGTCACACTTGGTGAGCAAGTGCCAAACTGTTCAATGCGTTCTGCTTGCGGGTGGACGAAGTTCTCGCATGGGCCGGGACAAGGCATCTACGCTGATAGAGGGTGAGCCTATCGGGGTGCGGATCGCGAGGCTGCTGGTGGAAGCTGGATACAGCTTGACTGTGCTTGGCCAGCTAGCGTCCACCGATTTCGATCAGATTCCCGACGCCGAGCCGCATTCCGGACCTTTGACCGCGATCGCTTCGTTTGACCCGCACGCGAAGTGTTTTTTTCTTTGTTCTTGCGACATTCCCCTTTTCGACCCCCGCATAGTCACATTTCTGTCAGAACGTATCGGAGAATCGGACGCAGCGGTTCCCGAGATTAGTGGTCGTTTGCAGCCGCTTTGCGCACTCTACTCATCGCGTACCCTAAGTGAAGCTCGCAGTCTTGTTGAGAGCGGAGAACGACGCGTAATGGAGTGGATTGGATCTCTGAACGTACAGGTTGTACATGAAGACGATCTTCGAGATTCTCGCCTAGACCCACGCTGTGTACTGGGAGCAAACACCCCCGCAGAGCTGAGCGCTTTGCTACATCAACAGTGACTCATCGAGCGCTATCGGATCGACAATGGTGATTACCTGGTGGTCCGTCGCGACAATGCCTTCCTTTTGCCATCGACTCATCACCCTAATCGAAGTCTCCACAGTCGTGCCCGCCATTTCGGCCAGGTCCTGTCGCGTCAACGGAACACTGATCCTAACCTTACCGTCGATTTTTTCCCCGTAGGCATCCATGAGGATCAACAACACGGCGGCGATTCTCTGATCAACTTTTCCCGTTGACATTCTGGCCATCATGTCGTGTGCGCGGCGCAACCTTGGGCCGAGAGACCTGACAGCTTGATCCTTGAACCCTGAACTCCGGTTGTAAACTTCCATCAATTCCCGAGTCGGAATCTTTGCGTACCAGGTGTTGGTAACGGCAACCGCAGCCAGCGGATAGGAACGACCCTCAAGGGCAGCAAACAGACCGAAGCACTGTCCGGGTCCAAGCAGCTCCATCGCAACTTCGGATCCCTGCGGCGTTGTTCTGGTCATCTTTACAAAGCCTTGCCCGACAATGGCCACGAAATGGGAAGGCGCACCGGCAACCCAAATCGCCTCTCCTCGTTCAGCGTAAGCCAGGTAGGACTTCTCCGCGAGCGCCAGCCGCTCATCATCCGTCAAGGCGTTCAAAAGCGAGCAAGCTTGCAATGCTTGCAGCACACTTGGCTGCGCTCCATTGGCTGGATTGGTCGATGTTGACTTTTTAGGTGACACTGTACGTCCTTCTAAGCCCTTTCGGAGCGAGTGGGCGGGAGACATCAACTGCGCAGATTACTGGTACGCTCGCTACTATGAACCCTGCCACACCCGTCGGTATGAAGGCTGTTGTCGCATAGTCTGTCATAAGCGCGAGACCAGCCCGCATACCGTGTCCAAGGTTTAGCGGAACGAAAGCAGTCCAGAGCGGAACAAGGCGGCGCACGTCGAGGTCATTCGTCTTCGCAATCACTCGCATCTCGAAGCCGATGATCATGTGAGAAGAAATGCCCACGGAAACAGTACTTGAAAAGCTGTTGCCCATCACCGCGAGATAAGCGGGTCCGTGCACTAACATCAACATGGCTTCTCCGCGTTCTTGCGCATATAGAACCACCAGTTAATCCACAGGTTGATCGCATAGAACGCTGCTGCGCCGTAAAAGAATGCAGTTGGAGATCCAGTCGATGCGATGACCGCGCCGAAAAGTACCGAGAACAGGAAGGGACCGTAAGCTGCGATTGCTGCGGTCCAACCGATCACACCTCCCGCTTGCCTCGGCGGAAAGATCATCGGCATTTGCTTGAAGGTAGAGGCATTGCCGATTCCGCTGAATAGAAACAGCCCCAGCATGAATGCAAGGAATCCGGGCCACTGGTCGAGAGAGTTTGGATTCGTAAAAAAGGTGACGCCAATCGCACAAACGAACAGCCCGATAGCGCTCAGCATCGTCACTCTCGCTCCACCGAGCTTATCGCTGATTGGCCCAAAGGCAGCTCGAATGCCCGCGCCAATTAGCGGTCCGAGAAACGCGTACGCAAGGGGCTCAGGCGCTCCGTCGAACTTCCCATAAACGTTTCTTATCAAGAGCGGAAACGCAGCCGCATAGCCGCTGAATGAGCCGAACGTCATCATGTAGAGCGATGTCATTAGCCATGTGTGCTTGTCTTTGAAGATGTCGAGTTGCTCACGGAACGTCGCCTTGACGGGGACGCTCCGCAAAGAGATCCACGCGAGTACTCCTGCTAAGACAACAAATGGAACCCAAAGATATGCCGCGTTTTGCAACCAGATTTCTGTGACTTTGCCGTCTTGTGTGAAAGTTTGGGCTGCGCCAAGGCTCCCGATCATCGAGAAGCCGATGACCCAGGGGATTGTGAATTGCGCGACACTCACGCCAAAGTTCCCGATTCCAGCTTGGACTCCAAGCGCGGAGCCTTGAAGACGCTTTGGGAAGAACAGGCTCGTGCTTGGCATGAAAGAGCTGAAGTTGCCTCCTCCGAGCCCGGCCAGAAACCCGAGAACCATAAAAGTCGCATAGCTTGTGTCTGGATTTTGGACAGCCATGCCCCAACCGATGCAAGGAACAAGCAGCAGCAAAGTCGAGATCGTGACGGTTAGTCGCGTACCAAAGATTGGAATCAAAAACGTGTGGACAATTCTAAGGGAGCCTGCGGCGAGTCCCGGCATTGCATTCAACCAGAACAGCTGCGATTCGGTGAACTTGAAGCCGATTCCGGACAGCTTCACTACAATTGCGCTGACCATGAACCATGTTGCGAATGAGAGGATCAAACAAAACGTAGTCAACCAAAGACTGCGCCACGCGATTTTGCTTCCTTGTGATTGCCAGAATGAAACATCTTCCGGGTTCCATCCGGCATTGCCCTTTGCAGATTCTTGCTTATTCGACATTCGTTACATTCCTTAGTTCTTGTCCAGGGGACCCGGTGGGGTCATGCCGCGTGTCATCTTTAGAATAACCATATGCATCCACACTAGGCTGACGATCCCGATGATTCCCAGGAAGAGCCAACACGTCGTCCAAACGCCCGTTGCTTTGAGCATGTAGCCGAAGAGGATCGGGCAGAAGAATCCTCCCAGCCCACCTATGACTCCGACTATGCCGCCTACGACTCCGATATCTTTTGGGAAGTACTCGGGGATATGCTTATACACTGCGGCTTTACCAATACCCATCGAGATCCCGAGCAGAAAAACCAGCGCAGTGAAGATCCATACGTTGGCTTGGAAGTAGACATGCGTGATGCCCCGGGCGACAAGCTCGCGCTTTTTCACTTCTTGCCCGACAGCGACCGCGGGTTCCTGCCATGACTCAAAAGTTGGGAACACGAGCGTTCCTTCCTCCATGAGGCGAGAGTCCTGCTCGGGGCGGATTTTCAGCGGGTAGGTCTTTTGATCGACTGAAACCGTGGATTCGGTAACGCCGGTCACAACGCCGGCTCTCTCTGCCATGACTCCTTCACCGGGTGACTTAATATCCATGCGCGGCGCAACAAGCATCAGACTAAACAAAACACACGTCGCGAGAACCCAGTACATCGTCGACCGCGCACCGAACTTGTCGCTAATGTATCCTCCGAGTGCACGAACGACACCGGACGGAAAACTGAAGATAGAAGCCATCAATCCAGCCATCGCGAGAGACATGCCGTATACGTTGAGATAGTAAGGGACAAGCCATTGTGCGAGAGCAACGAACGCGCCAAAAACGAGAAAGTAATAGAGACCGAAGCGCCAAACTCGCAGGTCTCGTAAAGGTCGGAGCATGTCGCCGATGGTTCGATCCGATGCGCCTTCGACCTTGCGCGGGACTGCAAGCAACGCGAATACGACTGTCATCACGATGAGTGCCATCGCGTACACACGGGGCAGCATGCGCCAACCTTCAAGGTTTGCGCCCCCTTCGGTGAACACGGCAAGCAACGCTGGAGCTGCGAGCGTCGTTACAGCCGCTCCCGCGTTTCCAATTCCGAAGATGCCGAGCGCAGTTCCCTGCTTCTCCTTAGCGAACCAAACAGACGAGTACGCAATCCCCACCGCGAACGCTGCGCCTGCAGTTCCAAACGCGAGACCTCCAAAGAAGAACGCCCAAAATGTGTTTGCAAAACTTACCAGGAACACTGAAGTGGCTGCGAACAGCATCACGCCGATGTACACCGGCTTGCCTCCGTATCGGTCGGTCCAGAGGCCGATCGGCAATCGTAGAATCGACCCGGACAAGATGGGAATCCCGATCAGCCACCCAACCTGAGCTTTGTCGAGTTCGAGCACCTGACGATCGGAAAGAAAGGTGATCAGCACGCCGTAGAGCGTCCAAACGGCAAAGCACACCGTGAACGCGAGGGTGTTCAAAAACAAAACGCGATTCGCGGGCCCTCTTTCGCTCATTTCGGTCATAAGACTATCGCCTCTTTACGACCCAGCGATATGATCGCGATCATGTTAAGTTGACGGAATGCGATCGGGCTGAGTGTCTGCTTTCTGGATGGACGGGTGTCTCAGTCATCGCCTTCCAGGCGAAGATGCCAATGAAAGGATTCACTTCCGCGCGACGGGAGCTGATCCGCTGTCGCTGCATCAGGCGATCTAGCTACGGAATGATCTTGGTGCCCTGCGGCCATTTGTTCTGTCTCCTGGCCATTCTCAACTCCGCAGTTACCCCTTCGCTATGATGCGCTTCAAATAGCGACGTGTCTGCACGCTAACTATGAAAGCGTTCGTATAGCCCAGCAATCAAAACCGCTAACACGGCGAGGGGGACAAGGACTTTGATTAGAAATCTGAATCCGCGCCCCGGGCCGAACCGCAGCCTTCCTGTGCCAATGTTGGCTTCGTCACTTAGGTTCTTCGCCCCCCAAACGTAGCCAGCGAATAGGATTGTCAATAGCCCGCCCAGCGGCAGAAGAACACTGGTAGCGAACCAGTCGTACGAGTCTAAGATGTCCATGCCAAGAATTCGAACATCACTCAGTAGGCTGTATCCAAGGCTCGGCAAAATGCCGATGAGAAACATAGCAATGCCGACCAGGAGAGCCGCCTTTCCACGCTTCCACTTGTACTCGTCTTTTAGCCATGAAACGACGACTTCCAGGAGCGAGATGGAGGAAGTCAGTGCGGCGATACTGAGCAATAAAAAGAACAGAAAGCCAAAGAGTGCGCCGAGCGGCATCTCTGTAAACACACCTGGCAGGGTGATGAACGCAAGTCCCGGGCCGGCCGCCGGATCGAAGCCGAACGCAAAAACGGCTGGAAAGATTGCGAACCCAGCGATGATAGCGACTGCCGTATCGATGCCAATGATTGCCCCTGCACTGCTCGGTACGGCATCCTGTTTGCGAAGGTAACTACCATAAGTGATCATCGCGCCCATGCCAAGGCTAATCGTAAAAAATGCTTGAGCAATTGCGTGCAAAAACGTTAACGGAGTGACCTCACCAAAGTCTGGGAGCAGGATGAAACTGATTCCCTCTGCTGCGCCCGGGAGAGTGACTGACCGAACCATAATCACAACTACCAGCACAAAGAGTATCGGCATCAAGACTTGCACAGTACGCTGAATTCCCTTCACCACACCCATCGAAATGATGCCGATCGTAATCGCCATAAACAGCGCATGCCATGCAATCGGTGCAAACGGCTGCCTGGTGTGATTAGCGAAATGCTCGGCATGATCGACTCCCGGCAAGTAGAGCCCGCGTAAAGATTCAACCGTGTAGGCAAGCGCCCAGCCAGCGACGACGGAATAGTAAGACAGGATTACGAAAGCGCTGAGTACTCCGATTGCGCCGATCAGCCATCAAGGCGCGCCCGGGGCGAGGGCCTTGATCGCACCGATTGGGTTCCGTCGTGTTGATCTTCCGATCGAAATCTCCGTGACCAACAGCGGATAGCCTATGAATACTGCCGCGGCGAGGTAAATCAAAATGAATGCACCGCCGCCCTCTGTTCCCGCGGCATACGAAAATCGCCAAATGTTGCCCAAGCCGACGGCCGACCCCGCAGCCGCGAGTATGAAAACTAGTCTCGACGTCCATTGTACTCTTCCGTCATGCATCGCACACAGTTCTACCACGACTTTTTATCACGGTAAGTGAGTCGAGTTTCAAAGAAATCGACTAAGATAGACAAATGGCAAAGCCGCCCGTAGCAATCGAGAGCCTCGTCGAAAAATGGGGACCGCACCTCAACTATGAGCCGCCTGGTGGTTGGAGAGGGCGCGGCGCGCCCGAAAAGCTGATCAAGACTCACTGCTGCTTTTGCGGTCAACAGTGCGGCATTCAGCTTAAGGTTCGCGACAACAAGGTGATTGGATTTGAACCTTGGGAGGAGTTTCCGTTTAATAAAGGCAAACTTTGTCCTAAGGGTGTGAAGCGATACATGCAAGGCAATCACCCCGACCGGCTGCTAAGTCCGCTGAAACGAGTCGACGGAACGGGCTTCGCGCCGATATCTTGGGAGGAGGCCTTTTCGACCACGGTGCGCGAGATTCAGCGGGTACAGCAGCAGTACGGCAAGAACGCGGTTGCACTCCTCTCAGGGGTCTCACTGACAAACGAGAAAAGCTATCTGATCGGCAAGTTCGCGCGTGTTGCACTTCAAACACAGGAGCTCGACTACAATGGGCGACTCTGCATGGTTAGCGCAGGCACCGGAAACAAAAAGGCATTTGGTATCGACCGCGCCGCAAACTATTGGGAGGACATTCTGCTCGCCGATGTGATTCTCTGTGCGGGCACGAACGTCGCAGAATGTGCTCCGATTACAACGGACTACATATGGCGCGCGCGCGACCGTGGCGCCCAACTCATCATGATCGACCCGCGGGTGACACCGATGGCGCGGACCGCCGATTTGCACCTTCCGGTACGTCCTGGCGCGGATTCGGCGCTACTAATCGGGATTCTACGTGTTATGATTGAAGAGGGCCACGCGAATGAAGAGTTCATTGCGCAGCACACGAGCGGATGGGAAGAAACGAAAGCCGCCGCGCTCGCGCAATCGCTCGAAGATGCGAGTCTTATCAGCGGAGTAAAAGTGGATGACATCGTTCGCGCCGGAAAAATGTGGGGCGAGGCAAAAACGAGTTTTCTATTGCACGCACGGGGAATTGAACATCATACAAAAGGCGTCGACAATGTGCTCGCTTGCATAAACCTCGTGCTTGCAACAGGAAGACTCGGCAAACCCGGCTGCGGTTACGGAACGATCACAGGACAAGGCAATGGCCAAGGTGGTCGAGAGCATGGTCACAAATGCGATCAACTTCCCGGCAATCGGGACATAACGAATCCGGAACACCGAAAATACATCTGTGAAGTGTGGGGCATTCCCGAAGAAGAACTTCCGGGGAAGGGCAACACAGCTCAAGAGATCATGAATATGATCCATGCCGGAGAAATCAAAGCGCTGATCTCGATCTGCTTCAATCCACTTGTCTCTCTTCCAGATTCACATTTCACGCGCGAAGCACTTTCGAGACTCGAGCACTATACGGCCATCGACTTCTTTCTAAACGAAACCGCGCATCACGCCGACATCGTACTTGCCGGATCGCTGCACGAAGAAGAAGAGGGTACGAGTACTAGCGCAGAGGGACGGGTGATTCGAATTAGAAAAGCTGTTGATCCACCTGGGGACTCGAAGGCAGATACTGAGATCATTCTTGAACTTGCAAAGCGATTGGGTCGCGGACAGTACTTCCAGTACAATAACTCCGAAGACATCTTCAATGAGCTTCGCGTCGCGAGCAAAGGCGGTACGGCGGACTATTACGGAATAACCTACGAGCGAATCGAGACCGAGATGGGTGTGTTCTGGCCGTGCCCAGAGATTGGTCATCCTGGCACGCCGCGATTGTTTGAAGACTTAAAGTTTCACACGCCAGACGGAAAGGCGCACTTGCATCCGATCGCACATCGACCGTCTGCAGAAGAGCCCGACGATGAGTACCCAATTATTCTGACGACTGGGCGCGTCGTCTCACATTATCTCAGCGGGACACAAACGCGCAGAATTGGCGGACTTGTCGACCTGTGCCCTGATCCTTATGTGGAGATCCATCCAACGCTCGCGCAAGAGCACGGCATTACGGATGGTGAGTGGATGCGCGTAGAGAGTCGGCGCGGTCACGTTGTCCTAAAAGCGAAAGTCGTTACGACGATTCGCCCGGACACGATCTTCATTCCCTATCACTGGCCTGGCAAACGGTCTGCAAACAACCTGACCCAACGTGCGCTCGACCCCTTGAGCAAGATTCCTGAGTTTAAGAAATCTGTTGTAAAGATTTGCCCGGCGAGCGGGCCGGAGTAGCCTCGAGGCGTGCTATGCGCATGCAGCGCGAAGCTACGGCGTGACCGTCACTTCGCCGCGTTCTCCTTCTTTGCCGATGATCGTGATTCTAGCCGGCATGAATTGTTTGATGACCCACGCTGTCGTCGTGAGTGTCGGCGTAACTCTGGAAGTTGTGAAAGCGCAACTCTCACGGCTTAGAACTGCTGGCAACAAGATCTGGTCAGATAGAAACTCGTCTGTACCCGCGTCGGAGTTGATCCAGTGAACGAGTTCAAAGATGGCATCATCCGCAACATCTTCCATCGGTTTCCCGCGTTCTCCTAACGACTGCGAACCTCCGAATCCATTCTCGAACTCCGCAGCGAGAGTGACGGCCGCGCCGGGAGTTGACGATCGAATCTTAAGCAACTCGCACCTCACATCAAGCGCTTGTCGCTTCGCAACCTCCTCGATGCGTTTCACTCCGCGTATGCCAACCGCTTCGGGCAACTCGCTAATGACGACCGCGGCGCGAATCGACAGCAACTCGCCTCGCTTTTGAAACTCGAAGCCGTTCAGCGCGCTTGGTTCGATCTCAAGCGATACGTCTCCACCGCCTCTATGACTGTACCCCGCAGACTCAATCGACGCAGCAGCATAGATTCCGAGTCGAGCCATGGCAGGGAGCGCAACGAGCCTGAAGTAATCATACGTTGGTGCAAAGGGAACATGTGTGCCGCCGCGACAGGTGACTCGGCTGACCCCACCTGCCCGCGCAAGAGCTGGCAAAAGTGATTGCAGTATAAGAGGCGCACTGCCTGGCTGACTTCCCTTCGCGAGCTGATTCAGATCGAGCCGATCACGATACGGCGACAGGTGCTTTCGAGGCGCGAAGAGAATGACATCGTCTCCCAAGCCAGCGCTGACTTCTGCGTCCGTAGAGGATCCCAATGCGGCCGCAATCGCGCAATCGACGGCATTCACACCTGGCTTTCGCAATCCGCCACGAACACTCTTGATAGCTACAGCCTGGCCAGTCAGCGACGACATCGCGAGCGCAGTCCTCACAACCGATCCACCTCCCTCACCGTGTGTGCCGTCAATCTCGACGACCGACGACTTAGACAAGGTTTTCCACAGCCGGTTTTCGCTTTGCGCGCACTTTGACAACACGCCGCCCGTCAGTTTCGGCCACTTCTAATTCCCAAAGATTGGAATCAATGCACTCGCCCTCTTCCGGCTGTCTGCCAAAAAGCCCGAACACATATCCACCGATAGTGTCGAACTCTTCGCTTTCAAACTTAGAGCCAATCTCGTCGTTTACGTCGTCGACATGTGTCCGGCCGTCTATCAGCCACAATCCCTCACCGACTTCTTGGATATCCGCTTCCTCGACGTCATACTCGTCGACGATGTCGCCAACGATTTCCTCAACTAAATCCTCGATCGTCACAATGCCGGCGGTTCCCCCGAACTCGTCTTGTACGATTGCCATCTGCGTGCGTCCGCTTCGAAATTCGCCAAGTAGCTGATGCAAGTCTTTGCTCTCAGGGATGATGTACGGTTCGCGCATGATATCCCTGAGGCTCACGCCGTTCCCTTCGAGTAACGCCTGAAGCAGGTCCTTTGCGTGGACGATTCCTACGATTCGATCAATCGATTCCTCGTATATTGGAATGCGGGTGTGTCCTGTGTCTCTAATGACTTTAGCAACTTCGGTCGGTGTGGCCGTCACTTCAACTGCGTCGACGTCTGTCCTCGGGGTCATAACTTCTCGGGCGACGGTATCGCTGAACTCGATGATCGAGTGGATCATCTCCTTCTCGTCTTCCATTAGTTCACCAGATTGCTCTGAAGCTTCGACGAGTTCGATCAACTGTTCTTCAGTAATCATCACCGGGGCAAAGAGGGGCCCAATGCCAAACCGCCGAGCGATCCCGGAACCAACGACCTTGACAAGCCATACGAGCGGCGCGAGCAGTACGCGCATCGAGCGAAGGAAGCCGTACAGCCTGCGGCCCCAATTCTCAGGATTCTTGCGAGCAATTCCCCGGAAAAGCAACTCAACGAACGCCAGATTGATGAGTGCGACGGCCGTTATCAGCACCAGTATCCCAACGACCATCCAGACCGCCCCAGGCGGATTGGACCCGCTAAGCAGTATCGCCAATGGAGGCGCAGCAAGCACCGCAGCGGTGACAATTCCCACTCGTGCGACCTGAAATCCAACTTGACACGTCGCAAAGTACGCATGCGATTCGCGCTGAAGGTGCTCAAGGCGTTTTGCTGAGGGATCACCGTTCTCTTTTAGGTCGTCGATGCGAGATCTGCGTAGACCCGTCAAAGCAGCTTCAGCTGCGTGGAAGAGCGCATTCACAACCATGAGCGCAAACACCAGCGCAATTGCGACGCTCGCCTCAGAAAACGTAACGTTCCAACCTGAGGCGGATGCAATGAACGCTTCGCTACCACGGTGGAACATCATGGCAATCGCTAGGAAAGTCGAAGCAATAGCGAGCGCATAGCCAAAGTCAAACCTTATCTTCTTCATCTGGCACCTAGTCCAAACAACACCAACGACATAAGGCTACCGAGCGTCGCGCCCGTGCCGAGTTCGAACAACGAGTGAATACGAGCCTCCCATCTGCTCTGCGCCACCATAACGGCTAGCAGAATCGCGAGAGCCGCGGCAGCAGCGTTTCCACTGAGGAAGACCACCGCCCCGGCAAAGAAAAACGAGTACGCAGCATGTCCTGAAACTAACCCCCCCCGGAGTACTTGTCCTCTCTTGCCAAGCCCTTTTCCGATGACGATCAAGAAAAACAGTGCAAGGCCACCCAGGAAGAATCGCCCAAGCCAACCTTGCTGCGCTTCGGGAGAGGCAAGCAGCAGAGTAATCTCTTCCCACCTGCCATCGCCTACGAAAAGGAGCAACGCAACAACAAGCGCGCAGACTGTTGTCACCAGGACTGATCCTGCAGCCATGTCTTTCGCGAACTTCGCAAGTGGATGATAGGTTGGGTGGGCGAGATCCACAACTGCCTCGATAGCGGAGTTAAACATTTCGGCAACAACAACAAAGCTAATCATGAACAGCAGGATCATCATTTCGCGAAGTCGCAGGTTCATGAGCATACCAAGCAGGATCACGGAGACGACAGCGTACAAATGGAAGCGCATGTGACGCTGAGTTTTGAACGCGTAAACGATTCCGTTTACTGCGACAGCGAATGGCCTGAGGAAGTTGTGTCCCATAGCTAATGTGGAAGTGATGCCCACTCCTCCGCAGGTTCCATACCAGCAGCACGGACTGCCTCGTTCATCTTCGAGATCATTACTCCGCGAGAACTGTCGGTAACATCGTCGTAGCCGATGAGATGCAGCGCGCCATGCACTGCCAGGCACGCGAGCTCAGTTTCTAAGTCCGTGTTACGCTCATTCGCGCCTGCAATCGCAGCGTCAAGCGAGATTGCTATATCTCCAAGAACGCGATGCGAAGTGACCTCCGGCGCAGCCGATACAGGGAAAGAGAGGACATCGGTTTGCGAGTCGATGCCTCGAAACTCCCGATTTAGCCGCCGAATTTCTTCAGCGTTCTCGATCAACACAGATATCTCAGCTGGAGGCTGATCTTCAGATTCAAGCATCTTCGCTATTGCCGTCTTCAGGCCCCGGGTGCGTAGCCCCTTTTTCACTCTGTTCGACACCAGGACTCGATGACTCCTCTTCAATTGCATCCAAGTTCGCTCCAGGATAGTCGATCCGTTCGTGTCTTAGCGCTCCCAGCGACGACGCAAAAGAATCGACGATAGTTTGCAAATCTCTAAAGTTCAGCTCGCTGTCATCAAGTTGGCCATCTTCGCGTACATCTTGAATGATCTCCCATACCAGCGCGCGCACCCGGCCGGGAGAGCCTGGCGGTCTGGTGCGTGTTATCGCTTCGACCCTGTCGGCGAGCAACAATACAGCGGTTTCTTTTGTCTTGGGGCGGGGACCTGGATAACGAAAATGCTGCTCCATCAGCGGGTCGTTCGTGCTGATCTCCTTGGCGATCACCGCGGTCGATCGCTCCTTCTCGCGATTCGTTTCCTTGTGGAGATAGTAAAAGTAGGAGATAAGACTTGTGCCATGGTGCTCTGCGATGCCATCGCGAATCGTTGGCGGCAACCGGTGTTCTTCGGCGAGCTTTAACCCGTCCTTGACATGAGCAGAGATGATCTTTGCGCTAAGAGCTGGCGTCAATCTGTCGTGCGGATTGTCTCCGGTTTTGTTCTCGATGAAGAAGTCGGGTCGTTTGGTCTTCCCTATATCGTGATAGTAAGCCATTGCTCTGCAAAGCAGCGCGTTCGCACCTATCGCGCGTGCCGCATGCTCAGCAAGATTGCCAACCATGACGCTATGCGCGTATGTTCCAGGCGCCTTGATAACCAGATCCCGCAAAATGGGGTGTTCTGGATTGATTAAGTCCAAAAGGGTCCAGTCAGAAACAACGCCAAACGCCCGCTCGAATGGCACGACGCAAAGCCAAAAGACTGCTACAGACACAAACCCAGCGAGAGCCGCCCAGCACGACGAGAGTAGAGCTTCTCGCCAAGGGAGTTGTGTGATCATCGCAATCGCAAGCGCGAGCAGAGCGAACATGCCGGTCGTGACGTAGGTCGCCCGCATCAGGTCGTTTCGCTGTCTTAGCGGATTGACTGCATGCGCCCCAATGGACGCGGTGATCCATCCACCGACGATCAACTCGACCGGGCACACCTGCGTCAGAACTGCAGCCATCGCCGCAAGTGAGACGGCCAATATGCCCTTCGCGGGCCCAAGCAAGCCGCTCACCAGCAAACCTACGGCCAGCATCGGAGCCACGACTAAAGGCGATAGCTCAGAGCTTTGGACTACGCCCCGACCCAATGCGTGAGTGGTCAACTGCATTCCGACAATGCCCAGGAAGACAGAGGTCCAGATGATCCGGTCGGTAACCCAGCCGCTGACACCCTTGACCGGATACTGCCGCAAGTGCAGGCCGTGCAGAAGCATGGTTATCAGCACAAGCGCAAAAACGCCCAAAATCTTGCCGGGCATGAACGGAGGGACAGTGTGTGCGAGCAGCGCGAGGGAGAGGGCTGACGCCCCAAAAAAGTAGCCAACTGCTACGGCGAAGCCTTTCGGAAGCCTCTTCGCATCGGAGGGCTTCGAAACCTGTCGTGACTTTAGTCGGAGAGTACTCATAGGTTGCCTCCGATTCGGGTCGGCGGCAGACCACAGGGACTTGGAAATCTAGCGGCGAGACCGACTTCGACGCTTCATCCGGCGTCGTTTGTCGCTGGGCTTCTCGTAGTGCATGTGCTCTTTCAGCTGGCGCAAAACGCCGCTCTGCTGGATTCGCTGGTTGAATCTCTTCAGGGCGCTATCTATGCTTTCGTTCGATTGAACGATGACTTCGATCAAGACTACTTTCTCCTTGCCAGGTTCGAGGCGGACGCGCAGTATACCAGATCGGTCGATTATCCGCAAACCTGAAGGGCTGGTTTCGGGGGTAAAATAGCCTCATCTCACACGGCCTCGCCTTCCGAGGGTGCCCCGAGAAGGGGTGCGTTGAGGCCGGAGGAAAAACCCTAGGAGCAACAATTGACACCCTTAACTATGAGGGAACTCCTCGAAGCAGGAGTTCACTTCGGGCACGCCACGCGCCGGTGGAACCCGAAAATGAAGCGATACATCTACGGCGCGCGCAACGGCATCTACATCATCGATCTGCATCAAACCATCAAGCTGTTTGAGGACGCGATGGCGAAGGTCCGGGAAACCATCGAAGGTGGCGGGAGCGTTCTCTTTGTCGGCACGAAGAAGCAGACCGAGGGAGCGATTCGCGAGGCAGCGACACGCTGCAAGATGCCATACGTCTCCGAGCGTTGGATGGGCGGTCTGCTTACCAATTGGAAGACGATGCAGGGGCGCCTTGCCCGCATGAAAGAGCTCGATCGCATGAAGGAGGAAGGCTACTTGGCCCGCCTCACGAAGAAAGAGATGATGATGCGCCTCAAGGAACTCGAGCGGCTGCACCGATACTTCGACGGTATCAAGGACATCAATGGTCAGCCCGACCTCATGTTCATCGTCGACCTCAAGAAGGAAGCTATAGCGGTTCAGGAAGCTCGAACACTGAAGATTCCGATCGTCGCCATCGTCGACACTAATTGTGATCCTGACGATGCGGACTACGTGATCCCTGGAAACGACGACGCGATCCGGGCCGTACGCCTGATTAGCGGCAAGATCGCCGATCTGATCCTTGAGCTTCGGCCAGTCGACGCAATCGCCGGCGAAGCCGAAATCGAGGGCGAACCTGTCGAGGAAGCCGTGGCCGTACCCGTGGAAGAAGAGCCAGAAGCAGTTCCGCTCGGCGAGATGGAACTGGAGATGCTCAAAAAGTATCAGCTCGAAGAAGACCTGGAAGGCGCCGACCGCTCAAGAAGCCGAGCCCGAGCAAAGGACGAAGAAGAGGACTGACCCATGCCCATATCTGCAGCATTAGTAAAACGACTACGAGAAGAAACGGACGCTCCTATGATGGAGTGCAAGAGAGCGCTTGAGCAAGCCGAGAGCGAAGGCGTCCAAGGAGACGACGATCTGGTGGCCCGAGGAAAAGAGATCCTTCGCGAGGCCGGAAAGATGGCCGCAGGCAAGAGAGCAGATCGCGAGACTGCCCACGGAGTGATCGCAGTTGCACGGGGCGAAAAAGCCGCGGCAGCAGTGTCGCTGCTGTGCGAGACTGACTTCGTCGCTCGAAACGAGGACTTCCAGGCGCTCGCGCAGAGATTGGCCGACCACTTCGTTGCAAACCCGCCTGGCGACGACCCCTCGGCTGCCGTGATTGACGGACGCTCTGCGAAGGAGTTGGTCGAAGATGCCGTCGGCAAAATCCGGGAGAACATTCAACTCGGCTCGGTCATCCGTGTTGAAGGTGAAGGCGTTGGCGTGTACCTGCATCATGATAAGGCGAAAGCCGGAATTGTTGTGCTGAGCGCCGGCGGGAACGGCAAACAGGAATTGGCCAACAAGGTTGGGACGCAAATCGTCGCGTTCTCGCCAGAGTACATCTCTAAAGACAACGTTGACCAGGAGCGACTGAGCAAAGAGTTGGCGATCGAAAAGCAGGCTGCGCTCGACTCGGGCAAGTCTGAGGAGATCGCTGAGAAAATCGCCCAAGGCAAGGTTGGCAAGGAGTTCCTGCAGCAGGTAGTCCTCTTAGAGCAGCCCTGGTACGCCGAGCTGAGCCGCAAGGTCGGCGAAATACTGAAGGAGCAAGGTGGCGACGTCACCGTCGTCGAGTTCGTGCGCCTAGAAGCTGGGAAGCAGCCCATCAGCGCGAAAGCCTAACTTGTGCGAAAAGCGAGGCTCCGAGGAGTTGATCCTCGGAGCCTCTTTTCTTGTCACACTTCGACTGACTACTGCCTTCGTCGACGTCGTGCTGCAAGCGCGGCGAGACCGGCACCGAGGACAAGCATCGTCGCCGGCTCTGGAACCAGACCCGGCGCCCAAGCCGCGGCGCTGAACGTCCCGCTGCCTGTGAACGGTGACGGCAGCGTGCCGAGGTGAGCCCCTGATGCAATGTCGACGACGTAGAAATTCGCCTGGGTCGTGTTTGGCCCATCGGTAACGTAGTACGCCCGACCCCCGCCAACGGCGAGTCCGTCGATATCGGTCTCTCCCGCGGGATAACCCGAGATGAATATCTCCGTCATTCCGACATAGTCGATGTGATACAGCCCGCGAACGAGACCCGCGGGCGCGGTGTCCGATAAGCCGTACAGCTTGCCGGTAGCGTCGTCAAAGTCAAGTCCACCATGATCGAACGCAGAGTTGTAAACATACAACTGTGTCGAGACGCCAGTCGCGGGATCGATCTCGTACACTGCCTCTGTCGCGATGTTGCGAGTCCCCAGCAGCTTTCCGGTGGCCGGGTTGTAGCCGAGGCCAACGTAGTTGACGGACGCGCCATTGAACGTCATCGCGATCGACGTCGGGTTCGCAGTTCCGCCCAGCAGGTCGGCGAACGACGCTTGGAACAGATTTCCGCCGTTATTCCAATAGAGGATCCCGTTCACGTTGTCTGCAGCCATGCCCCAAGGTTTTGCGGCTGTAGTTGAACTCGAGTAGAGAGGTGTTGCGACGCCGGTCGCGACATCGACCATAAAGATCGAAGCAGTACCCGACTGATCGTTGCCGACGATTAGCTGGGCATTTGCCGACCCGACCGTCGCAATGGCTACGATAGCAAGAACGAATCTCATAGTGCCTCCTTTCGCGCCTGGTTGAATCCAGGCACCAGTTTCAGTGTACTGGAAATGTTGTCCAGCGTCAACCCAGTATTGGTACTGGCGAGTGCGCCGCTTCCGTGGAGTAGACTTACCGCCACCCATGATCCCCGTTCTCCGAAAGAAGCTAGACCGAGTCCTCCTGAAGCTCTCCGGAGAGGCTCTCGCTGGTGAGCAGGGTCAAGGCATCGACCCCAGTGCCGCCAGATACATCGCCGAGGAGGTCGTCGCCGTCCACAAGGCGGGCGTTCAGGCTGCGGTCGTAGTCGGTGGCGGCAACTTCGTCAGAGGTCGAATCTTGCACGAAGCAGGGGGCATGGACCAAGCCGTCGCAGATAGCATGGGGATGCTCGGGACGATTATCAACGGAGTGGCTCTGCAGGAGGCCATCGAGAGGCTTGGCGTTGCCTCGCGGCTCATGAGCGCGATCAATGTCCAAGCTGTCTGTGAACCGTTCATCAGGCGAAGGGCATTGAGGCACCTTGAGAAGGGTCGCATCGTCATCCTCGCAGCGGGCACAGGAAACCCATTTTTCACAACAGATACTGCTGGAGTGCTTCGCGCGCTTGAAATCGGCGCACAGGCCGTCGTGAAGGCAACGCGCGTGGACGGGGTTTACGACAAGGACCCACGAAAACATAACGACGCGGCGCGATACGACGCCGTGTCCTTCGAGGAGGCGATAAGCAAACAACTCGCGGTGATGGATCAAACCGCATTCACGCTTTGTCGGGAGCACAGTCTCCCGATCATCGTCCTGAGCCTTCAGGAGGCAGGCGCGATGAGAAGAGCCGTCATGGGCGAAACAATCGGAACTTGGGTAGGAGGCGAATCATGACCGATCAATTCATCAAAGATGCAAAGAACCGAATGGAACATGCCGTCGAAGCAACGCAGCGAGATTTCGCGAGCTATCGGACGGGACGAGCAAACCCACAAGTACTTCACCGTGTTCACGTTGAGTACTACGGCGTCGAAACCCCGCTCAACCAAATTGCGGACATCAGCGTTCCCGAACCGCGACAACTGTTGATCAAGCCTTACGATAAGTCTGCGTTTGCGGCGATTGAAAAAGCGATCATGAAAAGCGATCTGGGCATCAATCCTGTCAACGACGGCACAGGGATTCGATTGAACTTCCCACAGATGACAGAGGATAGGCGCAAAGAGATGGTCAAGCAAGTTCACGCACGAGGCGAAGAGGGATGTGTTGCGATTCGCAACGTTCGACGCGATGTCTTGCACCATGTCGAAAAAGCTCTGAAGGACAAAGAAATGAGCGAAGATGAGAAGAAGCGGCTGGAGAACGAGATCCAGAAGTTAACGGATAAGTTTGTCGCTGAAATCCATGATCTGCAAAAGAAGAAAGACGCGGAATTGATGGAGGTTTAGAGTTTATTCTTCGGAATCTGCGGATGCGATCATGTTTCTGTAAAACTGTTCCAGTTCATCCCATGTCTTGACGGGACTTTCTGGGTCGGTGCCGACTTTCCCAGTCAATCCGATTGATTCGAGCAAGGGGCGATCTTTCGCGAGTCCGTCGGGGCCCGCTTGGAAAAAGCTCTTCACGTCGCTGGGAGCCGATCCATGCACTCGAATGTACTCGATGGTCCACGTCTGAGTCACCATGTCCATTAGTAGCATTGCGGGTCCGTGATCAGACGAATTCAACTGCACCGACCAACCATAAACGCGACCTCGATCGTCGATCAATTCAGCATCAACCCCTGCTTGTCCCGAAGGCCCCGAGTCACCCCAAGGATCTGCGATGCTCTTAACTTCTAATGGTTGAAGTCGAGGGCGCACAACTTCGTTATACACCCTGTTCCACTTTTCTTCTGTTAGGCCGCCTGCTTTTCGTTCGTGGTTTGCGCAGTATCGGTACATGGTCCCTGTATCGCCGGTCAGACTTGCTTGCATGAGCTTACGCGCCTCTGACTTCAAGTCGACGGGAAGCAACAGGTACACAACGAGCGCCGTCCCGGCAAGATGCAATGTGACAAGGCCAGACAACAGCAGAGTGCGCATCAACTATCCACCTGGCGGATCGTTGGGATCGTAACCGACGCAGTTGTCTCCCGAACAAATTCCGGGACCTTGGTGGTTGCGCCAGTTACCCTGGTATTCGCGCTTGCCCGTGCTACCGCAATCCGTGCCGATGCAAGCGTAGATCTTGTATTTGCACTCGCAGCAGTGAGTAGTTGTAGAGGCGTAAGTCACGCATTTCCACACCACAGTCGCTTCTTGGCTCACAGTGCACCATGCGGGACACTCAATATTAGGGCACCCCGCTTGCGAATTACAGTCATGCGCATTGAGCAGTGAAGGGATCGTCCCAAGCACAACACCAGCTATAACGCAGTACGTCACCTTGCGAATCATCTTCTTCATCCGATTGACTCCTATTGTTGTCTCATCTCGTTACCAATCGTCATGCCACCACTTGCGCCGCTCAGGATCGCCTGCACGAACTCTGACCTTGACCGAGCCTGCAAGATACAGCCCTATGGATCTCCACGAGTCCATTGGAGAATACGGAATCCCTGAGAATCCGTCGCGAGGATGGTGAATATCGTATACCGCTATCGCGTTCTCTTGATACCGCTCCACATACGGCCCCCAGTACTCTAGATGAAAACCTTCTGATTCTAAGTGCTTCCAGTCTTCCGCTTTCCACGATGCCGGATGATATCTTTCGCGGTTGGGATTGGTCGGAATGGGGAGGCCCGTGCACTCTAAGCGGCCAGACTCAATGTAGCCGGTCGGTACCAGTGTGCTCACATGGGGTGGCATGCCCATTTGTGCCCAGTATCCGTACTTACCATCTCCGTCGTAGGACGCCCTATACATGTTCAACGCCATTCCGATCTGTTGGAGATTGCTAATGCTGTTTGTGATGGATGCTTTCTCCTTTACCTTGAAAGCGACAGGAATTGTTATGGCTGCCATCAGCATCATGATCGCGACCCCCACTACGAGTTCTGTGATAGTGAACCCCCTGCTATCTCGCATGATTCTCAACCTCAACAGCCCGATCGCTCTCGCGGACGACGACAAAATCAGGAGTTTCGTATGGTGTTGTTTGAATGGCCAATAATGTCAAGTCGTTAGAACATATATAGAATCGAGGGGTCCAGGCAGCGTTGAGCGAAGAATGAAGCATTCTCCGTGGATCCGAGATGATGGTGAAGCGCTCATCGTCTGGGACCCGAAGGCGCCAGTTTTCCTCCTTCTCTCCGGAATGGACTAGTATTATACGAGAGTAGGATCCGACTTCGAGTAAGTTCGGTTTGAACACGTTCGATGAACAGCCTTGGCAATCACCCATAGCTACGATCAACACAGGTCCCGGGTGATCGTTGTTTGCCGCAGGCAATTCCCCGAGTTCCAATACGTCCCCAATTCTTGGGTCTCGTGCAGTATCGTAAGCGAATTGGATGCTGTTCAGATTAGTGTGCGATCGCATAGAGTAACGATGGTTGAATCCGGGAGATGCCACAAACGCCCCGAGCAGGGCGAACCATCCTAGCGCGAACAAAGCGCCAGCTACGATCACAGAAGATCGCCCTCTCAACATACCGACTTAGTGTATCAACGAAGAACCTGGAATGCAAGTCGTCCTTTCGGTCAGCCGACATGCGTCTACTTGTTCACCCCGACCTGGAAGTACGCAAGTGTCGCGGCAAATGTCAGACCTGCCCGATTCGTAACTCCCAACTTTTGGCGGGCCCTTCGTTCGTACTCCTTAACAGTTCTCACGGATAGCCTGAGAGTAAGCGCAATCTCTTTGTCAAGTTTTCCACTGACAACTTCGATAGTTACCCGTGCCTCCCGCCCCGATAGCCCGAGAGATCTCAGCACTCCCTCGAATGTGTTCATATCGTATTCCATCGCCTTATCCCTTACATCTAACACCAACCATAACTACCATATCTTAGAGTTAATATCGCCTCGAATGTGGCTGGGGGTATCTTGCTCACGGTTCCAGCATATGATTTTGCCACCTGCGCACGTCGCCATCATCATGGACGGAAACGGCCGATGGGCCGAAGAGCGAGGACTGCCACGCTTAGTCGGTCACCGCGAAGGCTATCGCACTCTCCGTCAAATCATTCTTTCAGCCGACAAGCTCGGCATTCGCTATCTGACGGTCTACGCCTTCTCTGCGGAGAATTGGCGTCGGCCAAAGGAAGAAGTTGATGGTCTCATGCAACTTATCACGCAAGCGGCAATCGACGAACTGCGCGTCATGCATCAAAACAACATTCGTATCCGCACCGCGGGACGAATCCACGAAGTTCCCGACTCATTGCGTGAAGCGCTTGAGCGCGGCGTGGAGACGACCAAGAACAATACAGGAATCACCTTCACGCTCTGCATCAACTACGGCGGTCGGGCTGAGATTGTCGATGCGGTCAATCACCTAATAGCAGATGGCGCGACGAGCGTGAGCGAAGACGCAATCTCTTCGAGTCTATACAACGCAGATATTCCAGAGCCGGATTTGCTGATTCGTACTGCGGGCGAAATGCGGTGGAGCAATTTCCTGCTCTGGCAAGGCGCATACTCAGAGCTCGTCGTTGTTGAAAAGTCGTGGCCAGAGTTCACTGTGGACGATCTGCAGGCCGCGTGCGATGTGTACGCAAGTCGGACGAGAACATTCGGAGGGCTTGCCGAAGGGTAGCCTTTCGGTACACCTAATGCGAAGCAGGCTTGATCCCAGATTCCTTGCGCTAATCAAGCGACAGCGCGGCGCGCTGTTGCTCGGCCTTGTTTGCTCAGGCGTTAGCAGCCTGCTTGACCTATCATCGATTGCGTTCATCTACTGGACGATCGACGCGATCGAACGTAGCGATCCGAGGCTCCTCGGCCTGCTCTGTATCGGTGTGGTGGTGGTGTACAGCGTCAAGTACATCTTCACGTTTGGCCAAACATATTTTCTAAGCAAGGCTGCACAAGCGACTACTGAAGATCTTCGTGGGCAGCTGTTTGAAAAACTGCACTCACTCCCGATCTCATTCTTCAATCGCCAGCGTGTTGGCGCCCTCCAAAGTGTCATCACGAATGATGTGATGGTCGTGCAGAACGGCGTCGTCGTCGTTCGCGATGCGATCACGGGGCCACTTCTCGTAGTTGGAGGGATTGCTGCGCTCTTCATCCTAAGCTGGAAACTCACCTTCGTCGCGCTCTTGGCTCTCCCGTTTGTTGTGTTCGTGATAAGAAGAACGGCGAAAAAGGTGCGCCGTGCGCAAGACGAAGTGCAGTCCGAGCTTTCTTCGATGACCAGTTTGATGCAGGAGTCGCTGAACTCCGTTAGGGTTGTGAAGTCATTCAACGCAGAGCAGCGAGAAGTCCATAGATTTCGCAATCAGCTACGTCGCAATTTTGAAAAGAACATGGCGCTGGTAAGGCGCATCGCTGCGCTGAAACCATCGACAGAGCTAATCGGCGCAATTGCGCTTGCGGCAACGATGTTTGTTGGCGGTTGGCTCATCTCACAGGGTGAGATGGCGATAAAGGACCTTTTAGCGTTTGGATTCACTTTAGATAAGATTAAGAATGGTGCCAATGGATTGGGCAACTTGGCAAACACTTACAGTCAGATTGTTGCCGCTGTCGACAGAGTCTATCGCGAGGTGCTCGACGTAAGTTCCGACCTCCCCGAATCGCGACAAAACAAAGTGATCGAGTCTCCCCAAGGACGGATCGAGTTTCATGAAGTCACGTTTCGCTATCCCGACGGCACTCTCGCGCTTGAAAACGTCAGCTTTGCTATTGAACCGGGAAAGAGTCTCGCACTTGTCGGAAGGAGCGGGGCGGGCAAGAGTACGATAACCGACCTCATTCTCCGCTTCTACGATCCCACCGAAGGCAAGATCACATTTGATGGCATCGACCTTCGCGACTTGGACGTAAACTGGCTGAGGCAGCGCATTGGCGTCGTGCCGCAGCAAACGATGTTGTTCGCTGCATCGCTAAGGGAAAATCTCGGCTACGGAAACCCGCACGCTTCCGACGACGAGATTGTGGGCGCTGCGAAGATGGCGCATGCGGATGAGTTCATAGACAAACTCCCGGACAAGTACGACACCAAGCTCGGGGAGCGCGGAACTCGGCTGTCCGGAGGAGAGATGCAGCGTGTCGCAATCGCTCGAGCGCTGCTAATCGATCCAACGCTGCTCATCCTCGATGAAGCTACCTCCTCCCTCGACCCCCTGAGCGAGAGAAAGGTTCAAGAGGCGCTGTCTGATGCAATGCAGGAGCGAACAACTCTGCTCATCGCTCACCGTCTGAACACAGCGGCCAGAGCCGACAAGATCGTAGTGCTCAACCGGGGGCAAACGGTGGAAGTGGGCTCACACGAAGAACTTCTGGAGAGAAACGGAACCTATGCGGGGATGTACCGCGCCTTTAGCACCGGTGTATTCGACGGTGAACTGTAATGCCCGTTGGGAGGGAGGATCCCTCCCAACGCAGGAGTAGCATTTTACGGAGTCGAGGAGTTTGCCGTGAGCCGCAAATCGGCGCGGCGAAGAACGTCATCTTGCGAGCGGCGGACCTCATCCACACACGCACGCAGCCGATCAAGTCGGACTAGCATTTTTGAACGAGCTTTGTGAGTGAGTTCGTTCTGCAAGGAAAGTACACCGGCCTCCAGATCATGGATTTCGGTGGTGACCGCCGCTTCGAGCTCTCGAAGCCGGCGGGCTTTATGGGCAACGTCATCGGGCGACCCCTGGATCTTCTCCAGTCGGTCGAGTACGTCTCTGCGCGTTAGCAAACGGCAACCTCCACGGATTTACTTCATGGAGCGTCCGGCCTGGCGGGCGCTCAAGATCCGCCTACGGGGTTAGCTGTCGGGTTAGGGCCATGAGCTACCCTTCCCGGTCTCCCGGGATTCACCCCATTTTATTGGGTCCCCCGCTCCGAGCGTCACCCGGATTCGGCTACGTGAATATTGACGCAAATCCACAAAAAATGGTGCGCAGAATCGCGCGGCACCGAGGAGTTTTTTGCAAAAAACCGCAGACCCAGCAAAACCGCTGGGTCTGCGTTTCTGCGGCCACAGGCACTCTCGGCTTGCGGGCGCAGATTCCTTGAGTTCCGGGCTAGCGCCGAGCCATCAGAAGGCGAAGGACATACCAAAACATCAGAGCGATCGCAGCAAACAGCTCGAGGGCCGCGCCGACGTATTGGTCGGTTCCGTACTCGTGCAGGACTCTCGACGTCGTGTAGAGCACCGCCCCCGCTGCGAACACGATCATAAGCCCGCTGAACCAAAGGCCCAAATGGAACCCAAACAGGATTCCGCCAACGATCAGCCCGAGGGCGACGATGCCGACGATCGCGAGGATCGGGCCCATGAATGAGAAGTCCTTCTTGGTCACGAACACGTAGAAAGTCAGGGCACCAAATGTGCTCAAGGTGAGGATCGCCGCCTGCGACAACACGCCGGCGTACTCAGGGAATGTGGTCGCGATGAAGATGACCGGGGCAAACAGGATCGACCAAGCTACTGTGTAGACAAGCAGGCCTACATATTGCATGCCGATGTTCCGGCTCGACTGAGCCATCCAACTCGCGAAGTAGCCGACGATCATAAAGGCACCAAGAACCAGTAGCCAACCGTACCGCCCACCACCTACGACCATCTCGGCAAGTCTCTCGCCGAGTCCACCTTCCAAAAATGCGTAGGACAGCAGGACAAACACTCCGATCGCGGCCGTGAGGTGGCCGTACGTCTTGCGAATGAACTCGACCCGACTGTCGACCGATGCATAGGCCGCGGTCTCTCCGTAGTTGCCTTCACTCCAATTGTTCATTGATTCACTCCTCCTCAAAAGGTATGTCTACGATCATATAGACGGTTTGTGCGCGCTTCGGTCGCACCCCTTCATTTTACAACGCCTCGAACGCCCAGGAATATGGCACTATCCCAGCCTGGCTGATGATGCGCTGGCTGCTTGTCCTCCCGCCGCTGTTCTTCGCTCTTGGTTGCGGGCGAGGGACCTCGCCAGCAGTGCCCGAACCGGCGACGACCATCACCGGCAGGTCGGTCGAGGATGTCCTGCTCGATGACCATATCCTCGTGCCCGGCCAGATAGTCAACACGCGCGACCTCCGCTACCGCGTCGAGGACCTGACACATCGTCTCGACACGGGAAACCGCTCTGATCCAAAGCGCCCCAAAATGCTGGCGACAGTCGACTTGATCGAGGATGCTCGACGACGGAATCCACAGTGCCTCCGCTTTCGTGTATCAGTTGAACGCGGAGCGATTGACCTCCTGCCAGTCGATGAGTTGGGATTCCCCCCTGCAGAGTCAACTGAGAAAGTTGACGTCTTATTGATCGGCGGTGAAATGGAGTCAATCACTACCGCCATTGCATTCGCAAAGCGAAGCAAATCTGTCGCGGTCCTGCACGCGGGGCCTCTAGGCGGGCTTTGCTCGGACGATGGAGGCAATCTCAGATTTTTCGATGGTTACTGGCTGACGCCGAGGCCCGAAGAGCAGCGCGAACTCTATCGAAAGGCTCTGAAAATGGGCGACTTTGTGGCACTGCCAGCAGGAATCGACAGCCGGATTCGCTCTTTCTTGGAGGCCGAGTACAAGGACCGAATCAAGATTCTGGAAGTTCCCGCGTACGAGATGATGCGTGTGAACATGGACGGGTCCCGAATCACCTCCATCGACCTCCCTGCTGGTGTGTCGGTTTACGCAGACGTCTTTTTGGATACCGACCCAGAATCTCGAGTTGCGGAAAAGGCAGGCTTGGAGTTTGACGCGCTGACTCCTAACCTCCCCTACGGCCTCGTCTTTGATATCCCTAACATCACCCGCGCAGATATCGAATCTCTCGTTCGCAATCCTCGATTGTCACCGACTTCGATAGCGGAGTTCGCTTCGCGGTCTCTGAGTGGGGTAGATCAGCATTACTTGGCGAAGATGTCGCTCGAGGAGCTTCGAAAAGACCTCTCGTCCGACTTTGCACACGACCGAGGAAACTACTGGCTCGGTTTCAAGGCTGTCGCTGAGGGATTCAACTTCTATATGCAGCTCAAAGGGATCAACTCCGATAGCGAGGGACTCAAGATGTTGAATCGAGCACGAAGAACGAGCGGCTTCAACATCGCCCTGAACGGCGGATCTGGAAACTTCAACAGCATCAGCTACTCGTTTGGGTTCACCTTACTTCAACATGCGCACTCGCTTTCGGAAGACGATCGACTGCGGCCACTGCGCGAGATCGAGGTTCCCGAATTGCAGACCTATCTCAGGTATGTGGCAAACAATCCAAACCTGACAGTAAGAATGCCGGAACAGTTCTACGTCCGCAAATCGACCGCACATTTCATGACGCAATACCCTTACGTTCGAGCTGACTTTAAGCGAGAACAGCCCGAATCGGGCAGCCATTGGATGATGTATCCGATGGATTACAGGAGCATTTCACCGCGCAACTCGCGTGAACGAACTCAATTCAATCGGTTGTTCTGGTCGGGCGATGTTGTCTATTGGCAATGCCGACCGAATGTCTGCGAAACCGATATTGAAAACCTGTATCTTTTGAACAAGTCAATGTTGACACCGGAATACTCCGGTGCGACTCGCATTCTGCAAAACTTCATCACAACGGGCGTCGCGCTTGCGGAGAAGCTCACTCGATAACACGCATGGCAAGACTGATTGGAATCGACGTGGGAACGACATCGTGCAAAGCGGTTCTCATTAATGATGAAGGCGTGATGATTGATCAATGTTCGATTGAATATCCTCTTTACACTCCGCAACCTGGGTGGACAGAACAGAGCCCTGAAGACTGGTGGAATGCTGCGAGTTCGTGCATTGCTCAACTTGGCGAATATGACGCGATAGGCTTTTCCGGACAGATGCACGGTTCGGTTTTCTTAGACGAGAACGACGAAGTGATCCGACCCGCGTTGCTGTGGAACGATCAGCGAACAGCGCATGAAGTGCGCGAGATGGAAGCGGTACTTGGAATCGATACCATTCGCGCTGCGACTTGCAACCCGCCGATCTCGGGATTCCAGACGCCAAAGATCCTATGGCTGAGAAACAATGAACCGCAAAACTTCGCGCGCCTGCGCTCAGTGCTGCTCCCGAAAGACTACGTCCGGTTCCGACTGACCGGCGAAAAGCTAACTGACGTCAGCGACGCGAGCGGGACGGGGCTCTTCGATGTGCCCAACCGGAGGTGGGCGACCAGCCTGATAGAGAAGCTGGAATTGGACCCCTCGATCTTTCCAAGATCGGTCGAGTCGAAGGACCTGCCCGGCGCAGGCGACCAGGCTGCGGCGGCAGTCGGCGTCGGGTCGATCACGCCTACTATTGCGAACCTTAGCCTCGGCACAAGCGGAGTCGTCTTCGCCTCACAAGACGATGCCGCCTGCGATCCGCATGGCCGCGTCCAGACGTTTTGTCATGCGAACGGTGGGTGGCACTCGATGGGAGTTATGTTGAGTTGTGGAGGTGCGCTTCGCTGGACGCGCGACACCTTCCGCTTCCGGGACTTTGACGAGATGGCCCGCGAGGCGAGGCAGTCGGGCGCGACAACCGCTGCGTTCTATCCATATTTGGCTGGCGAAAGGACACCGCACAACGATCCGGAGCTACGCGCGCGACTGTCCGGCCTCGCGCTGTCGGACGGGCGCGCAGAAACTGCGGCGGCTGTCTTCGAAGGCATAACTTTCGCGCTGTTCGACGGCTTGAGGGCGCTCGAGTCTCTTCGGAAATCGCCTGTAAGTCGGCTGAGGGCTACTGGGGGAGGGGTGAGGAGCGACTACTGGCTCCGGTTGATCTCAGACGCATTCGGTGTTCCACTCGACGCCGTCATGGGAGAAGGTGGTCCTGCGCAGGGAGCCGCGCTTCTGGCAGGGGTCTTTGCCGGGGTTTGGAGCAGCCTCGACGACGCGTGTCAGGTCGTGCGCGTTCACCGGTCCTTCGAGCCCTCCCGAGAAAGAAACGAGGTTCTCGCTGCCCGCTACGCTACTTGGTTGGAAGACAGGCCCCGCGTGGAATAGGCTGCGGGGTACAGGGGGTAGTCAACCATGAAGATTCAACACACTTTGCCGCTCGCGCTGCTGGTGTTTGCCGCGTGTGCAAAGTCCGGTCCAACCAATGAATACGCACCGCAAGCGAGCCTGGGATCGAGAGCGGTCACCAAGACCGCGTCGCACAGTTCAGGGCTCGTGGGTAGATGGTCCGCCGAAATCGTGATGCCTGAAGCCAAAGGCGACGATCCAGCGGAGCGAATGGCGCTCGAAATGGCGAAGGCGTTCGCTGGGAGCATGTGGCTCGAACTGCGCGACGACGGCACATTCACGCTCTCAATGATTCTGCCAATTGAAGGCACCTGGAAGCGAGATGGCAGTTCCCTTTCGCTGACTCCGACGAAATTCATGGGAATGTCTGAGGCCGACTTCAAGAAGCAAGCAGCAGAGTCTGGCGGAGAGGCTAAGTTCGACTCCGAGCCCATGAGGCTGGATGTGTTAGCAGACGGCCAGACCCTCCGGTTGAAGTCCGACGACCCTGACGAAGGCGAGCTTCTCTTCAAGAAGACGTCGTAGCTCGATAACTTGGGCCCATAATCGGCAGTGTCCCGACTGCTCGCCTTCTTCATCGCCTCAATCGCTCTTGCGCTCGCTGCGTGCGGAAGGACGGCCCCGACGCACATTGGAGCTTATGAGGTCGAAGTCGAATCGGCAGAAGCGTCGATGGATCGGCAGGAAGACGCCGCTGAGGTGCGAGAGTTCTTCGAAGGACTGAAAATCGAACTCAAGGCGGCTGGAAAGGCGACGCTAACGCACCAAGGAGATAAGCGCGAAACGACGTGGAGTGCCGATGGCAGCACGATCGTCATTCAGCCCCCTACCCCCGAGGGGCTAGCCCTGACCGTTGTCTCCTCTCGCGATGGGAAGACCCTGACTCCGAGGTGGTCGGACGAACAGGGAGAACAAATGGCGGGCCTCAAGGTTAGATTTGTGAAGCAGTAGGCTCCGGTAGAATCGAAGGCATGAAGCTATTCCTCGACACCGGCGACGTTGCAGAGGTCGCGCAAGCCGCCGAGTGGGGAGTTATTGATGGGGTCACAACGAATCCGACTCTGATCGCTAAGACTGGCAGAGGATTCCGAGAGACGGTCCTCGAGATTTGCTCGCTGGTGCCAGGCGGTGCGATCAGCGCGGAGGTCGTCGCGACGAACTACGATGATATGCTCAAGGAGGCGCTCGAGATCGCATCGTGGCATGAGCAGATCGTGGTCAAGGTTCCTATGATTCGCGATGGCGTTCGGCTGACAAAGGAGCTCTCTAAGCGAGGGATTCGAACGAACGTCACGCTCGTGTTTTCGGTTTCCCAAGCACTAATGGCCGCCAAGGCGGGCGCGACTTACATAAGCAATTTCGTTGGGCGAGTCGACGACATCAGCGGCGACGGAATGTCGGCTGTTGCAGACACGGTCGCCATGGTTGAAAACTACGGCTTTTCCAGCGAAGTGCTCGTCGCGAGCGTCCGGCACCCACTGCATGTCGTCGAAGCGATCCAGGCCGGCGCACACGTGTCGACCATGCCGTTCAAGGTATTGAACCAACTGTTCAATCACCCACTGACAGACAGCGGGCTCAAGAGATTCCTCGACGACTGGAACGCCGCTGGGCTCGACATCTTCGAACGCGTTGCGAGATAGTCTCGGCTGAAACTTGGCCGGCCCACGCGCAGTGGAGGCTTCGGGGTCCGCAGTTCCGTCATAGCCTCATGAATCGATACCTAATCTCTGTGGTGATTGCCGTGACGCTGGTTGCCGGTTGCGGTGGAGCAAACGTTGTCGGGAAGTACAAGGGCTCATTAGAGGGGACGGATACAGACAATCCTATGTCCGCGGCGCTTGCCCAGAGCATGATGGGAAATCTGAGCTTAGAACTCAAGCCGGACAAGACGTTCACGATGAACATGATGGTGCCCCTTGAAGGCAGCTACACCGTCTCTGGATCGACCCTCACACTCAATCTTGAGAAGGCGATGGGGATGTCAGTTGAGGACATGACCAAGGACGCCAGTCCCAGTGAAAAGGCCGATGCCAAGAAACCAATGGTCTTCACGATAGAAGACGGCGGAAAGAAGCTCGTCGCGGTCGACAAGAAAGAGGGCGCGATGGTCTTCGTGAAGGAGTAAGCCAGGGGACACCGCATGCGAAAGTAGTAGGGCCCGTCTCTCGACGGGCCCTTTTGTTGCCTACCTTCACCTTCAGAAAGTCGATCCTCTAACCTGCACCACCTACCTTACCGTATCTACCAATTCTTTTAGGTCGTCCTCGGTGACTTCCTTCTTGGTATCGGCGACTTTTATGAAGTTCTCATAGATCTTCTCAAAACGATCGTCTGTGAACGAAAAACCCATCTCCGCTAGCCGGTGCTTCACCCCGTGCCGACCACTTCTGGCCGTGAGAATGATCTCACTGCGAGCGGCGCCGACTAACTCCGGAGAGATAATCTCATAGTTAAGACGGTCTTTCAACACCCCGTCCTGATGAATCCCGCTGCTGTGGGCGTAGGCATTGGCGCCCACCACAGCTTTATTGCGCTGAACCATCATTCCTGTTAGCCTGCTGACCAGTCGACTGATCTCCATCAGCTTCTTAAGCTGGACGTTTGTTTGGACGCCGAAGAAGTCCTTCCGTATCTCGAAGGACGTGACAATCTCTTCCAAAGCCGTGTTTCCGGCTCGTTCACCGATACCATTGACCGTCACCTCGACCTGCCGCGCACCGCCGACAACGCCTGCAAGAGTGTTAGCGGTCGCCATGCCAAGGTCGTTGTGGCAATGGCAGCTAAAGATCGCCTTGTCGCTGTTGGGGACGTTCTCGATGATTCCCCTTATCAGAGCCATGTACTCCGTCGGGAACGTATAACCGGTCGTGTCGGGGACATTGATCACCGTTGCACCCGCCGCGATCACCGCTTCGACCACGCGGTACACGTACTGCGGGTCTGCACGGCCAGAGTCCTCCATGAAGTACTCAACATCGTCTGCGAACTGACGGGCAAGCTTGACAGCGTTTACGCCTGCATCGAGCGCTTGGTCGCGGGTCATCCGCAGTTTGTGTTCCAGGTGCTGGTCGCTGACTCCAAGTCCGGTGTGAATCCGAGGGCGTTCCGCGCCTTTGAGCGCCTCGCCGGCACACTCCACGTCCTCGCGCTTTGCGCGAGTCAGACCGCAAATCGTAACGCCTCTCAACTCGCGGGACAGAGTCTGCACACTCTCAAAGTCACCCGGTGAACTGATCGGAAACCCCGCCTCGATGACGTCAACCCCAAGGTCGACCAATGCGTGTCCAATTTCGAGCTTCTCGGCGACATTAAGAGCTACCCCAGGGCTCTGTTCGCCGTCGCGGAGGGTGGTATCAAAAATGTAGACACGATCAGCCATCAGCTTTCACCTCAAGGGATTATACAGCGGTTTCCAGTTCACCGAGGCCCGAAATTGGGGTACGAACGCTCATCGCCATGTACCATCGCCTCCGAACCATTCACCGCTGGGCCGGATTACTCTCGTCGCTCTTCCTGGTCCTCATCGCAGCGACGGGCTTTCTGCTCGCCACCAAAGGCAGCTTCGGGTGGGTACGTCCTCCAGAACAAAAGGGGACAAAGATCGAAGGTCTTTCCGAGGCCGTCTCGCTCCAAATGGCTGCCGAGGGCGCATTTTCCGCAGGAGTGCCTGAGCTCCAGTCCCTTGCGGATGTCGATCGCATTGACTATCGGCCCAAGTCGAACATCTTCAAGGTGCTAAGCAAGGAGGGCTACATGGAAGTTCAGGTGGATGGGAAAACCGGCGAGCCTCTCAACGTCGCCTTCAGAACAGACCAGATTGCGGAAGACTTTCACGACCTGAGCTGGTTCTCGGATGGAATGAACACTTACATTCTGCCTATCATCGCGATCCTGCTTTTCACCCTTGGGTGCACCGGAATTTGGATCTTCTTCGTGCCTATCTTTAGACGGATGAGATTCAAGAGATCCAAGGCTTCCTAAGCAAGCTTAAACCTCACCGCTGACCTGAGGTTCTTTCCCGAACTTGCCGACCATGCAAGTGGGAGAAACTTGCGGGCCGCGATGCTCTACGTGCGTTTCTAAGGAATCAGAGAGTGAGCTATCTCGTTTTCGATCAGTCGGCGAAGCGCGTTGGTGACATCGCCATTGCAGCGTGTGGACTCCTTGCTGCAGTGCCGCTATTCGGTCTCATAGCCATTGCCGTAAGGCTTGATTCGCCTGGACCGGTCTTCTTTCGTCATCGGCGCGCAGGCCGCCGTGGGCGACCGTTCCATATGCTGAAGTTCAGGACAATGGTCCATCAGGCGATCAAGATTGGTCCTGAAGTAACCGTTGCCAATGATGATCGAGTGACCCGGGTCGGCCGCCTACTTCGAAAATCGAAACTGGATGAACTTCCTCAACTTTGGAATGTGCTCATCGGAGACATGAGCCTTGTAGGCCCACGACCGCAGTCCTACAGCTACATCCCATGCTACAGCGAAACCGATCTCGGACAGATTCTCAGCGTCAGACCTGGCGTAACAGGACCGACCCAGTTGTGGCTCCGGCACGAAGAAGAGCTTCTTGCTGAGCAGCAAGATCCAATCAAGTTTTACACCGAGCAACTGTTACCATTGAAGATTGAGTCGGATAAGGCTTACGTTCGAAATCGCAATCTCATTGCCGATGTAAAGTGTGTCGTCTCGACAATCACCGCAGTCGCAAGGCTTCGGCCAGCAAAGACGGAAACGATATTGCTGTCGAACTCTCAGGCTGCGACCGATCCAACTTCGCTCGAATCCGAGCACTTAGAGACCGCGGCGTAACTCGCCCCAAGCAGTAGCTCGGCATACTGGCGTATGACGTCCTCCCTCTGAAACCGGGCTTCATAAGTTTGGCGGCTCTTCGATCCCCGGTCGGCGAACTCTTCGCGAGAACACCGCCTCACAACATCAGCAATGTCTCTGGCTCCGTCGACGACCCATCCGCATCCATGCTCCGTAACGATTCTGGCGACACAAGCCTCAGGGGCCATTAGCGCGATCAGAGGCTTGCCCGCCGACAAGAATGTGAAGGCACGCGACGGTACTGCGAGACGTTCTAAACCAGGTTCGAGCGTTACAATGCATGCATCGGATGCAGAAAGGATTTGTCCGAATCGTTCCTCGGCTTGATAAGGCAAGAATGAAACGTTTTGTAGTCGCATGCCTTGGCATTGGTCGATTAACTGAGCCTTCTTCGCGCCCTCACCGATGAACAAAAACCGTACGGCCTGACTTTCCAGTTCCTTTGCCGCATCAAGTATCGGATCCAGCGGATGCATGACCCCCATGTTTCCCGCAAAGAGGATCAGCTTCTCGCTTTCGCCGTATCCAAGCGACTCTCGGACCCTTGGATCCGGCCGTGTCGGTGCAAACTCGGGCCTGCCCCACAGGGGTATCACGCGAACTCGCGAAGGATCAACTCCCTTGTCTTCGACGATCGTCCTCTGCATCACATCGCCCAGCACTACAACATCGTCAGCACAGCGCAGCACCTTCTTCGCCCAATGGCTCCACAAAGACAAGAGTGGCCTCGGCAGCTTTGCCCAGTTAGTCGCGATCAAGACATCGGGATGGATGTCATGTACTACGAACACGAATCGCAATCCTCGCCGCTTCAAACGACGTCCAAGCCCCGCCGCAAAAGGCGGATTCGTCATCGTCATGACGGTGTCGATCTTATGTTCGCGGGCAATACGATCTGAAAGCCGCGACGCCTTCGAAAGAAAGTGAAGGTAACCCCTTGCGCGAGTACTCAACTTCATTCTCCCGCGCGCCTGACCCATCGGAATGCGATGAATGCGCACGCCATGCCACAACTCATAACTTGGCGCGGGTATGTGTTCGTTCGTGTAGCTTGGCTCCCCTGTAACCACGTGCACTTCAACGTCATAGTCTTCCGCAAGTGAGCGACAGATATCGGCAGCGATTTGCCCCGAAGCGGCAACATCGGGCGCGAAGTACTGATTGATTAGCAATAGCTTCATCAAGCAGCCACCGCAGAGTGATTTTGAAACCAGCGAATCGTTTGCTGAAGGCCTTCCTTAAGCGACGTCCCGGCGCAGAATCCAAACTCCTGTGACGCTTTCGACGTTTCGAGTCTTCGCCGAGGTTGGCCGTTTGGCCTTGTGGTGTCCCAGAGGATTTCGCCACTGTAACCGATCATCTCAGCGATCATCTCACTTAGAGATTTGATTGTCACTTCTACGCCGGTTCCAATGTTTATCGGCTCGGAGCCATTGTATTCGGCGGCAGCGAGGAAGATCGCCTCCGCAGCATCCCTCGCAAACAGAAACTCGCGTGAGGCGGATCCGTCGCCCCAGCATACGACATGCCGCGCGCCTATGCGTCGCGCTTCATCGAACTTCCGAATCAACGCGGGGATCACATGGCTCGTCTCAAGATCGAAGTTGTCGAAGGGGCCGTATAGATTCACAGGAATCAAGTAAATGCCATTGAAACCATATTGCTGATGGTACGCCTGGAGCTGCACCAAGAGCATTTTCTTCGCCAGACCGTACGGAGCGTTAGTCTCTTCAGGATATCCGTTCCATAGCTCATCTTCTCGAAACGGAACCCGCGCAAACTTTGGATAGCTGCATACAGTACCGAGCTGCACGAACTTCGCAACGCCTGCTTTACGAGCCTCTTCGATCAAATGAATCCCCATCACTGCGTTATCGAAGAAGAACCGACCGGGCTCCTGCCTGTTTGCACCTATGCCACCACACACCGCGGCAGCGTGAATCAGAATGTCTGGCTTCTCTTCCTCGACGAGCCGTCGGCATTCGCTTGGATCTGTCAAGTTATAGTCTGCTGAGCCGAGCAAGCGAAGGTTGACAAGGCCATGATGATTTGCGCACTCACCGAGGTGCCTACCGAGAAACCCGGTACCGCCTGTGACTACGACGCGTGCGCGCCCTATGCCGCGACTGATTCGAGACATGGTGTTTGCACTCCAGCTGCCCTGAGGTCAGCTTCAACCATCATTCGCACCAGCTCCGCGAACGTTGTCTTCGGCTTCCATCCAAGGTCTCGCTCTGCTTTCGACGCGTCTCCAAGCAACACGTCCACCTCTGTCGGACGGTAGTAACGAGGGTCGATGCCGACATACTTCTCATAGTTGAGGCCCACGATCCCGAATGCTATCTCGAGGAACTCGCGAACCGAATGCGTTTCGCCGGTTGCGATAACGTAGTCGTTGGGTGTGTCGTGTTGAAGCATCCGCCACATTGCGTCGACATACTCAGGCGCATAACCCCAGTCGCGACGCGCCTCTAAGTTGCCCAGGTAAATCTTGTCTTGCTTTCCGGCGAGAATGTTCGCAAGCCCGCGCGTTATCTTCCTCGTTACAAACGTCTCTCCGCGTCGCGGCGACTCGTGATTGAATAGAATGCCGTTACACGCGAACATATCGTAAGCTTCCCGATAGTTGACTGTGATCCAATACGCATACACCTTGGCGACAGCATACGGGCTGCGTGGATGAAACGGAGTGAGCTCATTTTGCGGTGGCAACGCTGCGCCAAACATCTCGCTGCTGCTCGCTTGGTAAAACTTGGTAGGAATCTCTGTTTCGCGAATCGCCTCTAACAGCCGAAGCGTGGAAATCCCCGTTACGTCGCCGGTGTATTCCGGGATATCGAAGCTCACACGAACATGGCTTTGCGCGCCCAAGTGATAGATTTCATCAGGATGAATCTTCGTCAATAGCCGCGCAAGATTGGACCCGTCGCCCAGGTCGCCGAAGTGCAAGGTCAGTCTCGCGTCGTCAACGTGAGGGTCTTCATAAATCTCGTCTATTCGACCTGTGTTGAAGCTGCTCGATCTGCGCATCAGACCGTGAACTTCGTAGCCTTTGCCCAACAGCAGCTCTGCGAGATATGAGCCGTCCTGTCCAGTGATGCCAGTGATAAACGCCGTCTTTGCCAACGCAACTTCCGCTCCTGTCAAAATTGTCGGAAACTTCGTGCAACTCTTTAGGTTTGGCGGCCTTAGCAGAAACGCGCAAAAGAGCGAGCGCGTACAATCTCTCAACAATGCTCAAACTGCTCATCGTCCTCAGCGCGGCAGCGCTCTTCGCGGCCTCGATCGCCCAGCCAAATCCAGCGGGCACCTGGCTCGGCACCCTCGAGATACAAACCATTAAGCTTCGGGTCGTCTTCCACATCGCAAAAGATGGCGACGGCTACAAGACCACGATGGACAGCCCCGATCAGGGCGTTACCGGCATCGCTGTCGAGCAGACGTCTTTCGCGGACCGAAAGCTCAAGCTCGCAGCGCCCGTGCTCACTTTCGAGTTCGAAGGCACGCTCAGCGAAGACGGCCAGATGATCTCTGGAGAATTCCGGCAGGCCGGCATGACATTCCCACTCGAACTCAAACGGACCGACAAGGTTGACGAACCCAAGCGACCGCAGAACCCCGTTCCACCCTTCCCGTACAAAGCAGAAGACGTTGAGTTCGAGAACAAGCTGGAAGGCCACAAACTCGCCGGGACGCTCACAACCCCCGAAGGCGAAGGCCCGTTTCCGGCCGTTGTCCTCGTTTCAGGCTCCGGACCACAGGATCGCGACGAATTCCTCCTCGGCCATCGTCCATTCCTGATCATTGCCGACCACCTCAGTCGCCGCGGAATCGCCGTCCTCCGGTACGACGACCGAGGAGTCGCCAAGTCAGGCGGAGTCTTCGCCAACACAACAAGCGAAGGCTTCACCAACGACGCCGTCGCCGCGGTCGATTTCCTCATGGGCCGCGACGAGATCGACAAGAAGAAGATCGGCATCGCCGGCCACAGCGAAGGCGGCATCATTGCGCCCATCGCCGCCACAAGATCGCCCAACGTGGCGTTCATCATCCTCCTCGCGGGAACCGGCGTGCCCGGGCACGACATCCTGCGCCTCCAGCAAAGGCTCATTGCGGGCTCGGCGGGCGCCTCCCAAGAACTCATCGACATGCAAACCGCCCTTTGGGACCGCGTCATCGCCCATATGAAGACCGCTGGAAAAGACGCGACAGCCGACCAAATCCGCGGAGTTGTCAACACGTTTTGCGACGAGGACGAAGCACGCGAAGTCCTCCGCGCCGAATGGCTCGCCGGTGTCGACAGCCTGCTCACGCCGTGGCTCCAATCGTTCCTCTTCCACGATCCGAGGCTCGCGCTCCGCAAGGTGACCGTCCCCGTCCTCGCGCTCAACGGCAGCCTCGACCTCCAGGTGGACGCGAAGCAAAACCTGCCCGAGATCGAGAAAGCGCTCCGAGAAGGCGGCAACAAGGATGTCACGGTCAAGGAGTTCGCCGGCCTGAATCACCTGTTCCAGACGGCAGAAACCGGTTCGCCTGGGGAATACGGGCTCATCGAGGAGACCTTCGCGCCCGCCGTCCTGAAGGCGATTAGCGACTGGATCCTCGCTCGATTCGCCCGCTAAATCGTCGGCGAACACACCGCCCTGCCGCCCCTACGGGGTGACGCCAGCGAGTGATTCACTGCGCCCACGGAGTCACTCATTGCACTCACGGAGTCGCTCATTGCGCCCACGGAGTCACTCATTGCGCTCACGGAGTCGCTCATTGCGTCCACGAAGTCACTCATTGCGTCCACGGAGTCACTCATTGGGTCCACGGAGTCGTTCCCCGCACGCAGCGAGCCGCACGCGGAACGCCGAACCTACAGCGTCTTGCCCAAATCAACCCGGACATCCCGCTTGGCGACGTCGTCGTTCGTATAGAACGCGCTGTTCACCCCCCAAAACGTGTATCCCATGCTCTGGTAGAACTGGATCGCGGGCACGTTGCCCGTCTGCGTCTCGATGACGACGCCGCGCGCCCGAAAATGCCGGGCCGCCTGCTCAACTCCTTCGAGCAGTTTTGTCCCGACGCCCATGCGCCGCGACCCCTGGCGGACGTACAGGTGCAGCACGCGGACCAGGTTCGTGAACTCCTCGAGGGCGCACTCCACATAGCCGGCCGGCTCTCCGTCAACAAGCGCGACGTAGCCCCTGGCGTTGGGCGGCGCATCCTCGAACGGCATCCAGCGGTGCTCCTTGGCGATCGGCGGGCTGGCGGGGCGGCGGATGAGCGACCAGCTGAACCCGGCTGCGGTTTCCCGGGATTCAAGATCATAAAAGTATTCGGACGCATACCCGAACCGGATGAGGAGCGGAAGGTCTCCTACGATGGGGTCGTCGCGCGTGATCATCCGAAGCTCCACGTTTGCCATCGCCTGTGATTGTGGCCGTTGGGAGGCGGGCGGGGTATTCGCGCGGCGCTGGGTTCCGTCATAATTAGCGGGCTTGATCGAGTTTCAGAACGTTAGCGTCGAGTACCCCGGACCCATTTTTGGCCTCAACGGCGTCAATCTGTCGGTCGTCCAGGGCGAGTTCCTGTTCCTGGTTGGCCAGACGGGCTCCGGGAAGTCCACGCTCCTGAAGCTGCTGATTCGGGAGTTGCTGGCGACGAGTGGTCGGGTACTGCTGGAGGGACGCGACCTGAGTACGATCACCGAGGCGGGGATCCCGTCGCTCCGGCGGCAAATCGGATTCGTACCGCAAGAGATCGGCTTGCTCCCTCAAAAGAAGGTTTACGAGAACCTGATGTACGCTATGCGGGCGGCGGGGCACACGCGGCGCGAGGCGAGGACGCGGGTCCCCGACCTCCTCGACCGGTTCGGCTTGATTCTTCGCTCAGACGCTTACCCGAGGGAGCTTTCAGGCGGCGAGCAGCAACGAATCGCCATCGCGCGCGCTTTGGTGAACAACCCGAAGCTGCTCGTCGCCGACGAGCCGACCGGCCACCTTGACCCAGAGACCAGCCTCGACATCATCAGCGTCCTTGAGCAAGTGAACACGCGTGGGACGACTGTGATCATGGCGACGCACGACTTCCAAACGATCAGCGCGTTCCAGCGGCGGGTTGTCCGACTCGAGCATGGTCGGGTGATTTCAGACGAGTTCGGGCTTGGGGGCGCCGGTGCTTGACCGAATCGAGTTCATTCTCGAAGAGGCGGTCGTCGCTCTTCGGCGCAACGGCCTGATGACCGTCTCGGCGATCAGCACCGCGGCAATCGCGCTACTCATCTTCGGCGGGCTTGGGCACACCTACCTCTCGCTGGTCACGTACCTCGGATCGCTGCAAAGCGAGTTTGAACTGACGGTGTCGATTGACGGGGAACTGTCGGCCGGGCCGAAGCACAAGATGGCGGAGGAGCTTCGCACGATCCCGGGAGTTGCCAACGTGGTCCTGCTGCCCCGGGATGAGGAGTGGAGAAAGTACGTCGAGAAGCAGAACCTCTCAGAGATGTACGCGACCCAGCCAAACCCCTTTCCCGATCAGTTCCGCGTTCGGCTCGAGAAACTGGAGGATGCCGACCGCGTCAAAGCCGCGCTTCTTGAGCACCCTAACGTTTTGCAAGAGCACGGGGTGCGAGACGCCATCAAGGATCGTGAGCTGGCGATCGGGCTCCTCGGGCTGGTGCGCCTTGTTGGCGGCATCCTGATCGTCCTCAGCTTCTTCGCCGCGGGAACTCTGATCTATAACACGGTTCGGCTGACCGTTATGTCGAGGCGCAACGAACTGCGGATCATGGCGCTCGTCGGCGCGAGCCGAGCGACGATTCGCTGGCCGTTCCTCTTAGAAGGCGGCTTCCAGGGAGCATTTGGCGGGCTGATCGCGGGACTTCTGCTGTGGGGCATTTCGGCGTACATTGCGAGCCAATCGATCAACTGGCTGGGTCTCGGGCGCTCGGCGGAGATGGGGTTTCCTGCAGTCCCGGTGATCTTGACGCTCCTGGTTCTCGGGGCAAGTTTAGGTATCCTCTCCGCCGCACTCTCCGTACGGAAGTACTTGAGGCTGGGAGCATGAGGAACCTTGGATACGCACTCGTCGGCCTGCTCACGCTGAGCCTTGCGGTGTTCGCCGTGGGACAGACGTCGAAGCCAAGTCAGAAGGCGCTCGAGCAGAAACGAGCGGCCGCTCAGAAGCAAGCGGCTGAGATTCGCAAAGAGATTCAGGTCAAACGGCGCGAAGCCGGTGCGGTCATGGAGGACATCCGGGAGATCGACTCCGATCTCGACGCCGCCCAGGACCGAGTCCGCGAAACCAACGCCAAATTGACGGCGGCCCAAAGCGAGCAGAACCAGATTGCTGCGAAGTTGAGGAAAGCCGAGGAAAAGATCAAGTCCTGCCAAAACGAGATTGGGGATCGCCTGCTTGCAAACTACCTTCAAGGGGACCCGACGCCGATGTCGATTCTAGCGGGCTCCGAAACCTTCTCCGACATCGCCGAGCGAGCTTTCGTGATGGAGCTCATGGCCAAGCGAGACCGAGCGGTCGTGCACGAACTCCGCGAAGCAAGACAGACCATCGCGGAACAGAAGATCGCCGCGGATCAGGTCGTCAAGAGAATCTCGTCGCTGAAGCAGAGGCAAGTTAGCGAAAAGCAGCAGCTTGACCGTGCGATTTCACGAAAGAAGAGCCTACTGGCTGAGCTGAACCGCGACAAGGCGAAGCTTGAGCACGAACTCGACGAGGTTGAGAAAGAGAGCCGAAAGGTCGAGGCCGAGCTGGCCAGATACTACGCGGCGGGCGGCAGCAATGTGCCCATCTATCGAGGGCGACTCATGCAGCCAGTCCCCGGCAGAGTTGGCAGCGGATTCGGGATGCGCCGACACCCGATCTCCGGTGTCAACAAGATGCATAACGGTGTCGACATCGCTGGCCGCACAGGCGATCCAATCAGGGCTGCAGCCCCCGGCAGAGTGATCTTCGCCGGCTGGAGAGGTGGATATGGCAACTGCGTGATCATTGACCACGGTGGCGGACTATCAACCCTCTACGCGCACGCTTCCAAACTGTACGTGAGCCAGGGTCAGAGCGTAACACAGGGCAAGACGATTGCAGCCGTAGGATCGACAGGGTACAGCACGGGACCGCACCTGCACTGGGAAGTTCGGATGAACGGAAGGCCTGTGAACCCGCTCGGCCGGTAGTTACTCAGCTGAGTCGATCGCCGCAAAAAGCGCATCTCGATCCGTTGCGCGATATCCGACGAAGCCCTTCAACACAAGCATTGACGAGTTCATTACGTAGATCGTTGGGAACCGCCGTGTCTTAAACACCTTTGTCGCGATGGAATCTTGTCTGTCGCGGCCTGCCGGATCCCACCACACTTCTGCCCCAGACTTGTCTGTCTCCAGCGCAGCGGCCACAGCATCTTTGGTGTCCCAACTCGCGAGAGCGATGAACCGAATCTTGCGGCCACCTACACGAAGTTCGCGCGCCAAGTCTAATGTACGCACGGACGGTTGCGACCAAGCCCCCCAAACGAGAATGACACACGCCGCTCCCTTGAGCGTGTTCGAACTAACGCTGTTGCCCGTCATGGTTTGAGCGGCAAACTCGATTGCAGTGCCGGGAGGCAAAGGATTGTCGACCTCCGCTTGCGGCGCGAGCAGAAGGCTGAAGAGAGCTACGTGAGCAAGCATGCCCTGTAGTTTGACGCAATAGCGAACGATGGGTAAAGGACTCGGGACAAAATAGCGCCATGAGACTGTTCGCAGCGCTGGTGCCACCGGAGCAAGTGCTTGAGGCTGCAGAGTCCATCGCGGCCCGGGCCCACAGAGACATCAAGCAGAAAGGCGCGTGGGTCACAGCGGACCGAATGCATATCACGCTGAAGTTCTTTGGAGACGAGTTTCGTCAAGACGATTGCATCCGAATGACGGAAACCGCGATAGCACGCGCAAGTGCGTTCACGCTTCGCCTCGTGGAGCTCGGCGGATTTCCGGCGTCGCGCTTGAAGCGTGTGCTCTTTCTGAAACCCGAGGAGAATGAAGAACTCAGCGGAATTCTGCAGCGTCTTTCCGACCCGATGCACCCGATCGATCAACCACACCTTACGATCGCTCGTTTCAATCAACCGGTTGAATTGCCACGAGTGAAGTTCGAGCCCATAGAGTGGAACGTCGACAAAGTAACGCTCATCAACTCACTTCAGTTTGGAGCTGATCACAAATACGTCGTGGTGCGTGAGTGGCCGCTCCCTTAATCCGTCAGCGGAGCAAAGAGATCGACGATGTTCCTGTCAGGATCATAAAGGAGCGCATAGCGCTGACCCCATACCGCGTCCCATGGTTCCTTCGCGCTTTCAAAACCCGCAGCCACAATCTGTGAATGAACTTTGTCGACATCCTCGGGACCGCTGCACAAGAACGCTAGCCCGATTCGGTGCCCCTTCGGCTCCTCCCAGTGCGGAAGCACGCTCTTCATCATTTCCTGTTCGTTCAGCGAAACCCGCAGTCCACTTGGCAGCTTCGCTTCTACATACGGGCTGCCAGCTTCAGGCTCAGGGAAATCAACTCCCAGCATTCGATAGAACCGAATGGAATCTTGAAGGTTGCTTGCGACGATCCCTATCATGTCGACGCTTGGCATCAAAATGGCCCCGCAGTCTTTGTTTCCGCGCCGCACCACACGCAGATCGCTCTCGCTCGCATCAACATCCTGTGACCGCATTGCAAGCAGTTCGGACTGGCTGATACCCTGCCGTCGAGTTTGCCGTCCGCGGCGTCAAGTTCCAAGATTCGGTCCATCAGATCTTGGTCGGTAGCGCCGTGCTTTTCCTTCACAAGACTCCACATTGCAGCGCACGCCAAGCGCAACGCTTCGATTTTTTCGTCAGCAATGCGGAACTCGGTCGATTTGAGGTTCGTGCCAGGATGCGGCGTTGCCGTCGACCCAGGCTCGAACTCGTCAGCACGACGAATAGCACCAGTAAGCAAAAAGCTAAACATGTTGCATCATTATGTCCCGATCCGACAGAGTTCGACGATCTCTTCCGCTTGGCAAAACGCCAAACAGGTCACCGTGTCCGCCCCGCCATAGTAGATCGCGATGCGCCCTGTCGCAGGATCGGCGAGCGCCGCGCAAGGAAAGACGACATTCGGCACGTCACCGATTTGCTCATACGGCGCCTGCGCAGAAAGCAGATAATCACTCGTCCGCCCGATCACGGTCCAAGGCTGATCTAAGTCGAGCAATGCTGCGCCAAAGTGATACACAAAACCACTGCACGAAGTGAGCACACCGTGATAAAACAGCAGCCATCCCTCCGTCGTTTCAATCGGCACAGGACCTGCGCCGATTTTTGTCGACTCCCAAGGCATTTCACCGCGCATCACCCATCGATGTCGTCCCCAGTGCACCAGATCATCGCTTTGCGACAAGAAGATTTCGCCAAACGGAGTGTGTCCATTATCGCTCGGCCGGCTGAGCATCATGTATCGCCCACCGATTTTCCGTGGAAACAGCACGCCGTTTCGATTGTAAGGCATCAGCGCGTTTTCAAGCAGGTGAAAACTGCAGAAATCCTCAGTCCAGCCCATTCCGATGCAAGGACCATGAAAACCGTTGCACCACGTAATCCAGTACTTACCTTCTAGAAAGACGACGCGCGGATCGTAGCCGTACTCCGGATACTCGACTCCATCCGGCAGATTCCATTGGATTGGGTCAGGCGAAAGCGCCCACGAGAATCCATCATCGCTAAGCCCGGCGTGCAGACGCATCTCACGTCGCTTGCTATCGCAGCGAAAAACACCCGCGAACCCGTCTCCATACGGAACAGCCGCGCTGTTGAAAATGCTGTTGCTTCCCGGAATCGCATTCCTCTCAATGATCGGATTTGCTGAGTACCTCCAAACCAATTCTTCGCAATGCGACGCGCGCTCTTCCCACGGAATGCTCGGAAGCGGGTCGCCGACGATTCTTACCATAGACAAAGAGCGTACCTTTCACGCGCCGCTGAGTCCGTACCGCTCTCGATATTGAACGGCTTCCATCAAATGCTTATCCTCAATCGTGTCGCAACCTTCTAAATCTGCAATTGTTCGCGAAACTTTAAGCAGTCGATCAAACACGCGCGCTGAGATGTTCATGCGCGATGCCGTGCTGCGCATGATCTCTTTTTGCGAGTCGGTCATCGGGACCAATTCGCGCAGTTCCTTGGTTGTGATCTTAGCGTTCGTCCTGCTGCCACCCAGCCTCTTGCTCTGTTGCTCTCTTGCTCGAATGACGCGATCAAGAACTGCAGCGCTCGGCTCGCCGGGCTTCGAAGAGAGCAACTCGTCCTGCGTCAGTCGCGGCACATCGATGTATAGGTCGATTCGATCAATGAGCGGACCTGAGATTCGCCCCATGTATCGGCGAATTGCTTCCGGTGAGCACATACACTTTTTCTCCCGGTCACCATGGTAACCGCACGGACACGGATTCATCGCGCCGATTAAGATCAGCTCCGCCGGAAAATCGAGTGACGCTTGCACGCGTGCGACCGAAACAACGCCGTCTTCGAGCGGCTGCCTCAAGCCCTCGAGCACGTTGCGATCAAACTCCGGCATCTCATCTAAGAACAAAACGCCGTGGTGCGCCAAGCTCACTTGTCCAGGGCGCGGAAACTTCCCGCCACCCACGATCGCTGCATGACTTGCAGAATGATGCGGTGAACGAAACGGCCGCTCCCAAATCAAACCTTTTCGTCCGCCCATCATGCCTGCGCTGGAGTAGATGCGCGTAACCTCGATCGCTTCCTCAGTCGACAGCGGCGGAAGGATCGTCGGCAATCTTCGAGCAAGCATCGTCTTGCCGCTGCCAGGACTGCCAACCATGATCACGTTGTGTCCACCCGCAGCAGAGATCTCCAAAGCGCGCTTTGCGAGCCCTTGCCCTTTGACGTCGCTGAAGTCCGTGTCGTATTCAGGTCGCCTTGCATTGGCAAAGTCGCCTCTCGGCAACGGGTCGCGCACACCGGGGTCTTGGAGTATGTCGACAACATCGCGCAGGTGTGAAACCGCGAAAACATCCACATCTGTCGCGACAGTCGCTTCGGGCGCGCTCTCTTCTGGCAGAATCACCCGCTTGATCCCGTGCGCCTGACAATACAGAGCCATGTTGACCGCGCCGGGGATCGGGCGAATCAACCCATCGAGACCCAGCTCACCAGCAACCATCGTCTCCTCAAAAGCGTCCATGGGCACTTGTCCGCTGGCTCCAAGAATGGCGACCGCAATCGGCAAGTCTAATGCCGGCCCCTCCTTCCTTAAGTCGGCCGGCGCAAGGCTGATGATGATATTGCGCGGTGGAAACTCATATGACGAGTCCCGAATCGCACTTTTGACCCTTTCCCCGCTCTCCTTGACTGCCGCGTCTGGCAGACCAACAAGCGCAAAGTAGGGCGAGCCGCCATACACGCTCGTCTCAACGGTGACCTCGACGGCGTCGATGCCGTGCAGGACCGCCGTCCTCACCTTTGCAATCATGTCTGACAACAGATTCGCCGGTGCCCAAAAGAATTCCTCCGCAAGACCCAGACCCAGAGGCGACAACTGCAAAGCCGGAACCCAAGGGGAGCCATCCACAGTAACCCATCACCGGATGGAGATCATTTTCGCTACGCCGCGCCTCGTTGCACGAAAGTGGACAATCGACGACTCGCCCGAAGTCCATGAGATGTACAGCGACCCTGAAGTGATCCGCTACCTCGGCGCAGCGAAAGGCGAAGATCGAAGCCTCGAGAAAACAACGCAAACAATCGAGCGGATTCTTGATCGCGACGCAAAGACGCCGGGTCTCGGCTATTGGTGTTTGCAGGCGAAAGAAGATGACCGCATCGTCGGAGCGATTCTGCTCAAGCAGCTCGACCGGCGCGACGAAAATGAAGTTGGCTATCACCTCCGCCGCGCGGAGTGGGGAAACGGCTACGCAACCGAAGCCGCACGCGGCGCAGTCCGGCATGGATTCGAAGTCGTCGGCCTCCCTCGCATCGCGGCAGTAGCGCTTGCCGACAACGCCGCCTCGATCAACGTGATACGGAAACTCGGCTTTCAGTATCGCGGTGTCGAGCACATCTACGGCTACGACCTCGAGTACTTTGCGGCAGACGAACTCCCCATAGAGTGCATGGAGGTGTGAGTCCGAAGCGCACCATCTGCGGGATGGATCGCCGATTGGGCGCCCCCTCCTGGGCCCGGCGGGGTTATCGTCGCCCCGCCCGGATAGGCTATCCTTCACCTCGTGGAACCATTCCTCGGGGATGAGCCGATCGGCTGGCCTGAACTCGTCGATGCCGCGCTCATCGAAGACCTCGGGCTCGGCGACGTGACCCGCTTTGCCGTCCCAGATGACCTCAAATCCGACTTCTACATCGAGGCCCAGGCAGAGGGTGTCGTCTGTGGGCTCGGAATCGTCCAAGACCTCCTCGCCCCGCCAGTGGGCGCTGACGAGGACGAATACGCCGAGCACCACATGAGCGACGGCGACCGCGTTTACCCCAGCGACCAGATCTACGTCGGGAGACTCAACACCCGCGAACTGCTCCAGAGAGAGCGAACTGCGCTCAACTTCCTGATGCACCTAACCGGGATCGCGACGGTGACCGCTAAGTTCGTTGCCGCCGTGAAAGGGACGAAGGTCCGAATCCTCGACACACGAAAGACGCTGCCAGGGCTCAGATACGTCGAGAAATACGCCGTTCGCTGCGGCGGAGGGCACAACCACAGATTCAACCTCTCCGATGGAATTCTGGTGAAAGACAACCACATCCGCGCTGCGGGCGGGATCGTCGAAGCGGTAACCAGAGTGCGGTCGCAAGGGCCGCACTCGATGAAAATCGAGGTCGAATGCGCAACAGTGGCCCAGGTGGACCGAGCGCTATCTTGCGGCGCGGACATCATCATGCTCGACAACATGCTGCTCGGCGAAGTCAAGGACGCAGTGAGCATCGTGCAGGGGCGCGCGCTTCTCGAGGTCAGCGGCGGAGTAAACCTCGATAACGTCAAAGAGTACGCGACGACAGGAATCGACTTTATCAGCGTTGGCATGCTGACGCACTCTGCGCCCGCGATTCCCTTTCATCTCGAGTTTCGATGATCCTGCGGCTCGAAACCGTCGGCTCGACACAGTCGGAGTTGATCGAGAGAATTCGCGCTGGCGATTTCTCCTTTCGCGGCATCGCAGCTTTGGAGCAGACGCACGGGCACGGACGGCACGGCCGAAGTTGGTTCAGCCCAAAAGGCTCATGCTTGGCGTTCTCCTTTTGGACACCGCTCGCAGGTTTGCGAGCAGAGTTAGTCGGCATGTGGGCAGCGATCGCTGCGGCCAAGGTTCTCGATTGCGACTTGCAGTGGCCAAACGATCTCTCGCTTGGCGGCAAGAAGTTAGGCGGCGTGATCGCAGAAACCGCAGCGTCGCCAACACGGGAGAAGTATGCGGTCATCGGGATTGGCGCAAACCTCACGGTCGCCGACTTCCCCTCTGAGATTGCAGACCGCGCAACATCTCTGCTTCTTGCGGATCGCGAGATCCCCGATCCGTTCGAGTTGGCAGAGAGCATTTTGGAAAAACTCGACAGGCTCCCGAAGCCAAGTTCCTTCGCTGCGCTTCGCGACTTGTGGTCGGCTCGCGATTCCTCAGCGGGCAAGGCATACCAACTTCCAGACGGCCGAGTTTGCAAGAGCATCGGCGTTGGCGATGAAGGACAGCTGCACGCGATTTGCGATGGCGAGGCTATCGAAGTGCGGTCTGCTGAGGCGTGGCAAGCGAACCTCGATTAAAAGTCTGCTCGCGGAGTGGTTTGGTTGCCGCGGGAAGCGCTACGGCCTTTAGCGCTGGCTGCGTTTCATTGCAACGGCTGCTGTTTCTCTTCTGCCCATATCCGGTTCATTGCTTCTATTCCATCTGGTGTGGCATAGAATCCCACTGTCCATTCTGATAGTTCTGCTGGTAGTGCCCACGCTCGCGGGTCGGCGAGGATTGCATCGACTGCTCCGTCATCTATCAGCTCTTCTGCTTCTGGAATGTGCTTGAAGCGCACTAATGTCACCCATCCCCTTTGAATCAATCCACGAAGAGCGATCAATGCAGCCGGAATCCTTGCAGCGTCCTCAGGAAAGTTTGAGTTCGCGTACTCGAATAGACCGTATCTGTCCTCGAATGCCATTTCCAGGAGTTCTCTTTCCGTTTCGCTGAAGCCCGAAGCCATAGCTGATCACCTTTTTTACCTATAATGCCGGATTTCCTGCCAGAGGTATGCGAATGGGCTTGCCTTTCCCTGAGAACACTACGGCGTAAGGGCCCCTGTGGAGAGGGTCTGACGCGCCAGAATTGCCGGGCATGATGCGGCGGGCCACCCGCCCGTCAATCATCTGTTCCACTGCTGCACGAAACGACATTCGAAACATCGTCATACATATAAACTTAGCCTCAGATGTCTCAACTGGTCCTCCTGTTGAGACTACGTTCGCGTGAGACGAAAGCTCCATCCGAGTCGACTTCGCCATTCAGATACATCTTTGCACTCGACCATTCGTATTGCGCTGCTACGGCCGTCAACCCGCGCCTGACCGGCGGGCGTGGCCCGGTAGAGCCTTCGGTCGTCGGTGGCATGGGTGAATTCGTTGACATTCGACAGCTCCAATTCAGCCTGGAGCTTGGTTTACCTCAGATTGCTCAATCGGTGTGACGTCGGCTACAAGGAAGAATTGTTTGGTCGGGGTGGCTGGGGCAAGAAGGCTGTCGCAATGGGTTTGTTTCTGAGCTGTGGCTGCGGCTCTTGCTTTGAGGGTTGAAATTCGGAGGGATTGGCGGTGTCTCAAGTCGTCGCGTGCGAAGTGTCTTCGCCTTAGATCAGC